>NZ_JBEYUW010000011.1:31794-322810 GCF_040643735.1 Streptomyces sp. NPDC047085
GTCCGGCACTCAGAGCGGGTCAGGCCCTCATGGTGCGCCGGGCCTTACAGGGTGCCGTCGGGCCCTCAGAGCGGGGTCGGGCTTCAAGGTGGGTCGGGCTTTCAGGGTGGGTCGGGCTCTACAGGGCGCGTCAGGCACTCAGAGCGGGTCAGGCCCTCATGGTGCGCCGGGCCTTACAGGGTGCCGTCGGGCCCTCAGAGCGGGGTCGGGCTTCAAGGTGGGTCGGGCTCGCAGGGTGGGTCGGGCTTTCAGCGCGCGTCAGGCCTTCAGGGCGCGTCGGGCTTTGCAGGGTGCCGTCGGGCCCTCAGCGCGGGGTCGGGCTTCAAGGTGGGTCGGCCTCTCAGGGTGCGTCCGGCCTTCCGGGCGCGTCCGGCTCTCAGCTCGCCGCCGGGGCCAGGACGATCAGGGGCGAGCCTGCTTCGACCTGGTCGCCGGGCTCGGCCAGGATCTCGGTGACCACGCCGTCCACCGGCGCGTGCACCCGTGACTCCATCTTCATCGCCTCCAGGGCCAGCAGCGGCTGCCCGGCCGTCACCGTGTCGCCGGGGCGGACGTTCAGCTGCCACACGGACGCGGCGAACTCGGCTTCGACCAGCCGTCCGCCCGGTGGCACCGCCGGCTCGGCCGGTGCGGCCGCGGGCGCCGTCGCCGCCTGCGCCCGCGCGAACTCGCCCGCCGCCTCCCACGCGTCCCGCTCCACGGCGAACGCGGCCCGCTGCCGGGCCCTGAACTCCGCGATGGACTCCGCGTGTTCCATGAGGAAGGCCTGGTGCTCGGCGAGCGAGAAGGTCCCCTCCTCGATGCGCGGCACGAACCGGCCGGAGACGATGTCGGCGCGCAGCTCCAGCAGTTCGTCCGCGTCCACCGGGTACCACTTGATGCGGTCGAAGAAGCGCAGCAGCCAGGGCGCGCCCGGCTCGAAAGCGCCGCGCTGCCGCCACGCCGACCACACCTGGGTCGTACGGCCGACGAACTGGTAGCCGCCGGGGCCCTCCATGCCGTACACGCACAGGTAGGCGCCGCCGATGCCGACGGAGTTCTCGGCGGTCCAGGTGCGGGCCGGGTTGTACTTGGTGGTGACCAGCCGGTGGCGCGGGTCCAGTGGGGTGGCGACGGGGGCGCCCAGGTAGACGTCGCCCAGGCCCAGGACCAGGTACTCCGCGTCGAAGACGGTGCGGTACACGTCCGCGACGGACTCCAGGCCGTTGACGCGGCGGATGAACTCGATGTTCCAAGGGCACCAGGGGGCGTCGTCGCGGACGCCGGCCATGTAGCGGGCGATCGCCTCACGGGTGGCCGGGTCGTCCCAGGAAAGGGGGAGGTGCACCGTGCGGGAGGGGACGACCAGGGCGTCGGTGGGCGGGAGCCCCGCGGTGATCTCCCGTACCGCGGCGAGGAGTTCGTGCTGGGACAGGACACGTGGGTCGGTCCGGATCTGGAGGGAGCGGATGCCCGGGGTGAGGTCGGTGACCCCGGCCGGACCGGCCTCCGCCACCGCCTCCATCAGTGCGTGGACGCGCATGCGCAGCGCCAGGTCCAGCTGCATCGGGCCGAACTCGACGAGCAGGTTGTCGTCACCGCTGCGGCGGTACGTGACGTCCCCGTCCCGCGCCAGCACCCCGCCGTCGACGAGCTCCGGCCGGGGCGCCCCCGTCACGTCCGCCGGCACGAAGCGCACCGTGTCGCCCGGGCGCAGCTGCCCCAGCTTCCAGCGTTCGGTGCTCAGGACCGTGGCCGGGCACACGAAGCCGCCGAGCGAGGGTCCGTCCGGGCCGAGCAGCACCGGCATGTCGCCGGTGTAGTCGACGGCGCCGACCGAGTACGGGGTGTCGTGGATGTTGGACGGGTGCAGGCCCGCCTCGCCCCCGTCGGTGCGGGCCCAGCGCGGCTTGGGTCCGATCAGGCGGACGCCGGTGCGCGCGGAGTTGAAGTGGACCTTCCAGTCGGCGGCGTAGAAGTCGCGGATGTCGTCCTCGGTGAAGAACTCCGGTGCGGCGTGCGGGCCTTCGACGGCCTTGATCCGCCATGCGGTGGTGAGCGCAGGGCGGTCGCCGTCCGGTACGGGGGTGCCCTCGGCGAGCGCTCCTCCGTGCAGGACGTCGCCGGTGCGCAGTGCCCTGCCGCCGTGTCCCCCGAAGCGGCCCAGCGTGAAGGTGCTCGCGCTGCCCAGGAAGGCGGGCACGTCGAGGCCGCCGCCCGCGAAGAGCACGTACGTGCGCAGGCCGTGCTCGGCGGGTGCGCCGATCTCCAGGACCGCGCCCGCCGGGACGGTCACCGGCTCCCACAGCGCGACCGGGCCCCCGTCCACGGTGACGGGTGCCGGCGCGCCGGTCACACACACGGTCGTGGGGTGGGTGAACCGCAGCGACGGCCCCTGCAGGGTGCATTCCAGGCCCGGCGCGCCCTCCGGATTGCCGAGGGCCCGGTTGCCGAGGCGGAAGGATAGGTCGTCCATGGGCCCGCACGGGGGCACCCCGACCTGCCAGTGGCCGGTACGGCCGGGCCAGTCCTGGACGGTGGTCAGCGTGCCGCCGGAGACGACCTCGATGCGCGGGGTCGGGTCGGTCACGGACGCGAGGGTCGCCGTCGAATGGCCGGCGGCCCGGAACTCCGGGTGGGCGAGCGCCGCCCGCACCAGGCCCAGGTTCGTCTCGATGCCGTCGACGCGGGTGCGGGCCAGGGCCTCGTCCAGCCGGCGCAGCGCCTGCTCCCGGTCGACGCCGTAGGCGATCACCTTCGCGAGCATGGGGTCGTACGACGTCGTCACCTCGGTGCCGGTCTCCACCCAGCCGTCGACGCGCACCCCCGGCGGGAACTCCACCCGCGTCAGCAGGCCCGCGCTGGGCCGGTGTCCGCGGGAGGGGTCCTCGGCGTACAGGCGGGCCTCGACGGCGTGGCCGCGCGGGGCGCCCGGGTCGCGGACGACGTCCGTCTCACCGCGCGCGAGGCGCAGCATCCAGGCGACCAGATCGACGCCGTGGACCTCCTCGGTGACCGGATGCTCCACCTGGAGGCGGGTGTTGACCTCCAGGAAGTAGGCCTCCTCGCGGGCGGTGTCGTAGACGAACTCGACCGTGCCGGCGGAGCGGTAGCCGACGGACGCGCACAGGTCGCGGGCCGCGGCCGTCAGCCGGGTGCGGACGTGCTCGGGGATGCCGGGGGCGGGGGCCTCCTCGACGACCTTCTGGTTGCGGCGCTGGAGCGAGCAGTCCCGGTCGCCGAGGGTGACGACCTTTCCCCTGCCGTCGCCGAAGACCTGCACCTCGACATGGCGGGCGTGCTCCACGAGCCGCTCCAGGAACACGCCGGCGGAGGAGAAGGAGGCGGCTGCCACCCGCTGCACCCGCTCCCAGGCCTCGGTCAGTTCGTCGGCGGAGCGACAGGCCGACATACCGATACCGCCGCCCCCGCCGGTCGCCTTCAGCATGACCGGGTAGCCGATCGCCGAGGCCGCGCGCAGCGCCTCGGCCGGCCCCGCGAGCAGTCCCGTCCCCGGTGCCAGCGGCACCCCGGCCGCCTCGGCGGCCGCGCGCGCGGTGTGCTTGGCACCGAACAGCTCCAGCTGCTCCGGCGTCGGCCCGACGAACACGATCCCGGCGTCCTCGCAGCGCCGCGCGAAGGCCGCGTCCTCGGACAGGAAGCCGTACCCGGGGTGGATCGCGCCCGCGCCCGTGTCCTTGGCCGCCTTCAGGACGAGGTCGGCGTCGAGGTACGACTCCTTCGCGGGCGCCGGTCCGAGCCGTACCGCCTCGTCGGCGAGCCGGACGTGCGGGGCCGAGCGGTCGGGGTCGGCGTACACGGCGACCGTGCGCAGGCCGAGTGTCCGGGCCGTGCGGACGATCCGGGCGGCTATCTCGCCCCGGTTGGCGACCAGCAACGTGTCGAAGGTCATGCGCCGGCCGCCTCGCTGATCGTCATCTCGACCGCCGTCGGGTCGAAGCCGTTGCAGGGGTTGTTGATCTGGGGGCAGTTGGAGACGAGGACCAGGACGTCCCGCTCGGCGCGCAGGGTCAGGGAGAGTCCCGGGGCGGAGATGCCGTCGACGATGCCAAGGGTGCCGTCCTTCTCGACCGGCACGTTCATGTGCCAGTTGATGTTGGACACCAGGTCCCGTTTGCCCAGGCCGTACTTGGCGCCCTCCGCGAGGAAGTTGTCCACGCAGGCATGCTGGGCCCAGGTGTGGTGGCCGTAGCGCAGGGTGTTGGACTCCTTGGAACAGGCGCCGCCGACCGTGTCGTGCCGGCCGACGTCGTCGGCGACGACGGTCATCAGCGGGGTGTGCTCGTTGGAGAGCAGCACACTTCCGGTGGTGAGGAAGAGGGAGCCCTGGGCCTGGAGGGTGTCGGGGGCGCTGTAGCGCACGGCGGTGTCGTGGGCGTCGTACACCAGGAAGTCGACGGCCTGGTTGCCGTGCAGGTCGGTGATGGTCAGCGTGCGGCCGGTGCGGACGACGGCGGACCAGGCGGCGCGGGCCGGGACGACGGTCTTCATGCGAGCCCCCTCGCGGCGAGGAATCCGGTGGTGTTCAGGAAGGCGCGACGGCCCTCGGGGGTGGCCTCCCACAGGGGGTCGCCGGGCGCGGTCGGCGCGGCCCGCCAGGCCAGGACCTCCAGGGGCGTGCTGACGTACTCGGGGCGCGGGTCCATCGGGTGCGGCACGTTCGCGATCAGTACGGTCAGGTCCTGTTCGGCGCGGAGTGTGACGCTTCCGCCGGGTCCGGCCGAGCCGGTGAACTCCAGCGAGCCGTCGCCGCGCACCTCGACGCCCTGGAAGAAGGAGAGGGAGGGAGGCAGGTCGCGGGGCTCCAGACCGTTCTTGGCGGCGGCCAGCTTCAGCAGTTCGCGGCCTGCCGGGGCGGGGCCCTGCGGGGTTCCGTCGCCGTACCGCGCGGTGTTGCGGACGAGGGTGGAGGTGCCGCACAGCGCGTCGTGCCGGCCGGAGGCGTCGGCCACCACCGAGGCCAGCACCCGGCCCTGGTCCGACAGCAGCAGCCGGCCCTCGCCGAGATAGGCGTTCCACTGCACCTTCACCGTGTCGGCCACGTTCAGCCGCTCCCACGGCCGGCCGTCCGCGTACAGCAGCAGGTGCGCGCAGGCGTCGCCGCGCAGGTCGGTCAGCCGCAGCTCGGTGCCCCGGGCCAGCACCCGGTGGGTGTAGTTGCCGCCCGCCACGGTCTCGGCCCACACCAGGTGCCCGGCCGCGCAGGGCGGCGCGGGCCAGTCCTGGGCCGGTACGACGGGCATGGCCTCGGTGTGGGTGCCCTCCTGGGCGCGGGCGTGCGCACGGGCTCCGTGGGTGGTGGCTGTCGCCATCGCGGGACCTCCGCCTGAAGGAGTGGAACGGGATTTCTGTCGCCCGACAGAAATTAGGCGCGGGCCGGGTCACCGGCATTGCGCGGGCGTTGCCGAGCGGTTACCGAGCCCTCACCGAGATCGCTGGTGAGGCCCTCAGCGGGATGCTGGTGAGCCCTCACCGAGACGCTGGTGAGCCCTCACCGAGATCGCCGGGCGGGGGCCTGTGCGAGGATCGACCGCATGGGAACGGGCAGCACGCGACGGGTGGGCCGGCCGCGGGCCGCGCAGCGGCCGGACAGCGGTCTCGAGCCGCGCGCCGAACTGCTCGCCGCCGCCGCGGAGCTGTTCACCACCCTCGGGTACGCCGCTACCACCACGCGGGCCGTCGCCGAGCGGGCCGGCATGCGGCAGGCGTCCATGTACCACTACGTCTCCGGCAAGGAGGAACTGCTCGCCGCGCTGCTGGAGTCCACCGTCACGCCCTCGCTGGCCCGGGCCCGTGAGCTGCTCGCCGACGACGCGGCTCCGGCCGAGGACCGGCTGTGGGAGCTGTGCCGCACCGACGTCGCGCTGCTGTGCGGCGGTCCGCATAACCTCGGCGGGCTCTACCTGCTGCCCGAGGTGCGCACCGAGCGGTTCGCCGGCTTCCACGTCGTACGGGCCGAACTCAAGGACGCCTACCGGCAGTTGCTGGCCGCCACCGCGGCGGGACGCGGGCTCGCCGAGAGCGAGCTGGAGCTGCGCACGGATCTGGTCTTCGGGCTGATCGAGGGCGTCATCCTGGTGCGCCGCTCCGAACCCGCGCGCCCCGTCTCCGAGTTCGCCCGCGCCACGGCCGACGCGGCCCTGCGGGTCGCCGGCGTCTGAGGCTCCTCCGCGCCTCACGGTGAGTCATTTCCACCCCTCACGGTGAGTGATTTTCGTACGTCCGTACGCCGTCACGCGGCGCGTTCGAATGAATGCGCCGCGTGCAAATGGGGACGAGCGTACTCCTGCCGCGAAGGCGATTTCAGGTGCTTGCCGAATATGACACGGCGATGATCCGGTCGGACTAAGCTCGCCCGCGGCGCACCGAGTTGAGGTTATTCGTGCGCTTGTTCCCAAACATGCGGAAGATCCCGACAGTTCCATGAACCTTCCCCGCACAAGCTCCCCCGACACCCAGCCGAACCGTCTCAGAAGGCATCCATGGTGAGTGTTCAGAAGCCTCCCGGTGGCCGTGAACGTCCCTATGCGCGCGTGCTGTTGCCGCCCGCCGTCCTGATGACCGCGGCGACCGCTGCCGCCGTCGCCCTGGTGGGGGCCCCGGCCAGGGTCGCCGTCGGCTGCAGCGGAGCCGTGGCCACGCTGCTGGTCCTCGCCACCGCGACGGAGGTCGTCCGCCGCGGCCGCAAGCTCCGGGAGGCCCAGGCCGAGCACGCCCGTCACACCGCGTATCTGGAGCACCGCCTCGCGGTCCACGACGCGGAGATCGTCCGGCTCGGCTCCGAGATCCTGCCCACCGCGCTGTACCGGCTGCGCGCCGGAGAGTCGATGCGCGAGGTGCTGATCAACGTCGTCGACAAGAATCCCGAGCTGCGCGACCTGCCGGACTCCCAGCGCCAGTTGCTGCGCACCGCCCTCAAGGGCGCGGACGACGAGATCTCGATGCGCGACGCGACCGAGCGCGCCTTCGTCGCCACCGCCCGGCGCGTCCAGGCCATCGTCCACCAGCAGGCCAAAGAACTCCGCGAGATGGAGGAGGACCACGGCCGCAACCCCGAGGTCTTCGACGACCTGCTGCGGCTCGACCACGGCACCTCGCTGATCGGCCGCCTCGCCGACTCCATCTCCGTCCTCGGCGGCGGCCGCCCCGGCCGCCAGTGGCCCCTGCCCGTCTCGCTCTACAGCGTGCTGCGCGGCGCCATGTCCCGGATCCTGGAGTACCGGCGCATCGACCTCACCTCGATCGTCAACATCAACATCAAGGGCACCTCCGTCGAGCCGGTCATCCACGCCGCCGCCGAACTGTTCGACAACGCCACCCGCTACTCCCCGCCGACGACCAAGGTGCACGTCACCGCCGTCGAGGTGCAGACCGGCATCGCCATCGAGATCGAGGACGCCGGCGTCAGCCTCAACGAAGAGTCCCGCGTCCGCATCGAGAAGATGATCGAGGACGCCAAGAGGCTCGACGACGCCCAGAACCTCGGTGACAACCCGCGCCTCGGCCTCGCCGTCGTCGGCCGGCTCTGCCGGCAGTTCGACATGGAGGTCTCCCTGCGCGCCTCCGCCTACGGCGGCGTCCGCGCCATCCTCGTCGTGCCGCGCGTCATGACGACCACCGAGCCCGGTGTCGGCGCCGCGCACGGCATCGGCGCCACCGGTATCCCCATGGCCGAACTCGGCGCCGTGGAAGGCCCGAAGCGCCCGCCGAAGAAGCGCCGCCCCACCAGCCCGAGCATCCCCGCCGGGATCTCCATGGAGGACGACGTCCCCGTCGTCACCGAGTGGACGGCCGGGGGCCTGCCGCAGCGCCGCAGCCGGGTGAAGACCCCGCTCAGCCAACGGCTGCGCGAACAGGCCGAGATCGAGCGCGCCGAACGCGAGGGCAAGCCCACCATCTGGTCCCAGCCCAAGCCCGAACCCGAACCCGAGCCCGAGATCGACCCCGAGCGCAAGAAGCTGATGGAGCGCCCGCCCGGCATGTGGGTCGACGCGTTCTGGGACGGCCTGCGCAAGGGCATGCCCGAGGACGCCACCGCGCCCGAACTCACCGACTTCACGCGGCACCCGGAGAAGTACGTCCACCTGCTCAACGATTCGGACATCGCACCCGAGGCCGCCACCGGCGCCGACGACGAGGGGGACCTCAAGTGATCCAGCAGCGAGGCAACATCGACTGGATGCTCAAGCAGCTCAACGACGGCGTGCCGGGCATCCAGATGATCGTGGTCCTCTCCGCCGACGGACTGCGCATCGCCCGCTACGGCGGTGACCCCGATGCCGCCGACCGGGTGGCCGCCGCCTGTGCGGGCGTGCAGAGCCTGGCCGGCGCCATCATCCAGGAGATCCACGGCACCGGCGACATGAAGCTCGTCGTCATCGAGATCGAGGGCGGCTACTTCTACCTGATGAACGCCGGAGCCAACGCCTTTCTCGCCGTGCTCGCCGATGTCACCTGCGAACCCGGCCGGATGAGCGGCATGATGCGCGACCTCGTCGTCCGGATCGGCGCCCATCTGACCAGTCCGCCCCGGCGGAACGGGCAGACCGTATGACTGTTCCGCGACGCAAACGGCGCCGGCCGAACGAACTCCCGGCCCCTCCACCCCCACCCCCCCAACCGGACGGCGCGCCGGCGCCGAAGAACCCCGAACGGCTCTACGCCGTCACCGGCCTCGCCGACGGCGCACGGGCGGAACTCGACCTGGTGACCCTGATCGTGGCGCGTGAGGGGGCGCCGCCGTCCGCCACACCCGAGCAGGCGGCAGTGCTCCGGCTCTGCACCGCCCCCCTGTCCGTGGCCGAGCTGTCGGCCTATCTGAACCTGCCGTTCAGCGCGATGACCGTACTGATCACCGAGCTGATCACGGCCGAACTGGTGCAGGCGCGCGCCCCGATCGTCCGCCAGGCGGTCGCCGACCGTTCCATTCTCGAAGCGGTGATGCATGGACTTCAACGGCTCTGACACCCTCCCCGGCCCACGCACCGAGGACCAGCTCCCGCACACGGCCCAGGCCGCCGTGAAGATCGTGATCGTGGGCGGCTTCGGTGTCGGCAAGACGACGATGGTCGGCTCGGTCAGCGACATCCGGCCGCTGACCACCGAGGAGACCATGACCCAGGCCGGTATCGGGGTCGACGACAACTACGGGTCCGAGACCAAGACGGCCACCACCGTGGCGATGGACTTCGGACGCATCAGCATCACCGAGCGGCTGGTGCTCTACCTGTTCGGCACCCCCGGCCAGGAACGCTTCTGGTTCCTGTGGAACGGTCTGTTCGAAGGCGCGCTCGGCGCGGTCGTCCTGGTGGACACCCGGCGCCTGGAGGTCAGCTTCGACGTCATGGGGCGCCTGGAGGAACGCGGCGTCCCCTTCATCGTCGCCGTCAACTCCTTCCCCGACGCCCCCCGTTACCCCCTCGACGAACTGCGCACCGCGCTGGACCTGACCGACGAGATCCCGATCGTCGAGTGCGACGTGCGCAGGCGCGCCTCCAGCAAGGAGGTGCTGATGACCCTCATGCACTTCCTGCACTCCCTCGCCGTGTCCGGCGCCCTCACCTGACCGGCACCCGGACCCGGCCACCCCTGCCCACCCCTCAGCCCCACCCCATCCGTTCCGGAGCGACCACTGTGACGCCAGAACCCCAATCCCTGACCGGAACCCACGACCCCAAGCCCGGCCCGCCGCCGGGCTGCCCGGCGCACGGCCTCGGCCCCGGGGGACTCCACCGGCTCTACGGCCCCGACGCGGAGGACCTCGGCGAACTCTACGAGCGGCTGCGCGAGGAGCACGGCCCCGTGGCACCCGTACTGCTGCACGACGACGTACCGATGTGGGTGGTCCTCGGGCACGCCGAGAACCTCCACCTGGTGCGCAGCCCCTCGCAGTACACCCGCGACAGCCGCATCTGGACGCCGCTGCTGGAGGGCATGGTCAAGCCCGACCACCCGCTCATGCCGCACATCGCCTGGCAGCCCATCTGCTCGCACGCCGAGGGCGACGAGCACCAGCGGCTGCGCGACGCCGTCACCGCCGCCATCGCGACCATCGACCAGCGCGCCCTGCGCCGCCACATCGGCCGCTACACCCAGGAACTGGTCAACGGCTTCTGCGAGAGCGGCCGGGCCGACCTCGTCTCCCAGTTCGCCGAGCACCTGCCGATGGCCGTCATGTGCGAGGTCCTCGGCATGCCCGAGGAGTACAACGACCGGATGGTGCAGGCCGCCCGCGACGCGCTCAAGGGCACCGAGACCGCCATCCAGAGCCACGCCTACGTCATGGACGCGCTGAACCGGCTCACCACCCGCCGACGCGCCCGCCCCGAGGAGGACTTCACCAGCCACCTCGTCACCCACCCGGCGGGCCTGACCGACGACGAGGTCCGCGAACACCTCAGGCTCGTCCTCTTCGCCGCCTACGAGGCCACCGCCAACGCGCTCGCCAACGCGCTGCGCATGGTCCTCACCGAGCCGGGCTTCCGCGCCCAGCTCAACGGCGGCCAGATGACCGTGCCGGAGGCGATCGAGCAGTCCCTGTGGGACGAGCCGCCGTTCAGCACCGTCCTCGGCTACTACGCCAAGCAGGACACCGAGCTGGGCGGCCAGCGCATCCGCAAGGGCGACGGGCTGCTGTTCGCGCCAGCCCCGGGCAACGTCGACCCGCGCGTGCGTCCGGAGCCCAAGGCCCACATGATGGGCAACCGCTCCCACCTCGCCTTCGGCGGCGGACCGCACGAGTGCCCCGGCCAGGACATCGGCCGTGCCGTCGCCGACGTCGGCGTGGACGCCCTGCTGACCCGGCTGCCGGACGTCCGGCTGGACTGCGCCGAGGAGGACCTCACCTGGCGCTCCTCGATCGCCTCCCGGCATCTGGTGGCCCTGCCGGTGCGCTTCGAGCCCAAGCCCCAGCAGGACACCGGGCACGCGCCCAGCCTCTCCCACATCCCGCCGCAGCGCGCCACCTGGCAGGTCGGCACCCTGAGCACGGACCCGGCACCGGCGCCCGAGCCGCCCCGCCCGGCACCCGCGGTCAGCGCGCCCCGGCCGGCCCCCGAGTGGTCCGTGCCCGAGCCCGCCCCCGCCGCCGAGCAGCCGGGTCGCCGCCTGAGCGTGTGGCAGCGGATGCTGCGGTGGTGGCGCGGGGAGTGAGTCCGGGCCGACACGGTCGGGCCGCGGCCGTCGGGTCGAGGTCGAGATGGCCGGGTCGAGGCGGGGAGTGCTACGGCTCCCCGCCGGCCCACTCTGCCGGGCCGGCCACTCCGCCGGGTCGGGCCGCTCTGCCGGGTCGGGCCGCTCTGCCGGGTCGGGCCGCTCTGCCGGGTCGGGCCGCTCTGCCGGGTCGGGCCGCTCTGCCGGGTCGGGCTACTCCGCAGGGTCGGGCCGCTCTGCCGGGTCGGGCTACTCCGCAGGGTCGGGCTACTCCGCAGGGTCGGGCTACTCCGCCAGGTCGGGCCGCTCTGCCGGGTGGCTCCACGCGCGGAGTGTGCGTCCGCTGACGAACCGGTGTTCCGTCCCCGTGACCGGATCGGTGAACTCCAGCCTCCGCGCGAGCAGTTGCAGCGGATGCCGGAAGTCGTCGGCCGGCCCGGGGGCGGTCACCTCCGGGTACAGCGGGTCGTCCAGGATCGGGATGCCGAGCGCGTTCAGATGCACCCGCAGCTGATGGGTCTGACCGGTCTCCGGGACCAGCCGGTACCGGCCCAGATCCGCGCGCCGCTCGGCCAGCTCCACGTGGGTCACCGCGTTCGGCTCGCCCTCGACCTCCCGCGCGGCGTGCACCCCGCGCTCCTTCACGATCCGGCTGCGCACGGTCCGGGGCAGGGCGAGCGCCGGGTCGTACGGGGCGACCGCCTCGTACTCCTTGCGCACCAGGCGGTCCCGGAACAGCGTCTGGTACGCGCCCCGTTCCTCGGGCCGCACCGTGAACAGCACCAGCCCGGCGGTGAGCCGGTCCAGGCGGTGCGCGGCGCTCAGCGTCGGCAGGTCCAGCTCGCGGCGCAGCCGGGCCAGCGCGGTCTCGGCGACATGGGCGCCGCGCGGGGTGGTGGCCAGGAAGTGCGGCTTGTCGGCCACGACGATGTGCGCGTCCCGGTACACCACCTCGACCGGGAACGGCACCGGCACCTCAGGGGCACGCTCCCGGTGGAACCACACGAACACCCCCGGCTCGTACGGCGCGTCCGGCGGCACCGCCCGCCCGTCGGCGCCCACGATCAGCCCCGCGTCGAACATCGCCTCGATCACGCCGGGCCCGGCGCCCGTCAGCCGCTCCACGAGATGCTCCCGCACCGTGGCCCACGCGCCGCCGAACGGCAGCCGCACCCGCACCGGGTCGACACCGTCGCGCTGGGGGAGCGGGGCGGGCGGGGGCGGCGTACGGCGTCTCATCAGGACCAAGGGTACGGGGGTGCCGCGAGGGCACGGCCGATCAGGCGAGGCGCGCGGAAAACGGCTGGGGGGCGGGCCACCCGCTTGGCAGGATGCCGACCATGCCGTTTCTCACCCGCCCGGTGCTGCCCCCCGGAACCCTCGCCCGCATCCCGCAGCCCGTCCTCCCGACCGGTGACGGTCTCGTCCTGCGCCCCTGGCGGCCCGAGGACGCGCCCGCCGTCCACGCCGCCTTCCAGGACCCCGTCCTGAACCAGTGGCATCTGCGCTCGTCCGACTCCGAGGAGGAGGTCGCCGGCTGGATCGAGGAGTGGCGGAAGACCTGGCAGGGCGAGGACAACGCCCAGTGGGCCGTGGCCGACGCGGACACGGACGAACTGCTCGGCCGGGTCGCGGTGCGGCAGATCATGCTCGCCGACGGCGTGGCCGAGGTCGCGTACTGGACGGTGGCCCGGGCCCGGGGCCGGGGCGTCGCCGCCCGCGCCACCCACACCGTGACCCGCTGGGCCTTCGAGGAGATCGGCTTCCAGCGCCTCGAACTCCTGCACTCCACCGCCAACCAGGCTTCCTGCCGCGTGGCCGTGAAGACCGGCTTCGCCCTGGAGGGCACCAAGCGGCGTGCCCTCCTGCACGCCGACGGTTGGCACGACATGCACCTCCACGCGCGGGTGCGGGGCGACTGACTCCGTTCACCGGGCCCGGTTCACCGGGCGGCATGGGCCCGGCCCGGGCTCAGGCGGCCGCCGTCTCCGGCACGGCGGCCGTGACCGTCGCACGGCGGCTGCGGTAGGCCCGGTAGCCCCGGTAGCCGGCGCCCGCCGCGATCGTCGCCGCCAGGAAGAGCACCGTGAACCAGCGGAAGTACCAGTGGCCGCCCGCCGGGTCGTACACCGCGGCGCGCGGCCAGGCGAGGTTGACGGTCATCGCGAGGCCGTAGAGGAGGGCCAGGGCGTTGACCGGGACGCCCCAGCGGCCGAGGGAGAAGAGCGGGGCGCCCGTCTCGTCCGTGCCCCGGGGGCCGGCCTCCCCGCGCAGCCGGCGCACCAGCAGCGGTCCGGTCACCATGGCGTACGCCAGGTACAGCATCACGATGCAGGTGGTGCCGATGGCGAGGAACGCCTCCGGCGAGGCGAAGTCGAGCAGCAGCAGGGCGGCGGCCAGGACGCCGACGAGCACGGCGGGCGCGCCCGGCATGCCCGTGCGCGGGTCGACCCGGGCGAGCCTGCGGGAGAACGGCAGCTGTCCGTCCCGGGCCATGGAGAACAGCATCCGGCCGGCCGCGGTCTGGATGGCGAGTGTGGCCACGGCGATCGCCACCACCACGTCGGCCAGCAGGACGCGGCCCACCCCGTCGCCCAGGCTGCTGGTGAGGACGTAACTCAGCCCGTCCACCGCGAGCCTGCCGTCGGTGAGGCTGGGCGCGGCCAGCAGCCCGCCGAGGACGACGAGTCCGCCGAGCAGGCCCGCCGCGCCGAGCGCGGTGAGGATCGTGCGCGGTGCCGTGCGGCGCGGCCGGTGCGTCTCCTCGCTCATCTCGCCCGCGCTGTCGAAGCCGATCATCACGTACGCCGCCGTGAACGAGCCGACCAGCAGCGCGCCGAACAGGCCGGTCCCGGCGCCGCCGGTGGTGTGGAAGGTGATGCCGGGCGAGCGCCGGGAGTGGGTCAGCAGCAGCGCGACGATCAGGACCGCGCCGATGATCTCGGCGGTCACGCCGACCCGGTTCACCACGGACATCACCCGGTTGTCGAGGACGTTGACCAGCGTGGTCAGGGTCAGCAGCACCACCCCCAGCACGGCCGCGTTGGCGGCGCCGTCGGCGGAGGCGGGGGAGGGGTCGGTGCCGATCAGCTGGAACCCGGACCAGAGCGCGGGCAGCACCATCTGCAGGGCCAGCGCGGCCGCCGCGACCACCACGATCTGCCCGATCACCATGATCCAGCCGGCGAACCAGCCGAAGGCCGGGGTCGCGAGCCGCGACGACCACTGGTAGATCGCGCCGGAGATCGGATAGCGCGCGGCCAGCTCGGCGAAGCAGGCGGCGACGAGCAACTGGCCGACCAGCACCGCCGGCCAGGCCCAGAAGAAGGCGGCCCCGCCGAAGGAGAAGCCGAAGGCGAAGAACTGGAAGACGGTCGTCAGGACGGAGATGAAGGAGAACCCGGCGGCGAAGGAGGCGTAACGGCCGAGGCTGCGGTGCAGCTCCTGCCGGTAGCCGAACTCCTCCAGGGAGCGGTCGTCGGTCGTCGTCACGGCGGCACCTGCCTCGGAGCGCGAAGTGAGTTCCTGTCGGGCGACAGAAATTAGGGACGCGCTGTTTCCCCCGTGTCACGCGGGCGTGTCCGTGGCGGGCCCAAGTTCTCACCTCCTTGCGGGAGTACATCGGTGCGAGGTGGGAGGGCATCGGTGCGAGGCCGGCGGGCATCGGTGCGAGCACAAGAAAGCGGCGGCACCCCGTCGGGGTGCCGCCGCTCTCCAGGTGTTCAGGCGGCCGCCGCGCCGCTCTCCTGCTCGGCCTCGATGCGGGCGTTCCAGTCCCGCTTGGAGGCCTGCCAGCCGTCCTCGTTGTGGCCCAGTCGCCAGTACCCCGAGATGGACAGGTCCTCGCGCGGGATCCGCAGGTCGACCCGCAGCATCCGGCGCAGCTCCTTCACGAAGGCCGCCTCGCCGTGCACGAACGCGTGCATCCGGCCCTCCGGGAACTCCAGCGCCCGTACGGCCTCCAGCAGGGCCTCGCCCACCGGACGGTCCCCGCGGTGCAGCCAGACGACCTCCACCTCGGAGTCGATCTTCTGCTCCTCCTCGGGGCCGGACACCTCCACGAAGGCGTGCGCGCGGGCGCCGGGGGGCAGCGTCTCCAGGGCGCGGGCGATCGCGGGCAGCGCGCTCTCGTCCCCGGCGAGTAGATGCCAGTCGGCGTCCGGGTCGGGGGCGTACGCGCCACCGGGGCCCATGAAGCGCACGGTCTCGCCCGGCCGTACCCGGGTGGCCCAGGGGCCGGCCAGGCCCTCGTCGCCGTGGATCACGAAGTCCAGGGTCAGTTCGCGGTGTTCGGGATCCCAGCCGCGCACGGTGTACGTCCGGGTCACCGGCCACTGTTCGCGGGGGAACTCGGCGCGGATCCGCTCCAGGTCGAAGGGTTCCGGGTAGGTGACGCCCGCGGGCCCGAACAGCAGCTTCACATAGTGGTCGGTGCAGGTGTCCGCCGCGAATCCGGCGAGGCCGTCGCCGCCGAGCACCACGCGCTGCATGTGCGGGGTCAGCCGCTCGGTGCGCACCACGTGCGCGATATGGGCCTTACGCGGCTTTCGCCCCGGACGCTCCGCCATGGCGGCCTCCTGCTGCACTCCAGATGCATTGGTTAGGTTTACCTAAGCTAGCATCTCGGGGATCACGGGTCACTCCTCAAGGGTGATCAGCAGCCGCTGCAGGGAGCCGCCCAGCCCCCAGCGGGCCGCCAGCGCGTCCAGCCCGGCCGGGTCGCGCGGTGCGCGCGGCAGGGCGGTGTCCACGTCCGGCAGCGGAACGTCGCCGGCCACCCGCACCACGGTCGGCGCCACCGCGAGATACGGCCGCGCCTCGGTCAGCCGCTTGCGCTGCGCCGGGGTGAGCTTCGACGCCGGGTCGTCGGCCGCCGCCATGATCCCGGCCAGGTCGCCGAACTCGGCCAGCAGCTTGGCGGCCGTCTTCTCGCCGATGCCGGGCACGCCTGGCAGGCCGTCGCTCGGATCGCCGCGCAGCAGTGCCAGATCCGCGTACCCGCGTCCGTCGACTCCATACTTCTCGCGCAGCACCGCCTCGTCGGTCGTCTGCAGCGTGCCGACGCCCTTGAGCGGGTACAGGACGCGGATCCCGCGCTTGTCGTCGACCAGTTGGTACAGGTCACGGTCGCCGGTGACGATGTCCACCGGGCCGTCGGCGCGCGCGGTGAACGTGCCGATCACGTCGTCGGCCTCGTACCCCTCGACCCCGACCCGGGCGATGCCGACCGCGTCGAGCACCTGCTCGATGACCGGCACCTGCGGGGCCAGGGTGTCCGGCACCTCCTCCTCGTCCGGTCCCACCTCGTGCTCCTCGGCGACCCGGTGCGCCTTGTAGGAGGGGATGAGGTCCACTCGCCACCGCGGCCGCCAGTCGGCGTCCATGCAGGCCACCAGCCGGTCCGGGCGGTGGTCCTTGACCAGGCGGTCGATGAAGTCCAGCAGCCCGCGCACGGCGTTCACCGGCGTGCCGTCCGGCGCCCGCACGGAGTCCGGGACGCCGAAGTAGGCGCGGAAGTACAGCGAGGCGGTGTCGAGAAGCATGAGTCGTCCGGTCACGCTCGCATCATGCCGCACGGCACTGACAGCGACGACGTGTCGCACAACCCGTCGCGGCCCGAGACGCCGCGGTAGCCGATCACTTCTTACGTGTGTGCTGCACACGGGAAGGATCCGGCCAACCACGGAGCGCTACGAAGCCGCCCGCCGGGAACACCAGCGCCCGTTCGGACCTTGAAACAAGCGAGTGCCGTCCGCTCGGGGGAGGCCGGCGCCCTGGCGCGAACCGTGAGGGTCGGGGGCCCGCCGGCGTGACGGGGATGTGACAGGCGCGTGCAACGGTTTGCCGAACATGCGTAGGGTGCAGAGAACTCATCAGGAGAGGTGCGCCCGAGAAGGGGCACCCGGTCAGCCGGACGACGCGTGAAGGAGGGAGCCGGAGCGATGGGCGACCACAAAGAGCAGCAGCCCGTGCGGGTGGGCGCGGCCGTCCGGCGGCGCCGTCGCGCGCTGGAACTCACCCTCGCCGTGGTGGCCGAGCGCACCGGCCTCTCCGTGCCCTTCCTCTCCCAGGTCGAGAACGACAAGGCCCGCCCGAGCCGCAGCTCCCTGGAGAAGCTCGCCGACGCCCTGCGCACCACGGCTGTGGAGCTGCTCGCCGCCGCCGACCCGGCGGCCAGTGTGGACGTCGTACGCGCCGAGCCTCTCGCCGAGGACGACTTCGACCCGCGCACCCGCTCCCTGGTGCGCGGCCACCACCAGCTGCACGCGTCCGAGTTCACCGGCGACCACGACGCCGGCCGCGAGTTCCAGCACCGCAACGACGAGCTGATGTACGTCGCCGACGGTGCCGTCGAGATCGAGGCCGAGGGCCGTGCGTACCGCCTCGGCCGCGGTGACACCCTCTACCTGACCGGCGGGGTCCGCCACCGCTGGCGGGCCACCGTCCCGGACACCCGGGTGATCGTGGTGGCGGTCGCCGAACACATCGAGGCGGTCAAGGACCGGTCCCGGTAGTGAGCGTCGTCCGGTGAAGGCCGTCCAGTGAGGGTTCGCCCGGTGAGGGCCGTCCAGTGAGCGTCGTCCTGTGAGTCCCGTGAGAGTCGTCTCGCTCGTGCCGTCCCTGACGGAGGCGGTGGCCGTGACGCTGCCGGGCACCCTGGTGGGGGTCACCGACTGGTGCAGCCATCCGGCGGGCCTGGACGCCATCCGCGTCGGTGGCACCAAGAACCCGGACACCGAGCGGATCCTCGCCCTCGCCCCGGACCTGGTGATCGCCAACGAGGAGGAGAACCGCGCCCCCGACCTGGACGCCCTGCGCGCGGCGGGCCTGGAGGTGCTGGTCACCGAGGTGCGGACGCTGCCAGGGGCCTTCCGGGAGCTGGCCCGGGTGCTGACCGCGTGCGGCGCGCCGGCCCGGCCCCGCTGGCTGGACGAGGCGGAGGAGGCCTGGGCCGCGCTCCCGGAGCCCACCGAGCCCGCCACGGCCGTCGTACCGATCTGGCGCCGCCCCTGGATGGTGCTGGGCCGGGACACCTTCGCCGGCGACGTGCTGGCCCGGCTCGGCGTCCACCACCTGTACGCCGGCCACCCCGACCGCTACCCCCGCGTGCCCCTGGACGAGCTGCGGGCGGCGGGCCCGGACCTGGTCGTCCTGCCCGACGAGCCCTACCGTTTCACCGCCGCCGACGGCCCCGAAGCCTTTCCCGGGCTGAACTGCGCACTCGTCAGCGGACGGCACCTGACCTGGTACGGTCCGTCGCTGGCCGAGGCGCCCCGGGTGCTGGCCGAGGCCCTGCGAGCAGCTCGCCGCTGACCAGGCCCCGGACCGTGCCGGACACGGCCGCGAGCCACCCCGCCACCAGCAAGCCGTACAGGCCGACGGCCAGGGTGTCGTAGAAGGCGAGCCCCGTGTGCCGGGCGAGGGCGAGGGCGCCGGTGACGCAGGTGCCCAGCGGGAAGGTGAACGCCCACCAGGTCATGGCGAACCCCATGCCCTGCCGCCGGGCCCGGACGACGTGCGCGAGCGCGAGCCCCAGCCACAGCAGCGCGAACCCCATGACCGGCACCCCGTACAGCACGGCGAACAGGGCGAGACCGCGGTCGTACGGGGCCGGTACCACCCCGGGAGCCCGGTCCGCGATCAGGCCGACGGCGGTGGTGGACTGCCCGAGCGGGCCCAGGACCAGGAACCAGGTCGGGGTGAGCGCGAGCGGCAGCGGGCCGGCGGCGATCAGCCGGGCGAAGACCAGCGACAGCATCAGCAGCGTGATCAGCAGGCTCAGCCCGAACAGCGCGAAGCACCCCAGCAGCAGGGTCTCCCGGGGCTGCCCCGGCGGCAGGTACGGCACGAGCAGCGGACCGAGCGCGGCGGAGACCATCGGCGCGACGAACGGCAGCAGCCAGGCCGGGGTGGCGTCGGAGGCCCTGACCTGATGGCGTACGGCCATCAGGTACGGCATGGCCACCGCGGCCGCGAGCCCGACCACCGTGCCGGCGGTGAACAGCACCGCGTCGAGGGCCACGGCCGGACCGGTGCCGATCCAGTCCCGGCCGACGGTCACGGCACCGCCGCCGACCGCCAGCAGGGCCATGGACAGGCAGCCGTAGAAGGGAGCCATGGCCGGGTCGAGGAGATGGGCGCGGGCCTGGTCGCGGTGGTGGACCCAGTGCAGGGCGCGGGCGGTCAGCAGGGCCGTCAGCAGGACGAGGGCCAGCGCCCAGACGGCCGTGCAGACCTCGCGCAGACCGCCGAGGTGCACGGGGAGAGCGGCGCCGGCCGTGCCGACGACCGACGTCCCCATGACGGAGGCGTACCAGTTGGGACCGAGGTGCCGGACGCGGACGGCGCGTGCGGCGGGCAGGGGATGGGCGACTGTGACCATGGGCCCACCCTCGGGGCGCCCGTCCCCGCTGACCAGGGGGTTCCTCTCTATCAGGGCATAAGCTGGTCTTATGAGCGAGGAGTACGTGACGGACGACGGCCGCTCCGGCGGCTCGCTGGCGCACCGGGTGCCCGACCTCGGCGCGCTGGAACTGCTGCTGGCGGTGGCGCGGCTGGGGAGCCTCGGGGCGGCCGCGCGGGAGGTCGGCATCACCCAGCCTGCCGCCAGCAGCCGCATCCGCTCCATGGAACGGCAGCTGGGCGTGGCCCTGGTCGACCGCTCGCCGCGCGGCTCCCGGCTCACGGACGCGGGCGCCCTGGTGACCGACTGGGCCCGCCGGGTGGTGGAGGCGGCGCAGGCCTTCGACGCGGGCGCGCAGGCGCTGCGCGATCGGCGGGACTCCCGGTTGCGGGTCGCGGCGAGCATGACGATCGCCGAGTACCTGCTGCCCGGCTGGCTCCTCGCGCTGCGTGCCGAGCGCCCCGACACGGCGGTCTCGCTGCTGGCCGGCAACTCGGCGAAGGTGGCGGAACTCCTGCTGGCCGACGAGGCCGACCTCGGCTTCGTGGAGGGCCTCACCGTCCCGGCGGGTCTGGACTCGGCCGTCATCGCCCACGACCGCCTGATCGTCGTCACGGCCCCCGCCCACCCCTGGGCCCGCCGTCGGCGCCCGCTGACCGCGGACGAGCTGGCGACCACCCCCCTGATCCTCCGCGAGCGCGGCTCCGGTACCCGCCAGGTCCTGGACCGGGCCCTGGGCGGCCTCGCCCGCCCCCTCATCGAACTCTCCTCCACGACCGCGGTGAAGGCCTCGGCGGTCAGCGGCGCCGGCCCGTCGGTCCTGAGCGAACTGGCGGTGGGGGAGGAGCTGGCGATGCGCCGCCTGGTGAGCATCCCGGTCGAGGGTGTGTCCCTGCGCCGGGATCTGCGCGCGGTCTGGCCCACGGGGCACCGGCCGACGGGCCCGGCACGGGAGTTGCTGTCGCTGACGAGAGGGTGACCTCAGGACGCGGCGAGCGCGGGCGGCGACTTTCAAGATGCGGTGCGCATCAGCAAGGCCTCAGGACGCGGCCCGCACCAGCGCCCGCATGACCCGCAGGTCCTCGCCCATCTCCGGATGCCACTGCACCCCCAGCACCCACGCCTCGGCCGACGGCAGCTCGATGGCCTCAACGGTTCCGTCCTCCGCGTGAGCCGAGGGCACGAGTCCCTCCCCGAGCCGCTCCACCGCCTGGTGGTGGTAGGTCGGTACGGAGGTCTCCTCCGGGACGATCCCGCCGTACAGCGTCCCCGGGACCGGCTTGACCGCATGCCGTCCGAACACGCCGACCACCTCCGCGTGCCCGTCCAGATGCTGTACGAGGGTCCCGCCCAGCGCGACGTTCAGCAGCTGCATCCCCCGGCAGACGCCCAGCAGCGGCACCCTGGCCGCCAACGCCGCCTCGATCAGCGCCAGTTCCCACGCGTCCCGCTCCCTCGCGGGCGGCCCTGTACGCGGCGAGCGCTGGGCGCCGTACCGCGAGGGCTCGACGTCCGGTCCGCCCGCGATCACCAGCCCGTCCAGCCGCTCCACCGCGGCGGCGGCCCGCTCGGGCGCGTCCGGCGGCAGCAGGAACGCGAGCCCTCCGGCCCGCTGCACCAGCCGCGGATACCCGGCCGGCAGCAGCACGGCGTCCAGCTCCCACACGCCCCAGCGCACGCCGGACTCCAGATACGTGCTCACACCGATCAGCGGTCGTCCGCTCATGCCACCCTCCCGGCAAATCAAAGGTTCATGTTTATACCTTTGCGGGGCCGGCTCACGCCAGGAAGCCCCGCAGCAGAGCCGCCGTGCCCGCGCAGTGCTCCCGCGTCATCTCCCGCGCGCCGTCCGCGTCCCCGTCCAGCACCGCCTCCACCAGCGCGGTGTGCTGCCGCTGCGAGTGCTCCAGGTTGCGCACCAGCAGCGGGATGCCGTCCAGCAGGTCGTTGACGGTCGCCCGTACCGCCGCGTACTGCGCGGCCAGCGAGGGCGAACCGCACAGCTCGGCCAGGGTCAGGTGCAGCAGCGTGTCCAGGCGCCGGTAGTCCGCGAGCGGGGCCTCGTGGGTGCGGTCCAGTGCCGCCCGCAGTCGGCCGGCCTGCTCGTCCGTCAGCCCGTGCGCCGCGCACAGCCCGGCCGCCCCGACCTCCAGCACCTCGCGGAACCGCAGCACGTCCTCGAGGTCGACCTCGGCGATCCGCCGCCGCAGCTCGTCCTCGCCGCCCGCGTCCGTGCGCGGCAGGACGAACGTGCCGCCGTACCGCCCGCGCCGCGCCTCCACCAGGCCCTGGTCCTGCAGCACCTTCAGCACCTCGCGCAGCGTCACCCGGCTGATCCCGAGCCGCTCCGCCAGCTCCCGCTCGGCGGGCAGCCGCTCGCCCGCCGGCACCAGACCGAGCCGTACGACCTGCAGGATCTGCTCCAGCGCCTCCTCGAAGCCGTTGCCGGCCCGTACCGGCCGCAGCACCGGAGTGAGCCGGTCGGCCGGCCCACCCCGACTCATCTCCCGCGACATCCCGGCGCACCCCCTTCCCAGGCAATGGTCCTCGGCAATACCTTATGGCTCTCGGTCCGGCCGCAAAAAGTCGAAGACGTCGAAGACGTCGACAAAGCCGAAGATGCCGAAGAAGCCGAAGGAGGCTCTCCCGTGGCAGACCGCACAGCCCCGCTGAGCGTCGAGGAGCTGCACACCCTCGTCGCCGGCGGTGAGATCGACACTGTCGTCCTGGCCTTCCCCGACATGCAAGGGCGGCTGCAGGGCAAGCGGTTCGCCGCCCGCTTCTTCCTCGACGAGGTCCTGCGGCACGGCACCGAGGGCTGCAACTACCTGCTCGCCGTCGACACCGAGATGAACACCGTCGACGGCTACGCGATGTCCTCCTGGGACCGCGGCTACGGCGACTTCGCCCTGCACCCCGACCCGGCCACCCTGCGCCGCATCCCCTGGCACCCCGGTACCGCCCTGCTCGTCGGGGACCTCGCCTGGAACGACGGCACCCCGGTCGTCGCCGCCCCGCGCCAGATCCTGCGCCGCCAGCTCGACCGGCTCGCCGAACTCGGCTACGCCGCCCAGGTCGGCACCGAGCTGGAGTTCATCGTCTTCAAGGACAGCTACGAACAGGCCTGGGACGCGAACTACCGCGGTCTGACCCCGGCCAACCAGTACAACATCGACTACTCCATCCTCGGCACCGGCCGCATCGAGCCCCTGCTGCGCCGCCTGCGCAACGACATGGCCGGCGCCGGCCTCACCGTCGAGTCCGCCAAGGGCGAGTGCAACCCCGGCCAGCACGAGATCGCCTTCCGCTACGACGAAGCCCTCACCACCTGCGACCAGCACGCCCTCTACAAGACCGGCGCCAAGGAGATCGCCGCCCAGGAGGGCTGCTCGATCACCTTCATGGCCAAGTACAACGAGCGCGAGGGCAACTCCTGCCACATCCACCTCTCGCTCGCGGACGCTGACGGCCACAACGCCATGGCCGGGGACGGCGGCGGCGGGATGTCCGACGTCATGCGGCACTTCCTCGCCGGACAGCTCGCCGCCCTGCGCGACTTCTCCCTCCTCTACGCCCCCAACATCAACTCCTACAAGCGGTTCCAGCCCGGCTCCTTCGCGCCCACCGCCGTCGCCTGGGGCCACGACAACCGCACCTGCGCCCTGCGCGTGGTCGGCCACGGCCGCTCCCTGCGCTTCGAGAACCGCCTCCCAGGCGGCGACGTCAACCCGTACCTCGCCGTCGCCGGGCTGGTCGCGGCCGGCCTGTACGGGATCGAGCAGCGGCTGGAACTCCCGGAGCCCTGCCCCGGCAACGCCTACGCCGCCGACTTCGAGCACGTCCCGACCACCCTGCGCGAGGCCGCCGAACTCTGGGAGACCAGCCCGATCGCGAAAGCCGCCTTCGGCGACGAGGTCGTCGCCCACTACCGCAACATGGCACGCGTCGAACTGGACGCCTTCGACGCCGCGGTCACCGACTGGGAGCTGCGCCGCTCCTTCGAACGCTTGTGAGGCAAGACGTGTCGCACCGGTACGAACTCGACGTCCTGAACCCCGCCACGGAAGAGGTGATCGCCACCGTGCCGGGCGCCGTCGAGCAGGACGTCGACGCCGCCGCGCACCGGGCCGAACGAGCCCAGCGGGTGTGGGCGGCCCTCGCGCCCGGCGACCGGGCCCGGCTGCTGCGCCGCTTCGCCGCCGTCGTCGACGACCACATCGAGGAACTCGCCCGGCTGGAGGTGCGCGAGGCCGGCCACACCATCGGCAACGCCCGCTGGGAGGCGGGCAACGTCCGCGATCTGCTGGACTACGCGGCCGGCGGCGTGGAGCGGCTCACCGGACGGCAGATCCCGGTCGCCGGCGGGCTGGACGTCACCCTGCTCGAACCGCTCGGCGTGGTCGGGGTCATCGCCCCCTGGAACTTCCCGATGCCGATCGCCGCCTGGGGCACGGCCCCGGCGCTCGCGGCGGGCAACGCGGTCCTGCTGAAGCCCGCCGAGACCACACCGCTCACCGCCCTGCGGCTCGCCGAACTCGCCCTGGAGGCGGGCCTGCCCGAGCACCTGTTCCAGGTGCTCCCGGGCCGTGGTGACATCGCCGGGGACTCCCTCGTCCGGAGCCCACGCGTCTCCAAGATCGTGTTCACCGGCTCCACCCGGGTCGGCAAGCGCATCATGGGGCTCTGCGCGGACCGGACGAAGCGCCTGACCCTCGAACTCGGCGGCAAGAGCCCCAACATCGTCTTCGCCGACGCCGACCTCAAGGCCGCCCTCGACCCGTTCTCCTTCCTGGACAACTCCGGCCAGGACTGCTGCGCCCGCACCCGCATCCTCGTCCATGAGTCGGTGTACGACGAGGCCCGCGACGTCCTCGCCGACGCGCTGGCCGCCGTGGTCGTGGGCGACCCGTCCGACGAGAAGACCCAGATGGGCCCGCTGATCTCCCGTCAGCAGCTGGACCGCGTACGGTCGTACGTCCCCGACGACGCCCCCGCCCTGCGCGGCAGCGCCCCCGAGGGACCCGGCTTCTGGTTCCCGCCGACCGTCCTCACCGGGGAGGCGCACGACAGCGCGGCGGCCCGCGAGGAGATCTTCGGCCCCGTCGCCGTCCTCCTCCCCTTCACCGACGAGGCGGACGCGATCCGCCTCGCCAACGACACTCCCTACGGCCTCTCCGGCTCCATCTGGACCCGGGACATCGGCCGCGCCCTGCGCGTCTCCCAGGCCGTCCGCGCGGGCAACCTGTCCGTCAACTCCCACTCCAGCGTCCGCTACTGGACCCCGTTCGGCGGCTTCAAGCAGTCCGGCCTCGGCCGCGAACTCGGCCCCGACGCCCTGACCGCCTTCACCGAGACCAAGAACGTCTTCATCAGCACGGAGGGCCCCGCACAGTGACCGACTCCATCGTTTGCCGCCGCCTGGTCGGCCGTACCGCCGTCGTCACCGGAGCCGGCAGCGGCATCGGCCTCGCCACCGCCCGCCGGCTCGCCTCCGAGGGCGCCAAGGTGGTCTGCGGCGACGTCGACGAAGCCCGCGGCAAGGCCGCCGCCGACGAGATCGGCGGGACCTTCGTCAAGGTCGACGTCACCGACCCCGAGCAGGTCGAGGCGCTGTTCAAGACGGCCTACGACACCTACGGCAGCGTCGACATCGCCTTCAACAACGCCGGCATCTCCCCGCCCGACGACGACTCCATCCTGGAGACGGGCCTGGAGGCCTGGAAGCGCGTCCAGGAGGTCAACCTCACCTCCGTCTACCTGTGCTGCAAGGCCGCCATCCCCTACATGCGCCGCCAGGGCAAGGGCTCCATCATCAACACGGCGTCCTTCGTGGCGCGGATGGGCGCGGCCACCTCCCAGATCTCGTACACGGCCTCCAAGGGCGGCGTGCTCGCCATGTCCCGTGAGCTGGGCGTGCAGTTCGCCCGCGAGGGCATCCGCGTGAACGCCCTGTGCCCGGGCCCGGTCAACACCCCGCTGCTGCAGGAGCTGTTCGCCAAGGACCCGGAGCGGGCCGCCCGCCGGCTCGTGCACATCCCGCTCGGCCGGTTCGCCGAGGCGGAGGAGATCGCCGCCGCCGTCGCCTTCCTGGCCAGCGACGACTCCTCCTTCGTCAACGCCACCGACTTCCTGGTGGACGGCGGCATCGCGGGCGCGTACGTCACGCCCCTCTAGACGGGCCGGTCAGGGGGAGGTTCAGAGGTTCAGAGGAACGTCTGTCCCTCGCCGCGGTAGGTGGGCACGGTCGCCGTGACCGTGTCCCCCTCGATGAGGTGCAGCGTGTCGAACCGCTCGCACAGTTCGCCCGCCTTGGCGTGCCGGAACCACACCTTGTCGCCGATCAGCAGGTCGTCGGCGGGCGAGCCGAGCAGCGGGGTCTGCACCTCGCCGGGCCCCTCCTGGGGGTCGTACGACAGCCCCTTCGGCAGGTACGGCACCGGCAGCCGGTCGCGGCCGGCCGCGCCGGAGGCCGGATAGCCGCCGCCCAGCACGGTCACCACACCCACGCCGGGCCGCCGTACGACGGGCTGGGCGAACAGCGCGGCCGGACGCCCGCTGAAGGACGTGTAGTTGTCGAAGAGCCGGGGCACGTACAGCCCCGAGCCGGCCGCGATCTCGGTCACCGCGTCCTCGGCGGCGGTGTGCTGCACACTGCCCGTGCCGCCGCCGTTGACGAACTCCAGGTCGGGGGCGACGCCCCGGACGGCGCGCACCACCGCGCCGCGCCGCTCGGCCAGTTCGCGGCGGGCGGCGGCCTGCATGAGGCGGATCGCCCGCGACCGCAGCGGCCGCCCGGCCAGGTCGTCCCCGACCCCGGCGACATGACCCTCGTACGCCATGATCCCCACCAGCCGGAAACCGGGCCGCCGGGCCACCGCCCGTGCCAGGTCGGCCACTTGGGCGGGGGAGTGCAGCGGCGAACGCCGCGCCCCCACCCGCACCCGGCCGCCCAGCAGCTTCAGCGAGGTGTCCAACTCCAGGCATACGCGGACGAGTTCGCGCCCGCCGTCGCGGGACGCGTCGATGAGGTCGAGCTGGGCGGCGTCGTCGATCATCACGGTGACGGCACCGGCGAGCTTCGGATCGGCGGCCAGCTCGGCGAACCCCGACCGGTCTGCGGAGGGATAGGCGAGCAGGATGTCGTCGAACCCGGAGCGCGCGAGCCACAGCGACTCGGCCAGGGTGAACGACATGATCCCCTGGAAGCCCTCCCGGGCCAGGACGCGTTCCAGCAGGGCCCGGCAGCGGACCGACTTGCTCGCGACCCGGACGGGCTTCCCGGCGGCGCGGCGGACCAGATCGGCCGCGTTGGCGTCGAAGGCGTCCAGGTCCACGATCGCGAGAGGGGCGTCGAGATGGGCGGTGGCCCGGTCGTAACGGGCCCGGTCAGCGGCGCGCGCAGTCATGACGGAAGCCTGCCAGACGCGATTACCGCAGGGTAGGGGGACGTTCCGGGCAGATGCCCCGGGCCCGTGGACTGGTTCTGTTTCTCTCCCCGACAACCCGTAGAGTGACGCGCACGTACGCGGAACGCTTCCGGCCGCATCGCCTGAACCGGGATGCCGGTCCAGCCGTACGGGTATGCGTGCCCGGACCGAGTCTTTCGCACCGGGCGCGGTCGACGCAGCGAAGGCCCGCGTACGAGGAGACGGCCCGGGCACGAGGAAACGGGGGGTGCATGAGCACGGAAGCGCGCCGCGCCCCGGTCCCCCCGCGCCCCACCACTCCTCCCCGCCCCTCCACACCACCACCGGGCCACACCGCGCCCGTCCAGGGGGAAGCCGATCTCGACGACGAGCCCTCCGTCTTCGCACCCCGCACCCCACGCGGCACGAACGGGCAGGCCGGTGGAGCCGGGGGCGTCGGGGGAGCCAGGGCAGCCGGGGCAGCCGGACCGCTCCGGACCGAGCGCCCCGAGGCCGCGACGACACGGGGCCGCTCCGGCGTGACCGCGTCCCGCCCCTCCGCCGTCCCCGGCGCCGGGGCTCCCATGACCCCGCCCCCGCCCCCCGCCTCCGCCCGCTTCCCCGACACCCCGCCGAGCGCGGGCCGCACCCCGCACCGCGACAACCCCGGCCCGGCAGCCCCGTCGCAGACCCCCTCGGAGACGTCGGCCCGCTTCAGCCCGCGCCCGCCGACGTCCGAGCCGCGCGAGAACGTCCCGGCAGCGCCCGCCCGTCGCCCTGGCGCCCCTGCCGGTGCCACGTCGGAGACGACAGCCCAGGCCTGGCCGCTCCCGCCTGCGTCCAAGCCGGGGGCTGGTGTTCCGGCGATGCCGACCCGTCGCCCCGGGGTGCCTGCGGATGCCCCGTCGGGGTCGGTGGCCGGGGCTCGGCCGAGGCCGCCGATGCCCAAGCCGCAGCCGGGCGTCCCGGCGATGCCGTCGCGCCATCCTGGTGCCCCTGGCGGTGCCACGTCGGAGACGACAGGCCAGGCCTGGCCGGTCCCGCCTGTGTCCGAGCCGGGGGCTGGTGTTCCGGCGATGCCGTCCCGTCGCCCCGGGGTGCCTGCGGATGCCCCGTCGGGGTCGGTGGCTCCGGCGCGGCCGGCTCCGTCGATGTCCAAGCCGCAGTCTGGTGTGCCGGCGGCGCCGTTCCGGCGTCCCGGTGTCCCTGCCGAATCCACGGCGGAGACGACTGCCCGCCTCCGCACGATCCCGTCGGGGTCCGAGGCGCAGGAGGGCACCCGGGCAGGGGATGCCGGTGGCGAGCGGAGCGTCTCGTCGGCACCTGAGTCCGCGGGCCCGGCGGCGGGTTCCGGCCTGCTGCCGCCGCCCCGGGGCGCCGCGGCCGCTGTGAGGGTGGGGTGGAGTCCGGCCGAGGCTGCCCGGCCCGCCGGACCCGCGTCGGCCGGGCCGGATCCCTCGCTCTCCTGGAGCGCCGACGCGGCCGTCCGGCCCGTGGTGTCGTTCGGGGAGCCGGAGGGGTACGACGAGCGGGGCCGGGCGTGGCCGCTGGGGGCGCGGGTGCGCAGTCGTACCACCGCTGCCGCCGCCTGTCTCGTGCTCGGCCTCGGGCTCATCGGCGGTGCCGTGACCGGGAGTTGGCTCACCGGGGACGGCGGGGACGGCACGGCCGGAACGGGGTTCAGCGCGGCCGGCTCGCTGTGGCACAGCGTCCCCGTCGACCAGCTGTTCCCGCCCACCGTGCGGGGCACCGGCGCCGGACCCGGCGGAGCCGACCGCACCTGGACCCGGATCGCCGTCGCCCCGGACAGCGGCTGCGCCGACGCCCTCGACCCGCTGCTGCGCAAGGCCCTCGCCCCCGTCGGCTGCCAGCGTCTCCTGCGCGCCACCTACACCGACGCCACCCAGACCTACGTCACCACCGTCGGCCTGCTGTTCACCAAGGCCGACGCCGCCGGCATGTCCGCCCTCGCCGCCCGCTTCCGGGACGAGCACCTGGACCGCCGCGCCGACCTCATGCCCCGCCCGTACGCCGCCAAGGGCACCGCGGCGGCCGCCTTCGGCGACAGACAGCGCGCCAGCTGGACCGTCGCCGTCCTCACCGACGCCCCCGTCGTCGCCTACGCCGTCTCCGGCTGGGCCGACGGCCGCACCGTCGACTCGCCCCTTCCCGCCGCCGACGCCATCCGCTCCGGCGCCACCTCGGCACCCGCCCAGGCCGGCCTCGGCAACGAGGCCCAGGGACTGGCGGACCGCATCGAACGCCGGCTGCGCGAGACCGTCAGCCCGGACCGGGAGAAGCCCTCATGAGCCGACCGACGAGCGGCCGCCGCCGTATGCGTGTGACCGGGTCGGCGACGAGCCTCCTCCTCGCCGGCTCCCTCGCCCTGCTGCCCGCCACCGCCGCCCACGCCGACGGCATCCGCGCCCAGCAGTGGGGCCTGAGCGCGCTCAACCTGAACGAGGCCTGGCGCACCACCAAGGGGCAGGGCGTCACCGTCGCCGTCCTGGACACCGGCGTCGAGGGCGACCACCCGGACCTGGCCGGCAACGTCCTTCCCGCGAAGGACATGATCGGCTTCGGCGCCGGGCCCGGCGACCGCGACTGGGCCCGGCACGGCACCGCCATGGCCGGCATCATCGCCGGGCACGGCCACGGACCGGGCCGTACCGCCGGGATCATGGGCGTCGCCCCGGAGGCGAAGATCCTGCCCGTCCGGGTCATTCTCGAGGACGGCGACTCCGCCCGCGCCAAGGCCCGCACCAGCCGGGGCAACGCCCTGGCCGACGGCATCCGCTGGGCCGCCGACCACGGCGCCGACGTCATCAACCTCTCCCTCGGCGACGACTCCAACTCCGCACACCCCGAGCCCAGTGAGGACGAGGCCGTGCAGTACGCCCTCAAGAAGGGCGTGGTCGTCGTCGCCTCCGCGGGCAACGGCGGCGACAAGGGCGACCATGTCTCCTACCCGGCCGCCTACCCGGGCGTCATCGCCGCCACCGCCGTCGACCGCTTCGGGACCCGCGCCGCCTTCTCCACCCGCCGCTGGTACGCCGCGGTCAGCGCACCCGGCGTGAACGTCGTCATCGCCGACCCCGACCACAAGTACTACGAGGGCTGGGGCACCTCGGCCGCCTCCGCCTTCGTCTCCGGCGCGGCGGCCCTGATCAAGGCCGCCCACCCCGGCCTGGCCCCGGCCCAGATCAAGAAGCTCCTCGAATCCACGGCCCGCGACGCCCCGGCGGGCGGCCGCGACGACTCCCGGGGCTTCGGCATGATCGACCCGGCGGCGGCCCTCAGGGCGGCGGCCAAGCTCAAGCCCCGGAGCCTCCACCCGGCGTCGTACGCCAAGAAGTACTTCGGTTCCGGCCCCGACACCCCCAAGGCCGCCGACAGCACGTCCGACTGGGCAGGCCCCCTGGCGGGCAGCATCGGCGGCGTGCTGCTCGTGGCGGCCGCGGTCCTCTGGCGAAACCGCAGGACAGCGCCCTAAAAGCAGGACAGCGCCCTAAAAGGACGACACGGCCGCCTTCGCCGCCGCCTCCACCAGCGCGATGCCCTCCCGCTGGCTCTCCGTTCCCCGGGACAGCACAGCCACCAGATACTCTGCCCCGTCCACGGTCACCCGCCCGATGCTGTTCACCACCCACAGCCCGGTCGTACTCCGCGGCAGCCACCCGTTCTTCAACGCCCAGGACCCCCCGGCGGCGGCAGCCGAGACCCCCCACTGCTGATCGGCCTCCACCCTCTTCATCAGCCCCTGGACGTACGCCCGAGACGCCGCACTCAGCACCGGCTTCGACCCCGGCTCCGACTCCGGCTCCTCCCTGAACACCTGCCGGAGCAGGGCCAGTTGATCCGCGGCCGTGGTCTGCGTCAGCCCCCACAGGTCACCCGAACCGCCCGAGGTCCCGGTCAGCCCGAACCGCCGGTTGGCCGCGTCCAAGCCGTCCGCCCGCCCGATCGCCCGCCACAGGGCCGTCGCGGAGTCGTTGTCGCTGTTCTCGATCATCTTCGCGGCGTATGCCTTGTCCGAAGCCGTCAGCCGGCGCCCCGCATCCTGCGCCTGGAGCAACAGCGCGGCCAGGATGTCGACCTTGACGATGCTCGCCGTGTCGAAGGCGGCCTCGCCGTACACGGCACTCTCCCCGGAGGCCGGTTCCAGCCCCTGCACCGCCACCGACACCTCCGCCCCGGACGGCACGCTCACCGCGGCCATGGCCTTGGCCAGCGACGCCTTCCGGTCGACAGCCTTCCGCTCGACAGCCGAAGGCGAGGTCGAGGGTTCCACGGATGCCGCCTCCTCGCCCGCCGTGGCCGAGGAGGAGGCCGACGGCGACCCCGCCGACGATACGGCCCCGGCACCGGAATGCGTCCGCGCCTTCACATAGACCGTGCCGCCCGCCGTGACCCCGCCGACGGCGACCACGGCCAGCGCACTGAGGAGAAGCGGGCGGCCCCGGGAGCGGCGGGCACGACGGGAGCGGCGGACGCGGTGACTGGCTCTGGAGGACTCCATGCCCGGGATGCTCGGGGCGGCGACTGTGCGCTCTGTTAGGCGCGGGTGAGATCCACGTCAGGGAATCCTGAGATTGCCGTGAAGGTGATGACGACCGGGTTTCGGGCCCCGCACAAGCCCAGCAGCTTCCCCCCTATAGGGTCGGTGACCGTGGCGAACAAGAACATTCCCGACCCCGGCTACTCCGACGACGACGGCTCCGCCGACCCCCGGTTGAGCGCCGCGCTCGCCGCCTGGGCCGAGGACCGCAGCGCCCTGGGCCCCGTCCTGGAGGCCCTGAAGGGCGCACGCCTGCTCGTCCCCGTCGTCGCCGTGCTCGGCGAGGTCGAGGAGGACGAGAACGGGCTGCGCCGCGAGAAGACCAGCGACATGGCCGTACCCACGCTGAAGGCAGCCGGCCGCACCGCCCTGCCCGCCTTCACCTCCACCGACTCCCTGGCCCGCTGGGACCCGGCGGCCCGGCCCGTCGCCGTACCGCTGCACCAGGCCCTGCAGGCCGCCGCGCACGAGAAGGCGGACACCGTGGTGCTGGACCTGGCCGGACCGGTGCCCTTCGAGCTGACCGGTCCGGCGCTGTACGCGCTCGCCGAGGGCCGTACGAGCACCGACCCGCTCGCCGACCCGGCCGTCGTCGACGCCGTCCGCGCGGCGGTGGCCGCCGAGCCGGCCGTGCTCCGCGCCCACCTGGGGCCCGGGCAGGCCGACGGCACTCTCGCGCTCGTCCTCGACCCGGCCGCGCCCCCCGCCGAGGCCGCCCGCGCGGTCGCCGAGCGCCTGGCCGCCGACGAAACACTCAGGGCCCGCCTGGTGCGCGGCCTCGACCTGGCACTGCTGCCGGCCGGGACCACGCCTCCGGGCGAGCCCTTGTACGTTCGCGGATGAACGAGCCGTCGAAACGGAACGAGCCGTCGAAACGGAACGAGCCGTAGGAACTAGCCGTAGACCGGGCCCGTGTACTTCTCGCCGGGCCCGTGACCCGGGTCGTCCGGGACGATCGACGCCTCGCGGAACGCCAGCTGCAGCGACTTCAGACCGTCGCGCAGCGGCGCCGCGTGGAAGGAGCTGATCTCGGTCGTGCTCGCGTCCAGCAGACCGGCGAGCGCGGTGATCAGCTTGCGGGCCTCGTCCAGGTCCTTGTACTTCTCGCCCTCCTCGCTCAGCCCGAGCTTCACGGCGGCGGCGCTCATCAGGTTGACGGCGACCGTCACGATCACCTCGACGGCGGGGACCTCGGCGATGTCCCGGGTCATCGCGTCGAAGTCGGTGTTCTCAGGAGGGGTCTCACTCATGCCCCACACGATAGGCGAGGGCGGGCCGGCTCCTTCATCAGCCCCACCCGCCTCGATCGGCCCCGCCCCGCCTCAATTAGCCCTTGTCAAGCGATCCTGCTAATCTGGTGGGCGACCGGCTGGACATGTCTGTGCCCAGCCCACAAGTGGAGGCTCCGATCTCCCACCTGACCGTCCTCCGGGACGGCGGGTCACCCGGTCAGGCGGCCACCATCGTTCCGTACGGACGATGGAGTCGCCGATGTGCGCCCCGCGGTCACCGCGAAGGTGCTCCGGTTGTCATGGAGCCCCGCCTGTGATCGTCCGGGGCATTTTTTGTGCTTCGGCGCGGTTAGGTCTAACGAAAAGAGACATACGCGGCTGTCCGCCAGACCGCCGTGTGGTGCTACCGAGGAGGATCCATCAGCGCCGAGCCCCGCATCAACGACCGGATTCGCGTTCCCGAGGTGCGACTTGTCGGTCCCAGTGGCGAGCAGGTGGGCATCGTCCCCCTGGCCAAGGCACTGGAGCTTGCGCAGGAGTACGACCTGGACCTGGTCGAGGTCGCGGCGAACGCCCGTCCGCCCGTGTGCAAGCTCATGGACTACGGGAAGTTCAAGTACGAGTCGGCCATGAAGGCCCGTGAGGCGCGCAAGAACCAGGCGCACACGGTCATCAAGGAGATGAAGCTCCGGCCGAAGATCGACCCGCACGACTATGACACCAAGAAGGGTCACGTCGTCCGGTTCCTCAAGCAGGGCGACAAGGTCAAGATCACGATCATGTTCCGTGGTCGCGAGCAGTCCCGGCCCGAGCTGGGCTACCGACTGCTGCAGCGGCTGGCGGAGGACGTCCAGGACCTCGGTTTCGTCGAGTCGAACCCGAAGCAGGACGGCCGCAACATGATCATGGTCCTCGGTCCGCACAAGAAGAAGACCGAGGCGATGGCCGAGGCCCGTCAGGCGCAGGAGGCCCGCAAGGCCGAGGCGAAGGCGAACCCCGGCCGCTCGCAGAACGCGGCCGACGCTCAGCCTGAGGAGACCCCGGCCGAGGCTTCCGCCGAGGCGTGATCCCGGGGGACGCGAGTCCCCGAGGATGTAACCGATACAAGAGCGACGTTCCACCGTGCCCGGTTTCGCGACCGGGCACCGGAACGCCACCGACGAGGAGATAACGGCGCTATGCCGAAGAACAAGTCGCACAGCGGTGCCAGCAAGCGCTTCAAGGTCACCGGCTCCGGCAAGGTGCTCCGTGAGCGCGCCGGCAAGCGCCACCTGCTCGAGCACAAGTCGTCCCGTGTGACGCGCCGCCTCACCGGCAACGCCGAGATGGCCCCGGGCGACGCCGCGAAGATCAAGAAGCTTCTCGGCAAGTGACGTGAGCGGCGTTCGCACCGAACGCCGTACGTCTGGACCGGGACCCAATCGTTTCCGGGTCGTGTGAGTCTGAGTCCACTCCGCGGCCCCGCTACAAGGAGTTAAAAAAGTGGCACGCGTCAAGCGGGCAGTGAACGCCCACAAGAAGCGCCGGGCGATCCTCGAGCAGGCCTCCGGCTACCGCGGTCAGCGTTCGCGCCTGTACCGCAAGGCCAAGGAGCAGGTCACCCACTCGCTGGTCTACAACTACAACGACCGCAAGAAGCGCAAGGGCGACTTCCGTCAGCTGTGGATCCAGCGCATCAATGCCGCTGCCCGCGCCAACGGCATCACCTACAACCGCTTCATCCAGGGTCTGAAGGCCGCGAACATCGAGGTCGACCGCAAGATCCTGGCCGAGCTGGCCGTCAACGACGCAGGCGCCTTCGCGGCGCTGGTCGAGGCCGCGCAGAAGGCGCTGCCGGCGGACGTCAACGCGCCCAAGGCTGCGTGACGCTGCGCTGGGCTTAGGCCGACGTGACTGAGCGGACCCGTGGGCGTTTGCCTGCGGGTCCGTTGCGTTGTGTGGTGCAGGCTGGTCCGGCACCGTCGAAATCCGCCGTCGTGGTTGATCGCCGTCGCGACGGGACAAAGTTGAGGTGACTTCTGATGCCCCCCGTCAGCCCCGAGCTGATCTCCCCTCGGTCCGCCCGTGTCGCCGCCGCGCGGCGGCTTGCCAAGCGGAACTTCCGGGGCAAGGACCGGCTGTTCCTCGCGGAGGGGCCGCAGGCCGTGCGGGAGGCCGCCGGGCATCGGGCCGGCGGGCAGGCGACGCTGGTCGAGCTGTTCGCGACCGTGGAGGCCGCGGAGCGGTACGCCGACATCATCGGGGAGGCCCGGCAGGCGGGGGCCCGCGTGCACCTCGCCTCCGAGGACGTCATCGCCGACATCTCCACCACCGTGACCCCGCAGGGGCTGGTCGGGGTCTGCCGGTTCCTGGACACGCCGTTCGAGGACATCCTCGCCGCCCGCCCCCAGTTGGTCGCCGTGCTCGCCCACGTCCGCGACCCCGGCAACGCCGGCACCGTGCTGCGCTGCGCCGACGCCGCCGGCGCCGAGGCCGTGATCCTCACCGACGCCTCCGTCGACCTGTACAACCCCAAGGCCGTACGCGCCTCCGTGGGCTCCCTGTTCCATCTGCCGGTCGCCGTCGGCGTGCCCGTCGAGCGGGCCGTGCAGGGGCTGAAGGACGCCGGGGTGCGCATCCTCGCCGCCGACGGCGCCGGTGACCGCGACCTGGACGAGGAGCTGGACAAGGGGGCGATGGGCGGGCCGACCGCCTGGGTCTTCGGGAACGAGGCCTGGGGGCTCCCGGAAGAGACCCGCGACCTCGCCGACGCCGTCGTACGCGTCCCCATCCACGGGAAGGCCGAGAGCCTGAACCTCGCCACCGCCGCCGCCGTATGTCTCTACGCGTCGGCCCGTGCACAGCGCGCCTCCGGAGGGTGCCGCTCCGTCACCGCGAGCTAGTAGGGTGACGAGCTCGGGGCCCTGCGCCGGCTGAGAGGTGGGGTACGGGGATGAGTGTGGTCGCCGCGAGCACTGCGCCGGACGGGCGGGACGTGCGCCGCACACCCGCGCCGCGGCCCGGTGACGCCACCGGTTCCGGCCTCGGCATCGACACCGACCAGCTGCCCGACGGCCTCGTCGTCGCCGACGAGCACGGCCGGGTCGTCTGCTTCAACGCAGCCGCCGCGCGCATCACCGCCGTCCCCGCCGCCGACGCCCTCGGCGAGCCCCTGGAGAAGGCCCTGCCCCTGGAGGACCTGGAGGGCCGGCGCTGGTGGCAGCTCACCGACCCCTACGGCGGACTCGCCATCCGGGTGCGACAGCCCGAGCGCAACCTGCTGCTGCCCGGCGGCCGAGAGGTGATGGTCGCCGCCCGGTACGTGCGCGCCGAACCCCTCGGACCGGTCAGCCGGGTGGTCGTCACCCTCCGCGACACCGAGGCCCGGCGCCGCACCGAGCGCAGCCACGCCGAGCTGATCGCCACCGTCGCCCACGAGCTGCGCTCGCCGCTGACCTCCGTCAAGGGCTTCACCGCCACGCTCCTCGCCAAGTGGGAACGCTTCACCGACGACCAGAAGCGGCTGATGCTCGAGACCGTCGACGCAGACGCCGACCGCGTCACCCGGCTCATCGCCGAGCTGCTCGACATCTCCCGGATCGACAGCGGACGGCTGGAGGTGCGCCGCCAGCCCGTCGACATCGGCGCGGCCGTCGGCCGGCACATCCAGGCGTACGTGGCCGCCGGGCAGCCCGCCGACCGCTTCCTGCTGCGCATCGAGCAGCCGCTGCCCGCCCTGTGGGCCGACCCCGACAAGGTCGACCAGGTGCTCAGCAACCTGCTGGAAAATGCCGTGCGGCACGGCGAGGGAACCGTCACCATTGACGTCACGCCCTCGGCGTCCCCGCGCGAGGGCGAGGAAACCGGCACGTCGGTCACGGTGAGCGACGAAGGGCCAGGCATCCCGGAGGAGTCCATGAACCGCGTCTTCACCCGCTTCTGGCGGGGCAGCAAGCGCGGCGGCACGGGCCTCGGGCTCTACATCGTCAAGGGCATCGTCGAGGCGCACGGCGGCGTCATCACGGTCGGCCGCGCCCCCGGCGGCGGCGCCGAGTTCCGATTTACCCTGCCCGTGGCGGCCCCGGCGTATCTCGCCTGACGGCCCACGGGCTCTTCGTCTACCTCCGCCCCGTTAGACTCGGCCTTTGGCACCTTTGTGTCCTGCACGCGGCCCGCGGAGAGTCTCAGCGAGTCCCAAGAGTCGCTGACGGGGACCTTCAGCCAGCCAATCGGAAGCACGGGAAGAGATGTCGGCACCCAATAAGTCGTACGACCCTGTAGAGGTCGAGGCGTTGAAACCGGAAGAGATCGAGCGCATGCGGGACGAGGCGCTCGCCGCCTTCGCCGCCGCGGACTCCCTCGACGCGCTCCACGAGGCCAAGGTCGCCCACACCGGCCCCGCCTCCCCGCTGGCCCTCGCCAACCGCGAGATCGGCGCCCTGCCCCCGCACGCCAAGGCCGAGGCCGGCAAGCGCGTCGGCCAGGCCCGCGGCGCAGTGAACAAGGGCCTCGCCGCCCGCCAGGCCGAGCTGGAGGCCGAGCGGGACGCCCGCGTGCTGGTCGAGGAGGACGTGGACGTCACGCTGCCGTTCGACCGCGTCCCGGCCGGCGCCCGGCACCCGCTGACCACGCTCTCGGAGCGCATCGAGGACATCTTCGTGGCCATGGGCTACGAGGTCGCCGAGGGCCCCCAGGTCGAGGCCGAGTGGTTCAACTTCGACGCGCTCAACATCGGCCCGGACCACCCGGCCCGCGGCGAGGCCGACACGTTCTTCGTGGCGGGCCCCGACGGCGGCAGCGAGTCCGGCGTCGTGCTGCGCACCCACACCTCGCCGGTCCAGATCCGCTCCCTGATGGAGCGCGAGCTGCCGGTCTACGTGATCTGTCCGGGCCGCGTGTACCGCACCGACGAGCTGGACGCCACCCACACCCCGGTCTTCCACCAGGTCGAGCTGCTCGCCGTGGACGAGGGCCTGACCATGACCGACCTCAAGGGCACCCTGGACCACATGGTCCAGTCCCTGTTCGGCGAGGGCATGAAGACCCGGCTGCGGCCGAACTTCTTCCCCTTCACCGAGCCGAGCGCCGAGATGGACATGCTCTGCTACGTCTGCAAGGGCGAGTCCGTCGGCAACCCCGACCGGCCCTGCCGCACCTGCTCCAGCGAGGGCTGGATCGAGCTCGGCGGCTGCGGCATGGTCAACCCCAAGGTGCTGGCTGCCTGCGGCGTCGACCCGGAGAAGTACAGCGGCTTCGCCTTCGGGTTCGGCATCGAGCGGATGCTGATGTTCCGCCACAACGTCGAAGACATGCGAGACATGGTCGAGGGTGACGTCCGGTTCACCCGGCCGTTCGGGATGGAGATCTGATGCGGGTCCCGCTTTCTTGGCTGCGGGAGTACGTCGACCTGCCGGCGACGGAGACCGGCCGTGACGTCCAGGCCAAGCTCATTTCGGCAGGTCTGGAGGTCGAGACCGTCGAGCAGCTCGGCGCCGACCTCAAGGGTCCGCTGGTCGTCGGCCAGGTGCTGACCATCGAGGAGCTGGAGGGCTTCAAGAAGCCGATCCGCTTCTGCACCGTCGACGTCGGCCAGGCCAACGGCACCGGCGAGCCCCAGGAGATCGTCTGCGGCGCCCGCAACTTCGCGGTCGGCGACAAGGTCGTCGTGGTCCTCCCCGGCGCCACGCTGCCCGGCGGCTTCTCCATCGCCGCCCGCAAGACGTACGGCAAGACGTCCCACGGCATGATCTGCTCCACCGAAGAGCTGGGCATGGGCGACGACGGCAACCACGGCATCATCGTGCTGCCGCCGGAGACCGAGGTCGGCAAGGACGCCATCGAGTTGCTGGAGCTGGTCGACGAGGTCCTGGACATCGCCGTCACCGCCAACCGCGGCGACTGCCTGTCCATCCGCGGCGTCGCCCGCGAGACCGCCATCGCCTACGGCCTGCCGCTGCGCGACCCGGCCCTGATCGACGTGCCGGCCCCGAACGCCTACGGCTACCCCGTCCAGGTCTCCGACCCGGTCGGCTGCGACCGCTTCACCGCCCGCACGGTCACCGGCCTCAGCCCCGAGGCGCGCTCCCCGATCTGGCTGCAGCGCCGGCTGCAGAAGGTCGGCATGCGCCCGATCTCGCTCGCCGTCGACATCACCAACTACGTGATGATGGAGCTCGGCCAGCCGCTGCACGCCTACGACCGGAACCTGGTCCAGGGCACCATCGGCGTGCGCCGGGCCGAGGAGGGCGAGAAGCTCGTCACCCTCGACGGCGTCGAGCGCAAGCTGCACGCCGAGGACCTCGTCATCACCGACGAGCGCGGCCCGATCGGCCTCGCCGGTGTCATGGGCGGCGCCAACACGGAGATCGCCGACCACGACGACCTCGAGAACGCCACGTCCGACGTGGTCATCGAGGCCGCTCACTTCGACGAGATCGCGATCGCCCGTACGGCCCGCCGGCACAAGCTGTCGTCCGAGGCCTCCCGCCGCTTCGAGCGGGGCGTCGACCCGCAGGCCGCCGCTGCCGCCGCGCAGCGCACCGTGGACCTGCTGGTGCTGCTCGCGGGCGGCACGGCCGACGCCGGCGTCACGGAGATCAGCGCGCCCTCCGCCCCGCACACGATCACCGCCCCGGCGAACCACCCGGACAAGGTCGCGGGCGTGGTCTACGGCCGCGAGACCGTCGTCCGCCGCCTGCAGGAGATCGGCTGCGACGTCTACGGACAGGACGAGCTGATCGTCACCGTCCCGTCGTGGCGGCCCGACCTCCTCGAGGCGAACGACCTGGCCGAAGAGGTCATCCGCCTGGAGGGCTACGAGAACCTGCCCTCCACGCTGCCCAAGCTGCCCTCGGGCCGCGGCCTCACCCACCGCCAGCGGCTGCACCGCCGGGTCGGCCGGGCGCTGGCCGGCGCGGGCTACGTCGAGGCGCCGAACTACCCGTTCGTCGCCGAGGGCGTCTTCGACCAGCTGGGCCTGGAGGCCGACGACCCGGCCCGCCGCGTCGTCAAGCTGACCAACCCGCTCAACGACGAGGAGCCCGCGCTCCGTACGACGCTGCTGCCCGGCCTGCTGGGCGCCCTGCGGCGCAACGACGGGCGTGGCTCGCACGACCTGGCCCTGTTCGAGACCGGACTGGTCTTCCAGCCGGGCGAGGAGCGGCGTGTCGCCGGGCACCTGCCCGTCGACCGGCGTCCCTCCGACGAGCAGCTCGCCGAGCTGAACGCCGCGCTGCCCGAGCAGCCGCGCCACGTCGCCGTCGTCCTCGCGGGCGCCCGCGAGCAGGCCGGCTGGTGGGGCGCGGGCCGCCCGGCCGGCTGGGCCGACGCGGTCGAGGCGGCGCGGGTCGTCGCGAGCGAGGCCGGTGCCGAGCTGGTCGTGCGCAAGGGGCAGTACGGCCCCTGGCACCCCGGCCGCTGCGCCGAGCTGGTGATCGTCGCCGACGGTGCCGAGAAGGTCGTGGGCCACGCGGGCGAACTGCACCCGCGTGTCCTGAAGGCGCTGAGCCTGCCCGCGCGCACCTGCGCGATGGAGCTCGACCTGGACGCCCTGGAGGCGGTGGGCGACGGTGTCCCGCAGGCGCCGGGCATCTCCTCGTTCCCGGTCGCCACGCAGGACGTCGCCCTCGTCGTCGACAGGCCGGTCCCGGCCGCGGAGGTCGAGTCGGCGCTGCGCGAGGGGGCGGGTGAGCTGCTGGAGTCCATCCGGCTGTTCGACGTCTACGAGAACGCGGAGCAGCTGGGCGACGGCAAGAAGTCGCTGGCGTACGCGTTGCGCTTCCGCGCGGGTGACCGGACGCTGACCGTGGACGAGGCTTCGGCTGCTCGGGATGCGGCGGTTGCCCTGGCGGGCGAGCGGACCGGTGCGGTGCTTCGGGGCTGATCGCCGTGGGGGTTGCTGCGTCGGCCGGCTGCGGGTCGTCTGTGGCTGGTCGCGCAGTTCCCCGCGCCCCTGGGTAGACGATCATGCCGTCTGCTGCATAAATGCGGGTTGGCCTGGGTGTTCTCACTCGTTCGGGTGGGAATCGGGGGCGATCTGACCCACCCGGTCATGCCTGTCGACAGAATCGGACCGGCCTTTCAGGGCCGGTCCGTCTGCTCTGTCAGGGCCCGGATGGGGGACCACAGGCATGATCCGCATCAAGGCACGGGCACCCACCGCGCGGGGAGCCGTACTGCCCATGCTCTGGGGAGCCGTGGCGGTCGGCTACAAGTTCGGCTGTCCGCTCGCCCAGCAGCACGGGCTCGGCGCGCGCATCGTCACCAGCGCCGTGTTCTTCGCGGTCGGCACGGGACTCGTGTGCCACATCCGCCGCGCCCTGCTGCGTGAACTCCGGCAGGCCCGCAAGGTCGCCGGTGCCGCGCAGAGCGTGCTGCTGCGGCCCCTGCCGCCTCGGCTGGAGGGGCTGAACGTGGCGGCCGCGCAGCTGTCCGCCGAGCGGGGCGCGAGCATCGGCGGTGACCTGTACGAGGCCGTCGCCACCGAGCACGGTGTCCGTGTGGTGATGGGCGACGTGCGCGGGCACGGCCTCGCCGCCCTCGGCACGGTCGCCGCCGTCCTCGGCAGCTTCCGCGAGGCCGCCCACGACGAGCCCGAACTCGCCCGTGTGCTCAGGCGGTTGGAGCGGACCCACGCCCGGCACCTGCGCGAGCGCTCCCGCGCCGACCATCCGTCGAACGGGCAGGATCCCGGACCCCCGGTCGCCGAGGAGTTCGTCACCCTCCTGCTCCTGGAGATCGCCCGCGACGGCGAGGTGCGGGCGCTCAACTGCGGTCACCCCTGGCCGTACCTCCTCAGCGGTGCCCGCGTGGAGCCCTTCACCCGGGGCGATCCATTGCCACCCCTCGGCCCGTTCCCCCTCCCCGCCGAACTGGAGGCCACCTCGTGCGGACACCTGCTCCCGGGGGAGTCCCTGGTCCTGTTCACGGACGGAGCGGAGGACGCGAGAGACGCCCACGGCCGCTTCTTCTCGCTGCCGGCCGTCCTGCACTCGGCCGTACGCGATCACCTGGTGACTCCCCAGACGGTCCTCCGTACGATCTTCACGGCCCTCCTGCACCACACGGCCGGCCGCCCCACCGACGACGTGGCGCTGCTGGTCCTGCGGAACGACCGCAAAGGGTTCGCGTTCTCAGGGGTGCGGGGCCCGGAGTCGCCCGGCCAAGCCACCGCTTTCTGAGGGGGAGCCGGCGGCTTGGCCAGTCTCTTGCGAGGACCTTCAGTCAATCGGTACACCACTCTCCGCAACAGCGTGCACACGGTGCGGATGCGCGTACTCCGTTCACACCCCGTGTGAAGGGGCAGCCACTACGCTGACGGCACCAGGCCACTCGGGGGGCAACCCATGCAGCCCAACTCACTGCTCGACGCGATCCTGGACGAGGCGGGGATCTCGCACGCCGGTCTCGCCGCCCACGTCAACCAGGCGGGCCGGAGACGGGGCCTCGCGCTCCGGTACGAACACACCGCTGTGGCACGGTGGTTGAAGGGCCAGCGGCCACGCGGCCAGGTGCCCGACCTGATCTGCGAGGTGCTCGCCGCCCGGCTGCGGCGGCCGGTCACCCTGGACGACATCGGCCTCGGGGTGCCCGGCGAGCCGAGCACCCCGCACGCCGGTTCGCTGTCCGGCTTCGTGGAGCGGGCCACCGCGCTGTGGCGCTCCGACGAACAGCAGCGCCCGCACGTGCTCGGCGCCCCCGCGGTCACCGGCACGCCCGCCGTCATCCCGGTGTGGGAGTGGGAGAACCCGCCGGAGGACGTGGACGTGTCGCGCGGCGGCCGGCACCCGGTGGGCGCGGCCGACATCGAGATGCTGCGCGCGGCCCGGACGCACTACGAGCAGATGTACCGAAAGGCCGGCGGTATCGCGACCCGGACGCGGATCGTCGGCTTCCTCAACGCCGAGGCCGCGCCGCTGCTGCGTGGCAGCTACACCGACACCACAGGCCGTCAACTGCACCGCGCCACCGGGGGTTTGGTGGCGGTCGCGGGCATCTGCGCGTACGACTCCGACGCCCACGGCCTCGCCCAGCGCTACTTCCACCAGGCGCTCAGGCTGGCAAAGGCCAGCGGCGATCGGGGACTTGGGGCGTATGTGATAGCCCTGCTGGTCAACCAGTCGCTGTTCATGCGGGAGCACCGGCAGGCCGTCGCCTTCGCCGAGGCCGCGCTGCGGGCCGCCGGCAAGCACATCACCCCGGCGCTCGCCTCGGACCTGTACGCGATGCAGGCCAAGGCGTACGCCCACCTCGGCGACTCCGCGGGCGCCCTCTCCTGCATCCGGCGCGCGGAGGCGGCCGCAGAGCGGATCCGACGTGGGTACGAGCCCGACGAGACAGGCTATGTTCAGCCGGGCCTGGTCAATGTGCAGGTGGCCGAGGCACTGCTCAGCCTCGGCGAGCTGGCCGCCGCCCGGGAGCATGCGGCGGCGGCCGTGGACAATCCGGCACATGACCGGGGCCGGGTCCACCGGCTCGCCATGCTCAGCACCATCGAGCTGCGTCAGGGCAATGCGGACAAGGCGGTCGCCACCGCCGTGCAGATGGCCGAGCAGGCACGGGGGATGGAGTCCCAACGGCTGCGCGACAGACTCCGCGCGGTACGCGAACACCTGGCCCGCTGTGGCTCGGCCGGCACCGCCGAGGCCGCCGAACTCATCGATGGGGCACTGCGCGTACCGTTTTAGGACTCCGTGGGCCGTGCTGTAGGCCTGGACAAGTCTCTGCTGCGATATTGCCACTTACGCGGCGGAAGGTGGCAGAACCGTGCAGTGGACGAAACAGAGCGAACAAACTGTGTATGAAAACCGCTGGTTCAGCGTCAATCTGGCGGATGTCGAGCTGCCAGACGGCAGGCACCTCGACCACTTCCTGATCCGGCTGCGGCCTGTGGCCGTGGCCACGGTCGTCAACGAGGTCAACGAGGTCCTCCTGCTGTGGCGGCACCGTTTCATCACCGACAGCTGGGGCTGGGAACTGGCCGCGGGCGTCGTGGAGGACGGTGAGGACATCGCGAGCGCGGCCGCCAGGGAACTCGAGGAGGAGACCGGCTGGCGGCCGGGGCCCCTGCGCCACCTCATGACCGTGGAGCCGTCCAACGGTCTCACGGACGCCCGGCACCACATCTACTGGTCCGACCAGGGTGAGTACGTCGGGCACCCTGTGGACGACTTCGAGTCGGACCGCCGGGAATGGGTCCCCCTCAAAGTCGTCCCCGATCTCATCGCCCGGGGGGAGGTTCCGGCCGCCAACATGGCGGCCGCGTTACTCCTGCTGCACCACCTCCGCCCCGCGGACGGCTAGTGGGCCAGGGCCTGCCAGATCGTCACGAACAGCGCGGCCAGTGAGGTGAGCGCGGCGAGCGACGGCAGCGGCCATCGTGCCTGTTCCAGCGAGGTCAAGCGGGTGTTCAACTCGTCGAGTTCCCGGGCGCTCTCCCCGGTGCGGTGACTGAGCAGCGCCAGACCGCCCTCGACGCGGGCATAGGCCACGTCGAGGCGGCGCCGTAACTCCGCGAGCTCTCCATGGACCACGGGGTGCTCCCGATCGGTGGTCACGTGTCGACTCCTTCTCGTAGGCGAACGTGTGGATCCCCGCATTCCTTGCATGCGCATAAAGAGTGAACTCGCCCGGTGGACGCCTGGGTAGCGTGCGCGACGGGCATATGCGTGCCTGGCGCGCACACAGTGTGTGAAACAGATGGGCCCGGCACCGGGGTAGGTGCCGGGCCCGTAAGGCGTAGCTCTGCGTGATCAGCCGTAGGTGTAGAACCCCGAGCCGGTCTTCCGGCCGAGCCGGCCCGCCTCGACCATGCGCTGGAGCAGCGGGGGAGCGGCGTAGAGCGGCTCCTTGTACTCGGCGTACATCGAGTTGGCGATGGAGACGATGGTGTCCAGGCCGATCAGGTCGGACAGCTTCAGCGGGCCCATCGGGTGGGCGCAGCCCATCTCCATGCCGTTGTCGATGTCCTCGCGGCTCGCGATGCCCGACTCGAACATGCGGATCGCGGACAGCAGGTAGGGCACCAGCAGCGCGTTGACGACGAAGCCGGAGCGGTCCTGGGCGCGGATGGCGTGCTTGCCGAGCAGCTTCTCGGCGAAGACCTGGGCGCGGCTCAGTGTGCCCTCGGAGGTGGTGAGCGCCGGGATCAGCTCGACCAGCTTCTGCACCGGGGCCGGGTTGAAGAAGTGGATGCCGACCACGTGGTCCGGGCGGGAGGTGGCGACCGCCAGCTTCACCAGCGGGATGGAGGAGGTGTTGGAGGCCAGGATCGCGTCCGCGCGGGTCACCACCTGGTCGAGCACCTGGAAGATCTCGGTCTTCACCTGCTCGTTCTCCACGACGGCCTCGATCACCAGGTCGCGGTCGGCGAACTCGCCGAGGTCGGTGGTGAAGCTGAGGCGCGCCAGCGTGGCGTCGCGCTCCTCCTCGGTGATCTTGCCGCGCTCGGCGGCCTTGGCCAGGGAGTTGAACAGCCGGGTGCGGCCGATCTCCAGGGCCTCGCCGGTGGTCTCGGCGACCTTCACGTCCAGTCCCGCGCGGGCGCACACCTCGGCGATGCCCGCACCCATCTGGCCGCAGCCCACGACTCCGACGCGCTCGATGTCGGTCACATCGTTCCCTTCGCTGGTGTTCTCCGGCTCCGGCAGGACGTCCGGGTTTCGGCTCCTGCTCCGATCGTGCACGTTACCGCCAAAAATCGATGATCGATCGTCGGGGTGGGGTATTGCACGGCGCGGTACGATCCGTGACGGAGCGGATCCGGAGTGCATCCGAGTCGGCGAGGCGCTGAAAGCGGGGGCTGCCGGGCAGCCGTCGGCCTGGCGGGACCCGGCCGAGCTGTCCCGGCACCTCACGCTCGCCGCCCGCTACCCGCAGGTGCGCGGGCATGTGTTCTTCGCCTCCCGGGATGTGGCGAGCGATCCCATCCGGGCGATGCGGCGGGTGGTGGTGGACCACTACCGGCGGCCGGCGAAGCCACCGCTCTGAGCCACGACGGCTACGACGGCCACGACGGCTACGACGAACGGGTTTCCTTGTGCCGGATCTCGGTGTCCGGGCCGGGGGAGCAGATGCCCTCGTGCCCGTCCTCGAAGCGGACGCGGAACGGCGGGTTGCCTTCCTGGCCCATCACTTCGACGATCTCGCCGATCTTGTCGTGCTGTCCGACCACCCGGCCGTGCTGGACAAACTTGTCGCCCTTGGACGCGCGCATCTGCAAGGCCCTCCTCACGGTCACGACCTCTGGGTGACGGCGATGCACACGAGCACGGCAACGGCGGTCAACGGAGCGGCCGCCGTGAGGTGCTCGCCCAATAGCAGTGCCGACCACACCAGTGTGAGCAGCGGCTGAGCCAACTGCAACTGGCTGGCCTTCGGGATGCCGATGGCCGCCATGCCCCGGTACCAGACGACCAGCCCGAAGAACTGCGAGACCAGCGCGACCCACACCAGGCCCGTCACCCCGTGCCAGGTGAGATGCACCGGCTCGTACGCCAGCGCCAGTGCGGCGGCCGGCACGCTCAGCGGCAGACACAGCACCAGCGCCCAGCCGATCACCTGCCAGCCCGGCATGATCCGGGCCAGCCTGCCGCCCTCGGTGTATCCGGCCGCGCACACCAGCAGGGCGCCGAACAGATAGCCGTCGGCGGCGGTGAGGGCGCCGCCGCTCTGGCCGACGGTGAAGGCGAGCACGGCCGCCGCGCCCGCCAGCGCCGCCAGCCAGAACCGGCGGGAGGGCCGGTTGCCCATGCGCAGCGCGGACAGGACGGCGGTGGTCAGTGGAAGCAGGCCCACCACGACGGCGGCGTGCGCGGTGGTGGAGGTCTGCAGCGCGAGCGTGGTCAGCAGCGGGAATCCGAGCACCACCCCGGCCGCGACGACGGCCAGCCCGGGCAGATGCCGGCGCTCCGGCAGCGGAACACGGAGAACCAGCAGACACCCGCCGGCGACGAGCGCGGCGAGGACGCTGCGCAGGGCCACCAGGGACCAGGGGCCGAAGCTCTGCAGGCCCCACGCGGTCGACGGGAAGGTGAGGGAGAAGGCGGTCACGCCGAGGGCGGCCAGCCCGGTGCCGAGACCCCGGTGCTCCCGGGGAGCGGAGACCGCTATCGCCGTCGCGGTAGTAGCGCTACTCTGTGTTCTCATGCATGAGCGTAGCAGTGTCGGCGAACTGGCAGAACAGCTCCGACGGGAACTAGACCGCTACTCACCCGGTGGAAAGCTCCCGTCGAGCAGGGCCCTCGTCGAGCGGTTCCGGGTGAGCCCGGTGACCGTCTCCCGGGCCCTGGGCCAGCTGGCCGCCGAAGGGCTGGTGGTCACGCGGCCCGGTGCCGGTGCCTTCCGCGCACGGCCGCACACCGCCGACGCGCCCTCCGGGGACACCTCCTGGCAGGAGGTCGCCCTGAGCGCCGACGGCGCCTCCGACCTCGTACCGCGCACCGTGGACGCCTCCGGAGTCACCGTCTCGCTCACCACGCCGCCCCCGGGCGTGGTCGAGTTCAACGGCGGCTATCTGCACCCTTCCCTGCAGCCCGAGCGGGCCATGGCCGCGGCCCTCGCCCGCGGCGGGCGGCGGCCCGGAGCCTGGGGCAGGCCACCGCTGGAGGGGGTGCCCGAGCTGCGGGAGTGGTTCGCGCGCGGCATCGGCGGGGCCGTCACGGCGGCCGAGGTGCTGGTCGCGGCCGGCGGCCAGTCCGCGCTCGCCACCGCCCTGCGGGCGCTCGCCCAGCCCGGAGCGCCGGTCCTGGTCGAGTCGCCCACCTACCCGGGCATGCTGGCCCTCGCCCGCGCGGCCGGACTGCGCCCCGTCCCGGTGCCGGTCGACCCCGACGGCGTACGCCCCGACCTGCTCGCCGACGCCTTCCGGGCCAGCGGCGCCCGGGTGTTCGTCTGCCAGCCTCTGTTCCAGAACCCGACCGGCGCCGTGCTGGCCCCCGGGCGCCGCGCCGAGGTGCTGCGCATCGCCCGGGCCTCGGGCGCGTTCGTGATCGAGGACGACTTCGTCCGCCGACTCGTGCACGCGGACTCGGGCCCGCTGCCCCGCCCGCTGGCCGCCGACGACCCGGACGGCGTGGTCGTCCACGTCGGCTCGCTGACCAAGGCGACCTCGCCCAGCTTCCGGGTGAGCGCGCTCGCCGCGCGCGGACCGGTGCTGGAGCGCCTGCGCGCCATCCAGGTCGTGGACAGCTTCTTCGTCTCCCGGCCGCTGCAGGAGGCCGCCCTCGAACTCGTCGGCTCCCCGGCCTGGCCCCGCCATCTGCGGGCGCTGTCCACCGAGCTGAAGGCCCGCCGCGACGCCATGACCGGCGCGCTCGCCCTCTACTTGCCCGAGCTCGCCCTGCCCCACGTCCCGGCCGGCGGCTACCACCTCTGGCTCCGGCTCCCCGACGGCACCGACGAGTCGGCCCTGACCGCGGCCGCCCTGCGCGCGGGCGTCGCCCTCACCCCCGGCCGCCCGTACTTCAGCGCCGAACCCCCCGCGGCCCACCTGCGGCTGAGCTTCGCGGCGGTCGCCGGCACGGGGGAGATCGCGGAGGGGGTACGGCGGCTGCGGGTGGCCTGCGACGAGGTGCTCTAGCCGGCTGCCGCATGGTGTTGCCGGCACTGACACCGGCACCGGCAACGCCCGTGCCCCGCAACACCCGCGCTCGGAGCGGAATCGGGTCGACCGTCGCCTCCCCGTCCTGCGAGGATCCCGCCATGAGCGATGCACCCGCCCTCCCCGACGGTTACGAGTTCTCCGCCGACACCGCCCGCGTCGACGTCGACCGCGTCCACCGCTGGCTGTCGACCGACGCGTACTGGGCGAGGGACCGGCCCCGGGAGAAGCACGAACGCGCGATGGAGTCCTCGATCAACTTCGGGGTCTACGACAGGGCCTCGGGGGAGCAGGTGGCGTACGCGCGCGTGGTGACCGACCGGGCGCTGTTCGCCTGGCTCGCCGATGTGTACGTGGACCCTTCGGTGCGCGGCAAGGGCGTCGGCACCGCGTTCGTCGGCCGGATCCGCGACCACCTGCGGCCCTACGGGCTGCGGCGCATCCTGCTGGCCACGGACGACGCCCACGGGGTGTACGAGAGGCTGGGCTTCCGCCCGCTGGACCGACCCGATCAGTGGATGGTGCACCCTTTCGAGTAAGCGGTTGTTCACCCCGGGTAGCTCACAGCCAACAGCTCTTGACCTGCGTACATCCGAGGCACACCATCACCGCATGCCACTTCGGGTGACGTTCGTCGCCGCCGCACGCAGTTCCCCGCTGCTCGCGGAGCGCTTCCAGGACGACCGGCCGCTGGACCAGGAGGGCTGGGACGAGGTGCAGCGCCTGGCCGGATTCCTGCTGCCGCTGGCGGCCGCCGACCTGCGCTACTGCTCGCCCACGCCGCGCAGTCGCGCCACCGGTGACGCCCTCGGCTACGCCCCGCTGGTCCAGCTCGCCCTGCGCGACTGCGACATGGGCCGCTGGCGCGGGCTGACGCTGGGCGAGGCCATGGCCCGGGAGCCGGACGCGGTGGACGCCTGGCTCGCCGACCCGCGCTCCACCCCGCACGGCGGCGAGTCCCTGCTGTCCTTCATCTCCCGGGTCGGCGGCTGGCTCGACACCCGGCCCGCGGACGACGGCGGCCGGATCGTCGCCGTCGCCGAGCCCTCCGTGATCCGCGCCGCCCTGGTGTACGCCCTGAAGGCGCCGCCCGGCAGCTACTGGAACATCGACGTGCGCCCGTTGTCGACGACCACCGTGACGGGTCGCTCGGGCCGCTGGAACCTCCGCCTCGACGGGGTGTCCACCCAGCCCTCGCGCGCGTAGACCCCGGCGCCCGCAGCGCGCGGCCGTCAGCCCTCGCGCACGTACTCCGTGGTGAGCACGAGGTCCTTCGCCGGTCCGCCGACCCGCCAGACCGTACGCCAGTGGTCGGCGTCCCGGACCGTGAACTCGCCGCGGTAGAAGTCGGCCGCGCAGGGATGTCCGGCGACGTACCGCCCCGTGGTCAGGTCCAGGTCGTGGAAGGGCCGCCCGTCCATGAACCGCACGTCCGCCGTGCCCGGCGCCCGCCCCGGCAGGAACCGCAGCGTCCGGGTCGCGGGCCGCGCCACGCCCTGCCAGGTGAACGTGCCGGACTCCTCGTGCAGCAGCCCGCCGCCCGGAAGCGGGCCGAAGACGGTCACGCCCTCGAAGCGCCCCTCGTCGCCGCCCGCCAGGTCCCGCACCTCGCGGGTCACCAGCCACCGTCCGGACAGATAGGCCAGTACGTCCGCCACCGGCCGGCACTCGCCCGCCCCGGCACCCGTCACCGCGTCCATGGTCCCGAGCTTACGCGGAGCCGATGGCGGGCCGATTCACCTTGAAATCACCTTCTGGAAATCCACCGTTTCCTGAACGGACCAAAAATTCATTATCCGTTTCCCTTATTTGGAATCGGTGGGTTTATTTTTCGATGGGAGTACAACCATTCCCAAAGTCGCTCCGTCTGACTCTGCGAATCGTTGAAATGAATTCGCTGGGGGCCTGCCCACAAATGAACCGCTCAACCCCGCCCGGTGTGCCCCGCACGGCCGGGCGTGCCGCCGCGCTGCTCGCCGCAGTCGTGGCCGCAACCGCTTTCTGCGCCGCCGACCTGCTCGCGCGCAGCTACCCGTTCGGCCCCCGCACCCGCAGTGTCAACGACCTCGGCAACCAGTACGTGCCCTTCCACGCGCACCTGTGGGACCTGCTGCACGGCAGGGCCGACGGCGGACTGCTCGTCAACTGGCAGTCCGGGTACGGCTCCAGCTTTCTGCCCGATCTCGGCACCTATCTCGGCAGCCCCTTCGCGCTCCTGGTGGGCCTCTTCCCGCGGGACGAGATCGACCTCGCGGTGTATGTCGTCACCATCCTGAAGACCGCCTCCGCCGCGGCCGCCATGGCCTGTCTGCTGCTCGCCCTGCGCCCCGGCCGCTGGTGGGTGGCGGGCCTGCTCGGCGCCTCCTACGCGCTGTGCGGCTGGAGCGTCGCCGACGCCTCCTACAACCCGATGTGGCTCGACGGCCTCATCGCCCTGCCGCTGCTCTGCCTGGTCGGCGAATGGACCCTCGCCGGGCGCCGCCGCTTCCTCGGTGTCCTGATCGTCGCGCTCGCCTGGGCCGCCAACTTCTACACCGCCTACATGGCCACGCTCGGCGCCGCCCTGGTCCTGCTGCTCCGCCTGCTGCTGGCCGGGCTGTCGCGCAGGCAGGCGCTCGCCGCGGCCGGTCGCGGCGTCCTCACCGTCGCCCTCGGCGTGGGTCTGGCCGCCCCGCTCGTGACGGTCATCTACTTCGGCACCAAGCACGCCTACCCGGGCCGCGTCCGGCAGTTCGCCCCGGTGCCCGAGCAGGACCTGCTGGCCCGGCTGCTGCCGACGACGTACGGCTTCGGCTCGCCCGCCCTCTACGTGGGCATCACCGCCCTGCTGCTCGCCCTCGCCCTGCCCTTCCACCGGGCTGTGCCCGGGCGGGTGCGCGCGGGCTGGACGGTGCTCGTGCTGGCGGTGACCCTGTCGCTGCAGTGGGCGCCCACCCATCTCGTCTGGCACGCCTTCGCCACCCCGCAGGGCAGCCCCTACCGCCAGGCCTTCGTGCTGTGCGGGCTGCTGGTGATCGCCGGCTGGCACGCGCTGTCGTACGGCCCGCCGGACTGGCGCGCGCTCGGCGCCGCGGCCGCCCTGCTCGCCCTGATCACCGCCGTCGCGAGCCGCAGCGCACTCGTACGGCCGTACACGTGGCCGGTGCTGCTGCTCGCCGTCGGCGGCGCGCTCGGCGGACTGGCCCTGCTGCGGCTCGCCCGCGCCGGAGAGCGCTCCCGGCTGGCCGTGCTGGCCGTCGTCCTGCTGATCGGGGCGCAGCTCGGCGAGAGCGCCGCCACCTCCGCCGCGGCCACCCGGCTGCGGCTCGGGCACCTGGACGACTACGCGCCCTGGGGTGAGCGGCAGGAGCGGCAGGCGGCGCTCATCGCCGAGGCCGACGGCTGGCCCCGGTACCGCACCGAGCCCGGCCGCGAGCAGACCGTCGCCAACGACCCGATGCTGGTCGGCGGCCAGGGCGCCCAGTACTACAGCAGCCTGACCTCGGACGTCCTCAGCCGTACGCTCACCGCGCTGGGCGGCGGCTGGACCTCGCGCGGCCGGAGCGTGCAGAGCCTGGACAACCCCGTCACCGACGTCGTGTTCTCGGTCGGCGCCCGGGTGCACTCCCCGCCGGACCAGCACCAGAAGTGGCTGCCCAGGGACGGCGGGCGGGCCACCGTGTCCCGGCAGCAGGACGTACCGCCCCTCGTGACCGTCCGGCCCACGCCCGACCGGGCCGCGTTCGGCCCGTCGCCGTACCGCAACCAGGAGCTGCTGCTCGGCACCCGCGTCTACACCGTGCCCCGCGTCACCGTCCTCGGCGCCGACGGACGGCCGGTCCCGGACGGCCGGGTCGGGTCCGGCAGCACGACGAAGGCGGCGACCGTCACGGCCCGCTGCCCGGCCGGCCGCCAGGTGTTCCTGTGGGCCCCGAACTTCTCCGGCACCGCGCGGCTCGCCGGCGCCCCGGCCGCCGCCCGGTTCCGGTTCGAGTTCCCGCGCAACCGCGCCGCGATGGAGCCGCTCGGCTCGGCCCCGGCGTCCGGACTGCTGCGCGTCGAGCTGACCCCGGAGCGTCCCGGCCGCATCCCGGTCGGCGCGGTCGGCTGCCTCGACACCGCCCGGCTGCACACCGCCGCCGCCGGTCTGAAGGCCACCGGCGCCACCGAGGTGACCGTCTCCGACGGCACCCTCCGCGCCGAACTGCCCGCCGGCAGCAGGGGGACCGCCGTCGTCGCGGCCCCCCGCATCGCCGGCTGGCGGTGCGCCACCGGCGACGGCCCGGCCCGCCCCGCCGGGGAGTTCCACGGGCTGATCGCCGTACCCCTCGACGGCGGCTCGACCGCCCTCACCTGCACTTTCCACCCGCCCGGGCTGCGGCTGGGCACGGCCGTCGGCGGCGCCTCGCTGCTGGCGCTCGCCCTGCTCGGCCTCCTCACCGCCCTGCGCCGCCGGCGCACCCCGTCCCCGTCCACGACCACACCAGCGCGCGAGCGCGTGACCACCGCACTCTGACCGCGTCCTGGGAGAACCCACCATGCTGATATCGATCGTCGCGCCCTGCTACAACGAGGAAGACGTCCTCGACCGCTTCCACGAGGAGATCCAGAAGGTCGCCGAGGAGCTGCTGCCGCTCGGCCACGACATGGAGTTCGTCTACGTCGACGACGGCAGCCGCGACCGCACGCTCCCCATCCTCCAGCGCCTGGCCGACACCGACGCACGGGTGCGGTACGTGTCCTTCAGCCGCAACTTCGGCAAGGAGGCGGCCCTCCTCGCGGGCCTGAGGAACGCCTCGGGCGACGCCGTGATCGTCATGGACGCCGACCTCCAGCACCCGCCGGAGCTGATCAAGCGGATGGTCGAGCTGCGCACCCAGGGCTACGACCAGGTCATCGCCAGGCGCACCCGCACCGGCGACCGCTTCGCCCGCACCCTCACCGCCCGCCTGTACTACCGGCTCATCAACCGCATGGTCGACATCGAACTCGTCGACGGCGTGGGCGACTTCCGCCTGCTGTCGCGCCGGGTGGTGGACGCGGTCCTGAACCTCACCGAGTACAACCGCTTCTCCAAGGGCCTGTTCGCCTGGGTCGGCTTCCCCAGCACGACCTTCGAGTACGAGAACGCAGTCCGCGAGGCCGGCCGCAGCTCCTGGTCCTTCCGGAGCCTGCTCAACTACGGCCTCGACGGCCTGCTCTCCTTCAACAACCGGCCGCTGCGCGCCGCCCTCTGGCTCGGCATGGCCCTGCTGCTGTGCGCGGGCCTGTACACCGCGTGGATCGTGGGCGCCGCGATGGTCAACGGAGTGCAGACGCCGGGGTATGTCACCATCATCACCGCGGTCACCGCACTCGCCGGCGTGCAGATGGTGATGCTGGGAGTCATCGGGGAGTACACCGGCCGCATCTATTACGAGGTGAAGGGGCGTCCGCACTTCCTGGTGCAGGCGACCAACGTGGAACGGACGAAAGACCTCATCCCCTGATGTCGAGACAGATGGTCACCTTCGCCGTGGTCGGCGTCGTCAACACGGCGACCTACTACGGCCTCTATCTGCTGTTGCTCACTTGGCTTCCGTATCTCGCTGCGCATATTCTGGCATTCCTGCTCAGCATGATCGGGTCCTTTTTCCTGAACGCGCGTTTCACCTACCGGACGCGTCCGACCTGGCGGAAATTCCTGCTGTTCCCGCTGACCAACGTCACCAATTTCCTGATCACCACCGCCGGGGTCTATGTGATCGTCGACGTCCTGCACGCCGGAAGCCGCTTCGCCCCCCTTCTCGCCTCGGCGGCGGCGATCCCGGTCACGTTCGTCGTCTCACGCCGGATCATGCTCCCCGGCAGGGAGCTTCCCCAGAGGGAGACCGTTGCATAAACGTGCATGACTACGTATAGTCATGCCATCCTGAAGGAGGGTGGACATGGCGGTACGAGCGGCAGTGGCCGGAGCGAGCGGGTACGCGGGCGGTGAGGTCCTGCGCCTGCTCCTCGCGCACCCCGAGGTCGAGATCGGGACCCTGACCGGCAACTCCAACGCCGGTCAGCGGCTCGGCGCGCTGCAGCCCCACCTGCTGCCGCTGGCCGACCGCGTGCTGGCCGAGACGACGGCCGAGGCGCTGGCGGGGCACGATGTCGTCTTCCTGGCGCTGCCGCACGGGCAGTCCGCCGCCGTCGCCGAGCAACTCGGCCCGGACGTCCTCGTCATCGACATGGGCGCCGACTTCCGGCTCAAGGACCCGGCCGACTGGGAGCGGTTCTACGGCTCCCCGCACGCCGGCACCTGGCCCTACGGCCTTCCCGAACTTCCGGGCGCCCGCGCCGCGCTGGAGGGGTCCAAGCGCATCGCGGTGCCCGGTTGCTACCCCACCGCCGTCACCCTCGCCCTCTTCCCGGCGTACACGGCGGGCCTGGCCGAGTCCGAGGCCGTGATCGTCGCCGCCTCCGGCACCTCCGGCGCGGGCAAGGCGCCCAAGCCGAACCTGCTGGGCAGCGAGGTCATGGGCTCCATGTCGCCCTACGGCGTCGGCGGCGGCCACCGGCACACGCCCGAGATGATCCAGAACCTCAGCGGGGTCGCGGGGGAGCGGATCTCCGTCTCCTTCACGCCGACCCTCGCGCCGATGCCCCGCGGCATCCTCGCCACGTGCAGCGCGAAGGCGAAGGACGGCGTCACCGCCGAGTCCGTCCGCGCCGCGTACGAGAAGGCCTACGCCGACGAGCCCTTCGTCCATCTGCTCCCCGAGGGCCAGTGGCCCGCCACGGCGTCCGTCTACGGTTCCAACGCCGTTCAGGTGCAGGTCGCGTACGACGAGGCGGCCGGCCGCATCATCGCGATCAGCGCCATCGACAACCTGACCAAGGGCACCGCGGGCGGTGCCGTCCAGAGCATGAACCTCGCCCTCGGGCTCGATGAGGCCACCGGGCTTTCCATGATCGGAGTCGCTCCGTGAGCGACGCACGTGCAGCCGCCGGGCCGCAGACGACGGCGAAGGCCGCACCTCTGCGCTGCACGGGCGGAGAAGCGAACAAGGAGACGCAGTGAGTGTCACGGCAGCCAAGGGATTCCGGGCGGCGGGGGTCGCCGCCGGGATCAAGCAGAACGGCAATCCCGACCTGGCCCTCGTGGTCAACGACGGCCCCCGTCGTGCCGCCGCGGGTGTCTTCACCGCCAACCGGGTGAAGGCCGCCCCGGTGCTGTGGTCGGAGCAGGTCCTCAAGAGTGGCCAGGTCTCGGCCGTCGTCCTGAACTCCGGCGGCGCCAACGCCTGCACGGGTCCCCAGGGCTTCCAGGACACCCACGCCACCGCCGAGAAGGTGGCCGAGGTCCTCGGGCGCGGCGCGATCGAGGTCGCGGTCTGCTCCACCGGCCTCATCGGCGTGCTGCTCCCCATGGACAAGGTCCTCTCCGGCGTCGAGGAGGCCGCCGCCCAGCTCTCCGAGCACGGCGGCGAGAAGGCCGCCATCGCCATCAAGACCACCGACACCGTCCACAAGACGTCCATCGTGACCAAGGACGGCTGGACCGTCGGCGGCATGGCCAAGGGCGCCGGCATGCTCGCCCCGGGCCTGGCCACCATGCTGGTCGTCCTCACCACGGACGCCGACCTCGGCTCCGAGGACCTGGACCGGGCCCTGCGCGCCGCCACCAGGGTCACCTTCGACCGGGTCGACTCCGACGGCTGCATGTCCACCAACGACACCGTCCTGCTGCTCGCCTCCGGCGCCTCCGGCATCATCCCCGCCCACGACGCGTTCGCCGACGCCGTGCGCCAGGTCTGCGACGACCTCGGCCGGCAGCTCATCGGCGACGCCGAGGGCGCCAGCAAGGACATCAGGGTCGAGGTGATCAACGCCGCGACCGAGGACGACGCCGTCGAGGTCGGCCGCTCCATCGCCCGCAACAACCTCCTCAAGTGCGCGATCCACGGCGAGGACCCCAACTGGGGCCGCGTCCTGTCCGCCATCGGCACCACGAAGGCCGCCTTCGAGCCCGACCGGCTCAACGTCGCCATCAACGGCGTCTGGGTCTGCAAGAACGGCGGTGTCGGCGAGGACCGCGACAAGGTCGACATGCGCTACCGCGAGGTCCACATCGTGGCGGACCTCGCGGCAGGCAGTGAGTTTGCGACGATCTGGACCAACGACCTGACGGCCGACTATGTCCACGAGAACAGCGCGTACTCGTCTTGACGTGCCCGCTTGGCTGTCACGGGTCCCCGTCGTCGCCGACGAGGGTTCCTGTTTCATCGGCGACCGCTCGCCCCGGACGAGTCCGAGATGAGTCTTACATCGCCTCCGCAGGCCAACACCGCCCGCCCGGCGGCTGATCCGAATCTTTCCGAAAGTCTGCTATGACGGTCAATCACTCAGAAGAGCGAAAGTCTCCGACCCGCAAGCACACCGCCCTGCCCAAGGCGCAGACCCTCATCGAGGCGCTGCCCTGGCTGACCCGTCACCACGGCAAGACCGTCGTCATCAAGTTCGGCGGCAACGCGATGGTGAACGAGGAACTGAAGGCCGCCTTCGCCCAGGACGTCGTGTTCCTGCGCCACGCCGGGCTCAAGCCGGTCGTCGTGCACGGCGGCGGACCGCAGATCAGCGCCGCCCTCGACAAGCACGGCATCGTCAGCGAGTTCAAGGCGGGCCTGCGCGTCACCACCGAGGACGCCATGGACGTCGTCCGGATGGTGCTCGCCGGACAGGTGCAGCGCGAACTCGTCGGCCTGCTCAACCAGCACGGACCGCTGGCCGTGGGCCTGACCGGCGAGGACGCGCACACCATCACCGCGACCAGGCACCAGCCCGAGGTCGACGGCGAACGGATCGACATCGGGCGGGTCGGCGAGATCACCGAGATCGACACCGGCGCCATCGAGGCTCTGCTCGCCGACGGCCGGATCCCGGTCGTCTCCTCGATCGCCCGCTCCCAGGACGACGGGCACGTCTACAACGTCAACGCCGACACGGCGGCGGCCGCCCTCGCCGCGGCCCTGGGCGCCGAGACCCTCATGGTCCTCACCGACGTCGAGGGCCTGTACGAGGACTGGCCGAACTCCGACGAGGTGATCAGCCGCCTCACCGCGTCCGAACTGGAGAAGCTGCTGCCGGAGCTGTCCTCCGGCATGGTGCCGAAGATGGAGGGCTGCCTGCACGCCGTGCGCAACGGCGTCCACACCGCCCGTGTCATCGACGGCCGGGTCCAGCACTCGATCCTGCTGGAGATCTTCACCGACGAGGGCATCGGCACCATGGTCGTGCCCGACGAGCCGGACACACAGGGGGAGTCATGAGCAACGAGGAACTGACCGCGCGGTGGCAGGGCGCGCTCATGAACAACTACGGCACCCCGCGGCTGCCCCTCGTCCGCGGCGAGGGCGCCAGGCTCTGGGACGCCGACGGCCGTGAGTACGTCGACTTCGTCGGCGGCATCGCCGTCAACGCCCTCGGCCACGCCCACCCCGCCGTGGTCGAGGCCGTGAGCCGGCAGATCGCCTCCCTCGGCCATGTCTCCAACCTGTTCATCGCCGAACCGCCCGTCGCCCTCGCCGAGCGTCTGCTGCAGCTGTTCGGCCGGGACGGCAAGGTCTACTTCTGCAACTCCGGCGCCGAGGCCAACGAGGGCGCCTTCAAGATCGGCCGGCTGACCGGGCGTCGCCACATGGTGGCTACCACGGGCGGCTTCCACGGCCGCACCATGGGCGCCCTCGCCCTCACCGGCCAGCCCGGCAAGCAGGCCCCCTTCCTGCCGCTGCCCGGCGAGGTCACCCACGTCCCCTACGGCGACGCGCAGGCCCTGGCCGCCGCGGTCACCGAGGACACGGCTCTGGTGATCATCGAGCCGATCCAGGGCGAGAACGGCGTCGTGGTGCCCCCGGCCGGCTACCTCAAGGCGGCCCGCGCGATCACCGCCGCCACCGGCGCGCTGCTCGTCCTGGACGAGGTGCAGACCGGCGTCGGCCGCACCGGCAACTGGTTCGAGTACCAGGCCCACGAAGGCGTCCTGCCCGACGTCGTCACGCTCGCCAAGGGCCTCGGCGGCGGGCTGCCGCTCGGCGCCACCGTCGCCTTCGGCCGCGCCGCCGACCTGCTCCAGCCCGGCCAGCACGGCACGACCTTCGGCGGCAACCCGGTCGCCTGCGCGGCGGGCCTCGCCGTCCTCGACACCATCGCGGACGAGGGCCTGCTGGAGAACGTGAAGCGGCAGAGCGAGCGGCTGCGCGACGGAATCGAGGCGCTGAACCACCCGCTGACCGACCATGTCCGGGGCGCGGGCCTGCTGCTGGGTATCGTGCTCACCGGGCCGCACGCGCAGCAGGTGCAGCAGGCGGCCCAGGAGGCCGGGTTCCTGGTGAACGCGCCCGCCCCCGACGTCGTACGGCTCATGCCGCCGCTCAACCTCCGCGACGACGAGGCCGGCGCCTTCCTCCAGGCGCTCCCCGGCATCCTCGACGCAAGCCGCGGGGACGGACGATCCGGAGAATGAGACGACGATGAGCCAGGCGCAGGACCACGAGCAGCCGGCCGGTGCCGGACCCGCCGTGCCGCAGACCCGCACCGCCCGCCACCGCCGGATCGTGGACATCCTCAACCGGCAGCCGGTGCGGTCGCAGAGCCAGCTCGCGAAGCTGCTCGCCGACGACGGGCTGAGCGTCACCCAGGCGACGCTCTCCCGCGACCTCGACGAGCTGAACGCGGTGAAGATCCGCAACAACGACGGCGACCTCATCTACGCGGTGCCGAGCGAGGGCGGGTTCCGTACCCCGCGCGCTCCGCTGGGCGAGTCCGCCAAGGAGGAGCGGATGCGGCGCCTGTCCCAGGAGCTGCTCATCTCCGCCGAGGCCTCGGCCAACCTCGTCGTCCTGCGCACCCCTCCGGGCGCCGCCCAGTTCCTGGCCTCCGCGATCGACCAGGCCGAGCTGCACGACATCCTCGGGACGATCGCCGGCGACGACACCCTGCTGCTGATCAGCCGGAACCCGGACGGCGGGCAGGCGCTGGCGGACCACCTGCTGCGCCTCGCCCAGAACGGGCACTGATCCCGCCGGGACGGGCACTGAAACGCCGCCAGGACGGGCACGGACCCCGGCGGGCCGGGCAGTGACCCGCGTGCGGGCTCCGACCGGTCGGCGGAGAATGGGAATGTGATCTTCCGAGGCCGGGGGGAAATCCCTTGGCGGCGGTCGGCCGTATACAGAGGTGTGTCGGGAAATCGGTTCCCTGTGGACCGCTTGCCGGACGAGGCTCTGCTGTCCGGGTTGTCCACGGGTGATCGGGAAATAGCCATCGCCTTTGTACGGAGGTTCCAGCACAGGGTGTTCGGTGTCGCCATGGCCGTCACCAGGGACCCACAGCTCGCCGAGGACATCGCCCAGCAGACGTTCGAGCGCGCCTGGCGGCACGCCCAGATCTACGACTCGCGCCGCGGGTCGGTCACGACCTGGCTGACGACCATCGCGCACAACCTCGCCATCGACGCCGTCCGCGCCCGGCGGACGGAGCCGGTGGCACCCAAGGACCTCGAAGGGCTGCTCGGCGTCGTCACCGAGACCCCCGAGCGGTGGGCACTGGCCGACGAGGCCTCGTCCCAGCTCCGGGCCGCCGTGGCGCGGCTGCCCCGGGAACAGGCCCGTGCGCTGGTGATGGCGGGTATTTACGGGTTGACCGCCCAGCAGATCGCCGACCGGGAGGATATTCCGCTGGGCACCGCCAAGACGCGGATCAGGGCAGCGATGGCGAAGCTGCGCATGACACTCGCGTCGTCGAACCGAGGCCACCATGTCCAGTGACGTGACCTGCGAAAAGATGCGCGAGATCGGCGCCGAGCTGGCGCTGGGCGTGCTGTCCGGCCGCGAACGGGCCGAGGCGGTCGCCCATCTGGACCAGTGCGCGGACTGCCGCGAGTACGTCGAGAACCTGACCGTCGTCGGGGACAAGCTGATCGGCCTGCTGCCGGACAGTCCGCCGCCGCCCGGGTTCGAGACCAAGGTGGCGCGCAGGCTGGCCCAGGACGCCCCGGCACACGAAAAGCGCCGCCGGAACACGCAGGCGTCCGGCCTCGGTCACGACCTGCGCGGCCGCGCCCGCCGGGCCCGGCTGCGGCTCGCCTCGGCCGTGGCCGCGTTCGCCGTCGCCTGCGGACTGGCCGGCTGGGGGATCAGCACCGCCGTCGAGTCGGTCACCGCCTCGCCGCCGCCCGCCGTCGAGACCGAGCCCGTCCTGGTCGGGGACTTCACCTCTGCTCACGAGGCGCGGCACATCGGCGAGATGTACGTCCACCCGGGCACCTCCGGCTGGGTCTTCGTCACCATCGATCTCACGGGCCCGCACGCCTCGTTCACCGGGACGGTCACCTGCCTCCTGGAGCGCACGGACGGCACGACGGCCCGGGTCGGCGACTTCACCGTGCGCGACGGACAAGGAGACTGGGCCGTGAAGAAGGCCGTGTACCCGAACGGAGTGTCCGGCGCCCGCCTGACGTCCTCCGACGGCACCGTCCTCGCCACGGCCCAGCTGAAGCTCGGCCACGTGCAGACCCCGGAGGAGGCGTGAGCCGGCCCCGCGCTTCCGGCGGCCTCAGCCGCGGGGCACGCGGTGCGGGCCGTGCAGCGTCTCCTCCAGGGCGGTGGCCAGCTCCTCGACCGTGGGCCGCGCGGACGGATCGGCCAGGAGACAGCCGTCCACGGCGTCGGCGAGCGCGGTCGGCAGACGCCGCCGGGACCGGATCGACGGGGCGGACTCCTCCGCTTGCGGATACCAGTCGTCCGGGCCGCCGCCGCCCTCGTCCGCCTCGGCCCCCGTGCCGGGCTCGTCCACGCTCCCGCCGCAGGCGAACGGCACATCGCCGCAGGCGACCTCGTACAGGGTGATGCCGATGCCCCACACGTCGGCGGCGGCCGTGAGCCGGCCGCCACGGGCCTGCTCGGGAGCCAGATAGCAGCAGGTGCCCAGGCCCGCGGGCGCGAGCCCGGGCGGCCGCGCCACGCTCAGGTCCAGCACCTTCGCATGACCCCGGTCCACCACCACGTTGGACGGCTTGAGGTCCAGGTGCAGCAGGCCCCGGCCGTGCAGGTAGTGGACCGCCGAACACAGCTGGATCCCGAGGAGCGCCACGTCGGCCGCGGCCGGCCGGTGCCGCAACCGGTGCACGAGATGGGACAGCGTCTCACCGGACAGCGTCTCCAGGACGACCAGCGGCTCGGGCGAGTCGAAGACGTCGTAGGCGCGGACCAGATGGGGGTGGGTGAACTCCCGCAGCCACCGGCCCTCCCGCAGCAGCCGCTCGCCCAGCCGCTCCTCGCCCCGGCGATCCGGGCGCACCGTCTTGATCACACAGCGGCAGTCCCGTTCCCCGCTCCAGGCGTCGTACACGTCGAGCCAGCCGGTCCGCGTCAGATGGGCGAGGAGTTCGTAGCCTCGGACGGGTCGTGTGCCCGGTGGCAGGGGAGGGGCCTCAGTGATGGTGGGGGCCGTCATGACAGCACCTTCCCCGGGGCCGTGGTCCCGCTCGTGCCATTGAGCCGGTGGAGCCCAGCGTACGTCCCTCCGCGCGCGAGCAGCTCGTCGTGGGGGCCCTGCTCCACAACCCGGCCGTGGTCGAGGACCACGATGCGGGTGGCGTCGCGGACGGTCAGCAGGTTGTGCGAGATCACGACGGTCGTCCGGCCGGCCATCAGGCGGCGCAGCGGCTCCATGATCCGCCGGCCCGAGCCGACGTCGAGGCCCGTGGTCGGCTCGTCCAGCAGCAGCACGGGCGCGTCCCGCACCATCGCGCGGGCGATCGCCAGCCGCTGGCACTGCCCGCCCGACAGCGTCCGGCCGCGCTGGCCGACCATCGTGTCGTAGCCCTCCGGGAGCCGCTCGATGAACTCGTGCGCGTCCGCCGCGCGCGCCGCGGCGACGATCTCCGCCTGCGTCGCCTCCGGTCGGCCGTAGGCGATGTTGTCCCGCACGGTGCCGTGGAAGACGAGCGTCTCCTGCAGCACGACCGCGACACTCTCGCGCACGTCGCCGAGCCTGAGGTCCCGCAGATCGGTCCCGTCGAGCAGGATCACCCCCCGGCCGGGGTCGTAGAAGCGCAGCTGCAGCTTGGCCACGGTCGACTTGCCGGCCCCGCTGGCCCCGACCAGCGCCAGCGTCTCGCCCGGCGCCGCGTGGAACGACACGTCCGACAGCGCCCAGGAGGATGTGCCCGGATAGCTGAACCAGACGCCGTCGAACCGCACGTCGCCGCGCGCCCGGCCGATCCGCAGGGCACGCGGGGCCTCGGCGACCTCCGGCCGCTGGTCCAGCAGCTCGATGATCCGCTCGGCCGAGGCGGAGGCCGAGTAGAAGGTGGTGCCGAGGTGGGACAGGTCGCGGACCGGGCCGTAGAGATTGCCGATCAGCGCCAGGAACACCAGGAGCCCGCCCAGCGTGAGCTGCCCCTGCGTCAGCTTCCAGGTGCCCAGGCCCATGACCGCGAGGCCGCCGGCCACCTCGATGAGCTCGACGACGGGTCCGTACACCGCCCGGATCCGCGCCGACGCCATCGCCGCCCGGAAGCGGCTCACGTTCTCCTTGTCGAACCGGTGCTGCTCCCACCCCTGCCGGTTGTACGCCTGCACCAGGGCCACGTTGCCCAGCGACTCCTCGGCGATCGCGCTGATCGCGCCGCTGAGCCGCCTGCGTTCCCGCGAGGCCTTCTTGATCAGCCGTGAGAAGTGCCGGGCGGCCCCCCAGAACAGCGGCACGATGAAGAGCGCGAGCAGGGTCAGGTCCCAGCTCAGGTAGAAGAGCAGGCCCAGGAAGACGCCCAGCCGGATCACGTAGTAGAGGGCGTCGGCCACGCCGGACAGCAGGAAGGTCTCGACGGAGTCGACGTCGCCGGTTACCCGGGACAGGACGTCGCCCAGCCGTCGGCGTTCGAAGAAGCCGAGCGAGAGCCCCTGGACGTGCCGGAACACGTCGGAGCGCAGAGCGAGCAGGAAGCGTTCGCCGACCCAGGTGGACATCACGTCGTCGGCGAAACCCACCAGCCCGGAGCCGACGATGAGCCCCAGATAGGCCGGTGCGATCCACAGGAACGGACTGAGGTTCCGGGGGACGAGCACGTCGTCCACGACGATCTTGAAGATCCAGATCTCGACGGCGTCGATGACGGGGCCGATCACGCTGAACAGCACGACGGGCACGAGCCAGCGCCGGCCGCCGCGCGTGTAGGGCCAGAACCGCCGGAACACCTCACGCGGTGACACCGCGGGAGCGGCCGCGACCACCCCGTCGGAGACCTCGCCCACCGACAGCAGACGCCGCAACACGTGCGCCATGGGATGCGTACCTCATGCGAAGACGCCGAGCGGACCGGGTCCTCCGGTCGCCGGTCCGCTCGGCCTTGGGGGTGTGTGGTCAGTAGCCGCCGTGGCCGCCGTGGCCGCCATGACCGCCGTGGCCGTGGCCGCCGTGACCGTGACCATGACCGTGACCGTGACCGTGGTTGTGACCGTGGCCGTGGTCGCCGTGGTCGCCGTGGTCGCCGTGGTCGCCGTGGTCACCGTGGCCGTGACGCGACGTGTCGTCGTCCCCGCGCCAGCCCTTGGCCGGCAGGAGACTGCTGAAGATAGCCATATCCCTTCCTTCCGAAATGGGCTCTACAAGAGCTACGTCCGAAAGTGGGGCTTGGATGGCGTTCCGGGGAAAAAGTTCAAAATTCTAGCGAGAGGGTGCGGTGAGGCCCCTGGCACAGGGGGTGCGAGCCGCGGCGGTCAGCCCAGTCGCGCCGCCAGCCCCCCGGTGCACCGCACCTCGTCCCCGGCCGTGATCAGCAGTGCCTCCACGTCCGGCAGGGACTCCAGCCAGGCCAGCCCCGCCCTGGACCCCATCGCGAACGCGGCCGTGGCCCAGCAGTCCACCCAGGTCAGCCGGGGCCCCACCACGGTCACGGCCACCAGGTCCGTCACCGCCGACCGGCCCGTACGGGGATCCACGATGTGCGCCCCGCGCTCCGCCGTACCGGAGGTGGCCACCGACAGTTCGTCCGCCCCGGCCGCCGAGATCACCGCCGCCAGCCCACCGGGGCGCAGCGGATCCGACACCCCGACCCGCCACGGCCGCTGCGGCTCCGGCGCGCCCAGCAGCTGGACGTCACCGCCGCCGTTCACGCTCACCCCGCACACCCCGTCCACCGCCGCCAGCGGCCGCGCCGCCCGCTCGGCGGACCAGCCCTTGACGATCCCGGTGGGGTCCAGGGAACCCCGGTACCGCGCGCTGAACCACCCCTCGCTCACCCGCTCCGCCTCGGCCGCAAGCTCCAGCACCTCGGCGACCTCGGGAGCGCACCGGTCCACGGTCAGCTCGCCCCGGACCAGCCGCGACACCTCGCTGTCCTCGCGGTAGGTGGAGAAGAGCGCGTCGACGCGGTGCAGGCCCGCGACCGCCTCCGCGAGCGCCTCCCGCACCGCACGGGGTTCCCCGCCGCGGACGTCGAAGGAGAAGACAGTCCCCATGACCTCCTCCGCATGACGCACCGCGGCGGGAGCTTCAGCCGGCTCGGCCACCGCGTCAGCCACCGGCCTGGTCCAGCGCCGACTGCAGCGACTGCTTGTAGCCGGTGCTGGTGTAGGTGGCCCCGGAGACGGCGTCGATGTCCGCGGTTCCGGCCGCCACGGCCTCCTGGTTGAGCCGGGGCACGGCGAGCGCGGTCTTCTGGCTGCTGAGCCCGCCCTCGGGCGCCTGCATCGCCGACGCCGCGGTGATCCGGCCGCCGCTGACCGTGATGCGGACCTGGACCGGGCCGTACTGCGTCCGGACGACCTTGCCGGTGACGGTACGGGTCTGTCCCGCGGCGGAGCCGGAACCGGACCCGGTGGAAGAGCCGGAGGACGACCCCGCGGTGCCGGTCGAGCCGGTCGAGCCGGACGGGCTGGACGACTTGGACGCGGACGCCTTCATCTTGTCCAGCGCGGACTGCAGCGACTTCCGGTACCCCGTGCTCGTGTACGTCGCCCCGGACACCGCGTCGATCCGCGCACTCTGCGCCGCCACGGCCTCCTGGTTGAGCTTGGGCACGGCGAGCGCGGTCTTCTGGTCGCTGGTGCCGCCCTTGGGCGCCTGCACCGCCTCGGCCTTGGTGATCTTCCCGTCGGCGACGGTCAGCCGCACCTGCACGACCCCGTACTGGGTCGGGGTCGCGTCCCCGGTCACCGTGCCGGAGCCGCCGGCGACCCCCGCCGCGCCCTGCTGACCGCCCTGAGGCGCCCCCTGGCCCGCCGCCGTCTGCTGCGGGGCCGCGCCCGCCGCCGACGCCGCCGCCGGATCCGTCGCGGGCTTGAGCGACAGCAGCAGCACGACACCGGACACGGTGGCGGCGGTGGCCAGCACCACGCGCCGAATGGGGTGGCTCTTCGTCATCTCTCCGTAGCTCCGCTCACATCTCGAACGACTCGTGATGGATGCGGCGGGCGGGAACCCCCGCGCCGCGCAGCGCCTCGAACACCGACTGCGCGAACCCGGGCGGGCCGCACATGAACACGTCGTGCCGGTCGATGTCCGGGATCTTCCGCTGGAGGTTCTCCGCGGAGATGTCCGGGCGCTCGCCCTCCGGGCTGTTGACCGCGTACATCAGCCGGGCCCCCCGCTCCTCGGCGATGGCCGCCAGCTCGTCCCACAGCGCCAGGTCCTGGGTGGTGTTGGCCCGGTACAGCAGGGTGATGTCACCGGCCGCCCCGGGCAGCGTCTCGAACAGCGCCCGCATCGGCGTGATGCCCACCCCGCCCGCGACCAGCAGCACCTTGCCTCGGCTGCGGCGCTGCGCGGTCAGCGCGCCGTACGGGCCCTCCGCCCATACCTTGGTGCCCGGCGTCAGCTCGCGCAGCCGGGCGCTGTGGTCGCCGATCGCCTTCACCGTGATCCGCAGCATGTCGGGCCGGGGCGCCGCCGACAGCGAGTACGGGTGCGAGCTGAACCGCATCCCGGGCGCGAGGAACCGCCAGCGGAAGAACTGGCCCGCCTCCGCGCCCATCCGGTGCAGCTTCTGCCCGCCGATCAGCACCGACACGATGCCCGGCGTCTCCTCGATGACCGCCTCCACTCGCATCCGGTGACGGAGGTTCAGCCGGATCGGGGTGAGGATCCGGTACCAGATCACCAGCGCGGTCACCGAGCCGTACAGCACGTACCAGAAGGTCTTGGCGGAGGGCTCCACCGCGAAGTCGTTGCCGGTGGTGATCTGGTGCCAGAACGTCAGGAACACCGCCGCATACGTCAGCAGGTGGACGTGGTACCAGGTGTCGTACGGCAGCCGGCGGCGGATCCCGCCGACCGAGGTCAGACCGATGAGCACGAACAGGCCCGTGCCGATGGCGGCCTTGCCCATGTCGGGCAGCTGGTTGATGGAGTCAATGGTCTGCTGCACGATGTCGCCGAGCGACTTGCCCGCCTGGAGCGCGTACCCCCACATGGTGAGGAAGACGTGCGCGACGACCAGGCAGAGCGTGTACCGGCCGCTCATCGCGTGCCAGCGGGCCACCCGGTCGGAGCCGACGCGCCGCTCCAGCGCCGGGACGCGCGCCATCTGGAGGACGACCAGCGCCATCAGGTAGCCGGCGAGCAGGCCGGTGATACGGCCCGCGTTCAGGATCCTGCCGTTGTCGTCGGCGATGGACGGGGTGTTGTGCCACCAGAGCCACAGCACGGCCGCCGCGCCCGCCCAGACCGCGAGGAGCAGCGGGACGGCCGGGGAACGGCGCGGGCGGATGCGGCGCATCGTCTGGCGGCGGGCGGCACGACCGCCTGCGAGCGTGGTGGTCACGGTTCCTCCGTGGGGACTTGACCTACGCCCACAGATACGCGCCGCATGCGCTGAGTGTTCAGAGCCCCGCCGCGTCCAGCGCGGACTGGAGCGACTGCCGGTAGCCGTCACTGGTGTACGTGGCGCCCGACACCGTGTCGATCTCGGCGCTCTGCGCGGTCAGCGCCTCACGACGCAGCTGGGGGAGGGCGTAGCTGTTGATCTCCTGGTCGCGCGGGTTGTCCTGCGGGTACTGCACCGCCGTCACGTCCGTGAGCGTCCCGCCCTTGACCGTCACCCGCACCTGGACCGGGCCCCAGCGGGTCTGGACGGTGTCCCCGGTGGCGGTGGTGGTCCCCGAGGTGGTGCCGGTGGTCCCCGAGGTGGTGCCGGGCGCCGAACTGCTCGACGCGGCGGGCGGCTTGGCGTCGGCCGTCACCAGTGTGGGGCTGGTGTGCGGCTTCAGCGCCAGCAGCAGCACCATCCCCGAGACGGTGGCCGCACTCGCCAGCACGACACGGCGGAAGGGACGGTTCTTGTTCAACGCGTGCACAGGGGCCTCACAGCTCGAACGACTCGTGGTGGATACGGCGGTCCGGCACCCCGGCCGCCCGCAGCGCGCCGTACACGTCCTGGGCGAAGCCGTGCGGGCCGCAGACGTACACGTCGTGGTCCGCCAGCCCGGGGAAGGTCGCCCGCATCGACTCGGCCGTGATGTCCGGCCGTTCTCCCCGGGGCCCGTTGAGCGCGTACAGCACCCGTGCGCCGCGCCACCGGGCGATCGCCTCCAGTTCGCCGCCCAGCGCCAGGTCCTCGACGGTGTGCGCCCGGTAGAGGAGGGTGACCTCGCCGGGCAGCGTCTCGAACAGCGCCCGCAGCGGGGTGATCCCGACACCGGCCGCGATCAGCAGGGTGCGGTGACCGGCGGCGCGGTCGGTGGTCAGGGAGCCGTACGGGCCCTCCGCCCACACCCTGGTGCCCGGCCGGAGCAGCGGGACGGCCGCGCTGTGGTCGCCGAGCGCCTTGACGGTGATGCGCAGCAGGTCCGGACGCGGGGGCGCGGACAGGGAGTACGGCGTCGACGTCCAGCCCATGCCCTCGCCCAGGAACCGCCAGCGGAAGAACTGCCCCGGCCGCGCCCCCAGTTCGTCCAGGTGCCGTCCGCGCACGACGACCGAGTACACACCCGGTGCCTCGTGGTGAACCGAGTCCACACGCAGCCGGTGGCGCCGGTTGAGCCGGACCGGGGCGAGGATCCGGTACCACAGCACCAGGCCCGCCACCCCGAGATACAGCGCGTACCAGGCGGCGGTGGCCGCCGGGCTGCCGGTGAACTGCTCGCCGAGCGCCAGCTGGTGCCCGAAGGCGAGGAAGACGGCGGCGTAGGTGAGCAGATGGACGTAGTACCAGAACTCGTAGCGGGTACGGCGGCGCACGGCCCGAGCCGAGGTGACGCCGACCGCGAGCAGGATCAGCGTGCCGGCGGTGGCCTTGAGCATGTCCGGGTAGTCCAGGACGACGGTGACCGTCTCGTGCCACAACGAGGCGCGGTCCTGCGCGGCGTACCCGGCGAGGATCAGCACGGCGTGCGCGAGCAGCAGACACACGGTGTACCGGCCGGCCATCGCGTGCCAGCGCGCCACCCGGTCCGAGCCGATCCGCGCCTCCAGCAGCGGCACCCGCGCCATCAGGCCGACCAGCACCGCGCAGGCGTACCCGCACAGCAGCCCGGCGATCCGCCCGGCGCCGGTCAGCCAGCCCGCCGTACCGACCACGGATCCCGTGTCCGCCCACCAGAGCGCGACCACGGCCGCCGCTCCCGCCCACAGCACGGCCAGCACCGGCCCCGCGGGGGAGCGCCGTGCGGTCCCGGGCCGGGGCGGGGCGACCCGCCCCGCGTCCACCGTGGTCATCAGTCGTCCCTCGTTCCCGCGTCGCCGACCAGGAGGCCACTGTGCGTGCCGAAGCTTTGAGGGAGCTCTGAGTCGCCGCCGCACCAGCCGACTCAGAGGAAACTCACAGGTGCCCGGCCCGCCCGCCACTCTCCACAGGGGCGATGCTGGTAGGCGCGATGAACACCACCCGCTCCGGTCACCCCGCTCTCACCCGCCCCGACGGCGCCCCGCTGCGCGTCCTCGTCGTCGACGACGACCCCGACCTCGCCGAGGTGCTCACCGGCGCCCTGCGCTACGAGGGCTGGGAGGTGCGCGCCGCGGGCGACGGCGCCTCGGCCCTCGCCACGGCACGGGAGCTGCTGCCCGACGCCGTCGTCCTCGACGTGATGCTCCCGGACACCGACGGCTTCGCCGTGCTGCGCCGCCTGCACGAGGTGAAGCCCGACGTGTGCGTGCTCTTCCTCACCGCGCGGGACGCCGTCGAGGACCGCGTCGCCGGCCTCACGGCGGGCGGCGACGACTACGTCACCAAGCCCTTCAGCCTGGAGGAGGTAGTGGCCCGGCTGCGCGGACTGCTGCGCCGCGCCGGCATGGCCCGCCGGGCCGAGGAGGGGCCCCGGCTGATCGTGGGCGACCTGGTCATGGACGAGGACGCCCGCGAGGTGACCCGGGCCGGCGAGCTGATCGAACTCTCGCCGACCGAGTTCGAACTGCTCCGCTTCCTCATGCGCAACCCGCGCCGGGTGCTCAGCAAGACCCAGATCCTCGACCGGGTGTGGTCCTACGACTTCGGCGGCCGGGCCCACGTGGTCGAGCTGTACATCTCCTACCTGCGCAAGAAGGTGGACGCGGGCCGCGAGCCCATGATCCACACCGTGCGTGGGGCGGGCTACGTACTCAAGCCGGTGGCCCGGTGAACCCGCCGCGCCCGAATCCGCTGGGCCGGGTGCCCCGCCCCCGCACGCCGCGTCGGCTGCCCCGCCCCCGTACTCTGCGGGCCCGCCTCACCGTCGGCCTAGTGGTCCTGCTCGCGGTGAGCTGCGCGGCCGTCGGCGTGGCCGCGGTCGTGGAACTGAACGGCTTCCTCACCCAGCGCCTGGACGAACAACTTGCCCAGGTCGGCACCCGCTTCCCGGAGAGCCTGGAGCACGACCGACACCTGCCGGACGACCTCCCCCAGTCTCGAAAGGACTCGACCGGGGGGACCCCCATCGGCGACGAACAGGGCGACACCCGCCGGATGGCCACCGGCACCTTCGGCGCCCGCCTGCTGAACGGGACCGTCACCCACAAGGGCCTCATCCGGGGCGGCGACCCCTCCGCCGACCTCGCCGTCGACCTCACGGCACGGGACGCCGCACGGCTGGCCGCGATACCGGCCGACGGCAGACCCCACACCGTCGAACTGTCCGCACTGGACGACTACCGGGTCGTGGCGACCCCCGGCCGGGACGGCGACGTCCTGATCGTCGGCCTGCCGCTGGAGCCGGTCCAGGACACGGTCCACCGGCTGGAACTGGTCGCCGGGATCGTCTTCGGCCTGGCGCTGGTCGTGACCGGCGTGGCGGGCGCCTTCTGGGTCCGCTGGTCCCTCAGGCCGCTCAGCCGGGTCGCCGCCACCGCCACCCGGGTCGGCGAACTCCCGCTGGCCAGCGGCGAGGTGGCGCTGCCGGCCCGCGCCCCGCACACCGACCCGCACAGCGAGGTCGGCCGGATGGCCGTGGCCTTCAACCGCATGCTCGGCCATGTCGAGGACGCACTGACCAAGCGCCACGCCAGTGAGGAGCGGCTGCGCCGCTTCGCCGCCGACGCCAGCCACGAACTGCGCACCCCGGTCGCCTCGGTCCGCGGCCACGCCGAACTCGCCCTGCTGCATCCGAGCCCGGTACCGCCGGAGGTGACCCGTGCCCTGCACCGCATCAAGGCCGAGTCCGCCCGCATGGGCGAGATGGTCGACGACCTGCTCCTCCTCGCCCGCCTCGACGCGGGCCGCCCACTGGAACGCCGCCCCGTCGACCTCACCCGCCTGGTCCTGGACACGGTCACCGACGCCCGGGCCGCCGGCCCCGACCACCGCTGGACCCTGGACCTGCCCGAGGAACCGGTCACGGTCACGGGCGACGCCCACCGCCTCCACCAGGCGTTGGCCAACCTGTTGACCAACGCGCGTTTGCACACACCTGTCGGCACAAAGGTGACGGTGACCCTGGAGACCGAGACCGAGACCGAGACCGAGACCGAGACCGAGACCGAGACCAAGACCGTCCGCCTCTCGGTCCACGACGACGGCCCCGGCGTCCCCGACGACATCCGGCCGCACGTCTTCGAACGCTTCACCCGAGCGGAACACCGCCGCCGACCGGATGCCTCCGGCGGCGGCGCGGGCCTGGGCTTGTCGATCGTGGCGGCCGTGGTGGAGGCACACGACGGAACTGTCTCCTTGGAGAGCGCCCCGGGCTCCACGACCTTCACCGTCCGCCTGCCCCGAATCCCTGAGTGACCCGGGGGCGGCCGGCTCATCCGTCCCCGGGTCACGACTCCCGACCGGGCTCACCGACACGACCGTACGAGCCGACACCAGAGTCCGCCGCTCACCGTCCCCGCGCGGTCGGCCCACGCGGCCTCGCGCAGGAACCGCGCCGCCACGAGGAACGCCACCTCGACGGCGGACAGCGGCAGGGTCCCCCGGCATCACCTCGGGCAGCCGCTTGCCGACCAGGCGCACCGCAAACGCCTCGTCGGACCAGGGGTCGGTCCTCCGGACGCGTCCGCCCCCACAGCGGCGTCTCGCGCGCGGCCCACAGCTGGACTGACGTTCGGAGGCGGAGTCCGGGCGCTCAGTACCGCGTGATCGCCGTGGTGCCGTCCGCCGTCCCGATCGCCATGTGCGGTTTCCGGTCCGGGGCGGCCCACCGCAGGATCTGCTGCATCGCGTCCTCGGGCACCGAGACGCAACCTGCCGTCGCCCCCTGCCCGTTCACATGGAGGAAGATCCCGGCGCCCCGTCCCCGCACCGGCCGGTCGTAGTTGAACCCGATGACGAGCCCGTACACGTACTGGGTCGTATAGCTGATCAGGTGCTCGGACTGGGAGGAGCGGCAGTCGGAGGGGAGCGGCTCCACCCAACGGTTGTACATCGTGGAGTCGTTGTCCTGGCACCACCAGGAATTATCCTTCACCGCACGGTAGGTGACGCGGGTTCCGCTCGGCGCCGCCTTGATGCCGAAGCCGAACGGAAGGTCGTACAGCCCGGTCGGTGTCGTGTTCGTGCCCTGCTTTCGCGTGGCCCCCTCCACCAGCCCCTTCGCCCCGAACCGGGCCGGGGCGGTGCCCGCCTGGACCCACTGTCCGTCCCGCAGGTCCCACCAGGTGACGGTGCCGGACGTGGCGGACGTGGACGATGCCTGAGCGGTGATCAGCTGGGTGCCGCCGCCGGTGTCCGCCATCCGCGCGGGCAGCGGATCCGGACAGGCGTCGGGCGCGAGACCCAGCGTGCAGAGGGACGCGGACACGAGGGCGACGACGAGACTGGGGCGCATGGCTCAGACGCTAGAGGGCGGAAGCGGGAGCGGCAGCCCGGGTAGGCCATCCAGGCTCGCCCCGATGTGCTCCTTCTTCTGGAAGTACGCGTCCAGCGATGCGTCGTCCTCGCGCGCGAAGCGCTTCCCGTGCAGGTCGCGGTCCTCCTCGTACGCCATGTAGGGGACGGCGTACCCGCAGGTGTCACGGATCAGCTCGGCGTGGACGACGATGACCGCGCGCAGGCCGTGGAGGCTCGGGTCGATGTCCGGGAAGCGGGCAACCAGTTCCGGGAAGCGCGGGTCGTCGCGGAAGACGGGCTCGCCCCGGCCGTGCACCCGCACGATGTTCGGCGGGCCCTGGAAGGCGCACCACATCAGGGTGATCCGCCCGTTCTCCCGCAGGTGCGCGATCGTCTCCGCGTTGGAGCCGGCGAAGTCGAGGTAGGCCACGGTGAACTCGTCGAGCACCGTGAACGAGCCCTTGAGGCCCTTGGGGGAGAGGTTGACCGTGCCGTCGCCGGCGAGGGGCGCGGTGGCCGTGAAGAAGAGGGGTTGCTCCTCGATGAACGTCCGGAGCCTGCCGTCTATGCGTTCATGGATCTTTCCCATGTCTCACGATTGTCGACGGAGTTCCTTCGGCTGTCTAACGATTTCGCGCATCCGTCTCAAGAGTGTCGATTGACGAACCATGCAGAGTTCTGCATACTCATGCATGTCAGCGAATGCACTGTGAGGAGAAACCCGTGACCGAGCGCGTCGTACTCGCCTACTCAGGCGGTCTGGACACCTCCGTCGCCATCGGCTGGATCGCCGAGGAGACGGGCGCCGAGGTCATCGCCGTTGCGGTCGACGTCGGCCAGGGCGGCGAGGACCTGGACGTCATCCGCAAGCGCGCCCTCGCGTGCGGCGCCGTCGAGGCCGAGGTCGCGGACGCCAAGGACGAGTTCGCCGACGAGTACTGCCTCCCGGCGATCAAGGCCAACGCCCTCTACATGGACCGCTACCCGCTGGTCTCCGCGCTCTCCCGGCCGACGATCGTCAAGCACCTCGTCGCCGCCGCCAAGAAGCACGGCGCCACCACCGTCGCCCACGGCTGCACCGGCAAGGGCAACGACCAGGTCCGCTTCGAGGCCGGCATCGTCGCCCTCGCCCCCGACCTCAAGTGCATCGCCCCGGTCCGCGACTACGCCATGACCCGGGACAAGGCGATCGCCTTCTGCGAGGAGAAGCAGCTCCCGATCGCCACCACCAAGAAGTCCCCGTACTCCATCGACCAGAACGTCTTCGGACGCGCCGTCGAGACGGGCTTCCTGGAGGACATCTGGAACGCCCCGATCGAGGACATCTACGAGTACACCTCCAACCCGGCGGAGCCCCGCGAGGCCGACGAGGTGATCATCACCTTCAAGCACGGCGTCCCGGTCGCCATCGACGGCAAGGCCGTCACCGTCCTGCAGGCGATCCAGCAGCTCAACGAGCGCGCCGGCGCCCAGGGCATCGGCCGGATCGACATGGTCGAGGACCGCCTCGTCGGCATCAAGTCCCGCGAGGTGTACGAGGCTCCCGGCGCGATCGCCCTGATCACCGCCCACCAGGAGCTGGAGAATGTCACCGTCGAGCGCGAGCTCGCCCGCTACAAGCGGCAGGTCGAGCAGCGCTGGGGCGAGCTGGTCTACGACGGCCAGTGGTTCTCCCCGCTCAAGCGTGCCCTGGACGGCTTCATCGACGAGGCCAACCAGCACGTCAACGGCGACATCCGGATGACCCTGCACGGCGGCCGCGCCGTCGTCACCGGCCGGCGCTCGGAGTCGTCCCTGTACGACTTCAACCTCGCCACCTACGACACCGGCGACACCTTCGACCAGGCCGCGGCCAAGGGCTTCATCGACATCTACAGCCTGTCGTCGAAGATCGCCGCCAAGCGCGACCTGGCGTAAGCGGCCCAGGGGGCCTACGCCCGACGGGTCACCTCGCACGCATCGGCCTGACAGCCGCCTCCTCGCCTGCCAGGGTGAGGAGGCGGTGGCACATCACAAGCTTTCAAGAGCTTCGAGGAGCAACGCAGTGAGCAGCAACAGCGGTGACGTACGGCTCTGGGGCGGCCGTTTCGCCGACGGTCCCGCCGAGGCCCTGGCGAAGCTGTCCGCGTCCGTCCACTTCGACTGGCGGCTCGCCCCCTACGACATCGCCGGCTCGCGTGCCCACGCGCGCGTGCTGCACACGGCGGGGCTGCTCACCGAGGACGAGCTGACGCGCATGATCGCCGGGCTCGACCAGCTGGAGGCCGATGTGGCCTCCGGCGCCTTCGTGGGCACCATCGCCGACGAGGACGTCCACACGGCCCTGGAGCGCGGCCTGCTGGAGCGGCTCGGCGCCGACCTCGGCGGCAAGCTGCGCGCGGGCCGCTCCCGCAACGACCAGGTCGCCACCCTCTTCCGCATGTACCTGCGCGACCACGCCCGTACGATCGGCGGCCTGATCGCCGACCTTCAGGACGCCCTCATCGGCCTCGCCGAGGCTCACCCGGACGTGGCCATGCCCGGCCGCACTCACCTCCAGCACGCCCAGCCGGTGCTCTTCGCCCACCACGTCCTCGCCCACGTGCAGTCCCTGTCCCGGGACGCCGAGCGCCTCCGCCAGTGGGACGAGCGCACGGCGGTCTCCCCGTACGGCTCCGGCGCCCTCGCGGGCTCCTCCCTCGGCCTGGACCCGGAGGCGGTCGCCGCGGACCTCGGCTTCGAGCACGGCAGCGTCGGCAACTCCATCGACGGCACGGCCTCCCGCGACTTCGTCGCCGAGTTCGCCTTCATCACCGCGATGATCGGGGTCAACCTCTCCCGGATCGCCGAGGAGATCATCATCTGGAACACGAAGGAGTTCTCCTTCGTCACCCTGCACGACGCGTTCTCGACGGGCTCGTCGATCATGCCGCAGAAGAAGAACCCGGACATCGCCGAGCTGGCCCGCGGCAAGTCGGGCAGGCTGATCGGCAACCTCACCGGCCTCTTGGCCACGCTCAAGGCCCTGCCCCTCGCCTACAACCGCGACCTCCAGGAGGACAAGGAGCCGGTCTTCGACTCCTGCGACCAGCTGGAGGTGCTGCTCCCCGCCTTCACCGGCATGATCGCCACGCTCACGGTCAACCGCGAGCGCATGGAGGAACTGGCCCCGGCCGGCTTCTCCCTCGCCACGGACATCGCCGAGTGGCTGGTCAAGCAGGGCGTGCCGTTCCGGGTGGCGCACGAGGTCGCCGGTGAGTGCGTGAAGGTCGCCGAGTCCGAGGGCAAGGAGCTGGACGACCTCACGGACGAGCAGTTCGCGAAGATCTCCGCCCACCTCACTCCCGAGGTCCGCTCCGTCCTCAACGTCCCCGGCGCGCTCGCCTCCCGCAACGGGCGCGGTGGTACGGCCCCCAGCGCGGTCGCCGTCCAGCTGACCGAGGTCAAAGCGAACGTGGCAGCCCAACACACATGGGCAACCGCCAAGCAGTAACCCAGCCACGCACACGAACCGGTGGGCTGAGACTCCGACCCCAGGCATCCCGGCCCACCCGACATCCGAGCACAAGGCCGTACAACCCCCACCAGCCAACCCGCCCGGCAATCGACCACGAGGCCCCGCAGCACCCGCCGTCCGGCCTGGCTGCGGCTGAGAGCGAGGCCGCACAGGCCCCGCCCTCCGGCGTTTGGGTGCGAGGCGGTGCAGATCCCGCTACCGGGCGGGCCTGGCTGGTGTTCGGGGGCGAGGCTGTGCAGGCCGCTCCACCTGTCCTGCCCGGCGTCCGAGGGCGAGGCCGCACAGGCCCCGCCTCCCCGGCCTGCCCGGCGTTTGGGAACGAGGCGGTGCAGATCCCGCTACCGGGTGGGCCTGGCTGGTGTTCGGGGGCGAGGCTGTGCAGGCCGCTCCACCTGTCCTGCCCGGCGTCCGAGGGTGAGATCGTGCAGCCCCCGCCACCCAGCCCGTCCGGCGCTTGAGGACGAGGCCGTTCAGGCCGACGGGGGTCCAGGGGGCGGAGCCCCTGGTGGGGTTGAAGGGGCGGAGCCCCTGGGGGATGGGAAGGGTAGGGGCGGCGGGGGCGAAAGACTCCCGCGCCCCAACGACCGGCGCACCCGGCCGAACACGTACACGTGAACCGTTCACCTCCCGGGTTACGTTGGTCCAGAGCCGTACCGGAGCCGACCGAACGGAGCCCGCGATGCCCTTCGCCCGACTGGCCTCAGCAACGACCCCCACCTGCCACATCGGACTCGGTCTCGCCGCCGTCGGCCGCCCCGGCTACATCAACCTCGACCGGGACCGCGACCTCGGAGAGAACCGCAGCACCGACGCCCTCCGCACCCGCACCCACGAACTCCTCGACGCCGCCTACGCCCAAGGCGTGCGCTACTTCGACGTCGCCCGCTCCTACGGCCGCTCCGAGGAGTTCCTCGCCGCCTGGCTGAGCGCCCGCCCGGACATCGACGACGTGGTCGTCGGCAGCAAGTGGGGCTACACCTACACCGCCGCCTGGTCCACCGACGCGGAGCAGCACGAGGTCAAGGACCACAGCCTCGCCGCGTACGAACGCCAGCGCGCCGAGACGGACGAACTGCTCGGCGACCGGCTCGACCTCTACCAGATCCACTCGGTGACCCCGGACAGCCCCGCCCTCACCGACAAGGAACTCCACGTCAGGCTCGCCGAGGCAGCGGCCCAAGGCCTCACCGTCGGCTTCTCGACCAGCGGCCCCGCCCAGGCCGACGCCATCCGCGCCGCACTCCGGGTGACCGTCGACGGTGAGCCTCTCTTCCGTACCGTCCAGTCGACGTACAACGCGCTGGAGACCTCGGCCGGCCCCGCGCTCGCCGAGGCGCACGACGCCGGCCTCACCGTGATCGTCAAGGAGGCCATGGCGAACGGACGGCTGGCCGAACCGCACGCTCCGGACGTGCTGAAGGCCGTGGCCGCCGAAACGGAACTCGGCTGCGACGCCGTGGCTCTCGCCCTGGTCCTGTGCCAGCCCTGGGCCGGTGTCGTCCTCTCCGGCGCGGCGACCGTCACCCAGCTCGTCTCCAACCTCCACGCGCCCGCCGTGGACCTGAGCGACGACCAGCTCAGCCGCCTCGCCACGCTGGTGGAGGACCCGATCGCCTACTGGGAGCGACGCGGACAGCTGCCCTGGCACTGACAGACACCCGCAGACATCTCAGACACCTCAGACCCTCGGACAGACACCGCAGACACCCCGCTGACCAGCATCTATGAAGCACGCATGCCTAATGTGAGACAAAGATGTCTCACATGGGCTACTCTTGTCTCATGGCCCTGGATCGAGACCAAGTGCTGCGCAGCGCAGCCGCCCTGCTGACCCGCAAGTCCACGGCGACCATGGACGAGGTCGCCAAGGCCGCCGGGATCAGCCGGGCCACGCTGCACCGCCACTTCGCCGGGCGCGACGCGCTCGTACGGGCGCTGGAGGCGCTCGGCATCGCGGAGTGCGAGGCGGCACTGGACGCGGCCCGACTCGACGACGGCCCGGCGAGCGACGCCGTACAGCGCCTGGTCCGCGAGATCGAACCCTCGGCCGCCCTGCTCGCCTTCCTCTACACGGAGAACCAGCTGTTCGAGGGCGAGGCGCAGAACGAGGGCTGGGCCCGCCTGGACGAGCGCCTCACGGCCCTGTTCCGGCGCGGCCAGGAGAGCGGCGAGTTCCGCATCGACCTCACCCCGGCCTGGCTCACCGAGGCGCTCTACGGCCTGCTCGGCTCCGGCGCCTGGGCGGTGGCGGAAGGCAGAGTCGCCGCCAAGGACTTCACCTACATGATCGTCGAGCTGCTGCTCGGCGGCGCCCGACGTACCGACGCACCACGACGTACCGACGCACCACGACGTACCGACGCACCCCGAAGAGAGGAATCATGACCAGCACCCTGCAGCCGGCCGAGGCGGCGGAGGCGGAGAAGCGCGCGGGCCGCTGGCTCGCGCTCTCCGTCCTCGTCCTGGCCGTGCTGCTGGTGGCCGTCGACGCCACCGTCCTCGGCCTGGCGACCCCCTACATCAGCGAAGACCTGAACCCCTCCGGCACCCAGCTCCTGTGGATCGGCGACGTCTACTCCTTCGTCATCGCCGGTCTGCTGGTCTCCATGGGCAGCCTCGGCGACCGCATCGGCCGCAAGCGGATCCTGCTCGGCGGCGCCACGGCGTTCGGCGCGGTATCCGTCCTGAACGCCTACGCGACGACACCCGAACTCATGATCCTGGCACGGGCGTTGCTCGGCGTCGCGGGCGCGACCCTGATGCCCGCCACCCTCGCCCTGATCCGGAACATCTTCCACGACCCGCGCGAGCGCAGCCTCGCCGTCGGCATCTGGGGTGCCACCGCCTCCGCCGGCACCGCCGTCGGCCCCATCGTGGGCGGCTTCCTCCTCGAACACTTCTGGTGGGGCTCGGTCTTCCTGATCAACCTGCCGGTGATGGCGGTCCTCGTCCTCGTCGGCGTCCGCACCCTGCCCGAGTCCCGCAACCCGAACCCCGGCCCGTGGGACCTGATCAGCGTCGCGCTGTCGCTGGTCGGCATGATCGCCCTGGTCTACGCGGTCAAGGAGGCGGCGACCCACGGTCTCACCCCGGCCACGCTCGCCGCGGGCCTGCTGGGCGCGGCCGCGCTGTACGGCTTCGTCCACCGCCAGCTCACCATGCCGACCCCGCTGCTGGACATGCGCCTGTTCCGGCGCCGCGGCTTCAGCGGGGCCGTGCTCGCCGACCTGCTGACCGTGCTCGGCATGTCCGGCCTGGTCTTCTTCCTGTCCCAGTACCTGCAACTCGTCCAGGGCAGGCGCCCGTTCGAAGCCGGCCTGGCGGAACTGCCCGCCGCGGTCGGCGCGGTGGCGGCCGGCCTGGTCGCGGGCCGCGCGGCGCGCCGCTACTCGGTGCGCGTGGTGGTCTCGGGCGGTCTGGGCGCGGTCGGTGTCGCGCTCGCCGTCCTCACGACCCTGAGCGAGTCGACGGGCTACCCGCTCCTCGGCGCCGCACTCCTGGTCGTCGGCATCGGCGCCGGCTTCTCCTTCACGGTGACGGCCGACGTCATCCTCTCCAGCGTCCCCAGGGACCAGGCAGGCGCCGCATCGGCCGTCTCCGAGACGGCCTACGAACTGGGCGCGGCCCTCGGCATCGCCCTGCTCGGCTCGATCGTCACCGGCGTCTACCGCGGCTTCACCGGCCCGGCCGGCACCCCGGTAGCGGCCCACGAGTCGCTGGGTGCGGCGGTGGAGGCATCGCGGAGCATGCCCCCGCACACGGCCGAGACCCTGCTGGAAGCGGCCCGCACGTCCTTCGTCCACGGCCTGCAACTGGCCTCGGGCGCGGGAGCGGCGGTCCTGCTGGCAACGGCACTGGCTGCATGGTTCCTTTTGAAGAACCAGAAACTGGAAGGCGCCGGGTGATCTGACTTACCCAGGGGCGTGGGGCTGTATCGATATGCGGCTCCGCCGCGTGGGCGCGACCAGCCCCCACACACCCGCGCCCGAAAAACCGGCCGGACCGCCGGCAGCGCTACGCGGCCTTCGCCTTGGTCGCGTACATGTCCACGTACTCCTGACCCGACAGCCGCATGACCTCGGCCATCACGGAGTCGGTCACGGCCCGCAGCACGTACCGGTCGCGGTCCATCCCCTCGTACCGCGAGAACTCCATCGCCTCGCCGAAGCGAACGGTCACGCGGCCGGGCCGGGGCATCCCCGCCCCGCCCGGCTGCAGCTTGTCCGTGCCGATCATCGCGAAGGGAACGACGGGCGCGCCCGTCATCAGGGTGAGGCGGGCGATGCCGGTGCGGCCGCGGTACAGCCGCCCGTCGGGAGACCGCGTGCCCTCGGGGTAGATGCCGAAGATCTTGCCCTCCTCCAGCACCCGCCGCCCGGTCATCAGCGCGGCGACCCCGCCGCGACCGCCGTCGCGGTCCACCGGGATCATGCCGACGCCGGTGAAGAACCAGGCCATGAGCCGGCCCTTGAGGCTCTTGCCGGTGACGTACTCGTCCTTGCCGATGAAGAAGACCTGACGGTCGCAGACCAGCGGCAGGATCATCGAGTCGATGAAGGTCAGGTGATTTCCGGCCAGAATGACCGGGCCGTCCCCGGGGATGTGCTCCGCGCCCTCCACCTGTGGGCGGAACATCAGGCGCATGATCGGTCCGAGCACTGCCTTGATGAGCGCGAAGCGGGACAACGGGTCCTCCGATGTCGAGGGGGGCGATATGAGTCTGTGCAGGTGAGGAGATTACTCGCGGCTCGGGGGCATGCGCACATCGGGTGCGCCCGGTTCACCGAGGTCTTACTCATTGTTGACGTGGGTTTACCTGGGGTGGCGTGCCGGAATCGGCGGTTGACGCCCCGGCCGCGATGTGACGGACATCGCGCGCCGCCCCCACCGCCCGCCGGCGCGTCTCTCCCCACCGGCCACACCCGCCCTGCCGACGGTCCGTCACCCCCCGCCGCTCAGCCGACATACGGCGTCACCTATGTGTTCCGTCCGAGGTCTCTCGTCCGTCATGTGGACACCCCTACGATCGGCCCGCACTCGAGAGCGGACGGCAGGAGGCGCTCATGGACAGCGACCAGGCGAACCAGCAGACACAGGGAACCGCACGGCGGGCGCTCCTCGGCGCCGCGGTGCTCGGCGCGGGCGGGGCGGTCCTCGGACTCCCCGGTGTCGCCCGGGCGGCCGACACCCGGACGGCCGCACCCGGCGGGCGCGGACTGAAGAGCCTGCCCGTGCCGACGATCATCGGCCACCGGGGCGCCAGCGGCTACCGCCCCGAGCACACCTTCGGCTCGTACAACCTGGCGCTCGACCTCGGCGCCGACATCGTGGAGGCCGGCGACCTCGTGCCCACCAAGGACGGGCACCTCGTCTGCCGGCACGAGCCGGAGATAGGCGGCACCACGGACGTCGCCTCCCACCCCGAGTTCGCCGACCGCAGGACCACCAAGGTCCTCGACGGCGTCTCCACCACCGGCTGGTTCACCGAGGACTTCACCCTCGCCGAGCTGAAGACGCTCCGCGCCGTCGAGCGCATACCGGCCAACCGTCCGCACAACACCCTCTACAACGGGCGCTGGGAGATCCCCACCTTCGAAGAGGTCCTGCAGTGGCAGGACGAGCAGACCCGCAAGCGCGGCCGGCAGGTCTGGATCTACCCCGAGACCAAGCACCCCACCTACTTCCGCAAGCTGGGCCTCGGCCTGGAGGAGCGGGTGGCGAAGCTGCTGCGCAAGTACGGCAAGGACAACCGCAACTCGCCGGTCATCCTGCAGTCCTTCGAGCCGAGCAGCATCCAGAAGCTGAACCAGCTGGTCGACAACCCGCTCGTCGTCCTGCTCTCCTCGGCCGGCAGCCGCCCCTACGACTTCGTCGAGGCGGGCGACCCGCGCACCGTCGCCGACCTGATCACGCCCAAGGGCCTCCGGGAGATCGCCGGCTACGCGCAGGGCATCGGCCCCACGCTGGACCTGATCATCCCGAAGAACGCCGACGGGACGCTGGCCCAGCCGACCACGCTCGTCCGTGACGCGCACAAGGTGGGTCTGATCCTGCACCCGTACACCATGCGCAACGAGAACCCCTTCCTCCCCGCCGAGTACCGCAAGGGCGGCGCGGCGGACGCCTACGGTGACGTCTTCAGTGCCTTCAAGACGTACTTCGCGACCGGCATCGACGGTGTCTTCACCGACAACGCCGACACCGGTCTGCTGGCCCGCGCCGACTTCCTGGCCGGCTGAACCCACCGCGTTCGTCAACATCGCGCCCGTATGACCCCCCTTTCGGGGGACTCCGTGCCGCCCCGGAAACCTGCCGCCGGGGCGGCACGTCGTTCCGCATATGACGCTCGACCTGGTGACCTCCCTGCGCCCGCTGCTCACCGCCGAGGCCTCGGCCGAGGCGTATGCGTCCGGGGGTGAGCCGGGCGACCTGGAACAGGCCGTCTGGCTCCGCCTCCTGGAGCGCCTCGACAGCGACGGGCCGCCGCTCGACCCGCAGGGCTGGCTGCGCAAGGCCGTCCGCGCCGAGGCGCGCCGCAACCGTCGTACGACCCGGGTCGAGCGCCCCTACGGCATCGAGCCGGTCGCCGACACCCGCCCCGGCCCCGAGCAACTCGCCCTCACCGCCGCCCGGTACCGCGCCCTTCGCGCCGCCGTCCGCCGGCTGCCCGGCCGGTGCCCCCGCCTGATCGAGGCGCTGTTGTCCCCGAAGGACCTGACATACCGGGAGATCGCGGGGGAGTTGGGTATCTCACAGGGCAGCCTCGGCCCGGAACGTTCCAGATGTCTGGGATGTCTGCGGCGATTGCTCACTCCGGAGGTTGCGGCCCGCGAAGTGCGGGGATAGGAGTGGGGGACGACAGACGATCAGGTGAGCGGGAGGCATGCGCACATGGGCATGAGCGTGACCATCTCGGCGGCGACCGAGCAGGACGCGGAGCAGATCTTCAGGCTCCAGTACCTGTGCTTCCAGAGCGAGGCGGCTCTGTACGGCAACTACCGCATCGACCCGCTCGTCCAGAGTCTCGACTCGGTCCGCGAGGAGGTCGCCGCCGACTGCGTGTTCGTCGCCCGGCTCGGCGAAGAAGTGGTCGGCTCGGTGCGCGGCAAGGTGACCGAGGACGGCTCCGCCGCCATCGGCAAGCTCTGCGTCCACCCCCGCCTCCAGGGCCACGGCATCGGAGCGAGGTTGCTGCGCGCGGCCGAGGCGGCGTTGGCGGAGGAGCGGGGTGCCACCAAGTTCCGCCTCTTCACCGGTCACCGCAGCGAGGGCAACCTCCGCCTGTACCGCCGGGTCGGCTACGAGGCGGTGGGCCGCTCCAAGGGCGCCGACGGCGTAGAGATGATCATCCTGGAGAAGCCGGCAGGGGTGTTCGTTCAGACGGCGTGAGTGAGGCGCGCCCCAACGGGGCGCCAGCCGTGGGCCGCCGCGAGGGGGCTCTGTCGCCACGCGGTTCCGCGGCGTGGGCGCGACGACCACAACGCGCCCACGGCCCGCCGGCCTTCCTCAGGCTGCCACCCCGTTGCGCGCCTTCCGCAGCCAGTACATCGCGGAAAGCGGCAGCACCACGGGGATGAAGACGTACCCCATCCCGTACTCCGACCACACGGTCGCATCCGGAAACGCGGACGGCTCCACCAGCGTCCACGTGCCGACGACCAGCACACCCACCAGCTCGGCCGCGCAGCAGACCCGCGCCGCCCTGCGCGCGGTCTCCCCGCCCCGGATCAGCGTGTACGTGATGAACCCGTACACGACACCGGCCACCGCCGACAGCGTGTACGCGAGCGGCGCCCGCTGGAAGTCCGTCGCGATCTGGTACGCCGAGCGCGACACCGCGCCGACCACCATCACGCCGTAGAACCAGACGAGCAGCATGCCCGGCCCGCTGATCAGCCGTGCCGGCTTCTCCTCCACCGCCGTCATCTCCGCCTCAGCCTCCCCAGATGTCATAGAGCCGCACCTCGAGAACGGCCAGCACCACACCGCCGGCGGCCACTGTCACCGAGCCCCAGCGCGTCCGCTCGGCCAGCGACATGAAGGCGGTCGCCGGAACGCACGCGAAGGCACCGAGCAGATACGCCACGAAGATCGTCGTGCCCTGATCCGGCTTCTCGCCCCGCGCCAGCTGCACGATCCCGATCACCAGCTGGACCAGGGCCAGCAGCGACACCACGGCCATGCCGATGAAGTGCCAGTCCTTGGTCGGCTGGTCCCGGTAGGCGGCCCAGCCGCACCACGCGGCGAGCAGCAGCGCGGCGACTCCGGTCACCAGCGTCAGGGCATTGAGCATGCGGTGACCTTATTACGGCCGAAATGGCCCGCCGTCGCCGACCCCGCCGTACACCGTAGGGTCCAGACCAATCCACGCGCACGCCCTCCTGTTCGACAACGACGGCACCCTCGTCTCCTCCCTCGACTCCGTCGAGCGCTGCTGGACGAAGTGGGCCCGGGAGTACGGGATCACGGCGGAGGAGTTCCGGCGCGTGGCGCTGCACGGGCGGCCGGCGGCCGAGATCGTCGCCGATCTGCTGCCCGCCCGGCTCGTGGCGGAGGCCGTCGCGCGGGTCGAGCAGCTGGAGGTGGAGGACGTGCCGGGCGGGGGTGTGCATCTGCTGCCCGGGACGCGGGAGTTCCTCGACTCCCTGCCGGCCGACCGCTGGGCCGTCGTCACCTCCGCCACCCGGCGGCTCGCCGAGGCCCGCCTGGACGCCGTCGGCATCCTGCCCAAGACGCTGATCACCGCCGACGACATCACGCGCGGCAAGCCCGACCCCGAGCCGTATCTGCTCGCCGCGCGGCAGCTCGGCGTCGACCCGGCCCACTGTGTCGCCTTCGAGGACGCCCCCGCGGGGCTCCAGGCGGGCCGCGCGGCCGGAATGGCCACCGTGGCGTTGGCCACAACCCACCGCGCGGAGGAGCTGGACGCCGACCTCGTGGTGAAGAACCTCTCGGCCTTGTCCGCACTGGTCACCAACGGGGGAGTGGACATCGCCGTCCGCCGCTGAACTGTCCACCGCTGTCCAGCATATGGACAGCGATCCTTGGTCAGGACCGTCCGTCTGGTTTACTGATCGCATGACCACGACGAGCTGCCGCACTCTTGCGACCGAGGCGACCACGACGCCCGGTGCTCGTTGTATGTGTCCCATGACGTGTCGAATGTGCGCCTTCTAGAGGGCCCCCGCACCATCTGAGCCTCGCGCCCCGAAGCGAGAGCCGTGGCCCGTCCGACGTCCGGATGTCCGACGTTCGAGACAGCGGCCGCCGCGCGCACACGCCGTTCTCCCGGTTCCATCGCCGGTGCCATCGCGAGAACCGTGCCGCGTCCCTGAACGAATGCAATGAACGCAACCGTGCCCGGGCACACCCACGCCCGCGCACTCGACCGTGACGGAAATCCCTGTGATCACCACATCGGGCCTGACCAAGGTCTACCGCTCCCGCGGCCGCGAGGTCACCGCCCTCGACGGCGTCGATCTTCACGTCCGCGAAGGTGAGGTCTACGGCGTCATCGGCCAGTCCGGAGCCGGGAAGTCCTCCCTCATCCGCTGCGTCAATCTCCTGGAGCGTCCGACATCCGGGACGGTGAGCGTCGACGGGCAGGACCTCACCGCGCTCGCCGGACGCGGACCCCGCGCCGGAAAGGAACTCCGGCACGCGCGCAGCCGCATCGGCATGGTCTTCCAGCACTTCAACCTGCTCTCCTCGCGAACCGTGCAGGACAACGTCGAACTGCCGCTGGAGATCCTCGGAAAGTCGGGGAAGGAACGTTCCCGCAAGGCGCTCGAACTCCTCGACCTCGTCGGCCTCGCCGACAAGGCGAAGGCCTACCCGGCCCAGCTCTCCGGCGGACAGAAGCAGCGCGTCGGCATCGCCCGCGCCCTCGCCGGCGACCCCAAGGTGCTGCTCTCCGACGAGGCCACCAGCGCCCTCGACCCGGAGACCACCCGCTCCATCCTCCAGCTGCTGCGCGACCTCAACCGGCAACTGGGCCTGACCGTCCTGCTCATCACCCACGAGATGGACGTCGTGAAGTCGATCTGCGACTCCGCCGCCCTCATGGAGAAGGGCCGGATCGTGGAGTCCGGCACCGTCAGCGAGCTGCTCGCCACGCCGGGCTCCACGCTCGCCGCCGCGCTGTTCCCGGTGAACGGCGAGCGCACGGGTGCCGACCGGACCGTCCTCGACGTCACCTTCCACGGCGAGGCCGCCACCCAGCCGGTCATCTCCCAGCTCTCACGCACCTACAACATCGACATCTCGATCCTCGGCGCCGCCATCGACACCGTCGGCGGCCTCCAGATCGGCCGCATGCGCATCGAACTGCCCGGCCGCTACGAGGACAACGTGGTGCCGATCGGGTTCCTGCGCGAACAGGGCCTGCAGATCGATGTCGTGGGCCAGGAGCCCGTGCTGGTGAAGGAAGGTGCCAAGTGACCTGGTCCGAGATGCAGCCGCTGTTGTCGCAGGCGTGTAGCGAGACGTTCCAGATGGTGCTCTGGTCGACCCTGATCGCCGTCGCCGTCGGCCTCCCGCTCGGCATCCTCCTCGTCCTCACGGACCGGGGCGGCCTGCTGCAGAACGTCCTCGCCAACAAGGTGATCGGCCAGATCGTGAACGTCGGCCGGTCGATGCCGTTCATCATCCTGATGGTCGCGCTGATGAGCTTCACGCGCTGGGTCACCGGCACCACCATCGGTACGACCGCCGCGATCGTGCCGCTCGCCATCGGCGGCATCCCGTTCTTCGCCCGGCTGGTCGAGACGGCTGTCCGCGAAGTGGACAACGGTCTCGTGGAGGCCGTACAGGCCATGGGCGGCAACACCTGGACCATCGTCCGCAAGGTCCTCGTCCCCGAGGCCCTGCCGTCGCTGATCGCCAGCACCACCACCACGATCATCGCCCTCATCGGCTACTCCGCCATGGCCGGCACGGTCGGCGGCGGCGGCCTCGGCGACCTCGCCGTCCGCTACGGCTACCAGCGCTTCGAGACCGAGCTGATGTGGATCACCGTCGCGATCCTCGCCGTCGTCATCTCCCTCATCCAGTTCGCCGGCGACTTCGCGGCCCGCACCCTGCACAGCCGCGGCGGCCGCTCCGGGCCCGGGCCCAGGCTGCGCGTGCTCAAGGCCGAGGAGCCCGAGGCCGCCGACGTCGCCAAGGTCGCCTGAGCACCCCTCAGCCCTGAGCGCACCCCCCAAAGACTCCCCGTACACCCATCACGGGGTCGCACCACCCTTAAGGAAAGGCACTTTTCGTGCGTAACACCGCCAAGCTCACCACCGCCGTCCTCGCCGCCGGAGCCCTCACCTTCGGGCTCACCGCCTGCGGCTCCGGCAAGGACTCCGCCTCCTCCGACTACAGCGGCCCGCTGGTCGTCGCCGCGAGCCCGACCCCGCACGCCGAGATCCTGAACTTCGTCCAGAAGAACCTGGCGAAGAAGGCGGGCCTCGACCTGGAGGTCAAGGAGTTCACCGACTACATCACGCCGAACACGGCGACCGAGGACGGCTCGGTCGGGGCCAACTACTTCCAGAACCAGCCGTACCTGGACGACTTCAACAAGAAGCGCGGCACCCACATCGTGCCCGTCGTCACGGTTCACCTGGAGCCGCTCGGCCTCTACTCCCACAAGGTGAAGAGCGCCGACGCCCTCAAGAGCGGTGCGACCATCGCCGTCCCGAACGACACCGTCAACGAGGCCCGCGCCCTCAAGCTGCTCGCCGCCAACAAGCTCATCACCCTCAAGGACGGCGTCGGCACCGAGGCCACCCCGCGGGACATCGCCGACAACCCCAAGAACCTGAAGTTCAAGGAGGTCGAGGCCGCCCAGACCGCGCGCTCCCTGGACGACGTGGACGCCGCCGTCGTGAACGGCAACTACGCCATCCCCTCCGGCCTCAAGCCCGCCAAGGACGCCCTCGTCCTGGAGTCCCCGAAGGACAACCCGTACGGCAACTTCCTCGCCGTCAAGAAGGGCAACGAGAAGGACCCGCGGGTCAAGAAGCTCGCCAAGCTCCTCGTCTCGCCCGAGGTGAAGAAGTTCATCGAGGACAAGTACCAGGGCTCGGTCATCGCCTCCTTCTGAGCCGACGCGCACATCGACGGGGTCCACTCCCTCACCCGGGGTGGGCCCCGTCGTGCGGTTCAGTGGTTTCATGCTGCATGCTGGGCAGTTCAGCAGGCTCTGAAGGTTTTTCCGAAGTTACGGAGTGGCGCATGACTGGCACCTTTCCCAACGTCTCCATCAGCACGGAGCGGTTGGTCCTGCGCCCCTTCGAGGAGTCCGACATCGAGGCCTTCGCCGAGATGATGAACGACGAACTGGTCACCGCCTGGACCTCCGTCCCGCAGCCCTACACCGAGGCCGACGCCCGGGCCTGGATCACCGAACTCGCCCCGGCCGAACGCGCCGACGGCCGCGGCATCGTCTTCGCCGTCGACGAGTTCCTCACCCAGCGCCTCGTCGGCACCGTCCATCTGCGGAACACGAACTGGCGGGTGCGCTCCACGGAGATCGCCTACGCCATCGCCCCCTGGGCCCGCGGCGAGGGCTATGCCTCCGAGGCCGCCCTGGCCAGCGCGCAGTGGCTGTTCCACGACCAGAAGTTCGAACGCCTGGAGCTGCGCACCGCCGCCGACAACACCGCCTCCCAGCAGGTCGCCCAGAAGATCGGCTGCATCAGCGAGGGTGTCCTGCGGGGCGCCTGGATAGCCCGCAGCAGGACCGGCGACGGGACGTGGACGGACGTCCGCACCGACGTCATCGTCTGGAGCCTGCTGCCGGAGGACCTGGCCGACACGAGCGGTTTCACGTCCTACTCCGACTGGAACTGAGCCCCCCGAGCCGCACCGGGTACGCTCAGGGAGCCCGGCTACGGGCCCCGTACCCCTGACGACCTGCGACGACCTGGAGACTGACGACGATGGCCGACCGGGTCACGGTGATCGGCTGGGACGGCTCGCCGCTGACCGCCGCGGCACGCGGCGCCCTCGGAGCCGCCACACTCGTGGCGGGCGCGCCCCACCACCTGGCGCTGCCCGAGGTCCCGCCCACCGCCGAACGCGTCCGCCTCGGCAGCGTCGCCCTCGCCGCCCGCCGCATCGCCGCCCACCGCGGCACCGCCGTCGTCCTCGCCGACGGCGACCCTGGCTTCTTCGGCGTCGTACGCACCCTGCGCGCACCCGAGTTCGGCCTGGAGGTCGAGGTCGTCCCCGCCGTCTCCTCGGTGGCCGCCGCCTTCGCCCGGGCCGGCATGCCCTGGGACGACGCCCAGGTCGTCGTCGCCCACCGGCGCACCCTGCGGCGTGCCGTGAACGTGTGCCGCGCCCACGCCAAGGTCGCCGTCCTCACCTCACCCGGCGCCGGGCCCGCCGAACTCGGCCTGCTCCTGGAAGGCGTCCACCGGACCTTCGTCATCTGCGAGGAACTGGGCACCGAACGCGAGCGGGTCAGCGTCGTCACGTCGGACAACGCCGCCGACCACGCCTGGCGCGACCCGAACGTCGTCATCGTCATCGGCGGCCCGGCCGGCGCCGCCGAGGGCGGCGGCTGGATCGCCGGACGCGACCCGGCCACCGGTCCGCGCGGCTGGGTGCAGCCCGCCGAGGCCTACGACGGCCGGCTCGGCGAGGGCGAGACCGAACTGCTGCGCGCCGCCCAACTCGCCCGTCTCGGCCCCCGGGTCGGCGACCTCGTCTGGGACATCGGCTCCGGCTCGGGCGCGTTCGCCGCCGAGGCCGCCCGCGCCGGGGCCGCCGTCATCGCCGTCGACCACGACCCCGGGGCCTGCGCCCGGACCGAGTCGGCCGCGCGCCGCTTCGGAGTCCAGATGCAGGTCGTGCCGGGCACCGCCCCGCACGTCCTGGAAAACCTGCCCGAACCGGACGTCGTCCGGGTCGGCGGCGGGGGAGCCGCCGTGGTCTCCGCGGTCGCCGACCGCCGTCCCCAGCGCATCGTCACGCACGCCGCGACCCGGGACGAGGCCGAACTCGTCGGCCGCGACCTGACCGAGCACGGATACCGGGTCGAATGCGCCCTGCTCCAGTCCGTCGAACTCGACACCCGGGCCTGGTCGGAGACCGAGCGGAGCGTTGTGTTCCTCCTGAGCGGAGTTCTCCCGGATCGCGCCCCGTGATCCTGTTGTCGTACTGCGCGCGGTAGGCTGGCCGATCGCTGTACCCCACCGGTGGCCCGGAAATACGTTCGCCAATGTCCGGAATACGCGCCCGTTTTGGGGTGGGTGTGGTACGGCAGAACCGGAGGACGTGCGCAACGTGGCGCAGTCCACAGCGGGCTGTCGCGGATCATGCTGTCGCGACGGTCGAACGGCCGGGACAATGCCACTGAATGGCTTTGTCGCCTTTTCCGGCGGGTCGTTCGTGCCGCTGGGCGCGCACGCTCGTTCTTCACTACGGGCGGTCGGTGCGCCGTTCCGGGTGAGCTGGTCGTAGAAGCACTAACCGATGGGCGAGGGGTACGCATGACGGACACCGGCCAGGTCCCGGGCGAGGGGCAGCCGGAGAGCGCAGGCATGGTGGAACAGCCGGGCGTCCCCGCGCACGGTGCGTACACCTACCTCGCCGAGGCGCCCGCCGAGGACGAAGACCTGCTGCTGCCGGGTGCCCAGGGCGCGTGGGGCAACGAAGTACCGCCACCCGCCCCGGAACCGGTCGTCGAGGCCGTCCACGAGCCGGGCCCGCACGAGACGGCCGGCCGGGACAGCGGTTCCGTCGACCTCAGCGGCGTACGACTGCCCGACACGGGTCCCGTCTCCGTACCCCCGTCGCCCATCCTGTCCGCCCCGCACGATCCGACGACGGCCGTGCAGCCGCCGCGCCGCCCGCTGCACCTCGGTCCGCCGATCCCGGACGCCTCCGCGAGCCCGGTCCGCTCCCTCGCCGACCGTGGCCCCGCCGGAGCGCCGGTACGCCAGCCGGGCCTGCCCGCGACCGGTCCGGAGTACCTCGACGTCCAGTCCCCGCGCGAGATGGCCCCCCAGAACGCGGCGCCCCAGAACGTGACCCCCTGGGGCGCGACCCCGGCCGCCGCCCCGGCCCAGGTCGGTCATACGGCACAGGCCGCGGAAACGGTTGGCCCGGCGGGGGAGACGGTGAGTGACACCTCCGGCGCCTTTGCCGCCGTCGGCGTGGCCGCCGTGCCCGGAGCCGCCCAGGCCGCCGTGGCCCGCGTCGCCCCGCAGGCGGCGGCGCAGGATCAGGTGCCGGGCGAGGCTGTCCCGGGTGCGGAGCAGGGCGCTGTTGTGCACGGGCACGACGGTGTGCAGCCGGTGCACGGCCACGACGGCGTGTATGCCGTGGACGCCGTCCCGGCGGTGGCGGAGGCCGGGCAGGCCCCGGTGGACGCTGAGCAGCCCGCGACCCCTGCTGGCCCGGCTGGGCCCGGCGAGGGTGCCGTCGCCGTCGAGGGCGGAGTCGTGCCGGTGGCCGGTGCACCCGTGACCGAGGCCGCCGACGGCGCGCAGGTCGCGGAGACTCCCGCCGAGGTGCCGGACGCTGTCGGCCAGGGCGGGGAAGGCCAGGTGACTCCTGCTCAGGAGGCGCCGGTGGCGGTCGTCCCGGGCCCGGGTGCTCCCGCGCAGGAGCCGCAGGCCGAGGCCGTCGAGCCCGTCGCGGCCGAGCCGGTCGAGCAGAGTGGGACCGCGCCGGCGGTTGCGTCCGCGCAGTCGACCGAGGGCGCCCAGATCGCAGAGGCGGCGCAGCAGCAGGCTGTGGCCGACGCCGCCGACGTGGCTCCGGCCGGGAACACGACCGGCGAGGCTCCCGCCCCCGCTGCCGCGGTCGCTCACCAGGGTGCCGAAGCCGCGCAGGGCGTGGCCGAGGGCACCGAGGCGGTTGCCGCGCAGGCGCCGGCCGAGGCCGCCGGCCTCGTTCCGGCGCAGGCCGACCCGCAGGCTCCCGGCGCCGTCGAGGCACAGCAGGCCGTCGCCGCCCCCGCGCCGGCGCAGGCCGCCGTACCCGTTTCCGGCACCGTCGAGCCGCAGCCCACCGCTGCCGCCCCCGCGCCGACGGCCGAAACCACGTCGGCCACCGCCCCGGCGCAGGTGCCCGCCGCCGACCCGGCGCAGGCACCGGAGGTCCCACAGGCCCCGGCGCCCGCAGCGACCCCCGAGCCCGCCGCCCCCCTGACGGCGGCCCCGGAAGCCACGACTCCCGCCACCCCGGCCGAGGCCGCCGTACCGGCCCCGCTCACCGGCGACGCCACTCCCGCTGCCGGCACCCCCTCGGCCACCGACGCTTCCGTCGCACCCGACCCCGCGCCCCTCCTCCAGGCGCAGGGACCGCAGCTCGCCGCCGCCGTCCCCAACGCCGGCGAGATCGCGACCGCCGTTCAGCCCCAGCCGGAGCAGCAGTCCCAGCCGCACCCTCAGGCCCCGGAGCAGCAGTCCCAGCCCAAGCCCCCGGCCCCGGCGCAGGACACCGGCGTCCAGCAGGCGCCCACCGTCGCCGCGGCCGCCGCTCCCGCAGGCCCGCAGGTGCATCCCGCCGAGCCCACCCCCGTACAGCCCGCCGGTGAAGCCGTAGCGGGATCCGGGGCGATCGCGGCCGCCGCGCACCCCGCGACCCCCGCGCAGCAGCCCCCCGCCGAAGCCGCCGACCCGCTGCCCTCCAGCGTTCCGCTGGAGCCGCACCCCGAGCAGCCGCTCGGGCAGTTCGTGCCGGTGGACGGTTCGGTGCCGACCACCCCGCACCTCGCCCCGACCCCGCCGCAGCCGCTGATCCTGCCCACGGAGGAGCAGGACACCGCGCCGCAGGGTCCCGTGGCCTCGGTCCCCGCGCCCCGCGAGGCCGAACCGACGGCGCCGGCCGCGCCGGAGGCCGAGTCCGCCCCCGATGTCGTACAGCGCGCGGAGGACCTGGAGACCAGGGCCGCCGACCAGGAAGAGAGCATGGCCCCCGTGGAAGAGGCACAACAGTCCACCGGACCGGCCGCGCCCGCCTACGACGACGTCGAGCGCGAGGCCGTCCTGAAGGTCATGCGCGAGCGCCGTGACATCCGCAACGGCTTCCGCAGCGACCCGATCCCGCACGAGGTGCTGCTGCGCGTCCTGGAGGCGGCCCACACGGCGCCCTCCGTGGGCCACTCGCAGCCCTGGGACTTCGTCGTCATCCGCTCCACCGACACCCGGCGCGCGATGCACGAACTGGCGATGCGTCAGCGCGACGCGTACGCCAAGTCCCTGCCCAAGGGCCGGGCGAAGCAGTTCAAGGAACTGAAGATCGAGGCCATCCTCGACACCCCGGTCAACATCGTCGTCACCGCCGACCCGACCCGCGGCGGCCGCCACACCCTCGGCCGGCACACCCAGCCGCAGATGGCGCCGTACTCCGCCGCGCTCGCCGTGGAGAACCTCTGGCTCGCCGCCCGCGCCGAAGGCCTCGGCGTCGGCTGGGTCAGCTTCTTCGACGAGCGCGAGATGGTCCGCGCCCTCGGCCTGCCCGAGCACCTGGAGGTCATCGCCTACCTGTGCGTCGGGTACGTCGACGAGTTCCCGGACGAGCCCGAGCTGATGCAGGCCGGCTGGTCCAAGCGACGCCCGCTGTCGTGGGTCGTGCACGAAGAGACATACGGGCGCCGCGCCCTTCCCGGAGAGGAACCCCACGACCTGCTTGCCGAGACCGTCGCACAGATCCGCCCGCTCGACGCCAAGGCGCTCGGCGAGGCCTGGGAGCGCCAGAAGCGCATGACCAAGCCGGCCGGCGCGCTGGGCATGCTGGAGATCATCTCCGCGCAGCTGTCCGGGCTGTCCCGGCAGTGCCCGCCGCCGATCCCGGAGCCCGCCGCCGTCGCGATCTTCGCGGGCGACCACGGCGTGCACGCCCAGGGCGTCACCCCGTGGCCGCAGGAGGTCACCGCCCAGATGGTGGCCAACTTCCTGGGCGGGGGAGCGGTCTGCAACGCCTTCGCCAACCAGGTCGGCGCCGAGGTGTGCGTCGTCGACGTCGGCGTCGCCGCCGACCTGCCGGCCACCCCCGGCCTGCTGCCCCGCAAGATCCGCGGCGGTACGTCCGACATGACGACCGGTCCCGCGATGACCCGCGAGGAGGCCAAGGCGGCCATCGAGGTCGGCATCGAGACCGCCCGCGACCTGGTGGCGGCCGGCAACAAGGCGCTGCTCACCGGTGAGATGGGCATCGCCAACACCACCGCGTCCGCCGCGCTGATCTCCGTCTTCACGGGCGCCGACCCGGCGGAGGTGACCGGCCGGGGCACCGGCATCAACGACGAGACGCTCGCCCGCAAGACCGAGGTCGTCCGCCGGGCGCTCGAATTCCACCAGCCGGACCCGGCCGACCCCATCGGCGTCCTCGCGGCCATCGGCGGCTTCGAGCACGCGGCCATCGTCGGCCTGCTCCTCGGCGGCGCGTCCCTGCGTACGCCGGTGATCCTGGACGGCGTCAGCGCCGGCGCCGCCGCGCTCGTCGCCCGCGCGATCGCCCCCGAGGTCCTCGCGGCCTGCATCGCCGGCCACCGCAGCGCCGAACCCGGCCATGTCGCCGCCCTCAACAAGCTCGGCCTGCGCCCCCTGGTCGACCTCGACCTCCGCCTCGGCGAGGGCACGGGCGCGCTCCTGGCGCTGCCGTTGGTGCAGAGCACGGCGAGGGCGATGCACGAGGTGGCCACATTCGATTCGGCCGGGGTCACGGAGAAGTAGGCCGCGCGTCCGGTCCTGTAGTGCCGGGCACGTGGCAACGCCCCGTGGGTCCGTGGGCAGTCGTTCCGCAGGGCGATGGGGGTCCCCCCGCTCGAGCGAAGCCGAGAGCGGGGGAGGGTGGGCACGGACCCACGCACCCGCACTCGGCCACCCTGCCCAGCCACCGGACAGCTGAGCCATCCTTCCCCCGGGCAACGTAAAATCCGCACGTCAGGGCCACCGCAAAGGCGCAGAGGCCGCGCACCGCACAGCCACCGGAGGAGCCGACCCTCATGGCCGAACACCCCGCCTACCCCGTAGGCCTCCGTCTCTCCGGCCGTCGCGTGGTCGTCCTCGGCGGCGGCCAGGTGGCCCAGCGCCGCCTCCCGGCCCTGATCGCGGCCGGCGCGGACATCGTCCTCGTGTCCCCCGAGGCGACCCCCTCCGTCGAGGCCATGGCGGACGCGGGCGAGATCACCTGGGAGCGGCGTCCCTACGCCGAAGGCGACCTCGCCGACGCCTGGTACGCCCTCATCGCCACCAGCGACCCCGACGCCAACACCGCCGCCTCCGCCGAGGCGGAACGCCACCGCGTCTGGTGCGTCCGCTCCGACGACGCCGACCAGGCGACCGCCTGGACCCCGGCCACCGGCACCAGCGAGGGCGTGACGGTCGCCGTCCTCACCACGGACGCGCGCGGCCGCGACCCCCGCCACACCGCCGCCATCCGCGACGCGGTCGTGGAGGGCCTGCGCGACGGCACCCTCGTCGCCCCGCACCACCGCACCCGCACGCCCGGCGTCGCCCTGGTCGGCGGCGGCCCCGGCGACCCGGACCTCATCACCGTGCGCGGCCGCCGCCTGCTCGCCGAGGCCGACGTCGTCATCGCCGACCGCCTCGGCCCCCGCGACCTCCTCGCCGAACTGCCGTCGCACGTCGAGGTGATCGACGCCGCGAAGATCCCCTACGGCCGCTTCATGGCCCAGGAGGCCATCAACAACGCCCTCATCGAGCACGCCAAGCAGGGCAAGTCCGTCGTACGGCTCAAGGGCGGCGACCCCTTCGTCTTCGGCCGGGGCATGGAGGAGGTCCAGGCGCTCGCCGAGGCCGGCATCCCGTGCACCGTCGTGCCGGGCATCTCCAGCTCCATCTCCGTGCCGGGCGCGGCCGGGATCCCGGTCACCCACCGGGGCGTCGCCCACGAGTTCACCGTGGTCAGCGGCCATGTCGCCCCCGACGACGAGCGCTCCCTGGTCGACTGGCCGTCGATGGCCAAGCTCACCGGCACGCTCGTGATCCTCATGGGCGTCGACAAGATCGGGAAGATCGCCGAGACCCTCGTCGCGCACGGCAAGTCCCCCGAGACCCCCCTCGCCCTGATCCAGGAGGGCACGACGGCGGCACAGCGCCGCGTGGACGCCACCCTCGCCACGGTCGCCGAGACCGTGCGTGCCGAGGACGTGAAGCCGCCGGCGGTCATCGTCATCGGTCCGGTCGTGAACGTCGGCCCGGGGCCCGTGGCTTGATCATGCGTAACCCCGAGTAACCCGACTCTTCCCAGCCGTTGGCACCGCACCCAGGACAAGGCAGTATCACCCTGTGGCCGATCTCATCACCATCGAGGATCCCGACGACCCGCGCCTGCGTGACTACACGGGCCTGACCGACGTCGAGCTGCGCCGCAAGCGCGAGCCCGCCGAGGGCCTGTTCATCGCCGAGGGCGAGAAGGTCATCAGAAGGGCCAAGGACGCCGGCTACGAGATGCGCTCCATGCTGCTCTCGGCCAAGTGGATCGACGTCATGCGCGACGTCATCGACGAACTCCCGGCACCCGTGTACGCCGTGAGCCCGGAACTCGCCGAGCAGGTCACCGGCTACCACGTACACCGCGGCGCCCTCGCCTCCATGCAGCGCAAGCCGCTGCCGACGGCGGCCGAGCTGCTGCGCTCGGCCCGCCGGGTGGTGATCATGGAGTCGGTCAACGACCACACCAACATCGGCGCGATCTTCCGTTCGGCGGCGGCCCTCGGCATGGACGCGGTGCTGCTGTCGCCGGACTGCGCCGATCCGCTGTACCGCCGCAGCGTCAAGGTCTCCATGGGTGCGGTGTTCTCCGTGCCGTACGCCCGTCTGGAGACCTGGCCGAAGGGTCTGGACTCGGTCCGCGAGGCGGGGTTCACGCTCCTCGCGCTCACCCCGGACGACAAGGCCCGCAGCCTCGACGAGGCGGCCCCGCACCGGATGGACCGGGTCGCCCTGATGCTCGGCGCCGAGGGCGACGGCCTGTCCACCCAGGCCCTGGTCGCCGCCGACGAATGGGTCCGCATCCCGATGTCCCACGGCGTCGACTCCCTGAACGTGGGAGCGGCGGCCGCGGTGGCCTTCTACGCGGTGGCCACGGGCCGGCCGGAGTCCTAGCCCCGGAGTCCTAGCCCTGATCCCTTGATCCGGCCCGCAGTGTCGACTCGTACCGCTGGGACATCAGCTTGCCGTAGGCCGGCGGCTTGATGCCCGGCTGTACGTGTGTCCGCCCCTGTACGGCACTGCCGCCACCTCGGCTGCCACTGTCGCCGCCGAGCCCGCGTGCCGGACCCTGACAGCCCTGGGCCACCGCGATGCCGAGCGCCACCAGCAGTGTCACGACCACGAACACGAACAGGCGCTGCCGCAGCAGCCGGGGGTTGGCCGGGCGCCGCCCGGTGCCGGTCGTACGCGGGGCCGGGCGTCCGGCACCGCTGCGCGGAGCGGGCCGGCTCCCGCTGCCGGAGCGCGGGGCGGTGCCGCGCGGGGCCGGGGTGGGGCGGGCCGTGCCGGGACGGGAGACGGCGCCCGCGCCGCGCGGGCCGCTGCCGCCCCGCGAGGGCACCGGGCCCCGGGCGGGCGCGCCACCGCGCGGCACCGGGGTGCCGGGGGCGGGCCGCCGCTGGGTGCGCTGCTGCTCGGGGTAGGTGTCGACGAGCCGCCCGGTGGGCCGGTCCGCCTCCGCCGCGCGGGGCGAGGGCGGCCGCGCGTCGCTCATGCCCTGGGCCTCGCGCGCGGCGATCTCCTTGAGCCGCAGCGACAGTTGCAGCGTGCTGGGCCGGTCGTCGGGGTCCTTGGCCAGGCAGGCCTGCACGAGCGGGGCCAGCGCGTCCGGCACGCCGTGCAGCTGCGGCGCCTCGTGCACCACGCGGTACAGCATCACCTCGGAACTGCCGTGCCCGAAGGGGGAGTCGCCGGTGGAGGCGTAGGCGAGGGTCGCGCCCAGCGAGAAGACGTCCGTCGCCGGGGTGACGGCCGCGCCGCGCACCTGCTCGGGTGCCAGGAAGCCGGGGGAGCCGACCGCCGTGCCCACGTGGGTGAGCGTGGAGGCACCGGTGGCCCAGGCGATGCCGAAGTCGATGATCCGGGGTCCCTTGGGGGACAGCAGGATGTTGGACGGCTTCAGGTCCCGGTGGACGACACCGGCCTCGTGCACCGCGACGAGTCCCTCGGACAGGGCCGCGCCGATCGCCGCCGCCTCGGCCGCGCCGAGCGGGCCTTCGTCGGCCACCTTGTCGTGCAGCGAGGGGCCGGGTACGTACTGCGTCGCGAACCAGGGCCGCTCCGCCTCCAGGTCCGCCGCGACCAGCCTGGCCGTGCAGCCGCCCCGGATACGGCGGGCCGCCGAGACCTCGCGAGCGAAGCGGGACCGGAACTCCTGGTCCTCGGCGAGGTCGGGCCGGATCACCTTCAGCGCGACCCGCTGGCCCTTCTTGTCCGAGCCGAGATAGACCACGCCCATCCCGCCGGCGCCCAGCCGCCGGTGCAGCCTGAACGAGCCGACGACGCGCGGGTCCTCGCGCCTCAGGCGCATCATCGCCATGTTCATCCCCGCTGCCCGGTCCCTGTGACGTGGCACAGCTTACGTTTCCACGGCCGCCTGCGCGCAGAGGCCGCGCCCTCTCGGGCGGACGGATTGTGCGTGCCGGGTCGGGAAAGTGAGACACGGTCAGGACACCGTTTCCTGCGATGCCCTTGGGGCTCCTGTGATTTCAACCCGTCGGCGGGGCAAGGGGGTTGGTGCCGGGGAAGGAGTCCAGGTGCGGGGCCCGGTGGCCGTGGGGAAGGTGTCGCCGACGGCTGGGCGGAGCGGGGGCGGGGCGCCCGGCCGGGCGGGTTTGGCAGGCCCCTGTCATGCGGTCGAAGTGATCGAAGTCACTCGAATCGGCCGTCGGACGGTTCGGACATGCCACGACACAGTGGGCGACCCCTCAGGGAAGACCCCGAGACCTAGGCCCCCGTCTCCACCCAGGGGAGTACTCGGCATGTGACGGCTCATCCTCCGGGAGGCCCGGGATTCGGTACGAAGGCATGACGTCCGCAGGGGGCCGCGCGCCTAGATTTGAGGTCAAGCGGCGGGTGCAGCACTCGTCCCCCGAGGTCAGACACCCGCCGCTGCCAAGGACAACACAGACGGTCAGGAGAGGGACCATGGCCCACACGGCACCGCGACGCACGACGTTCGCCCCCCGCCGGACGGGCCGTCGCCACCCCGTGGTGGCGACGCTCATGGCCCTTCCCCTGGCGGCCCTGCTCCTTCTCGTCTTCGACGGCTGGGAGACGGTGGCCACACAGGCGTCGTCCGTGGGTGTGATGCTGGGGCGCTGAGCGGCGACTCCAGGCCCGGAAGAGCGGTCCGGGCGGGGACATCCATCCATGAAACCCCGTGGGGACGGGGGTGCGGCGGACGGCACAAATGCCGGCGCAGCTGGGGAGCTGCGCCGGCATTAGCCGTTTTCCGCGCCGTCGCCGCGCTGCCGCAGGTGATGGCGGGTCGTTGTACAGCGGCACCCCGCGAGCGCGGGCGAGCGAGTCCGCCCCCGGCCGGCATCAGTACGCTCGGCTGGACACTCGACCCGACCGAGGCCTCCGTGACCCCTGACACCCCCGTCCTTCTCGACGCGCTGACCGTGGAGGTCAGGGCCGCCGCGCACCCGGACACCGGCGGAGCCGCCTGCGCCTGCGGCACCAGCCCCCTCGCCGACCGCCCCGACGCCACCGTCGTCCGGCACGCCGACACCGTCGCGAAGGCGCACGCCTCGGACACCGACCCCGCAGAGCTGGCCCTCCGCCTCGCCACGGCGGCCCGGCTCCCGGACGTCCTCCTCGCCCCGCTCACCACCACCCCGGCCACCCTCCACGACCGCCTGGTGACCTTCTGGCCGTACGGCGCTCCCGTGGACCCGGACGATCCGGCCGCCGCCCCCTGGGAAGCCGCCGCCACCCTCCTCGCCCGGCTGCACCGGACGCCCCCTCCCGCCCCCCTGCCGCCGATGCGCGGCCCCGCCAAAGTCGCCCACGCCATCCGCCGACTGCGTACGGCCGTGAGCACCGCGCCCCGTCCCGCCGCATCCGCCGTACCCGCCGTCCTGCGGGCCTGGCAGGCTCTTCCCGCCTGGGCCCGCGGCGAGGCTCCCATGCCCGGCACCCTGGCCCTCTGCCACGGCGATCTCCACCTCGGCCAGCTCGTCCGCCGTCCCGCACCCGACGGCCCCTGGCTCCTGATCGACGTGGACGACCTCGGCGTCGGCGTCCCCGCGTGGGACCTCGCCCGCCCCGCCTCCTGGTACGCCTGCGGGCTCCTCCCGCCCGAGGAGTGGACCCGCTTCCTGACCGCCTACCGCGAGGCCGGCGGCCCCGCCGTACCCACCGACGGCGACCCCTGGCCCGCCCTGGACGTCTCGGCCCGTGCCCTGACCGTGCAGACCGCGGCCCGCGCGCTCACCAAGGCGCTCGCGGCGGAACGCCCGCTGGACGAGGTGGAACAGGCCCTGGTGGACGCCTGTGCCCGAATGAGTTCCATCCCTCATCAGTTGACGCGCGGATTCCGGGCGTAGGGTGCAACCGACCAGGGCCGGACGGAGTCTGTCCTGGGGAAACACGAAGCAGGACCTACCGGCGAGGAGTTGAGCCGACCATGCAGTGTCCGAAGTGCCATGCGCCGATGCACACCTACAACCGCAACGGCGTCCAGATCGAGCAGTGCAGCGGCTGCCGCGGGATCTTCCTCGACTACGGCGAGCTGGAGGCCCTGACCCAGCTGGAGGCCCAGTGGGCCAAGCCCGTCCCGCCGGCCGCCCCGCAGGCGTACCCGGCCCCGCCCGCGCCGGCCTGGGGCGCCCCGCACGGCGGCCACCACGGTCACCACGGCCATCACGGTCACCAGAAGAGCTGGGCGCACATGCTGTTCTCCAGCTGAGCGCACGAAGAAGCCCCCGGTCGCGAGACCGGGGGCTTCCTGGTGTGTGGACGATACTGGGATTGAACCAGTGACCTCTTCCGTGTCAGGGAAGCGCTCTCCCGCTGAGCTAATCGTCCGCGGGCTGTGACCCGTGAGTCACAGACAGTGCGCGATACTGGGATTGAACCAGTGACCTCTTCCGTGTCAGGGAAGCGCTCTCCCGCTGAGCTAATCGCGCGGGTTCGGATCCTCGCCGTACGAGCCGGCTGATCCAGTGGACGATACTGGGATTGAACCAGTGACCTCTTCCGTGTCAGGGAAGCGCTCTCCCGCTGAGCTAATCGTCCTTGGAGGTGGAGACGGGATTTGAACCCGTGTAGACGGCTTTGCAGGCCGTTGCCTCGCCTCTCGGCCACTCCACCAGGAGTGTAGGGGATCGGGATGACCCCTTCTTCCTTCGAGCGGACGACGAGGCTCGAACTCGCGACCTCAACCTTGGCAAGGTTGCGCTCTACCAACTGAGCTACGTCCGCCTGTCGTTTCGGTCCGCTTCCGCGTCCCGGCGACGTGTTGAACTCTAGCGGATTCCCGGGCCAGCACAAAAACGCGTTTGCGCAGCGTGCTGCGGTGCACCCGACAGAGGTCCTGGCCGGGCCCCCCGCGGGGACATCCCCGGGCCACCTTTCGGACACCCGACCTAGACTCGTCGATGTGCTCCACCTCCCGGCTCCCCACCCTCCCCTGGCCCGGTTCGGCGAACGCGTCGCCACCGGCCTCCTCGACGTCACCAGCGATCCCGCCGCCCTGGACTCCACCGGCTTCTGGGCCGTTGCCGCGGACTTCGAGGGCCGGCTGACCTGCGCCCGCTTCGCGGACGTACGGACGCGGTCCGTGCCCGCGCCGGAGCCGGGCGGCTGGCAGGGCCCGGCGGTGGAGGACTGGACCTCCTCCCTGGACCGCGCCGCCTACACGGAGGCCGTCGGCCGGATCCGCGCGTACATCGCGGCCGGCGAGGTCTACCAGGCCAACCTGTGCCGGGTGCTGAGTGCGCCGGTCGCCCCCGACGCCGACGTGGACGCCCTGACCGCCCTGCTGGCCCGCGGCAACCCGGCGCCGTACGCGGGCACGATCCGGCTGCCGGACCACGGCGTGGAGATCGCCACCGCCTCGCCCGAGCTGTTCCTGCGCCGCGAGGGGCGGATCGTCGAGAGCGGGCCCATCAAGGGCACCGGACGCACCGAGGCGGACCTCCTGGAGAAGGACTACGCCGAGAACGTGATGATCGTGGACCTGGTCCGCAACGACATCGGGCGGGTCTGCGCCACCGGCACCGTGACCGTCCCCGATCTGTGCGCCGTGGAGAAGCACCCCGGTCTGGTCCACCTGGTCTCCACGGTGCGCGGCGAGCTGCGCGCCGACGCCGGCTGGCCCGAGCTGCTCGCCGCCGCCTTCCCGCCGGGGTCGGTCACGGGTGCCCCGAAGTCGAGCGCCCTGCGGATCATCGAGGAGCTGGAGACCGCGCCGCGCGGCCCGTACTGCGGCGGCATCGGCTGGGTCGACGCCGACCGGGGCGTGGGCGAGCTGGCCGTGGGCATCCGCACCTTCTGGATCGACCGGGACGCCGGCGCGCTCCGCTTCGGCACCGGCGCCGGCATCACCTGGGGATCCGACCCCGAGGGGGAGTGGCGGGAGACCGAGCTGAAGGCGTCCCGGCTGCTCGCGGTAGCGTCGGGGGCGTACCAGGAGAGTGGAGAGGCTCTGACATGAGGATCTGGCTGGACGGCGCACTGCAGGACCTCGAGTCCGCCCGGGTCTCCGTCTTCGATCACGGGCTGACCGTCGGCGACGGCATCTTCGAGACGGTCAAGGCGGTCCACGGGGCGCCGTTCGCGCTCACCCGTCACCTGGACCGGCTGACCCGCTCGGCCCGGGGCCTCGGCCTGCCCGACCCCGACCTCGACGAAGTGCGCCGCGCCTGCGCGGCCGTCCTGGAGGCCAACCCGATGCCGCTGGGCCGGCTGCGCATCACCTACACCGGCGGGCACGGCCCGCTCGGCTCCGACCGCGGCGAGCACGGCCCGACCCTGGTCGTCGCCGTCGGCGAGACCACCCGCCGCCCCGACGCCACGGCCGTGGTCACCGTCCCGTGGACCCGCAACGAGCGCGGCGCGCTCACCGGCCTGAAGACCACCTCGTACGCCGAGAACGTCGTCGCCCTCGCCCGCGCCCACCAACACGGCGCTTCCGAGGCCCTGTTCGCCAACACGGTCGGACAGCTCTGCGAGGGCACCGGGTCGAACGTCTTCGTCGTCCTGGACGGCGAGATCCACACCCCGCCGGTCGCCTCCGGCTGCCTGCCCGGCATCACCCGGGCCCTGACCGTGGAGTGGACCGGCGCCAAGGAGACCGACCTGCCGCTGGACGTCCTGGAGCGGGCCGACGAGGTCTTCCTGACCTCCACCCTGCGGGACGTCCAGGCCGTGCACCGGGTCGACGACCGGGAACTGTCCGCCGCGCCCGGCCCGGTGACCGCCAAGGCGATGCGGCTCTTCGACGAGCGGTCCGGCGCGGACCTCGATCCCTGATCGCCGCGGCAAATTCGGCTGACCAGCGGCTCCGGAGCGGGTAGAACACCCGTGATGACGACGACCCTGCGGCCGGCCGAGCCGCTTCAGCAGAACCCCGACGGAACCCGTTCACGCCGCTACCAGGTGTGCGTGAACAGCCGTCCCGTCGGCGAGATCCACCTGGGCACCTCACCGTCCCTCGGCACGTCGGTGGCCCGCATCATCGACCTGCGGATAGCCGAGCCCGACCGGCGGCGCGGCCGGGGCACGGTGGCCGCGCTCGCCGCGGAGGAGGTGGCGCGCGGCTGGGGCTGCACCCAGATCGAGGCCATGGTCCCCGCCGAGGCGGAGGCCGCGCTGCGGCTCGTCGGCGCCCTCGGCTACACGTTGCGCAACCGCGGCATGGAGAAGCGCCTCGCGGACACGCCGCCCGAGCTGCCCCCGGGCAGCTGCGCGCGGCCGATGACCCCGGCGGAGTTCGAGGCCTGGCACGAGCACGAGTCCGAGGACTACGCCCGGATGTGGATCGAGCGGGGCGTGCCGGAGGACGTGGCCCGCGCCAAGGCCCGCCGGGACCACGAGACGCTGCTGCCGCGCGGCCTCCAGACCGAGGACATGCTCTTCAGCGTCCTGGAACACGAGGGGACCCGGGTCGGCACCCTGTGGCTGGCCCTGCGGGACGCCATGGCGTTCGTCTTCGACGTCGAGGCCGACGCGGCCCATCGCGGCCACGGGCACGGCCGGGCGCTCATGCTGCTGGCGGAGCGCCAGACGATCGACGCCGGCCGGCCCGTCCTGGGGCTCAACGTGTTCGCGGGCAACACCCCGGCCGAGCGGCTGTACGAGTCGCTCGGTTACGTGACGACGAGCCGCTCCTTCGCCAAGCCCCTGTTGTAGGGATCCAGGAAGCCCCTGCCGGGGTCCGGGAGCGCGGGGATCCAGGTCACGCCTCGCCGCCGGCCAGCAGTCGGTCCGCGATCTCCTCGATGCGCTCGCGCAGCCCTTCCTGGCTCTTGCCGCCGTCGAGGCGTTCGCCGCCGATGACGTAGGTCGGGGTGCCGGTCACGCCGATCGCCTTGCCCTCGGCCTGGTCGGCGTCCACGATCAGGATGTGCCGGCCGTCGATGAGGGCGGTGTCGAACTCCTCCGCGTCCAGCCCGAGTTCGCCGGCCACCTCGACCAGGAGGGGTTCTCCCTGACGGTCCAGCTCCTCGACCCGCGCCAGCACCGCCTCGACGTACGGCCAGCCGTTCCCCTGCTCCAGGGCCTCCTCGGCGGCCTGGGCGGCGGCGAAGGCGTGCTTGTGCTTCTCCAGCGGGAAGTGCCGCAGCCGCACGTCCAGCCGGTCGCCGTAGCGCTCGCGCAGGGCGCGCACGTCGTCGAGGGCGGTGCGGCAGTCGGGGCACTGGAGTTCGCACCAGACGTCGAGGACGACGGGCTCGGTGCGCACGGGGGAGGAGTCGCTCATGCCCACCAGTCTTCCAGGCGAGGCCCGGGTGGCCGAATCGGGACGCCACGACGTCCGGACGGCACCCCAGGAGGGGGCGACCCGGAGATGTCCCTGATGTCGGGCCGGAGCATGGCATCGCGGGCACCGGGCGGTGCAGGATGGAAGGGACGAAGCGCACTCCGCTCTCCGCCCGTGCCCTTGCGTCACCTGCCGACCGACCGAGCCCGCCAGGAGGACCGGATGATTGCCGAGACCGTCTGTTCCGCCGTGTCCGCGGCCGGCCTGGGTATCGCGGCGGTCACGGCCTACCGGAAGCGTTTCCTGGCGGCCGCGCGCATCGCGGCCTACTCGCTGGTGCCGGTCGGCCTGGTGATGACCGGTGTCGTCGGCTGGCTCGCCGACACCGCCTTCAGCCCCACGGCCTGGGCGGGCTTCGGCGTGCTGGGCGCGGCATGGCTGCTCTTCGCGGGCACCCGCGCCGTCGAGCGCCGGCGCGGCGGCACGCGGGCCGAGCGCAGAGCCGCCCGCGGCGGCCAGTCCGACGCGGTGGCCCCGGCGGCCTCGGCGCCCTCCCTCGGCCCGGCCACCCGCCCCGCCGCACGGCCCGGCAAGGCCTCACCCGCCACGGGTTCCACCGACGACTTCAGCGACATCGAGGCCATCCTCAAGAAGCACGGCATATGACTCGTCCATGACGGGCTGAAACGACACGGATCGTCCCCGCGCGTCCGGAAACGATCACGACACGGAGCAACTCGAACGGGACGGTGCGAATTCGGCGAACTCCCGCACTTTACGGGCGTGTTGATCGCTTACAAGGCGGGCTCTGCGTCATCATCACCGGCGAGATGCTGGACACGACACAGAGCGAGGCCGCGCCGCCGAAGGACGAGCCGCGCGGGTGCCTCTTCGCCCTTTCCCAGCCACCGCTGATGATCTTCCTGGCGGTGATCGGGTGTCTCATCCTCATGGCTGCGCTGCACGACCTGCTGTTGCTGTGAGCCGTACGCGTCCGTCCCGGCGCCACCCGCCGGGACCGGCGTCGCCCCGGGCGCCCGCCCGTGGACGTCCCCGTGGATCAGCCGGTGGCCTCCTTGCGCCGCGCCCGGTAGGCGGCCACGTGCAGCCGGTTCCCGCAGGTGCGGCTGTCGCAGTAGCGACGCGAGCGGTTGCGGGAGAGATCCACGAAGGCCCGCCGGCAGTCGGGGGCCTCGCAGCGCCGCAGCCGCTCCTGCTCCCCGGCCACCACGAAGAAGGCGAGCGCCATCCCGCAGTCGGCCGCGAGGTGGTCGGCCACGGAGGCGCCGGGCGCGAAGTAGTGGACATGCCAGTCGTAGCCGTCGTGGTCCGTGAGGCGCGGGGTGGTGCCGGCCGCGGCCACCAACTCGTTGATCATCCCGGCGGCGGCCCGGGCGTCCGGGGCCGCGAAGATCCCCGCGAACCGGCCACGGACCTTGCGCACCGCCGACAGGTCGAACTCGGACAGCACCCCGACATCGCTGATTTTGTGGCTTCGCACGAAATCGGCGAGCGTCGCGACATCCGGCAGTCCGTCCGCTTCCGTGTCGTCCTCCGGTGCGGTGTTCACCAGATCCACCACGGTGTCGAGCGCGCACCGGGTGTCGTGGGTGATCAGCACATTTCGCTCCCTGGCCTGGGGGGTCGGGCGGGCGCCCGCCGATGCTGGCCGATGGTAGCGACAACAGTGCCCGCCGCACCGTCCTCAGCCCATCGAATTTCCCGGTGGAAACGCCCCGGTCGCCCGTAGAACGTCTCCAGGCCCGCCAGGGTTCCCGATCCGTCACGCTCCGCAGCGGAACACGTACGGGCCGACGCCGTCCCGCGAACACTCACGGTGACGGCGCCGGCCGGATGCCGTATGCGGTTGTCTTGGCCCGAGCCGTCTCCCCGAGTGGACGGCGCCGGGCGGCTTGAAGGGGCCGCGACCTAGCTCTCCGCCAGGATGTGCGAGAGCTCCTGATCCAGATCGAAGTGCCGGTGCTCCGTGCCGGGCGGCACGGCGGCGTCTGTTCGCTTCAGGAAGGACTCCAGAGCCCGCGCGGGGGCCTCCAGCAGTGCCTCTCCCTCCGGCGAACTGAGGGCGATGCACACCACGCCCTGGCCATGACTACGGGATGGCCAGACGCGGACGTCGCCGGTGCCGGTGGGGCGGTGGAGACCCTCGGCGAGGAGGTCGCGGGCGAACACCCACTCGACGGTCTCCTCGGCTCCGGTGTGGAAGGTGGCGTGCACGGCGTAGGGGTCGGCCGTGTCGTACCGCAGGCCTGCGGGGACAGGCAGGGAGGACTCGCTCGACACAACGAGGCGCAGGTGCAGCTCGCAGCTGACCGTGGTGTTCATAAGCGCCAGGGCCTTTCGCTCAGTGTGCGCTCGGGGATTCGCACGTCGGCGAAATCGACATGCCACCTACGGTGCCGTTGTAAACCCCTCTGAGGGTTTTGCGTGCCTTTACGTAGCTCTTCCGGCCGAGAACTCGTACGAGCCCTACGACCATTCCGGTGACCGGATTCGCTCGGGTAGGGTTTGTATGTATGAATACGGGGAGTGACGAGCCGGGCGAGGTCGCCATGGCACCGAAGCAGACGGACAGTGGCGACGGCGCGGCCGCAGCGGACGGCGTGGGCGGCACGGACACGGGACGGGCGGACGAGGGGCGGTCCGAGCGGGGCCTCGGCTCCCGGGCGCCGGAATTCGTCAAGGCCCGCCGGTTCCTGCACCTGAGCTGGCAGGTCGGCGTCTTCGTGGTGGGGCTCGCGGTCGTCGTGGCCGGGATCATCATGCTGCCGCTGCCCGGACCGGGCTGGGTCGTGATCTTCGGCGGCATGGCGATCTGGGCGACCGAGTTCGTCTGGGCCCAGCTCGTGCTGCGCTGGACCAAGCGCAAGGTGACCGAGGCGGCCCAGCGGGCCCTCGATCCCCGGGTGCGCCGCCGCAACATCACGCTCACGGTGATCGGCCTGGTGATCGTGGGTGTGCTGGTCGGGATCTACGTGTGGAAGTTCGGCGTCGTGATGCCCTGGAAGATCAAGGATCAGTGATCCGGGGCCCGGGGGCCGGCCGCTCCGCGGCCCCCTCCGCCCGGCACCTGGTCGGGGGCACCCCCTGACATGGGGTAATGTTCTTCCTGTGCCCGGGCGATTAGCTCAGTGGGAGAGCGCTTCGTTCACACCGAAGAGGTCACTGGTTCGAACCCAGTATCGCCCACCCGGACCGACGGCCCGTCTGCGAACAGCAGGCGGGCCGTCGTCGTATGCGCCCCTGTCGCGGTGTGATCGGCAACCCCCCTTCCGGGAAGAGGACGGTGACGTTCCGTTACCTGTTCCGGGGATCTTCCGCCGCTGATGTTCCGGACGCCGGCTGCCGCCCGCGGAATCCCGGGGACCTTTTTCGGAATGCCGTCGGATTTCCTCGGGGCGCGGCAAGGGGGGAATTTCCCCTTACCCCCAAGACCGCATGCCGACAGGGAATCTGAGCACGGGTCACATCGGGAATCCGTAACGCGTCCCATGGGGAGGGGAGAGCGCCGTCGCACGGGCGGCGGCGCTCGCCTCCGAGTGTGGTCCGCGTCACGAGGCGACGCATGAGTACACGTACTCAGAATCCGCCCGCCCGTCCGGGCAGACTCTGCCCATGGACTGGACCCACTACCGTTTCCGCACCCTGTGGTCCCTGCCCCTCCCGCCCGCCGACGTGTACACGGCACTGGAGCGGGTCGAGGACTACCCTCACTGGTGGCCGCAGGTGCGGTCGGTGACCCTGCTCGACGCCACCACCGGAATCCTCACCATCCGGTCCGTCGTGCCGTACGACCTGACCCTCACCGCACGCGAGACCCGCCGCGACCCGGCGGCGGGAATCCTGGAGGTGGTCATGACCGGTGACATCGAGGGCCGGGCACGCTGGACGATCACGCCCGACGGCCCCGGGACGACGGTCCGCTACGACCAGGACGTGGACGTCAACAAGCCCCTGCTCAGGCGGCTGGCCGTGCCCGGACGGCCCCTCTTCCGCGCCAACCACCGCCTGATGATGCGGGCCGGCCGGCGGGGACTGCTCCGCCACCTGGAAGCGGTTTGAAGTAACACCGTGGGGACCTGTATTGTTCAGTGCGTTCCCGGGCGATTAGCTCAGTGGGAGAGCGCTTCGTTCACACCGAAGAGGTCACTGGTTCGAACCCAGTATCGCCCACCGGGAAAGAGCCGGTCCGCACCAGCGGACCGGCTCTTTTGATGCCATGAGGCACATCTCGGGCATGAACCGGGCCGGCCTGTCACGCCGCCGCCGGCAGTTCCGGGCGCAGCGGCCACTCCGTGCTGACGATCTCCTCCGAGCCGCTGCGGGCGAACCAGGCCTGCAGGCCGCGCGCCTGGGCCGCGTGCCAGGTGGCCTGGAGGGCGTGCAGCTCGGCGGGGGAGAGGCGCTCCAGCCGCGTCGCGAAGCGTCGGCCCAGAGCTCGTACGACATCCAGCGCGGCCACCGCGTCCGCCGCCGCGTCGTGCGCGCCGTCCAATGTCACGCCGTAGTGCTCGCACAGGTCGGTCAGCGTGCGGCGCCCCTTGCGGTAGCGGTCCAGGTGCTTGTCCAGCACGCGGGGGTCCAGCACCCGCAGCGGTGTCGCCTCGAACCAGCGGTCCAGCGAGGACGCCCGGTGCCGGCGCAACTCCCGGTCCAGCAGCGTGAGGTCGAACGGCGCGTTCATCACCACCAGCGGGCGCCCCATCGCCGCGTGCTCCGCCAGCTGCTCGGCTATCTCGTACATCACCGGCGCCGGCCAGCGGCCGTTGTGCTGCAGGTGCTCCTCCGTCAGCCCGTGCACCGCCGTCGCCGCCTCCGGCACCGGCACACCCGGGTTCACCAGCCAGCGGGTCACCCGGGGCCGGGTCCCCGGCGCGTCCTGGACGACGACGGCGGCCGACACGATCCGGTCGGTCTCGACGTCCACGCCCGTCGTCTCCGTGTCGAAGGCGGCCAGCGGCCCCTCGTACCAGTACGTCATCCCAACCCAACTCCTCGTTCACCCATGGCAGGTGACGTTCCGTCTTCTGCCCGTTTGGTGATACCCGGGCCGTTTGCGCCGTACGCCGGAAGGACACAACAGGAGTGCGGGTCTTTGCAGTTCAGCGGCCCGCATCGGGGAAATTCTTGGCTTGGAAGGCTGTTGGTCATGGCCATAGCGCAGCCCGAGCGGGGCGGGCTGCTGCCCGAGCGTTCGGGCCCCCTTCGCGGCACGCTCGCCACCACCGCCTGCATGGAGACGCTGCAGGTCGGCTATCTGCACGCGGTCGCCGCCGCGGCCGGCTGCTCGCTGTCCCAGCCCTTCCCGGACAACGGCATCGACTGGCACGTCAGCCACAGCGTGCCCGGGCACACCGTCGACGACGAGGTGACCATAAAGGTGCAGCTGAAGGCCACGTACCAGGTCCCGCCGAACCCCCCGGGCCGCTTCTTCTCCTTCACCCTCGACAACGACCACTTGCGCAAGCTCGCCCGTACACCCGTCTCGGTGCACAAGATCCTGGTCGTCATGCTCGTCCCGCGCGCGCAGGACGACTGGCTGCGCGCCAGCCACGACCGGCTCGACCTCAGGCACTGCTGCTACTGGGTCAACCTCGCCGGCCACCCCGTCACCGGCCGGCACCGGACCACCGTGCGGATACCGACCACACGCATCTTCGACGACCGGGCCCTGTGCGAGATCATGACGCGGGTCGGAACGGGAGGCAGGCCATGAGGAGCCGTCCCTACGACGAGCCGATCCGGCAGGTCAGCCCGCACCCCGACGACCTCCCCTGGAATCAGCCCCCCGACCCCGCCCTGGTCGACCCGGCCGTGCTCGGCGCCCTGCTGCGCCGGCACGGCTGGCACCGGCGCGGCGGGGCGGCCGGCCGCTACGGCCGCTGGACCCCGCCCGGCCCTGCCGGTTCCGGCACCAGCCTGCTCGTGCCGGAGAGCCGCGCCTTCCCCGACAGCGACGACCTGCTCGGCGAGGCCCTCGACGCGCTCGCCCGCAGCGACACCCCCTCCGCCCGCGAGGTACTGATCTCCCTGGCCGTGCCCAGCGACGAGATCCGCTGGTGGCGGGACACCCCGGGCGGGCCGGTGGGCGCCGCCCCCTGGGCCGCGGACGAGCAACTGCGCGGCGCCGCACGGCAGATGCTGCTGGCGGCCGCGCTCGCCACGCGCGCGCGTGCCGGCTACTACGGCGCCCGGCACCGGCGCTCCGCCGCCGCCCTGCTGGAGGCCGTCCTCGTCGGACCCGCCGCCGAGGACGGCCGGCTGACCGCCTTCGTTCCCGTGCCCGACGGCCGCGCCCTCGCCGTCCGTCTGCACCAGGCCCTGTACGCGGCCCGCGAGGCCATCGACTACGAGCGGGCCACCGGCGGCATGGACGCCTTCGACGGCGCCGTCGAGGCCGGCGTCAGCCGCGAACTGACCGAGGCACTGACCACCCTGGTCCGCGGCACCGAGGGCGCGCGCATCGCCGTCGCCTGGGCGCCCGGCGCCGGCGTCCCGGAGGGCTGCGCCGGCTCCGCCGAACCCGTCGAGTTCTCGCCCGGCGACCTGCCCGTGCTGCGCGCGGCCGGCACCCGCTATGTGCAGGAGGAACCCTCCGTACCGGTCCGGATCACCGGGGTCGTGGTCCGGCTGCGCCGGTCCGGGCCGCGCGGCGAGGGCGCCGTACGGCTGCGGGTGCTCGCCGGCGCGGAAGTCCCGCACGTCCGCGTCACCCTGAGCGAGGAGGACTACCGGATCGCCGGCCACGCGCACCTCGTCGGGCTCCCGGTGCGGGTGCACGGCAGGCTGGAACGCCGGGGCGGCTTCCGCAGGCTCACCGGCGCCTCCGGAGTCGTACCCGTCCAGGTCGACGAGGCGGAGCGGGACCGGCTGATGAAGTCGCTCCAGGAGAACCTCGACTTCTTCGAAGAGGCGTGCGAGGAGGCCTACGGGAGCGAGGACTGAAGAGGACCGAAGAGGTACGGGGACGGTGACTGAGCAGGTATGCGGACGGGGACCCGGAGTGACCGTTTCGCGGTCGGAGGTGTCGGGTCGGTACGATCCGTTGTGCGCGCGCTCCTGGTATGGCGCCGCACCCACCTTCAGTCAGGAGAGACCGGTGTCAGACGTCCGTGTGATCATCCAACGCTATTCCTACCGGGAAGACCGCGTGGTGACGCCGGGCACTACGGCCGCCGACCTCTTCGCGGGCGAGCGCTCGATCGTCGCCGCGCGCGTGGGCGGCGAGCTGAAGGACCTCGCGTACGAGCTGTCCGACGGAGACGTGGTCGAGGGCGTCGAGATCTCCTCCGAGGACGGTCTGAACATCCTGCGCCACTCCACCGCGCACGTCATGGCGCAGGCCGTGCAGGAGCTGTTCCCCGAGGCCAAGCTGGGCATCGGCCCGCCGGTCAAGGACGGCTTCTACTACGACTTCGACGTCGAGCAGCCCTTCCACCCCGATGACCTCAAGGCCATCGAGAAGAAGATGCAGGAGATCCAGAAGCGCGGCCAGCGCTTCTCCCGCCGCGTCGTCACCGACGACGAGGCCCGCGCGGAGCTGGCGGACGAGCCGTACAAGCTCGAGCTGATCGGCCTCAAGGGCTCGGCCTCGCACGACGACGGCGCGGACGTCGAGGTCGGCGCCGGCGAGCTGACGATCTACGACAACCTGGACGCCAAGACCGGCGAGCTGTGCTGGAAGGACCTCTGCCGCGGTCCCCACCTGCCCTCGACCCGGCTCATCCCGGCGTTCAAGCTGATGCGCAACGCCTCCGCGTACTGGCGCGGCAACGAGAAGAACAAGCAGCTCCAGCGCATCTACGGCACCGCCTGGCCGTCCAAGGACGAGCTGAAGGCGTACCTCGACTTCCTCGCCGAGGCCGAGAAGCGCGACCACCGCAAGCTCGGCACCGAGCTGGACCTCTTCTCGATCCCCGAGCAGATCGGCTCCGGCCTCGCCGTCTTCCACCCCAAGGGCGGCATCGTCCGCCGCGTGATGGAGGACTACTCGCGCCGCCGGCACGAGGAAGAGGGCTACGAGTTCGTCTACACCCCGCACGCGACGAAGGGGAAGCTCTTCGAGACCTCGGGCCACCTGGACTGGTACGCCGACGGCATGTACCCGCCCATGCAGCTCGACGAGGGCGTGGACTACTACCTCAAGCCCATGAACTGCCCGATGCACAACCTGATCTTCGACGCGCGCGGCCGCTCCTACCGCGAACTGCCGCTGCGCCTCTTCGAGTTCGGGACCGTGTACCGGTACGAGAAGTCGGGCGTCGTGCACGGCCTGACCCGCGCCCGCGGCTTCACCCAGGACGACGCGCACATCTACTGCACCCGTGAGCAGATGTCCGAGGAACTGGACAAGACGCTCACCTTCGTCCTGGGCCTGCTCCGCGACTACGGTCTGACCGACTTCTACCTGGAGCTGTCCACCAAGGACCCGGAGAAGTTCGTCGGCGCGGACGAGGTCTGGGAGGAGGCCACGGAGACCCTCCGCCAGGTCGCCGAGAAGCAGGGCCTGCCCCTGGTCCCCGACCCGGGCGGCGCCGCCTTCTACGGCCCGAAGATCTCCGTCCAGGCCAAGGACGCCATCGGCCGCACCTGGCAGATGTCGACCATCCAGCTCGACTTCAACCTGCCCGAGCGCTTCGACCTGGAGTACACCGGGCCGGACGGCTCCAAGCAGCGCCCGGTCATGATCCACCGCGCGCTGTTCGGCTCCATCGAGCGCTTCTTCGCCGTGCTCCTGGAGCACTACGCGGGCGCCTTCCCGGCCTGGCTCGCCCCGGTCCAGGCGATCGGCATCCCGATCGGCGACGCGCACGTGGAGTACCTGGAGAAGTTCGCCGCGGCGGCCAGGAAGCGGGGCCTGCGCGTCGAGGTCGACTCCTCCTCGGACCGCATGCAGAAGAAGATCCGCAACGCCCAGAAGCAGAAGGTGCCCTTCATGGTCATCGCGGGCGACGAGGACATGTCCCACGACTCGGTGTCCTTCCGCTACCGCGACGGCTCGCAGGAGAACGGCATCCCGTTCGACGACGCCATCGCCAAGATCGCGAAGGTCGTGGAGGAGCGGGCCCAGGTCTGATCCACACCGCCTGAAGGGCCCCCGGGATCACCATCCCGGGGGCCCTTCCCCGTTCTCGCCCCTGTCCTTCTCGTCGCCGTGCGCGAACCGCTGCATCAGCCACGACGTGAACGAACCGGTCACGGCGCCCAGCAGCGCCAGACCGCAGATCATCAGCCCCACGGCGACGAGCCGCCCCCGCGTCGTCACCGGGACCACATCGCCGTACCCGACCGTCGACAGGGTCGAGCAGACCCACCACACCGAGTCGCCGAAGGTACGGATCGTGGCGTCCGGGGCCGTGTGCTCGAACTGGTACACCAGCAGCGCCCCGGCGAAGCCCAGCAGCGCCGAGGACAGACCGGCGTACAGCATGACGCGCGCCTGCAGGGGCAGCTGGGTCTGCCCGCGCCGACGCTCCACCACCTCGTACGTCCGTACGATCCGCAGCGGCCGTAGCAGGGGCAGCACCACGACGACCGTGTCCAGCCAGTGCCGGCGAACGAACCGGTGCCCCTCGCCGCTGAGCCGCCAGCGCACCACGTAGTCGACGGCGAAGAACGCCCAGGCCGCGCTCGACAGCGACAGCAGCAGGTTGTGCACGGGCTCGGGCAGGCCGGGCGCGAGGACATGGACCGCGTAGGCGCCGAGATAGACCAGAGAGCCGAGGGCGAGCGGGAGATCCGTCCTTTGCTCCCAGTGTTGCGTCCGGCTGTCGTTCTCCCAGCGTCCCGTCCGGCTGTCGTCGTCCACCGGCCAAGCTTGGCCGGTGACCGCCCTCCCGCCGCCCCGGCGACACGCCGCGAACGGGCGAAGCCATATGCTGCCTTGCATGACGAGTGAGCCGGAGCAGCAGATCGGAGTGGGGACGCAGGACGCGTTCCAGCGCCTGTGGACCCCCCACCGGATGGCCTACATCCAGGGCGAGAACAAGCCGACCGGTCCCGGGGCCGGCGACGGCTGCCCGTTCTGCTCGATCCCGGCCAAGTCCGACGAGGACGGCCTGATCGTCCGCCGCGGCGAGCACGTGTACGCGGTGCTCAACCTCTACCCGTACAACGGTGGCCACCTGATGACCGTGCCCTACCGGCACGTGGCCGACTACACCGACCTGACCGGTCCCGAGACCGCCGAGCTGGCCGAGCTGACCAAGCAGGCGATGACCGCCCTGCGCGCCGCCTCCGGCGCCCACGGCTTCAACATCGGCATGAACCAGGGCACGGTCGCCGGCGCCGGCATCGCCGCCCACCTGCACCAGCACATCGTTCCCCGCTGGGGCGGCGACACGAACTTCATGCCGGTGGTCGGCCACACGAAGGTGCTGCCGCAGCTGCTGGCGGACACCCGGAAGATGCTGGCGGAGGCGTGGCCGGCGTAGGCACCCGGGTGCACCCCGCCCGGGGCGCCTTGGCGCCTACGCGTCGTACAGGTCCGCCTTCCTGGGAGTCGGGTCCTGGACCTGCGTGCTGAGGAACGCCGAGCGCGTGCCGAACTTCTCCGTGTCCACGCCGTTCTCCTCGAGGACCCTGATCGCGGCCGCGTGCACCACCCGCAGGACCGGCGTGGCCGCGCGCAGCGCGTCGTCGGCCATGAAACGGTGCCGCCACGGCTGGTCGGCCCAGGCGTGCCGCAGGCCGAACGGCTCGGGCAGGGCGATCGAGCCGCCGAGCCAGTTGAGCAGCGGCGGGTACCAGGTCAGCGGGGCGCGCGCGGTGAGCCGCACCACCTCGTCGGTGGGGACCAGCGGCAGCATGACCTTGCGGGTCTCCCAGGGCTTGAGGGACTTGGCGACCTCCTTGCTCGGCGGCTCCGGCTTGGAGGTGAACAGCGGGTTCACCGGTCCCAGCGCGTGACCGGTCACCTCGATGCGCAGCGTCTCGTGCAGCACGGTCACCGTGATCATCATGGTGATGACCAGCTGCCCGTCCCACAGCGTCCACTGCACACCCAGATAGTGCCGGTCGCCGCTGCCGAACTGCTGCTTGTTGCAGATGTCCTGTATGGCGTGCGGCTTGACCTGGAACGCCTCGACGTCCGTGCTCTCAGGCCGGGACACCTCCTTGGCGTTCTCCCCGATCGGGGTGACGATCCAGTGCCGTATCGACGGCTTGGGGAAGCCGCCGGTGTTCAGCGGGCCGCGCTCCAGCATGCGCAGCTGGTCGTGGATCGCGCGTATGACGTCCCAGCTGCGGAAGGGGTGGATCTCCCGGGTGGGATCGGCGGGCGCCAGATCCTCGGCGAGCTGCCAGGAGCCCCAGCGGGTGCCCAGGCCGAGTATGCCCTTGGGGCCGGCGTAGAAGACCGCGTTGGACTGCTGTTCGGCGCTGAGCCGGGCCAGCGACTGGCGCAGTTGCTCGGCCGCGGTCTCGCCCGGGGCGCGCGGCACCGCCTCGGGGACCTTCGCGCCGACGCTGCTGCCCGACAGCAGGCCGCCCCAGCGCGCCCGCAGATCCTTCGCCGTGCGCTCGCAGATCCGCTTGGCCCAGAACCAACCGAGCACCGGGGCGACCACGCACGCACGCGCGTACCACCCCCAGAACCCGTTCAACGGCATCTTCAGCAGGAACAGGGCGGCGACCACACCGACCGCGGTGAGCAGCGCGGTGGCCAGCGCACCGGCCCGCTTGTCGTCGCGCTTGGCGACGTACGTGCGCAGCTGGAAGACGAGCAGCCAGCCGACCAGGCCGGGCAGGAAGATCAGGCCGCACAGCACCATGACGGCGGACAGCCGGTTGTCGCGCTCCCGGCGGATGTTGTTCGCCGCCAGGCAGTGCTCCACGACGACCTGCGGCTCGGCGCCGAAGGACTGGATCAGCGGCTTGCGGTCGGGCGCCAGCATGCGGTCGACGACCGCCCGGGAGAAGGCCTCGCCGAGATTCGGCCGGAACAGGCCTATCCGGCCCGCCTTGACGGTGGACTGGTGCCATTCGTTGTCGGTCTTCTTGACGTCCTCGACCACGTTGTCCCGGTAGGCGGCCGAGGCCAGCGCGAAGGTCGCCGCCTGCCCCTCGTCACCGGAGACGGGCACCTGCGGCCCGTCCCACTCCGTTCCCACCGACATTCCCGCCCCCATCGCCGCCCGTGTCGCACCTGCGGCCTTCCCGACTTCCCTGCCCCGCACACCTGTTGAACAGGCCATCGTGCCGACATCGCCCGGCGACCACGCGACTTCGGCACGACGTGATCAGGTGATCAGCGTATCCGCAGCCACTGACAGCGCGTCGGCGGACGGCCGAAGCCGCCCACCGGCGCGCGGAGCGGACACGGAGCGGACGAGGAGCGGACGAGGAGTGAACTACGGCGCGTCGCCCGCCTGTTCGCGGATCCGGTCGGCGACCTGTGGCGGCATCGGCTCGTGCCGGGCGTACGCGCGGTCGAAGCGGGCCGTGCCGTGCGACAGGGAACGCAGGTCGATCGCGTACCGGCCGATCTCGAACTCGGGGACCTCCGCCCGGATCAAGGTCCGTCCGGAGCCCACCTGTTCGGTGCCGAGCAGCCGGCCGCGCCGGCTCGACAGGTCGCTCATCACCGCGCCCACGTAGTCGTCGGCGACCAGCACGGTCACCTCGGCCACCGGCTCCAGCAGATGGATCCGCGCCTCGGCCGCCGCCTCGCGCAGGGCGAGCGCGCCGGCCGTCTGGAAGGCCGCGTCGGAGGAGTCCACCGAGTGCGCCTTGCCGTCCAGCAGCGTGATGCGCACGTCGACCAGCGGATACCCGGCGGCGACGCCCTTGGCGGCCTGCGCCCGTACGCCCTTCTCCACGGACGGGATGAACTGCCGGGGCACGGCGCCGCCGACCACCTTGTCCACGAACTCGATGCCCGAGCCGCCCGGCAGCGGCTCCACCTCGATCTCGCAGATCGCGTACTGCCCGTGCCCGCCGGACTGCTTCACGTGCCGGCCTCGCCCGGCCGCCTTCGCGGCGAACGTCTCCCGCAGGGAGACCTTGTGCGGGACGACGTCGACCTGGACGCCGTACCGGTTGCGCAGCCGCTCCAGGGCGACGTCCGCGTGGGCCTCGCCCAGGCACCACAGCACCACCTGGTGGGTGTCCTGGTTCTGTTCGAGCCGCATCGTCGGGTCCTCGGCGACCAGCCGGGCGAGCCCCTGGGAGAGCTTGTCCTCGTCCGCCTTGCTGTGCGCCTGGATGGCGAGCGGCAGCAGCGGGTCCGGCATCTGCCAGGGCTCCATCAGCAGCGGGTCGTCCTTGGCCGAGAGCGTGTCCCCGGTCTCGGCGCGGCCCAGCTTGGCCACGCACACCAGGTCGCCCGCGACGGCCTGCGGCACCGGGCGCTGCTGTTTGCCGAAGGGCATGGACAGGGCGCCGATCTTCTCGTCGACGTCGTGGTCCTCGTGCCCGCGGTCGGCGAGGCCGTGCCCGGAGACGTGCACCGTCGTCTCGGGACGCAGGGTGCCGGAGAAGACGCGCACCAGGGAGACCCGGCCGACGTACGGGTCGGAGGCGGTCTTCACGACCTCGGCGACCAGCGGACCGCTCGTGTCGCAGGCCTTCAGCTCCCGGGGCTTGCCGTCGATCGTGGTGACCCCCGGCAGCGGGTGTTCGAACGGGGTCGGGAACCCGCCGGTGATCAGCTCCAGCAGCTCCACCGTGCCGAGGCCCTGCCGCGCGCCGTCCGCGGCGGGGGCGGCGGCCAGGACGGGGTAGAACGTGCCGCGCGCGACGGCCCGCTCCAGGTCCTCGATCAGCGTCTTGACGTCGACCTGCTCGCCGCCCAGGTAGCGGTCCATGAGGGTCTCGTCCTCGCTCTCGGCGATGATCCCCTCGATGAGCCGGTTGCGGGCCTCGTCCATGTCGGGCAGCTGGTCCTCGCCGGGCTCGGACTCCTTGCGCTCCCCGGTCGAGTAGTCGAAGAGCTTCTGCGACAGCAGCCCGATCAGCCCGGTCACGGGCGCGTGCCCGTCGGGACCCTCCGGCCCGCGCAGCGGCAGGTACAGCGGCAGCACGGCGTCGGGGTCGTCGCCCCCGAAGGCCTCCGCGCACACCCGCGTCATCTCCTCGAAGTCCGCGCGCGCGGCCTCCAGGTGCGTGATCACGATCGCGCGGGGCATGCCGACGGCCGCGCACTCCTCCCAGACCATCCGGGTCGAGCCGTCCACCCCGTCCGAGGCCGAGACGACGAAAAGGGCCGCGTCCGCCGCGCGCAGACCGGCCCTCAGCTCCCCGACGAAGTCGGCGTAGCCGGGGGTGTCGAGGAGGTTGATCTTGATGCCGTCCCATTCGACCGGGACCAGCGAGAGCTGTACCGACCGCTGCTGCCGGTGCTCGATGTCGTCGTAGTCGGAGACGGTGCCGCCGTCCTCCACGCGGCCCGCCCGGTTCACCGCCCCCGCGGTCAGCGCGAGGGCCTCCACCAGAGTCGTCTTGCCCGAACCGGAGTGGCCGACCAGCACCACATTCCGTACGGACGCGGGGTGGTCGGCCGCCACTGCCCTGCCGGCGGCCCCGGGGTGTGTTTGCGCCTTGTCGCCCATGATCCTGCCTCCCGTGCACGGTGAGGTCACTGTGGGCGCGGGACACGCGGAACCGCGGCGGTGGCGGCTCCGGCGACGCCCGCGGTCCTTCGAGCTTTCCACTCCCGTCACGTGGCGTCCATACGAAGGACGACGAAGCACCACGAAGGGCTGCCCGGAGGCGCGGACACCGGATCGCCGCACCCGCTGCGGGTGCCCGCCCGTCACGCACGCGCGCGCGTGGCTACGATGGGCCAGCCGGCGGCCACCAGGCGCCGCCGCGACACCGACCGTCGGGAAGGCCATGCTGAACAAGTACGCGCGTGCATTCTTCACGCGTGTCCTCACACCGTTCGCCGCGTTTCTCATCCGCCGGGGTGTGAGCCCCGACACGGTGACGCTCATCGGCACGGCCGGTGTCGTGGCGGGCGCGCTGGTCTTCTACCCCCGGGGCGAGTTCTTCTGGGGCACGGTCGTGATCACGCTCTTCGTCTTCTCCGACCTGGTCGACGGCAACATGGCCCGCCAGCTGGGCCGCTCCAGCCGCTGGGGCGCCTTCCTGGACTCCACCCTGGACCGGGTCGCCGACGGCGCCATCTTCGGCGGCTTCGCCCTCTGGTACGCGGGCAATGGGGACAACAACGTCCTGTGCGCCGTCTCGATCTTCTGCCTCGCCAGCGGCCAGGTGGTGTCGTACACCAAGGCGCGCGGCGAGTCGATCGGGCTGCCCGTCGCCGTCAACGGGCTCGTCGAACGCGCCGAGCGACTGGTGATCTCGCTGGTCGCGGCCGGTTTCGCGGGCCTGCACAAGTTCGGCGTGCCGGGCATCCAGTGGCTGCTGCCGATCGCCCTGTGGATCGTCGCCGTCGGCAGCCTCGTCACGCTGATCCAGCGCGTCGTCACCGTCCGCCGCGAGTCCGCCGAGGCGGACGAGGCGGCGCGGCAGGAGGCGGCCCGGGGGAGTGAGGCGGCCACGTGAGCACCGCCGACCGGCTCACCGACGCGCTCTACGGCCTCGGCTGGAGCACCGTCAAGAAGCTCCCCGAGCCCGTCGCGGTCCGGCTCGGGCAGAGCATCGCCGACCTCGCCTGGAAGCGGCGCGGCAAGGGCGTCCAGCGGCTCGAGGCCAACTACGCGCGCGTGGTGCCGGACGCCACCCCCGAGCGTCTCGCCGAACTCTCCCGCGCGGGCATGCGCTCCTACCTGCGCTACTGGATGGAGTCCTTCCGGCTGCCGGCCTGGAGCGCCGAGCGCGTGAAGACGGGCTTCGACCCCAAGGACGTCCACCACCTGACCGACGGCCTCGCCTCCGACCAGGGCGTGATCCTCGCCCTGCCGCACCTGGCCAACTGGGACCTGGCCGGCGCCTGGGTCACCACCAAGCTGGAGACGCCGTTCACGACGGTCGCCGAGCGGCTCAAGCCCGAGACGCTGTACGACCGCTTCGTCGCCTACCGCGAGGGCCTCGGCATGGAGGTGCTGCCGCACAGCGGGGCCGCCGCCTTCGGCACCCTGGCCCGGCGGCTGCGCGACGGCGGCCTGGTCTGCCTGGTCGCCGACCGTGACCTGTCGGCCTCCGGCGTCGAGGTCGACTTCTTCGGCGAGCGGGCCCGGATGCCCGCCGGCCCGGCCCTGCTCGCCCAGCAGACCGGCGCCCTGCTGCTGCCCGTCACGCTCTGGTACGACGACTCGCCCGTCATGCGGGGGCGGGTGCATCCCCCGATCGAGGTACCTGAGTCAGGCACGCGGGCCGAGAAAGCGTCTGTGATGACACAGGCGCTGGCCGACGCCTTCGCCACCGGGATCGCCGATCATCCGGAGGACTGGCACATGCTCCAGCGGCTGTGGCTCGCCGACCTCGACCCCGCGAAGGGACCCTCGTGAGAATCGGGATCGTCTGCCCGTACTCCTGGGACGTGCCCGGTGGCGTCCAGTTCCACATCCGGGACCTCGCCGAGTACTTCATCCGGCTCGGCCACGACGTCTCCGTCCTCGCCCCCGCGGACGACGACACCCCGCTGCCGCCGTACGTCGTCTCGGCCGGCCGCGCCGTCCCGGTGCCCTACAACGGCTCGGTGGCCCGCCTGAACTTCGGCTTCCTGTCGGCCGCGCGGGTCCGGCGCTGGCTGCACGAGGGCGCCTTCGACGTCGTCCACATCCACGAGCCGACGTCCCCCTCGCTCGGCCTGCTGACCTGCTGGGCGGCACAGGGCCCCATCGTGGCCACGTTCCACACCTCCAACCCGCGTTCGCGCGCGATGATCGCCGCGTACGCGATCCTGCAGGCCGCGCTGGAGAAGATCAGCGCCCGGATCGCGGTCAGCGAGTACGCCCGCCGCACCCTGGTCGAGCACCTGGGCGGGGACGCGGTGGTCATCCCGAACGGTGTCGACGTCGACTTCTTCGCCAAGGCCGAGCCCAAGCCGGAGTGGCAGGGGGACACGATCGGCTTCATCGGCCGGATCGACGAGCCCCGCAAGGGCCTGCCGGTGCTCATGAAGGCGCTGCCGAAGATCCTCGCCGCCCGGCCGCAGACACGCCTTCTGGTCGCGGGCCGGGGCGACGCGGAGGCGGCCGTCGAGGACCTGCCGGAGGAGCTGCGCTCGCGCGTGGAGTTCCTCGGCATGGTCAGCGACGACGACAAGGCGCGCTTCCTGCGCAGCGTCGACCTGTACGTCGCGCCCAACACCGGCGGCGAGAGCTTCGGCATCATCCTGGTGGAGGCCATGTCGGCGGGCGCCCCGGTCCTCGCCTCCGACCTGGATGCCTTCGTCCAGGTCCTCGACCAGGGCGCGGCCGGCGAGGTCTTCGCCAACGAGGACGCGGACGCGCTCGCCGAGGCCGCCGTGCGTCTGCTCGCGGACCCGGCGCGGCGGGCCGAACTGCGGGAGCGGGGGAGCGCCCATGTGCGGCGGTTCGACTGGTCCACGGTCGGCGCGGACATCCTGTCGGTGTACGAGACCGTGACGACGGGCACGGCGGCGGTGGCTGCCGACGAGCGGTCCGGGCTGCGGGCCCGGTTCGGGCTGGCCCGGGACTGACCCGGGACCGGCGGGAGCGGGAACGCCGACGGCCGGGAGTGGGATGTCGGCGGTCGGGAGCGGGTCGCTGACGGCCGGGGGTGGGATGTCGGCGGTCGGGAGCGGGTCGCTGACGGCCGGGGGTGGGATGTCGGCGGGCGGGAGCGGGTCGCTGACGGCCGGGGGCGGGATGCGACGGCTTCGAGTGCGGGCGCGGTGCCCCGATAGCCTTCGCCCGTGACTCCGACTCTCATCTGGATCATCGTCGCCCTCGTCGCGGTCGGCCTGTACCTGAGCTGGACGGCCGGGCGGCTGGACCGGCTGCACGTGCGGATGGACGCCGCCCGCGCCGCACTCGACGCACAGCTGCTGCGCCGGGCGTCCGTGGCCCAGGAACTGGCCACCTCGGGCGTGCTGGACCCGGCCGCGTCGATCGTGCTCTACGAGGCCGCGCACGCCGCCCGGCAGGCCGAGGAGGAGCAGCGGGAGGTCGCCGAGAGCGAGCTGAGCCAGGCCCTGCGCGCCGTCTTCGCGGAACCGCAGCAGGTGGAGGCCGTCCGGGCCGCCCCAGGAGGCGAGGAGGCGGCCCGTGAGCTGGCCGAGGCCGTGCGCCGGGTCCCGATGGCCCGCCGCTTCCACAACGACGCCGTAGGGGCCGCTCGCAGGCTCCGCGAGCACCGGAAGGTGCGCTGGTTCCGGCTGGCCGGCCACGCCCCGTTCCCACTGGCCTTCGAGATGGACGACGAGCCGCCCGCGGCCCTGGTGGAGCGGGCCGCCTGAACGCCCGGTGGACCAAAACGATCCACCGGGTTGCCATTGGCCCTTGCTGTGGCCTGGTCCGCTCACGTTTCCTCTCTGGAGCAGTAACCGGCTTTCTCCCCTTCAGTGAGGTCACCCGTGTCCACCACCGAGAACCAGGCTCCCGAGACCGGCACCGCGCGCGTGAAGCGCGGCATGGCCGAGCAGCTCAAGGGCGGCGTGATCATGGACGTTGTCACGCCGGAGCAGGCGAAGATCGCCGAGGACGCGGGTGCCGTGGCCGTCATGGCCCTGGAGCGGGTCCCGGCCGACATCCGCAAGGACGGCGGCGTGGCCCGGATGTCCGACCCGGACATGATCGAGGGCATCATCGACGCCGTCTCGATCCCGGTCATGGCCAAGTCCCGCATCGGCCACTTCGTCGAGGCCCAGGTGCTGCAGTCCCTCGGTGTGGACTACATCGACGAGTCCGAGGTCCTCACCCCGGCCGACGAGGTCAACCACTCCGACAAGTGGGCCTTCACCACCCCCTTCGTGTGTGGCGCCACCAACCTGGGCGAGGCCCTGCGCCGCATCGCCGAGGGCGCCGCGATGATCCGCTCCAAGGGCGAGGCCGGCACCGGCAACGTCGTCGAGGCCGTCCGCCACCTGCGCCAGATCAAGAACGAGATCGCCAAGCTGCGCGGCTTCGACAACCACGAGCTCTACGCCGCCGCCAAGGAGCTGCGCGCCCCGTACGAGCTGGTGAAGGAGGTCGCCGAGCTGGGCAAGCTCCCGGTGGTCCTCTTCTCCGCCGGTGGCGTGGCCACCCCGGCCGACGCCGCCCTGATGCGCCAGCTCGGCGCCGAGGGCGTCTTCGTCGGCTCCGGCATCTTCAAGTCCGGCGACCCGGCCAAGCGCGCCGCCGCCATCGTGAAGGCCACCACGTTCTACGACGACCCGAAGATCATCGCGGACGCGTCCCGCAACCTCGGCGAGGCCATGGTCGGCATCAACTGCGACACCCTCCCCGAGACCGAGCGCTACGCCAACCGCGGCTGGTAAGGCACCGGAACCCATGAACACCCCCGTCATTGGCGTCCTGGCCCTCCAGGGCGACGTACGGGAGCACCTCATCGCCCTGGCCGCGGCCGACGCCGTGGCCAGGCCGGTGCGGCGCCCCGAGGAACTCGCCGAGGTCGACGGCCTCGTCATACCCGGCGGCGAGTCCACCACCATCTCCAAGCTCGCCATCCTCTTCGGAGTGATGGAGCCCCTCCGCGCGCGCGTGCAGGCGGGCATGCCCGTCTACGGCACCTGCGCCGGCATGATCATGCTCGCCGACAAGATCCTCGACCCGCGCTCGGGCCAGGAGACCATCGGCGGCATCGACATGATCGTGCGCCGCAACGCCTTCGGACGGCAGAACGAGTCCTTCGAGGCGTCGGTCGACGTGACGGGCGTGACGGGCGATCCTGTGGAGGGCGTCTTCATCCGCGCCCCCTGGGTCGAGTCCGTGGGCGCCGAGACCGAGGTGCTCGCCGAGCACGACGGCCACATCGTCGCGGTCCGTCAGGGCAACGCGCTCGCCACGTCGTTCCACCCGGAACTGACCGGCGACCACCGCGTGCACTCGCTGTTCGTGGACATGGTGCGCGCAAGTACGGCGGCGGAGTCCTTGTAGGATCTCTGGCGTTCGTTACAGAGATGGGTTACGCGAAGGAGACAGGCAGATGTCCGGCCACTCTAAATGGGCCACGACGAAGCACAAGAAGGCCGTGATCGACGCCAAGCGCGGCAAGCTCTTCGCGAAGCTGATCAAGAACATCGAGGTCGCGGCGCGCATGGGCGGCGTCGACCTCGACGGCAACCCGACGCTCTACGACGCCGTCCAGAAGGCCAAGAAGCAGTCGGTCCCCAACAAGAACATCGACTCCGCGATCAAGCGCGGTGGTGGTCTTGAGGCCGGCGGCGCCGACTACGAGACGATCATGTACGAGGGCTACGGCCCCAACGGTGTCGCGGTGCTCATCGAGTGCCTGACCGACAACCGCAACCGCGCCGCCTCCGACGTCCGCGTCGCCATGACGCGCAACGGCGGCTCCATGGCCGACCCGGGCTCCGTGTCGTACATGTTCAGCCGCAAGGGTGTCGTCATCGTCCCCAAGGGCGAGCTGACCGAGGACGAGGTCCTCATGGCCGTTCTGGACGCGGGCGCCGAGGAGGTCAACGACCTCGGTGAGAACTTCGAGGTGATCAGCGAGGCCACCGACCTGGTCGCGGTCCGCACCGCCCTCCAGGAGGCCGGCATCGACTACGACTCCGCCGAGTCCAGCTTCGTCCCGTCCGTCCAGGTCGAGCTGGACGAGGAGGGCGCCAAGAAGATCTTCAAGCTGATCGACGCGCTCGAGGACAGCGACGACGTGCAGAACGTCTTCGCCAACTTCGACGTCAGCGACGAGATCATGGAGAAGGTCGAGGCGTAAGCGCCGACGCGCTCTGCACGGCTGACCGGGCCGACGGGACATCCCCCGTCGGCCCGTCGCTTTGCCGGGCGTTGGTGCGGAGCGTTGTCAGTGGCACCCGATAGCCTGCACGAACAGGCGAACGGCAGGTGATCCGAGGGAGGGGGCGCGCGTGCGCGTACTGGGGGTGGACCCCGGGCTGACGCGGTGCGGTGTCGGCGTCGTCGAGGGGGTCGCGGGCCGGCCGCTGACCATGCTCGGCGTCGGGGTCGTACGGACGCCCGCGGACGCCGAGCTGAGCCACCGGCTGCTTGCCGTCGAACAGGGCATCGAGCAGTGGCTGGACGAACACCGGCCCGAGTTCGTCGCCGTCGAGCGCGTCTTCAGCCAGCACAACGTGCGCACGGTCATGGGCACCGCCCAGGCCAGCGCCGTCGCCATGCTCTGCGCCGCCCGGCGCGGCATCCCGGTCGCCCTGCACACCCCGAGCGAGGTCAAGGCCGCCGTCACCGGCAGCGGCCGCGCCGACAAGGCGCAGGTCGGGGCCATGGTGACCCGCCTGCTGCGGCTCAGCGCCCCGCCGAAGCCGGCCGACGCCGCCGACGCCCTCGCCCTCGCCATCTGCCACATCTGGCGCGCCCCCGCCCAGAACCGGCTCCAGCAGGCCGTCGCCCGGCAGACCCTCCACGCAACGAAAGGCCGTACGGCATGATCGCGTTCGTCAGCGGCCCCGTCGCCGCCCTCGCCCCCGACTCCGCGGTGGTCGAGGTGGGCGGCATCGGCATCGCCGTCCAGTGCACCCCCAACACGCTCTCCGGCCTGCGCATGGGGCAGCAGACGAAACTCGCCACCTCCCTGGTCGTGCGCGAGGACTCACTGACCCTGTACGGCTTCGCCGACGACGACGAGCGCCAGGTCTTCGAACTGCTGCAGACCGCGAGCGGAGTCGGCCCGCGGCTCGCCCAGGCGATGCTCGCCGTGCACAGCCCGGACGCGCTGCGCCGCGCCGTGGCCACCGGTGACGAGAAGGCCCTCACCGCCGTCCCCGGCATCGGCAAGAAGGGCGCCCAGAAGCTGCTGCTGGAGCTGAAGGACCGGCTCGGCGCGCCCACCGGCGCCCCCGCGATCGGTGCCCCGGTCACCCAGGGCTGGCGCGACCAGCTGCACGCGGCCCTCATCGGCCTCGGCTACGCCACCCGGGAGGCCGAGGAGGCCGTGGCCGCCGTCGCCCCCCAGGCCGAGGCCGCAGGCGGGCCACCGCAGGTGGGCCCGCTGCTGAAGGCCGCCCTGCAGACCCTGAACCGCGCCCGCTGACCCGCGCCACCCCGCTAGGAGTACCTCAGTGAACTGGGACGACACGACCGGCACCTCCGCCGAGGAGCGGCCCGTCGGCCCCGCCGCGGACCGGCTGGTGGGCCCGGTCGCCGACCGGGAGGACCAGGCCGTCGAGGCGGCCCTGCGCCCCAAGGACCTCGGCGAGTTCATCGGCCAGGAGAAGGTCCGCGAGCAGCTCGACCTCGTCCTGCGCGCCGCACGCGCGCGTGGCGCCACCGCCGACCACGTGCTGCTCTCCGGCGCCCCCGGCCTGGGCAAGACCACCCTCTCGATGATCATCGCGGCCGAGATGGGCGCCCCCATCCGCATCACCTCGGGCCCCGCCATCCAGCACGCCGGCGACCTCGCCGCGATCCTCTCCTCCCTCCAGGAGGGCGAGGTCCTCTTCCTCGACGAGATCCACCGCATGTCCCGGCCCGCCGAGGAGATGCTGTACATGGCGATGGAGGACTTCCGCGTCGACGTCATCGTCGGCAAGGGACCCGGCGCCACCGCCATCCCCCTGGAGCTGCCCCCGTTCACCCTGGTCGGCGCCACCACACGGGCGGGCCTGCTCCCGCCCCCGCTGCGCGACCGCTTCGGCTTCACCGCGCACATGGAGTTCTACGAGCCCACCGAGCTGGAGCGGGTGGTGCACCGCTCGGCCGGCCTGCTGGACGTCGAGATCGACCCGGACGGCGCCGCCGAGATCGCCGGCCGCTCCCGTGGCACGCCCCGCATCGCCAACCGACTGCTGCGCCGCGTGCGCGACTACGCGCAGGTCAAGGCCGACGGCCTCATCACCCAAGAGATCGCGGCGGCCGCCCTCGCCGTCTACGAAGTCGACGCGCGCGGCCTCGACCGTCTGGACCGGGCCGTCCTGGAGGCGCTGCTCAAGCTCTTCGGTGGCGGTCCGGTGGGCCTGTCGACGCTCGCGGTCGCGGTCGGGGAGGAGCGCGAGACCGTCGAGGAGGTCGCCGAGCCCTTCCTCGTACGGGAGGGGCTGCTCGCCCGCACTCCGCGCGGCCGGATCGCCACGCCCGCGGCGTGGGCGCATCTCGGACTGACCCCGCCACGCTCGTCAGCTGCGGGAAACGGACAACAGGACCTGTTCGGGGCGTGATGGCATTGTGACGGCGAGGGCATTGGCGGGGTCAGGAACCCAGGTGCCATGCTGAGCGTTGTTCCATGCGAGCGGACTCGCTTAGACTCCGCCGATGCCGCCCTTGTGGGCGGCGCCGACCCACCCCCATCCAAACAGGCCGCTCACCGCGCGGTCGCGCGAAGGAAATTCCGTCCCGTGAATACCTTGACCCTTCTCCCGTTCATCGTGCTCATCGCGGCCATGTTCCTGATGACGCGTTCGGCCAAGAAGAAGCAGCAGCAGGCCGCCAATATGCGGAACGAGATGCAGCCCGGCTCCGGTGTCCGCACCATCGGGGGGATGTACGCCACGGTCAAGGAGGTCAACGAGGACACGGTCCTCCTCGACGCCGGCCCGGGCGTCGATCTCCTCTTCGCCAAGAACGCGATCGGCGCCGTCCTCAGCGACGACGAGTACAACCGGATCGTCCACGGCATCGAGCACGACCTGAAGTCCGACACCGGGATCGTCCCGGACGACGCCTCCTCCCTCACCGAGACCGACGCGACCGACGCCGCTGCCGCCGCCTCCGACGACAAGGCCGTCGACCTCGGTAAGAAGGAAGCCGACGAGGACAAGGCCGAGGACAAGGCCGACGCGGCCGAGGCCGCCGACGCGAAGTCCGACGAAGAGCCGAAGAAGACCGACGGCGACTCCGAAGCGAAGTAGTAACGCCCCGGGCCGGCGCGGCACCGCACGACGCCGCCGCGCCTGCCCCGGGCGCTTCTGTTTCCCGCAGAGGATCCCGACACCATGTCATGGCCGACCGCGCCCGACCGGACGCGGGGCGGCCCGAGAGGGAGTACGAGAAGGTGGCAGCACCTAAGAGGGGCCGGAGCGCGAGCGCCCAGAGCAAGCCGGGGCGCTCGCTGGCCCTCATTCTGATCGCCATCGTGGCGCTCACCGGGGGGATGTTCCTCTCCGGAAACACCACTCCGCGTCTCGGCATCGACCTTGCCGGTGGTACGAGCATCACGCTCAAGGCGAAGGCCGACCAGGGGTCGGCGATCAACAAGGCCAACATGGACACCGCGGTCGACATCATGAACCGCCGCGTCAACGGCCTTGGCGTCTCCGAGGCGGAGGTGCAGACCCAGGGGAACGATCACATCATCGTGAACATCCCCAAGGGCACCAACTCCAAGCAGGCCCAGCAGCAGGTCGGCACCACCGCCAAGCTGTACTTCCGCCCCGTCCTCGCCAGCGAGCCCAGCGGCCCCGCCGCGAAGGCCCCGTCGCCCAGCGCCAGCTCCGGCGCCAGCGGCTCGCCGAGCCCGTCGGGCAGCTCCTCCGCGAGCCCGTCGAGCAGCGCCTCCTCGGGCCAGAAGGCGACCTCGCCCTCCACCGCGTCCCCGTCCGCGTCCGCCACCTCGCAGGGCCGTGCGGTCACCGACGCGCTGAAGGCCGACGCCACGCCGTCGTCCTCGGCCTCCCCGAGCGGCTCGTCCAGCGCGTCGCCGAGCCCGTCCGGCAGCTCCTCCGCGAGCCCGTCCGCTTCGCCGTCCGGCAGCGCCGACACCAGCAAGCTCCAGGCCCAGTACGCCGCCCTGGACTGCTCCAAGCCCGCCGACCGGGCGAAGGCCGGCACCAGCGCCAAGCCCGGCGAGCCCACGGTCGCCTGCGGTGAGAACGACAAGGTCTGGTACAAGTACCTGCTCGGCCCGGCCGCCGTGGACGGCACCGACGTGAAGAAGGCCCAGGCGGTCTTCGACACCCAGGGCGCCTCCGGCTGGCAGGTCCAGATGAACTTCACCTCCAGCGGGTCGAAGAAGTTCGCGAACATCACCGGCGAGCTGGCCAAGAACCAGACCCCGCAGAACGAGTTCGCCATCGTCCTCGACGGCAACGTCGTCTCCAGCCCGTTCGTCCAGGGCGCCATCAGCGGCGGCCAGGCGGAGATCACCGGCAGGTTCACGCAGCAGGAGGCCCAGAGCCTGTCCAACATGCTGTCCTACGGTGCCCTGCCGCTCTCCTTCAAGGAGGAGACCGTCACCACGGTGACCGCCGCGCTCGGCGGTGAGCAGCTGCACGCAGGTCTGCTCGCCGGCGCCATCGGCCTCGTACTGGTCGTGATCTACCTGGTCGCCTACTACCGCGGTCTGTCGATCGTGGCCATGGCCTCCCTGCTGATCTCCGCGATCCTCACCTACGTGATCATGTCGCTGCTCGGCCCGGCCATCGGCTTCGCGCTGAACCTGCCGGCCGTCTGCGGTGCCATCGTCGCCATCGGTATCACCGCGGACTCGTTCATCGTGTACTTCGAACGCATCCGGGACGAGATCCGCGAGGGCCGCTCGCTGCGCCCCGCCGTCGAGCGGGCCTGGCCGCGCGCCCGGCGCACCATCCTCGTCTCCGACTTCGTGTCGTTCCTCGCCGCCGCCGTGCTGTTCATCGTCACCGTCGGCAAGGTCCAGGGCTTCGCGTTCACGCTCGGCCTGACCACCGTGCTCGACGTGGTCGTCGTCTTCTTCTTCACGAAGCCGCTCATGACACTCCTCGCCCGCCGCAAGTTCTTCGCGGACGGCCACAAGTGGTCCGGACTCGACCCCAAGAGCCTGGGCGCCAAGCCCCCGCTGCGCCGTACCCGCCGTCCCGCCGGTCCTGCCGCCGGCTCCGTCGACCCGAAGGAGGCGTGAGCGAATGTCGAAACTCGGCAACCTCGGCGCCCGGCTGCACCGCGGCGAGATCAGCTACGACTTCGTCGGCAAGCGCAAGATCTGGTACGGCATCTCCATCCTGATCACCATCACGGCCATCCTCGGCCTGGCGGTGCGCGGCCTGAACATGGGCATCGAGTTCCAGGGCGGAGCGGTCTTCACGACCCCGACGCACATGAGCACCTCCGTCGCCCAGGCGGAGGGGTACGCGAAGGACGCCTCGGGCCACGAGGCGGTCGTGCAGAAGCTCGGCAACGGCAGCCTGCGCATCCAGATCGCCGGCATCGACACCGACAAGTCCGACCAGATCAAGCAGACGCTGGCCAAGGACCTGAGCCTCGACCCCGAGAAGCTCGCCGCCGACCTGGTCGGCCCCAGCTGGGGTGAGCAGATCGCCAACAAGGCCTGGGAGGGCCTGGCGATCTTCATGGTGCTCGTGGTGATCTACCTGGCCATCGCCTTCGAGTGGCGCATGGCCGTCGCGGCCCTCGTCGCGCTGATCCACGACATCACCATCACGACCGGTATCTACGCCCTCGTCGGCTTCGAGGTCACGCCCGGTACGGTCATCGGTCTGCTGACGATCCTCGGTTACTCGCTCTACGACACGGTCGTCGTCTTCGACAGCCTCAAGGAGCAGACGAAGGACATCACCAAGCAGACCCGCTTCACCTACAGCGACATCGCCAACCAGTCGATCAACGGCACGCTGGTGCGGTCCATCAACACCACCGTGGTCGCCCTGCTGCCGGTGGCGGGCCTGCTGTTCATCGGCGGCGGCTTCCTCGGCGCCGGCACGCTGAACGACATCTCGCTGTCGCTGTTCGTCGGCCTCGCGGCCGGTGCCTACTCCTCGATCTTCATCGCCACCCCGCTCGTCGCCGACCTCAAGGAGCGCGAGCCGGCGATGAAGGCCCTGCGCAAGCGGGTCCTGGCCAAGCGTGCCCAGGCCGCCGCCGAGGAGGACCTCACGGACGCCCGGTCCGCCGACGGTGCCGAGCCAGAGGACGCCGCGCCCGCCGTGGTGGGCCCGCGCAGCCAGGGCGCCGCCCGCAGCCGGGGCCGCGGCCGACCCTCCGGGAAGCGTCGATGACCGACATCGAGGAGCTGCTGCTCAGCCGCATCCGTGATGTGGCCGACTACCCGGAGCCGGGCGTGATGTTCAAGGACATCACGCCGCTCCTGGCGGACCCGGCCGCGTTCACGGCCCTGACCGACACGCTCGCCGAGATCGCCGCGAACACCGGGGCGACCAAGGTCGTCGGCCTGGAGGCCCGGGGCTTCATCCTGGGCGCGCCGGTCGCCGTGCGCGCCGGGCTCGGGTTCATCCCCGTCCGCAAGGCGGGGAAGCTGCCGGGCGCGACGCTGCGGCAGGCGTACGACCTCGAGTACGGCTCGGCGGAGATCGAGGTGCACGCGGAGGATCTGGCCTCCAGCGACCGCGTGCTGATCGTGGACGACGTACTGGCCACGGGCGGTACGGCCGAGGCCGCGATCCAGCTGATCCAGCGGGCCGGGGCCGAGGTCTCCGGTCTCGCCGTGCTCATGGAACTGGGCTTCCTGGGCGGCCGGGCGCGGCTGGAGCCCGCGCTGAACGGGGCGCCGCTGGAGGCGCTGCTCCAGGTCTGAGCGTCCGTACGGTGACGTGCGCGAGCGGCCCCGGCTTCTTCGCCGGGGCCGCTTTCGTGCTTCCCGGCGCACCACCCGCACCACCCGCCGGACCCCCCCGGTCACCGGGAGAACACCGCTCCGCCGTTCGCAGGAATCCCCTGCCGGCCCGCCGCGTTGCACTGGAAGACCGCTCTCACATCCGCCTGCAGGCGATGACAAGCCCCGGGATCGCTACCATGGGGTCTCCGGAGCCTGACCGGGGGACCCGGATCGCGCACGAGGAGCCCTCTTGCCAGACGAGGCCCAGCCACTGACCGCCGCCAAGCCCGAGCCCGCCTCGGCCTCCGCGGTGAAGCCCGCGCCGAACGCGTCCGACGCCAAGAACGACGCCCGCGGGACGGTCGAGCATGCCCAGTCCGCGCCCGTCGAGAAGACCTCCGAGGCCTCGCGGCCCAAACCGTCCCCCACTCCCGACTCCGCTCGAGCGGCGGGACCCCCGGCGCCCGTGCGCCCCGCCGCGGTCCAGCCCGCACCCCGCTCCGGCTCCTCCAACCGCGTCCGCGCCCGCCTGGCCCGCCTCGGCGTGCAGCGCGCGAACCCGTACAACCCGGTGCTCGAGCCGCTGCTCCGCATCGTGCGCAGCAACGATCCGAAGATCGAGAACTCGACCCTGCGGCAGATCGAGCGCGCCTACCAGGTCGCCGAGCGCTGGCACCGCGGCCAGAAGCGCAAGAGCGGCGACCCGTACATCACGCACCCGCTCGCCGTGACCACCATCCTCGCCGAGCTGGGCATGGACCCGGCCACGCTGATGGCGGGGCTGCTGCACGACACCGTCGAGGACACCGAGTACGGCCTCGACCAGCTGCGCCGCGACTTCGGCGACACGGTCGCCCTCCTCGTCGACGGCGTCACCAAGCTGGACAAGGTCAAGTTCGGCGAGGCCGCGCAGGCCGAGACCGTGCGCAAGATGGTCGTCGCCATGGCCAAGGACCCGCGCGTCCTGGTCATCAAGCTCGCCGACCGCCTGCACAACATGCGCACCATGCGCTACCTCAAGCGCGAGAAGCAGGAGAAGAAGGCGCGCGAGACGCTCGAGATCTACGCGCCGCTCGCCCACCGCCTCGGCATGAACACCATCAAGTGGGAGCTGGAGGACCTCGCTTTCGCGATCCTCTACCCCAAGATGTACGACGAGATCGTACGGCTGGTGGCCGAGCGGGCACCGAAGCGTGACGAATACCTGGCCATAGTGACCGACGAGGTCCAGGCCGACCTGCGTGCCGCCCGCATCAAGGCCACCGTCACGGGCCGGCCGAAGCACTACTACAGCGTCTACCAGAAGATGATCGTGCGAGGTCGCGACTTCGCCGAGATCTACGACCTGGTGGGCATCCGCGTCCTCGTCGACACGGTCCGCGACTGTTACGCCGCCCTCGGCACCGTGCACGCGCGATGGAACCCGGTCCCCGGCCGGTTCAAGGACTACATCGCGATGCCCAAGTTCAACATGTACCAGTCGCTGCACACGACGGTCATCGGGCCCAACGGCAAGCCCGTCGAACTGCAGATCCGCACGTTCGACATGCACCGGCGCGCGGAGTACGGCATCGCCGCGCACTGGAAGTACAAGCAGGAGGCCGTCGCCGGCGCCTCCAAGGTCCGCACCGACGTGCCCCGGTCGTCCGGCAAGGGCAAGGACGACCACCTCAACGACATGGCGTGGCTGCGCCAGCTGCTCGACTGGCAGAAGGAGACCGAGGACCCCAGCGAGTTCCTGGAGTCCCTGCGCTTCGACCTGTCCCGCAACGAGGTCTTCGTCTTCACCCCGAAGGGTGACGTCATAGCGCTGCCGGCCGGGGCCACCCCGGTCGACTTCGCCTACGCGGTCCACACCGAGGTCGGCCACCGCACCATAGGAGCGCGGGTCAACGGCCGTCTCGTACCGCTCGAATCCACCCTGGACAACGGCGACCTGGTCGAGGTCTTCACCTCCAAGGCGACCGGCGCCGGCCCGTCCCGCGACTGGCTCGGCTTCGTCAAGTCGCCGCGCGCCCGCAACAAGATCCGGGCCTGGTTCTCCAAGGAGCGCCGCGACGAGGCGATCGAGCAGGGCAAGGACGCCATCGTCCGCGCCATGCGCAAGCAGAACCTGCCCATCCAGCGCATCCTCACCGGCGACTCCCTCGTCACGCTCGCGCACGAGATGCGCTACTCGGACATCTCCGCGCTGTACGCGGCGATCGGCGAGGGCCATGTGTCCGCACCGAACATCGTCCAGAAGCTCGTATCGGCACTCGGCGGCGAGGAGGCCGCCACCGAGGAGATCGACGAGGCCGTCCCGCCGACCCGCACCCGCGGCCGCAAGCGCCGCTCCAGCTCCGACCCCGGCGTCGTGGTCAAGGGTGTCGACGACGTGTGGGTCAAGCTGGCCCGCTGCTGCACGCCCGTTCCCGGCGACCCGATCATCGGCTTCGTCACCCGGGGCAGCGGCGTATCGGTTCACCGCAGCGACTGCGTCAACGTGGAGTCGCTGTCCCGCGAGCCCGAGCGCATCCTCGACGTCGAGTGGGCGCCGACCCAGTCCTCGGTCTTCCTGGTCGCCATCCAGGTCGAGGCCCTGGACCGCTCCCGCCTGCTGTCGGACGTCACCCGCGTCCTGTCCGACCAGCACGTCAACATCCTCTCCGCCGCCGTCCAGACCTCCCGCGACCGCGTGGCCACCTCCCGCTTCACCTTCGAGATGGGCGACCCGAAGCACCTCGGCCACGTCCTGAAGGCCGTACGGGGCGTGGAGGGCGTGTACGACGTCTACCGCGTCACCTCGGCCCGGCAGCAGCGCTAGGGCCTGTCTTCCGGATCTTGCGGGGGTCGCGGGAACACAACTCCGCTTTCTCGCAAAGCGGTTGCCCGCGGCGCGCCCCCGGCAGGATGATCGGGGCATCCGGCGTTCGGGGGGTGCCATGGGGGGTCCAGCGGCAGATGGGCACACCATCGCCGGCCGGTACGCGATCGAGCGGCAGCTCGGCTCCGGCGGCATGGGCCGGGTCTACGAGGCCAGCGACCTGCTCCTCGGCCGACGGGTGGCCGTCAAGGTCCTGATGGGCCTCGCCGACCCGGCGCAGCAGCAGCGATTCCTGCGCGAGGCCCGCGCGCTGGCGCTGATCAGGTCCCCCAACACGGTGATCGTGCACGACATCGTCGTCGAGGACGGCGTGCCGCACCTCGTCATGGAACTGCTCCAAGGCGTCGACCTGGCGCGCCTGCTGAACATCCGCCGCACCCTGCCGCACGCCCTGGTACGGGCCGTCGCCTCCGGTGTGTGCTCGGGCCTGTCCGCCGCGCACGACGCGGGCCTGCTGCACCGCGACGTCAAGCCGAGCAACATCCATCTCACCCGGGAGGGGCAGGTCGTCCTCCAGGACTTCGGCATCGCCCACATCCGGGACACCGCGCAGACCCATCTGACCGCGACCGGCATGGCCGTCGGCACGCCGGTCTACATGTCCCCCGAGGTCATCAGCGGCGACCGCGCGGGCTCCTACTCCGACCTGTACGCCCTCGGCGCCTGCATGTACGAGATGCTCGCCGGCAAGCGCCCCTTCGAGGGCGACTCGGCCGTGACCGTCCTGTTCCGGGTGGTCCAGCAGGAGGCACCGTCGCTGCGCGGCACCCGCGGCGTCCCCGACGACCTCGCCGATCTGGTCGCCCGGCTCCTGGCCAAGGACCCCGCCCTGCGGCCCGTCGCCGACGAGGTGCAGACCCTGCTGCGCTGCCCCCCGAACGCCGCCGAACTGGTCGCCGAGGCGGCCACCGGCAACCTGCGGGAGCAGGCCGTACGCGACTTCGTCCCGGAGCCGGTGCGCCGGGTCTCGCTGGACCCCCCGGGCTCGCTGGACCCCCCGGGCTCGGACGCCCCGGGCTCTCTGGACATCTCGGGTCCGCCTGCGATCGAACCGGGAGACCCGCAGTCGGCGCCGGCGGACTCGGAGGACGTGACCCAGCACAACAGGCGGTCGCACCCCGTCGGCGAACTCGGACTGAGCGACGCCACGCTCACCAGGATCCGGCGCGGCATCTCGCCCGAGATGGCCGAGGCCCGCCAGCGGGAGGCCGTCAGCCTGCTGCTGCGCGGCTCCCTGGGAGAGGCCGTGGAGCTGCTGACCATGGTGGCGGAGGTGTGCAGGGCGTCGTTCGGACCCGGGCACCCGACCACACTCGCCTGTCACTACTGGCAGGGCGTCTGCCTGGCCCGGCTCGGCGCCGGGCCGGAAGCCGTCGCCAAGTTCGCCGACGTCACGGCGGGCGTGACAGCCGTCCTCACGGAACGCGACTGACATGGCGCCGACGCGCGGTGCCGGAAGGAGGGGAGCCGTGCCCCCGATCGAGGTGCGGTTGACCGACGCCGCCGAGCAGGAGAGCGAACTCCGGTCGCTGCTGCGGTGGTTGAAGGCCGACGAGGACGTGGGCCGGCACATACACGGCACGCTCGCCGGCTCCGAGCCCGCACGCCCGGACCACCTGGGCACGCTCCTCGACCTCATCTCGCTGGCCGTCGGCACTGGCCTGTCCGGCGCCCAGCTGACCTTCGCCATCGACCAGTGGCGCACCCACCGGCGGTCCGCGGCGCGGGTCGTGCTGCGCCGCGGCGACCTGGTGGTGGAGGTGGACGGGAGCGACCCCGAGACCGTACGCAGAGTCGCCGAACTGCTGGAGAGCGAGGAGCGGCCAGGTGACGGCGGAACTGCCTGACCCCTCGGCCTCGGCGGCCGTCCTCATCGGCACCTCCGCCTACGCGCACCTGGCGCAGCTGCCCGCCGTACCGGCCAATCTCACCGACCTCGCCACGGCCCTCCAGGACGCGAGCGTGTGGGGCCTGCCCCAGGCCCACACGCTCACCGTCAGCGAACCGGAGAACTCCGTCGCCCTCCTCGACCCCGTCTACGCCGCCGGGGAACGGGCCACGGACACCCTGTTCGTGTACTACTGCGGACACGGACTCAGGGACTCCGACTCCGCCGACCTGTATCTCGCCCTCACCGGATCCCGGGAGGGCGCCGGATACACCGCGGTCGAGTACCGGCACCTGCGCGCGGCCGTCCGCGCCTCCTCCGCGCAGCGCAAGATCGTGATCCTGGACTGCTGCTTCAGCGGCCGCGCGGCCCGTACGCTCGCCGCACCCAGCGCGCTGGCCGCTCAGGCCGGGATCCAGGGTGCCTACGTCCTGACCGCGTCCCCGAAGGACCATGTGGCCCTCGCCCCCGAGGGCGAGCGGTACACGGCGTTCACCGCCGAACTGCTGCACGTCCTGCGCCAGGGCGTGCCCGGCGGGCCCGAGACGCTCGACCTGGAGACCCTCTACCGAGCCGTCGACGCCCGGCTCGGCGCCAAGAACCGCCCGCGCCCGCAGCGCAGCCAGGAGAACGACGTGGGCCTCCTGCCGCTGGTACGCAACCGGGCCCGCGCCTCCCGGTACGCCCCGGCCGGGCCCGTCATCGACGCCGAGGTCGAGGCGGCGATGATCTCCTCCGGGCTCCAACTGGCCCGCCTGCTCAGGTCGGTGGGGCGCAGCCGCGACGCGCTGCCCGTCCTGACGATGATCCTCCAGAGCAGGGCCCCGGAGGCGGACGGCGACACCATCGGCGTCCACCTGGAGCTGGCGGAGCTGCTCACCGAGTCCGGGCAGGACCGGCAGGCCATCGAGGTGCTGGAGAGCGCGTTCCTGCTGACGCACAAGCGCTTCGGGCCGGAGGCGGTCACCGTGTGCCGCCGCCTCGCCGAGCTCCTGCAGTCCGCCGGGAACCACAGCCAGGCCTGCGAGGTCCTCCGGCACGCCCTGGACACGCTGGAGCAGAGCGTCCGCCCCCGCTGAACGGACGTGCGGACCCGCGGACCTGCCGAACCCGTCGGCCCCGCGGACCCGCCGTACCGTCGGCCCCGCCCAGGCGGCGCAGAGCCCCGGAACGGCGAAGGCCCCGCAGGGCTCGGATGAGCCGCGGGGCCTCGACCTGGGCCGGTGCCCCCGGCCGGGGCACCTCGACGTCGTCCGGCGTCGTCAGCCGCCGAACTCCTGCAGACCCTTCAGGGCCTGGTCCAGGAGCGCCTGGCGGCCCTCCAGCTCCCGCTCGAGCTTGTCGGCCTTGGCGTTGTTGCCCTGGGCGCGCGCCTGCTCGATCTGGCCCTTCAGCTTGTCCACGGCGGCCTGCAGCTGACCCGTCAGACCCTCGGCACGCGCGCGTGCCTCCGGGTTCGTCCGGCGCCACTCGGCCTCCTCGGCCTCCTGGATGGCCCGCTCGACCGCGTGCATCCGCCCCTCGACCTTGGGACGCGCGTCCCGCGGGACGTGGCCGATGGCCTCCCAGCGCTCGTTGATGGAGCGGAAGGCCGCCCGCGCGCTCTTCAGGTCCCCGATCGGCAGGAGCTTCTCGGCCTCCTCGGCCAGCTCCTCCTTGAGCTTCAGGTTCTCGGACTGCTCCGCGTCCCGCTCGGCGAACACCGAGCTGCGCGCCGCGAAGAACACGTCCTGGGCACCGCGGAAACGGTTCCACAGGTCGTCCTCGTGCTCGCGCTGGGCACGGCCGGCCGCCTTCCACTCCGCCATCAGCTCGCGGTAGCGAGCCGCCGTCGGACCCCAGTCCGTCGAAGCCGACAGCGACTCGGCCTCGGCGACCAGCCGCTCCTTGGTCCGGCGGGCCTCCTCGCGCTGCGCGTCCAGCTGAGCGAAGTGCGCCTTGCGACGCTTGGAGAACGCCGACCGGGCGTGCGAGAAGCGGTGCCACAGCTCGTCGTCGGACTTGCGATCCAGCCGCGGCAGCCCCTTCCAGGTGTCCACCAGGGCGCGCAGCCGCTCGCCGGCGGCCCGCCACTGGTCGGACTGCGCCAGCTGCTCGGCCTCGGTGACCAGGTCCTCCTTGGCCTTGCGGGCCTCGTCGGACTGCTTCGCCCGCTGGGCCTTGCGCTCCTCACGGCGGGCCTCGACCGTCTCCACCAGCTTGTCCAGCCGCTTGCGCAGCGCGTCCAGGTCGCCGACCGCGTGGTGCGCGTCCACCTGCTCGCGCAGGTGGTCGATCGCGGTCTGGGCGTCCTTCGCCGACAGGTCGGTGGTCTGCACTCGCTTTTCGAGGAGGCCGATCTCGACAACCAGGCCCTCGTACTTGCGCTCGAAGTAGGCAAGCGCCTCCTCAGGGGAGCCTGCCGCCCAGGAACCGACGACCTGCTCGCCGTCGGCCGTACGCACGTACACGGTCCCCGTCTCGTCGACGCGGCCCCACGGGTCGCTGCTCACAGCGCCTCCTCCACATGATGCCTGCGAGGTGCCTCCCGGCCCCCTGGCATCGTCCACAGTTTCGTCACGGCCAACATAGGCGACCAGCGGGTTGCCTGTCCGCATCCAGCGCGACCGAAATTCCGCTGTTGGCCGTCTTGAGCTTCGGGAAGTGAGCTCCAGGCAGGCGTCAGGACTTGGTGACCGTCGCCTTGTCGATCACGACCGTCGCGTTCGGGGCCCCGTCGCCGGCACCGGTGTTCTCGCCCGCCGCAGCGATCTTGTCCAGCACCTTCAGACCGGCCTCGTCGATCGTGCCGAACGGGGTGTAGTTGGGCGGCAGCGGGCTGTCCTTGTAGACCAGGAAGAACTGGCTGCCGTTGGTGTTCGGCCCGGAGTTGGCCATCGCCACCGTGCCCTTCGGGTAGACGTTGCCCTTCAGGCTCTCGTCCTTCAGGTTCTCGTCCTTGAGCTTGTAGCCCGGGTCGCCGGTGCCGGTGGCCGTCGGGTCGCCGCACTGCAGCACGTAGATGCCGTTCGTGGTCAGGCGGTGGCACTTGGTGTGGTCGAAGTAGCCCTTGCCCGCCAGGAAGGCGAACGAGTTCACGGTGTGCGGCGCCGCCGACGCCTTCAGGGCGACGTCGATGTCACCGCACGTCGTCGCGAGCTTCATCGTGTACTTCTCCGACGTGTCGATCGTCATCGCCGGCTCCTTGGCCCACTTCTCCTTCGTCGCGGAGCCCGCGGCCGGCTTCTCGCACGGATCCGGCGCCTTGCTCGCCGACGGGCTCGGGGTGACGTCGGCGCTCGCGTTCGCCTTCTTGTCGTCGTTCTTCAGCACCCCGGTCGTGTACAGCGCGACACTGCCGATCACGACCACGCCGAGCACCGACGCGATCACGGAGTTGCGCATCCGCGACTTGCGCCGCGCGTCGGTGCGCCGCTGCTGCTGCCGCAAGAACTTCTCCCGGGCGAGCTGACGCCGCCGCTGCTCCTGGCTGACCACCGGGTTTCTCTCCTCAATGCGTGTCGTGTGCCGACCGGTACGCGTGCGTCCTGTGAGCCGACAGCCGCGTATAGCCCCGTACCGTATATGGGTTCGCTGAGGAAACGGCAGCGCCGGTAGGCTCTGGACCACGGGCGCCGCGCCCGTAAGCCCTCCCGTATCGACACAAACGAAGGACGATCGTGCTCATTGCCGGGTTCCCCGCCGGGGCCTGGGGGACGAACTGTTATCTCGTCGCCCCCGCCGCCGGTGAGGAGTGCGTGATCATCGACCCGGGCCACCAGGCCGCCCAAGGAGTCGAGGACACGCTCAGGAAGCATCGGCTCAAGCCCGTCGCCGTCGTCCTCACCCACGGCCACATCGACCACGTGGCCTCGGTCGTCCCCGTGTGCGGCGCGCACGACGTACCGGCCTGGATCCACCCCGAGGACCGGTACATGATGAGCGACCCCGAGAAGGCGCTCGGCCGGTCCATCGGCATGCCGCTGATGGGCGAGCTGACCGTGGGGGAGCCGGACGACGTCAAGGAGCTGACCGACGGCGCGAAGCTGGAACTGGCCGGAGTGGAGTTCTCCGTCGCGCACGCCCCGGGCCATACGAAGGGGTCGGTGACCTTCCGGATGCCCGAGACCGCCGACATCCCGTCGGTGTTCTTCTCCGGGGATCTGCTGTTCGCCGGCTCCATCGGACGCACCGATCTGCCGGGCGGATCCATGGCGGACATGCTCGAGTCGCTGGGCCGGGTGTGCCTGCCGCTCGACGACTCCACCGTGGTGCTGTCCGGGCACGGCCCCCAGACGACCATCGGCCAGGAGCGCGCCACCAACCCCTATCTGCGGCAGGTGGCCGCCGGCCAGGGAGCGAACGCTGATGCCGCTCCCCGACGAGGAATGTGACGAGAGAGCTTCCGTGAGTACCTTCCAGGCCCCCAAGGGCACCTACGACCTGATCCCGCCGGTCTCCGCGACGTACCTGGCCGTCCGCGAGGCGATCGCCGCCCCGCTGCGCAACTCCGGTTACGGCTACATCGAGACGCCCGGCTTCGAGAACGTCGAGCTGTTCGCGCGCGGTGTCGGCGAGTCCACCGACATCGTCACCAAGGAGATGTACGCCTTCGAGACCAAGGGCGGCGACAGGCTCGCCCTGCGCCCCGAGGGTACGGCCTCCGTGCTGCGCGCGGCCCTCGAGGCCAACCTGCACAAGTCGGGCAACCTTCCCGTCAAGCTCTGGTACTCCGGCTCGTACTACCGCTACGAGCGCCCCCAGAAGGGCCGCTACAGGCACTTCTCCCAGGTCGGCGCCGAGGCCATCGGCGCGGAGGACCCGGCGCTGGACGCCGAGCTGATCATCCTGGCCGACCAGGCGTACCGCTCCCTCGGGCTCAGGAACTTCCGCATCCTGCTGAACAGCCTGGGCGACAAGGAGTGCCGTCCGGTCTACCGGGCCGCGCTGCAGGAGTTCCTGCGCGGGCTCGACCTGGACGAGGACACGCGCCGCCGGGTCGACATCAACCCCCTGCGCGTCCTCGACGACAAGCGCGAGTCGGTCCAGAAGCAGCTGACGGGCGCGCCGCTGCTGCGCGACTACCTGTGCGACGCGTGCAAGGCGTACCACGAGGAGGTCCGCGAGCTGATCACCGCGGCGGGCGTCGCCTTCGAGGACGACCCGAAGCTGGTGCGCGGCCTGGACTACTACACCCGCACCACCTTCGAGTTCGTGCACGACGGTCTGGGCTCCCAGTCCGCGGTGGGCGGCGGCGGTCGCTACGACGGCCTGTCCGAGATGATCGGCGGCCCCGCGCTGCCGTCCGTCGGCTGGGCCCTCGGCGTCGACCGCACGGTCCTCGCCCTGGAGGCGGAGGGCGTGGAGCTGGACATCCCGTCCTCCACCAGCGTCTACGCGGTGCCGCTCGGCGAGGAGGCCCGCCGGGTGCTGTTCGCCAAGGTCACCGAGCTGCGCAAGGCCGGCGTCGCGGCGGACTTCTCGTACGGCGGCAAGGGCCTGAAGGGCGCCATGAAGAACGCCAACCGCAGCGGGGCCCGCTACACGATCGTCGCGGGCGAGCGCGACCTTGCCGAGGGCGTCGTCCAGCTCAAGGACATGGCATCCGGCGAGCAGACGGCGATCGGCGTGAACGAGATCGTGGCCGAGCTGGAGGCACGGCTCGGCTAGCCGCACGACACACGCGCGCGTGGGCGCCGGACGCTCCCCGAGGAGCGTCCGGCGCCCTTGTCGTACCCGGACGCGGGCGCTGTCCGGAACCGAACGGACGGCGCCGGTCATACGTACATGCTTATGCGGAGCGAACGGTGCGCACCCGCGCGCGTACGGCACAATGACCCCTGCCCGAAGATGGTCCAAGTCTCAAGTGACGGAATCGGCGTGATGAGCAAGACGACAGTCAAAGACGTCTCCACGGAGCCCGGGCCCGAGCGTGCCGTCGACGCACCGCGCACGGTGGGCGGCAGCCGCGCCTTCGCCCTGCTGCTGGTGATCACCGGCGCGGCCGGACTGCTCGCCGCCTGGGTCATCACGATCGACAAGTTCAAGCTGCTGGAAGCCAAGGTCGCGGGCAAGACCTTCACCCCCGGGTGCAGCCTCAACCCGGTCGTCTCCTGCGGCAGCGTCATGGAGAGCAAGCAGGCCGCCGCCTTCGGGTTCCCGAACCCGATGCTCGGCCTGGTCTGCTACGGCATCGTCGTCTGCGTCGGCATGAGCCTGCTCGCCCGCGCCCGTTTCCCGCGCTGGTACTGGCTGACCTTCAACGCCGGCACCCTCTTCGGCGTGAGCTTCTGCGCCTGGCTGATGTTCCAGTCGCTGTACCGGATCAACGCGCTGTGCCTGTGGTGCTCGCTCGCCTGGGTCGCGACGATCATCATGTTCTGGTACGTGACCTCCTTCAACATCCGCAACGACTTCCTGCCCGCCCCGCGCTGGCTCAAGGGCTTCTTCGCCGAGTTCACCTGGGTGCTGCCGGTCCTGCACATCGGCATCATCGGCATGCTGATCCTGACCCGCTGGTGGGACTTCTGGACCAGCTGACGGCGTCGGCCGCGTTGTCAGTGCCGTGATTTAGGGTTTCAGCGTGGAACCCGACCTGTTCACCGCCGCAGCAGAGGAACGCCAGGAGAAGGACCCGGCAGCGAGTCCCCTGGCGGTGCGGATGCGCCCGCGCACGCTCGACGAGGTCGTGGGCCAGCAGCACCTCCTCAAGCCCGGCTCCCCGCTGCGCCGCCTGGTCGGCGAAGGCAACGGCGGCCCGGCCGGACCGTCCTCCGTGATCCTCTGGGGCCCGCCCGGCACCGGCAAGACGACCCTCGCCTACGTCGTCTCCAAGGCCACCAACAAGCGGTTCGTGGAGCTGTCCGCCATCACCGCCGGGGTCAAGGAGGTCCGCGCGGTCATCGACGGCGCCCGCCGAGCCACCGGCGGCTTCGGCAAGGAGACCGTCCTCTTCCTGGACGAGATCCACCGCTTCAGCAAGGCCCAGCAGGACTCTCTGCTCCCGGCGGTCGAGAACCGCTGGGTGACCCTGATCGCGGCGACCACCGAGAACCCGTACTTCTCGGTGATCTCCCCGCTGCTCTCCCGCTCCCTCCTCCTCACCCTCGAACCCCTCACCGACGACGACATCCGCGGCCTGCTCCGGCGCGCCCTCGCCGACGAGCGCGGTCTGAAGGACGCGGTCACTCTCCCCGAGGACACCGAGGAGCACCTGCTGCGCATCGCCGGCGGAGACGCCCGCCGGGCCCTGACCGCTCTGGAGGCCGCCGCCGGAGCCGCCCTCGACCAGGGCGAGAGCGTGATCACCCTCCAGACCCTGGAGCAGACCGTCGACCGGGCCGCGGTGAAGTACGACCGCGACGGCGACCAGCACTACGACGTCGCCAGCGCCCTCATCAAGTCCATCCGCGGCTCCGACGTCGACGCCGCCCTGCACTACCTGGCCCGCATGATCGAGGCCGGCGAGGACCCCCGCTTCATCGCCCGCCGCCTGATGATCTCCGCGAGCGAGGACATCGGCCTCGCCGACCCGAACGCCCTGCCCACGGCCGTCGCCGCCGCCCAGGCCGTCGCCATGATCGGCTTCCCCGAGGCCGCCCTCACCCTCAGCCACGCCACCATCGCTCTGGCGCTCGCCCCGAAGTCCAACGCCGCGACGACCGCGATCGGCGCGGCCATGGAGGACGTACGCAAGGGTCTGGCCGGACCGGTGCCACCGCATCTGCGGGACGGGCACTACCAGGGGGCGAAGAAGCTGGGGCACGCCCAGGGGTACGTGTACCCGCACGACCTGCCCGAGGGCATCGCCGAGCAGCAGTACGCCCCGGACGCCCTGAAGGACCGCGAGTACTACACCCCGACCCGGCACGGCGCCGAGGCGCGGTACGCGGACGCCGTGGAATGGACCCGCAAGCACCTCGGTCGCAGGCGGTCCTGAGCACCCTGTAGACTGCCCCGAAGTGCTGAGTCCCGTGCAGTCAGAGCGGGACAGCCAGCCGGAGACCCGATTCCTCGTGGATCGGCTCCAGGAGCGTCGCGCACCGTCGAACGGTGTCGCGGGCAGCCCACCACCACCCGGAGTCCCGGGAAGGGTCGGTGGGCCACTCGCGTGCTGCACGTATGTGCCCAGACCAGGGGAGCGGCTGCCCGGCAGGTCCCAGGTGGACCCGGCGGGATTCCCCGGCTGCGGATGCGACCTCCCTCAACTCTGACAAGCCGAAAACAAGGAAAGAGAAAAGACAGTGGCGAACCAGTCCCGCCCCAAGGTCAAGAAGTCGCGTGCCCTCGGCATCGCGCTGACCCCGAAGGCCGTCAAGTACTTCGAGGCCCGTCCCTACCCGCCGGGTGAGCACGGCCGCGGCCGCAAGCAGACCTCCGACTACAAGGTCCGTCTGCTCGAGAAGCAGCGCCTGCGCGCTCAGTACGACATCTCCGAGCGCCAGCTGGTCCGCGCCTACGAGCGTGCGTCCAAGGTCCAGGGCAAGACCGGTGAGGCCCTGATCGTCGAGCTGGAGCGCCGTCTCGACGCGCTGGTCCTGCGTTCGGGCATCGCCCGCACGATCTACCAGGCCCGCCAGATGGTCGTCCACGGCCACATCCAGGTCAACGGCCAGAAGGTCGACAAGCCGTCCTTCCGTGTCCGCCCGGACGACGTCGTGCAGGTCCGCGACCGCTCCAAGGACAAGACGCTCTTCACGATCGCCCGTGAGGGTGGCTTCGCCCCCGAGGGCGAGACCCCGCGCTACCTCCAGGTGAACCTCAAGGCCCTGGCGTTCCGCCTGGACCGCGAGCCGAACCGCAAGGAGATCCCGGTGATCTGCGACGAGCAGCTCGTCGTCGAGTACTACGCCCGCTGACCCCAGCCCCGGCGCAGCACCTCAGCCCGCCGTCTCCCCGCCCGGTCCTGCCGGGCGGGCGAGGCGGCGGGTTTGTGTTTCCGGTCGGTTCGTACGCTGCGGGCCGGTGGGGGCCGGTCGCGCGGTGCGCCGCGCCCCTGCAGTGCGTCGCACGCCGTCCTGACCCAGCGCACGGGACACCGCCGTGGCCCGGTCCAGTCGGCCCCCTTCGCGTACACACTCCTCGTACCGCGCGTCCCCCAGCGCCTCTCGGGCCGTCGCCTCGCACAGCTCGTGCGGCACGTTGAAGTAGGCGGAGCCGAACAGCGGCAGCCCCACCGACGGCCAGATCCGGCTCGCGGCGCCCTGGAGCACCGCCGCCTCGGCCGGGTCGCCCTGGGTCGCCGTCACCAGGGCCAGCAGCTCCAGGGCCAGCACAGAGCCCAGCAGGTCGTGGAAGGCGTGCGCGTTGACCAGGCAGTCCGCCAGCAGCTCCCGCGCGCGGACCGGATCCCCGTCCTGCCAGGCCGCGTACGCCAGCACGTACAGCGCGTACGAGCGCGCCCACCGCTCCCCGTGGTCCTCGCACACCCGGCGCACGTCCTCGCACAGCCGCACCGCGTCCGCCAGGTCCCCCTGGAACGCCCGCGTCATCGCCAGCTCGACCTGGCCCATGAGGACGTTGCTGTTCAGTTCGCCGATCTCCTGGTAGCGCTCCAGCGCCGACCGCAGCAGCGTTTCCGCGCGGGCCATGTCGTCCGTGACCAGGGCCAGACACCCGATGCGGTGCTCCGCGTACGCCACCGCCGTCGCGTCACCGGCACCCTCGGCCTGTTCCCGGCACTCCCGCAGCGTGCCGAGCGCCGGGACGGTGTCGCCCTGGAGGATCGCCACATAGCCGAGCACCCACAGGGCCTTCAGCCGGGACTGTTCGTACTCCGAGTCCAGCTCCACGCTGCGCTCCAGCCAGCGCCGGCCCTCCGACAGCCGACCGCAGCCCACCCAGCAGAACCACAGCGAACCCGCCAGGTACTGGCCCAGATGCGCCTCCTCGGGCTCGGTCAGGCAGAACTCCAGCGCGGCCCGCAGATTCGGCAGCTCGGCGTCGACCCGTGCGGCCACCTCGCGCTGCCGGGGCGAGAACCAGTCCAGCTCACCCCAGGTGGCAAGGCCCAGGAACCAGTCCCGGTGCCGGCGCCGCAGCCGGGCCGCGTCGCCGGTCGCCTCCAGCCAGTCGGCGCCGTAGTCCCGGACGGTGTCCAGCATCCGGTAGCGGGGACCCGCCGGGGTCTCCTCGCGGGAGAGCACGGACTGGGCCAGCAGCTCCGAGAGCACGTCGAGGACGTCCTCGGCGTCCAGCCCGTCCCCGCTGCACACGTACTCGGCCGCCTCCAGGTCGAAGGTCCGCGCGAACACGGAGAGCCGCGCCCACAGCAGCCGTTCGGCCGGCGTGCACAGCTCGTGGCTCCAGCCGATCGCGGTCCGCAGCGTCTGATGACGGGGCAGCGCGTCCCGGCCGCCTCCGGTCAGCAGCCGGAACCGGTCGTCCAGCCGCTGCAGCACCTGTGCCGGGGACAGGGCCCGCAGCCGGCCCGCGGCCAGCTCCACCGCCAGCGGGATCCCCTCCAGCCGACGGCACAGCTCCCGCACCTCGGGACAGTCGCCCACCTCCGGTCCGTGCTGCAGGGCCCGGTCCGCGAACAGCTCCACCGCCTCGTCCTCGGCGAGCGGGCCCAGCGGGAACAGCCGCTCGCCCGTCAGCCCCAGCGGCCGCCGGCCCACCGCCAGCACCCGCAGCTCCGGCAGCCTGCGCAGCAGCTCCGCGACCAGCTCGGCACCGGCCTCCACGAGATGCTCGAAGCCGTCCAGCACCAGCAGCATCCGACGGCCGGCGAGCTGCGCGAGCAGCGTCTCGGCCGGCTCCCGCGTGGTGTGGTCGGTCAGCCCCAGCGCCTCCACCACCGCGTACGCCACGAACTGCGGATCCCGCACCGCCGCGAGCTCCACCCGCACCCACGCCCTGGACTCCGCCCGTGCCGCCGGCACCTCCCGGGAAGCGTCCCCGGACGCCCAGCGTGCCGCCGCCCGCGCGGCCAGCCGTGACTTGCCGACGCCGCCGACCCCGGTGACGGTGACCAGCCGGGCCGTCTCCAGCATCCCGGCCAGCTCGGCGAGTTCGGACGAGCGCCCGACGAACGCGGTGAGTTCGGTGAGTTCCAGGGGCTGACGGCCGTCGTCCGGGGAGCCGGGGCGCTGAGGACCTCGCATGGGACACGGAGCGTACTGAACCGTGTTCATTCCGTACAATCGCTTCCCGCAACTCCACCCGCTGCCGACGGTAATCCGGTACGGAGCGCCACCACCGGCGCGATAGGCTCGGTGGCACTACTTTTTCGATGCTCAGGCACGTTTCAGGGAGCGGGTGCGCACAGTGTCCGGTGGTGAGGTGGCCGGGATCCTGGTGGCCGTCTTCTGGGCGATCCTGGTCTCCTTCCTCGCCGTCGCACTGGCGAGGCTGGCCCAGACGCTCAAGGCGACCACCAAGCTCGTCGCGGACGTGACGGACCAGGCGGTCCCGCTGCTCGCCGACGCCTCCGCCGCCGTGCGGTCCGCGCAGACCCAGATCGACCGGGTCGACGCGATCGCCTCCGACGTCCAGGAGGTCACCTCGAACGCCTCCGCGCTCTCGTCCACCGTCGCCTCCACCTTCGGCGGCCCGCTGGTCAAGGTCGCGGCGTTCGGCTACGGCGTGCGCCGGGCGCTGGGCGGCCGCAAGGAGGACGTGCCCGCGAAGGCCCCGAGGCGTACGGTGATCGTGGGCCGGACGGTCCCGGCCGCGCGGCGGGCCAAGCGGAACAACCGCGGAAAGAGGGACTAGGTCAGCGATGTTCCGCCGAACGTTCTGGTTCACCACAGGTGTCGCCGCCGGTGTGTGGGCCACCACCAAGGTCAACCGCAAGCTGAAGCAGCTGACCCCTGAGAGCCTCGCCGCGACCGCGGCCAACAAGGCCCTCGAGACCGGGCAGCGCCTGAAGGACCGCGCGGTCGGTTTCGCGCTGGACGTCCGCGACAACATGGCCCAGCGGGAGGCCGAGCTCGAGGAGGCCCTGGGCATCCACGAGAGCCCCGAACTCCCCGCGCCCCGGCGGTACGCCGCCATCGAGAACAACCACAGCGACCCGAAGTACATCGAGGCCCCGATGTCTTCGCACACGAAGTACTCGTACAACCGGAATGAGGACCACTGATGGAGTCGGCCGAGATTCGCCGCCGCTGGCTGAGCTTCTTCGAGGAGCGCGGGCACACCGTCGTCCCTTCGGCGTCGCTCATCGCGGACGACCCGACTCTGCTCCTCGTGCCGGCCGGCATGGTGCCCTTCAAGCCCTACTTCCTGGGTGAGGTCAAGCCGCCGTTCCCGCGCGCCACCAGCGTGCAGAAGTGCGTGCGCACGCCGGACATCGAAGAGGTCGGCAAGACCACCCGCCACGGCACGTTCTTCCAGATGTGCGGCAACTTCTCCTTCGGCGACTACTTCAAGGAAGGCGCCATCAAGCTCGCCTGGGAGCTGCTCACCAGCCCCCAGGACAAGGGCGGTTACGGCCTCGACCCCGAGCGCCTGTGGATCACCGTCTACCAGGACGACGACGAGGCCGAGCAGATCTGGCACGAGGTCGTCGGCGTGCCCAAGGAGCGCATCCAGCGCCTGGGCATGAAGGACAACTTCTGGTCCATGGGCGTCCCCGGCCCCTGCGGCCCCTGCTCCGAGATCAACTACGACCGCGGCCCCGAGTTCGGCGTCGAGGGCGGCCCCGCCGTCAACGACGAGCGTTACGTGGAGATCTGGAACCTCGTCTTCATGCAGTACGAGCGCGGCGAGGGCACCGGCAAGGACAACTTCGAGATCCTCGGCGACCTCCCGAGCAAGAACATCGACACGGGCCTCGGCCTGGAGCGCCTCGCCATGATTCTGCAGGGCGTGCAGAACATGTACGAGATCGACACCTCCATGGCCGTCATCGACAAGGCCACCGAGCTGACCGGCGTCCGCTACGGCGACGCCCACGCCTCGGACGTGTCCCTCCGCGTGGTCACCGACCACATGCGCACGGCCACGATGCTCATCGGCGACGGCGTCACCCCCGGCAACGAGGGCCGCGGCTACGTCCTGCGCCGCATCATGCGCCGCGCCATCCGCAACATGCGCCTGCTGGGCGCCACCGGCCCGGTCGTCAAGGACCTGATCGACGTCGTCATCGGCATGATGGGGCAGCAGTACCCGGAGCTGGTCACCGACCGCGAGCGCATCGAGAAGGTCGCCCTCGCCGAGGAGAACGCCTTCCTGAAGACGCTGAAGGCCGGCACCAACATCCTCGACACCGCCGTCACCGAGACCAAGCAGGCCGGTTCCTCGGTCCTGCCCGGCGACAAGGCCTTCCTGCTCCACGACACCTGGGGCTTCCCGATCGACCTCACCCTGGAGATGGCCGCCGAGCAGGGCCTCTCCGTGGACGAGGAGGGCTTCCGCCGCCTGATGAAGGAGCAGCGGGAGCGCGCCAAGGCCGACGCCCAGGCCAAGAAGACCGGCCACGCCGACATGGGCGCCTACCGCGAGATCGCCGACTCCGCCGGTGCCACCGACTTCTTCGGCTACACCGACACCGAGGGCGAGACCACGATCGTCGGCATCCTCGTCGACGGCGTCTCCTCCCCGGCCGCCACCGAGGGCGACGAGGTCGAGATCGTCCTCGACCGCACCCCGTTCTACGCCGAGGGCGGCGGCCAGATCGGCGACACCGGCCGCATCAAGGTGGACTCCGGTGCCGTGATCGAGGTCCGCGACTGCCAGAAGCCGGTCCCGGGCGTCTACGTCCACAAGGGCGTCGTGCAGGTCGGCGAGGTGACCGTCGGCGCCAAGGCCCACGCCTCGATCGACGCCCGCCGCCGCAAGGCCATCGCCCGCGCCCACTCGGCCACCCACCTGACCCACCAGGCCCTGCGCGACGCCCTCGGCCCGACGGCCGCCCAGGCCGGTTCCGAGAACCAGCCCGGCCGCTTCCGCTTCGACTTCGGCTCCCCGTCCGCCGTTCCGACGGCCGTGATGACCGACGTCGAGCAGAAGATCAACGAGGTGCTCGCCCGCGATCTCGACGTGCATGCCGAGGTCATGGGCATCGACGAGGCCAAGAAGCAGGGCGCCATCGCCGAGTTCGGCGAGAAGTACGGCGAGCGGGTCCGCGTGGTGACCATCGGCGACTTCTCCAAGGAGCTGTGCGGCGGCACACACGTGCACAACACCGCCCAGCTGGGCCTGGTGAAGCTGCTCGGCGAGTCCTCCATCGGCTCGGGTGTCCGTCGTATCGAGGCCCTCGTCGGCGTCGACGCCTACAACTTCCTGGCCCGTGAGCACACGGTCGTCGCCCAGCTCCAGGAGCTGATCAAGGGCCGTCCGGAGGAGCTTCCGGAGAAGGTCTCCGCCATGCTCGGCAAGCTGAAGGACGCCGAGAAGGAGATCGAGAAGTTCCGCGCCGAGAAGGTGCTGCAGGCCGCCGGCGGTCTTGCCGAGTCCGCCAAGGACGTCCGCGGGATCGCCGTCGTCACCGGCCAGGTCCCGGACGGCACCACGCCGGACGACCTGCGCAAGCTGGTCCTCGACGTGCGCGGCCGCATCCAGGGCGGCCGGGCCGCCGTGGTCGCCCTCTTCACGGTCAACAACGGCAAGCCGCTGACCGTCATCGCCACCAATGAGTCCGCCCGCGAGCGCGGTCTCAAGGCCGGTGACCTGGTCCGTACCGCCGCCAAGACCCTCGGTGGCGGCGGTGGCGGCAAGCCGGACGTCGCCCAGGGCGGGGGCCAGAACCCGGCCGCCGTCGGCGAGGCCGTCGAGGCCGTCGAGCGTCTTGTCGCCGAGACAGCGAAGTAAGGAAACGGTCGGACATGCGCAGAGGACGTCGACTCGCGATCGACGTCGGGGACGCCCGGATCGGGGTCGCCTCGTGCGACCCCGACGGGATCCTCGCCACTCCGGTGGAGACGGTCCCCGGACGTGACATCCCGGCGGCCCACCGCCGACTGCGGCAGCTCGTCGAGGAGTACGAACCGATCGAGGTCGTCGTCGGCCTCCCTCGCTCCCTCAAGGGGGGCGAGGGCCCGGCCGCGGTCAAGGTCCGCTCCTTCGCCGAGGAACTCGCCAAGGGCATCCAGCCGGTGCCGGTCCGCCTGGTGGACGAGCGGATGACGACCGTGACGGCCAGTCAGGGACTGCGCGCCTCGGGGGTGAAGACCAAGAAGGGCAGGGCCGTCATCGACCAGGCCGCCGCTGTGATCATCCTCCAGCAGGCCTTGGAATCCGAACGGGTGTCAGGTAAAGCACCCGGCGAGGGCGTCGAAGTGGTCATCTGATCGCGATACGGTAACGTTCCGCGCGATGCGGCGGTGTTCGAACAGCCGCCGCACAGCAAAGAGGCGGAACGGCCGCGCGACGGTCCGCCTCGCGGCTCTAGGGGATCGATGACTGAGTATGGCCGGGGCCCTGGCTCCGAACCGTGGCATCCGGAGGACCCGTTGTACGGGGACGGCGGATGGGGAGGGCAGCAGACCCACGCGGGTCAGCAGTCTGCCTACGGCGGCCAGCCGCAGCAGTATCCGCAGCAGCCGCAGCAGCAGTACGGCGACTGGACCCAGGGGCAGCACCCCGGGTACGGCCAGCAGCAGTACCCGTACCCCGACGTTCAGGACCAGCCCTCGTACGACCAGCAGTACGCCGGGCACGCCCAGCAGCAGTACCAGCACCAGGGCGGCTGGGACGCGTCCGGCGCCCACGGTCCCGTGCCCTACGCCGCCGACCCGGGCGACCCGTACAACCAGCAGCCCGTGGCGTACGGCGGTGAGCACCCGGACTTCTACGGCACCGAGGACGCCTACCCGCCGCCGGAGCCCCCCGGCCGCAGGCGCCCCGAACCGTCGCCCGGCCCCGACCCGGAGACCGGCTGGGACCCGGGCGAGGACCAGGGTGAGCACGCCTTCTTCTCGGGTGGCGGCGGCGACGAGGACGCGGACGACGAGGCCGAGAGCCGGCTCGGTCGCAGTGAGCGGCGTGCCAAGGGCCGTAAGCCCGTCAAGGGCAAGAAGAAGCGCACCGGCTGCGCCTGCATGGTCGTCGTCCTGGTCTTCGGCGGCGGCCTCGGCGGCGTCGGATACTTCGGCTACAAGTTCTACCAAAATCGTTTCGCCCCGGCTCCGGACTACGCGGGCGACGGCACCGGCGAGACCGTGACCGTCGAGATCCCGAAGGGTGCCGGCGGCTGGGAGATCGGCCGTCGGCTGAAGGAAGCCGGGGTCGTCAAGAGCGCCGACGCTTTCGTGCACGCGCAGGGACAGAATCCCAAGGGCAATCAGATCCAGGCGGGCGCCTATCTCCTGAAGAAGGAGATGTCCGCCGCGAGTGCCGTCGCGCTGATGCTCGACCCGAAGAGCCAGAACAACGTCCTTGTCACGCCGGGTGAGCGCAACATGGGCGTCTACGCGGCCATCGACAAGAAACTCGAGCTGGCCGTCGGCACCACCCAGAAAATCGCCAAGGAACAGTACAAGTCCTTCGGCGTGCCGAGCTGGGCGCAGAACCGGAACAGCACCGAGATCAAGGACCCGCTGGAAGGCTTCCTGTTCCCGGGCACCTATCCCGCGGCCAAGGGCATGAAGCCCGCCGCGATCCTGAAGCAGATGGTCACCCAGGCCAAGGAGAAGTACACCGCCTACGGCCTGACGGCGAAGGCGAAGTCGCTGGGCCTGGAGAACGCCTTCCAGCTCGTCACGGTCGCCAGCCTGGTCCAGGCGGAGGGCAAGACGCACGACGACTTCCGCAAGATGGCGGAGGTGGTCTACAACCGCCTGAAGTCCGACAACACCGAGACCAACCAGTTGCTGCAGTTCGACTCGACCTACAACTACCTCAAGGGTACGAGCAACATCCATATCTCCGAGAAGGAGATCAACGGCAACCGGAACCCGTACAACACCTATACCCACAAGGGTCTTCCGCCCGGTCCGATCGGCAACCCCGGCGAGGACGCACTGAAGGCGGCGCTGAATCCGACGCACGACGGCTGGATGTATTTCGTGGCGACCGACGGCGTGAACAACACCGAATTCGCCAAGACGAACGAAGAATTCGAAAAGCTCAAGGACAAATTCAATGCCACCTCGGGCAACTGACGCCCGCCGGGCCGCCGTGCTCGGTTCGCCCATCGCCCACTCCCTCTCCCCGGTGCTGCACCGGGCGGCCTACGCAGCGCTCGGGCTCACCGGGTGGTCGTACGACCGCTTCGAGATCGACGAGGCGGCGCTGCCCGGCTTCCTGGAGCAGCTCGGGCCGGAGTGGGCGGGGCTGTCGCTGACCATGCCGCTGAAGCGGGCGGTCATCCCGCTGGTGGACGAGATCAGCGATACGGCCGCCGCGGTGGACGCCGTCAACACGGTCGTCTTCACCGAGGACGGCCGCCGCGTCGGGGACAACACGGACATCCCGGGGATGGTGGCCGCCCTGCGCGAGCACGGCATCGAGCAGGTCGACTCCGCCGCGATCCTCGGCGCCGGCGCCACCGCGTCCTCGGCGCTGGCCGCCCTGGCCCGGATCTGCACCGGGGAAGTCGTCGCCTATGTGCGCAGCGAGGCCCGCGCCGCCGAGATGCGGCAGTGGGGCGAGCGGCTCGAGGTCGAGGTCCGCACTGCGGACTGGGCGGACGCGGCCGAGGCGCTGCGCGCCCCGCTGGTGATCGCCACCACGCCCGCGGGCACCACGGACGCCCTCGCCGCGGCCGTGCCCGAGCGTCCGGCGACGCTCTTCGACGTGCTCTACGACCCCTGGCCGACCGAGCTGGCGGCCCGCTGGTCGATGTTCGGCGGCGCCGTCGTCAGCGGCCTCGATCTGCTGGTGCACCAGGCAGTTCTGCAGGTGGAGCGCATGACCGGCCGCGCTCCGGCCCCGCTGGAGGCCATGCGCCGAGCGGGCGAGAAGGCCCTCGCGGCACGCTGAATCTCGCATTCCGGTTCTGTCCCCGGGATTCCGTCTTCTGGACCGGGAGCCGGTTCCGGCCTCCGACGTGGGAGGATCGGGAGTGGCAGGCCGGGATCGCGCACCCGGTCGAGCCGTCGCCGTGCGCGAGGACACGCGTACGCAGGGCAGTACCGGGCGCGAACACGGAGGAGCACCGTTGAGCAGGCTGCGTTGGCTGACCGCGGGGGAGTCCCACGGTCCCGCACTTGTCGCGACGCTGGAGGGCCTTCCCGCCGGCGTGCCGATCACCACGGAGATGGTGGCGGACCACCTCGCGCGGCGGCGGCTCGGTTATGGCCGCGGTGCGCGGATGAAGTTCGAGCGCGACGAGGTCACCTTCCTGGGTGGCGTCCGGCACGGCCTGACCCTCGGCTCTCCCGTGGCGATCATGGTGGGCAACACCGAGTGGCCCAAGTGGGAGCAGGTCATGTCGGCCGACCCGGTCGACCCCGAGATCCTCGGCGGCCTCGCCCGCAACGCCCCGCTGACCCGGCCCCGCCCCGGCCACGCCGACCTCGCCGGCATGCAGAAGTACGGCTTCGACGAGGCCCGCCCGATCCTGGAGCGCGCCTCCGCCCGCGAGACCGCCGCCCGCGTGGCGCTCGGCGCGGTCGCCCGGTCGTACCTGAAGGAGACGGCCGGCATCGAGATCGTCTCCCACGTCGTCGAGCTGTGCTCCGTGAAGGCTCCGCAGGGCGTGTACCCCACCCCGGCCGACGTCGAGAAGCTGGACGCCGACCCGCTGCGATGCCTGGACGCGGACGCCTCGAAGGCGATGGTCGCGGAGGTCGACCAGGCCCACAAGGACGGCGACACCCTCGGCGGTGTGGTCGAGATCCTGGCCTACGGCGTGCCGGTGGGCCTGGGCTCGCACGTGCACTGGGACCGCAAGCTGGACGCCCGGCTGGCCGGCGCGCTCATGGGCATCCAGGCGATCAAGGGCGTCGAGATCGGCGACGGCTTCGAGCTGGCGCGGGTCCCGGGTTCCAAGGCGCACGACGAGATCGTGAACACGGCGGACGGCATTCGGCGCGTCTCGGGCCGGGCGGGCGGCACCGAGGGCGGGCTGTCCACCGGTGAGCTGCTGCGGGTCCGGGCGGCGATGAAGCCGATCGCCACCGTGCCGCGGGCCCTGCAGACCGTGGACGTCACCACCGGCGAGGCGGCGCAGGCGCACCACCAGCGTTCCGACGTGTCCGCGGTCCCGGCGGCCGGCATCGTGGCCGAGGCCATGGTCGCGCTCGTCCTCGCGGACGCCGTGGCGGAGAAGTTCGGCGGCGACAGCGTGACCGAGACCCGCCGCAACGTGCGGTCGTACCTCGACAACCTGGCCATCCGATGAGCACTGCGCCCGCCGTCGTCCTGGTCGGCCCGATGGGCGTGGGCAAGTCCACGGTCGGACGCCTGCTGGCCGAGCGGCTCGGGCTCGGCTACCGGGACACCGACGACGACATCGTCGCCGCCGAGGGCCGCACCATCGCCGAGATCTTCGTGGACGAGGGCGAGCCGGCCTTCCGGGCGCTGGAGAAGCACGCGGTGCGCACCGCGCTCGCCGAGCACGAGGGCGTCCTCGCGCTCGGCGGCGGGGCGATCCTCGACCCGGACACCCGCGCGCTGCTCTCCGGGCACCGGGTCGTCTACCTCTCGATGGACGTCGAGGAGGCCGTCCGGCGCACCGGCCTCAACGTGGCCCGGCCGCTGCTCGCCGTCAACCCGCGCAAGCAGTGGCGCGAGCTGATGGAGGCCCGGCGGCACCTGTACGAGGAGGTCGCCACGGCCGTCGTACCGACCGACGGACGGGACCCCGAAGAGGTCACCCAAGCAGCGCTGGACGCACTGGAGTTGAAGGAAGCATGAGCGAGGCAGTCACCCGGATCCAGGTCGGCGGTTCGGCCGGAACCGACCCCTACGAGGTGCTGGTGGGCCGGCAACTCCTGGGCGAGCTGGGCGGGTTGATCGGCCAGAGGGCCAAGCGGATCGCGGTGATCCACCCCGAGGCGCTGGCCGAGACCGGCGACGCGCTCCGCGCCGACCTGGCCGAGCAGGGCTACGAGGCCGTCGCCATCCAGGTGCCGAACGCCGAGGAGGCCAAGACCGCCGAGGTCGCCGCCTACTGCTGGAAGGCGCTCGGCCAGTCCGGCTTCACCCGCTCCGACGTCATCGTCGGCGTCGGCGGCGGCGCGACCACGGACCTCGCCGGTTTCGTCGCGGCGACCTGGCTGCGCGGAGTGCGCTGGATCGCGATCCCCACCACCGTGCTCGCCATGGTGGACGCGGCGGTCGGCGGCAAGACCGGCATCAACACCGCCGAGGGCAAGAACCTGGTCGGCGCCTTCCACCCGCCGGCCGGCGTCCTGTGCGACCTCGCCGCGCTGGACTCCCTCCCGGTCAACGACTACGTCTCCGGTCTCGCCGAGATCATCAAGGCCGGCTTCATCGCCGACCCGGTGATCCTGGACCTGATCGAGGCGGACCCCGAGGCCGCCCGCTCCCCGCAGGGACCGCACACGGCCGAACTGATCGAGCGCTCGATCCGGGTCAAGGCCGAGGTCGTCTCCGACGACCTGAAGGAGTCGGGCCGCAGGGAGATCCTCAACTACGGCCACACGCTCGGCCACGCCATCGAGAAGAACGAGCGCTACAAGTGGCGGCACGGCGCCGCGGTCGCCGTCGGCATGCACTTCGCCGCCGAACTCGGCCGTCTGGCGGGCCGGTTGGACGACGCGACGGCGGACAGGCACCGCACGATCCTCGAAGCGGTCGGCCTGCCGCTGACCTACCGCTACGACCAGTGGCCCAAGCTGCTGGAGACCATGAAGGTCGACAAGAAGTCCCGCGGCGACCTGTTGCGCTTCGTCGTCCTCGACGGCCTGGCCAAGCCGACCGTCCTGGAGGGCCCGGACCCCGCCGTGCTGCTCGCCGCCTACGGAGAAGTGGGTCAGTAAGTCCCCCGCTGCTCCTTGCGCCCGATTCCCCTGCCGGTCCGGGCACTTCACACCGCCCCCGGCCGTTCACCAAACGACGGCCGGGGGCGGTACCGTTCGGTAGGGAGCGGGCTCCGTACCCGCCTCCCGGCGCCGAATGTGTACGAGATGGAGTGGCAACGGATGCAGCACGCAGTGGGGTCTCCGCTGCCGCCGCCCCACCAGCCGGGGCAGGGACCAGGCGCCGGCTGGGCGTCGGCCGCGCACCACCCGGGTCCGCACCCGGGAGCGCCCCAGGGTCCCGCACCCGTCCCCCCGCCGCCACCGGCGGCGGGCTTCCCCGGAGCCGGCGTCCCCACGGGAGCGGTGCCGCCGTCACCCGTGCCGCCTTCGCCCGTGCCACCGTCACCCATGCCGCCCCCGGTTCCGCAGCACCCCGCCGCCCCGCCCGCACCGCAGGCCCCGCCCGCGTCGGACATCACCGGCCATGTGCCGCTGCCGCCCGGCGGCCCTGTCGGCATGCCCACCGCACCGCCGGCCGCGACCGCCGTCCCCGACCCGACGCACACCACCCTGGCCGTGCTGCTGATCGGCCCGGCGGGCGCGGGCAAGACCAGCGTGGCCAAGTACTGGGCCGACCACCGCCGGGTCCCCACCGCCCACATCAGCCTCGACGACGTCCGCGAATGGGTCCGCTCCGGTTTCGCCGACCCCCAGTCCGGGTGGAACGACAACTCGGAGGCCCAGTACCGCCTGGCCCGCCGCACCTGCGGCTTCGCCGCGCGGAACTTCCTGGCCAACGGCATCTCCTGCATCCTCGACGACGCGGTCTTCCCGGACCGCCCGGTCGTCGGCCTCGGCGGCTGGAAGCGCCACGTCGGCCCCGGCCTGCTCCCGGTCGTCCTCCTCCCGGGTCTCGACATCGTCCTGGAGCGCAACGCCGAGCGCTCCGGCAACCGCCGCCTCACCGACGAGGAGGTGGCCCGCATCCACGGCCGCATGGCCGGCTGGTACGGCTCGGGCCTCCCGATCATCGACAACTCCCAGCTCGACGTCCCCGGCACGGCCCGCATCCTGGACGAGGTCCTGGCCAGGGCGATCGCCAGCCCGCCGAGCTGGTGAGGCCCCGGGGACCCCACTCGGCCCCCGCCAACCGGCACAACTCGGTCAAAACTCCTACGCTCATCTCATGTCAGAGGTGTACGCGACCCGCCGCTCCCGGCTGAGAGAGCACTTCAATGCCGCCGGCTGCACGGCAGGGCTCGTCTCCCGCCCTGCCAATGTGCGCTACCTGGCGGCCGCGGCCCCGCAGGACTCCGTACTGCTCCTCGGCAGACGCGAGGACCTCCTGGTGTGCGGCAGCCCGCCCGACGACCGCCCCTCCGAGGGCCGGCTGGACGAGAACCTGCGGCTGCACGTCCTGTCCTCGCCCGGAGCCGACCCGGCGGTCGCCGCGGCCGAACTCGCCGCGGCACAGGACGCCGACACCCTCGCCGTCGAGGAACACCACCTCACGGTCCGCCGCCACAGAGCCCTGGCCTCGGCCGTCCCGAACCTCCGCCTCGCCGACCTCGCCACGGCCGTCGAACAGCTCAGGGTGGTGAAGGACGAGGAGGAGATCTCCTGCCTCCGCATCGGCGCCGAGATCGCCGACCAGGCCCTCGGCGAGCTGCTGGAATCCATCCTGGTCGGCCGCACCGAACGGCACCTCGCGCTGGAGCTGGAGCGGCGCCTGGTCGACCACGGCGCCGACGGGCCCGCCTTCCCGACGTCCGTGGCCACCGGACCGAACTCCGGCCGACGCGGTCACCGGCCCACCGACCGGCGGGTGGAGGAGGGCGACTTCCTCTCCGTCTGTCTCGGCGCCACCTACCGCGGCTACCGCTGCGAGATCGGCCGCACCTTCGTCATCGGCACCTCGCCCGCCGAGTGGCAGATCGAGCTGTACGACCTCGTCTTCGCCGCTCAGCGCGCCGGCCGCGAGTCCCTGGCGCCCGGCGCCGGCTACCGCGACGTGGACCGCGCGGCACGCCAGGTGCTCGACTCCGCGGGCTATGCGGAGGCACTGCCACCGCTGACCGGACACGGAGTCGGACTCGAAATCGACGAGGACCCGCAGCTGGCCCCCTCGGCCATGGGTAAACTGGACGCTTGCGTGCCGGTCACCGTCGAACCGGGGGTCCACCTCCCGGGCCGGGGCGGTGTCCGGATCGATGACACGCTCGTCGTACGCCCCGAGGCGGACGGCGGACCCGAGCTACTCACCATCACGACCAAGGAGCTGCTCGCGCTCTAGCCTCGCGCTGTGCGCATGCCCCGGGGTCGTACGTCAGTCCAGGAGATTCCGCAACCGTGGCTTCCACGAACGACCTCAAGAACGGCATGGTGCTCAAGCTCGAAGGCGGCCAGCTCTGGTCCGTCGTCGAGTTCCAGCACGTCAAGCCCGGCAAGGGCCCGGCCTTCGTGCGCACCAAGCTGAAGAACGTGCTGTCCGGCAAGGTGGTCGACAAGACCTTCAACGCCGGCGTCAAGGTCGAGACGGCCACTGTCGACAAGCGCGACATGCAGTTCTCGTACATGGACGGCGAGTACTTCGTCTTCATGGACATGGAGACCTACGACCAGCTGCACATCGACAGGAAGGCCGTCGGCGACGCCGCGAACTTCCTGATCGAGGGCTTCACCGCCACCGTCGCGCAGCACGAGGGCGAGGTGCTCTTCGTCGAGCTCCCGGCCGCGGTCGAGCTGACCATCGCCGAGACCGAGCCGGGCGTCCAGGGCGACCGCTCCACCGGTGGCACCAAGCCCGCCACCCTGGAGACCGGCCACCAGATCCAGGTCCCGCTCTTCATCACCACCGGTGAGAAGATCAAGGTCGACACCCGTACGAGCGACTACCTCGGCCGGGTGAACAGCTAACCGTGGCTGCCCGCAACACGGCCCGCAAGCGCGCCTTCCAGATCCTCTTCGAGGGCGACCAGCGCGGCGCCGACGTCCTGACGGTCCTCGCGGACTGGATCCGGCTGTCCCGGAGCGACACCCGGCAGCCGCCGGTGAGCGAGTACACGATGCAGCTCGTCGAGGGCTACGCCGAGAAGGCGGCCCGGATCGACGAGCTGATCGCCCAGTACGCGGTGGGCTGGACGCTCGACCGGATGCCGGTCGTCGACCGCAACATCCTGCGGCTGGGCGCGTACGAGCTGATCTGGGTCGACGAGACCCCGGACGCCGTCGTCCTGGACGAGATGGTGCAGCTGGCGAAGGAGTTCTCGACCGATGAGTCGCCCTCGTTCGTCAACGGTCTCCTCGGCCGGCTGAAGGAGCTCAAGCCAACGCTCCGCCGGGACGAGGCGTAAGCGGCACGAGCGACGCCTGAGACGCCACAGACGCCGGAGGGCCCACAGCACACCCGCTGTGGGCCCTCCGGCGTTCGCTGCCCGGCACAACACCGCCGGGGTGGCCCGAACCGTACGGTTCCGGCCACCCCGGCGGCACGTTTCTGCGCTGGTGCTGGGCGGGTCAGCCCTCTTCGTGCGTGGCCACCGCGCGGCGCGCGTCCGCGTCCAGGACACCCCAGCTGATCAGCTGCTCGGTGAGGACCGAGGGGGACTGGTCGTAGATGACGGCGAGTGTGCGCAGGTCGTCCTGGCGGATCGAGAGCACCTTGCCGTTGTAGTCGCCGCGCTGGGACTGGATCGTCGCGGCGTAGCGCTGCAGCGGACCCGCCTTCTCGGCCGGCACCGTGGCCAGCCGCTCCAGGTCCAGGACCAGCTTCGGCGGCGGCTCGGCGGCGCCGCCCGGCGTGGTGCCCGGCAGCAGCTCCTGCACGGGAACACCATAGAAATCGGCCAGTTCGGCAAGACGCTGTACGGTCACGGCACGGTCGCCGCGCTCGTACGAACCCACCACCACGGCCTTCCAGCGCCCCTGGGACTTCTCCTCGACACCGTGGAGGGAAAGGCCCTGCTGGGTGCGGATGGCCCGGAGCTTGGCCCCGAGCTGTTTGGCGTATTCGCTGGACATATAGCTCCCCGGACACTGTGTCGACGCGGTCGGCAGTGATCCCGCCGCGCGGCTGGTAACTCACTGTGAGGTTACGCAGCGTGACTCTCTTGCGTCAAGCCGAATGGTCCACACCGACTCTTCCGTGGTAGCGGCGATCGATTGAGCCGACCGGGTGACAGGGGGGTGATCGGGGCCTCCCGGCGACCTGCTACCGTGGTTGGCGCAAATCCGACGTCCTTTAAGATCCGTCCCGTGAGGCGGAGAAGGAGGTCCGTTTCGTATGGACAAGCACGTCTCGCACGCGAACCCGCCCGCGTCCGATGCCCGGCCCGTTCTCGAGGGCCCCGACATCGCACGGGTTCTGACCCGCATCGCCCACGAGATCGTCGAGCGCGCCAAGGGCGCCGACGACGTGGTGCTCCTCGGCATCCCGACCCGGGGTGTCTTCCTCGCCCAGCGGCTCGCCGTCAAGCTGGAGCAGATCACCGACCGCAAGGTCCCCGTCGGCTCGCTCGACATCACCATGTACCGCGACGACCTGCGCATGCACCCGCCGCGTGCGCTGGCCCGCACCGAGATCCCCGGTGACGGCCTCGACGGCAAGCTGGTCGTCCTGGTCGACGACGTGCTCTTCTCGGGCCGCACCATCCGGGCCGCCCTCGACGCCCTGAACGACATCGGGCGCCCGCGCGCGGTGCAGCTCGCGGTCCTGGTCGACCGCGGCCACCGCGAACTGCCCATCCGCGCCGACTACGTCGGCAAGAACCTCCCCACGTCGCTGCGGGAGACGGTCAAGGTCCAGCTCGCCGAGGAGGACGGTCGCGACACCGTGCTGCTCGGTGTGAAGCCGGCCGGCCAGTAGCAACTCAGGCGCGCACGGCCGCTTCGGCATGCCGACACGCGCCCCGGTTTGCCCCACTGTGTCCTCTGGGGTGCACCCCAGACCCCCGGATCCCGATGAACTGCCTTACGGAGCCTGACAGATGCAGCGTCATCTCATCTCGGCCGCCGACCTCTCCCGCGACGACGCCGTCCTGATCCTCGACACCGCCGAGGAGATGGCCCGGGTCGCGGACCGGCCGATCAAGAAACTGCCGACCCTGCGCGGCCGCACGATCGTCAACCTCTTCTTCGAGGACTCCACCCGCACCCGGATCTCCTTCGAGGCCGCCGAGAAGCGGCTGTCCGCGGACGTCATCAACTTCTCCGCCAAGGGATCGAGCGTCTCGAAGGGCGAGTCCCTGAAGGACACCGCCCAGACCCTGGAGGCCATGGGCGTCGACGCCGTCGTCATCCGGCACAGCGCCTCCGGAGCCCCCTACCGGCTCGCCAACTCCGGCTGGATCGACGCCGCCGTCATCAACGCCGGCGACGGCACCCACCAGCACCCCACCCAGGCCCTGCTGGACGCCTTCACCATGCGCCGCCGCCTCGTCGGCCGGGACGCCGGACTCGGCCAGGACCTGTCCGGCAAGCGGATCACCATCGTCGGCGACGTCCTGCACAGCCGGGTCGCCCGCTCCAACGTCGACCTGCTGCACACCCTCGGCGCCGAGGTCACCCTCGTCGCCCCGCCCACCCTGGTGCCGGTCGGCGTCGACACCTGGCCGTGCGAGGTGTCGTACGACCTCGACAGCACGCTGCCCAAGTCCGACGCGGTGATGATGCTCCGCGTCCAGCGCGAGCGCATGAACGCCGCCTTCTTCCCGACCGAGCGCGAGTACTCGCGGCGCTACGGCCTGGACGGCGAGCGCATGGCGAAGATGCCCGAGCACGCCATCGTGATGCACCCCGGCCCGATGGTGCGCGGCATGGAGATCACCGCCGAGGTCGCCGACTCCGAGCGCTGCACCGTCGTCGAGCAGGTCGCCAACGGCGTCTCCATCCGGATGGCCGTGCTGTACCTGCTGCTCGGTGGCAACGAGCCCGCCGTCACCCACGCCCGCACCAACGAGGAGAAGTAAGACCCATGAGCAAGATCCTGATCCGTGGTGCGAAGGTGCTCGGCGGCGAGCCGCAGGACGTGCTGATCGACGGCGAGACGATCGCCGAGGTCGGCGTCGGACTGAGCGCCGACGGCGCCGAGGTCGTCGAGGCCACCGGCAAGGTGCTGCTGCCGGGCCTGGTCGATCTGCACACCCACCTGCGCGAGCCGGGCCGCGAGGACTCCGAGACCGTGCTCACCGGCACGCGGGCCGCGGCGAGCGGCGGTTACACGGCCGTGTTCGCCATGGCCAACACCTTCCCGGTCGCCGACACCGCCGGTGTGGTCGAGCAGGTCTACCGGCTCGGCCAGGAGCACGGCTACTGCGACGTGCAGCCCATCGGCGCCGTCACCGTCGGCCTGGAGGGCAGGAAGCTCGCCGAGCTGGGCGCCATGCACGACTCGGCCGCCGGCGTCACCGTCTTCTCCGACGACGGCAAGTGCGTGGACGACGCGGTGATCATGCGCCGCGCGCTGGAGTACGTGAAGGCCTTCGGCGGTGTCGTCGCCCAGCACGCGCAGGAGCCGCGGCTGACCGAGGGCGCCCAGATGAACGAGGGCGTCGTCTCCGCCGAGCTGGGCCTGGGCGGCTGGCCGGCCGTCGCCGAGGAGTCGATCATCGCGCGGGACGTCCTGCTCGCCGAGCACGTCGGCTCCCGCGTCCACATCTGCCACCTGTCGACCGCCGGCTCCGTCGAGATCGTCCGCTGGGCCAAGTCCCGCGGCATCGACGTCACCGCCGAGGTCACCCCGCACCACCTGCTCCTGACGGACGAGATGGTGCGCACCTACAACCCGGTCTACAAGGTCAACCCGCCGCTGCGCACCGAGCGCGACGTCATGGCCCTGCGCGAGGCGCTCGCCGACGGCACGATCGACATCGTCGCCACCGACCACGCCCCGCACCCGCACGAGGACAAGGACTGCGAGTGGGCCGCCGCGGCCATGGGCATGGTCGGTCTGGAGACCGCCCTGTCGGTGGTCCAGGAGACCATGGTCGAGACCGGCCTGCTGGACTGGGCCGGCGTCGCCGACCGCATGTCCGTCAAGCCCGCCCGGATCGGTCGGGCGAACGGCCACGGACGGCCCGTCTCGGCTGGTGAGCCCGCCAACCTCACCCTCGTCGACACGGAATACCGTGGGCAGGTGGACCCCGCGGGCTTCGCCTCGCGCAGCCGCAACACCCCGTACGAGGGCCGCGCGCTGCCGGGCCGTGTCACCCACACGTGGCTGCGGGGCAAGGCGACGCTCATCGACGGGAAGCTCACGTGACACCTGCAACTCTGCCGGCCGCCGGACTCGTCACCGTCCTGGCGGACGAGAGGAAATCCGCCACGGTGACCGACTGGGGCGGCCGCATCGGCTGGCTCGTCGGCCTCGCCCTCTTCGTCGCCCTCGTCTACTGGCTGATGCGCGAGGGCTGGAAGTGGCGCGGCACCCTTCAGAGCGACCTGCCGGAGCTGCCCAGCGCGCCGGAGGAGACCGGCCCGGCGAAACTTGAGCTGAGCGGCCGCTACCACGGCTCCACCACCGCCGGGCAGTGGCTGGACCGCATCGTGGCCCATGGCCTCGGCACCCGCAGCCGGGTCCAGCTCACCCTGACGGACGCGGGCCTGGAGGTCGAACGCCCCGGGGCGACCGACTTCTTCGTCCCCGCCGGGGCCCTGCGCGGCGCCCGGCTGGACAAGGGCATCGCCGGCAAGGTCCTCACCGAGGGCGGACTGCTGGTGGTGACCTGGGCGCACGGCGACAAGGAGATCGACTCCGGCTTCCGCTCCGACCACGCGGCCGAGCACACCGAATGGGTCGAAACCCTGAACCACATGATCAACGACACGGAAGGCGCACGATGACGACCTCCACCAGGGGAGCTGCCAAGGTTCCCGCCGTACTCGTCCTGGAGGACGGCCGCATCTTCCGCGGCCGCGCCTACGGGGCCGTGGGGGAGACCTTCGGCGAGGCCGTGTTCTCCACCGGCATGACCGGCTACCAGGAGACCCTGACCGACCCGTCGTACGACCGGCAGATCGTCGTCGCGACCGCCCCGCAGATCGGCAACACCGGCTGGAACGACGAGGATGACGAGTCGAGCCGCATCTGGGTCTCCGGGTACGTCGTGCGCGACCCCGCGCGCGTGCCGTCCAACTGGCGGGCCAAGCGCTCCCTGGACGACGAGCTGGTCGCCCAGAACGTCGTCGGCATCTCCGGCATCGACACCCGCGCCCTCACCCGCCACCTGCGCGAGCGCGGCTCCATGCGCGCCGGCATCTTCTCCGGCGAGGCGATCGCCCCCGAGGCGGAGCTGCTGGAGCGCGTCCAGGCCCAGCCGCACATGAAGGGCCTGAGCCTGTACGAGGAGGTCGCGACCAAGGAGGCGTACGTCGTCCCCGCGATCGGCGAGAAGCGCTTCACCGTCGCCGCCGTCGACCTCGGCATCAAGGGCATGACCCCGCACCGCATGGCCGAGCGCGGCATAGAGGTGCACGTCCTCCCGGCGACGGCCTCCGCCGAGGACGTCTACGCCGTGAACCCGGACGGCGTGTTCTTCTCCAACGGCCCCGGCGACCCGGCCAAGGCCGACGGCCCGGTGGCCCTCATGACCGCGGTCCTGGAGCGGAAGACGCCGCTGTTCGGCATCTGCTTCGGCAACCAGATCCTCGGCCGCGCCCTCGGCTTCGGCACCTACAAGCTGAAGTACGGCCACCGGGGCATCAACCAGCCGGTCCAGGACCGTACGACCGGCAAGGTCGAGGTCACCGCGCACAACCACGGCTTCGCCGTCGACGCGCCCCTCGACAAGGTCAGCGACACGAAGTTCGGCCGCGCCGAGGTCTCGCACGTCTGCCTGAACGACAACGTCGTGGAGGGGCTGCAGCTGCTCGACCAGCCGGCCTTCTCCGTCCAGTACCACCCCGAAGCGGCAGCGGGCCCGCACGACGCCGCCTACCTGTTCGACCGCTTCGTTTCCCTGATGGAGGGCCAGCGTGCCTAAGCGCACCGATATCCAGTCCGTCCTGGTCATCGGCTCCGGCCCGATCGTCATCGGCCAGGCCGCCGAGTTCGACTACTCCGGCACCCAGGCGTGCCGCGTGCTCAAGGCCGAGGGCCTGCGCGTGGTCCTCGTCAACTCCAACCCCGCGACGATCATGACCGACCCGGAGATCGCCGACGCCACGTACGTCGAGCCGATCACCCCCGAGTTCGTCGAGAAGATCATCGCCAAGGAGCGCCCCGACGCCCTGCTGCCCACCCTGGGCGGCCAGACGGCGCTGAACACCGCCATCTCGCTGCACGAGAACGGCGTCCTGGAGAAGTACGGCGTCGAGCTGATCGGGGCCAAGCCCGAGGCGATCCACAAGGGCGAGGACCGCGACCTGTTCAAGGCCGTCGTCGAGGCCGTCCGCGCGAAGATCGGGCACGGCGAGTCCGCCCGCTCGGTCATCTGCCACTCCATGGACGACGTCCTCAAGGGCGTCGACGAGCTCGGCGGCTACCCCGTCGTCGTCCGCCCGTCCTTCACCATGGGCGGCGCCGGCTCCGGCTTCGCCCACGACGAGGACGAGCTGCGCCGCATCGCCGGCCAGGGCCTCACGCTCTCCCCGACCACCGAGGTGCTCCTGGAGGAGTCCATCCTCGGCTGGAAGGAGTACGAGCTGGAGCTGATGCGCGACAAGCACGACAACGTCGTGGTCGTCTGCTCCATCGAGAACTTCGACCCCATGGGCGTGCACACCGGTGACTCCATCACCGTCGCGCCCGCGATGACGCTGACCGACCGCGAGTACCAGATCCTGCGCGACATCGGCATCGCCGTCATCCGCGAGGTCGGCGTCGACACCGGCGGCTGCAACATCCAGTTCGCGGTGAACCCGGTCGACGGCCGCGTCATCGTCATCGAGATGAACCCGCGCGTCTCGCGGTCCTCGGCGCTCGCCTCCAAGGCGACCGGCTTCCCGATCGCCAAGATCGCCGCCAAGCTCGCCGTCGGCTACACCCTCGACGAGATCCCGAACGACATCACGCAGGAGACCCCGGCGTCCTTCGAGCCGACCCTCGACTACGTGGTCGTCAAGGCCCCGCGGTTCGCCTTCGAGAAGTTCCCGCAGGCCGACTCCACGCTGACCACCACCATGAAGTCGGTCGGCGAGGCCATGTCCATCGGCCGCAACTTCACCGAGGCCTTCCAGAAGGCGCTGCGCTCGCTGGAGAAGAAGGGCAGCCAGTTCACCTTCGTCGGCGACCCGGGCGACAAGGGCACGCTGCTGCGCGAGGCCGTACGGCCCACCGACGGCCGGATCAACACGGTGATGCAGGCCATCCGCGCGGGCGCCACGCCCGAGGAGATCTTCGAGGCCACCAAGATCGACCCGTGGTTCGTCGACCAGCTCTTCCTGATCAAGGAGGTCGCGGACGAGCTTGCCGGGGCCCCCGAGCTGACCCGCGAGCTGCTCGCCGAGGCCAAGCGGCACGGCTTCTCCGACCAGCAGATCGCCGAGATCCGCGGCCTGCGCGAGGACGTCGTCCGCGAGGTCCGGCACGCCCTCGGCATCCGCCCGGTCTACAAGACGGTCGACACCTGCGCCGCCGAGTTCGCCGCGAAGACGCCGTACTTCTACTCCTCCTACGACGAGGAGAACGAGGTCGCGCGGCGTGAGAAGCCCGCGGTGATCATCCTGGGCTCCGGCCCCAACCGCATCGGCCAGGGCATCGAGTTCGACTACTCCTGCGTCCACGCATCCTTCGCGCTGTCCGACGCCGGGTACGAGACCGTGATGGTCAACTGCAACCCGGAGACCGTCTCCACGGACTACGACACCTCCGACCGCCTGTACTTCGAGCCGCTGACGCTGGAAGACGTGCTGGAGATCGTCCACGCCGAGCAGCAGGCGGGCCCGGTCGCGGGCGTGATCGTGCAGCTCGGCGGCCAGACCCCGCTCGGCCTGTCGCAGGCCCTGAAGGACAACGGCGTGCCGATCGTGGGCACCTCGCCCGAGGCCATCCACGCCGCCGAGGACCGGGGCGCCTTCGGCCGCGTCCTCGCCGAGGCGGGCCTGCCGGCGCCGAAGCACGGCACCGCGACGACCTTCGCCGAGGCCAAGTCCATCGCCGACGAGATCGGCTACCCGGTCCTGGTCCGGCCGTCGTACGTCCTCGGCGGGCGCGGCATGGAGATCGTCTACGACGAGACCCGCCTCGCCTCCTACATCGCCGAGTCGACCGAGATCAGCCCCTCGCGGCCGGTCCTCGTCGACCGCTTCCTGGACGACGCCATCGAGATCGACGTCGACGCCCTGTACGACGGCGAGGAGCTGTACCTCGGCGGCGTCATGGAGCACATCGAGGAGGCCGGCATCCACTCCGGCGACTCGGCGTGCGCCCTGCCCCCGATCACCCTGGGCGGCTTCGACATCAAGCGCCTGCGCGCCTCCACCGAGGCCATCGCCAAGGGTGTCGGGGTGCGCGGCCTGATCAACATCCAGTTCGCGATGGCCGGCGACATCCTCTACGTCCTGGAGGCCAACCCGCGCGCCTCCCGTACGGTCCCCTTCACCTCCAAGGCGACCGCGGTGCCGCTCGCCAAGGCCGCCGCCCGCATCTCGCTGGGCGCGACCATCGCCGAGCTGCGCGCCGAGGGCCTGCTCCCGGCGACCGGCGACGGCGGCGAGCTGCCGCTGGACGCGCCGATCTCCGTCAAGGAGGCCGTCATGCCGTGGACGCGCTTCCGCGACATCCACGGCCGCGGTGTCGACACCGTGCTCGGCCCGGAGATGCGCTCCACCGGCGAGGTCATGGGCATCGACTCCGTCTTCGGCACGGCCTACGCCAAGTCGCAGGCGGGCGCCTACGGCCCGCTGCCCACCAAGGGCCGCGCGTTCATCTCGGTCGCCAACCGCGACAAGCGCTCGATGATCTTCCCGGCGCGCGAGCTGGTCGCGCACGGCTTCGAGCTGATGGCCACCTCCGGCACGGCCGAGGTCCTCAAGCGCAACGGCATCAACGCCACGATCGTCCGCAAGCAGTCCGAGGGCCCCGGCCCGAACGGCGAGCGGACCATCGTCCAGCTGATCCACGACGGCGAGGTCGACCTCATCGTCAACACCCCGTACGGCACCGGCGGCCGCCTCGACGGCTACGACATCCGTACGGCGGCGGTGGCGCGCTCGGTCCCGTGCCTGACGACCGTCCAGGCGCTCGCCGCGGCCGTCCAGGGCATCGACGCCCTCAACCACGGTGACGTGGGCGTCCGCTCGCTCCAGGAACACGCGGAACACCTGACCGCGGCCCGCGACTAGCAGCCCCGAGGGGGACACCGGAAACGGTGTCCCCCTCTGCATGAGGACACCTGAGGACTTTCGAGATGTACAAGCTGTTCTTCCGTCTGGTTTTCAAACGGATGGACCCCGAGAAGGCCCACTACCTGGCCTTCCGCTGGATCCGCCTCGCCGTGCGCGTCCCCGTGCTGCGCACCTTCGTCGCGGCCGCGCTCGCGCCCTGCCACAAGGAACTGCGCACGGAGGCCCTGGGGCTGCGCATGCACGGGCCCTTCGGCCTCGCCGCCGGCTTCGACAAGAACGCGGTCGCGATCGACGGGATGTCGATGCTCGGCTTCGACCATGTCGAGATCGGCACGGTCACGGGTGAGGCCCAGCCCGGCAACCCCAAGCAGCGCCTCTTCCGGCTCGTCGCGGACCGGGCGCTGATCAACCGCATGGGCTTCAACAACGAGGGCTCGCTCACGGTCGCCGCCCGCCTGGCCTCGCGCGAGCCCGTCTTCAAGACCGTCGTCGGCGTCAACATCGGCAAGACCAAGGTCGTACCCGAACAGGAGGCCGTCGCCGACTACGTGAAGTCGGCCGAGCGCCTCGCGCCGTACGCCGACTACCTGGTCGTCAACGTCTCCTCGCCGAACACGCCCGGCCTGCGCAACCTGCAGGCCACCGAGGCGCTGCGGCCGCTGCTGAGCGCGGTGCGCGAGGCCGCCGACCGCACGGTCGCGAACCGCCGGGTGCCGCTCCTGGTGAAGATCGCCCCCGACCTCGCCGACGAGGACGTCGACGCCGTCGCCGACCTCGCCGTGGAGCTGGGCCTGGACGGCATCATCGCCACCAACACGACCATCGCGCGCGAGGGCCTCGGCCTGAAGTCCGCACCCGCGCTCGTGCAGCAGGCCGGCGGCCTGTCCGGCGCCCCGCTCAAGGAGCGCTCCCTGGAGGTGCTGCGCCGCCTGTACGCGCGCGTGGGCGACCGGATCACCCTGGTGGGCGTCGGCGGCATCGAGACCGCCGAGGACGCCTGGCAGCGCATCCTGGCCGGTGCCACGCTGGTCCAGGGGTACAGCGCCTTCATCTACGAGGGCCCCTTCTGGTGCCGCGCCATCCACAAGGGCCTTGCCGCGCGGCTGCGCACCAGCCCGTACGCCACCCTCGCCGACGCGGTCGGCGCCGACGTGAGGAAGCCCGCATGACCTCCTACGAGCCCTTCGGTGCCCGGCTGCGCCGCGCCATGGACGAGCGCGGCCCGCTGTGCGTCGGCATCGACCCGCACGCCTCCCTGCTCGCCGAGTGGGGTCTGAACGACGACGTGGCCGGTCTGGAGCGGTTCAGCCGCACGGTCGTCGAGGCGGTGGCCGACCGGGTCGCCGTCATGAAGCCGCAGGCCGCCTTCTTCGAGCGGTTCGGCTCCCGGGGCGTCGCCGTGCTGGAGCGGACGGTCCAGGAGGCGCGCGCGGCCGGCACCCTCGTCGTGATGGACGCCAAGCGCGGCGACATCGGCTCGACCATGGCCGGGTACGCCGAGGCCTTCCTGCACAAGGACGCCCCGCTGTTCTCCGACGCCCTCACCGTCTCGCCCTACCTCGGCTACGGCTCGCTCAGCCCCGCCGTCGCCCTGGCCAGGGAGACCGGCACCGGACTGTTCGTGCTGGCCCTGACCTCGAACCCGGAGGGCCCGGAGGTCCAGCACGCGGTCCGCGCGGACGGCCGCACCGTGGGCGCGACCATGCTGGCGCACCTGGCCGCCGAGAACGCGGGCGAGGAGCCGCTGGGCTCCTTCGGCGCGGTCGTCGGCGCCACGGTCGGCGACCTGTCGTCGTACGACCTCGAGATCAACGGCCCGCTCCTCGCGCCCGGCGTCGGGGCGCAGGGGGCGACCGCGGCCGACCTTCCCAAGGTGTTCGGGTCGGCGGTGCGCAACGTCGTGCCGAACGTCAGCCGGGGTGTTCTGCGTCACGGTCCCGACGTCGGGGCGCTGCGGACGGCCACCGAGCGCTTCGCGGAGGAGATCCGGGCCGCCGTCGGCGGCGCCTGAGGGCGCCTGGGCGCGTTCCGGCAGGCGGCGGCGGGGCGGCTTGAGTGTGAATACATCCTCAAATCGAGGTCAATATGTCTCAAATGTCTGGCCTGACGGAGGCTGACCAGGACTTTTCCGCTGTTCTCGCTGACTCTGGCGGACTTGCCCGCTAGTCTCCGAGCAGTGGGGTACCTCCCACGCAGTGGGAGGACGGGCGAAGCGTGTTGCTCGTGGCTCCCCAGGTGTGGGGCGACTAGGTTCCTCACCGGTCCGTATCCGACAGTTCGACATCCGAGGTGACGTAGGCGTGGCTCTTCCGCCCCTTACCCCTGAACAGCGCGCAGCCGCGCTCGAAAAGGCCGCCGCGGCTCGCCGGGAGCGGGCCGAGGTCAAGAATCGACTCAAGCACTCCGGCGCCTCCCTGCACGAGGTCATCAAGCAGGGCCAGGAGAACGACGTCATCGGCAAGATGAAGGTCTCCGCACTGCTCGAGTCGCTGCCCGGCGTGGGCAAGGTCCGCGCCAAGCAGATCATGGAGCGTCTGGGCATCTCCGAGAGCCGCCGCGTGCGCGGTCTCGGTTCCAACCAGATCGCGTCCCTGGAGCGTGAGTTCGGCAGCACCGGCTCCTGAGTCCGGGCTCCGCCGGACCGGGAGTCCCGGGCACCCCGGGATTGCTGGAATAATCGCTGCATGAGTGAACGTCCGCGGCTGACCGTGCTCTCCGGCCCCTCCGGGGTCGGCAAGAGCACGGTCGTCGCCCATATGCGCAAGGAACACCCCGAGGTCTGGCTCTCGGTGTCGGCGACCACCCGTAAGCCCCGCCCCGGCGAGAAGCACGGAGTCCACTACTTCTTCGTCACCGACGAGGAGATGGACAAGCTGATCGCCAACGGCGAGCTGCTGGAGTGGGCCGAATTCGCGGGCAACCGCTACGGCACGCCCCGCGCCGCCGTGCAGGAGCGGCTGGAGAACGGTGAGCCCGTGCTGCTGGAGATCGACCTCCAGGGTGCCCGGCAGGTCCGCGAGTCCATGACCGACTCCCAGCTGGTGTTCCTGGCTCCGCCCTCCTGGGAGGAGCTGGTGCGCAGGCTCACCGGCCGGGGGACCGAGCCGCCCGAGGTCATAGAGCGCCGCCTGGAGGCGGCCCGGACCGAGCTGGCGGCCGAGCCGGAGTTCGACGTGACCCTGGTCAACACCTCCGTCGAGGACGTGGCTCGCGAGCTGCTAGCCTTGATGGACGTTGTGTGATCGTGACTGATCACTGATACTGATCTTTTCCCATCCATCGGAAGGTAGAGCGTGTCCTCTTCCATCTCCGCGCCCGAGGGCATCATCAACCCGCCGATCGACGAGCTCCTCGAGGCCACCGACTCGAAGTACAGCCTCGTGATCTACGCGGCCAAGCGGGCCCGTCAGATCAACGCGTACTACTCGCAGCTCGGCGAGGGCCTCCTCGAGTACGTCGGTCCGCTCGTCGACACCCACGTGCACGAGAAGCCGCTGTCCATCGCCCTGCGCGAGATCAACGCGGGTCTGCTGACCTCCGAGGCCATCGAGGGCCCGGTTCAGTAGTACCTTCGGATTGCGGTTGACTTATCCACAGGCCCGGCAGTCACACTGCCGGGCCTGTGGTGTCTGATGGTCTCGTACGTTTGGTCGCGTACGGTGCCGAGCCAGGGAGAGATGGCGAGAGATGGCGGACAAGCCGAGGGTCGTTCTGGGGGTCAGCGGCGGCATCGCCGCGTACAAGGCCTGTGAGCTGCTGAGAAGGCTCACGGAGTCGGGCCACGACGTGCGCGTGGTGCCCACCGCCTCCGCGCTGCACTTCGTCGGCGCCGCCACCTGGTCCGCCCTGTCGGGCAACCCGGTCTCCACCGAGGTCTGGGACGACGTCCACGAGGTCCCGCACGTCCGCATCGGCCAGCACGCCGACCTCGTCGTCGTGGCCCCCGCCACCGCCGACACGCTCGCCAAGGCCGCCCACGGCCTCGCCGACGACCTGCTGACCAACACCCTCCTCACCGCCCGCTGTCCCGTCGTCTTCGCCCCCGCGATGCACACCGAGATGTGGGAGCACCCCGCCACCCAGGAGAACGTGGCCACGCTGCGCCGCCGCGGCGCCGTCGTCGTCGAGCCCGCCGTCGGCCGCCTCACCGGTGTCGACACCGGCAAGGGCCGGCTGCCCGAGCCGGCGGAGATCTTCGAGGTCTGCCGCCGGGTGCTGGCCCGCGGCGTCACCGAACCCGACCTGAAGGGCCGCCACGTCGTCGTCTCCGCCGGCGGCACCCGCGAGCCGCTCGACCCCGTCCGCTTCCTCGGCAACCGCTCCTCCGGCAAGCAGGGCTACGCCCTCGCCCGCACGGCCGCCGCCCGCGGCGCCCGGGTCACCCTGATCGCCGCCAACACCGGCCTGCCCGACCCGGCCGGCGTCGACGTCGTCCAGGTCGGCACCGCCGTTCAGCTGCGCGAGGCGGTCCTCAAGGCCGCGGCGGACGCCGACGCCGTGGTCATGGCCGCCGCCGTGGCCGACTTCCGCCCGGCCGCCTACGCCGCCGGGAAGATCAAGAAGAAGGACGGCCAGGACCCCGACCCGATCGTCCTGGTACGGAATCCGGACATCCTCGCGGAGATCTCCGCCGACCGCGCCCGGCCCGGCCAGATCGTCGTCGGCTTCGCCGCCGAGACCGACGACGTCCTCGCCAACGGCCGCGTCAAGCTCGCCCGCAAGGGCTGCGACCTGCTCGTGGTGAACGAGGTGGGGGAGCGCAAGACCTTCGGCTCGGAGGAGAACGAGGCCCTGGTCCTGGGCGCCGACGGCAGCGAGACCCCCGTACCCCACGGACCGAAGGAGGCCCTGGCCGACACCGTCTGGGACCTCGTGGCGGCCCGCCTGAGCTGACCCCGCTGCGCCGTCCGGGCGGGGTGGATTCGGCCATCCGGCGTCTTTTCCGGGCGCCGCAAGGGAGCGCACGGGGCCTGGCCAAGTGCGCCGGGCATTGTGCAGAATGCGCGTGCCGCAGGTCACAGCGCTCCCGAGAGGCGAGACGGGTGGGCCTGCGGCGGAGTGCGACCCGTAAACTGTTCTCGGACGACGCCGGCGCAGCCCCGTGCTCGTCCGCAAATGATCAGCCAGCAGCCGCTGCAACCCCAGGGAGCGTTGTGTCCCGTCGCCTGTTCACCTCGGAGTCCGTGACCGAGGGTCACCCCGACAAGATCGCTGACCAGATCAGCGACACCATTCTCGACGCGCTTCTGCGCGAGGACCCGTCCTCCCGCGTCGCCGTCGAGACGCTGATCACCACCGGCCTGGTGCATGTGGCCGGCGAGGTCACGACCAAGACCTACGCGGACATCGCGACCCTGGTCCGCAACAAGATCCTCGAGATCGGCTACGACTCCTCGAAGAAGGGCTTCGACGGCGCCTCCTGCGGCGTCTCGGTGTCGATCGGCGCGCAGTCCCCGGACATCGCGCAGGGCGTCGACACGGCCTACGAGTCCCGGGTCGAGGGCGACGAGGACGAGCTGGACCGGCAGGGCGCCGGCGACCAGGGCCTGATGTTCGGCTACGCCTCCGACGAGACGCCGACCCTGATGCCGCTGCCGATCTTCCTGGCGCACCGCCTGTCGAAGCGGCTGTCCGAGGTCCGCAAGAACGGCACCATTCCCTACCTGCGCCCCGACGGCAAGACGCAGGTCACCATCGAGTACGACGGCGACAAGGCCGTCCGCCTCGACACCGTCGTCGTCTCGTCGCAGCACGCCTCCGACATCGACCTCGACTCCCTGCTCGCCCCCGACATCCGCGAGTTCGTCGTCGAGCCCGAGCTGAAGGCGCTCCTGGACGACGGCATCAAGCTGGACACCGAGGGCTACCGCCTGCTGGTCAACCCGACCGGCCGCTTCGAGATCGGCGGCCCGATGGGCGACGCCGGCCTCACCGGCCGCAAGATCATCATCGACACCTACGGCGGCTTCGCCCGCCACGGCGGCGGCGCCTTCTCCGGCAAGGACCCGTCCAAGGTCGACCGCTCCGCCGCCTACGCCATGCGCTGGGTCGCCAAGAACGTCGTCGCCGCGGGCCTCGCCTCCCGCTGCGAGGTACAGGTCGCCTACGCCATCGGCAAGGCCGAGCCGGTCGGTCTCTTCGTCGAGACCTTCGGCACGGCCAAGGTCGACGCCGAGAAGATCGAGAAGGCGATCGACGCGGTCTTCGACCTCCGCCCGGCCGCCATCATCCGCGACCTCGACCTGCTCCGCCCGATCTACGCCCAGACGGCCGCCTACGGCCACTTCGGCCGCGAGCTCCCCGACTTCACCTGGGAGCGCACCGACCGCGTGGACGCCCTCCGCAAGGCCGTGGGCCTCTAAGCCCACAGAGCTTCACCGCCGAGGCCCGGTCTCCCCTTCGGGAGGCCGGGCCTCTGCGTCTTTCCAGGGCGGAGCGCGAAATGGCTCGCCGCGAGGGCCGTCCGCCCGTAGGGTGATGATCTCCCGGTGCGCGGGCTGTGGTTACTTCGGTGGAGTGCGCCTTGTGCGTGCGGTGAATCTGGAATGTGCTGACCACGGCCGAATTGATCTCGGGAGACCGGTGCCCGTCCGGTGTGATGGTCGCGGATACTTCTGGGTTGATCCCTCGCAGGTTCAAATCCTGCTGCCGGTCCCGGTCAGGGACCGGTGTGGCCGAGCGGCCGAAGGCGGAGGCGCCGTCAGGCGTGGGCCGTGGCCGGGGTGAGCTCGGGCGGGCGTCGGTGGGCGGCACGGTTGTCAGTACTGTTTGGTAAGAATGCAAGCGTGAGCAGCGAGAACGGGCCGAGGGACGGCGGGGCCGAAGGGGCGCCGCCGGAGCAGCTCGCGCTCATCAGGGAGAGCGTGCGGGGGGCCAAGGTGCCCCGGGCCAAGCCGCGGACCTGGCGCGGCGCCGCGCTCGCCAAGGAGCTGCCGGTCGCGCGGGTGCTCGTCGACAAGGGCGTGCTGCATCTCGACCGGTACTTCGACTACGCGGTGCCCGAGGAACTGGACGCCGAGGCGCAGCCCGGGGTCAGGGTGCGGGTGCGGTTCGGGGCCGGGCGGCACCGGGTGCGCGAAGGGCGCCGCGAGGGCGGCGGGCTCATCGACGGCTTCCTCATCGAGCGGCGGGCCGAGTCCGAGTACGCGGGGCCGCTGGCCGCACTCGCCCAGGTCGTGTCGCCCGAGCCCGTGCTGAGTGCGGAGCTGCTGGGCCTGGCGCGGGCCGTTGCCGACCGGTACGCGGGGAGCCTCGCGGATGTGCTGCAGCTCGCCGTGCCGCCGCGCAGCGTCCGGGCCGAGCGGCGGCCGTCGCCCGCGCCCCTGCCGCCACCGCCCGCGCCCGACGCCGGGTCGTGGGCGCGCTACGAGCACGGGGCCGCCTTCCTGGAGTCGCTGGCCTCCGGGGGAGCGCCCAGGGCCGTGTGGAACGCGTTGCCGGGGCCGCAGTGGAGCGAGGAGCTGGCCCGGGCCGTCGCCGCGACGCTCGCCTCGGGGCGCGGCGCCCTCGTCGTCGTACCGGACGGGCGGGCCGCCGCCAGGGTCGACGCCGCGCTGACCGCGCTGCTCGGTGAGGGCCGGCACGCGCTGCTCACCGCCGACGCCGGGCCCGAGAAGCGGTACGGGCAGTGGCTCGCGGTCAGCAGGGGGTCCGTGCGTGCCGTCGTCGGAACGCGCGCGGCCATGTTCGCGCCGGTGCGGGATCTGGGGCTCGTGGCCATCTGGGACGACGGGGACGACAGCCACAGTGAACTGCACGCCCCGCAGCCCCATGCGCGCGATGTGCTGCTGTTGCGCGCCGCCCTGGACAAGTGCGGGTTTCTGCTGGGGAGTTGGAGCTGCACGGTGGAAGCCGCGCAGCTCGTGGAGAGCGGCTGGGCGCGGCCCCTGGTCGCCGGGCGCGAGCAGGTGCGGCGGACCACGCCCCTGGTGCGGACGGTCGGCGACGACGACCTCGCACGCGACGAGGCCGCCCGCGCCGCCCGGCTGCCCACCCTCGCCTGGCAGGTGGTCCGGGAGGGGCTGCGGCACGGGCCGGTGCTGGTCCAGGTGCCCCGGCGCGGATACGTGCCGCGCCTGGCCTGCGCACAGTGCCGGGCGCCCGCGCGGTGCCGGCACTGTTCCGGACCGCTCCAGGCGCAGGACGCGGGCGCGTTGCGGTGCGACTGGTGCGGGCGCGAGGAGGGCGCCTGGCACTGCCCGGAGTGCGGCGGCTTCCGGCTCCGGGCCCAGGTCGTCGGGGCACGCCGGACGGCCGAGGAGCTGGGGCGCGCCTTCCCCGCCGTACCGGTGCGCACCTCGGGGCGTGAGCACGTGCTGGACACCGTGCCGGGCGCGCCCGCGCTGGTCGTGAGCACGCCGGGGGCCGAGCCGGTGGCCGAGGGCGGTTACGCGGCCGCCCTGCTGCTGGACGGCTGGGCCATGCTCGGACGGCCGGACCTGCGGGCCGGTGAGGACGCGCTGCGCCGGTGGATCGCGGCGGCCGCGCTGGTACGGCCGCAGGGCGACGGGGGGACCGTGGCCGTCGTGGCCGAGCCGACGCTGCGGCCCGTGCAGGCGCTCGTACGGTGGGACCCCATCGGGTTCGCGGTGCGGGAGCTGGCCGAGCGGGCCGAGCTGGGATTCCCGCCGGTGTCCCGGATGGCGGCCGTGTCGGGGACGACGGAGGCCGTCGCCGAGTTCCTGAGGGCCGTCGAACTACCGTCGGATGCCGAGGTATTGGGGCCGGTGCCGGTGCCGCCCACCCTGCCCGGACGGCCACGCAGGCCCGGTGCGCCCCCGCCTGGCGAGGACTGGGAGCGGGCGCTGGTCCGGGTGCCCCCCGGGAGCGGCGCCGCCCTGGCCACCGCCCTCAAGACGGCCCAGGCCGCGCGGATGGCACGGGGGAGTGGAGAGACGGTGCGGGTGCGCATCGATCCGCCGGATATCGGCTGATGGTCGTGGTCGGTGGTTGGTTCTTGGGGAGCGCGGGGCGCGGGTCCCCGTACGAATGCCCTCCCGGTGGCTCCCGGGAGGGCAAGGTGAGGGCGGGTCAGCCGTTGCGCGGGCTGGGGAAGGCCGTGGGCCGCGCGTCGTCGCGGAGTGCGGGGCTGCCGGCGGTCGGCTGCGTCGGCATGGAGCGGGCCGCGGGGACGGTCGGCACCGGCGGCAGGCCGGTGTTCACGTTGATCGTGCGGGCACCCGTCGGCTCCGTCGACTGCTCGGTCTCGGCCGCCGCCTGGGCCGCGGCGCGGCGGGCGCCGTAACGGCGGTGCACGGCCTGCTTGGTGACCCCGAGAGCCGAGCCCACCGCGTCCCACGAGAAGCCGAGCGAGCGGTCGAAGTCCACGGCGGCGGTGACCAGGGTCTCGACACTGTCCCGGAGTTCCTGGGCGAGGCGGACCGTCGGGGCGGGGGCGCGTCCGTAGACGACGAAGCCCGTGGAGGGGCCGGAGCGGCGCGGGCGGTAGACGTTGCCCAACTGGGCGGTGAGCGTGCGCAGTGCGTCCACCTGGCGGCGGACCCGCTCGATGTCCCGCACCAGCAAGTGCAGGCTGGCCCGGGCCTGGGCGTCGTGGGTGGCGTGGTCGGCCATGAACAAGCCTCTCGAACCGGCGTTGAAAGGAATTGGGCCGCGAAAAGGGCCCGATGTGGTCAACTCTTTCTTGACCAACGCGTGTGCGGTCCGCTGGTCACGGGGTGGGGGCGTACGGGCATATGCGTACGCCGTTGGCCCGCCCGCGCGCCGCCCGTTCCGGTTGGCTGGGAGGCGGGGCGACCTGTGGGGTGTTCTCGCCGCTGGCGGCTTTCCGTCGGGGGGTCTCCCGCCCGCGCGCCACCCGTTTGCGGTTGGCTGGGAGGTTGGGCGACTTGTGGGGTGTTCTCGGCGTTGGCGGCTTTCCGCGGGGTGTTCTCCCATCCGCGCACCGCCCGTTGCGGTTGGCTGGGGGGGTGGGCGGCTTGTGGGGGGTCTCGCCGTTGGCGGCTTTGTGTTCGGGTTGGGTGGCGGTGGGGGGGGTGGGGCTTTGTGGTCGTTCCCTCGTCGTCACACGCGTCGTCATAGACTGGTGCGCTGCCCGTCCGATCACGCCCGAGAGGCCCCAGCCCACCCATGAAGCTTGTCTTCGCCGGTACCCCCGAGGTCGCCGTTCCCGCTCTGGACGCCCTGATCGCCTCCGGGCGCCACGAGGTGGCCGCCGTCGTCACGCGGCCCGACGCGCCGGCCGGGCGGGGGCGCAGGCTGGTCGCGTCGCCCGTGGCCGAGCGGGCGGAGGAGGCCGGGATCGAGGTGCTGAAGCCGGTCCGGCCGCGGGACCCCGAGTTCCTGGAGCGGCTGCGCGAGATCGGCCCGGACTGCTGCCCCGTCGTCGCCTACGGCGCCCTGCTGCCCAGGGTGGCGCTGGACATCCCCACGCACGGCTGGGTCAACCTGCACTTCTCGCTGCTGCCCGCCTGGCGCGGCGCCGCGCCCGTGCAGCACTCCATCATGGCCGGGGACGAGATCACCGGTGCCTCCACCTTCCTCATCGAGGAGGGGCTCGACTCCGGGCCCGTCTACGGCACCGTCACCGAGGCGATCCGGCCCACCGACACCAGTGGTGACCTGCTCACCCGGCTCGCCTTCGCCGGTGCCGGGCTGCTCTCCGCCACCATGGACGGCATCGAGGACGGCACCCTGAAGGCCGTACCGCAGCAGGCCGACGGCGTCACCCTCGCGCCGAAGATCACCGTCGAGGACGCCCAGGTGGACTGGGCCGCGCCGGCGCTCCGGGTCGACCGGGTCGTGCGCGGCTGCACGCCGGCGCCCGGCGCCTGGACCACGTTCCGGGGCGAGCGGCTCAAGCTCATCCAGGTCACGCCCGTCCCCGAGCGCACCGACCTCGCCCCGGGGCAGCTTGCGGTCGGCAAGAACAACGTGCACGTGGGCACCGGGTCGTACGCCGTCGAGCTGCTCTGGGTGCAGGCGCAGGGCAAGAAGCCGATGCGGGCCGCCGACTGGGCGCGCGGGGTGCGCATCGCCGAGGGCGAGACGCTCGGCGGCTGAGGCCCCGCGCGGGCAGAGGCGGCCTGAGGCCCCGCAACGGCGGCGGTGAGGGTGCGTCGGCGCAGCCGACGTAGGCTGGGAGGCGCACCCCTCTCTTCACATCCGGAGCACCTTTTTCGTGAGCGAGCAGTCCCGGCGGCCGCGCCGGCCCGCCAAGCCCTACCGCCGTCCCCAGAAGGACCCCGTCCGCATCCTCGCCTTCGACGCGCTGCGTGCCGTGGACGAGCGGGACGCGTACGCCAACCTCGTGCTGCCGCCGCTGCTGCGCAAGGCGCGGGAGAAGGAGGGTCCCGAGAAGTTCGACGCGCGGGACGCGGCCCTCGCCACCGAGCTGGTGTACGGGACGCTGCGCCGGCAGGGCACGTACGACGCCGTGATCGCGGAGTGTGTGGACCGGCCGCTTCGTGAGGTCGACCCGCCGGTGCTCGACGTGCTGAGCCTGGGCGTGCACCAGCTGCTCGGGACCCGGATCCCGACGCACGCCGCCGTGTCCGCCACCGTCGAGCTGGCACGCGTCGTGCTCGGTGACGGACGGGCCAAGTTCGTCAACGCCGTGCTGCGCAAGGTGGCGCAGGACGACCTCGACGGGTGGCTGGAGAAGGTCGCGCCGCCCTACGAGGACGACCCCGAGGACTACCTCGCCGTCGTGCACTCGCACCCCCGCTGGGTCGTCTCCGCGCTGTGGGACTCCCTCGGCGGCGGGCGGGCCGGCATCGAGGACCTGCTCGCGGCCGACAACGAGCGGCCCGAGGTCACGCTGGTCGCGCGGCCGGGCCGGGCCACCACCGAGGAACTGCTGCGCGAGGACGCCGCCGTGGCGGGGCGCTGGTCGCCGTACGCCGTGCGGCTCACCGAGGGCGGCGAGCCGGGTGCCGTCGAGGCGGTGCGCGAGGGGCGGGCCGGCGTGCAGGACGAGGGCAGCCAGCTGGTCGCCCTCGCGCTCGCGAACGCGCCGCTCGACGGTTCCGACGAGAAGTGGCTCGACGGCTGCGCCGGTCCCGGCGGCAAGGCCGCGCTGCTGGGCGCCCTCGCCGCCGAGCGCGGGGCCGCGCTGCTCGCCTCCGAGAAGCAGCCGCACCGGGCCGGGCTGGTGGCCAAGGCCCTGGTCGGCAACCGGGGGCCGTACCAGGTCATCGCCGCCGACGGGACCCGGCCGCCGTGGCGGCCCGGCACCTTCGACCGTGTGCTGATGGATGTGCCGTGCACCGGACTCGGCGCACTGCGCCGACGCCCCGAGGCCCGCTGGCGGCGGCGGCCGGAGGACCTGGAGAACTTCGCGCCGCTCCAGCGCGCTCTGCTGCGTACCGCCATCGACTCCGTGCGCGTCGGCGGCGTCGTCGGCTACGCCACCTGTTCCCCGCATCTCGCCGAGACCCGCGCGGTCGTCGCCGACGTGCTCAAGCAGCGCCCCGACACCGAGCTCATCGACGCCCGCCCCCTGCTTCCCAGCGTCCCCGACCTCGGCGAGGGCCCGGACGTACAGCTCTGGCCGCATCTGCACGGCACGGACGCGATGTACCTTGCCCTGATCCGCAGAACGGGCTGAAACGCCGCTGAGGACAGCAAACCCAGGGGCGCGGGGCTGTATCGATATGCGGCTCCGCCGCGTGGGCGCGAGCAACCCCCACCGGCCCGCAGCAAACGCTCCACCGCAACCATTCCGGGCCTGACTCGGCCAAGCCCCGCAGGGCATGGCAGGCTTGGGTCATGGCCGTGCAGATCAACCCCAGCATCCTGTCCGCCGACTTCGCGCGCCTCGCGGAGGAGGCCAAGGCGGTTCAAGGCGCCGACTGGCTCCACGTCGACGTCATGGACAACCACTTCGTCCCGAACCTCACGCTCGGCGTGCCGGTCGTGGAGTCCCTGGCCCGTGCCACGGACACCCCGCTCGACTGCCACCTGATGATCGAGGACCCCGACCGCTGGGCGCCGCAGTACGTCGAGGCCGGTGCCTCGTCCGTCACCTTCCATGTGGAGGCGGCGGCCGCTCCCGTGCGACTCGCCCGGGAGATCCGCGCCAAGGGCGCCCGCGCCTCCATGGCGCTGAAGCCCGCGACGCCGATCGAGGCGTACGAGGACCTGCTGCCGGAACTCGACATGCTGCTGATCATGACGGTCGAGCCGGGCTTCGGCGGCCAGGCGTTCCTGGACATCATGCTGCCGAAGATCCGCCGCACCCGTGAGCTGATCGACAAGCACGGTCTCCAGATGTGGCTGCAGGTCGACGGGGGTGTGTCGGCGTCCACGATCGAGCGGTGCGCGGACGCGGGAGCGGACGTCTTCGTCGCCGGCTCGGCGGTGTACGGCGCCGAGGACCCGGCGGAGGCGGTGCGGGCACTGCGCGCCCAGGCCGAGGCGGCGACCGCCAAGGCGTCCTGGGCATGCGACCACTGAGCCACGGCTATGTGAACGGTTGAGGGTACGGCCCCTGTCAGGGCAGATCAGTTGCGCCGAATCTGCAAGGATGAACGGCGAATCCAGAGTGTGAACAGCAGTGAGGAGATCGCCGTGTCGGGTATGTCGGCGGGCCGGTCAGCCATGCGGATGGGACCCGCTGAGCTGGTGCAGGCGGCGGCCATGGCCCGCCGCTTCTACCTCGAGGGCAAGTCCAAGATCCAGATCGCGGAGGAGTTCGGCGTCAGCCGCTTCAAGGTGGCCCGGGTCCTGGAGACGGCCCTCGAACGGGATCTCGTACGGATCGAGATCCGCGTGCCGGCCGAGCTGGACGCCGAGCGCTCCGACGCGCTCCGCGCCCGGTACGGCCTGAGGCACGCCGTCGTGGTCGAGTCCCCGGCCGAGGCCGAGGAGACCCCCGACCCCGAGAACCTCGGCGAGGTCGCCGCCGACCTGCTCGGCGAACTCGTCAACGAGGGGGACGTGCTCGGTCTGGCCTGGGGCCGCTCCACCATCCACATGGCGGCGGCGCTCGACCGGCTGCCGCCGTGCACGGTGGTGCAGCTGACGGGCGTGTACGACGCCGGGACCGCCGAGCGCGGTTCGGTGGAGGCGGTCCGCCGCGCCGCACAGGTGTCGGGCGGCGACGCCCACCCCATCTACGCGCCGATGCTGCTGCCGGACGCGGCCACAGCGGCGGCGCTGCGCAACCAGACGGGGATCGCCCGGGCCTTCGAGTACTTCGACAAGGTCACGGTCGCCTGTGTCTCCATCGGCTCCTGGGAGCCGGGCATCTCGACCGTGCACGACATGCTCAGCGACGAGGAGCGGGCGCACTACGCCTCGCTCGGTGTCGCCGCCGAGATGTCCGCGCACCTCTTCGACGCCGAGGGACGTCGGATCGGCCGGGACCTGGGGGAGCGGTGCATCACGGTCAAGGCCGACCAGCTGCGCCGTATCCCGGAGGTCGTGGCCATCGCGGGCGGCCAGCGCAAGGCGCCGGCGATCGACGCGGTGCTGCGCTCCGGGCTGGTCACCAGCCTGGTGACCGACACCTCGGCCGCCGACTACCTGATGACGGCGGGGCCGACCCCGAAGCCGGCGCTCAGCCGCGCCGACCCCGACGGTCACTAGGCGCTCCGCTGGTGATGCCGCGATGGGGTCGTGTGTTGTCTGCGGCGCCGTTGTGGCTGGGCGCGCAGTTCCCCGCGCCCCTTCAGGGCGCAGTGGCGGGTCGCGGTGACGCCGTGACGGGACGGGCGTGGCAGCATCGGCGGCATGCTGCTGCGGCTCGTCCCCTTGTCCGTCCCGCGCGTGCTCGCGGGGCTGCTCGTCTGCCTCTCCGTCCTGCTGACGGGGACGGGGTGCTCGTCCGGCACGAGCACCCCGACGGCTTCGGCCACCGCCGCCACCCCGGGCTGGGCCAGGGGCATGGCGACGATCCAGGCGTCCCGGCTTCCGGCGGAGGCCCGGCAGACCCTGGCGCTCATCGACAAGGGCGGGCCCTTCCCGTACGCCCGGGACGGGTCCGTCTTCGGGAACTTCGAAGGCCGGCTGCCGAAGCACCCGCGCGGCTACTACCACGAGTACACGGTGCAGACCCCGGGATCCCGCGACCGCGGGGCACGGCGGATCATCACCGGACAGGGCGGGGAGATCTACTACACCGATGATCACTACGACTCGTTCCGGGCGGTGCTGAGATGAGCGAAGACCTGGCGGGCCGGCTCACGGTCACCGTCGACCTCGACGGGATCACCGGCAAGGCGGGCCTGATGGACCGGGTGGCGAGCGCCCTCGCGCTGCCCGACTGGTTCGGCCGCAACTGGGACGCGCTGGCCGACTCGCTGTCCGACCACACCGTGTGGCCCGAGGGAGCCGTCGAACAGGGGCTCCTGGTCGTCGTACGGGGCTGGCGGCCGTTCGCCGAGCGGAACCCGGACGAGTGGCGGACCGCGCAGGACGTGTTCGCCGAGGCGGCGGACCGCACCCCCGCCCTCGCCGTGGTCCTGGCCCTTGGAGGAACCTCCTAGGCCCCCTCCGACCAGCCTGGATGTTCTGTGGGGGCATGGCCGCGGCCCCGTCATGGGAGAATGAAGTACGTGCTCTTTTCCCCCTGGCGCACCCGTCGGGGGGTCACCTCTGATCGACTGGGATGTGCAGCACGTGCGTTTTCTCAATGACATCCAGCCCGCGTACGACCTGACGTACGACGACGTGTTCATGGTGCCGAGCCGCTCCGCGGTGGGCTCGCGTCAGGGCGTGGACCTCGCCTCGCCGGACGGCACGGGCACCACGATCCCGCTGGTCGTCGCCAACATGACCGCGATCGCCGGTCGCCGCATGGCCGAGACGGTCGCCCGGCGCGGCGGCCTGGTGGTCATCCCGCAGGACATCCCGATCGACGTGGTCACCGACGTGGTCTCCTGGGTGAAGAGCCGCCACCTGGTGCTGGACACCCCGATCGTGCTGGCCCCGCACCAGACCGTCGCCGACGCCCTGGCCCTGCTGCCCAAGCGCGCGCACAACGCCGGTGTGGTCGTCGACGAGGAGCACCGGCCCATCGGCGTCGTCACCGACGCGGACCTGACCGGGGTCGACCGCTTCACCCAGCTCGAAGTGGTCATGTCCAAGGACCTGCTGCTGGTCGACGCGGACATCGACCCGCGCGAGGCCTTCCACACCCTCGACACGCACAACCGCCGCTACGCCCCGGCCGTCGACAAGGACGGCAAGCTCGCCGGCATCCTGACCCGCAAGGGCGCCCTGCGCGCCACGCTGTACACCCCGGCCGTCGACGCGCAGGGCAGGCTGCGCATCGCCGCGGCCGTCGGCATCAACGGCGATGTGGCGGGCAAGGCCAAGCAGCTGCTCGACGCGGGCGTGGACACGCTCGTCATCGACACCGCGCACGGCCACCAGGAGTCGATGATCGGCGCGATCAAGGTCGTGCGCGCGCTCGACCCGCAGGTGCCGATCGTCGCGGGCAACATCGTCTCCGCCGAGGGCGTCAAGGACCTGATCGACGCCGGTGCGGACATCATCAAGGTCGGTGTGGGCCCGGGCGCCATGTGCACCACCCGCATGATGACCGGCGTGGGCCGCCCGCAGTTCTCCGCAGTCCTGGAGTGCGCCGCCGAGGCGAAGAAGTACGGCAAGCACGTGTGGGCCGACGGCGGTGTCCGGCACCCGCGCGACGTGGCCATGGCCCTCGCGGCCGGTGCGTCCAACGTGATGATCGGCTCCTGGTTCTCGGGCACCTACGAGTCCCCGGGTGACCTCCAGCAGGACGCGGACGGCCGCCTCTACAAGGAGTCCTTCGGCATGGCCTCCGCACGTGCCGTGGCCAACCGCACGTCGGAGGAGTCGGCGTACGACCGTGCCCGCAAGGCGCTGTTCGAGGAGGGCATCTCCACCTCCCGCATGTTCCTCGACCCGGGCCGCCCGGGCGTCGAGGACCTGATCGACTCGATCATCGCGGGCGTCCGCTCCTCCTGCACCTACGCCGGCGCCTCCTCCCTGGAGGAGTTCGCCGAGAAGGCCATCGTCGGCATCCAGAGCGCGGCCGGCTACGCCGAGGGCAAGCCGCTGCACGCCAGCTGGAACTGACCCGAGCCGACCGAGAACGGCCCCACGGCCCCTGTCCTCCCGACGACGGGAGGGCGGGGGCCGTCGGCGTTTCCGGATCCTCGACGGAAGGGTTCCGGGCCCCTCCGGAAGACGGTGGAACAAGGGTCCGTGAGGCGCCCGTGCAACGGTCGACAGCCTGTGCGCAACGAATGCACACAGCGTGCCGAGGAACGCAACGATCTTGCGGCTATGCGCAAGGTTGCTGCATTACGCCCGTTAAGCCACTCCTCGTAGGGTGCTGCGCTGTACGTAGCGTGGCGGGGACTCCGCTCGGCGACCGTTCCTGCCCTGGCAGGCGCTCGCCCGTCCCCGCTCGCCCGACCGGCAGCGATAAGGAGCCCCCGAGTGCTCGACCAAGGCGCACCCCCGCAGAACGAGAGAAGCGCCCCCGCGTCCCCGGGCGTCGCCATGCGCCTCATGCGTCGCAAGCCCGTGGAACGCCTGGTCGCGGAGGGCGGCCAGGGCGAGGGAGGGGCGCTGAAGCGGTCCCTCGGGCTGTGGCAGCTCACCATGATCAGCATTGGCGCGACCCTCGGCACCGGCATCTTCGTGGTCCTCGGTGACGCCGTCCCGGAGGCCGGTCCCGCGGTCACCCTGGCCTTCGTGATCGCCGGCCTCACGGCTCTGTTCTCGGCCCTGTCGTACGCCGAGCTGGCGGGCAGCATCCCGGTCGCCGGCTCCTCCTACTCGTACGCATACGCAACGATGGGCGAGCTGGTCGCGTGGGTCTGCGGCTGGTGCCTCGTGCTGGAGTACGGCGTGTCGGTGGCCGCCGTGGCCGTCGGGTGGGGCGAGTACCTGAACCAGCTGCTCGACGGGACCATCGGCGTCACCATCCCGGACGCCCTGTCCTCGGCCCCGGGCGAGGGCGGCATCATCAACCTGCCCGCCCTGATCGTCGTCCTCCTGGCGATGGTGTTCCTGCTCGGCGGCGCGCGTGAGTCCGCCCGCGCCAACACGATCATGGTCTGCGTGAAGATCGCCGCGCTCGTGCTGTTCTGCGCGATCGGATTCATGGGCTTCAAGTCCGGCAACTACGCCGACTTCATGCCGCTCGGCATGACCGGGGTCAGCGCCGCCGGTGCCACGCTGTTCTTCTCGTACATCGGCTTCGACGCCGCCTCCACCGCCGGTGAGGAGGCGAAGGACCCGAAGCGGGACCTGCCGCGGGCGATCATGCTGTCGCTGATCATCGTGACCGCGCTGTACGTGCTCGTCGCGGGTGTCGCCGTCGGCGCCTGGAACTGGAAGAAGTTCGACGGCTCCGAGGCCACCCTCGCCGCGATCATGAACGACGTCAGCGGCCAGACCTTCTGGGGCACCCTGCTCGCGCTGGGCGCGGTCATCTCCATCGCGAGCGTGGTGCTCACCGTGCTCTACGGCCAGACCCGCATCCTCTTCGCCATGTCCCGCGACGGCCTGGTGCCGAAGGCGCTCGGCAAGGTCCACCCGAAGACCGGCGCTCCCCGTCTCAACACGGTGCTCGTGTCCCTCTTCTGCGGTGTGCTCGCCGCCCTCATCCCGCTGGGCAAGCTCGTCGACGCCACCAGCATCGGCACGCTGTTCGCCTTCGCCCTGGTCAACATCGCGGTCGTCATCCTGCGGTACCGGCGACCGGAGCTGGAGCGCACGTTCCGGGTGCCGTTCGGGCCGGTCCTGCCGGTGCTGGGCTTCCTGTTCTGCGCGTACAACATGTTCAGCCTCGACACCGTCACCTGGGTCGTCTTCGGGTGCTGGATGGCCGTCGGGCTCGTGTTCTACTTCCTGTACGGATATCGCCGTTCCCGTCTCGCGGCCCCTGAGGGCGTCGCGGTGGCGGCAGAGAAGTGACCGACCCGAAGAAGTGAACCACCCCCTGTGCTGAACGATCTCGACGAACGCATCGTGCACGCCCTCGCCGAGGACGCCCGCCGCTCCTACGCGGACATCGGGCAGCTCGTCGGCCTGTCCGCGCCCGCCGTCAAGCGGCGCGTGGACAGGCTGCGCGCCACCGGAGCCATCACCGGATTCACCGTCCGGGTGGATCCGGCCGCCCTCGGCTGGGAGACGGAGGGGTTCGTCGAGATCTACTGCCGGCGGAACACCTCGCCGGAGACCATCCAGCGGGGCCTCGAGCGGTACCAGGAGGTCGTGGCCGCCTCGACCGTCACCGGCGAGGCGGACGCGGTCGTCCAGGTCTTCGCGTCCGACATGCGTCACTTCGAGCGCGTGCTGGAGCGGATCGCCGGCGAACCGTTCGTCGAGCGCACCAAGTCGGTGCTGGTGCTTTCGCCGTTGCTCCGGAGGTTCTCCTCGGGGGCCCCGGGGTAGGGGCGGATTCCAGCCCGGGGGGACCCCTGAGCTCTATTCCGGCGTCGTGCGCGCGAGCGCGTTGTTGTCGATCGAGTTGTGCACGCTGAAGCTCACCGCGTCCGGCCGGTACCGGTCGTCCGACCACTCCACCGGCCGCCCCTCGCGGGTCGTGGTCACCCGCCGCACCCGCAGCAGCGGACTCGTACGGCGCACCCCCAGCAACTCGGCGTCCTGCGCGCCGCAGGCGACCGCGTCGATGATGTGCTCGCCGTATGCGAAGACGAGGCCCGTGTCGTCGTAGAGGCGCTGGGTGACCGAGGGGCAGTCGGGTTCGATGGCCGCCACGGCCGGTGAGATCCAGTCGGCGTAGACGGTCCGCTCCAGCAGTACCGGCTCGCCGTCCAGGCCGCGTACCCGCAGCACGTGCAACACCCGTGTCCCGGCGGCCAGTTGGAGGCGCACGGCGTCCTCCTGGGTGGCCGGGCGGTACTCCTGAGCCACCACGTGGCCCGTGGCCTCGCGGCCCATGGCCCGGGCCCACTGGGCGAAGCTGCGCAGCTCCGCGAAGCTCTGACTGCGGCGGCTGGCGAGCACGACGCGGCGGGCCCCCTGCCGGGAGCCGATGAGGCCCTCGGCCGTCAGGGCGGCCACGGCCTGGCGGACCGTGCCGCGCGAGACGCCGTAGTGCGTCGCGAGTTCCGACTCCGAGGGCAGCCGGCTGCCGACCGTGTACTCCTCGCGGTCGATCGCGCGCCGCAGCTCGTCGGCGATCTCCTCGTGTCGCGCGGTCATGCTTCCCCTCTGCTCAGCTTGCTGTGCACAGCGTGACCAGCCTAATCGAGACCTGAGCGTGATCTGTAACGGTCTGGATTGTGCAGACAACAAGGGCACAAAGTTTCGTCGCGGTTTACAGACAGGACACCTGCGCCGGGCGTACTGTGACGCAACTTGTTCAGACAAGTTCTCCGCAGTTCCTCAAACGCACCGCCTTCACCCTCGTGCGCACCCCTGGAGAGACCGTGACCGTGTCCCTGCCGAGAAACGCCGTCCTCGGCGGCTCCCTCGCCGTCGTCGCCGCGCTCGCCCTGAGCGCCTGCGGCGCCGCTCCCGACAACGCGTCGACCGCCACCAAGGACGGCAAGAACGCCGCCACCGCCACCTCCGCCGCCGACTTCGGCGGACTGGACGCCCTGGTCAAGGCGGCCAAGAAGGAGGGCACGCTGCACGCCATCGCGCTGCCCCGCGACTGGGCCAACTACGGCGCCCTCATCGACGGCTTCCAGAAGAAGTACGGCATCAAGATCGACGTCGAGAGCCCCGACGGCACCAGCCAGGACGAGATCAACGCCGTGACCTCGCGCAAGGGCCAGGACCGCGCCCCGGACGTCCTCGACCTCGGCTCCTCCTTCGCGCTCAGCGCCGCCCAGCAGGGCCTGCTCGCGCCCTACAAGGTGGCCTCCTACGACGACATCCCCGAGGGCCAGAAGGACCCGCAGGCCCGCTGGTACAACGACTACGGCGGCTACATCTCCATCGGCTGCGACGCCAAGCGCGTCAAGAACTGCCCGACCACCTTCAAGGACCTGCTCAAGCCCGAGTACAAGGGCCAGGTCGCCCTCAACGGCAACCCGACCAAGTCCGGCTCCGCCTTCGGCGGCGTCTACGCGGCCGCGCTCGCGAACGGCGGCTCCTTCGACGACATCCAGCCCGGCCTCGACTTCTTCGCCAAGCTGAAGAAGAACGGCAACTACACGCCGGTCGAGTCCACCCCGGCCACCGTCGAGAAGGGCGAGACCCCGATCTCGATCGACTGGGACTACCTGAACGCCGGTTACGCCGACGAGTTCACGTCCAAGGGCGTCGACTGGAAGGTCGCGATCCCGAGCGACGGCCAGTACGCCCAGTACTACTCCCAGGCCGTCAACAAGGACGCCCCGCACCCGGCGGCCGCCCGCCTGTGGCAGGAGTACCTGTACAGCGCCGAGGGCCAGAACCTGTGGCTCAAGGGCTACGCCCGCCCGGCCCTGATGCCCGCCCTGGAGAAGGCCGGCACCCTCGACAAGACGGCCGCCGCCAAGCTGCCGAAGGTCACGGGCACGCCCACCTTCCCGACCGAGGCCCAGCAGAGCAAGGCCAAGACGGTCCTCGGGCAGGGCTGGGGCAAGGCCGTCTCCGGATGACCGCCGCGCTCACGCGAGCGGACGTGGCGCCCGTCGCTTCGGCGAAGCGGCGGCGCCGCGCCCCCGGCTGGCTCGCCGTCGTCCCGCTGCTGGTGTTCACCGCCATCGCCTTCGGCCTGCCCGCCCTCGCCATCCTGAACGGCGCCTTCACGGTCAAGGACCAGACCACCGGCGCCACCTCCTACACCGCCGAGAACCTCTCGACCTCGCTGCAGGGCCCGTACCTCACCGCGCTCATCGGCAGCGTCAAGCTGTCGGCGATCTCCGCCGCGCTCGGCGCCCTGCTCGGGCTGCCGCTCGCCCAGGCCGTGGTCAGCTCCCGCTCCCGCGCTCTGCGCGAAGCCGTGCTGACCGCCTCCGGCGTGCTCGCCAACTTCGGCGGCGTCCCGCTGGCCTTCGCCTTCGTCGCCACCCTCGGCAACGCCGGCGTCCTGACCGTGCACCTGGGCCTCACGGACCATGGCTGGGACCTCTACAGCTTCTGGGGCCTGGTCCTCGTCTACCTGTACTTCCTGATCCCGTTGATGGTCCTCACCATCACCCCGGCCCTGGACGGCCTGCGCGTCCAGTGGCGGGAGGCCGCGCTCAACAACGGCGCCACCGGTGTGCAGTACTGGCGGCACGTGGCCCTGCCCGTCCTCGCGCCCTCCCTGCTCGGCGGCCTTGTGCTGCTGTTCGGCAGCGCCTTCGCCGCCTACGCCACCGCCGCCGCGATGGTGGGCAGCGCGGTCCCGCTGGTCACCCTGCAGATCGCCGACGCGCTGTCCGGCAACGTCCTGGTCGGCCAGGAGAACGTCGCCCTCGCCCTCAGCCTCGACATGGTGCTGGTGGCGGGTCTGGTGATGGCCGTGTACCTGCCCCTGCAACGACGGAGCGCCCGATGGCTCGACGCCTGACCCCCTGGCGCTGGGCCGTCCTCGGCCTGGCCGCGCTGTACTTCCTGGTCCCGCTCGCCGCGTCCGTGGTCTTCACGGTCGACGTCCCCGGCCAGGGCGTCACCTTCGACGCGTACACCCAGATCCTGTCCGCCGACGGCTTCACGTCCAGCCTGCTGCTCTCGCTGGAGCTGGCCGTGGCCACCATCGCCGTCGTCCTGCTGCTGATGGTGCCCGCCGTGGTCGCGCTGCGGCTCGGCGCGCCCCGGCTGCGGCCCGTGGTGGAGGTGGTCTGCTCGCTGCCGCTGGTGGTGCCGCCGATCGCGTTCGTCGCCGGCATCGTCACCGTGCTCAAGTGGGGCCCGGAGCATCTCTCCCGGACGCCGCTGTTCCAGACCTTCGTGGTGATCCAGGACGAGAACTTCCCCGTCGTGCTGGTCCTCGCCTACGTCGTCATGGCGCTGCCGTTCGTCTACCGCGCCCTGGACGCGGGCCTCGGCGCCATCGACGTACGCACCCTGGTCGAGGCCGCCCGCAGCTGCGGTGCCTCCTGGCCGCAGGCACTGGTCCGGGCGGTGCTGCCCAACCTCCGCGGGGCCCTGCTGAACGCCTCCTTCCTCACGCTGGCCCTGGTCCTCGGCGAGTTCACCGTCTCCCACCTGCTCGGCTACCAGCCCTTCGCGGTGTGGATCTACAACGTCGGCGGCTCGCAGGCCCAGATGTCCGTCGCCGTGTCCGTGCTCAGCCTGCTCGTCACCTGGGCCCTGCTCCTCGCGCTCGCCGGTGCCGGCGGACGCACCCGAACCGCTTCCTCCCGGGGATAGACCATGACCGTCACCACGCTTGAGAAGGCCACCGCCGAAAAGGCGGCCGCCACCGTCGAATTCCGGGGGCTGCGCAGGGAGTTCGGGGCCACCGTCGCCCTCGACGGACTCGACCTGACCGTCCGTCCCGGCGAGTTCCTGGCCCTCCTCGGCCCCTCCGGCTGCGGCAAGACCACCGCGCTGCGCATGCTCGCCGGGTTCGAACACCCCGACTCCGGCGCGGTACTGGTGGACGGCGAGGACGTCACCCACGTCCCGGCCCACCGCCGCGACGCCGGGATGGTCTTCCAGTCGTACAGCCTCTTCCCGCACCTGAACGCCGTCGACAACGTCGCCTTCGGACTGCGCATGCGCAAGGTCCGTACGGCCGAGCGGCGCGCCCGTGCCGCCGAGTTGCTGGACCTGGTCGGCCTCGGCGACAAGGGCGAGCGGTACCCGCACCAGCTCTCCGGCGGCCAGCAGCAGCGCATCGCGCTCGCCCGCGCCCTCGCCCTGCGCCCCCGCGTCCTCCTCCTCGACGAGCCGCTGTCCGCGCTCGACGCCAAGGTCCGCCTGACTCTGCGCGAGGAGATCCGTCGGCTCCAGCAGGAACTCGGCATCACCACCCTCTTCGTCACCCACGACCAGGAGGAGGCCCTCTCGGTCGCCGACCGTGTCGCCGTCATGCGCGCCGGCCGGCTCGAACAGTGCGCCGAACCCGCCGAGCTGTACGGCCGCCCCGCCACCGCCTTCGTCGCCGAGTTCGTCGGCACGATGAGCCGGATCCCGGGCACGATGAAGGACGGCACGGTCGAGGTGCTGGGGCAGCGGCTGCCCGCCGACGGCGAGGTGCCGGACGGGGACGTGGACGTGCTGGTGCGGCCCGAGGCCGTCCAGGTGCGCGCCGACGAGCAGGGCACCGGGCGGGTCGCCGCCACCGCCTTCCTCGGCGCCGTCGTCCGGATCACCGTACGGCTCGCCGACGGCACCGAGGCCAAGGCCGACCTGCCCGCGCACGAGGCCGCCGGCCTCGGCGCCGGAGCCGCCGTCAGCGTGTCGCTGCCCGAGCGCCCGGTGCTGGTGGCCGAACGCATCCAGAAGTCACCTTCTCGGCCGTGAACAGCCGAGTCTGCCCGGCGGTTCACACCTCGTCGCGCTCCTCGGCTGCCGCTGGCTGCGGCATCAAGGTCGCATCCGCCCTGACGGGCGCGGGACCGGTGACAAGGCCCCACGCCGGGAGGACCCCGGCGACGCCAGCCGCTCGACGCCAACCACAACCGTGTCCCCGGGCAAGCCGGTTCGTGCCTTCAAGGGCTCGCAGACTGGCAACGCCAGGCTCGCGGAGGCCGGGGCGTCTCGCTCCGCTGTCGGCAGCATGCGATGCGTCCCGAGTCCGGATGCCCGGACTTCTCGCAAGAACCAGGTGAAGGAAGACAATCACGTGACCCCCCACACCCCCGCACTCCCGCTCCAGGCCGTCCTGTTCGACATGGACGGCACGCTCGTCGACACCGAGCACCTGTGGTGGGAGGCGGTCGAGCAGGTCGCCGGGCGAACGCTGACCGAGGCCGACCAGCCGGAGGTGCTCGGCCGGCCCGTCGAGCACACCGCCGGCTGGCTCGCGGCCACCACCGGCCGGGCCGCCGCAGGCCTCGCGGCCGAGCTGCACCGGGAGTTCGCCGCCCGGGTCCGCACCGGGATCACGCCCCGCCCCGGCGCGCTCGGCCTGCTGGACGCGCTGGCCGCCGCCGGCGTCCCCACCGCGCTGGTCACCGCCTCCCCGCGCGCGGTCGCCGACGTCGTCCTCGACGCCCTCGGCGCCCACCGGTTCGCGGTCTCCGTCACCGCCGACGACACCGCCCGCACCAAGCCGGAGCCCGACCCGTACCTCGCCGCCTGCCGCGCGCTCGGTGTCGACCCGGCCGGCTGCGTGGCCGTCGAGGACACCGAGACCGGCGTGGCCTCCGCCGAGGCCGCCGGGTGCGTCGTCCTCGCCGTGCCCTCGCTCGCGCCGATCGGAGCGGCGCCCGGGAGGACCGTGCGCGACAGCCTCGTCGGGGTGACGACCGACGATCTGCGGGCGATGGTCGCGCCCGAACTCCGGGTCATGAGCTGGAACCTGTGGCTGGGCGGCAGCGAGGTCGACGACCACCGGGCCAAGCAGGTCAAGGCCGTCCTGGAGAGCGGCGCCGACGTCGTCGGGCTCCAGGAGACCGCGGGAACGGCCGCCCAGGAACTCGCCGCGGCGCTCGGCTGGCACCACCACCGGGCCGGGGAGAACCTCGGTGTCATCAGCCGCCACCCGATCACCGCCCGCTTCGGCGACCCCGGCGTCGGCTTCTACGGCGCCGCCGGCGTCCGGATCGAGGCGGCGCCCGGCCGCGAGGTCGACGTGTGGACCGCCCACCTGCACTACACGCCGTACGGGCCCTACGAGTCCGCCTTCGACGGGCTCGGCGCGCCCGAGCTGATCGCCCACGAGGACGTACGGCTCACGCAGATGCGCGACACCCTGGACCGGATCGCCGAGTCGTCCCGTGACGGTGTCCCGGTGGTCCTCGTCGGCGACTTCAACTGCCCCTCCCACCTGGACTGGCCGGACGTGGAGTGGCCGGTGACCCGGGCGGCCGAGGGGGCCGGCTTCGCCGACTCCTACCGCGAGGCGCACCCCGACCCGGTCGCCGAGCCGGGGCACACCTGGTCGCCGATCCACCCGGTCCACGAGGACGGCAGCGGGCGGCCCGAGCCGCAGGACCGCATCGACTACGTGCTGCACCGGGGTGGCCTGACCGTCCGGGACGCGCGGACGCTCGTCATCGGCAGCCCCTGCCCCTGGCCCGACGTCGCGGGCAACGACTGGCCCTCCGACCACGCCGCCGTCGTCACCCGCTTCGCACTGCCCCAGAAGTGACGCCGGAGGTGACCCTCGAAGCGACCCCGGAAGTGACCCGGGGTTACCGCAGGTCACCATTGCGGTCCGGGCGGCGGATCCCGTAGGTTGTGCCGCACTTTCTACTGACTGGTAACCCCGGCAGGTAATCCATGCGCTGGCCCGTCGGCCGTCCCACCACCGTCCGCACGCGGATCGTGGCACTCGCCCTGGCCCCCGCGGTCGCGCTGATGACCCTGTGGAGCTTCGCCATGGTGTCCGTCACCGCGGAGCTGCGCGCCCTGATCCGGCTCCAGGGGGTGTACGAGGACTTCGGCACCCCCGTGGACACCGCGATCGGGCAGATCCAGATCGAACGCCGGCTGTCCGCCGCCTACCTGGGCGCCCGGCTCGACACGGCCGCGGCGGGCGACCTGCTCGGGCAGCAGCGTCGTACCGACCGGGCCGTGGAGGCCATGCGGCAGGCGGTCCAGGGCGGCGACCGGGACCGGCTCACCGACCGGCAGCGGCAGGCCCTGGACACCATGGTCGCTGCCACCGGGAAGCTGGAGAAGCTGCGCGAGGACGTGCTATCCCGGCACATCACCTGGGACCGGGCGGTCGACGAGTACAGCGTGCTCGTCGAGCCCGGGTTCGACGTGCAGTCCACGCTCACCGCGCTCCAGGCCGGACAGCTGGCCCGGGAGGCCCAGGTCGTCGTCGAGCTGGTCCGGGTACGGGAGTTCGTGTCCCGGGAGGACGCCCTGGTCGCCGGGGCGCGGGCGGCCGGGACCCTGACCGACCAGCAGTACGACAGCCTGACCGCGACCATCGAGGACCGGCGCGTCTTCGAGCGGACGTACGTGCCGGACCTGCCGGCCGACTCGCGGGGCCTGTTCGAGGAGTTCCAGCGCGGTGACCTGCACCGCTCGCTGGTCGGCGGCGAGGACGCGCTGCTGCGGGCCGGGGCCGCGGGGGCCGGTCGGGCCGTCGCCGCGGACAGCTGGCGCTCGACCAGCGACCGGGCCGTCAAGCGCTACATGCAGCTGTGCACCCGCGCCGCCGAGAACTCGGCCACGCGCGGGCGGGCCTTCGCCTACCGTGAGCTGATCAAGGCCGGCGTCGTCGGCGTGGTCGGACTGGCCGCCGTGGCCCTGTCGCTCTGGCTCGCGGTGCGCGGTGCCCGGCGCATCTCGCGCCGCCTGGAGACCCTGCGCGACGCCGCCGACCTGCTCTCCAGCCGCCAACTCCCGGATGTGATGCGCCGGTTGAGCGCGGGTGAGGAGGTGGACGCGCTCGCCGAGGCGCCGCCGCTCGCCGCCGACGGGGGCCGCGACGACGAGATCGGCCAGGTGGGCCGCTCCTTCAACACCGCGCGGCTCGCCGCCGTGGAGGCCGCCGTCCGGCAGGCCGGCCTGCGCCGGGGGCTGTTCGCGGTGCTGCTCAACATCGCGCGCCGCAACCAGGCGCTCGTGCACCGGCAGCTGAAGCTCGTCGACACCTTGGAGCGGCGCACCGAGGACCCGGAGGTCCTGCGGCAGCTGTTCCGCATCGACCACCTCACCACCCGGATGCGCCGGCACGCGGAGAGCCTGATCATCCTCTCCGGCTCGGCACCCGGACGCCGGTGGCGGCGGCCGGTGCCCGTCGCGGACGTCGTCGCCTCGGCGGTGAGCGAGATCGAGGACTACGCGCGCGTGGTCGTGCCGCCGATGCCGGAGGTCGGAGTCGCGGCGGACGCGGTCGCCGACGTCGTGCACCTCCTCGCCGAGCTCCTGGAGAACGCCACGGTGTTCTCGCCGCCGCACACCCAGGTCACCTTCCGCACGGGACGCGTCGGCAGCGGCTTCGTCCTGGAGATCGACGACCGGGGCCTCGGTCTCGACGCCGAGCAGCGCGAGGAGGCGCAGCGCACCCTCACCGACCCCGACGCCTTCGACCCCACCCGCCACGACCGCCTCGGCCTCTACGTCGTCGGCCGCCTCGCCGCCCGCCACGGCATCGAGGTGAGCCTCAGTGACTCGCCCTACGGCGGTACGACCGCGGTGGTGCTCCTTCCCGACGCGGTACTGGCGCAGGTGGAACCGGCGGGGGCCGCTTCGGGTGCGGTCGTCGTGCGGGATGGCGCGGGCACCGTGGGGGAGGACGGACCCGCCGGGCGGGAGAGTGGCGCTGCCGTGCAACAAGGCGGGGCTGCCGTACGGGAACTGGTGCCGCACGCGCCGGAGGCGGTCGAGCGGGGGGCGCCGGTTCTGGAACTGCCCACCAGAAGGCGCTCGGCGCCCCGGCGCACGGACGATCCCGAGCAGTCGGCGAGCAACACGTCCGTGCACCCGGCCGCTGACCTCGCCGGTCAGGCCAGGCCTGCTGTGCGGTCTGCTGACCTGGCTGGGGGTGACAGGTCTGCTGTGCGGTCTGCTGACCTCGCCGGGCAGGACACGCCTGCCGTGCGGGCTCCCGACCTCGCCGGGCATGAGCGGCCTGCCCTGCCCGCTTCCGACCTTGCCGGGCATGACGCCCCCGCCCCGTCCGCCACTGCCGCAGGCCTGACGGGGGCTGACGTGCGGGACGTGTCCGCCGCGCCTGATCTCCCGAGGCGCGCCGGCCCCGGCCTCTCCGCCGCCGCGGACCTGGCGGGCGCCGACACGCAGGACGTGTCCGCCGCCCCTGCTCTCCCGCGGCACGACACCGCCACCCCGGACGCCCCCGCCCTGCCCACCCGCACCCGCCAGGCCTCCCTCGCGCGGGAGTTGCGCGACGATCCGCCGCCGCGGGACGCGGCACCGCGGCGCGAGGTCGACGCCGACGAGATGCGGGCGATCTTCGGCGCCTTCCAGCGCGGACTGGACCGCGGCCGCAAGGGCCTGCCCACGCCCACCGACACCGACAACGCGCCCGCCGGCTCCCACCACTCGTCCGCCGGCACCGGCCGCGCGCCCGCCGACGCCCACCACGTGCCTACCGGCACCGGCAACGCGCCCGCCGACGCCCACCACGTGCCTACCGGCACCGGCCACGCGCCCGCCGGCTCCCACCACTCGTCCGCCGGTACCGGCCAGGCGCCGGCCGACGCCCACCGCGTGCCCACCGGCACCAACAGCGCGCCCGCTGGCTCCCACGACTCCGCCGGCACCGGCCACGCGCCGGCCGACGCCCACCACTCGTCCGCCGGCACCGGCCACGCGCCCGCCGGCTCCCACCACTCGTCCGCCGGCACCGGCCACGCGCCCGCCGACGCCTACCACGTGCCTACCGGCACCAGCCACGCGCCCGCCGAGACCCGCCACGTACCCACAGACGCCCATCACGCGCCCAGCGACACCGGCCACGCGCCCACCGCCCCCCACCACGCCCCCGCCGACGCCCACCACGTGACCGGCAACGCCGATGAAGGGATGGACACCGACGATGTACGGTGACGACCAGACCCCCGAGAACCCGGCCGTGGCCGCCGGGGCGCCCGGTACGGATCTCGGCTGGCTGCTCGACGATCTCGTGGCGCGGACCGAGCATGTCCGGCAGGCCGTGCTGCTCACCGCCGACGGTCTCCCGCTGAGCTGCTCGGAGGGCATGCGCCGTCGGGACATCGAGCACCTGGCCGCCGTCTGCTCCGGCTTCCACGGTCTGGCCCGCACGGCGGGGGAGCGGTTCGGCGCGGGCGGGGTACGGCAGACCATGGTCATGCTGGAGGACGCCTACCTCTTCATCACCCCCGCCGGACACGGCAGCCGTCTCGCCGTGCTCAGCGAGGCCCGGACCGACGTCGGACAGCTCGCCCACGAGATGGCCCTGCTCGTCCGCCGCCTCGGCCGCCACCTGGACGCCGCGACCCGCTCGGCCCCCTGACACCGCGGTGAGCGACGAGCACTGGTACGAGGACGAGACCGGGTCCATGGTGCGCCCCTACACCGTGACCCGGGGCCGCACGCAGCCCTCGGAGCGGCATGCCATCGACCTGATGTCCCGGGTCACGGCACTGGAGACCGGCACGGCCGGCCCCGGCATCGACCACGCGAGTGCGGCCCTGCTCGACCAGATCCGGCGCGGCCCGCGCCCGGTGGTCGAGCTGGCCGCGGACGCCGACCTGCCCCTGACCGTCGTCCGTGTCCTCCTGGGTGACCTGGCCGAGGCCGGCCTGGTCCGTATCGACGAGCCCCGCCGCGCGCCCGTCACCGGCCCGGCCGCCGATCCGGAGCTGCTGCGGGAGATCATGCACCGGCTGAAGCAGCTGTAGGCGGGGGCGAGCCGTGCCGAATCGGGTCGGCTCGGGAGCCGACTGGCCCACTGACCTGCACTGATGCCCGGCCGCCGCACCGTGCTCGGCTGCCGGCGTCCCAGCGTCCGCAGCGACCGGTGAATCCCGCCTGTGACCTGCGTCTCAGGTATGCCGGGAACCGCTCGTCAGGGTGCGCAACGAATCGCCGCCGGACCCCCCACCCACGCAACGAACCGCGCACCGGCGCGCAACGGCTCCTTCTTGTCCGGCCGAGCGCGCCGACCGTACCTTCTAACTGTCCCCAAAACGCCCCGTTCCGGTGAGGATCTCGCATGCGCACCGCCCTGCTCCAGAGCTCCGGCCGTCCCGGCTCCGTCGTCGAGAACCTCAAGGTCCTCGACGAGGCCGCGGGCCGTGCCGCCGCTGCGGGCGCCGAGCTGCTGGTCGCGCCGGAGATGTTCCTGACCGGGTACGCGATCGGCGACGACATCGCCCGCCTCGCCGAGTCCGCCGACGGCGACTCGGCCGACGCGATCGCCGAGATGACCACCCGGCACGGCCTGGCCATCGCGTACGGCTACCCGGAGCGCGACGGCGAGACCGTCCACAACTCCGCCCAGCTGATCTCCGCCGACGGCACCCGCCTCGCGAACTACCGCAAGACCCACCTCTTCGGCGGCTTCGAGCGGGACCACTTCACGCCGGGCGAGCAGCCGGTCGTCCAGGCCGAGCTGAACGGCCTGACCGTGGGCCTGATGATCTGCTATGACGTCGAGTTCCCGGAGAACGTCCGCGCCCACGCGCTGGCCGGCACCGACCTCCTCCTCGTGCCGACCGCGAACATGCATCCGTTCGAGCTCGTCGCCGAGTCGATGATCCCGGTGCGAGCGTTCGAGAACCAGATGTACATCGCGTACGCCAACCGGGTCGGCCAGGAGGGCGAGTTCGAGTTCTTCGGACTGTCCACCCTCGCCGGGCCCGACGGCGTCGCCCGCACCCGCGCAGGCCGCGCCGAGCAGCTGGTGGTCGCCGACGCCGACCCGGCCTTCCTGGCCGCCTCCCGCGAGGACAACCCGTACCTGAAGGACCGCCGCCCCGGCCTGTACGGGTCGCTCGTCTGAGCCGCCGCCGCGGCTTGCCCCAGCTTCCCCCTGTCTCACTTCGCGCAAGGAGTCCGTACCCCATGACGTCCACGGTGCCCAACGCCGTCGAGCACGCCGACGAGCAGCAGCCGCCGATCACCATGTTCGGCCCGGACTTCCCCTACGCCTACGACGACTTCCTCGCCCACCCGGCGGGCCTCGGCCAGATCCCCGCGACCGAGCACGGCACCGAGGTCGCCGTCATCGGCGGCGGTCTGTCCGGCATCGTGGCCGCCTACGAGCTGATGAAGATGGGCCTCAAGCCCGTCGTCTACGAGGCCGACCAGCTCGGCGGCCGACTGCGCACCGTCGGCTTCGAGGGCTGCGACGAGTCGCTCAACTGCGAGCTGGGCGCGATGCGCTTCCCGCCGTCCTCCACCGCCCTCCAGCACTACATCGACCTCGTCGGCCTGGAGACCAAGCCCTTCCCGAACCCGCTGGCCGAGGCGACCCCCTCGACCGTGGTCGACCTCAAGGGCGAGTCGCACTACGCCGAGACCGTCGCCGACCTGCCGCAGGTCTACCGTGACGTCGCCGACGCCTGGAACAAGTGCCTCGACGAGGGCGCCGACTTCTCCGACATGAACCGCGCCATGCGCGAGCGGGACGTCCCGCGCATCCGCGAGATCTGGGCGAAGCTGGTCGAGAAGCTCGACAACCAGACCTTCTACGGCTTCCTCTGCGACTCCGAGGCCTTCAAGTCCTTCCGGCACCGCGAGATCTTCGGCCAGGTCGGCTTCGGCACCGGCGGCTGGGACACCGACTTCCCGAACTCCATCCTTGAGATCCTGCGCGTCGTCTACACCGAGGCCGACGACCACCACCGCGGCATCGTCGGCGGCTCCCAGCAGCTGCCGCTGCGCCTGTGGGAGCGCGAGCCGGAGAAGATCGTCCACTGGCCGTACGGCACCTCGCTGAAGTCCCTGCACGTGGACGGCGAGCCGAAGCCGGCCGTGACCCGGCTGCACCGCACCGCGGGCAACCAGATCACCGTGACGGACGCCAACGGCGACATCCGCACCTACAAGGCGGCCATCTTCACCGCCCAGTCCTGGATGCTGCTGTCCAAGATCGCCTGCGACGACTCGCTCTTCCCGATCGACCACTGGACCGCGATCGAGCGCACCCACTACATGGAGTCCAGCAAGCTCTTCGTGCCCGTGGACCGGCCGTTCTGGCTGGACAAGGACGAGGAGACCGGCCGGGATGTCATGTCGATGACGCTCACCGACCGCATGACCCGCGGCACCTACCTGCTGGACAACGGCCCGGACCAGCCCGCCGTGATCTGCCTGTCCTACACCTGGTGCGACGACAGCCTGAAGTGGCTGCCGCTGTCCGCGAACGAGCGGATGGAGGTCATGCTGAAGTCCCTCGGCGAGATCTACCCGAAGGTCGACATCCGGAAGCACATCATCGGCAACCCGGTGACCGTCTCCTGGGAGAACGAGCCCTACTTCATGGGCGCGTTCAAGGCCAACCTGCCCGGCCACTACCGCTACCAGCGGCGCCTGTACACGCACTTCATGCAGGACCGGCTGCCCGAGGACAAGCGGGGCATCTTCCTCGCCGGTGACGACATCTCCTGGACGGCCGGCTGGGCCGAGGGCGCGATCCAGACCGCGCTGAACGCGGTCTGGGGCGTCATGCACCACTTCGGCGGCGAGACCGACGCGGCCAACCCGGGCCCCGGCGACGTCTTCGACGAGATCGCGCCGGTGGAACTGCCCGAGGACTGACCGGCATCGGACCCGGATCCGACCGGGATCCGACCCGGATCGGTCCGGAATCAGACCGAGGCGCGGGCGGGCGGGATCAGACCCCGGCCGCCCGCGCCTTCTCAAACACCTCGGCGGCGACGTCCTTGAGCTCCTGACCGTCCCGCGCGGTGCCCTGGAGGTCGATGAGGATCTCCTCCAGACCGATCTGCGCGTGCGCCACCAGGTCCTCGACGATCTGGTCCACGCTGCCCTGGAAGGGCCGGCGGTCCACGCCGTCGTACGCCTTGGGCAGGCGCTCGGTGTTCACCCGCAGCACGGTCTGGATCGGCTCCTTCCGGCCGCGCTCCTCGGCCAGCTCCTGCAGTTCCTGCCACTGCGTGGCGATCTGCTCGACGCCCATGCCCACCGGCAGCCAGCCGTCGGCGTGGTCCACGAGCCGGGTCAGCGCCTTCTTGTTGCTCGCCGCCAGCAGGATGGGGATCGGCCGGGCGGGCTTGGGCCCGACCACGGCGGACTCGATCTTGGTGATACGTCCGTTGTAGCGCACCGGGTCGGGGCCCCACACCGCCCGGCACACGTCGATGATCTCGTCGAGCACCTTGCCGCGCTCCGCGATCGGCCGGATGCCCGCGGCGGCGTACTCGTCCAGCGACCAGCCGGTGCCGAAACCGGCGAGCACCCGGCCGCCGCTCGCCGCGTCCAGCGTCGCGAGCGACTTGGCCAGCTGGAACGGCTGGTGCAGCGGCGCGACCAGCACGCTGGAGCCCAGCCGGGCCCGCTCGGTGACGGCGGCGGCGAGGGTGAGCGTGATCAGCGGGTCCGCCACGCCCCGGTACTGGTCGGGCCAGGGGAGGCCCTCCACGCCGTACAGGCCCTGGGAGGCGGGCTCCGGGAACAGGGCTCGCTCGAAGACCCACAGGCTGTCGTAACCGATCTCCTCGGCGGCGCGTGCCACGTCGGGCACGTCCTTGCCGAGGGAGTACTGCCGCATCTGGGGAAGACTCAGGCCGAGCCGGGTCGCCATACCGCTGCTCCTCTGCACTGGGTGGTGAACCGTCAACGTACGGCGATCACAGGGGTGTTCCCGAACAGGCTCGCCCAGGAGCCGGATCCGGCCATCTCAGCCGGTCCCAGTCACCCGCTCCCAGTCAGCCCCTCTCAGTCGGTGAGCGGGGTGAGCAGCATCCGGCCGGCCAGGCCGACCGCCGCGTCCAGCCGCTCGGTGAACTCCTCGGCGACGTCCTCGAAGCGGCGCAGCGCCCACAGCGCCCTGGCCGCCGCCCAGGTCGCGTCCCGGGCCCGCTCCAGACTCCAGGAACCCACCAGATGCGTGAGCGGGTCGGCGATCTGGAGCAGGTCGGGGCCCGGCATCAGATCCTCGCGAATGCGCTCCTCCAGCGAGACGAGCAGCTCGCCGACGCGGTCGAACTCGTCCTCCAGGTCGGCCGGTTCGCAGCCGAGCGCACGGCTGGTGTCCACCACGGCGAGCGCCAGGTCGTGCCCGACGTGCGCGTTGATGCCCGCCAGCGCGAACTGCAGCGGCCGCACCCCGGGATGGCGGCGCAGCTGGAACAGGGGCCGCCAGCAGGCGGGCGGACGGCGGTCCCGGGCGGCCGCGTCCACCGCCGCCAGGTACCGCTCGGCGAACCGCACGTCCAGCTCCGAGGCCGCCCGCGGGTCCGCGAAGTCCCCGCCGGCCAGGCGCCGGCCGACCTCCTCGGTGACGGCGAGGTAGACACGGTTGAACACGGCGACGCCGTCCCGCTCGGGCAGCTCCGCGTCGAGCGCGCGCATCCGGGAGAGAACGGTGTCGACGGGCGTGGTGAGGTGTTCCAACTGCGCCATGGGGGAAGGGTCCCAGCCCCGGCCCGACGGGGCGCGCCGACCGGCCCGGGGCTTCGCCGGAACGGGGGAACGCCGGGCCGAGCGAGGCGCTGCGGAACCCCGACGGGGCGGAACCGGGGCCAGGCGGAACCAGGATGAGGGGCGGCTACGACCCGGCTTCCCGGGACGGCTCCTCCGTCGGCTCGTCGTACGACGACGTGCCCTCGTCCAACAACGGCTCCTGCGGCTTGAGGTGGGCGGGAGCGAAGGCGCCCAGGGTGTGGTACCCGGTGATGACGACCAGCGTGCCGAGGGCGATGCCGCTCAGGGTGAAGTGCTCGGTGAACTTCATGCTGACGTTGCCGACGCCGATGATGATGCCCGCGGCCGCCGGGACCAGGTTCAGCGGATTGCGCAGGTCCACCTTGGCGTTGACCCAGATCTGCGCGCCGAGCAGGCCGATCATGCCGTACAGGATGACCGTGATGCCGCCGAGGACACCGCCCGGGATCGCGGCGACGACGGCGCCGAACTTCGGGCAGACGCCGAACAGCAGCGCGAAGCCGGCGGCGGCCCAGTAGGCGGCCGTCGAGTAGACGCGGGTCGCGGCCATCACGCCGATGTTCTCGGAGTACGTGGTGTTGGGCGGGCCGCCGAACGCGGTGGACAGCATGGAGCCCACGCCGTCGGCCGAGATCGCCGTACCGAGCTTGTCGTCGAGGCGGGTGCCGGTCATCTCGCCGACGGCCTTGACGTGGCCCGCGTTCTCCGCGACCAGGGCGATGACGACCGGCAGCGCGACCAGGACCGCGGACAGCTGGAACGACGGTCCATGGAAGTGGGGCAGCCCGATCCAGTCGGCCTTGCCGACACCGGAGAAGTCCAGACGCCAGTGGTCGGTCACCTTGCCGCTGCCGTCGTTCGAGTGGATCTGGCCGAAGAGCCGGTCGAAGACCCAGGAGATGGCGTACCCGAAGAGCAGGCCCAGGAAGATCGCGATGCGCGACCAGAAACCGCGCAGACAGACGACGGCCAGGCCGGTGAACAGCATCACCAGCAGGGCCGTCCACTGGTCCTGCGGCCAGTAGGTCGACGCGGTCACCGGAGCCAGGTTGAAGCCGATCAGCATCACGACCGCGCCGGTGACGATCGGCGGCATCGCGGCATGGATGATCCGGGCGCCGAAGCGCTGCACCGCGAGTCCCACCAGGAACAGCGCGATGCCGACCACGAAGACCGCGCCGGTCACGGTCGCGCTCGTGCCGCCCTGCGCGCGGATCACCGCGGCCACGCCCACGAACGACAGGGAGCAGCCCAGATAGCTCGGCACCCGGCCGCGGGTGGCGAGCAGGAAGATCATGGTCGCCACACCCGACATCATGATCGCCAGGTTCGGGTCCAGGCCCATGAGCACGGGGGCCACGAAGGATGCTCCGAACATGGCCACGACGTGCTGGGCGCCCAGACCCACCGTGCGCGGCCAGGAGAGGCGTTCGTCGGGGCGTACCACCGCTCCGGGCGCGGGCGTGCGCCCGTCACCGTGCAGTTTCCAGCGCACGCCGAGGTCCATGGTGGGGTTTCGCTTTCTCTGTACGTGAAGACGGACCGGACCATTGTCACGGCTACCTGGCCGCTCTCCGCTCACGCAGTCCCACTCATGAACCATGTTCATATGTCTGACAACACGACAGGATCCTCGCGCGGCCGGGCCTGACCTGGGCTTCCCGGTCGGGGCTGCTGAGCGGTCGCTTAGTATGGAGTGTCCCCGCCGCCCCGTACCCCTTGCTCAGGAGCCCTTCCCGTGACCGCCGAAGCCCCGATCGCCCCCGCCGTCGCCTACGGCCGGCTGATCCCCGTCACCGTCCACTTCGACGACCTGGACGCGCTCGGGCTCCTCCACAACGCCCGCTACCCGCTCCTGGTCGAGCGCGCCTGGACCGAGCTGTGGAACGAGCACGGGGTCCGCTTCGACGGCGACTGGGTGGCCGCCGGTGACGCCTGCAACGCGGTCCGCGAACTGCGCATCGGCTACGAGGCGCCCGTGACCCGGCCCGGCACCTACGCCGTGCACCTGTGGCTGGACCGGCTCGGCACCACCGGCCTGACCTACGGCTTCCGCCTCTGCTCGGCCGACGGCATCCAGACGTACGCGCGGGGCACCCGGGTGCTGGTCCGGCTGGACGCCACCACGCTGCGCCCCGCGCCGTGGAGCGACGCCTTCAGGGCCGTGGGTCGGGAACTGCTGCGGCCTGCCGACTGATCTCGGTCCGGCCGCCGCGCTCGGCGGTGCGCAGCACGCCCGCGAACACGGCGAGCCCACTGGCCAGCGCGGTCACCACGCAGAACGAGACCATCAGGTTCGTCGCCTGCGCCACCCCGCCGATCAGGCTGGGCGCGATCAGTCCCGAGGTGTACGTGATGGTCGCGACGCCCGCGATCGCCTGGCTGGGGTTGGGCCCGGCGTGGCCGGCCGCCGCGAAGCACAGCGGGACGACCACGGCGATGCCGAGCCCCATCAGCGCGAAGCCGGACATCGCCACCGCCGGATGCCCCGCGAGGACGATCAGCAGCCCGCCCAGGCCGGCCAGCACCCCACCGGCCCGTACGGTGCGCACCGCGCCGAATCGGTTCACCACCGCGTCCCCGGCGATCCGGGCCACCGCCATGGTCAGCATGAACCCGGTCGTGCACGCCGCCGCGACCCCGGCCGAACTGTCCAGCCGGTCGCGCAGGAACACCGCCGACCAGTCCAGGCTCGCCCCCTCCGCGAACACCGCGCAGAAGCCGACCGCGCCGATCAGCAGCGCCGAGCGAGGCGGCAGCGCGAACCGCGGCGGCGGCTCCTCGTCCTCGGCGGGCTGCACGTCCAGCACCCAGGTGCAGGCCACCATGCCGAGCAGGGTGAGGACGGCCGCCGCGAGCGCGAAGTGCAGGCGCGCGTCCGAGCCGAGGTGCGCGGCGAGCGTGCCGGCCGCCGAGCCGACGAGGGCGCCCGCGCTCCACATGCCGTGCAAGCCCGACATGATCGACCTGTCGAGCAGCCGCTCGACCTCGACGCCGAGCGCGTTCATGGCGACGTCCGCCATGCCGGCGGTCGCGCCGTAGGTGAACATCGCCAGGCACAGCGTGTACAGGTTCGGCGCGAGGGACGGCAGGACCAGCGACAGCGTCCACAGCGCCATCAGTCCGCGCAGGGCCGTACGGCTGCCGAAGCGGTGACTGATCCGGCCCGCCAGCGGCATCGCGCAGGAGGCGCCGAACGCCGTGAACGCCAGCGCGAAGCCGAGCTGTCCCGCGCTCAGCGAGGCGTGGTCCTGGATCCACGGCACCCGGGTCGCGAAGGAGCCGGTCACCGCGCCGTGCACGGCGAACACGGCGGCCACGGCGTACCGGGCGCGCCTGACGTCCTCGCGTGTCCGGCTCACGTCACTCATCTTCCAGTCCCTCCCCGGTGTTCCGCTGTCCGGGCGTAAATTATCAGGGACCCTGCCTGATAGATAGGGAGTATTACGGCCGCCTGTTTCTGGGAGGATTCCCGTCATGCCCGCATCACCGAGCACCGCCCGGGCCATCAACGACCGGCTCGCCCTGCGGCTGCTGCAGCAGGAAGGCCCGCTGACGGCAGGGCAGTTGAAACAGCTGACCGGACTGTCCCGGCCGACGGTCGCCGACCTCGTCGAACGGCTCACCGTCTCCGGCCTCATCACGGTCGTCGGCGAGTCCGGCGAGCAGCGCCGGGGCCCGAACGCCCGGCTGTACGGCATCGTCGCCGACCGTGCCCACCTCGCCGCGCTCGACGTGCGCACCGAGGGGGTCTTCGTCCTGGTGTCCGACCTCGTCGGGCGGGTGCTCGCCGAGGCGTCCGTGCCGATCGGCGGGGACACCGGCACCGGGCCCGCCGTCGAGCTGGCGGTGGCGGCGGTGGAGCGCGCCGCGAAGGAGGCCGGCGCCCTGGACGCGCCGGTGCGCGAGGGCGACGGGGCGTGGGGCCGGCTGCACACCGTCGGCATCGGCGCGCCGGGCCTGGTCGACCCGGCCACCGGCGACCTCCGCGACTCCAGCGGCCTGCCCGCCTGGCACCGGCGACTGGCCGCCGCGCTCCAGGAACGGCTGCCGGAGGCCCGGGTCACCGTGGAGAACGAGACCAACCTGGCAGCCCTCGCCGAGCAGCGCGAGGGTGCCGCGCGCGACCGGGACACCTTCGTCCTCCTCTGGCTCGGTCACGGCGTCGGCGCCGCCGTCGTCCTCGACGGCACCCTCCGTCGAGGCGCCTCCGGCGGCACCGGCGAAATCGGCTTCCTGCCGGTACCGGGAACAACCTCCCTCCCCTCGGCCACGGACTGCGACGGCGGCTTCCACTCACTGGCGGGCGCGGCGGCGATCGGGCACCTGGCCCGGGAGTTCGGGCTGGAGGTGACGGGAGCTATGGGCGGGCCGGACGAGGTGATGGACGGGCCCGGTGCCGCGGCCGTCGTGGCCGAGGCGGTGGCGGAAGTGGAGGCGGCGGAGCCGGAGTCGGCGCGGGCGGGGACGGCGGACGGCGCGGCCGCACCCGCCGTTCCCGCGGCGCGCTTCCTCCACGTCCTCGCCGACCGGATCGCCATCGGCGCGGCCTCCGTCACCGCCATCCTCGACCCGGGCTGCGTGGTGCTGGGCGGAGAGGTCGGACAGGCCGGGGGAGCGGTGCTCGCGGGGCTGGTGGAGGAGCGGCTGCGCCGGATGTCGCCGCTCGTCACCGAGGTGCGAGCCGGCACCCTCGGCGGCGCCGCCGTCCTGCGCGGGGCCCTGCTGACCGCCCGGGACCGGGCCCAGGACGAGCTGTTCGCTCCGGCCGATCGCTAGAGAGCACGGACGAAGCGCCGGGCGGAGTTCTTTCCGCCGCGACGGCGCTCGACCACCACGGAGTCGACCGCCTGGGCTGAGCGCCGTCGCGGCGGGATTGGAAGGGGCAGATTGGGCCCTCGCCGCCCAGCGGCACCCCCGGCTGGCCCCCCCAGCCCGGCCCTCAGCGTCCGAAGCGGTGTGCCAGGTGCTCCTCGAATGTCACCTTGCCCACCGCCTGGTCCGGGGCGAGATGGCCGCCTGCGCGGAAGGCGCCGTACGTCTTGCCGAACAGGGGCACGTTCAGTACGGGCCGGCGTCGGCCGGTCGTACGCAGATACGCGCGGGCGAGTGAGTCGAGGGAGCGGACCTCTGGGCCTGCCATGTCGGTGACCCGGCCCGCCGGTGCCGCGAGGGCCAGTTCGTTGAGGCGGTCGGCGACTTCGGCGACCTCCACCGGCTGGTCGGACACCCCCGCCGGGAGCGGCATGACGGGCGCCTTGCCCAGCCCCTGAAACAGCGTCACCAGCAGGTCGTGGAACTGGGTCGCCCGCAGCACGGTCCAGCCGAGCCCCGACTCCTCGATCAGCCGCTCCACCGCGAACTTGCTCCGGTAGTAGGGCAACGGCACCCGGTCGACGCCGACGATGGAGATGTACACCAGGTGGGCGACCCCGGTCCGCCGAGCCGCGGCGATCAGGTTCTGCGCCGCCTGCTCGTCCCCGCCCCGCTGGGTGCTCGCGCAGTGCACCACCGTCTCCACGCCCTCGAGGGCCGCGTCCAGCCCGGCCCCGCCCTCACGCAGGTCGACCGCGTACGGCTGCGCGCGCCGGCTGAGCACCCGCACCTCGTGCCCGTCCGCCCGCAGCCGCTCCGTGACGAGCCGCCCGAGCGTGCCGGTCCCGCCGGTCACCAGGATCGTGGTCATGCTGTTTCCGTCCCTCCGGTACACCCGGCGCCCCCTGGTTCGGAGCGCCCTTCACAGGTGTGACCGCGCGGGCCCCGGAAATGTGACATGCCCCGGCGTGGGTGATGTGCAGGGGTTGTGCCGGAGTAGTGGGGGCCCGGCGGCGGGCAAGGGCCGTCGTCACCGCCGCCGGGTCCGCCCGCACCCTAAAAGGACTAGACCAGTAGGGTCAATAGGTCTGGACCAACTTCAAGCCCCGTTCGTAGTCCGGGAGTTGACCTGGTGCGGACACGCCGCGCAAGTCCATATGCGCGCACTGTGAGGCAATCCACACCGTTCACCTGTATGGGCGAGGGGAGGGCGTGGCACACTGGCTCTGTACCAGAAGCAGCGCACTCCGGGGTCGGTGAAAGTCCGAACCGGCGGTTACAGTCCGCGACCCGGTCGCTTCCAGCGGCCGGTTGACCAGGTGAAATTCCTGGACCGACGGTTAAAGTCCGGATGGGAGGCAGTGCGCGGCGGGCGGGCATGTTCTGTGCGCGCCGCCGTATCTGGGCTCGCCCGTCCGGGCGGGTCCTTTTCGGCGTCGCGACCGGTGTGTCCTCCCGTACATTCTGTCGTCATCGACAGGCCCCGGAGTCCGTGCCCCAATGTGGCAGGAGGACCCGGGAAGTGTTCACCGGAATCGTCGAAGAGCTGGGTGAAGTCACCGCCGTCGAGAACCTCGGCGACGCCTCCCGCTTCCGGCTCCGCGGACCCGTCGTGACCGAGGGCGCGCAGCACGGCGACTCCATCGCCGTGAACGGGGTCTGTCTCACCGTCGTGGACCACGAGGGCGACGAGTTCACCGCCGACGTCATGGCCGAGACGCTTCTGCGCTCAAGCCTCGGCGCGCTGGCCGTCGGCTCCCGGGTCAACCTCGAACGCCCCACCGCCGTGGGCGCCCGGCTCGGCGGGCACATCGTGCAGGGCCACGTCGACGGCACCGGCGAGGTGCTGGCGCGCACCCCTTCCGAGAACTGGGAGATCGTCAAGATCTCACTGCCCGCGGACCTTTCCCGCTACGTCGTCGAGAAGGGCTCCATCACCGTCGACGGCATCAGCCTCACCGTCGTCGAAGCGGGCCCCGACTACTTCACCGTCAGCCTCATCCCCACCACCCTCGCCCTGACCACGCTGGGCCACAAGCAGCCCGGCGACCCGGTCAACCTCGAGGTCGACGTCATCGCCAAGTACGTGGAGCGGCTGCTCGCGGCCGGTCAGGGGGCCGGCCGGTGAACTCGCTCAACTCCGAGGCGTTCACGCTGTTCGGCCAGCACATCCTCTGGTCGGACATGATCGGCAACATCTTCGGCCTGGCCGCCCTCGCCCTCGGCTGGCGCCGCTCCCTGTGGACCTGGCCGGTCCAGTTCGTCTCCGGCCTCATCCTCTTCGCGGCCTTCTACGGCCACCTGACCGGCAGCGCCGGCAAGCAGGCGGTCGTCATGGCCGTCGCGGTCTACGGCTTCTGGCAGTGGAACCGCGGCAGGGGCAAGGCCGCCGACGGCCACATCGTCCCCCGGTTCGCCACCTGGCCCGAGCGCGCCGCGATGCTCGCCGCCGCGGCGGCCGGCACGGTCGCGGTCGCCCTGCTGTTCACCGCCTACCCGAAGCTGTCCTGGGACCCCTGGCCCGACGCCTACATCTTCGTCGGCACCATCGTCGCCATGTACGCCCAGGCCAAGGGCATGGTCGAGTTCTGGTTCGCCTGGCTGCTCGTCGACCTCGTCGGCGTCCCCCTCAACTTCGCCAACGGCTACGCCTTCTCCGGCTTCGTCTACGTCATCTACGGCGCACTCGTCCTGTGGGGCATGCGCGACTGGTGGCTGCGCTCCCGCAGGAACGCGCGGCCCGTCCTGGAAGGAGCGCCGGCATGACCGCGGCACCGCTTCTGTACGACACCGACTTCGAAGACCTCCGGCTCGACCCGGTCGAGCAGGCCATCGCCGACATCGCGGCCGGCCGCCCGATCGTGGTCGTGGACGACGAGGACCGGGAGAACGAGGGCGACCTCGTCATCGCCGCCGAGAAGGCGACCCCCGAGATCGTCGCCTTCATGATGAGCGAGTGCCGGGGCCTGATCTGCGCCCCCATGGAGGGTGACGAACTCGACCGGCTCCAGCTGCCGCAGATGGTCGCGGACAACACCGAGTCGATGAAGACCGCGTTCACCATCTCCGTCGACGCCTCCGCCGCGCACGGTGTGACCACCGGCATCTCGGCCTCCGACCGCGCCACCACCCTCCAGCTGCTGGCCACCGGCACCGCCGAGCCCACCGACTTCGTCCGCCCCGGCCACATCTTCCCGCTGCGCGCCCGGGAAGGCGGCGTCCTGGTCCGCAACGGCCACACCGAGGCCGCCGTCGACCTCGCCAAGCTCGCGGGCCTGCGCCCGGCCGGTGCCATCGTGGAGATCGCCGGCGAGGACGGCCGCATGCTGCGGCTGCCCGAGCTGATCCCGTTCGCCCGCAAGCACGGCCTGACGATCATCTCCATCGAGGACCTGATCGCCTACCGCCGCAGCAGCGAGCCCACCGTCCGCCGCGAGGCCGAGACCCGCCTGCCCACCGCGCACGGCACCTTCACCGCCTACGGCTACCGGTCCACCGTCGACGGCGTCGAGCACGTCGCCCTCGTCCACGGCGAGATCGGCGACGGCGAGGACGTCCTGGTCCGCGTCCACTCCGAATGCCTCACCGGCGACGTCTTCGGCTCGCTGCGCTGCGACTGCGGCCCCCAGCTGGACGCCGCGCTCGCCCGCATCCAGGCCGAGGGCCGGGGAGTCGTCGTCTACCTGCGCGGGCACGAGGGACGCGGCATCGGCCTGCTGTCCAAGCTGCGCGCCTACGAGCTCCAGGAGCAGGGCCGCGACACCCTGGACGCCAACCTCGAACTCGGGCTGCCCGCCGACGCCCGCGACTACGGCGCCGGCGCCCAGATCCTCGCCGACCTCGGCGTGCGCGGCGTACGCCTGATGACCAACAATCCCGACAAGACCGACGCGCTGCTGCGCCACGGCCTGAAGGTCACCGGCCGCGAGCCGATGCCCATCCAGGCGGGCGAGCACAACCTCCGGTACCTGCGCACCAAGCGGGACCGGATGGGGCACGACCTGCCCTGGCTGGAGACGCCGGCCGCGACAGCCACCCCGGCCGCGTCCGCGGCCGGCTGCGGCAACCAGTAGCCGTGTCCACCTGCGGCAACCAGTAAGAGAAAGCACTTAGGAGAGACGTGAGCGGCAAGGGTGCACCGGAACTGTCCGTACGCAACGCGAGCGACCTCAGGGTCGCCGTCATCGCGGCGCAGTGGCACGAGAAGGTGATGGACGGTCTGGTGAACGGCGCCCTGCGCGCCCTGCACGAACTGGGCATCGACGAGCCGACCCTGATCCGGGTCCCCGGCACGTTCGAGCTGCCGGTCGCCGCCAAGGTCCTCGCGGGCCGCGGCTACGACGCCGTGGTCGCCCTCGGTGTCGTCATCCGGGGCGGCACCCCCCACTTCGACTACGTGTGCCAAGGCGTCACCCAGGGCCTCACCCAGGTCGCCGTCGACACCGGCGTCCCCGTCGGCTTCGGCGTGCTCACCTGCGACACCGAGGAGCAGGCCCTGGACCGGGCCGGCATCGAGGGCTCCAACGAGGACAAGGGGCACGAGGCCGTGACGGCCGCGGTGGCGACGGCGGCCACGCTCCGCTCAGTATCTGAACCCTGGCACTAGGGAGTCCCCCGAACCGCGTAGGGTGGGGCTCACCATGTCCAAGAAGACGTTCGAGGAGCTCTTCACCGAGCTCCAGCACAAGGCCGCCCACGGCGATCCCGCCACCTCCCGCACCGCCGAGCTGGTCGGCAAGGGCGTCCATGCCATCGGCAAGAAGGTCGTCGAGGAGGCCGCCGAGGTCTGGATGGCCGCCGAGTACGAGGGCAAGGAGGCGGCCGCCGAGGAGATCTCGCAGCTGCTGTACCACGTCCAGGTGATGATGGTCGCCCGCGGGATCTCCCTGGACGACGTCTACGCCCACCTGTGAACCGCACGCCGTAACAGCCGTAGAAAACCCCCTTCACGCAAAGGAAGCCGACCTCATGCTGCGCATCGCCGTCCCCAACAAGGGTTCACTGTCCGGCCCTGCGGCGGAGATGTTGCATGAGGCCGGCTACCAGCAGCGCCGGGAGTCCAAAGAGCTGCGGATCGTGGACCCGGAGAACGAGGTCGAGTTCTTCTACCTCCGCCCCCGCGACATCGCGATCTACGTCTCCTCCGGCCGCCTCGACATCGGCATCACCGGCCGCGACCTGCTGATCGACTCCGGCGCCGACGCCGAGGAGATCCTCCCGCTCGGCTTCGCCCGCTCCACCTTCCGCTTCGCCGCCAAGCCCGGCACCGCGAACGGCATCGAGGACCTCAAGGGCAAGACCATCGCCACCTCCTACGAGGGGATCGTCGCGGGGTACCTCGCCGACAGCGGCATCGACGCCTCCGTCGTCCACCTCGACGGCGCCGTCGAGACCGCCATCCAGCTGGGCGTCGCCGAGGCCATCGCCGACGTCGTCGAGACCGGCACCTCGCTGCGCAACGCGGGCCTGGAGGTCTTCGGCGAGCCGATCATGAAGTCCGAGGCCGTCGTCGTCCGCCGCGTGGGCGCCGACGCGGACGAGCCCAAGGTCCAGCAGTTCCTGCGCCGCCTCCAGGGCGTCCTGGTCGCACGGACGTACGTGATGATGGACTACGACTGCCGCGTCGAGCAGCTGGAGAAGGCCGTGGCCCTCACCCCCGGCCTGGAGTCCCCGACCGTCTCCCCGCTGCACAACGAGGGCTGGGTCGCCGTCCGCGCCATGGTCCCCGCCAAGGAGGCCCAGCGGATCATGGACGACCTGTACGAGATCGGCGCCCGCGCCATTCTCACGACGGCCATCCACGCCTGCCGCCTGTAAGGGATCCGCAGCCAGATGTCCGACCTTCCAGACCTTCCCGACCTCCCCGTCACCTTCCGGCCCGGCCACACCCGGGTGATCCTGCTCACGGCGGGCGTGGCGATCTTCGTGGTCATCTCCGGGATCGCCCTGCTGCTGGAGCTCGGCCCGGGGGAGCGGCTCAGCTTCGTCCTCACCGGGGCGCTGATCTTCTGGGTGCTCGCCCAGCTCGCCCGGGTGCGGGTCGTCGCCGACGAGTCCGGTGTCACCGTGGTCAACATCGCGAGCAAACGGCGCCTGGCCTGGGCGGAGATCCTCCGGGTGAACCTCCGTGCGGGCGACCCCTGGGTGTTCCTCGACCTCAGCGACGGCACCAGCCTGCCCGCGCTCGGCATCCAGCCGGGCCTGGCCAAACAGCGCGCCATCGCCGACGCGCACGCCCTCAGGGCGCTCGTCGAAGCCCGCTCGGCGGCCCGCCTAGCCCAAGATCAGGGCTGACTCCGGGTCGCCCGACCTGCCCGCGCGGGCCGTGTCTTGATTAATCTGGTGGCGGAGGCGCTTTTCGCTACGCCTCCGCCCCTGCGCACCGCCCGGTGTCCAGGGGTTCCTGCTACCCGAGGAGTGACTCCCTCCAGCGATGGACGGATCGTCCTGTAGTACCTGCGCCGCCCCGACCCGACATAGCAACGGGGAGGCGGTGGCAGCGTGACCATCCCCCTGCTGCTCCTCGGAGCGGCCTTTCTGCTGATTCTCGCCAACGGCTTCTTCGTGGCGGCCGAGTTCGGCCTGGTCACGGTCGAGCGGCCGGACGCCGAGAAGGCCGCCGCCGAGGGCGACAAGCGCGCCCGTACGGTCGTGGAGGCGCTGAAGGAACTCTCCTTCCAGCTCTCCGGCACCCAGCTCGGCATCACCATCACCTCCCTCGTCGTGGGCATGCTCGCCGAACCGGCGCTGGGCGAGCTGCTGCGCGGCCCCTTCACCGCGATCGGCATCCCCGGGGGCGCCGTCTCCGGTGTCGCCGTGGTCGTCGGCATGCTGCTCGCCTCGGCGGTCCAGATGGTGATCGGCGAGCTCGTGCCCAAGAACTGGGCCGTTTCCAAGCCGCTGCCGGTCGCCCGCTTCGTCGCCGGACCGCAGTACCACTTCTCCCGCCTGTTCCGCCCGGTGATCGCCGCGCTCAACACCGTCGCCAACCGGCTGGTGCGCGCGCTCGGCGTCGAACCCGCCGAGGAACTGGCCTCCGCCCGCACCCCGGGCGAACTGGTGTCCCTGGCCCGGCACTCCGCGCAGGCCGGCGCCCTGGAGCAGGACACGGCCGACCTGTTCGTGCGCACCCTGTCCCTCGGCGACCTCACCGCGCAGCACGTGATGACCCCGCGCGTGAAGGTCAGCGCGCTCCAGGACTCGGCCACCGCCGAGGACGTGGTCAACCTCACGCGCGCCACCGGCCTGTCCCGCTTCCCCGTCTACCGGGAGAAGATCGACGAGATCGTCGGCATGGTCCACCTCAAGGACGCCCTGGCGGTCCATGCGCACGAACGGCTGCGCACCCCGGTCAGCCGCATCGCCCGCAAGGCGCTGCTCGTCCCCGAGACCCTGCCGGTCCAGCCCCTGCTCGCGCGCCTGCGCAGCGAGCAGCCCATCGCGGTCGTCGTCGACGAGTACGGCGGCACGGCGGGTGTGGTCACGCTGGAGGACATCGTCGAGGAACTCGTCGGCGAGGTCCGCGACGAGCACGACCGCCAGGACATGCCCGAACTCGCCGCCGCCCCGCCCGAGGACGGCAGGCCCGCCTGGGATGCGGACGGCAGCTGCCGCGTCGACATCCTGCAGCGGATAGGCCTCGACGTGCCCGAGGGCCCGTACGAGACCGTCGCCGGCCTGGTCGCCGACCTGCTCGGCCGCATCCCGGTCCCCGGCGACAGGGCCGAACTGCCCGGCTGGCGGCTGTCCGTCCGCCAGGTCGGCCACTACCGCGCCGAACGGGTCCGCCTGGTCCGGACCGTCCCGGCCGTGAACGTCGCGGAGGCCGCCCGATGAGCGTCCTCCAACTGGTCTTCGCCGCGCTGCTCGTGCTCGCCAACGGTTTCTTCGTCGGCGCCGAGTTCGCGCTCGTCTCCGTCCGCCGCAGCCAGATCGAACCGCTCGGCACCGCGCGGGCCCGGCAGGTGCTGTACGGCCTGGAGCGGCTGCCGCAGATGATGGCCGCGGCACAGTTCGGGATCACCGTCTGCTCCCTGACGCTGGGCGCGGTGGCCGAGCCGACGGTGGCGCATCTGCTGGAACCGGTGTTCGAGGCGGTCCACCTTCCCGACGGCGTGATCCACCCGCTGGGCTATGTGATCGCGCTCGCCGCGGTGGTCTTCTTCCACCTGGTCGTCGGCGAGATGGTGCCGAAGAACCTCGCGATGGCGGCGCCCGAGAAGGCGGCGCTGTGGCTCAGCCCCGGACTGGTGTACTTCGCCCGCCTCTGCAAGCCGATCACGGTGGCCCTCGGCGCCTGCGCCCAGGGCATCCTGCGGCTGTTCCGGGTCGAGCCCAAGGACGAGGTCGAGGCCGTGGTCACCAGCGAGCAGCTCAACCGTCTGCTGGAGGACTCCGGCCAGGCGGGCCTCCTCGACCCCGAGGAGCAGGAGCGGCTGGAGGACGCCCTGGAACTGGGCTCCCGCCCGGTGACGGACGTCCTGCTGCGGCGCGAGTCCCTGGTCACGGTGCCGCCGTCGGTCACCCCGGGGGAGATCGTCCAGCTGACGGCCCGCACGGGATACTCCCGCTTCCCGGTGGCCGCCGACGCGGGCGCCTTCATGGGCTACGTCCACGTCAAGGACGTGCTTGACCTGGAGGACTCCGACCGAGCCGTGCCCCAGCAGGTCTGGCACCCGATGGCGACCCTCCGCTCGGAGCTGCCGCTGGACGACGCGCTCACCGTCATGCGCCGAGCCGCCACTCACCTGGCCCAGGTGGCCGACACCAGCGGCAGGGTCCTCGGCCTGGTCGCCCTGGAAGACGTCCTCGAACTCCTGGTCGGCGAGGTCCGCGACCCGGCCCACCGGGTGATCCCCGAACCGACCCGAAAACTCTCCGAACCAAGAGCAACCGGAGAACCGGAGGGAGCGATGGCGAGCTAGCGGTTCAGCGCCACTGGAGCGCGGGCCGTACTCCGGCTGCGTGGCGCCGTAGCCACGCAGCCGCAGGCAATCGCGGGTCCGGTCCGCGGTACCTACATGGCCGAGGGGTCGTGCGGTCCCCGGCCGGACAGCACCTCTCCGTACGCCTGCATCAGGTCCGGCAGGCGGAGCGTGGCGAGGTCCTCGCGGGACAGTGTCCCCGGGTACGTCGACAGCCGCAGATCCCGGTACGCGCAGCTCTTCTCGTACAGCGTCCGCAGGAACCGCCCGTTGCCCAGCTCGTCGATCCACCCCTGGTCGACCACGTGCCCCGCGATGGACCGCAGCTCCTCCAGCGCCTCCTCGTCCCACTGGTCCCCGTTCTCCGCCGCGAGCACCTTGCCGATCTCGGTGAGTTCCTGCGGCCGGTAGGAGGGGAAGTCCACCCGGCTGGTGAAGCGGGAGGACAGGCCGGGGTTGGCGGCGAGGAGGCGGTCCATGCCCTCCGGGTAGCCGGCGAGGATCACCACCAGGTGATCGCGGTTGTCCTCGGCCCGCTTCAGCAGCACCTGCAGCGCCTCGTCCCCGTACGCGTCCCCCTTGCCGTACCCGGAGTTGGACAGCGAGTACGCCTCGTCGACGAACAGCACCCCGCCGATCGCGGAGTCGATCAGCTCATTGGCCTTCACGGCCGTCTGGCCCAGGTACTCCCCGACCAGGTCGGCCCGCTGCGCCTCGACGAGGTGGTCGCCGCCCAGCAGACCGAGGGCGTAGAAGACGCGGCCGAGAATGCGGGCGACCGTGGTCTTGCCGGTGCCCGAGGGGCCGGAGAAGACGAAATGCCGTTTCGGCGGCTGTACCGGCAGCCCCTGCCCGGCCCGCAGCCGCGCCATGTTCAACTGCGCGGACAACGCCTTGACCTGGCGTTTGACCGGTTCCAGCCCCACCATGCGCTCCAGCTCGGCGAGCGCCTCCTCAAGTAACGCGGGGTCCGTCGGCCCCGCCGGCAGCGGCGAGGACACGGACGGCACCCCGCTCTTCACCCGCACCCCCGGATCGGGGACCGACGGCAGGGGCCCGGTCGGCAGATCCGGGTCCGGCAGGCGCAGATCGCGGCCCTCGGTGCCGAAGAGGGGATCGAGGGTGTCCGGCCCGTCCACCGTGTCCTGGCCCGCGCCGGTGAGGGTGATCGCGGCGAAGTCGGCAGGGTCGTCGTACCCGTCTCCCTCGGCGATCGCGGCGAGCCGGGCCGAGGTGTCCATGAAGGCGGGGTCCACCCGGTGCACGGCCCGGTACAGGGGGAGCGCGGCGGCGCTGCGCCCGGTGCCCTCGTGCGCCCGCGCCAGCCAGTACCGCAGCTCCTTGCGCTGCGGCTGCTCGCTGCGGCAGCGCATCAGCGCCGCCGCCAGCAGCGGCTCGGCCTGCCCGTACATCTCCAGCCGCACCCGGGCCATCCCGCCGAACAGGCCGGCCTCGATTCCGAGCAGGGGGTCGTCGAGCAGCGGGTCGGTGTGCCGGACCAGCTGGTCCCAGTCCTTGACCAGGTAGGAGCGGCAGGCGTGCAGAAAGCGGACCTGGGGGTCGGTGTCCACGGGCGGCAGCCCGGCCAGCGCCCGGTCCAGCTCGGGTACGTGCCGGCCGTCGAGCCAGTGCGAGGCGTGAGCCAGCAGCAGATCCCGGGGGCTCTCCAGCACCGGCTGCACCCACCAGCCCAGCCAGTACCAGGAGTTGAGGGGCCGGCGGTGCCGTGCGCGCTGTTCTCCGAAGCGGTCCCGGTGCCGGAACATCCGCAGCAGCGCGGTCGTCGTGTCCACCCTGAGCGCGTGCAGCCCGAGCCAGGCGTCCGCCATCCCCGGGTCCATCCGGGCCGCGGCGCGGAACTCCTCCTCGGCCTGCGGATAGGCCCCCATGGTGTAGGCGTCCACACCTCGCAGCCAGGCGAGGTCGGCCGGGGCCTCGGGGCCCTGCGTGCCGAAGTCCATCACGTCCCCCACAGACCGAGCCCCCGTTGGTTCACCACCGGGCAGGCGCCCGGCGGTCGCCGCGGTCGAACCGCCGTGCCGCGGACCGGAGTTGCAGGTGCGCGAGGCAGCCGCCCGAAGGTCGCACCGAGGGCATCGTACCCGTGTGAAGACCGCGCCCGAAGGGTGCGGCACGGGCCGTTTGACGAGGTGGGAGCAGACGGGGCGCACACGTGGGCGGTGACCGAGGGTGAGCGGATCGGTGCGCGGGGCGGCAGGGAAACGCGCCGCGGGCAGAACGAAGCCCCCGATCACGGGGGAACAACCGGGGGCTTCGCGTATGGGGGGCGGCTCCAAAAGCCGCACATTCAGAACGTAAGTCCTGTACGGGCCCCGGGTCAAGCAGAGTTGGGGCACTCAAAGAAGTTCGCCCGCAAGGGTCTTCACACGTTCACCACATTGCCGACGGTCCGTCACGGTGGGTGACTTCTTGGTCCGGTCCAGGCGTCGTCGGTGGCCCCGCCAGCATCTCGTACCCCTCGGGTGTCTGGCGTACCAGGAGATCGGCGCGGGGGCGCGAGGGGTCGGTGGCGAAGTGCGCGTGCTCGGCCCGGACCCATCCGTCCCAGAACTCCCGCTGCTCGTCGCCGTCCCGCAGCCGCCCGCGCGCCCAGGACTGCTCCCGGGGCAGCTCCATCCACACCAGCAGCGCCAGATGCGGCCGCAGCGCCCGGCGGCCGGCGCCGACCCCCTCGATCACGACCACCGGGGCGGGCGGCAGCGGGCGCGGTGGGTCGAACGCGCGGGCGGTCCAGTCGTACGGGGCATAGCGCGCGGTCTCGCCGCGGCCGAGGGGTTCGATCACCTGGGTCATGAGCCGGTCGGTCCAGGCGAAGAGCTGTTCGTGGCTGGCGATGTCGTCGAGGTGCAGCACCGGGGCCCCGCCCAGGGCGGCGGCCAGCCGCCCGGCGAAGGTCGACTTCCCGGAGCCGGCGTGCCCGTCGACGCCGATCAGCCGGACCGGTCCCAGGGACGGAGGGAGCCCGCGCAGCCGGGCGGCGAGGTCGTGAATGGCGATTCCTGAGGTGTGATGCGGTGGTGTGGGGGAGTTTTCCGGAAACAGTCTAGTAGCGGCCCATAGTGGTGGGACCGGCGGGTCTGGAAATCGTCACTTTTTGAACTACTGGCTGACCGCCGGTCAATCAAACGGATTAATATTCTCGATCCGCTGACCGATATGTGAAAATCGGCGTTCCCGGGGTGCCGACCGCTGAGTAAGGTGCTTCCTGCGCAACTGTGATGCGCCGACCGGGGACGGACAGGGGGACATGGCCGCGGAGTTATTCGAAGGGCACTATGTATGGCATCCGGCGGCCGACGACCGTGTCCTGGCGAGCGTATGCGTCGATGTGCGCGCCGGACGATTTCGATACGCGTCAGACGCGCTCGCCGAAACGCGCACGGACTTCGCCCTGCGGGCCCACCGCTCCCTGGTGCTGGCCTCCGAGGCGGCCGGCACCGACCTGGTGGAGCGCTGGCTGGCCGAGGAGTCGACGCCCGAGTCGACGCTGATGTGGGCCCGGGTCGCGGTGCAGCGCGCGATGCGGGCGGCCGACGCGCGGGACGAGCGTGCCGACGCGCTGGAGCGGATCGCGCTGACCGCCTGCGACCGGGCCGCCGCCCTGGCCCCCGACGACCCCACGCCCTGGGTCGCCAAGCTGGCCATGGCCCGGCTGCACCGGCTGCGCGACCCCGCGCCGCAGGGGCTGCTCACCGCCCCGCCCGGCCCCTGGCGGCTGTTCGCGCACATCCTGTCCCTGGACCCCTGGAACCGTGAGGGGCACCACCGCTTCCTGTCGTTCTTCTTCACCCGCCACGGCGGCTCGGTCAACGCGGCCTGGGACGTGGCCGCCTTCCTCAGCCAGCGGGCGCCCGCCGACCGCGCCCTCCGGCTGCTGCCGCTGGTGGCCCTCGTGGAGAGCTACAACCCCACCCAGCTGCTCGCCGATCGCGTCTGGGAGCAGCCCCAGTGGCGCTCCGCCGCGCTCGCGATCTACCACAACTGGCTGCCCGCGGTGGCCGGTTACCGCTTCACGCCGGTGCTCGACCTGGCCTACCTCGCGCACGCACTGGTCATGGGCCAGCGCGAGTTCGAGGCCCGGGCGGTCTTCACGGCGATGGGCCCGTACGCCTCGCGCATGCCCTGGAGCGCCTTCGGCGAGCCCGCCGAACAGCTCTCCCGGGCCCGGCGAGCCTGCGGCCTGCCCGTCCCGGGATCCGCCTGACCCCGCACCTGCTCTGCCCCCCACCGAGAGAAAGGCCGATCTGTGTCGGAACGGATATCGACGCCACGGGCGAAGGCCCGCGGGGACGAGAACGCGGTCGTGCTGGACGATGACGCGACCCTGCACGCGATGGGTTATCCGCGGAAACTCACCCGGCGCTTCCAGGCGTTCGACAATTTCGCGATCTCCTTCACCATCATCAACATCCTGTCGGGCATTTTCTCGTCCTTCGGATACGGAATGAACGCGGGCGGCCCCCGTATTCTCGTGTTCGGCTGGATCGGCGTGTCCGTCATGGTGCTCTTCATCGGAGCGGCCATGGCGGAAGTGGCCTCCGCCTATCCGACGAGCGGCGCGCTCTATTTCTCCGCCGGCAAACTCGCCAAGCGGCACAAGGGCGCCTGGTCGTGGTACACCGGCTGGCTGAACTTCGTGGGCCAGATCGGCGGCACCGCCGCCACCGGCTACGCGGCCGCCACGTTCATCCAGGCGTTCGTCGCCCTGCAGTGGTCCTCCTACCGGCCGACCGCACACCAGACGGTCCTGATCACCGCGCTGATCATCGTGCTGCAGGGGCTCGCCAACACCTACACCGTGCAACTCGTCGCCGTACTGAACCGGATTTCCGTGTGGTGGCTGCTGATCGGACTCGTGGTGATCGTGAGCACACTCATCGTGATGCCGGACCATCATCAGTCGGCGTCCTTCGTGACGCATTTCGTGAACAACACCGGCTTCACGAACGGCCTTTACGGCGGCATGCTCGGCCTGCTCGTCACCAGCTGGACCTTCACCGGGTTCGACGGCAGCTTCCACATGTCCGAGGAAACGGTCCGGGCGACGGTCAACGCGCCCAAGGGGATCACCCGCGCCATCGGCTATTCGGCGATCACCGGTCTCATCCTGATGCTGGCGCTGGTCTACAGCATCGGCGACTACGACAAGGTGGCGAGTTCCTCCGCCCCGCCCGTCCAGATCCTCATCGACGGCCTCGGACTCGGCACCGCCAAGGTGATGCTCCTCGTCGTCATCGGCGCGATGCTCTTCTGCGGCCTCGCCAACCTCACCAGCAACACCCGGCAGATCTTCGCCTTCTCCCGGGACGGAGCCATGCCCGGCTCCCGCTGGTGGCACTCGGTCTCGCTGCGCACCCGTACGCCGGTGAAGGCCGTGTGGCTCGCGGTGGCCTGCTCGCTCGCCCTGGTGGTGCCGGGCTGGTGGTCGCACACGGCGTTCACCGCCATCGTCAGCGTCAACGTGGTCGGGCTCTTCCTCGCCTACGCCGTGCCGATCTTCCTGCGGCTGCGGCTCGGCGACGAGTTCCAGCCGGGGCCCTGGCACCTGGGCCGCTGGGGCAGGCCGATCGGCTGGATCGCGGTGATCTGGATCGTCCTCAGCAGCGTGCTGTTCATGCTGCCGCAGGCCTCGCCGATCACCGTCGACTCCTTCAACTACGCGCCGATCGCGCTGGCCGTCGTCGTGCTCGTGGCCACGGTGTGGTGGTTCGCCACCGCCCGCCGCCGCTTCCAGGGCCCGGTGAGCTACGGCCGCCCCGACGAGGTCGCCGCGATGGACCTGATCTGACCGGCCCGTCCATATATCCGGCCCATCCATATACAGGGGTGCTACAACCACTCCATGTAGGGGTGCTTCAGCCCCTCCGGAGCACGGCCCCGGCGCGCGGTGTCCCGCCCGCGCCGGGGCCGTCCCGTACCCCTTCATTGGCGTAGACCAAAAATGGTTGCGCCGCATGCGCCGAAGTGCTGGCAGGGGCATGCCGCCTGCTCCATAGTTGGCGCACAACCGTGCACCGGACCAGCCCCGACTCGGACACCTGGGGGTAATTGCGCCCATGAGCAGAGCCCAACAGCCGTCCCGCAGAACCGTCCTCGCCGCCGCCGCAGCCGTCGCCGCCGCGGTGGCCGGTGGAACGGCCCCAGCGGTCGCCGCCACCGGAGCGGCACCCGCCGCAGCCGACACCGGCCCCGCACCCACCCGCCCGATCGACTACCAGGCCTGGACCACGTACCGCGACTGGCGCTGCGGCACCGCCCGGGGCGTCCGGGCCGTCTCCGGGCCCCGCCCCGGCGTACTGATCGGCGCCCCCGTGGGCCGTGTCGACTACACCGACCCACACACCGGCACGACCGCCACTTGGGAGTACGCCACCTGGACCTCCCCGGTCCACGTGCTGGGCGTGCCCGCCACCGAGGCCATCGCCTCCTGGAACGCGCACACCCCCGACGGCACCTGGCTCCAGGTCGAGCTGCAGGGCACGTACTCGGACGGCACCGACACCCCCTGGTACGTGATGGGCCGCTGGGCGGCCGGCGACCAGGACATCAGGCGGACCTCGGTCGACGACCAGACCGACGGCAAGAGCAGCATCTGGACCGACACCTTCGCCATCGACGACGCGAGCACCGGCCTGCGCCTGATCTCGTACCGGCTGCGCCTGACCCTCTACCGCAGGCCCGGCACCCACCTCACCCCGACGGTCTGGCGGCTCGGCGCCATGGGCTCCGACATCCCCGACCGCTTCACCGTGCCCGCCTCCACCGCCGGCCTCGCCCAGGAACTGGCCGTCCCGCGCTACTCGCAGGAGATCCACAAGGGCCAGTACCCGGAGTACGACAACGGCGGCGAGGCCTGGTGCAGCCCCACCTCCTCGCAGATGATCATCGAGTACTGGGGCGGCCGGCTCACCCCCGAGCAGCTGTCCTGGGTCGACCCGTCCTACGCCGACCCGCAGGTGGACCACGCGGCCCGCTTCACCTACGACTACCAGTACGGCGGCTGCGGCAACTGGCCCTTCAACGCCGCCTACGCGTCCACGTACTCGGACCTCCAGGGCGTCGTCACCCGGCTCGCCTCGCTCAGCGACCTGGAGACCCTGATCGCGGCCGGCATCCCGGCCATAACGTCCCAGTCCTTCCTGAAGACCGAGCTGACCGGCGCCGGCTACGGCACCTCGGGCCATCTCATGACGGTGATCGGCTTCACGGCGGACGGCGACGTGATCGCCAACGACCCGGCCTCCCCGAGCGACCCGGCGGTGCGCAGGGTCTACCTCCGGCGCGAGTTCGAGAACATCTGGCTGCGGACCAAGCGGTACAACGCCTCCGGCAAGGTCGTCTCCGGTACGGGCGGCGTCTGCTACCTGTACTTCCCGGCCCACCCGAGCCCGCGCCAGCGCAAGGCACTCGCCGCGGTGGGTGTGCGCTGACCATGTGAGCAACGTCTCCGCCGCAAACGCCGTCGCGGGTGGCAAGGTGGACAAATGGGCGGGGGGATTCCGCTCTGTACGTCCGACCTCTGCGAGAAACCATGACCGCACACCAGGCCACCGCCACCCGCGCGCGCACCGGCGGACCGCACGAAGACGGCCCGAAGATCCTGGAACACGCGATGGGCTGGGTGCTCGTCGTGGTGGTCGCGATGCTCGTGACGCAGCTCGGTCTGCTCTGACCGGACCCCGTCGCGTCCGCGGCATGTTCTGACATACTGCGGAGGTCCTGCCGACCTCCCAGACCAGGGTCGATATTGACTATGCGTCAGCAACGTGCCGCCATGCTCCCCGAAGTTCCCGGCCCCGTCCCCGCGGGGGGTGCCCCCCTCCGGGCGCGCGGCACCGAGCGCTCCGCGGCGCGGCGAGCCGAACTCATCGCCATCGGCCGCAAGTTGTTCGCGGACACGTCCTACGACGCACTCTCCATGGACGACATCGCCCGGCAGGCGCATGTCGCCAAGGGCCTGATCTACTACTACTTCCGGTCCAAGCGCGGCTACTACCTGGCGATCATCCAGGACTCCGTCGCCGATCTGGTCACCTTCGCCGCGAGCGGCCTCGAACTGCCCGCCGTGGACCGGGTCCACCGCACCATCGACAGCTATCTGCGCTTCGCCGAGCACCATCAGGCCGCCTACCGCACCGTCGTCAGCGGCGGCGTCGGCTTCGACACCGAGGTGCACGCCATCCGCGACGGGGTCCGGGAGGCCATCGTCGCCACCATCGCCGAAGGCGCCTACGGCCGCCGCGACATCGCCCCGCTGGCCCGCATGGGGCTGTTCTCCTGGGTGTGCAGCGTCGAGGGGGCCACGCTCGACTGGATCGACCGCCCCGGACTCTCCCGCGACACCATGCGCGAGCTGCTGGTCAAGACGCTGGGCGGGGCCCTGCGCGCCATCGAGGAGCTGGACCCCTCCTACCCGGCCCCGCCGCCGGCCCGTCGGGACGGATGACGGCGAGGAGCGGAGGCTCGTGGTCCCCCGCTCCTCGTCCCCCTGTGCCGGGGCCAGGGCCTGCCCCGGGGGCCCCTCCTAGTTGATGGCCTTGATCAGCTCACCGTTCGCCGTGTCGCCGCTCAGCTCCCAGAAGAAGGTGCCGCCGAGGCCCTGCTGGTTCTTGTACGTCATCTTCGTGGCGATGGTCCCCGGGGTGTCGTAGCTCCACCAGTTGGTGCCGCACTTGGCGTAGGCGGTGCCGCCCACGGTGCCGGTCGCCGGGCACTTGGTCTTGAGCACCTTGTAGTCGTCGATGCCCTGCTCGTACGTCCCCGCCGCCGGACCGGTGGCCGTGCCGCCCGGTGCCGCCTGGGTGACTCCGGTCCAGCCGCGTCCGTAGAAGCCGATGCCGAGCAGCAGCTTGGACGCGGGGATGCCGAGGCCCTTGAGCTTGGCGATGGTCGCCGAGGTGGAGAAGTTCGCCTTCGGGATGCCCGAGTAGGAGTGCAGCGGGGAGTGCGGGGCCGTGGGGCCGGTGGAGTCCCAGGCGCCGAAGTAGTCGTACGTCATCGGGTTGTACCAGTTGACGTACTGGGCCGCGCCCGCGTAGTCCGCCGCGTCGATCTTGCCGCCGCTGGAGGCGTCCGCGGTGATGGCCGCGGTCACCAGGCTGCCCGAGCCGAACTTCGAGCGCAGCGCGGCCATGACCTTCCTGAACGCCTCCCGGCCGCTGGTGTCGCAGGTGTTGCCGCAGGCGTTCGGGTACTCCCAGTCGATGTCGATGCCGTCGAAGACGCCCGCCCACTTGGGGTTCTTCACCAGGTCGTAGCAGGACTGGGCGAAGGCGGCCGGGTTCCTCGCGGCCTCGCCGAAGCCGCCGGACCAGGTCCAGCCGCCGAAGGACCACAGGACCTTCAGGTTCGGGTGCTTCTTCTTCAGCTTCCGCAGCTGGTTGAAGTTGCCGCGCAGCGGCTGGTCCCAGGTGTCGGCGACGCCGTCCACCGACTCGGCGGCGGTGTAGGCGCGGTCGGTGGCGGCGTAGGAGTCGCCCATCGCGCACTTGCCGCCGGTGACGTTGCCGAAGGCGTAGTTGATGTGGGTGAGCTTCGCCGCGGAGCCCGAGGTCTGGATGTTCTTGACGTAGTACTTGCGGTCGTAGGTGCCCCATTCCGTGAAGTAGCCGACGACTTTCGAGCCGGCCCGGATGTGCGGGGCCGAGGGGGCGGCCGCCGTGGCGGTGCCCGCGCCGGCCAGCAGTCCGGCGCCGAGGGCGGCCGAACACGCGGCGGCGACCAGCGCCCGGAACCGGGGGCGGCGGCCGTGGGGAGTCTGCATCGGGTGGCTCCTCCTGGGGGAGAGGGGAATGCGCGCCGATTGGCATGAACGCGGTAAAGCGTCGGTCTTGCACAGTAGGAGGACTAGACCAGTAGGTCAATGGTTCGGACCAATATCCGAGCGGTCCGGGGTTCCGGCTGGATTCTTGAAGTAAGCGGTCGTTAACTGGTGACGGGAGGTCGCCGATCGGGCATACTCACGGCACAGAGCCGCTGGTCAGCCGCTTCCGAGACCCGGGAGCAGGCGCCCTCGGCGAACCGGAACGATCAGGCGGAGCCGCCCCACCCAAGGCGCACATCCGCTGATGTGCCCGAACAGGGAGGAGACCGACGCCATGTCCGACCGCGACCCGCAGCCGGTGGAGCGTCAACTGCCCACGGAGGAGGCGCGGGACCTGCTCGCGCTCGTCCGGGAGATCGCGCAGCGCGAGATCGCGCCGAAGGCGGCCGAGGAGGAGGACGCCGGACGCTTCCCGCGCGAGGTCTTCACCCTGCTCTCGGAATCAGGCCTGCTGGGCCTGCCGTACGACACCGAGTACGGCGGCGGCGACCAGCCCTACGAGGTCTACCTCCAGGTCCTGGAAGAGCTGGCCCAGGCCCGCCTCACCGTCGGCCTCGGCGTCAGCGTGCACACGCTCGCCTCCTACGGCCTCGCCACCTACGGCACCAAGCAGCAGCAGGTCGAGCACCTGCCCGCGATGCTCGGCGGCGGCCTGCTCGGCGCCTACTGCCTCTCCGAGCCGTCCTCCGGCTCGGACGCCGCATCCCTGCGCACCAAGGCCGTCCGGGACGGCGACGGGTGGGTGCTCACCGGCACCAAGGCCTGGATCACCCACGGCGGCATCGCCGACTTCTACACCGTGATGGCCCGCACCGGCGAGGAGGGCCCGCGCGGGATCACCGCCTTCCTGGTGCCCGGCGACGCCGAGGGGCTGAGCGCCGCCGCGCCCGAGAAGAAGATGGGCATGAAGGGCAGCCCCACCGCCCAGGTGCATCTCGACGGCGTCCGCGTCGGCGACGACCGCCGCATCGGCGAGGAGGGCCAGGGCTTCTCCATCGCCCTGTCGGCCCTCGACTCCGGCCGGCTCGGCATCGCGGCCTGCGCCATAGGCGTGGCCCAGGCGGCGCTGGACGAGGCGGTCGGCTACGCCGCCCAGCGTCGGCAGTTCGGCCGCCCGATCGCCGACTTCCAGGGCCTGCGCTTCATGATCGCCGACATGGCCACCCAGATCGAGGCCGGCCGTGCCCTCTACCTCGCGGCCGCCCGGCTGCGCGACGCCGGCAGGCCGTTCGCCAAGCAGGCCGCCATGGCCAAGCTGCACTGCACCGACACGGCCATGCGGGTCACCACCGACGCCGTGCAGATCCTCGGCGGCTACGGCTACACCGCCGACTTCCCGGCCGAGCGCTACATGCGCGAGGCCAAGGTGCTCCAGATCGTCGAGGGCACCAACCAGATCCAGCGGATGGTCATCGCCCGTCACGTGGCGGGACCGGAGGGTCGCTGAACTGCCCCCTGCGGACCGTCGGGGCCGTCAGTCTGATCCACTCCGGATCGTGGCGGCCCGGCAGGGTGCGGCCCCGGTCGGCCCAGGCGCGCATCAGCTCGCGGTAGATCGGCGGGTCCTGCGGCTGCGGCGGCGGAACCGATTCCGCGGGCCGGGGGACGAAGATCCGGCGCTGACGCCCGGTGGCCGTGTACGTGGGGGTCATGCCAGGTCAACGCGGTGCCGCCCGCGCAGGTCACCGCCCGGCGGAATCGCGCGTGAGTTCACGGACGTCCCGTTCCCCCTCTGGTCTCCTGCGGTCGTCTGACGTACCGTCAGCTGACCGTCTCCAGGGGGATGTCCATGGCCGACGACCGTCCCGTACCGCTCGACGAGTACCCCGTCCACCAGGTCCCGCTGTCCATGAAGCACGTGGCGACCGGCGACCGGAACGCCTACGACCGCTGCATCTTCCACGTCTTCGACCACGCCGGCCGCGCCCTGCTCATCCTCGGCCTCGGCGTCTACCCCAACCTGGGCGTGATCGACGCCTATGCCACCCTGCGCACCGGCAACACCCTGCACGCCGTCCGCGCCTCGGACGCCCTCGGCGAGGACCGGATGCGGCTCGCCGTGGGCCCGCTGCGCATCGAGGTCCAGGAGCCGCTCGGGCGCCTGCGCCTGGTCTGCGAGGACGAGCTGTCGTACGACCTGACCTGGACCGCCGCCTTCCCCGCCCTGTGGGAGCCGCACCACCTCCAGCGCCGCGGCGACCGGCTCACCCTGGAGGGGCGCCGGTTCGTGCAGGCGGGCACGGCGGAAGGGGTGATCCGGGCCGGGGGAGCGGAGTTCCGGGTCTCCGCGGCGGACTGGACCGGCACCCGGGACCGCAGCTGGGGGGTGCGGCCGGTGCCCGGCGAGGACGGTGGCCGGCTCGCCGTGGACCACCCGCCCGAGGGCTTCCACTGGATCTGGTGCCCGGTCCGCTTCGAGGACCGCTTCCTGATGGTCATCGTCCAGGAGGACGCCGACGGCTACCGCTCCCTGAACGACGCCACCCTGGTCCGACCCGGCCATCGCGACCGCCAGCTCGGCTGGCCCCGGGCCGAGATCACCTACCGCTCCGGCACCCGCCACCCCGAGCGCGCCGTCATCCACCTAGGCGACCCGCGCAAGCCCTCGGAACTGGAGGTGGACGTCCTGGCCTCCTCACCGCTCGCCGTCGGCGCGGGCTATCCGCCGGCCGACGACTGGCAGCACGGGACCTGGCAGGGGCGCGGCTGGGTCGACCGCCGCACCTACGACATGGCGGCGCCGCACCCCCTCGCCGACTACGGCGTCACCGACCACTCCGCCCGCTTCCGGCTCGACGGCCGGACCGGGTACGGCATCTTCGAGCACGGCTCGTTCGGCCGCCACGACCCGAGCGGCTTCACCGGATTCGACTCGGTCGCGCCCTGAGGAGGACGAGATGGCCACGGCACCCCGTCCGCGCACCAGCACCCGCGACCCCGAGGAACTCGCCCGGCGCCTCACGGCGTGGCTCGGCACCCGGCTGCCCGGCGCCAAGGCCGTCGGCGTCACCGTGCCGGCCTCCAACGGCATGTCCAGCGAGACCCTGCTGTTCGACATCGAGCATCCCCGGCCACCGGTGCGTTCCTGCGCGTTGCGGCTGGCGGCGGACCCGGCGGCGTACACCGTGTTCCCCGAGTACGACATGGCCCGCCAGTACCGCACCCTGCGGCTCGTCGCCGAGCGCACCGACGTTCCGGTACCCCGCGTGCTGTGGCTGGAGGAGGACCCGGGCCCGCTCGGAGCGCCGTTCTTCGTCATGGAACGGGTGGCCGGGCGCGTGCCCCCGGACGTCATGCCGTACACGTACGAGGGCAGTTGGCTGCACGCGGCGAGCGATGCCGAGCGCGAGCACCTGGAGGCGGCGACGGTGGGGCTGCTCGCCCGGCTGCACGACCAGGTCCCGGTCGGAGAAGCCGATTTCCTGAACCTGCCCGGCGACGGGGACGCCCTGCGCCGGCACGTCACCAACCAACGGGCCTACTACCACTGGGTGATCGACGGACTCGCCCGCTCACCGCTCATCGAGGCCGCCTTCGACCGGCTGGAGGAGCTGTGGCCGCGCGAGCCCGGCGAACCCGTCCTCACCTGGGGCGACGCGCGGATCGGCAACGTCGTCTACGACGGCTTCGACCCCGTCGCCGTCCTCGACTGGGAGATGGCGGCCCCGGCCCCGCGCGAGGTCGACCTCGGCTGGACCGTCTACCTGCACCGCTTCTTCCACGACCTCACGGTCGCCTCCGGGCAGCGCGGACTGCCGGACCTCCTGCGCCGCGACCGCGTCGAGGCCCGCTACGCGCGGCTGACCGGCCACACCCCCCGGGACATGGACTTCTACACCCTCTACGCCGCCCTGCGGCACGCGATCGTCATGCTGCGCGTCGCCTACCGCCAGGCCTACTTCGGAGAGGTCGCCGTCCCGGCGCGACCGGACACACTGATCCTGCACCACGGCAGTCTGCGCGCCATGGTGCAGGGCAGCTACTGGGACTGAGCCGGGCCGGTCCGCGAGGGACTCAGGCGGCCTGGCGGCGCATCGTCGGTACGCGCATCGGGCGCGAGCCCGGGCCGCCGACGTGGGAGAAGGGCTGCGTCCGCCAGTTCAGACCCTGGGGGAGCGTGAGCAGCAGGGCGGTGTCCTGCTCCTGCGGGGCGAAGGACTCGTCGGCGGGGCGGGCCTCGGCCGCCGCACGGCCCGTGCCCGGGCAGACCGTGAGCCCGAACGGGTTCCACGGCGAGGCGCACAGCGCGTGCTCCGGCAGGGACTCCTCGTCCGCCAGCAGGGCGATGGGCTGCGCGCAGTCCGGGCAGATCACCCGGTACATCTCGAAGGTGTCGTAGGCGTCGTCGGCGTCGAGGTCCAGCTCGTCGACGTCGGGTTCGACGCCCTCCGGCGCGGGCTCGACGAGCGGCTGCTGGCGCTTGGACACGGAACGACCAGGGCGCTTGACACTCTGCATGGGATTCTCCCCCTAAGACTGGGCCGGTCAGGCACTGCGGCCTCGACCACAGCAAGCACTTCCCGTCCCGTCTCCGCGGTAATCACGAGAGCATCACGGAGGCCGCCCAAGAGCTGTGGCGTTCGTCACATGCCGTGCGCAGGTGCCCGCCCTCGCGTCCCCCGGACGGCTCAGGGACGGTTCTCGGCCACATCACAAACCGGGTATGACCTGCGTTGCTGAGGTATCCGAGGAGATCAAGCGCACTGTAGGTTTTGGCGCCATGGAGGAGCTGGACCGTCAAATCGTGCAGCTGCTCGTCAAGGACGGGCGGATGAGCTACACAGACCTGGGCAAGGCCACGGGCCTGTCGACGTCGGCCGTGCACCAGCGGGTGCGCCGGCTCGAACAGCGTGGCGTCATCCGCGGCTATGCCGCGGTGGTGGACTCGGAGGCCGTCGGGCTGCCGCTCACCGCCTTCATCTCGGTGAAACCGTTCGACCCCAGCGCCCCCGACGACATCGCGGACCGCCTCGCCGGCGTCCCCGAGATCGAGGCCTGCCACAGCGTCGCGGGCGACGAGAACTACATCCTCAAGGTGCGGGTGGCCACCCCGCACGAGCTGGAGGAACTGCTGGCCCGGCTGCGTTCCCTGGCCGGGGTCTCCACCCGGACCACGGTCGTGCTGTCCACGCCGTACGAGGCGCGTCCCCCGAAGATCTGACACGCCGGGGCCGCGGTCCTATCTCTTGACCGGACGAGTCACACCGCTCGGCCGGTCGAGTCGCACCTCCCGGCTGGGGGAGTCGTATCGTCCGGGCTTGGTGACGTGCACGGTTCCTGGTGGGCCGTTCGCACTCCCGGCCGGGGGAGTGTCACCGTCCGGGCTTGGTGATGTGCACCGTCCCCGGTGGGCGGTTCGCATTTCCCGGCTGGGGGAGTCGTAACGTCCGGGCCTGGCGGAGCGCACGGTTGCCGGTGGGCGGTTCGCACTTCCTTCCCGGCCGGGGGAGTCTCATCGTTCCGGCGTGGCGGCGCGCACCGTCCCCGCCGCACGAATCGTGCGCCGAGGATCCGGATCGCGGGCGCCCCGGTGCCCGGTGTTCCCCGCGTACGCGAGAGACTGTCGGGCATGAGTGAGCAGTCCGCCGACCACCAGACCGTCCTCCTGCGCCGCGGAGAGGTCCACAGCCCCGCCGACCCCTTCGCCACCGCGATGGTGGTGGAGCGCGGCCAGGTCGCCTGGGTCGGCTCCGAGGGCGCCGCGGACGCCTTCGCCGACGGCGTGGACGAGGTGATCGACCTCGACGGCGCCCTGGTCACCCCGGCCTTCACCGACGCGCATGTGCACACCACCGCCACGGGCCTCGCCCTGACCGGTCTCGACCTGTCCGACGCGCCGTCCCTGGAGGCGGCCCTGGCCCTCGTCCGCGAGTTCGCCGCGGCCCGCCCCGACGACCGGGTCCTGCTGGGCCACGGCTGGGACGCCGCCCGCTGGCCCGGTGGCCGCCCGCCGACCCGCACGGAACTCGACGAGGCCACCGGCGGCCGCCCCCTGTACCTGTCCCGCATCGACGTCCACTCGGCGGTCGTCACCTCCGCCCTGCTCGACCTGGTGCCCGGTCTCGGCCCGGTGGACGGCCCGCTGACCGCCGGTGACCACCACGCCGTGCGGGAAGCCGCCTACGGGGCCGTCACCCCCGTCCAGCGCGCCGAGGCCCAGCGCACCGCCCTGGCCCGCGCCGCCTCCCTCGGGATCGGCTCGGTGCACGAGTGCGGTGGCCCGCAGATCTCCTCCGAGGACGACTTCACGGACCTGCTGCGGCTCGCCGCCGAGCTGCCCGGTCCCCGCGTGATCGGCTACTGGGCCGAGCAGGATGTCGAGAAGGCGCGCGAACTGGGCGCGATCGGAGCCGCCGGCGACCTCTTCGTGGACGGCGCCCTCGGCTCGCACACCGCCTGCCTGCACCAGTCCTACGCCGACGCCGACCACACCGGCACCGCCTACCTGGACGCCGACGCAGTCGCCGCCCATGTCGCCGCCTGCACCGAGGCGGGCCTCCAGGCGGGCTTCCACGCCATCGGCGACGCCGCCGTGGCCGCCGTCGTGGAGGGCGTGCGCGCCGCCGCCGAGAAGGTCGGCCTCGCGCGCGTGCGCGCCGCCCGGCACCGGGTCGAGCACGCCGAGATGCTCACTCCCGAGGCCGTCGCCGCCTTCGCCGAGCTGGGCCTGATCGCCTCCGTGCAGCCCGCCTTCGACGCACTCTGGGGCGGCGAGGACGGCATGTACGCCCAGCGCCTCGGCGTCGAACGGGCCCGCACCCTCAATCCCTTCGCGGCCCTGCTGCGCGCCGGCGTACCCCTCGCGTTCGGCTCGGACAGCCCGGTCACCCCGCTCGACCCCTGGGGCACGGTCCGTGCCGCCGCCTTCCACCACACTCCCGAGCACCGGGTGTCGGTACGCGCCGCGTTCACCGCGCACACGCGGGGCGGCTGGCGGGCCATCGGCCGGGACGACGCGGGTGTCCTGGTGCCGGGAGCGCCCGCCGACTACGCGGTCTGGCGCACCGACGAACTCGTCGTCCAGGCCCCCGACGACCGCGTCGCGCGCTGGTCGACCGACCCCCGTTCGGGCACCCCCGGCCTGCCCGACCTGACCCCCGGGCGTGACCTGCCGGTCTGCCTGCGCACGGTGGTCGGCGGACGGACGGTGTTCGTACGGCCGGGCGAGTGATCTGCCGGGGTGGCGCGGCGCCGGCCCTCCTCCGCCGCCCCGTCTCCCGACCTGCGCATCCTCCGCGCTCCTCACCCAAGGGCTCGCGTCCGCGCAGGTCAGGGGGCTGTTGACAGTCGGCGGCGGGAGGCCGGTAGGTTCGTCCGAGTCCACCACCGGACGCCCGACCGGGAAGCGTTCACGCAACTCGTCGCAGCGCCGCTGGGTCAGGGACGGTGTGCCGCACCGGGGCACCGTCACTGGGAGCCAGGCTCAGCGCCCGCGCCGACGGGGGAACGTTGCCGCCGGTCGGCCAGGTGTGACCCGGGTGGGGCCCGGGCGCTCAGTAGACAACGGCTTCGGTCGACCCACAGCCAGCGGGTCCCGGGTCGGCCCGAAGGGCGCCGGGCCCCCATCCGCCGCTTGCGCGGTGCCGAAATGTACGTTCTTACCCCGCTCTTGCGGAATCGACACCAGTGTTGGAACGTGCCGAGGCGTCATCGCAGGCCGCGGCCACTATGGTGGATCCCTGCGTACGACATGTGAAGGGGCAAAGGGGCAGCAGTGAACGACGGCGACGGGGCCCGCGAGGCCCAGGCCCAGGAGAGGCAGTTCGGCCCGCTCGGCACGGCCTTGGTGATCATCCCGACCTACAACGAGGCGGAGAACATCAAGACCATCGTCGGCCGGGTGCGCCGGGCCGTCCCCGAGGCACATGTCCTGGTGGCGGACGACAACAGCCCGGACGGCACGGGCAAACTCGCCGACGAGCTGGCCGTCGCGGACGAGCAGGTCCAGGTGCTGCACCGCAAGGGCAAGGAGGGCCTGGGTGCCGCCTACCTCGCGGGCTTCCGCTGGGGCCTGGAGCGGGGCTACGGCGTGCTGGTCGAGATGGACGCCGACGGCTCCCACCAGCCCGAGGAACTGCCCCGCCTGCTGACCGCGCTCAAGGGGGCCGACCTGGTCCTCGGCTCCCGCTGGGTGCCCGGCGGCCGGGTGGTGAACTGGCCCAAGTCCCGCGAGTTCATCTCCCGCGGCGGCAGCCTCTACTCCCGAGTCGCCCTCGATCTGCCGCTGCGCGACATCACCGGTGGCTACCGGGCCTTCCGCAGCGAGACGCTGGAGGGCCTGGGCCTGGACGAGGTCGCCTCGCAGGGCTACTGCTTCCAGGTCGACCTGGCCCGCCGCGCGGTCAAGGCCGGCTACCACGTCGTCGAGGTCCCCATCACCTTCGTCGAGCGCGAACTCGGCGACTCCAAGATGAGCAAGGACATCCTCGTCGAGGCGCTGTGGCGGGTCACCGCCTGGGGCGTGCGGGACCGCGTCAACCGGATCACCGGCAAGGGCAAGCAGAGCTGAGGCCGGGCGGGGCCCCGGGGCAGGGGCCCCTTATCCCGCGCTGAGCCGCGCCCAGGCACACTGGGAGCATGACGACTGGCGCACCCACCGCTCCGACCACCGCCCGGCCCCGGCGCTCCCGGCTGCGCAGATATCTGCCGCTGGGCGTCGCCGCGTGGCTGGTGCTGGAGATCTGGCTGCTGACCCAGGTCGCGGACGCGGCGGGCGGTCTGACCGTGTTCCTGCTGCTGGTGGCGGGCTTCGCGGCCGGTTCGGTGGTCATCAAGCGTGCGGGCCGCCGGGCCTTCCAGAACCTCAACGAGGCGCTCCAGCGCGGCGGCTCCCCGTCCCGGGGCGGCGGCAACGGACTGATGATGCTCGGCGGCCTGCTGCTGATCATCCCCGGCCTGATCTCCGACGCGGCCGGCCTGCTCCTGCTGCTCCCGCCGGTCCAGAAGGCCGTGAGCCGCTCCGCGGAGCGCGCCTTCGACAAGACTCTCCGCCGCGCCGCACCGGGCACCCTGGGCGACGCCTTCCAGCAGGTCCGCATCCACCGCCCGGACGGCAAGGTGGTCCAGGGCGAGGTCATCAGGAACGACGGGCCCGAGCCGGGGGACGCGCCGACAGAGCAGCGCCCGCCGCTGACCCGCTGAGCACACCCTCGTTCACATCCCGGCCCAAGCGTTCACAGCCCAGCACAAGACCGCGGGCGCCGTACGTCAGGTGACGTACGGCGCCCGCGGTCAGTTCACGTGCGCTGTGTCTCCGGCGAAGCCCCGCAGGGACTACGCGGACTTGCGGCTGTCCCGGGGATGAACCGCGATGTTCATCGCTCCCGAGCGCAGAACCGCCAGGCGCTCCTCGAGGACCTCTTCGAGCTCCTCACGGGTGCGCCGCTCCATCAGCATGTCCCAGTGGGTACGCGCAGGCTTGGCCTTCTTCTCCTCAGGGCCGTCGCCGTCGACGAGAAGTGCCTGGGCCCCGCAGACCTTGCACTCCCACTCCGGCGGAATCTCCGCCTCGACGGAGAAGGGCATCTCGAAGCGGTGCCCCTTCTCACATGCGTACTCCACGGCCTGGCGCGGAGCCAGGTCGATGCCGCGGTCCGTCTCGTAGCTGGTCACCACGAGGCGCGTACCGCGAAGAGCTCGCTCACTCATGAATCGTGCCTCCCGGGCTTGTCGCCCACAGGACAGGTGTCGCTGTCGTCGTCATCCGGTCAACGTCCGGTCGGCGGTAAAGATTCCCGTTCCGGGTCCCGTTCCGGGTCATGCGTCGCCGTCGTAGCCGCCCCTTGTTGTACCCACCAGCGCCCGGTTTGTCACATCTGCTAGCAGATGTCACCCAGCGTTTCGGCATCTTTGACGCGCAGTAACGGTACGCCTGGCAGGCCAAACGCGTACACTACCGCCCTTTGGTGCCGAACGCTAAATCCTGTCCGGTACCGGGTTCCCCGCGTCGCCGATCGCCCGCCGCACCGGAACCCTCGCGAGCAGGGCGAAGCCGATGACGAAGAAGGCCACCAGGGAGATGATCGCGGAGCGATAGCTTCCGGTCAGCTGGTAGGTCACGCCGAACAGCAGCGGGCCGAGCCAGCTCATCCCGCGGTCGCTCATCTCGTACGCGGAGAAGTACTCGGCCTCCTTGCCCGGCGGCACCAGGTGGGAGAACAGCGACCGGGACAGCGCCTGGCTGCCGCCGAGGACCAGCCCGATCCCGGAGGCCAGCACGAAGAACCACACCGGCGCCCCGGCGGGCAGGAAGTAGCCGGCACCCAGAGTCGCCGTCCAGGCGACCAACGAACCGAGGATCGTCCGCTTCGCGCCGTACGTCCGCGCCAGCCGCCCCATCGCGAGCGCTCCCGCCACGGCCAGCACCTGCACCAGCAGCACCGCGCCGATGAGCGTCGACTGCCCGAGTCCCAGCTCCTCGGAGCCGTAGACCGACGCCTGGGAGATCACCGTCTGGATGCCGTCGTTGTAGATGAGATAGGCCAGGAGGAAGGAGAGCGTCAGCGGGTGCCGGCGCATGTCCCGGACGGTCGCCGCGAGCTGCCGGAGCCCGGGCGCGACGGCGCGCTCCACGCGCGCGTGCCGGTCGCGCAGCCTGCGCAGCGGTACGAGCGTGAAGGCGCCCCACCACAGTCCGGCCGAGGCCAGACAGACGCGGACGGCCGCCGCCTCCGACAGCCCGAAGGAGTCGTGCGCCGAGTACAGGACCAGGTTGGCGACGAGGACGAGCGAGCCCGCCGCGTAGCCGAAGGCCCAGCCCCGGGAGGAGACCGCATCGCGTTGCTCGGGCGGGGCGATCTGCGGCAGGTAGGAGTTGTAGAGCATCATCGCCACGGACTGCGCCGCGTTGGCCACGACGAGGAGCACCCCGCCGAGCAGATACCGGTCGCCGTCCAGGAAGAACATGCCCGTCGTGGCCGCCGCCCCGGTGTAGGCCGCGGCCGCGAGCAGCGGCTTCTTGCGGCCCGTACGGTCGGCCACGCCCCCCACCAGGGGCATCACCACGACCGCGAGGATCACGGACAGGGACACGGAGTACGCGAAGAAGGACCCCGCCCGGACCGGGACGCCCAGCGGGTGGACAAAGCCGTCGGCGTCCGCCGCGTGCTCGGCGACCGCGGTCAGATACGGGCCGAGGAACACGGTCAGGACGCTCGTCGAGTAGACCGAGCACGCCCAGTCGTAGAAGTACCAGCCGCGCTGTTCGCGCCGTAGTGCGGCGGCCTCGTCGGCCGTCCCTGCCCGCAGGGTGTCGGTGCCCACCCGTGCCCTCGCTTCCCCGCCTGAGTGCCGTGCGAAGGCGGGGCCCGGCCGCTCCGGGTGCTCAGACCCAGACGCCGCGGTCCTCCATGACCTTGCGCAACGTGTCGATGTGATCGGTCATGATGCCATCGACGCCCAGGTCCAGGAGCCGGTGCATCCGCTCCGGCTCGTTGATCGTCCACACATGCACCTGGAGCCCGAGCGCGTGGGCGGCGCGGACGAAGCGCTCGTCGACCACCGGGACCCCCGACTGGGCCTCGGGCACCTGCGCGGCGACGGCGGACCGGCGCACCGCGGCCGGCAGCCCCCAGGAGCGCAGCCGCAGGCTCAGCACCCCGCGCGTGCCGAAGGAGGTGGCCAGGCGCGGCCCGGCCAGCCGCTGTGCCCGCAGCACCCGTGCCTCGGAGAAGGACCCCACGCAGACCCGGTCCCAGGCGTCCGTGCGCTCGATCAGCTCCAGGAAGGGCCGCAGGGCAGGCTCCGCCTTGAGGTCCACGTTCCAGCGGACCTCGGGGAAGATCTCCAGCAGCTCCTCGAACAGCGGCACGGGTTCCCGCCCGCCCACGCGCGCGTGCCGTACGTCCTCCCACGGCAGGTCGGCGATGCGGCCCGCCCCGTCGGTGACCCGGTCCAGCGTCGTGTCGTGGAAGGCGACGAGCCTGCCGTCCGCCGTGGCGTGGACGTCGGTCTCGATGTACCGGTAGCCCAGCTCGACCGCGCGCCGGAACTGCGCCACGGTGTTCTCCAGCCCGTCGGCGGCCCCGCCCCGGTGGGCGAAGGCGATCGGAACGGGGTGGTCGAGATACGGATGGCGTATGGGCGGTGTCACGGTGGTCACGGACGCAGTATGACCCCCTCCGGTGTCCGCTCGGCAACGACCGTGCTGCCGCCCGATGCCGTCGGGAGGGCGAACACCCTCAGGAATAGCTGGGCCAGCGGACCGATGGCCAGCGCGTACAGCAGCGTGCCGACACCGATGGTGCCGCCCAGCGCGAAGCCGGTGACCACGACCGCCACCTCGATGACCGTGCGCATCAGCCGGATCGAGCGGCCGGTGCGCCGGTGCAGCCCGGTCATCAGCCCGTCACGCGGGCCCGGCCCGAAGCTCGCCGCGATGTAGAGGCCGGTCGCCACGCCGTTCAGCACGATGCCGGCGACCAGCAGCGGGATCCGTACGGCGAGGTCGTGCGCGTCCGGGACCAGGGCGAGGGTGCCGTCCATCGCGAGGCCGACGACGAAGACGTTGGAGACGGTCCCGAGGCCGGGCCGCTGGCGCAGCGGGATCCACAGCAGCAGCACCGCCGCGCCCACGATGATCGACACGACGCCGATGGTCATCCCGGTGAGTTCCGCGAGGCCCTGGTGCAGCACGTTCCAGGGCTCGAGCCCGAGCCCCGCCTCGACGAGCAGCGCGGAACTCGCGCCGTACAGCGCGAGTCCGACGTACAGCTGGATCAGTCGTCGCCCGATGCGGCCGGTGGTGGATGGGGTGGTGGTTGCGGTGATGGAACGAGCGGTGGATCCGGCTGTGGACCGGCCCGTGGATCCTGTTGTGGACCCGGTGGTGGACACGACATACCCCCCTGGGTGGTGGCGGTGGCCTGACCCGTGACACTCTGTGGCTTGGGATGGAATGCCATCCATGGCCAATTCGGGGAAGGTGGACTGATCGTCATGGCGCAGTGGACCTCGGCGGTGGGGGCCGCGCAGCTCGCCCGGCTGCTCACCTCCCAGCAGGAGCGCCCCGCCGGTCCCGGCACGCGGCGCCCGCCCGCCTATCGTGCCCTGGCCGACGGCATCCGGCTCCTGGTGCTCGAAGGGCGCGTCCCGGTGGCCGCCCGACTGCCCGCCGAACGGGAACTGGCCCTCGCCCTCTCCGTCAGCCGCACCACCGTCGCCGCCGCGTACGAGGCGCTGCGCACCGAGGGCTTCCTGGAGTCCCGGCGCGGCGCGGGCAGCTGGACGGCGGTCCCGGCGGGCAACCCGCTGCCGGCGCGCGGACTCGAGCCCCTGCCGCCCGAGGCGCTCGGCTCGATGATCGACCTGGGCTGCGCGGCTCTCCCGGCCCCCGAACCCTGGCTCACCCGGGCCGTGCAGGGCGCGCTGGAGGAGCTGCCGCCGTACGCCCACACGCACGGCGACTACCCGGCCGGGCTGCCCGCCCTGCGCGCGATGATCGCCGAGCGCTACACCGCGCGCGGGATCGCCACCATGCCCGAGCAGATCATGGTGACGACCGGGGCCATGGGTGCCATCGACGCGATCTGCCACCTCTTCGCGGGCCGCGGCGAGCGCATCGCCGTCGAGTCGCCGTCGTACGCCAACATCCTCCAGTTGATGCGCGAGGCAGGTGCGCGGCTGATCCCCGTCGCGATGGCCGAGGGGCTGACCGGCTGGGACATGGACCGCTGGCGCCAAGTCCTGCGCGAGGCCGCGCCCCGGCTCGCCTATGTCGTCGCCGACTTCCACAATCCGACCGGCGCGCTCGCCGACGAGGACCAGCGGCGCCGGCTGGTGGACGCGGCGCGGTCGGCCGGCACCGTGCTGGTCGCCGACGAGACGATGAGCGAACTGTGGCTCGATGAGGAGATCGCGGGCGACGGGATGCCCCGTCCGGTGTGCGGCTTCGACCCGGCCGGTTCGACCGTGATCACGGTCGGCTCGGCCAGCAAGGCGTTCTGGGCGGGCATGCGCATCGGCTGGGTGCGCGCCGCCCCGGACGTCATCCGCAGCCTGGTCGCCGCGCGTGCCTACGCCGACCTCGGCACCCCCGTCCTGGAGCAACTGGCCGTCAACTGGCTGTTCAGCACGGGAGGCTGGGAGCAGGCCGTGGAGCTGCGCCGGGGTCAGGCCCGCGAGAACCGTGACGCCCTGGTGGCCGCGCTGCGCCGGGAACTCCCCGACTGGGAGTTCGAGGTCCCCCAGGGCGGCCTGACCCTCTGGGTCCGCGCCGGCGGCCTGTCCGGCTCGCGCCTGGCCGAGGCGGGCGAACGCGTCGGCGTCCGCGTCCCCTCCGGCCCCCGCTTCGGCGTCGACGGCGCCTTCGAGGGCTACGTCCGTCTCCCCTTCACGGTCGGCGGAGCGGTGGCCGAAGAAGCCGCCACCCGCCTCGCGGCAGCCGCCCGCCTGGTGGAAACCGGCGCCACCGGCGGCACGGAACCACCCCGCACGTTCGTGGCGTAGCGGCACACCGTAGGCGTCGGTGAGCGACTCGCCCCCGCCCCCGCCCAGCCGCGACGCCGGGCGCCTACGAACTCTCCGCGGCCACGGCCTCCGCGGCCAGCGGTGCTGAGTTCACCGCCTCGACCGGCTCGACCGTCTCGGCCCTCTCCGTCGGCTCCGCGTCCGCGGGAGCCGTACGCGGTGGCAGAAGGGACAGCACCGCCTGGCGGTCCGGCTCGCTGGTCGCGTCGTCGTAGGGGTCCGGCGTGGACGGGACCTGAAGGCGGAGCACGGGGCCGGACCCGAGGCGTGCGTACCCACGCCCGGCCGGCACATGGGTCAGGGGCGTGGTGTGGGGCGGAGCCCCCAGTACCGCTTGCACCTGCTGCGGGGCGGCGGGTCCGAGTACGACACGCGCGCGCGTGTGCTGTCGTACCGCCTCGCTCAGGGTCTCCGCGCTGTCGAACTGTTCGGCCACGACCACGGTGACGTTCGCGGTACGGCCGTGCCGCAGCGGCACCTGGAGCAGGGCCTGCGGATCGGTGCGGTGGTCCGCTTCGGCGAGGTGGGTGAAGACGGTCGGGCGGTCCAGGAGGATCCAGAGGGGGCGCCTGGTGTCCTCCGGCGGCGCATCGCCCGCCTGCCGGGCCCGGTTGATCGCGATGAGCCGCCGCTCGGTCTCGTGCGTGGCCCACTCCAGGCTCGCCACCGCGCCGGCCGGCGCGCACTCCACGGCCAGCACCCCGTCCCGGCCGGTCAGGCACGCGTACTCGCCGGTGCCGCCGCCGTCGACGATGAGGACGTCGCCGTACTGGACGGCCTGCAGGGCGATGGAGCGCAGCAGGGTGGAGGTGCCGCTCCCGGGGTGGCCCATGGCCAGCAGGTGCGGCTCGGTGGAGCGGATGCCGGTGCGCCAGACGACCGGTGGCACGTCGCGCTGTTCCTCTCCGTAGGAGAGGGGGAGCGTGCGCTGGACCTCGGTGGGGTCGGTGAAGCCGAGGACCGTCTCGCCCGGCGCGGTGACGAAGCGCTGGGCGGTGATGTCGGTGGGCAGCGGGGCGAGGACGTTCACCGTGAGTCGGTTGCCCTCCTCGTCCCATGTGAAGTGGTACTCGCGGCCCCGCCCGGCCTTCGCGGCGAGCAGTTGCTCGATCCGCGCGCGGGAGGCGGGGTCGCCGTCGGGGAAGTACGCCGGGTAGCGGATCACGAGGTGGTCGATGCGCCCGGCGTCGTCGAACTCGTGTGTCGCGTAGGCCTTCTCCCACTCTCCGCCGTGCGAGTAGAGCGGCGCCGGGTCCTCGGCGGTGGAGAAGTAGGGCACCAGGGCCTCGTACAGGCACTGGAGCCGTTCGCTCTGCGACTCGTCGGGGCCCTCGGGTGCCGACGGAGCGCGGTCGCGGCCCTGCCAGGCCGCCGCCGCCATCAGGGTGATGGCGGCGAGCAGCGGTCCGTACGGCACCAGTGCCACGACCAGGACCATCGAGGCCGCCAGGAACAGCAGTGGCCCGCGTTTGTCCTTGGGTGTCTCGGCCCACTTGCGCCGCCCGGCCGAGGCCAGCCGGCGCAGCCCGCGCGAGATGGTGATCAGCGGGTGGAGGACATCGGTGGCGCTGTCGGCCGCCGTCCGGGCCAGCTCCCGGCTCCGGGCGATCTGCGTCCGGGCGATCTGCGCGCTGTCCTTGCTCAGAATGCGGGGGAGAGGCCGGGCCACTGCTGTCTCCTGTGTGGTGCGTGCGGGCGGGACGGGTCAGAACTTGATGCCGCCGAGGAGGCTCGCCAGGCTCTCGCCGCCGGCCTTGATGCTGGGGGCGATGGCCGTACTGGCGAGGTAGAAGCCGAAGAGCGCCGAGATGCAGGCGTGCGAGCCCTTGAGTCCGTCCTTCCGGAAGAAGAGGAAGACGATGATGCCGAGCAGGACGACGCCGGACATGGAGAGGATCATTTGAGGCCTCCTGGTGTCGAGGTGGGGACAGTCACCATGAGTACTTCCAGGATCACAGGATGTATCCATAGGATAAAAGGTGCAACTGGGTGAAATCCGGCTCTTTTCCCTCGGCTGGTGGAGTCGTCGATACGCCGGTTGAGCAGGTTGATTGCGCCCGGCCGGGTGTGTGGTGATCTTTACCTCGGGCACTTCGGGTCATGTGAGGCGTGAGCCAGTACTCTTGCGATTCACCTGAACGGTTGTAATGAGAGGCGGACCGGCGATGAGTGAAGCCCCCGACCCCGAGGTCGTGGAGCTGGCGACCAAGATCTTCGATCTGGCCCGGCAGGGGCAGACCGAGGCGCTCGTGGCGTACGTCGACGCGGGCGTTCCGGCCAACCTCACCAACGACCGCGGTGACTCCCTGGTGATGCTCGCGGCCTACCACGGCCACGCCGACGCGGTGCGCGAACTGCTCGCCCGCGGCGCGGAGGCGGACCGCGTCAACGACCGGGGTCAGACCCCGCTCGCGGGGGCCGTCTTCAAGGGTGAGACGGACGTGATCAAGGCTCTCCTGGAGGGCGGTGCCGATCCCGCCGCGGGCACCCCGTCGGCCGTGGACACGGCGCGCATGTTCGCCAAGACGGAACTTCTGGAATTGTTCGGCGCGCAGTGATCCGAACGTCCTGAGCAGGCACTGACCAGCTACGACACGGAAAACGGGGGAGGCGGTACAGGGCCGCCGGAAATACGGTCGCGGCAGCACACACCGCGGGTCATCATGACGTCGTGATTCACGGACGCGATGGCTGGGCAGGTGTTGCCGCACCGCGCGGGCCGTGATGCGGTCCGCATGGGCCACCGACGAGAGGCAGAGAGAGATGGTCTACAGCAAGCAAGAGACGGCGGGCGCTCCGACGTTGTGTCACGCGGCCAGGTAGTGCGTGTTCCCCGGTTGCGTCGACGCTTGATGTGAGGCTGTTTCCCATGTTCGATCCGGTCATAGCGCCCAGCGGTACGCTGCTCGGCCTGCTCCAGCGCGGCCGCGGCGACGGCACGCTGCACGCACTCACCGCCCCGCGCGCGGAAGCGCTCGCGGCCCTGAACCACTGCGTGCTCCACGACCCCCGCCACGACTGGCAGCTCGAGAACCGCTCCCTCTACTACGCCCGGCTCTTCCTCGACCTGAACGGCGAGCTGGACGCCATCGAGGCGCACCTCTTCGACGCCGAGGACCTCCTCGACACCGACGAGTCCCGCACCGGCCTCGCCCTGGCCGTCCTCGGCCATCTCGCCTCCTACGGCCGGCGGGACGCGCTCGAACTGCTGCGCAGGTACGCCGCCCACGGCTCCAACTGGGCCTGGGCGCTGGACGAGCTGGCCCTCAGGGACGACGACGCGGGCCTGCGCGCCCTCGCCGCCCCCGTCCTGGCCCGCTTTCCCGCCGACCCGGAGGGCGAGGCCGAGCTGGCCGCCGCCGTACGGGACGCCTTCGAGCCGAGGCCCTGGCGGCTGTGGGCCGAGGATCCGCGCGCGTCGATCGCCACGCGCGTGCGTGCCGCCCAGGAGACCGGCTGCTTCGACCGCTGGCAGCGCCAGATGGGGCCCGGCGGACCACGCCCGGGATGGAGCGTACGCGCCGTCTTCGAATGGGCCCAGCAGGGCGTCGAACGCGGCGCCGCCCTCCACGTCCCCGCCGCCCGCTGCCTGGTCGCCGTGGCCGGCCCCGAGGACCGCCCGGAGATCCTGCGGGCCGCCCGGACCGGCACCGAGGGCGCGCGCTGCACGGCGCTGCGCTACCTCGCCGACAGCAACGACCCCGACGCCCCCGACCTGATCGAGGCGGCGGTGGCCGACGGTACGACGCTCGTCGTGGAGGCCGCCGTGGACGCCTTCGAGCGGATGCGCAGCATCGCTGCCGTCGACCGCGCGCGCGGCTGGGCCCAGCGCCCCGACGCGCTCGGCGCCGCCGCCGGACGCATGCTCGCCTGCCGCGGCGGAGCACAGGACAGTGACCTCGTCCTCGGCGCGCTGCGCGAGACCGTGCGCGGGGAGGGCCCCGACGCGCCCACCCTGGGGACCCTCGTCGACGGCGCCGGACGCCTCGGCATCGCGTGCGCGGCCCCCGTGCTGCGGCACATCTACCGCGAGACGGCCTCCTCCCACCTCCGGGGCCACGCGGCCCGCGCCCTGGCCGCGACCGACCCCTCCTTCGCCGCCGGCTTCGCCGTCGAGTGCCTGTGGGACTGCGAGGAGACCACCCGCGAAGTGGCCGCCCGGCACGCCGAGACCGGCGACGCCCGGGTCGTCGAACGGCTCCGCCGGCTCGCCGCCGATCCGGCCGAGGAGGACGAGGTGCAGACGGCCGTCCGCAGCCGTATCGCACCCGAGGGGTCGGGTTCATGAACACCGCGTGACGCGCGGACCAGACGGGCATGGACAGCGAGGGGCCAACGGGGGACACGCCCTGACCTGCGAGCCTGTGCCGCACAACGCTCACGGGACGTTCCCCGTCCGGAAAGATCGAAGTTGACGCGGCCACGTCCGGCACGGCGACAACACCCGTATGCGTGTCGTCATCGTGACCGAATCCTTTCCCCCCGATGTGAACGGCGTGGCCCACTGCGCGTTCCAGACCGCCCGGCACCTCGTAGATCGCGGTCACCTCCCGCTCGTCGTCGCCCCCACCACCGCGCCCGGCACCAAGCCCGACGCGCTGGCGGAGCCCTGTCCCGTCGTCCGTGTCCCCTCCCTCCCGCTCCCCGGCTACCCCCAGGTCCGCGTCGCCCTCCCCAGCCGGCGCCTGGCCGCCGCGCTCACCGAGCACCGCGCCGACGTGGTCCACCTGGCCAGCCCCTTCGTCCTCGGCGTCCGCGGCATGGCCGCCGCCGCCCGGCTCGGCATCCCCGCCGTCGCCGTCTACCAGACCGACCTGGCCGGCTACGCCCGCACCTACATGGGGGCCGGCGAGGCGGCCGCCTGGCGCCGGATCCGCTCCGTGCACGCCGCCGCCGACATCACCCTGGCCCCCTCCAGCGCCGCCCAGCAGGACCTGGAGGAACACGGAGTGCCCCGGGTGCGGCTGTGGCCGCGCGGCGTGGACACCGTTCGTTTCCGGCCAGATCTGCGGGACGAGGCACTGCGCCGCGAACTCGCCCCGAACGGAGAGGTGATCGTCGGCTACGTCGGCCGGCTCGCCCCCGAGAAGCAGGTCGAACTCCTCGCCGGAGCCTGCGGCCTGCCGGGCGTACGGGTCGTGATCGTGGGTGACGGACCCAGCCACGCCCACCTCACCGAGGCCCTGCCCGGCGCGGTCTTCCTCGGCCGCCGCACCGGCGGCGAACTCGCCCGGATCTTCGCCTCGCTGGACGTGTTCGCGCACACCGGCCCCTTCGAGACCTTCTGCCAGACCGTGCAGGAGGCCATGGCCAGCGGTGTGCCGGTGATCGCGCCCGCCGCCGGCGGCCCGCTCGACCTGGTCGACCACGGCCGCACCGGACTCCTCGTCCCTCCGCGCGACGCGACCGCCGTACACGACGCCGTACGCACCCTGGCCGCCGATCCGCTGCTGCGCGCCGCGTACGGCGCCGCCGGGCGGGCCACCGTCGAGGGGCGCACCTGGGCCGCCGTCGGCGACCAGCTCATCACCCACTACGAGGACGTGCTCGCGGCACGGAAGACGGCGGTGGCGGTATGACCGGCCGACCCCTGCGCATCGTCCGGCTCGCCAACTTCGTCGCCCCGGCCTCCGGCGGCCTGCGCACCGCCCTGCGCGAACTCGGCCGGGGCTTCCTGGCGGCCGGACACGAGCCCGTGCTGATCGTGCCGGGCGAGCGGCACACCGACCGCGACACCGAGCAGGGCCGGGTCATCACCCTGCCCGGCCCGCTGCTGCCCGGCACCGGCGGCTACCGCGTCCTCACCGACAAGGGACGCGTTGCCGGCCTCCTGGAGGACCTGGCCCCGGACCGGCTGGAGGTCTCCGACCGCACGACCCTGCGGTGGACCGGCCGGTGGGCCCGGCGCGCCCGGGTACCCGCCGTGATGGTCTCCCACGAGACCGCCGACGGCGTCCTGCGCACCTGGGGACTGCCCGAGAACCTGTCCCGGCGCGCCGCCGACGCCCTCAACACCCGTACCGCGCACGTCTACTCGCGGATCGTGTGCACCACCGAGTTCGCCGAGCGCGAGTTCGTCCGCATCGGCGCGCGCAACGTCGTACGCGCCCCCCTGGGCGTCGACCTGATGGAACGTCACCCCGCCCTGCGCGACCCCGGCCTGCGCACACTCCACGCGCGCGTGGACGAGTCACTGCTCGTGATGTGCTCCCGGCTGTCCGTCGAGAAGCGGCCCGGCACCGCCCTGGACGCCCTGGACGCGCTGCTGCGCCGCGGGCGGCGGGCGGTGCTGGTGGTGGCGGGCGACGGACCGCTGCGCCCCCGGCTGGAACAGCGCGCGCGGGAACGCGGGCTGCCGGTGACCTTCCTGGGCCACCTCTCCGACCGGTCCGCCCTCGGCGCGCTCCAGGCGTCGGCCGACGTGTGCCTCGCACCCGGGCCCGCCGAGACCTTCGGGCTGGCCGCCCTGGAGGCCATGGCGTCCGGGACGCCCGTCGTGGCGAGCGCGTCCTCCGCGCTCCCCGAGGTGATCGGCACCGCCGGAGCGACCGCTGCCGATCACGGCGAGGCGTTCGCCGACGCCGTGGAGCTGCTCCTCGCGCGTCCCGAGCCCGCGCGGCGTGAGGCGGCACGCGCGCGTGCGGAGTGCTTCGGGTGGGGAGCGGCCGTGGAGGCGTTCCTCGCCGCCCACGACGCGGAGGTGCTCACGCGCGACGACACCCCGGCCCGCCCGGCCGTCCGGGAGGGCGTGGCATGAGACCCGTGCGCTTCGTGGCCCTCGGCGACTCCCTCACCGAGGGCGTGGGCGACCGGGTCGGCGACGGCTGGCGGGGCTGGGCCGCCCTGCTGGCCGGCGGCCTCGCGGCCGACCCCGGGCAGGCGGAGTTCACCAACCTCGCGGTCAGCGGCGCCCAGACCCTGGACGTGCTGGAACGGCAGACCCCGGCCGCCCTCGACCTGCGCCCGGACCTCGCGTCCGTCGTCATCGGCGTCAACGACACCCTGCGCGACACCTACGACATCCACGCGGTGGCCGCCCGCCTCGACCAGGTGTACGCCGCCTTCACCGCCCGGGGCACCACCCTGCTGACCGCCTGCCTGCCCGACCCCGGCGCGATGCTGGGACTCCCGGCCGCCCTCGCCCGCCCGCTGGCACGCCGGCAACGGGCGGTCAACGCGGTCGTCCACGCGCTCTCCGACCGGTACGGCGCGATCCACCTGCACGCCTCCGAGGGCGTCTGGCTCACCGACCGCGCCCTGTGGAGCGCGGACCGGCTCCACCCGGGCGAGCGCGGCCACCGGCAGCTCGCCGTCCGCTTCCACGCCCTGCTCACGGAGGCGGGCCTGGCCACCGGGGAACCGCCCTCGCCCGAACCGGAGTTCCCCGCGCCGACCCGCGCCGCGAGCCTGGTGTGGCTGGCCACCGCCGGCACCGGCTGGGTGGTCCGGCGCTGCACCGACCTGCTGCCCCAGCTGCTGAGGCTGGCCGCCGACGAACTACGGCACCGCGCGCGGGGCACCAGCTCGCGCCTCGACCTGCGCGCGGCCGCCTCGGTGTCGTCGGCGCTGGCCGCCCTCGCGGCGGCGGAGCGGTCGGACGCGCTCGTGGCGGCGGAGCGGCGGGACGCGCTCGTGGTGGCCGAGGGACCGCACGCGTTCGTGGTGGCGGACGGACCGCACGCCCTTGTGGTGGCGGAGGGGCCGGACGTGCCCGTAGTGGCCGAGGGGCCGCACGTCCCCGGGGCCGGCGCCGAGGCTCAGCGGCGCCGCACGGAGACGAACCTGACGGGCGTGCCGGGAACCGCCTGCGCGGCCGCCGGGAGGTCGGCGGTGCGGACCACGGCGATCACCGGGTAGCCCCCGGTGGTCGGATGGTCGGCCAGGAACACCACCGGCCGTCCGTCCGGCGGAACCTGGACCGCGCCGAGGACCATGCCCTCGCTGGGCAGCTCACCGGGCCGGGCCCGCTCCAGCGCGGGCCCCTCGGTGCGCAGCCCGATGCGGTTGCTCGCCGACGACACCCGGTACGCGCGCGTGGTCAGATCCCGGACCGCCCGCCCCGTGAACCAGTCCTCGCGCGGTCCCGGCGTCACCCGGAGCACGAGTTCGGCCGGCGGGCGCGGCTGCGGAACGGCGTCCACGCGCGCGGGAGGCCCGGCCGGGGTGCCGAGCGGCAGCACCGTGCCGTCCGTGAGCGGCGCCGGTCCGAGCCCGGACAGCAGGTCCGTGGCGCGGCTGCCGAGGACCGGCTCCACCGCGACACCGCCCGAGACGGCCACGTAGGCGCGGACGCCCGCCACGGCCGGTCCCACCTCCAGCAGTTCACCGGCGCGTACGACGACCGGGCCGCCCCAGGCCGCCGGGCGGCCGCCCACCGTGACGGCACAGGGCGCGCCGCCCACCGCGGCGGTCACAGTCGAACGGGGGCACACCGCACAGCCGTTGAGCGTGGTCTCCAGGACGGCCGCGTCCGGGGCGTTGCCGACCAGCCGGTTGACGAGGGCCGCCGCGAGCGGATCGAGCGCCCCGGAGCGGGGCACGCCGAGGTGCGCGTACCCGGGCCGTCCCCGGTCCTGCACCGTGGTCAGCGCCCCGGCCCGCACGACGACCAGCGCACGGTCGGTCATGCGTCCCCCACCGGGACGAAGCGCACGCGCGTGCCCGGGGACAGCAGCGCGGCCGGTACGCGCGTGTGGTCCCACAGCGGCGCGTCCGTGGTGCCGATCAGCTGCCAGCCGCCCGGCGAGGAGCGCGGGTACACGCCGGTGTACGGCCCCGCCAGCGCCACCGCACCGGCCGGAACCGCCGTGCGCGGGGTGGCCCGGCGCGGGACGTCGTAGCGCGCGGGTAGTCCGGTGAGGTAACCGAAGCCGGGCGCGAATCCGCAGAAGGCCACCGTGAACTGGGTGCCCGCGTGAATGCGGGCCACCTCGTCCTCGGTCACCTGCCAGTGGGCGGCGACCTCGGCGAGGTCTGGGCCGTCGTAGCGCACGGGCAGTTCGATCAGCTCACGCGCGCGTGGGGGAGCGGGAGGCACTTCGGAGGAGGTCAGTTCGGATGCCCAACGGACAGGATCCTCCAGACCGTCGAGCAGGACCGTACGCGCAGCCGGGACGATCTCGCGGACGGTCAGCGAGCCCTCCGCGCGGCGGCGCAGCAGCTCCATGTGCAGGGCCTGCGCCTGCTCGCCCGAGGTGACCTCGATGAGCAGCGCGTCGTCGCCGACGGGCAGGACCCTCAGGCGGCCGGGGTGCAGGTCACTTGGGTGGTCGGTGGGCGGGGCGCTCGAGTGGTCGTCGGGGTGGCCGAGGGGTGGGGTCGTCGTGCGGTCGACGGGCGGGGTCGTCATGCGAAGGCCTCCACCCGCACGCCCGCCGCGACCAGCCGCTCGCGCACCCGGCGGGCCAGCTCCACCGCCCCGGGTGTGTCGCCGTGCAGGCACAGCGAGCGCGCCCGGACCTGGATCCGCGCGCCGGAGTGCGCGGTGACCTCGCCGGAGCGCGCGAGGCCCACCGAGCGCTCCACGACGGCGTCCGGGTCGGCCACCACGGCGCCGTCCCGGTCACGCGGCACCAGCGTGCCCGCGTCGGTGTAGGCGCGGTCCGCGAAGGCCTCCGTGACGCCCCGCAGCCCCGCCTTCTCGGCCAGCTCCAGCAGCCGCGAGCCCGGCAGGCCCAGCACCGGCAGGGAGGCGTCCGCCAGGAGCACGCCGTCGACGACCGCGCGGGCCTGGTCCTCGTCGTGCACGACCCGGTTGTAGAGCGCGCCGTGCGGCTTGACGTACGCCACGCGCGCGCCCGCCGCGCGGGCGAACACCTCCAGGGCGCCGATCTGGTAGGCCACTTCGGCCGCCAGCTCGGCGGGCGGCACGTCCATCGCGCGCCGCCCGAACCCGGCGAGGTCCCGGTACGAGACCTGCGCGCCGATCGTCACCCCGCGTGCGGCGGCCAGCTCGCACACCCGGCGCATGGTGGCCGCGTCCCCGGCGTGGAACCCGCAAGCCACGTTGGCGCTGGTGACGACGGACAGCAGCCGTTCGTCGTCGGTCAGCCGCCAGCGGCCGAAGCCCTCGCCGAGGTCGGCGTTCAGATCGATCGCGGTCATGGTCTTCCGTGTCTCCGGTCCTCGTGTGCTGGGTGCTGTGTGCTGGGCGCTTCTGTGTTGTGTGCTGTTCGGTGTGCCGCGTGCCGCGTGCCGCGTGCCGCGTGTCGGTGTCAGTCGACGCCGACCACGCGGTACTGCTCGTCGCGGGCGTCGGTCAGGAACATCTGGCCCGGTGCGTGGGTGATGGCGAACGGCGGCCGGGAGGCCATCACCGCCGCCTGCGGGGTCACTCCGCAGGCCCAGAAGACCGGGATGTCGTCGGGACCGGGGTCCACCGGGTCGCCGAAGTCGGGCCGGCCGAGGTCCTCGACGCCGAGGGCCGCGGGGTCGCCGCAGTGCACGGGGCCGCCGTGGACGGCCGGCAGCAGGCTGCTCTCGCGGATCGCCGTGCGCAGGTGCTCCGGCGGCACCGGGCGCATCGACACCACCATGGGCCCGTGCAGCCGGCCCGCCGGGCGGCACTGCCTGCCGGTCACGTACATCGGCACGTTGCGGCCCTGCTCGACGTGCCGGATCGGGACGCCTGCCCCGGAGAGGACCCACTCGAAGGTGAAGCTGCACCCGAGCAGGAACGACACCAGGTCGTCCCGCCAGTGCGCCCGCACGTCCGTCGGCTCCTCCACCAGCTCGCCGTCCCGCCACACCCGGTAGCGCGGCAGATCGGTGCGCAGGTCCGCGCCCCGGGCGAGGACGGTCGTGACGGAACCCGCGTCCGTGACGTCCAGAACCGGACAGGGCTTGGGGTTCCGCTGGCAGAACAGCAGCATGTCGTACGCCCAGTCGGCCGGCACCGAGATCAGGTTGGCCTGTGTGTGACCGGCCGCGACACCGGCCGTGGGCCCGGCCAGGCCCTCCCGGAAGCGGCGCCGCGCGGTTTCCGGGCGCCACGCGTGCGCGTGCTCCTCGACGAGGGTGACCGGGCGGTCGTCGGTACGGTGCGGCCGCGTCATGCCAGCTCCTTCCCGCGTGTCTCGGGCAGCCCGAGCAGCGCCAGCGCCGCGAGGCCGTAGCCGACCGCGCCGAAGACCAGCGCACCGCCCACGCCCCAGCTGTCGGCCAGGAAGCCCACCAGGGTCGGGAAGACGGCGCCCACCGCGCGGCCCGTGTTGTACGTGAAGCCCTGCCCGGTGCCGCGCACCTCCGTCGGGTACAGCTCGCTCAGGTAGGAGCCGAAGCCGCTGAAGATGGCCGACATGCAGAAGCCGAGCGGGAAACCCAGCACCAGCAGCAGGGTGTTGGCGCCGTGCGGGATGTTCGCGTACGCCAGGACGCAGATCGCCGACAGCAGCGCGAACAGCCAGATGTTGCGGCGCCGGCCGAGCCGGTCGGTGAGGTGGCCGCCGGTCAGGTAGCCGAGGAAGGCTCCCGAGATCAGGAAGGTCAGATAGCCGCCGGTACCGACGACGGACAGGCCCCGCTCGGTCTTCAGGTACGTCGGCACCCAGGTCGCCAGCGTGTAGTAGCCGCCCTGGACACCGGTGGACAGCAGGCCCGCGAAGACCGTCGTGCGCAGCAGCCCGGGCTCGCCGTCCGTGCCGGGCCGGAAGATCGCCGCGAACGAGCCGCGCTGCGGGCTCTGTTCCCGGGCTGCCGTCGCCGCGGGCGCGTCGTGCACCCGGCGGCGCAGCCACACCACCAGGAGCGCGGGGAGCGCCCCGGTCCAGAACATGATGCGCCAGGCCAGATCGTCCCCGGCGAAGGAGAACACCAGTGTGTAGACGACCGCGGCCAGCGCCCAGCCGACCGCCCAGGAACTCTGGACCGCGCCGAGCGTGCGGCCCCGGTGCCTCGCGCTCGCGTACTCGGCGACCAGGATCGCCCCGACCGCCCACTCGCCGCCGAAGCCGAGGCCCTGGAGCGCGCGGAAGACCAGCAGCGTCTCGTAGTTGGGCGCGAAGCCGCAGGCCACGGTGAACACCGCGTACGTGATCACGGTGATCATCAGTGCCCGGACCCGGCCCACCCGGTCCGCGACCACGCCCGCCACGGCGCCGCCGATCGCGGAGACCACCAGCGTGACGGTGGTGAACAGGCCGGTCTGGCCGCTGTCCAGGCCGAAGTAGGCCGCGAGCGCCACCATGCTCAGCGGCAGCGTGAAGTAGTCGTAGGAATCCAGGGCATATCCGCCGAAAGCACCGGCGAACGCGCGCCGGCCGCGCGGGCCGAGGGCGCGCAGCCAGCCGAACGCGCCGTCCTCGGCGGCGCGTTCATTGAGTGGTGGCCGTACGCCTGACGTCACGGACCGGGGCGGAGGAGTCGTGCTCATGGGCACCTCGCAGAAAGGGGACGGAGGGTGCGGGGAACTGAGCAGTGCGGAGAACCGTGCCGAGGGCTGTGCGGTGAGCAGTCCGGAGCGCTGTGTGAGCGTGCCGTGCGGAGCACCGTAGAGGATCGTTCAACGATCCTTCAATACCCACGTTGTTTCGTTCCTGGGTCTGCGATTGAATTCCGGGCATGGCAGAGCAGCTGACGGGACTGGCCGACGACCGCGCCCTCCTGGGGCGCACCAGCACCGCCGAACGCGTCTCCGACATCCTCAGAAGCCGCATCGCCGAGGGCTATTTCCCGCCAGGCACACGCCTGTCGGAGGACAGCATCGGCGGGGCGCTCGGTGTGTCGCGCAACACCCTGCGCGAGGCGTTCCGGCTGCTCACGCACGAGCGACTCCTCGTCCACGAGCTCAACCGCGGTGTGTTCGTCCGGGTCCTGACCGTGGAGGACGTCGAGGACATCTACCGCACCCGGTCCCTGGTGGAGTGCGCCGTCGTGCGCGGGCTCGGCGAGCCGCCGTACGCGCTCGACCGCCTTGCCGCCGCCGTCAACGAGGGGCAGCTGGCCGCGCACGAGAATGACTGGAAATCGCTGGGCACGGCCAACATCCACTTCCACCGGGAACTGGTCGCGCTGGCCGGCAGCGAGCGCACCGACGAGCTGATGCGCAGCGTCTTCGCCGAGCTGCGGCTCGCCTTCCACGTCGTCGACGACCCGCGCCGGCTGCACGAGCCGTACCTCGTGCGGAACCGCCAGATCCTGGGGGCCCTCCAGGCCGGGGACCGGCGCGAGGCGGAGCGGCTGCTGGAGACCTACCTCGCCGACTCCCTGCGGCGGGTCGTGGAGGTCTACCGCCGACGGGTCGGCGAGGAAGGGCCCGGGGCGGGCTGACGACGGGTGGGGCGCGGACCCCGGGGAGGCCAGAGGAGGCCGGGGTGCCGACCCTGGCGGGGCCGGGGTGCCGATCGCGGCGAGGTCGGGGAGCCGATCGCGGCGGAGGCCGGGGAGCCGGTTCCGGCCGAGGGCCCGACCCCGTTCCCGCACGGTGTCTCGCGTCGCTGTGACGGCCGTCGCTTCTGTGGCGTTTGGGTCGATGTCAGACCGAGGACCTAATCTGTGCACCGTGACTTCGCCTGCATCGACGGACAGCGTTCCGCCCCAGCTCAGCGCGGGGCCGCGCCCGGCACCGGGCCCGGCCGCCGACGAGGGGCTGGCGCGGCGGCTGCGCGCGCTCGCCTGCACCGCGCCGCTGCACGACCTGGACGCGCGCAAGGCCAACCTGGCCGGCGAGTACTCGGTGTACGGCATGGCCGAGGTGGCCCTGGCCGCCATCGACCTGGTCACGCTGAACATGGACTTCGACACGGGCGCCGACCACGAACAGATAATCGCCCGGCTCGTCCCGCGCATCGCCGCCCAGGCCCCGCACCGGCCCACCGGTGAGCACGAGCGCGTGGCCCGCTGGGTCCTGGAGAACCTGATCAACGTCGGCAGCGTGGACCGCGGCTTCCGCGCGGTGTACGGCACGTTCGCGCCGGACGGCACCTATGTCCGGCGTGACTACGACTTCAAGCTGATCGAGGAGGTCCCCGGTCCCGGCGGCACGGTCTACCTGCGCACCACCGACGAAGCGGTCAACGTCCTCGTCGGCGCCCTGGACACCGACGTCACCAGCGCCCAGATCGCCGCCGAGGTCAAGCTGGAGGTGCTGATCAACCGTGGCCGGCTCGCCGACGCGCAGCTCGCCGCCGAGCAGGCCCGGTACCGCACCGTGCAGTACTCAGAGACCCTGCGCCGCGCCCTGGATGCCACCCGGCGCAACGTCCGCGCGGTCGACTGGCTCAACACCGTGCCCGACATGATCGCCGAGGCCCTCGACCACGTGGCCGACCGGTACCGCCACGAGAACGCGATCCTCACCAACATCCGCAAGGCCCGCGACGAGACCGAGGATCCCGAGCACAAGCGGCGCGCCGCCGAGCTGGTGGACATCGTCAAGGACTGCATCCGGCGGCACACCCAGCTCCAGTCGCGCCTGCTGGAGGCGGGCCCGCTCTTCCGCGCCGAACAGGACCGGCAGGCCTTCGCCACGCCCACGGCCACGTCCGGGATCGACCTGTACGGCCATCTCGTCGCGCCGGTGCTGCCGCTGCCTCTGGAACAGGCGATCCGGGTCACGGACGCGTTCTTCGCGAGGGGTACGGGGTTGCGTACTCCGGTGTCCGTGCGGGTGGGCGACCTCGTCGACATCCTGCTGACCCCGCCGGTCGAGCGGGAGCACCTGGGCGCCGAGATGCCCGAGCCCGACCTGATCGCGACACCGGACGACAGCCGCTTCAGCGAGGAACAGCTGGCCGCGGCCATGGAGTTGCTGGACCTGCCCGCCGACGCGCCGCGGAGGTTGTCGGGGCTGCTTGCGGAGGCGCGCAGACAGGATCCGGAACTGCCGTACCTGGTCGCGCTGCTGGCTGTGCACGCGGCCAGTCCCGCCGTGGGCACCGCGTACCGCCAGGGCGAGGAGAAGCTGCTGTTCGCCGTGGACGACGGGACCGAGCTGGACGATGCCGAGTTCGGCGGCGCCGATCTGATCGTCGGGACCGCGCTGCTGGACGCGGCGGGGATGGCGGCGGACCGGACGGAAGCAGCATGAGTGAACAAGAGCGCGACAAGGAGCCCAAGCCGTGAGCGAGCACGTCGAGTGGAGTGAGGCGGAGCCGACCGCCCCGTCGGCGACGACCGCCGTCACCCCCGCCGACGCCGCCGACGCGGCGCGGCTCGTCGCCTTCGGGCTGCAGCCCAAGCTGCAGCCCGCGCGCGACCAGGAGTACACCGAGCTGCTGCGCCGCTACCGCGACGACCCGGCGTTCGCGCGGCTCGCGGACGCCGTCGCCGCCGGCCTCGGGCTCGTCGTGCTGGAGGTGTCCCCGCGCGCGGGGATGGCCGTGACGGCCGCCGAGGACTCGGTGTTCGCCGTTCGCATGGGCGACTACGCGCGTCGTACCGCCACCGACTCCGGGGACCGCTTCCTGCACGGACTCGCCCATCTCGCCGTCGCCGCGCTGGCGTTCCCGCGCCCCGAGGACCTGGCCGACGACTCCTACATCGGCCGGGTCACCGTCAACGGCGTCGACGCCTTCGTGCGGCAGGCCTGCCGCCGGCTGGAGGAGCGCGCGGAGGAGCTGGGCGAGAACACCGACCCGGCCACCGACGCCCCCGGTCTGGAGGCGGCGTGGCGGATCTGGGCGAGACGCAGCGCCACCGGCGCCACCAAGGACGCGCGCCGGCCGGCCGCCTCCACCACGGGCATCGTGGCGAAGGCCGTCGCGTTCCTGACCGACTCGGGCTTCCTGCAGCGCACGGGCGACGACAACGGCGGCACGTATCGCACCACGGCCCGCTACCAGCTGCAGGTGCGCGACATGGCGGGCACCGCCGCGATGGCCGAACTGCTGGAGCTGGGGGTCGTCCCGGTCACCGACGGCTCGGCCAGCCTGCTGCCCGCCGAGGAGACCGACGACCTGGACCTGGTGGCCGACGCCGGGCTGCCGTTCCACTCCTGACGCTCCCGAAGCCGCCGCAACACCCGAACCACCGCACCTTTCCGAAGACTTAACGCGAGAGTCCGCCATGTACGAGCTGTCCCGGGTCCGCCTCTACTCCATCGGGCCCGCCGGTGCGCGCTACGCCGACACCGTGCTTGACCTGCGCGGCGTCGGCGAGCCCGTGCCCGACCCGGCGCCCACGCAGGCGGAGTTCTTCGAGGACGAGCCGGCCGGCCCGCCGCGCCGCCCCGCGCCCGCGGGCGTCCTGTTCCTGGAGAACGGCGGCGGCAAGTCCGTGCTGCTGAAGCTGATCTTCTCGGTGATGCTGCCGGGCCACCGCAACACCCTCGGCGGCGCCAGCTCCGGCGTGCTGCGCAAGTTCCTGCTCGCCGACGACTGCGGGCACGTGGCGCTGGAGTGGCAGCACGTGCAGACCGGCGAGTGCGTGGTCGTCGGCAAGGTCAGCGAGTGGCGCGGGCGCCAGGTCTCCAACGACCCGCGGAAGTTCGCCGAGGCCTGGTACTCCTTCCGGCCCGGCCCCGGCCTGAGCCTGGACAACCTGCCGGTCGCCGAGTCCACCGCCGTACGACCGCCCGTCGAGGGCGCCTCTGGTGCCCAGGGGCGCCGCCGCACCATGAAGGGCTTCCGCGACGCGTTCACCGAGGCGGGCAAGGCGTACCCGCATCTCGAAGTGCACTGGGAGGAGATCCACGACCGCTGGACCGAGCACCTCGGCGACCTCGGCCTCGACCCCGAACTCTTCCGCTACCAGCGCGAGATGAACGCCGACGAGGGCGAGGCGGCCGGCCTCTTCGCGGTCAAGAAGGACTCCGACTTCACCGACCTGCTGCTGCGCGCGGTCACCGACACCCGTGACACCGACGGCCTCGCCGACCTCGTCAGCGGGTTCGGCAACAAGCTGGGCCGGCGGGCCGAGCTGATCGCCGAACGCGAGTTCACGGCGGGCTCGGTCGACCTGCTCGGACGGATCGTCGAGGCCGCCGACGCCCGCTCACGCGCGCGTGACGTCCACGCGGGCGCCGAGCGGCGCACCCGCACGCTGGCCCGGCGGCTGTCCGCCCGGGCCGTGCGGGAGCGGGTGCGTGCCGCCGACCTCGCGCAGCGTGTCACGGCCGCCGCCTACGCCGTCACGCACTCCGAGGGCGCCCGCGAGCGCAGTTCCCTGGTCGCCGCCGAACTCGCCTACCGGCACGCCTCCCTGGCGCTCGCCGCAGCCGAGAAGTCCGCCGCCGCGCAGAAGCGCGAGCTGGCCGACGCGCGCACCCTGCACTCCGCCTGGCAGGCCGCCGAGGCCGTGCTGCGCCACCGCGCCGCCGCCGACCGCGTCGCGCGCGTGTCCGCCGCCATCCAGGAGGCCGAGCGGGACGCCGCGCCCGCGCTCGCCGCCCGCGCCAAGGCCGCCGTGGACCTCGTACGGGCCCTGCACGCGGCCGCCGAGAGCGCCGAGGCCCTCGCCAACGAGGAGGAGGAGCGCTCCGCCGCGCTCCAGGAGGTCAGCGACTCCGCCTACCGGGACTCCACGACCGCCGCCACCGAGGGCCAGCGCGCCCGCAGCGAGGCGGGCCACCTGCGCCAGCGCCTCACCGAGGTCGAACAGGAGACGGCGGAGGCCGTGCGCGTGGGCTGGCTGGACGACAGCGCCCCGGACGCGGACCCCGCGCGCGCGGCGCTCGCCGCCAGCGACGCCGAGAAGACCGCCGTGGCCGCCTGGGACGCGGCCCGCGAGGCCGCCCGCAAGGCGACCGAGCAGGCGCGCGAGGCGGCCTCCGCCGAGTCGCGCGCCGAGCTGACCGCGGCCCGCGCGGCGGACGCGGCGACCGCGGCCGAACGGGCCCACGAGGCCGAGCAGCGGCTCGCCGAGGCCCTGGCCGCCGAGGAACGGCTCGCGGAGCTGCTGAGCCTGCCGGGAGCGTCCGGCACGGCCCGGGCCGGGGTGCCCGGCCCCAGGACGGGAGCAGCGGACGACGCGTCCGACGGCCAGGGCGCGGACGCGGCCGGTGCGGCCGCGCGCCGCGGCGACGAGTCCGAGGGCGCCCACTCCCGCGCCGACGGCCCGCTAACCCCCGAGGAACTCGACCGCTTCGCCGACGAGTTGCGCACCCTTCTCGACGACGCCGTGTCGGCCGCCGAACGGCACCTCTTCGAACTGCGCACCGCCGCCGCCGACGACGCCCGCATCCTCGGCGCCCTCGGCGACGGCGGGCTGCTGCCGCCCGGACCGGACGTGCTGGCCACCGTGGAGTTCCTCGGCGAGCACGGCATCCCCGCGCTGCCCGGCTGGCGCTACCTGGCCCAGGCCGTCGACCCCGCCGACCACGCGCGCGTGCTCGCCGCCCGCCCAGAACTGGTCGACGGTGTGATCATCACCGACCCGGACACGCACGCGCGTGCCCGCGACGCGCTCAGCGACGCCGCCCTGCTGCCGCGTTCCGCCGTGGCCGTCGGCACGGCCGCCGCCCTGCTCGCTCCGACCCCGGCCCCCGACGCCACCCCCGGGGACGTCTTTCTCGTCCCGCCGAACCCGGCCATGCACGACGAGCATGCGGCCGACGAGGAACGCCAGGCACTGCGCGCACGGGCCACCGAGCGCGACGAGGAGATCCGGGCGCTCGCCGCCCGGCTCGGCAAGGACCGCGAACTGGCCGCCCGGCTCGCCTCCTGGCGCACCGGCTGCCCGGTCGGACGGCTCACCGAACTCGCCGAGACCGCCCAGGAGGCGCGCGCCTTCGCCGAGGAGGCCGAGGCCGAACTCGCCGAGACGCGCACCACGCGCGCGGAGGCCGACGAGGCCGCCGCCGAGGCCACCCAGGTCCGCGACGAGCGGCAGGAGGCCGCGCAGAAGGCCCGCCGCGCCGCCGACGCCCTCGCCGGGCTCGCCTACCGCCTGCGCGAGCGCGCCGGCTGGCAGGTCAAGCTCCGCGAACTCGCCGACGAGGCAGCTGAGTCGGAGGGCCGTGCCCAGGCCTGCCTGGACCGGGCCCGCGCCGCAGACGAGGACCGCCGCGCCGCCCAGCGCGCCGCCGACGACGCCCGCCGCACCGCGCGTGCGCTGCGCGCCGAGCGCTCCGAGATCGCGGGCGCCCCCGACGACGTACCGGAGAGCGAGGCGGACGCGCCGAAGGCGTCCCTGCCCGCCCTCCGCGAGGCCTACCGCGCCGCTTCCCAGGTGTACGAGAAGGTCGGCGTCGGCGCCGACCTGCGCGCCGAACAGGCCCGTGCGGAGAGCGACGAGAGCGCCGCCCGCGCCGAACTGGACCGGCTCAGCAACAAGGTCCGCACGCGCGCCGAACAGCTGCTCCAGTCGCCCGACGGCTCCGACGGCCCCTCCCGGCAGGCGGCCGCCGCGCGCGCGGAGGAGCTGGTGCAGCTCCTGGAGACCCGTATGTCGACCGCGAGCGAGCAGCTCGGCCGGCTGCGCGGTGAGGCCGAGCGGCACGCCCCCGAGGACGGCGAGGCGCACACCGAGCTGCCCGAGGAGCTGGTCCCGCGCGACGCCGAGCACGCCCAGGCGCTGCTGCGCACCGCCACGGCCGAACTCGCCGCCCGCACCGAGGCGCTGGCCGAGGCCCGCGAGGCGCACGCCGAGCTGCTGGAGGCCCACCGGGCCGCCGAGGACGCGGCCGGCGGCTTCGACGAGATCGCCGCGATGCTCCGCGACCTGCTGCGCGAGCACACCCCCGAGGAGGAGCAGGAGGAGCCGGAGCCGTACCCCGGCAGCCTGGAGGAGGCCCGGCACTCGGCTGCCGAGGCCCGCCGCTCGCTGCGCGGCTGCGCCGCCGACCTGTCCGCCGCCGAGGCGGCCGTACGCGAGGCGAGCGACGTCCTCGTCCGGCACGCCAACTCCACGCGCTACGAGCAGGTCCGCACCCCCGCCCGGCAGCAGATCCGCGAGCTGCCCGCCGCCACGCTGCCCGAGCACGCCCAGAAGTGGGCGGACGCCTTCGCGCCCCGGCTGCGCGTCCTCACCGACGAGCTGGCGCAGCTGGAGCGCAACCGCGACTCGATCGTGGACCGGCTGCGCGGGCTCGTCGAATCGGCGCTGGCGACGCTCCGGTCCGCCCAGCGGCTCTCCCGGCTGCCCGAGGGGCTCGGCGAGTGGTCCGGGCAGGAGTTCCTGCGCATCCGCTTCGAGGAACCCGACCAGGCCACGCTCACCGAACGGCTCGGCGAGGTCATCGACGAGGCCACGCGCGCGGCCGTGAAGAAGAACTCCGACTTGCGCCGCGACGGCATGTCCCTGCTGCTGCGCGGCGTCGCCGCCGCGCTCCAGCCGAAGGGCGTGGCCGTCGAGATCCTCAAGCCGGACGCCGTGCTGCGCGCCGAGCGGGTCCCCGTCGGACAGATGGGCGACGTGTTCTCGGGCGGTCAGCTGCTCACCGCCGCCATTGCCCTGTACTGCACGATGGCCGCCCTGCGCTCCAACGACCGGGGACACGACAAGCACCGGCACGCCGGCACGCTGTTCCTGGACAACCCCATCGGCCGCGCCAACGCGACGTACCTGCTGGAGCTTCAGCGGGCCGTGTCCGACGCGCTAGGTGTGCAACTGCTGTACACCACGGGCTTGTTCGACACGACCGCGCTCGCCGAGTTCCCGCTGGTCATCCGGCTGCGCAACGACGCCGACCTCAGAGCGGGCCTGAAGTACATCAGCGTGGAGGAACACCTCCGGCCCGGGTTGCCCCAGCAGCCCCAGGCCGGAGAAGCGGTGCACAGCGAGATCACGGCGACACGGATGTTCAAGCGGCCGGCCTCGGCCACAGGTTGATCACCGTCCGCGCCGGTGTGGCACGCCTGCCTGGCGTCGCTGGCCCGCCATCCGAAGGTCACGAGTGGGACAGCTGTCCGGCGCCGCTCTGGTGGCGTATTCGCTCCTGATCCTGCAGGGCGGCCCGCTCCCGTCGCCGTGCGGCGCGGCGCTCCCGGCGGAGCGAGCGGGCCGTGCTGCTCGGCTCGGAGACCACGCCGTAGCGCTGGTTCCACACCTGGCGGGTCACCCACACGTCGACCACCGCCCAGGTGGCCACCACCGTGCTGGCCACGCTGCTGATGACCATCGGGAACGCCAGCCAGGACCCGGCCAGCGTGCACAGGAACGCCACCATGGCCTGGATCAGCGTCACCGCGATGATCAGCACCGCCCGCACCGCGGCCGTGCGCACCGGATCGGGCATCCGATACCGTCGCGCGGGCTCCTCGACCCACAGGGGCCGGTACGGCGACGGCTGCGCGTCGGCGGACTCCCGCCCACGCTCCCCGGCACGCCGACGCTCCGGAATGTCGCGATCGGGCGCCCCCTGCTCCCGCCGCGTCGCCGAGCGCACCGCCATGCTCTCCTCGGGCGCCTCGCGCCGCTCCGCCGTGCCCATCACCGTGTCACTCCCCACCGCCGGCAGACCGCTCGCCCCGGTGTCCGAAGACACCGACCCCCAGTGGCTGCCCGGCTTGCGTTCTTTTACGCCGCCGGGGTGCGGGATGCGGCTCCTGTGGCCGATTCCGCCCCCATTTCCCATAGAGAAGGACGAACAACTCTCCTCGAAGATTCCCATCTTGCGAAAAATTCCGGCCAACCGACTGTCTGTACCGCTTCGGTCGGCATCCCCCAGGGGCCACGCATGACGGGGACAATCTCCCGCAATGCCCGGACAACTCGCCATGTCTCGCCGCTGATGCGGAAGTTCAGCCTCCGGACAAGTCTTCGAGTTAACTGTGAGGCGGTAGTAGGCTCGCGCCGTTTGTTGACGCACATGTGTACCCCCGGCCGGCGGGGGTCGAGCTGGGGGAGGCCATGCGCTTTCGCGGGAAGTCGATCCGCCGGAAGATCGTGGCGCTGCTTCTCGTGCCGCTGGTGTCCCTGACCGTCATCTGGGGCTTCGCCACGGTGCTCACAGGGCGTGAAGTCGCCCAGCTCTTCCGGGTGTCCGACACCGTCCAGGACATCGGCTACCCCACCGAGGACACCGTCCGCGTCCTGCAGCAGGAGCGCCGCCAGACCCTCGTCTACCTCGCCGACCCGCGCGCCGCCGACGCCCTGTCCGCGCTGCACCGCACCCGCACCGCCAGCGACCACGCCATCACCAGGATCCGCGCGAACGCCAAGGACCACGACATCGTCGACGGGCTGGACGCGGACGACAGCGAGCGCCTCACCACCGTCCTGGACGCCTTCGACGGCCTCGACTCGCTGCGCCGCAGCGTCGAGGAGCGCACGGTCACCCGCGCCCAGGCCTACAACCTCTACAACCGCCTCGTCGACCCCTGCTTCTCCCTCCTCGCGGCCCTCGACACCATCGACGACGTCCAGATGGACAAGCAGGCCGGCGCGCTGGTGAACATCAGCCGCGCCCGTGAACTGCTCTCCCGCGAGGACGCCCTGCTCGGCTCCGCGCTGGTGGTCGGCAGGCTCTCGCACGACGAGACCCGAGACATCTCCGACCTCGTCGCCCAGCGCACCCTCCTGTACGACATCAGCCGGCCGCTGCTGCCCGCCGCCGAGCGCGAACGCTACGAACGGTTCTGGAGCAACGCCACCACCGCACCGCTGCGTTCGGCCGAGAAGACCGTCGTCCGCACCGACTCCGGCACCCTCCGCGGCGTCTCCGCCCAGAGCTGGGACTCCGCCGCGGCAAGCGTCCTCGACGAACTCGGCACCCTCGACGACCAGGTCGGCGACCGCTTCCAGGACCGCATGCGTCCCGTGGCCGTCAGCGTCATCGCGCAGGCGGCCGTCGCCGGCCTCCTCGGTCTCGTCGCCGTCCTGCTCTCCATCGTCCTGTCCGTACGCATCGGCCGCAGCCTGATCCGCGACCTGCGGCAGTTGCGCCTGGAGGCGCACGAGGCGTCCGGGGTGCGGCTGCCCAGTGTCATGCGCCGCCTGTCCACCGGGGAACAAGTCGACGTCGAGACCGAGGTACCCCGGCTGGAGTACGACAAGAACGAGATCGGCGAGGTCGGCCAGGCCCTCAACACCCTCCAGCGTGCCGCCGTCGAGGCCGCCGTCAAGCAGGCCGAACTGCGGGCCGGCGTCTCCGAGGTCTTCGTCAACCTCGCCCGCCGCAGCCAGGTGCTGCTGCACAAGCAGCTCACCCTGCTCGACACCATGGAACGCCGGACCGAGGACACCGACGAACTCGCCGACCTCTTCCGCCTGGACCACCTCACCACCCGCATGCGCCGGCACGCCGAGGGCCTGGTGATCCTCTCCGGCGCCGCGCCGTCGCGGCAGTGGCGCCGCCCCGTGCAGCTGATGGACATCGTGCGGGCCGCCGTCGCCGAGGTCGAGGACTACGAGCGCGTCGAGGTCCGGCGTCTGGCTCGCGTCGCCGTCACCGGCCCCGCCGTCGCCGACCTCACCCATCTCGTGGCCGAACTCCTGGAGAACGCCACGGTCTTCTCGCCCCCGCACACCGCCGTCCAGGTCCTCGGCGAGCGGGTCGCCAACGGCTTCACCCTGGAGATCCACGACCGCGGTCTCGGCATGACGGCCGAGGCCCTGCTGGACGCCAACCTCCGGCTCGCCGAGACCCCCGAGTTCGAGCTGTCCGACACCGACCGGCTCGGCCTGTTCGTGGTCAGCCGGCTCGCCCAGCGACAGAACGTCCGGGTCTCCCTCCAGCCGTCCCCCTACGGCGGCACCACCGCCGTCGTCTTCATCCCCGACGCGCTGCTGACCGACGACGTGCCGGACACCAACGGCGTCGGCTTCCGCCTCGACCGGGACCGGTCCGCCAAGCACGCCAGGCAGTCGTCCGGCCGCACCGTCGCCGGGTCGCAGGCACCCGCGCTGCCCGGCCTGCCGACCTCCCTGCTGGACGGCCCGGTCGAACTGGAGGCACCGGTGGACCTCGACGCCCTCGACGACTTCCCCGGCGCCCTGACGGACGACGACAGCGAGCGCGGCGGACTGTTCCGCCCCCGCCGTCCCCTCGCCCCCGCCGACGACCGGGCCGCCGTCCGGCCTGCCGAACCGCTCCAGCAGCCGTTCTCCCGAAGCGCGGAGGACACCGAGGCAGACGACCGTCTCCTGGGCCCTGTACCGCTGCCCCGGCGGGGGACCCCCAAGCTGGTCAGCTCGCACGGCAAGCCCGTCACCGAGCAGCGGCCCCGGCGTGGCGGCCTGGGCGAGCCGCCCGAAGCCGGCCAGCGCCGCTCCGACCCGGGCGGACCGCCCCCGCTGCCCTCCCGCCGCCGCGGCGACGCGGTACGCCGAGCGGCCGGCCGCGCAGACCGTGCCGATCGCGTCGAAGAGCGCCCGATACCGGCCGATCTGCGCCCGGCGGCTGTCGACGACCGCCCCCCGACGCCCCTGGCCGGCCCGGACGAGACCTCCCAGGTCCCGGCCCTGCCCCGACGGACCCCGCCCCCGGCGGCCGCCTCCGAAGGCGGCCCGGGCGCCGGCACCCCGCCCACCGGCGACGCGACCCCCGGGCCCGGAACCGGCACCGGCCCGCTGCCCCGGCGCGTCCGCCAGGCCAGCCTGGCCCCGCAGCTCAAGAAGGACCCCGAACGGCGCACCGAACCCGCGGACCGGGCGACCGATCGCGACGCCGACGAGGTCCGCAGCCGCATGGCGTCGCTCCAGCGCGGCTGGCAGCGTGGCCGTGAGGAGAACGCCGCGGGCGACGGGGCCCGTAACGGCTCAGCACAAGGAACGACTAAGGGGGACGGTCGATGACCGCACCGAAGGTGACCGACCACTCGGCGACGAACAAGGGGGAGCTGAACTGGCTCCTCGACGACCTCGTCGACCGCGTCGCGAGCATCCGCAAGGCCGTCGTGCTCTCCGGCGACGGCCTGGCCACGGGGGTGTCCAAGGACCTGACCAGGGAGGACAGCGAGCACCTGGCCGCCGTAGCGTCCGGCTTCCACAGCCTCGCCAAGGGCGTGGGCCGCCACTTCGACGCGGGCGCGGTCCGGCAGACCGTCGTCGAACTCGACGACGCCTTCCTGTTCGTGACCGCAGCCGGTGACGGCAGCTGCCTCGCGGTCCTCTCGGACGCCGACTCCGACGTCGGGCAGGTCGCCTATGAGATGACGCTCCTGGTCAAGCGGGTCGGCGTGCATCTGGGTGCCGCTCCGCGCACCGATCTGCCCGCAGGCGGGTAGTGGGATGACATGAGCGCAGACGGTCAGGGAACAAGCCACTGGTTCGATGACGAGGCCGGACCGGTCGTCCGTCCGTACGCCATGACACGCGGCCGCACCACCAGTGCCGGCCAGCACCGTCTCGACCTGATCGCGGTGGTCGTCACGGAGCCCGGCGCGGGCGATCCGGAGGCGGACCCGACGCTCGCCCCGGAGCACGTGGAGATCGTCGGACTCTGCCGTACGGACCCGCAGTCCGTCGCCGAAATCGCCGCGGAACTCGACCTGCCCATCGGCGTCGTGCGGGTCCTCGTCGGAGACCTCGTGGACGCCGAACTCGTTCATGTGACGCGCCCGGTCCCCCCGGCCGAGCTGCCGGACGAGAGTATTCTGCGCGATGTGATCAACGGCCTCCGGGCGCTGTGACCGGCGCGGAAGCGGAGTAGTGACGTGACAGGCTGGCAGTTCTGGGTCGACCGAGGCGGCACCTTCACCGACATCGTCGCGCGTCGCCCGGACGGCCGGCTGTTCACACACAAACTGCTGTCCGACAACCCCGCCCGGTACGCCGACGCGGCCGTCGCCGGTGTGCGCGAACTCCTCGGGGGCTCCGAGGAGCCCGTCGACGCCGTCCGCATGGGCACCACCGTCGCCACCAACGCGCTGCTGGAACGCAAGGGCGAGCGCACGCTCCTGGTGATCACGCGCGGCTTCCGCGACGCCCTGCGGATCGCCTACCAGAACCGCCCCCGCATCTTCGCCCGCCGCATCGAACTGCCCGAGCTGCTGTACGAGCGGGTGGTCGAGGTCGACGAACGCATCGCCGCCGACGGCACCGTCCTGCGGGCCCCCGACCTGGACGCGCTGGAGGGCCCGCTCCGGGGGGCCTACGACGACGGGATCCGCTCGGTCGCCGTGGTCTGTCTGCACAGCCACCTGCACCCCGCCCACGAGCGCGCGATCGGTGATCTCGCCGAGCGCATCGGCTTCCCGCAGATCTCGCTGTCCAGCGAGGTCAGCCCGCTGATGAAGCTGGTACCGCGCGGGGACACCGCCGTCGTCGACGCCTACCTGTCGCCGGTGCTGCGCCGCTACGTGCGGCACGTCGCCGACGAGCTGCGGGATGTGCGGCTGATGTTCATGCAGTCCAACGGCGGGCTCGCCGAGGCCGGTCAGTTCCGCGGCAAGGACGCCATCCTGTCCGGGCCGGCCGGCGGGATCGTCGGCATGGCCCGCATGTCGCAGCGCGCCGGCTTCGACCGCGTCATCGGCTTCGACATGGGCGGCACCTCCACCGACGTCTCCCACTTCGCCGGCGAGTACGAGCGCGTCTTCACCGCCCAGATCGCGGGCGTCCGGCTGCGCGCCCCGATGCTGGACATCCACACCGTCGCCGCGGGCGGCGGCTCGATCCTGCACTTCGACGGCTCCCGCTACCGCGTGGGCCCCGACTCGGCCGGCGCCGACCCCGGACCCGCCTGCTACCGCGCGGAAGGCCCGCTCACCGTCACCGACGCCAATGTGATGCTCGGGCGGATCCAACCCGCCCACTTCCCCCCGGTGTTCGGCCCCGACGGCGACCAGCCCCTCGACGACACCGTCGTCCACGACCGGTTCACCGCCCTCGCCCGCGAGATCCGCGAACGGACCGGCGACGACCGCACCCCGGAGCAGGTGGCCGAGGGATTCCTGCAGATCGCCGTCGCCAACATCGCCAACGCCGTCAAGCGGATCTCCGTCCAGAAGGGCCACGACGTCACCCGTTACGCCCTCACCACCTTCGGCGGGGCGGGCGGCCAGCACGCGTGCATGGTCGCCGACTCGCTCGGCATCCGCACCGTCCTCGTACCCCCCATGGCCGGTGTCCTCTCCGCGCTCGGCATCGGCCTCGCCGACACCACGGCGATGCGGGAACAGTCGGTCGAGGCCTCCTTGGAGGCATCCTCGATGCCCGGCATCCGCAAGACCGCCGACGACCTGGAGGGCGCCGCCCGCGCCGAACTCCTCGCCGAGGACGTCCCGGAGGACCGCATCGAGGTCGTCCGCCGCGCCCAGCTCCGCTACGACGGCACCGACACCACACTGACCGTCGAGCTGACCGAGCCCGGCACCATGAAGCACGCCTTCGAAGAACGTCATCGCGACACCTACTCCTTCACCCTCGACCGTCCGATCGTCGTCGAAGCCCTCTCCGTCGAAGCCACCGGCATCACCGCACCCCCCGATCTCTCCGCCCTCGCCCCCTACGAGGGCAACCCCGCCGCCCCCGACACCGTCCGCCTCCACACCGGCGGTGCCTGGCGCGACGTACCCCTCCATCACCGCGAGGCCCTTCCTCCCGGCGAGACCGTCACCGGCCCCGCGATCATCACCGAGGCCGGCGCCACCACCGTCGTCGACGACGGCTGGCGGGCCGCGGCGACCGACGACGGGCATCTGGTCATGGAACGCGTGGCGGTCACGGAGAGTTCCGACATCGGCACAGAAGTCGATCCCGTTCTGCTCGAGGTCTTCAACAACCTGTTCATGTCCATCGCCGAACAGATGGGCGCCCGGCTGGAGTCCACGGCCCAGTCCGTGAACATCAAGGAGCGGCTGGACTTCTCCTGCGCCCTGTTCGACCCGGACGGAAACCTGGTGGCCAACGCGCCCCACATCCCCGTCCACCTGGGCTCCATGGGCACCAGCGTCAAAGAGGTCATCCGCCGCCGCGGCACCGAGATGCGACCGGGCGACACCTACGCCGTCAACGACCCGTACCACGGCGGCACCCACCTGCCCGACGTCACCGTGATCACCCCGGTCTTCGACACCGACTCCCCGCAGGACACGGAGAGTGAGAGTGAGCCGAAGATCCTCTTCTACGTCGCCTCACGTGGCCACCACGCCGAGATCGGCGGGATCGCCCCCGGCTCCATGCCGGCCAACAGCCGCACCATCGAGGAGGAGGGCGTCCTCTTCGACAACTGGCTGCTCGCCCAGAACGGCCGCTTCCGCGAGGAGGAGACCCGCCGCCTGCTCACCGAGGCGCCGCACCCCTCCCGTAACGTCCGTACCAACCTCGCCGACCTGCGCGCCCAGATCGCCGCCAACCGGAAGGGCGTCGACGAAGTCCGCCGCATGATCGAGGAGTTCGGCCTCGACGTCGTCCAGGCCTACATGCGGCACGTGCAGGACAACGCCGAGGAGGCGGTCCGCCGCGTCATCGACGCCCTGGACGACGGCGAGTACGCCTACGAGACGGACTCCGGCGCCGTCATCCGCGTCCGCGTGCGCGTCGACCGGGCCGCCCGCCACGCCACCATCGACTTCACCGGCACCTCGGCGCAGCTCGACACCAACTTCAACGCCCCGTTCTCGGTCGTCAACGCGGCCGTCCTGTACGTCTTCCGCACCCTGGTCGCCGACGACATCCCGCTCAACGACGGCTGCCTGCGCCCCTTGGACATCGTCGTGCCGCCCGGCTCGATGCTCGCCCCCGAGCCTCCCGCCGCCGTCGTCGCGGGCAACGTGGAGACCTCCCAGGCCATCACCGGCGCCCTCTACGCCGCGCTCGGCGTCCAGGCCGAGGGCTCCGGAACCATGAACAACGTCACCTTCGGCAACGACCGCCACCAGTACTACGAGACCGTCGCCTCCGGATCCGGAGCGGGTGAGGACTTCGCCGGCGCCGACGTCGTACAGACCCACATGACCAACTCGCGGCTCACCGACCCCGAAGTCCTGGAATGGCGGCTGCCCGTCCGGCTCGAGGAGTTCGCCGTCCGGCCGGACAGCGGCGGCGCCGGACGCCGGCGCGGCGGGAACGGTGCCGTGCGCCGCATCCGCTTCCTGGAACCCATGACCGTCTCCACGCTCTCCCAGCACCGGCGCGTGCCGCCGTACGGCATGGCGGGCGGCGCGCCCGGGGCGCTCGGCGCCAACCGGGTGGAGCGGACCGACGGCACGGTCACCGATCTCGGCGGAAGCGGTTCCGCGGACGTCGGCCCCGACGACGTACTGGTCATCGAAACCCCCGGTGGCGGCGGCTACGGCCGGCCGTCGCCCGATTCCCATCAAGCAGGAGAAGAGACCGATGATCCTCGGGCGTTCTGAGCGCGGCAAGCCCCCGGTCGAGCCCGTCACGCTCAAGATCCTGGTGGCCGGCGGCTTCGGCGTCGGCAAGACGACCCTCGTCGGCGCGGTCAGCGAGATCCGGCCGCTGCGCACCGAGGAGTCACTGACCGAGGCCGGGCGCCCGGTCGACGACACCAGCGGCGTGGAGGGCAAGCACACGACCACCGTGGCCATGGACTTCGGCCGCATCACCCTGCGCGAGGACCTGGTGCTCTACCTGTTCGGCACGCCCGGGCAGGAACGCTTCTGGTTCATGTGGGACGAGCTGTCCGAGGGCGCGCTCGGCGCCGTGGTCCTCGCCGACACGCGCCGCCTGGAGGACTGCTTCGCCGCCGTCGACTACTTCGAGCGGCGCTCCATACCCTTCCTCGTCGGCGTCAACTGCTTCGACGGCGCGGACCGTTACCCTGCCGAGACGGTCCGCAGGGCGCTCGATCTGGACGAGGACGTCCCCGTGCTGCTGTGCGACGCCCGCGAGCGGGAGTCGGTCAAGGACGTCCTCATCGGAGTCGTGCAGCACGCGATGGCGTACGCCGCCCACCGCCGCCCGGCCGTCACCACCTGACCGCACGGGCACGGCCCGTACCCCCGCCGACCGGGGTACGGGCCGTGGTCCTACGGCGGCGCCCACGCGCGCGGGCTCATGGATGTCCCACGCGCGCGTGCCGCGCGCTCACGTCACCGCTCGTCTACTCGTCGCCGTCCTCCAGCCAGCCGAAGCTCTTCTCCACGGCCTTGCGCCAGTTGCGGTACTCGCGGTCGCGCACGGACGCCTCCATCGCCGGCGTCCACTCCGCGTCCTTCTGCCAGTGCGACTTCAGCTCGTCGAGGTCGTTCCACACGCCCGTCGCCAGGCCGGCCGCGTAGGCGGCGCCCAGGCAGGTGGTCTCGGACACCCGGGGCCGGATCACCGGCACCCCGAGGACGTCCGCCTGGTGCTGCATGAGCAGGTTGTTCTTGGTCATGCCGCCGTCGACCTTGAGCGTCGTGATCTGCACGCCGGAGTCCTGGTACATGGCGTCCACGACCTCTCGCGTCTGCCAGCTGGTCGCCTCCAGCACCGCGCGCGCGAGGTGTGCCTTGGTGACGTACCGGGTGAGCCCCGTGACGACCCCGCGGGCGTCGGAGCGCCAGTAGGGGGCGAACAGTCCCGAGAAGGCGGGCACGATGTAGGCCCCGCCGTTGTCCTCGACGCTCGCCGCCAGGGTCTCGATCTCGTCGGCGGTGCGGATGATCCCGAGCTGGTCGCGGAACCACTGGACCAGAGCGCCCGTTATCGCTATGGACCCCTCCAGGCAGTACACCGGCGCCTCGTCGCCGATCTTGTAGCCCATCGTCGTCAGCAGCCCGTTCTTGGACGGCACCGGCCGGTTTCCGGTGTTGAGCAGCAGGAAGCTGCCGGTGCCGTAGGTGTTCTTCGCGGTGCCGACGTCGTAGCAGGCCTGCCCGAACACGGCGGCCTGCTGGTCGCCCAGCGCCGAGGCCACGGGCACTCCGTCGAGCTGGCCGACGGCGGTGCCGTACACCTCGGCGGAGGACCTGATATCGGGCAGGACCGCCGCGGGCACGTTCATCGCGGAGAGGATGGCGGGATCCCACTGGAGGGTGTCCAGGTTCATCAGCATGGTGCGGCCGGCGTTGGTGACGTCGGTGACGTGCCGGCCGCCGTCCGTGCCGCCGGTGAGGTTCCAGATGAGCCAGGAGTCGATGGTGCCGAAGGCGATCTCGCCGCGTTCGGCGCGGTCGCGCAGACCGGGCACGTTGTCCAGCAGCCAGGCCGCCTTGGGCCCGGAGAAGTAGCTGGCCAGGGGCAGTCCGGTCTGTTCGCGGAAGCGGTCCTGTCCGTCGCTGCCGCCCAGTTCGTGGCACAGGGCCGCCGTACGGGTGTCCTGCCACACGATCGCGTTGTGGACGGGTTTGCCCGTGGCGCGGTCCCACAGGACGGTGGTCTCCCGCTGGTTGGTGATGCCGAGGGCGCTGAGCTGGTCGGCGCGCAGCCCGGCCTTGGCGAGCGCGCCGGCCACCACGGCCTGCACCTTGGACCAGATCTCGGTGGCGTCGTGCTCCACCCAGCCGGGCTTGGGGAAGATCTGGCGGTGCTCGCGCTGGTCCACGGCGACGATCGCGCCGCCGTGGTCGAAGATGATGCAGCGGCTGGACGTGGTGCCCTGGTCGATGGCGGCGACGTACTTCTCGGCGGTGTCCGTCATGGCTGTCCCTGGGTCGCTGGGTCGGGTCGCTGGGTCAGAAGGCGGCGTTGTAGACGAGGCCCGCGAGTGCCCCGCCGATCAGCGGGCCGGCGACCGGGATCCAGGCGTAACCCCAGTCGGACGTGCCCTTGTTCGGGATGGGCAGGAAGGTGTGCACGATGCGCGGGCCGAGGTCACGTGCGGGGTTGATGGCGTAGCCGGTGGGCCCGCCGAGGGAGCAGCCGATGCCGACGACCAGCAGCGAGACGACCAGCACCGCGGTGCCGGACTCGCCGAGCCCCTTGGTCAGCCCGAAGGCGAGGATCGGCAGCACGAGCGCGATCGTCGCGATGATCTCGGTGATGAGGTTGGCGACCGGGTTCCGGATCTCCGGGATGGTGGAGAAGATGCCGAGGGTGGCCACCGGTTCGTCGGCGTCGCCCTCGCTGCCGCCCTCCTTGCGGACGTTGGCCTGGAACTGGGCGAGATACACCAGGTAGGCGAGGACGGCACCGAGCATGGCGCCGACCACCTGGCCCAGCAGATAGACCCAGACCTTGCCCCACTTTCCGGTGTCAACGGCGATGCCGATGGTGACCGCGGGGTTGAGCTGGCCACCGGAGAGCGGTGCGGCGGTGTACGCGCCCGCCAGCACGCCGAATCCCCATCCGAACGCGATGACGATCCACCCCGCGGCGCGTGCCTTGGAGTACCTGAGGGTGACGGCGGCGCAGACGCCGGCACCGAAGAGGATCAGGATCGCGGTGCCGATGACTTCGCCGACGAAAATGTCTCCATTGCTCATGGCGGCTCCCTTGGCGCCGGTCGGGGGATCGGCCCCGGCCCTCCGTGCAGGAACGGTTTCTTGGCGACTTCAGCCGAAGGCAGGAGGTCCCGTGCCCCGCCCGGCGTCCGTGACGAGCGTGCCGTCGCAGCCGGATCGCCCATGGGGGACGGGCCGTTGAGCAGGAGAAAGGCCCGTGGCGCGTGGCTGATGACGCCGAGAATGTACGGCGATGTCGGCTGACACCCGGAAGTGTTCACCGGCACTCGGGGACCGTCAAGGTCGCCGACGGCAACGATGACAGCGGTTGTCCGGAGCCCTCGGCCCTCGGCTCCATGCCACGGGCGAGTGATCAACGGCCGTTCGCGGCAGGGAGGTTCAGCCGAGCGGCTCGGCCGTCGCGTATCCCGCCGGGGCGGGTGCCGCCCCGGAGCCGCGCCGGATCTCATGCCCGGGCAGGCCCGCCCGCCCCAGCACCCAGGAGGCGCCGTGCAGCGCCTTCGCCGCCTTCTTCAGCGGTGCGAGCTGGGCGGCGGCCTGCCGGTGGTCCGCCACGCTGCCGGGCCCGCACACGACGGTGGCCAGGGACATCGTGACGGGGCGGCCGCCCGCCGACCACGGTGCGTCCAGCACGGCGGACACCAGCGGACCGAGCGCCTCCTCCTCGGCCAGCACCAGGAAGTCGTCGCCGCCGATGTGGCCCACGCGCGCGGGCCCGGCCACGGCGGCCTGCAGCGCCTGCCCCACCGAGCGGATCAGCTCGTCGCCCGCCGCGAACCCGGAACCGTCGTTGACCTGCTTGAAGTGGTCGATGTCCAGCCAGCTCAGCGCGAAGGTCCGCCCGTCGGCGATGTGCCGGTCGACCTCGCTGGTGATGGCGTCCGAACCGGGCAGCCGCGTCAGCGGGTTGAGCCCGGCCGCCTCCTCCACGCGGGTCTCGGCCAGCGCCCGCACGAGGTCCGCGAGCCGTACGACACCCACGCAGCGGCCGTGACGGTCGACGACCGCCACATCGTCCGAGGTGCGGCCTCGGCCGCCGACCGCCACCACGTCCAGCACCTCCCAGGCCGTCGCGTCGACCCCGACCGTGCGCGGTGCGTCGCCGAGCTTGAAGGCCGGCCGGTCCGCGTACAGGGCGTGCCCGTACCGGCCGGACAACGACAGCAGGAAACGCGACCGGTGCACCGACCGGACCGGGATCCCGGCCTGGTCCACGAGGAGCACGCCGGAGATGTCCGGCGAGCCGGTCAGCAGCGCCCGTACCTGCCCGGCCGAAGCATTCAGCGGCAGGACGGCGGCGGGGCGCACGAACTCCCGTATCGACGGCCCGGACCGGGGCACGGCCACGGCGCCGGGGGAGCGGGGCGGAATGTATACGTCCGCCACCGGGATCCGGGCCGGCGGCGCGAACAGCTCGCCCTGGGCCAGCTGTGCACCGGCCGTCAGCGCGGCGGCGCACTGCAGTTCGGTCTCTACGCCCTCCACAGCCACCAGGGCGCCCAGCTGTTCGCAGAGCGTCCTCATGGCCCGTACCGCCGCCGGCCGGGCCAGCAGCGAGGCGTCGAGTTTGACCAGGTCGGGGCAGAGGTCGGTGAGCAGCCTCAGGGGTACGTCCCCGTCGCCGATGCCGTCCGCGCTGATGCGGAAGCCCTGCTCGCGCAGTGTGTTCACCGCCTCCAGCAGCGCGGGCTGCGGCACGTGCGTGTAGGGCGGCACGATGTCGAGCGTCACCTCCCACGGCATCCGGCCCGCCGCCCGGACGGCGTCGTGCAGCAGAGTGAGTCCCCCGAGGTCGGCGAGCGTGGCCGCGAACACGTTCAGATGCAGTGGCAGCAGCGTCTCCTTGCGAGTCGCCGCGCGGAGCGCCAACACGGCCAGCCTGCCATCGAGTTCGGGGTCACGACGGGCTTCGGCCAGGATGTCGCCGGTCTCCGGGCGGGCGAGTATCTCCAGTGCGGCGATCGCGCCGGTCGTCAGATTGACCACCGGTTGGAAGGCGAAGCGGAGAGTATCCGTCCAGGAGTGCACGGGAGCATGATGGCGCCGCCCGCATACGCCCAGGCGCAGTTCATAAGACGTTCACGCAGGATTCCGGGGTGGTCACACAGCGTGGAAATGCTCCTGCGTCCCTCCCGTCACGGCCCCTCTCCCGGGGGTGCTCAGCGCACCGCGACCACCGATGAACCGTGCCCGAACAGCCCCTGGTTCGCCGTGATCCCCACCCGCGCGCCGGTCACCTGGCGGTCGCCCGCGGCTCCTCTCAACTGCCAGGTCACCTCGCAGACCTGGGCGATCGCCTGGGCCGGCACCGCCTCGCCGAAGGAGGCGAGACCGCCGCTGGTGTTGACGGGTATGCGGCCGCCCGGGGCCGTCGCGCCCTCCCGCAGCAGCTTCGCGCCCTCGCCCTCGCCGCACAGCCCCAGGTCCTCGTACCACTGCAGTTCCAGCGCCGTGGACAGGTCGTACACCTCGGCCAGGGACAGGTCCTCGGGGCCGATGCCCGCCTCCTCGTAGGCGGTGCGGGCTATGGATGCCCTGAAGGTCTCGTCCAGGGGTGCCACCGTGGCCGCGGAGTCGGTGGCGATGTCCGGCAGATCCAGCACCGTGTTCGGGAAGCGGGGGGTCACCGTCGACACCGCCCGGATGCGCACCGGTCGTGCCGCCCCGTGCCGGCGCGCGAAGTCCAGGTTCGACAGCACCAGCGCCGCGCCGCCGTCGGACGTCGCGCAGATGTCGAGCAGCCGCAGCGGATCGGCGACCACCGCCGAGCCCGCGACCTCCTCGGCCGTGACCCGTTTGCGGTAGCGCGCGTACGGATTCAACGCCCCCTGGGCGGCGTTCTTGACCTTGACCAGCGCGAAGTCCTCCGGGGTGTCTCCGTGCACCGCCATCCGCCGGCGTGCGTACAGCCCGAAGTACGCCGGATTCGTCGCGCCCAGCAGCCGGAAGCGCAGCCAGTCCGGATCGTCGGGGCGCTCACCGCCGGCGGGCCGGAAGAACCCCTTCGGCGCGGCGTCCGCCCCCACCACGAGAACGACGTCCGCGAGCCCCCCGAGGATCTGCGCCCGGGCCGCCGCGATCGCCTGCGCGCCGGAGGCGCACGCCGCATACACGCTGGCGACCCTGGCGCCCTGCCAGCCCAGGGCCTTGGCGAACGTCGCGCCCGCCACGTACCCCGGATATCCGCCACGGACCGTGTCCGCGCCGACGATCGAGCCGACGTCCGTCCAGTCGAGGCCCGCGTCCGCGAGTGCCGCGCGGGCAGCCGCCGTCCCGTACTCCACGAAGCCGCGCCCCCACTTGCCCCAGGGGTGCATGCCGACGCCGAGCACCGCCACGTCCGCCGTCATGCCCTCACCCCCGCAGGCCGCCAGTTCCAGGTCGTCCAGGTCGTCTCCGCGTCCTCGTGGAGCACTCCGGGGACGACCTCCACCTCCATGCCCACCGTCAGATCGGCGACGGTGACCCCGGGAGCCGCCTGTCCCAGCACCACGATCCGCTCGGACTCCAGCTCCACCGCGATCAACGCGTACGGCTCCCACGGAAGTTCCGGATTGCTCACAAAGGGTGACGGAGGGCGATAGCGACTGTCGGTGTACGACCAGATCCGGCCCCTGCGTGACAGCGGGACCTCCTCCAGGGCGCCGCCCGCGCAGCGCGGATTGCGGCAGTGGAGGTCCTCGCGCGGGAAGAAGACCGTGCCGCACGACGAGCATCGGGTGCCGAGAAGCCGGAAGGCGTCCCCTTCACCGGTGAACCAGCCGGAGACCGATGGTGTGCGTGTACGCGACAAGGCCCCTCCCCATGCAGCGATCTGACGAATCGTCAGAAGTGTGCCACGGGCAACCGAAAATCGGCAGGCCGCGCCGGTGAACCATCGGGCCTCTCCCTGCGTCGTGGTAACAGGAGGGGCTGCCGGGGCCGACGGGGGTGGTTCCGGCGGCTCCTCCGGATTCTGATCGTCCCGTGCGGCCCGCTGGCGGAAGACGTCCTTCCTTTGATCGGATACAGTCCGCGCGTGTCCGAAATTCAGCACTCAACTGCCAACTCCGCGCCTGACTCACACTGTTCGAGCTGCGGAGCGCCCTATGGGGAGGGCATCTCCGGCTGGCCGCGCACCTGCCCGTCCTGCGGCGCCGTGGCCTACCGCAACCCGCTGCCCGTCGCGATCGCGCTGCAGCCCGTGTACGACACCAAGGGCACGGCCCTGGTCGTCATCACCCGGACCGTCGCCCCCGCGCGCGGCGGCATCGCACTGCCCGGCGGCTACATCGACGACCGGGAGGACTGGAAGCAGGCCGTCGTCCGCGAACTCAAGGAGGAGACGGGCATCGAAGCGGCCGCCCGCGACGTGCGGCTCGTGGACGCCATGAGCTCGCCGGACGGGCACCTGCTGCTGTTCGGAGTCCTCCCGGAACGCCCGGTCGAAGGGCTGCCGACGTCCGCCGCGACGGACGAGACCGAGGGCTGGCACCTGCTGCGCAGGCCCGAGGAACTCGCCTTCCCGCTGCACACCGCGGCGGTGCGGGCCTGGTTCGAGGGCCGGTACGTCTGAGCCCCACGCTCAGCCGAGGCCCCGTACCCGCACCGGGCAGGACGGTTCGACCGCGCCGTCCTCCCCCTCCCGGGTGACCACCACCTGCCGGCCCTGCCGGCGGGCGACGTAGCGCTCGATCTCCGGTTCGTCCCAGCCGTCGCCCGCGTCCGGCACCACCAGCCCGCCCCCGGTCCGTCCCCGGGCGGGCGCCCACACCTCCAGCTCCAGCCCGCCGTCCGCGCCGCGGACCGGAACGACCGCACCCGCGCGCGCGAGCACCGGAATCCGCGACAGCGGCGCGTCCACCAGAACCTGCGCCGGACCCTCGTACGCCTCCTCCGTCACCGTGTCGTACCAGCGGCCCCGCGGCAGCTGCACCGCGCGCCGGTCGGCACCGGGGTCCAGGACCGGGGCCACGAGGAGACTGTCGCCGAGCAGGAACGCGTCCCCGCAGTCACGCAGCGCGCGGTCCTCCGGCGACCTCCACCACAATGGCCGCACATAGGGCGCCCCGGTCCGCCGGGCCAGGTGCGCCAGCGTGACGAAGTACGGCAGCAGACGCCGGCGCTCGAGCAGCGCCACGCGCGCGTGCTCCAGCACCTGAGGCCCGAACTCCCACGGCTCCCTGCGCCCCGCCCGCAGACTCGCGTGCGTACGGAACAGCGGCAGGTACGCAGCCATCTGGAACCACCGCAGATACAGCTCCGGCGACGGACTCCCGTCGAAACCACCCACGTCCGGCCCCGAGTACGGCACCCCGCACAGACCGAGCCCCAGCACCAGCGACAGGGACGCCCGCAGCCCCGGCCAGCCCGTCGCCACGTCCCCCGACCACGTGCCCCCGTAGCGCTGCATGCCCGCCCAGCCGGCCCGGGAGAACACGAACGGCCGCTCCTGGGGCGACAGCTCGCTCAGCCCCTCGTAGGCCGCCCTGGCCATGCAGAGCCCGTACACGTTGTGCGCCTCCCGGTGGTCGCCCCCGCGCCCCTCCAGGGCGTGCCGGGCCGAACGCGGCAGGGTCGACTCACCGAACGCGCTGAACGACGTCGGCTCGTTCATGTCGTGCCAGAACCCCGCGAAGCCCTGCCCCAGCCGCTCCTGGTACAGCCCGCCCCACCAGTCACGTACGCGCGCGTGCGTGAAATCCGGGAAGACCGACTCACCGGCCCACACCTCGCCCCGCACGGTCCGCCCCGAGGCGTCCCGGACGAAGGCGTCCACGGCCGACCCGCTGTCGTACACCGCGTTGCCCGGAGCCGCCCTCACCGCCGGATCGACGATCGACACCAGCCGGATCCCGTCCCGGCGCAGCTCGTCGGCGAGCACCGGAAGCTTGGCGAAGCGCTCCTGGTCGACGGTGAACACCTGATGGTCCTCGTAGTGGTCGATGTCCAGGTGGACGGCGTCCAGCGGCAGACCGCGCTCCTGGTAGCCCGCGACGATCCGGCGCACCTCCTGCTCGCTGCCGAAGCCCCAGCGCGCGTGATGGTGGCCCAGCGCCCACGCAGGCGGCAGTGCGGGCGCCCCGGTCAGCGAGGCCCAGGTGTGCAGCACGCGCGCGGGGGTGCCGACCATCACCCAGCAGCGCAGCGGACCACCGTCCATGCGCACCTCGCAGCGCCCCGCCCGGTCGTGCCCGGACCCGGCACCCTCCTCACCCTCCCGCAGGGTCACCGTGCCGTCCCACGTCGTGTCGTGGAACACCAGGTGCGGCGCGGCGTCGGCCACCACCAGCTGCACCGGCATGGTCAGGTAGAGCGGATCCTCGTCCGGGCCGAACGCGCGCCCCGGGTCCGTGTTCCACAGCCGGTACGTGCCGTCCCGCAGCCGGGGCCCCGACGCGCGCCCGCCCAACCCGAAGAACCGGGCGTCCGCGGCCACCTCGGACCGCTGCATCCACCGCGCCACGCCCCCGCCCACCGGCTCCCACCAGCGTGGCGGCAGGTCCCGCCGCAGCATCACCCCGCCGGGCGTGCACACCTCCACCGCGCCGTGCCGCGAGACGACCACCGTCACCCGCTCCGCCACGACCCGCCAGCCGCCGTCCTTGTCCGGCTCCAGCACCGCCCGCGGATCCGGCTCGGGACAGCCTTGGGCCAGCGCGTACGACGGCTCAGGCCCCGCTCCGTCCCAGCCCCAGAAGACGGCCCCGTTGACCGCGACGGTGATCCTCAGCTCGGACCGGGCGAAACGGATCAGACCGCCCCCGGGCCCCGGCTCCGCTTCCCGCACCTGCCCCGGGACCCGCGCACGCTCGGCACCCCGAGGCGGCAGCCCCGCGGCGTCGATCCGCCTCCTGCGCCACGCGGCGCGAACGGTACGCACCCCCTGAGCCGCTCTCCCCGCACCGACCCCACTCACCGAACGCACCAGGTCACGACCGTCCATGCTGTTCACCCTGCCACTGAGCGCCCCACGCGCGCGTGTCGTTCAACTGCCGTTCACCCGTGCCGGGACCACATCTTCACGACACGGACTATGTGGGGCGCACCCTGGTGTAGAAGTCGATCACATGGCATCGTCCCTGTCAGCCGCGTCACGCGCACACCCCAGCACGTGCGCGGACCGACGCCCACGACGCGCACAGCCCGGGAGCCGCCCCATGTCGACCGCGAACCTCCAGCCGCTCTGGCAGCCCGATCCCGAGCGGATCGCCCAGGCACGCATCACCCAGTTCCAGGCATGGGCCGCCGAGCACCACGGCGCCCCGGCCGAGGGAGGCTACCCGGCCCTGCACCGGTGGTCCGTCGACGAGCTGGACACCTTCTGGAAGGCCGTCACGGAGTGGTTCGACGTACGCTTCTCGACACCCTACGCGCGCGTGCTCGGCGACCGCTCGATGCCCGGCGCCCAGTGGTTCCCCGGAGCCACCCTCAACTACGCCGAGCACGCCCTGCGTGCCGCCGCCGACCGGCCCGACGAGCCCGCCCTCCTGTACGTCGACGAGACCCATGAGGCGCGCCCGGTGACCTGGGCCGAGCTGCGCCGTCAGGTGGGCTCCCTGGCCGCCGAACTGCGCGCCCTCGGCGTACGCCCCGGCGACCGGGTCAGCGGCTACCTCCCGAACATCTCCGAGGCCGTCGTCGCCCTCCTCGCCACGGCCGCCGTGGGCGCCGTGTGGACCTCCTGCGCCCCCGACTTCGGCGCCCGCAGCGTCCTCGACCGCTTCCAGCAGGTAGAACCCGTCGTCCTGTTCACCGTCGACGGCTACCGCTACGGCGGCAAGGAGCACGACCGCCGGGACATCGTCGCCGAGCTGCGCCGCGAGCTGCCGACCCTGCGCGCCGTCGTCCACATCCCGCTGCTGGGCACCGAGGCACCGGAGGGCGCTCTCGACTGGGCGGCCCTGACGAGCGCCGACACCGAGCCCGTCTTCGAGCAGGTGCCCTTCGACCACCCGCTGTGGGTGCTGTACTCCTCCGGCACGACCGGCCTGCCCAAGGCCATCGTCCAGTCCCAGGGCGGCATCCTCGTCGAGCACCTCAAGCAGCTCGGCCTGCACTGCGACCTCGGCCCCGAGGATCGTTTCTTCTGGTACACCTCGACCGGCTGGATGATGTGGAACTTCCTCGTCTCCGGCCTGCTCACCGGAACCACGATCGTCCTGTACGACGGCAGTCCCGGCTACCCCGACACAGGTGCCCAGTGGCGGGTCGCCGAACGCACCGGAACCACCCTCTACGGCACCTCGGCCGCCTACGTCATGGCCTGCCGCAAGGCCGGCGTGCACCCCTCCCGCGACTTCGACCTCTCCAAGGTCCAGTGCGTCGCCACCACCGGCTCGCCCCTGCCCCCCGACGGGTTCCGCTGGCTGCACGACGAGGTCCGCGAGGACCTGTGGATCGCCTCCGTCAGCGGCGGCACCGACGTCTGCTCCTGCTTCGCGGGAGCCGTACCGACCCTCCCGGTGTACACCGGCGAACTCCAGGCGCCCGGCCTCGGCACCGACCTGCAGTCCTGGGACCCGAGCGGCAAGCCCCTGGTCGACGAGGTGGGCGAGCTGGTCGTCACCAACCCCATGCCGTCGATGCCGATCCACTTCTGGAACGACCCCGACGGCAGCCGCTACCACGACAGCTACTTCGACACCTACCCCGGCGTATGGCGCCACGGCGACTGGATCACCCTCACCTCACGGGGATCCGTGATCATCCACGGCCGCTCGGACTCCACCCTCAACCGCCAGGGCGTGCGCATGGGGTCGGCCGACATCTACGAGGTCGTCGAACGCCTGCCCGAGATCAAGGAGTCCCTGGTCGTCGGCATCGAGCAGCCGGACGGCGGCTACTGGATGCCCCTGTTCGTGCACCTGGCGCCGGGCGCCGTCCTCGACGACGCGCTCCTGGACCGCATCAAGCGGGCCATCCGCGAACAGCTCTCGCCCCGCCACGTGCCCGACGAGGTCATCGAGGTGCCCGGCATCCCGCACACCCTCACCGGCAAGCGCATCGAGGTACCGGTCAAGCGCCTGCTTCAGGGCACCCCCCTGGAGAAGGCCGTCAACCCCGGGTCCATCGACAATCTCGCTCTGCTCGGCTTCTACGAGGAACTGGCCCGCAAGCACGCCTGACGCCCCGGCTCCTCAGCCCCCGTAGGTGGCCTCGGACTCGCCCAGCACGGCGGCGAAGTCCGAGGCCAGCCGCACGGCCTGGGCCGGCCGCAGCCCCGCGGTGGAGATGCGCACACCGGGCCCGGACTCCAACCGGAACCGGGCCCCGGCCGCCACCCACCAGCCGTACGACCGCAGCCCGTTCACCACCGCGGACTCGTCCCGCACCGGCACCCACAGGTTCAAGCCGCTCGCCCCGTGCCAGGCGATGCCCCGCTCGGCCAACTCCCGGGCCAGGGCCGTACGGCGCTGTGCGTACGCCGCACGCGCGCGTGCCACCAACGCGCGTGTGCCGTCGTCTGTCAGCAGGCCGAGCACCGTCTCCTGCAGCAGATGACTGACCCAGCCCGAGGTCAGCAGCAGTCGCCCGTCGTGCCGGGCCAGTGTGACCGGATCGCACGCGGCGGCTGCCCACCGCAGGTCGGTCCCCAGGAACTTGCTGACCGTCCGCACATGCACCCAGCGGTCGAGCGCCGCTCCGGTCACCGTGTGCAGAGCCGCGTCGGCCACCTCGGAGGCGTGGTCGTTCTCCACCACGAGCATCTCGGGCGCCTCGCGCAGCACGTCGGCCAGCGCGTCCCGGCGTGCCACGGAGAAGCAGCCGCCGTACGGATTCTGCGCCCGCGGACTGAGCACGACCGCTCGCACACCGGCCCGCAGCGCCGCCCGCAGCGCCTCCGGACGCATCCCCTCGTCGTCCACCGCGACCGGGACGTTCCGCAGCCCCAGCGCCGAGACCAGATCCAGCAGATGGTGATAGCCCGGATCCTCCATGGCCACACCGTCCCCGGGACGCAGCTCGACCGACAGCACCCGGCCGATCAGATCCAGCGCCCCGTGCGCGAACGTCACCTGCTCCACGGGTACGCCGTCCGCCCTCAGCCAGTCACGTACGGCGTCCTCGAGCCGCGCGAGCCGGGGGCTGGAGCGATGGGAGCGGGCGCCGGGGGAGAGCCGTGAGGGCGGCACCAGCGCGGGCAACAGCTCCGGATCGGGATGCCCGCCGGCCAGGTCCCGCAGCCCCTGAGGCACCTTGGGCGGCCGCCGCGACGCGACCGCCGGAGCCGGCGCGACCACCGTGCCGCCACGCCCGCGCGTGACGACGATGCCCCGCCGCCGCAGCTCCTTGTAGGCCGTCGCGACCGTACCCGGACTCACCCCCAGTTCGTCCGCGAGCCGCCGTACCGGTGGCAGTGCGGCTCCGGGCGCCAACGTCCCCTCGGCCACTCCGCGTTCGACGGATCCGGCAATTCCCTTGGCCGTCGTACCACTGATCTCATATTGTGTTGCCACGTTGTCAATTATGTATCAGTACATAACTCGGAGCGCAAGGGGGAGCCAGTGGGCAAGGGGGAGGAGCCAGTGGTCAAGGGGCAACCGGTGGAAGCGGAGCCCCGGGCCGTCGACCGGCCGCGGCGCATACCGGGAGGCCGCGACGGCCGCCGCATGCTTCTCGTCGCCTTTCTCGACCGCATCGGCAGCGGGCTGTGGGCGTCCGTCTCCGTTCTCTACTTCACCTACGTCTCGGGCCTCTCCGTCGCCCAGGTCGGCACGCTCGCCGCGGTCTCCGGCGCCATCGGCATCGCAGGCGCGCCGCTGGGCGGCCGCATCGCCGACCGCTTCCCCCTCACCCGCGTCCTGATCGCACTCCAACTCCTGCGCGCCCTTGCCTCGTTCGCCCTGCTCACCACCGACCACTACCCGCTGCTGCTCGCCTTCTCGGCCGTCGGCAGCCTCGGCGACCGCGCCTCCAGTGTCCTCACCAAGCTCTACGCCACCCGCGTCGCCGGACCGGACCGGGTCCGCTACCAAGCCGTCAACCGCACCGCCTCCAACGCCGGCTGGGCCCTGGGCGGCCTCGCGGCCGCGGCCGCGCTCACCCTCGGCACCACCACCGCGTACCGCTGGCTCCTCGCCGGCGACGGCATCTCCTTCGTCGCCGTCGCGCTCCTCACTCTGACCTGCGCGGAACCCCCTTCGACCGGCCGCGTCGCCGCCACCGCCAAGGACGCACCCTGCACCGCCAGGCCCGCCAACCCCTGGCGCGACCGCACCTACCTCGCCTACGTCGCGACCGAGACCGTCCTCTCCCTCGACGACACCGTCTTCAAAGTCGGCCTGCCCCTCTGGATCGCCCACAGCCACGGCGTACCGCACGGCCTCGCACCCCTGCTGCTCGTGCTCAACAACGTGATGGTCGTAGGCCTCCAAGTGCCACTGGCCCGCTACGGCGCCACCACAACGGCCGCCCGCCGTCTCCTGCTCCCGCTCTCCGCCGCCTTCGCCCTCGGCGGCATCACCCTGGCCCTCTCCGCGACCGGCGGCACACTCCAGGCCATCTGCCTGCTCACCGCCTCGGCCGCCGCCTTCACCCTCGCCGAAATGCTCCACGCCACCGTCTCCTGGGAACTGTCCGTGGCCCTCGCCCCCGAGACCGCCCAGGGCGCCTACCTCGGCGTCCACGGACTCGCCCAGGCCACCCAGCGCAGCATCGGCCCGCTCGCCGCCACCGCGGCCATCGCCACCGGCCCCCTCGGCTGGACCGTCTTCGGCGCCACCATCGCCGTGACCTGCGCAATTCAGCACCGCCTGGTCCGCGACCGGCTCCAGCGCACCCCATTGTCAGTGCCGCCGGTTACGGTGAGTGAGCATTGATCGACAGCGCATTGGGGGAAACATGGCGCACACCGACCAGCAGACCATGCGACGCGTTCTGCGCCGCGAAATCGCGGGCACGATCGGCCTGCTCACCGACGAGCACGACTTCCGCGCCATGCGGCGCTACCGCAGCTTCACCTTCGACGACCACCTGACCTACCTCCAGCAGATGGAGGCCGTCCTCAGGACCCGAGCCGCCCAGGGCAGCCACACCACACTCGCCCTCTTCGACCCCGAGGAGTACGCCGCATTCTGCGCGGACACCGGCCTCGACCCGGAAGCACCGGCCACCCGCGGCCGGTTCACCGCGGAACTCGCGGCCACCGGCCCCACCATCCCCTACGATGGCCGGCCCCTCGCGGCACTTCTGCCGGTGCTCGTCGACGAGGCCGTACGACAGGCCACCTGGGAGTACGCGACCACCCTGCTGACCCGCCTCGGACCCTGCTCCTCCTGCGGCGAGGACATCGGCCGCGCTGCCTTCATCCGCGCGTCCGACCTCCTGACCCGCATCCTCGAAGCCGCACCACCCGGCGACCGGCACCTCGTCTGCAGCGTCTCCGGACCACCGGAAACACTGATCTCCGTCCTCCACGCGGATGAGGGCACCGACGCCACCGTCGAACTGGACGAGGCCGAAGCACTCGAATTCACCAGCGTCCTCGCCCTCGGCCTGGCCACGCACAGCCCCGGCGGACTCGTCATGCGCACCAGCGCCCCCGGCGCCGCCGACCGCGTCCAGGGCTGGCGGCTGCGCGCCGGAGAACTCGAACCGCTCACCGCCTCCGAGGTCTTCGACGCCTACTGCACCGACGTCGAATCCGGCGACCTCATCCCACCCGAGTCCGGTGTCGACTACTGCGCACCCCCCGACCTGGGAGAGGAGAGCACGAAACCGGGACACCACCACTGAACGCGCCAGGGACGCCCCACCCGAAGGCGGGACGCCCCTGAGCCGACTCCCTTTGCGAGCGACACGCGCGATGCGAGCGGTATGGCCTCTACGCGCGGTGCGGCTCTCGCCTACTCGCCGGAGAGCACCGCCTGAGCCGCGGCCCGCGCCTCCTCGGCGCTGTCCGCCGCACGCGCGGCCGCGGCCGCCCGCTCGCACTGCGCCAGCGTGTACTTCGCCAGCGTCGCCCGGACATAAGGAATCGACGCCGACCCCATGGAAAGCGAGGTGACCCCCAGACCCGTCAGCACACAGGCCAGCAACGGGTCGGACGCGGCCTCACCACACACGCCACAGCTCTTGCCCTCGGCCTTGGCCCCCTCCGCCGACAGCGCGACCAGGTCGAGCAGCGCGGGCTGCCACGGGTCCTGGAGCCGCGACACCGCACCCACCTGCCGGTCCGCGGCGAACGTGTACTGCGCGAGGTCGTTGGTGCCCAGCGACAGGAACTCGACCTCCTGCAGGATCGAACGCGCCCGAAGAGCAGCCGACGGGATCTCCACCATCGCGCCGAACTTCGCCCGCAGCCCGGCCTCCCGGCAGGCGTCGGCAAACGCCTTGGCGTCCGCGCGGTCCGCCACCATGGGCGCCATGACCTCGAGGTAGACGGGCAGCCCCTCGGCGGCCTTCGCCAACGCGGTCAGCTGCGTCCGCAGCACCTCGGGGTGGTCAAGCAGGGTCCGCAGACCCCGCACGCCGAGCGCCGGGTTCGGCTCGTCCGCCGGCGTCAGGAACTCCAGCGGCTTATCGGCCCCCGCGTCCAGCACGCGGACCACGACACGGCCCTCCGGGAACGCCTCCAGCACCTGACGGTAGGCCGCCACCTGCTTCTCCTCGGACGGCGCGTTCTTGCTGTCGTCCAGGAACAGGAACTCGGTACGGAACAGACCGACACCCTCGGCACCGGCCTCCACGGCCGCCGGGACGTCCGCCGGACCGCCGACGTTGGCCAGCAGCGGCACCTTGTGCCCGTCGGCCGTGGCACCCGGACCCGTCGAGGCGGCCAGCGCGGCCTTGCGCTCGGCAGCCGCGGCCGTCAGCTGCGCCTTCTTCTCCTCGGTCGGGTTGACGAAGATGTCACCGGTGCTGCCGTCGACAGCGATCACCGTTCCCTCGGCCAGCTCGACGGCACCCGGCAGCGCCACGACGGCCGGAACGCCCAGCGCACGCGCCAGGATCGCACTGTGACTGGTGGGCCCGCCCTCCTCGGTCACGAAACCGAGCACCAGCGTCGGGTCCAGCAGCGCCGTGTCGGCGGGAGCCAGGTCACGGGCCACCAGTACATAGGGCTCGTCACTGTCCGGGACACCCGGCATCGGAACGCCGAGCAGCCGCGCGACGATACGGTTCCGCACGTCATCGAGGTCGGCCACCCGGCCGGCGAGGTACTCCCCGGCGGCGGCCAGCAGCTCGCGGTAGGCCGCGAACGCGTCGTACACGGCGCGCTCCGCCGTGCTGCCGACGGCGATCCGCCGGTCCACGTCCGCCATCAGCTCAGGGTCCTGGGCCATCATGGCCTGCGCCTCGAGCACGGCCTGGGCCTCGCCGCCCGCAAGATTGCCGCGCGCCATCAGGTCGGCAGCCACCGCGTCCACGGCCTGGCGCGCCCGTCCCTGCTCGCGCTCCGCCTCCTCGGCCGGGATCTGCTTGGCCGGCGGCTCGAGCACCGCCGTCCCCATGTGCCTGACCTCGCCGATCGCCACACCGTGGCTCACGCCGACGCCTCGCAGCGTTGTCTCCATCTCACCCGTCTCCGATAGTGCGGCGGGTCCCGCCGCCGCAGTGGTTGTCCTGTACACCGTCGTACGACGGCCCGGCGATCAGTTCCAGGAGAAGAGACTGTCGCCCGTCTTCACGTCGCCGCTGTCCACGACGGCGGAAAGGGACTCGGCCGTGGCCTCGAGCGCCACGATCGGGCACACCGGCGACTTGCCGGCGGCCTCGACCGCGCTGGGGTCCCAGCGCACGATGCCCTGGCCACGCACCACGGTGTCGCCCTTGCTAACGAGCAGCTCGAAGCCCTCGCCGTTCAGCTGAACCGTGTCGATACCGAGGTGGACCAGCACGCCGTGGCCACTCTCGTCGACCACGACGAAAGCGTGCGGGTGCAGGGAAACGATGACGCCGTCCACGGGCGCCACGGCCTCGAAGCAGTCACGCGCGGGGTCGATCGCAGTGCCCGGGCCGACCATGGCCCCGGAGAAGACCGGATCCGGCACTGCGGCCAGTCCGATGGCACGTCCAGCGAGAGGGGACGTCACGGTGGTCATGGGAAGCCTCCCAAGGAGTGGAGCTGCATACGGGCTGGCACTGCCAGTCCCGACGGCGTACTGAGCAGCAGCGTATGACAGATGAAGTGGCGGTTCCGCATAGAAGCTACCAGCTAGTGGTCTAGACCACCAGCCCAATCGATTTGCACGTGCTCCGAGCCCGCGTGTACAGTCGTACTCCTGCCTGGGACGGGGCGGCGCGAAAGCGCGCTCGCTCAGCAGCATCCAAAGCAATCAGATCCTGTTTCGGGGTCGCCTTCCGCATGTCTGCGGATCGGTGGTCAGAGAGACGGAAAAAGCCTGATAGATTTGGAAACGCCGGAAAGGGAAACGCGAGAGCGGGATCCTGGAAAGCACCGAGGAAATCGGATCGAGAAAAGATCTGATAGAGTCGGAAACGCAAGACCGAAGGGAAGCGCCCGGAGGAAAGCCCGAGAGGGTGAGTACAAAGGAAGCGACCGTTCCTTGAGAACTCAACAGCGTGCCAAAAGTCAACGCCAGATATGTTGATACCCCGTCCGTCGGAAATA
>NZ_JBEYUW010000012.1:0-280396 GCF_040643735.1 Streptomyces sp. NPDC047085
GCGTCACCGACCCCGTCGCCAACATCACCGCCGCCGCCAACTACGCCGCCCACCGCTACGGCTCCATCGACAACGTCAACTCCGCCTACTGAGGCACCCCGGCCCACAGCCGCGTCCCGGTTGGCGGCAGCGCCTCAGCCGGAACGCCCCTCGCCCCACAACCAGGGGTGATAGTGCGTGCGCCCCAGCACGTCCCCGCTGTGCGCCGCTGCCGCGACACCGGCCACCGGGGTGGCGAGCAGCGCGAGCAGCATCGGGCCGTAGCCGCCGTCGGAGGCGATCCCCACGACGACGGTTTCGCCCAGGAACACCACGCTCGCGACGGCTCCGGCGAGCAGTCCCCGCAAGGGCGCCCGAGCCGCGAGCCACTCGGGTGACAGCGCGAGTGCGCCACCGGTCACGGCACCGAGCAGGACACCGACCCCCATGGTTCCGCCCACCGCGACCAGGCCGCGCACGAGAACCTCCAGGCCACCCCGGACGCCTTCGGACATCCCGCTGAAGAGCCACACCCCGGCGCCTGTGAGCCATACCGAGCCGAAGATGATCGCCGGGATCAGTCCGATACGCACCCCCAGCCGAACCCCTCGACGCACAACCTGACGAACCGCCACGCGTCCCCCCACCCCCGAGAGTTGACCCCTACGTGCCCTGAGCGTCACATCTGAGGCCACGGTATGTCAGGCATCGCGGGCGTCCCGTGGCAGGGTGGCCGTTCAGCGAGGGAGTACGGAACGCTGTCACGCCGCCTCCGCTCGTGTCGTGCCGGGGATCGCTCCCTGGGCGCGCAGCTTGGCCACTTCGGCGGGGGCGAATCCCAGCTCGGCGAGGATCTCGTCGTTGTGTTCGCCCAGGTCCGGCGCTCGCTTCGCCGGTACCTTCGGCACCCCTCGCAGGTTGACCGGACTGTTGACGGTGTACTCCAGTCCGCTGACTCCTTCCAGGGGTACGACGATGTCGTTCGCGCGCAACTGCGGGTCCTGAGCGGCGACCTCCGGCGTCTGAATGAGGCTGAAGGTGACGCGTTCCCTGGTCAGGACGTCCTGCCAGTGGGCGAAGGGCCGCGAGCGGAACGCGGCGTCGAGCAGTTCGGCGAGCGCGGCGGAGTTCCTGACGAAGCCCTCGATGTCCGTGAACCGGGGATCCTGGAGCAGCGCCGGGTGCCCGATGGCCCGGGTCAGTCCCGGCCAGTGCGACGGTGACGTCACGAGCATGAACCACTCGCCGTCCGCGGTCCGGTAGGGGTTGGTCAGCGGGTTCGCCGGCGCCGTCCGGTCGTGCAGTTCGAACGGCGTGCCGCCGGCGAGCGCGCCGGCCACGAGCGTTCCCGTGGACCAGACGCCCGACGCGAGCAGGGACGTCCCGACACTGTCCCCTTGTCCCGTCCGTTCGCGGCGGTAGAGGGCGGTCACGATCGCGGCGTAGATCACGATCGCCGACATGTAGTCGCCGCTCCCCCAGACCGGAACCGTGGGCGGGGCTCCCGCGTCCCGGGTGGAGGCCAGGAGCCCGCTGCGCGACCAGTAGGCGGTCAGGTCGAAGCCCGGCTGCCCGGCGTCGGGGCCGGCGTCCCCGAAGCCCGTGATGTCGGCGTAGACGACCCGCGGGTTCCAGCTCGACACCTGGTCGTAGTCGAGGTGCAGCTTCTCGCGTGTGCCGTGCGGGAAGTTGGTGATCACCACGTCGGCCCACTCGACGAGGCGCTTGAGGACCTCGGTGGTCGACGGGGACTTCAGGTCGACGACCATGCCGCGCTTGTTGCGGTTGGCCAGGTGCCAGCTGTAGTTGGCCTCGGCCCGGGGACTGGGCGGCACGAAGCTCAGCCGCCGCTGGGGATCGCCCGCTCCCGGCGGCTCGATCTTGATGACGTCCGCGCCGAAGTCGGCGAGGATGGCGGCCGCGGCCGGTCCCGCGATGAAGGTCGACGCGTCGAGGACCTTCAGACCGGTGAACACGGATTCGGATTCGGATTCGGAATGAGATTTGATGGTCATGGTTGTCACCCCACGAAAGCGCTCTGGCCGGTGATGGACTTGCCGACGATGAGGGTCTGCATCTGGTGGGTGCCCTCGTAGGAGTAGAGGGCCTCGGCGTCGGAGAAGAACCGGGCGACGTCGTACTCGACGAGGATGCCGTTCCCGCCGAAGATCTCGCGGCTCCAGGCGACGACCTCCCGCATGCGGGCGGCGACGTACTCCTTGGCGAGCGCGGACTGTTCGTCCCGGAAGACGCCCTGGTCCTGCAGCCGGGCGAGCTGCACCAGCATGCCCCAGCTCGCGGTGATGTTGCCCAGGCTCTTGACCAGCAGGTCCTGCACCATCTGGAACTTGGCGATCGGACGGCCGAACGCGATGCGCTGCTTGGCGTACTCGAGCGCGAGTTCGTAGGCGCCGATCATGACACCCAGGGCCTGCCAGGCGACGCCGCTGCGCGTCTGGCGCAGGACCTCCGCGACGTCCCGGAAGCCCTTCATGTTCTGCAGCCGGCTCGCCTCCGGTACCCGGACGTCGGTCAGGGTGATCTCGGCGTTCTGCACGATCCGCAGCGCGATCTTGCCCTCGATCTTCACCGGCTCGAAGCCGGGGGTGCCCTTCTCGACGACGAAGGCCTTGACCTTGTTGTCGTCCACGTCCCGGGCGAAGACCACCACGTAGTCGGCGAAGGTGGCGTTGCCGATCCACTTCTTGGCGCCGTTGAGGATCCAGGTGTCGCCCTCGCGTTTGGCGATGGTGCGCATGCCGCCGGAGACGTCGGAGCCGCCGTCGGGTTCGGTCAGGGCGAACGCGCCGATCTTCTCCATCGTGGCCATGGCGGGCAGGAACCTGTCGCGCTGTTCCTGGTCGCCGCCGTAGTAGATGGAGTAGAAGCCGAGCCCGTTGTGGACGCCGAAGAAGGTGGCGCACGAGGCGTCCACCCGGCTCAGCTCCATGGCGAGCATCCCGCTGAGCAGGTGGCTGACGGCCGGCAGGTGCTCGCCGTAGCCCTCGTAGCCGAGGGCGACCAGTCCGCTGCCGCGGAACCTCTCGACCAGCTCCGCGGGCAACTCGGCCTTGCCCCAGGCCTCGTTGACCATCGGCTTGACCTCATCACGCATGAAGGTGCGGGCCTTGAGCAGTATCTTGCGCTCCTCGTCCGACAGCAGCGCCTCGTACAGATAGAAGTCGGCGGCCAACTGGTCGTCCAGCGGCATGAGCGGGGGCGTGGTGGTCATCTCAGGTCTCCTTGTCGTGCCGGGTACGGCGGATCTCTTCCAATGCGGACAGGACGGCCAGTTGCCTGCGGTCGCGGGCTTCGGCGAGCTCGGTGTACGGCGTGGCGGCGTACGCCTCCTCGACCGCCCGCACGACGCGCTCCCGGTCCTCCGGGTCCTGCGAGGGTTCGCCGAGGGTCATCTGCCGCATGGAAGAGCCGATGTGCTCGGTGATGTGGCGGTAGCCGCCGGGACCGCCGCCCAGATGCGCGCCGAGGAACGGACCGACCGTCGCCCAGCGGATGCCGAGCGAGTGGGTCACCACGGTGTCCAGGTCCTCGGGCGTCACCACACCCTGCTGGACGAGGTACACGGCCTGACGGCTGAGCGCGTTCTGCAGCCGGTTGCCCACGAACCCGGGGATCTCCCGGCGTTCGACGACCGGGGTGCGGCCGACGAGGGTGTAGAAGTCGACGGCCGCCTGCACGGCTTCCTCGCTGGTGCGTTCGCCGGGTACGACCTCGACGAGTGGCAGCAGGTGCGGAGGGTTGAAGGGGTGTCCGATGAGGACACGGTCGGCGTCCTCGAGTCCCGTGGTGAAAGCCGTCGCCGGGATCGCCGACGACGAGCTCAGCAGCAGTGCGTGTCCGGGGGTCTCCCGGACCAGCTGGGCGAACAACCCCTTCTTGAACTCGACCCGTTCGGGCCCGTTCTCCTGGACGACGTCCGCGTCCCGGACGGCTTCGGTGACGTCGGCCGCGAGGTGCACGCGGTCGGCGAGGCCGTCGGTGTCCAGCCCCTGGGCGGCCAGGTGCGGGGCGAAAGCGGCGAGTGCCTCGGCGAGCGCCTGCTTCAGGTCGGGGCGGGGATCGCTGACATGGACGGTCAGGCCGTGTGCCGCGAACAGTGCCGTCCAGGACAGTCCGATGGTGCCCGCGCCGATCACGGCGGCGGTACGGAACGGATGGGTCACCGCACGTCTCCCTTCAGGTAGTCGAAGACCGGCTTGACCGGGGCGAGGGTCAGGTCGGTGAGGATGTGGCTGGCGGAGACGATCTCCAGGACGGGCAGGTCGGCCAGCGGGGCGAGGACGTGCTGGAACAGCTGCAGCCGAGCCGGCCCGGAGTAGGCGGCCTTGACCACGATGTCGGTGATCTCGGTGCGGACCAGCTCCAGCACGCGCGGGGCGCCGTCGTAGCCCGGGATGGCCTTGACCATGAAGGTCGGCACGGTGATCTGGTCCTGGGCCTCGCACGTGTCGAGTGCCTCGTGCTTGTAGCCCATGGTCGCCGTGGCCACCCGCAGCGTGCCGTAGTCGAGGGTGCCGACCAGCACGTCCTGGTCGACATACAGCTTCGGCGCGCCGATGACCTTCGGGTAGGCGCTGGCCTCGCGTCCGGCCGCTGTCGCCGGGAAGTTGTCGAGGTACATCGCGTGCAGGTACTCGCCCTGCTCCCCGTCGAAGCCGACCTGGATCGCCTGGCCGCCCTCGGTGTAGGGGCCGTACCCGGTGACGTCGTTCATCTTCATGATCTCGAACCGGACCAGCGGCTCCTCGATCTGCAGGGGCTCGGGGACGACCGCGCGCAGCGCGTCGGGATCGGAGCGGTAGACGATGTTGAGGTACTCCCGGTCGGTGAACCACGGGACCACAGGCGCGAACGCCGGGCGGGTCAGCGGGGTGGTCGCGTGGCGTCGTACGTCTTCGATCCTCATGTCACTTCCCCGTCCATCGCGGGGCCCGGCGTTCGGCGAAGGCGGTCATGCCCTCGCGAACGTCGGCCGAGGCACTCAGGGCAGCCAGTTCCTTGCGCTGCAGGGCGAACGCGTCGGCCTGGGGCACGCCGTCGGCCACCTGAACGAGGTGTTTGACCGCGGCCAGCGCGAGCGGGGCGTTATGGGTGAGCCGCTCGGCGAGCCCGAAGGCGGCGGCCAGCGCCTCGCCGGGCGCGGTGACCTGGTTGACCAGGCCCAGCTCGCCGGCGCGGCGGCCGGTCACCGCCTCACCGGTCAGCAGGAACTCCATCGCCAGGTGGTACGGGATGCGCTTGGGCAGGCGGATCACGCCGCCACCCGCGGCGATCAGACCGCGCTTGACCTCGGGCAGGCCGAACGTGGCGTCCTCGGCGGCGACGATCAGGTCACAGCTGAGGGCGAGTTCGAATCCGCCGCCCAGGGCGAAGCCTTCCACGGCGGCGATCAGCGGCTTGGTCAGGGCGGCCTCGGTCAGGCCGCCGAACCCGCGGCCCGGGATCGCGGGCGACTCGCCTTTCAGGGCGGCCTTCAAGTCCATACCGGCGCTGAAGGTGCCCTTCGCTCCGGTCAGGACACCGGCCCGCAGGTCGGGGTCGGCCTCGAGTTCGTCCAGCGCGGCGGTCAGGCCGACGGCGACCGCAGCGTTCACGGCGTTGCGTGCCTGCGGGCGGTCGATCGTGATCAGCAGGGTCGAGTCGACCCTTTGAACACGCACTTCGTCGGTGACCCGTGTGCTGTCGAGTGCCCCGATGGTTTCTACGTCCGCCATACTCACGTCCTTTCACGCCTTGGTTGGCATGACAAAGAACGCTAATAGCGATGCACAGGGAACGGAATCATCGTCTCGCTAATATCGGTGTGACCGCAGCGGTCACACCGATATCAGCCCGCATTCGGTTCGTCGTTCGGGGAATAAAGAGGGCCGCCTCCAGGTGCAGCCCGCGCCACTCAGACGTGAAGGGGAATGGAGAAGATCTCCCGAGCTGCTGCGACGAGTTCGTCCAGGTCACCGCCCGAGGCTCGGTCCCGGCGCCAGATCAGGACAGTCTCCAGTCGGGGCTCGAAATCCGTGAACGGCAGAACCGTCGTATTCTCCATCGCGTAGCCGTGCATAGGACTTTCCGGGTCGAGCATGGCGAAGTAGAAAGCCATTCCACTGGAAACCACTTCCGCGATTCCGCCGTAACCGGAATCGGTCAGCTTTATGCGCTTCCTGATCCCCCGCTCGGATATTTCCCGGTCCAGCTGATCGAAATAAGCGGACCTGATTTCCTGCGGTGCGATGACGAAGGAGAGGTCGGCCAGCTCGGCCAGCGCCACGGATTCCCGGCCGGTGAACCGGTCGGCCGGCACCACCGCTCCCAGTCGTTCGGACATGACGGGCAGCACATCCAGTGCGGGATCGTTGATCGGCAGTCGGGCCAGCGCGAGCGCGAGTCTGCCCTCGCACACCCCGGCGACCAGGGCCTTGGAGTTGCCGGGCCAGCGCAGGAGCTCGTACCACGCGTCGACGCGCTCGGCGAGGGAGTTGACGAGCTCCCTCAGCCGGGGGTGGAGCCCGGACGGAATGCCCACGAACAGGGTGCTGCGCCCCGGCCGTGTCGCCTCGCGCAGCCGCCACGGAATGGAGTTGATCTGCTCCAGCACGCTCCGCGCGATCGGCAGCAGCGCCTCGCCGGCCGGCGTGAGCGTGACGCTGTGCGTGTCACGCTCGAACAGCCGGTGATCGAGCTCCCGCTCAAGATCCCTGATCCGCTGGCTCAGCGGCGACGTCGCCATGTGCAGTCGGCGGGCCGCCGCCGAAAAGTTCAGCTCCTCGGCAACTGCAACGAAATACCGCAAATGCAACATTTCCACTCCGTCACGTTAACCCCGATCCACCGGTCCTTCCGGGCGTCGCGCCTCAGGCGGTGGAAAGCCGGCGAGGAGACCGAGGAAACCGAGAACCCCCAGAAGACCGAGAAAGCCGAGAACCGTTTCAGGACACCGGTCCGGCAGACGGGCGTGGGCCGGCGCCGGTGACGACGCCGACGCCGGTGACGGAGGCGCGTCAGTGGTGGTGGCCGTGTCGGCCGAGGGTGTTCACGGGGGTCGCGCCGGGGCGGGTCCACTGCGGTACGGGTCGGCTGGTCGGGCCCCAGGTGGCGTTGCCGTCCGCGTCCGAGCGCCAGGACCAGCACGGATTGTCCCCCTCAGGCCAGCCCTTGGGGTTGTCCTCCCAGGCCTCGCCGCGGCCGTAGGGCGTCATGTCGAGCAGGCCGAGAGACCCGTTGACCCGCTCGTTGCCACGGCCTGTCGTGGAGTAGGTGAGGAACGCACGGTCGCCGTCGCGCAGGAAGCAGGTGAGGTGGCCCATGTTGCCGCCGACCGGCGCATCCACGTCGCGCACCGAGTACCAGGGCTGGGTGTAGCCCATGAACTCGACGTAGGCGGCCACCTCGTCCCACCGGCCCGTGGTCAGGATGGCGAACGAGACGCCGCGGGCGTTGAGGTAGACGGCGTCCTTCAGGTGCCAGGCCGTGTGGTGCAGCCCTCGCACTGCCCCTGGTGCGGCGCGCCGTCGTACCACATGTGCTTGTAGACCACGAGCTCGTCGCGGCCCTGGAACAGGTCCAGGAACGGGACCGGGCCCTCGGGTCCGACGACCTCGACCGTGCCGTCGAACTCCACCATCGGCAGCCGGCGGCGGGCCGCGGCGATGGCGTCGCCCTCGCGGGTGTGGGCCTTCTCGCGGACCAGAAGCTCGTCACGGGCGGCCTGCCAGGTGGCCAGGTCGACGACGGGCGGGCGGCCGGGCGGCGTGGCGGTCGGGTCGTCCGGTGTGGTCGTCATGGTGTCCTCCGTGGTGTCTCGTGCCGGGCGGCGTCGTACGGCGTCGTACGGCGCCCTGCGACGGTCACCGGATCAGACTCGCGCCCGCGCCGGAACTCATCGCGGCAGAGACGCCACCGTGCTCTCTCAGCCGGTGTGCAGGACGCGAAAGCGATCGGGAGCCGCCGGATCCCGGTCGACGACCTGGATCGGCGGCCAAGCCCATTGCCAGACGCTGATGCCTGGCGTGCGGGAGAACCGGATCTGCCCGCGAGTGCCGTCGACCGCGACGCGCGGCCAGGATTCGGCGGTGCGTGCCCGGTCCGTGCTGTGGGAACGCAGCACGTCGGCGAGGACGGCGACCGTGTCGTAGCCCTCGAAGGCGACGAAGGAGGGTGCTTCGGCGAGCCGCTCGCGGAGGGCGGTCTCGACTCGTGCGCCGAGTGGGGTGAGGCGCTCGGGCAGGTAGCGCAGGAACGGGACGGCGGCGCCGTCGGATCCCAGCAGCGCCGCCCATTCGGCGAACTCCGGTTGCCCGGCCGGAGCGCCGATCATGATCTCGGCGAGGCGCGGGTCGCGGCGGACGGACTGGACGATCGGCACGGCCGGCTCCGGGTGGCCGGTCAGCAGCAGGAGGGCTGTCGCGCGGTGATGGGCGAGTTCGTCGCACACGGCTGTCGGGGCCAGCGCGCTCATGTCGAGTTCGATGACGGCGCCGCCGCGTGGAGCGAGGTGGTCCCGCAGGATGCGGGTCCCGGACGCCCAGTAGACACTCGGCTGGGCTGCCACGGCGATGCGGCTGTGCCCCGCGCCGAGGAGGTAGTCCGAGTAGAGCTGCCAGCCGCGGGACTGCGGCGGGGAGAGGCGCGCGACCCATTCGGTCGGCTGTTCGGTGAGCGCATCGAGCACCGCCGACGAGCAGAGGAACGGCAGGCCGAGGGCGTCGGCCCGGGCGGCAGCGGCGCGAGCGACGACGCTGTGATACTCCCCCGCCAGCGCGGCCACGCCCAGGCGAGCCAGTTCGTCCACGGCCGCCGCGGCCCTCTGTGGATCAGCCGCGGTGTCCCGTACGACCAGTTCGAGTGGTCTTCCGACGATCCCGCCGGCGTCATTGACGTCGCGCACGGCCAGCTCGAGATCGGCGAGCAGGTGTCGGCCCGCCTCGACCCAGCCGGGCCGGGTCAGCGGAACGATGACGCCGATCCGGACGGACGGCTCGTCAGTCCGCTCTGCTCCAAGGGCGGATGATGGCGTACTCATGCGTGGGCGTCTCCCCCGTGAGGATGCGAATGCCGTGGACAGCGGCTGCCTGTCACGCTACTGGTTCACGATCAGCGCACTCCTCCAGGAGGGCGGCGAAGGCCCTGCTCGCGGCGTCGGCAGGAAATATCCGTAGGACGGTGCCGCGATCGGGCGACGTGATGATGTAGTGCCGGGCGAGGTAGGAGAGATCTCCCCAGGGTTCTCGGTCGTGGGCTCGCAGGAGGGCCTGTCCGCATCTCGTGCAGGCGATCCACGGAACGAGGACGAGGTCGGCCAAGCCATGCCCGGCCCCGAGTGGCGAACCCCCGTCGCTGCCGCCCTCATGCTCGATCAACTCAACGGCGGCCACGGTGTCGTCACCGCGGCACTGGAGGATCCGGGATGTGAGCGCCTCCCTCTCGCCCCAGTCCTCGGCGAGCACGGAGAGCTGGGCCCTGACCGTCTCGCTGATCGGCAGCTGGTGGGTGAGGATGCCGGAGACGAGCAGGCCAAGGCCCGCCTCCTGACGCTACCGGCCCACACCGACAACTGGTCGTCACCAGGCAAAAGGCCCCACGCACCGCCATGCCGTCACAGGGGCTTGCGGACGGCGCCGCGCAGGGGTGATACGTCCGGAAGTTCCGCCGGCTCGCGCTGGAGAGTCGGTGCGCTGTAGAACCGGCCGATGCCCGAAGGGGATGGGAGGAGGAGCCATGAATCGTCTGCTCGGTTACGCGATGTTCTGGGCGGCCGTCATGGGGTCGTTCACCTTCGGGGAAGGGTCGTCCGCCGAGGATCGGCTGATGAGCCTTGTCGCCGCGCTCCCCGCATGGGGTTACATCGGCTTCCGCGTCAAGCGGGAGATCCGTGGGATCAGGGCGGACGGCAGGCAGGAACGCCTGCGCAGGGAGGAGCGGAAGCGCATGGGACGGGACGAACTGCTCGATGCCGTGACACGGTTGGTTGCCGGCAGCCCGAAGTCGGTGAAGTGCGGCGTGGCGGGGCATGGGGCGGGGCACCAGTGTCTTCCCGTTTCCAGGGAGGTCACGCTGGCCGATCTGGTCGAGGCGATCAGCGGTCGGTACGGGCACTCGCGCAGCCTCGCCATGGGCGGGTACGTCGATCCGACGGTGGACGCGAGGACGGGGCTGCCCCTGCTCAGCCCCTTCGGCCCGCACGTGGTGGACATGCGGGCCTGGGTCTACGGAAGTTGGTGGATCGGGGCCGGGACCGTGGACGGTGATGCCGGCCATGACGGCGTTCGGCGCGTGGCGCTGGTCGCCGAACGGGCCGAGCCGGTGGTGGAAGGGTTGCCGGCCGACGCCTCGTGGGTGGAACGGGTGGTCGCCGTGACCGGGTGGGCCGGAGGAGGACGGGCACGGGCGATCGACTGGGCATCCGTCGAGCAGCGGCTCGGCACCACTCTGCCCGACGACTACAAGCAACTCGCCGAGATCTTCGGTGACGGGGCCTTCGACGGTTTCCTCAGCCTGTACGTGCCCGACGCCGGCGTTCCCGGCATGGACGTCGTCGACCATGCCGAGTATCTGGCCCGGTTCGCCTCGCAACAGGGCACGCGCCTGTGGCGGCCGTACGACATCCACCCGGCTCCCGGCGGGCTCCTCCAGTGGGGTACGTCCGAGCAGGAGGACCAGTTCTTCTGGCTCACCGAGGGCAACGATCCGGAGGCCTGGCCCGTCCTCGTACGGGAGGACATCCCCGACTCCTGGCACCGGTACGACGGCTCGGCCGCCGAATTCGTCTTCCGTATGCTGACCGAGCGCGAGCACCCCTTCTCGACGGCCCGGTACTTCGACACGCACTGGTTCCAGAGCTACGCACCGTGATCTCACTCAGCCGTGCTTCGCAGGTCCGCCGGCACCGCCCACCACTGGTCCGGGCGGTCCACCACCACCGCGTTCGCGCCGGTCTCGATGAAGCGGCTCAGACGCAGGAGGTACGCCGCGATACCGGCCGCGCCCTGCATCCACGACGTTCCCGGCGGCAACAGCAGTGGGTCCTTGCGGTGTTCGAGGAAGCGCCAGCGGGCACCCGCCCCGTCCTTGACCGCCCGTTCCACGAGTGCGTCGCCCATCGTGTGTGCCGCCCGCACCAGGGTTTCCGACCGCTCGGTCACCCCGCCGTCCTGCGCCGCGTCCAGAAGCACGTCGCCGACGCCCGCCGTTCCGCAGCAGCGGCCGTCGTTGTCCCAGAAGCCGGGGCGCAGGCGCCTGGGGACTCCCGACGTGAGAATCGAGGTCAGACAGCGCTGCCGCAGCTCGCCGACCGGGATGCCGGAAACCTCCGCCACTCCCGCGTGCGACAGTGCCGCGAACAGATGTGAGGTGCCCGCCGGGCCGTGGCACCACGTGTACGTCACCGGCTCCACCTCGCGCTTCGACGGAGGGATGGAGTGCGGGACGATGAAGCCGCCGTCGTCCAACGAGCCCACCGGCAGAAGGTGTTGGGCTCCTTGCACCGCGGCGGCGACGAAGTCCTCCCGATGGAGCGCGGCACCTGCCACGGCCAGGGCCGCGCCGACGCCTGCAGTGCCGTGTGAGTAGTTCGGATTCCTCCACTCTGTGCTCGACCCGATACCCCAGTCCAGACCTGCCTCCGTGCGGTCCGCCGCGCGCAGCAGCGCCTCGCACCCCGTCGTGGCGATCGTCTGCGCGTGCTCACCGCCCGCCCAGACGGCCGTCATCACCACGCCCGCGGTGCCGATGATGATGTCGTTCAGGGGCGCGTCCGAACCCGGCTCGAACTCGACCGTGGTCTTCCAGCCTTCGGGAGTCGCCAGGTCGGCCAGGCGTCGTAGCGCGACCGATTCCTCGCCCGGGGCAAGGAGTCTGAGTGCCGTCACGTCGCCGGCCAGTCCGTCGTACAGCGACGGCTCGGTCCTGGCGCTCGCCTGCGCCGACAGTCGGGCCACGATCCCCGCCGACAGGGTCCGCTCCCGCTCGGTCAGCTCCCGGTACTGCGCGATCTCCGCCAACACCGGGGCCAGGCCCGCGATCCCCGCGTACAGCGAGTCACGGTCCTTGGCTGGTACCAGGGTTGGTGCCGGTGTTGGTGCCGATGCCGTGTCCTGGACGTCGCCGTCCTCCGACACCGACTCGGGCAGCCACGGACCCTCATCCCACCGCACCTGGTCCAGCACCCACGACCAGGCCGACTCACCCAGATCTCGATACACGTATTCCGCCATCACCCCTCAACGCTAGTCGCACACCCCGCCGAACGTGGCCGCTACCAGGGCACAGGGAGGTGCTGAGGTCATCCCACCGTCAGGAGGACATGCCGGAGCCCTGCTTCTCGGCGGCTGGGATGAGGCCTGGGGCGAACCTGTAGGAGATGGACTCCATCAGGGGCTTGCGCTTGGTGTTGTGGAAGGCCGCGATGCGCCACTTGCCGTCGCCCTGGCGGACCAGGGTGTAGGTCTGGATCTTGGTGAGCTTGTGCGGCCGCTTGCCCTTGTACGTGTCGCCGCGCCCGTTGACGACGGCTGCGTCGGGCCCGATGAAGCGGACGTCGAGGACTTCGTCGGCGAGCTCGGTGCCCTTGAGGAACGTCGCGAAGAGCGTGCGGTGGCTGTCCACGATGTCCCGGCGCCCCTGGTAGAAGGTGCCGACGAACGTGGTGTAGGTGGCGTCCTCGGTGAACAACTCGCCGTACGCCTCGGCGTCGTGCCGCCCCCAGGCGGCGACGAGTTCGTCCAGCACCGAGGTGACGGCTGCGACGTCATGCGTGGTGGTCATGGCGAACAACTCCCTCTCTCCGACTCTCTGGTTAGACTGAAGCAGATTCTGATTGGGAACAGTATCTGCACGCATGCAGATAATCTAGGAGGTGCTTCCGTCGATGGCAACCCCCGAAGGCGCCGCGAACGAACACGTGGTCTTCCGCCAGTACCTCGACGCGGTGGGGCTTCAGGGCCTGGCCGGCGCCGAAGCCGTCGGTCTGCACACCTCGGAGTGGTACGCGCTGAGCCTGATCACCCTGGAGGGGAGCCTCACTTCAGGTGAACTGGCCACCAGGACCGGGCTCACCACCGGTGCCACCACGCGTCTGATCGACCGCCTCGAGCGCGCCGGATACGCCCGCCGCGTCGCGGACCCCAAGGACCGCAGACGCGTGATCGTCGAGCCGGTGCCCGAGGGGCTCGGTCGCATCGAGGACGTCCTGGGGCCCGCCCGACGCCACATCGCCGAGGTCCTCGCGCGCTACACCCCCGAACAACGCGCCCTGCTCTTCGACTACTTCAGGCATGCTGCCCCCGCGTTCCGCGCCGCCACGGAGGAGATCCGCAGCACCGCCGCCCCCCGGCGGGGCAGGACCACCCGGACCAAGGGCGACGGCTGACCACGGGGCAGGGTCTGCCAGTGGGTCTGCAGGTGGGTCCGCCAGTGGGGGTCCCGCCAGGGGTCGGAGGTCGGAGGTCGGAGGCCGGAAGTCGGAGGCCGGAAGTCGCGGGCCGGGGGCCGTGGCCGCGGGGATCCCTCCCTAGGGCCTGTCTTCCGGATCTTGCCGGCGTCGCGGGCCCTGGCACGCACATCTGCGGCGTTGTCGTCGGTCGCCGACGCTCCGCGTCGACTCCCTCCTCCGCCTTGCATCTGCACGCACCAGACCCCGCTCGACTCCGCCAGGAAGCTCGGTCGGCACGAGCCGGCCTGATCCGGAAGAAAGGCCCTAGCGCACCGCGGCTCGTGGGGTGGTGCGGCGGTCGGTGAGAGCCGGGGCGAGGGCGCCCAGCATGGCGGCGGCGGTCAGGGCGAAGGCCCAGGGGTAGCCGGTCCCGGCCGCGAGCCAGCCGAACGCGACGGCCCCGGCGCCCATCCCGGCGTCGTAGGCGAAGTTCCACAGCGCGCTGACCGTGCCGTAACCGGCGGCGGGCACGCGCACGTACATCAGGGTCAGCGTGGCGTTCTGGGCGATGCCGAAGCCGATCCCGAACAGGCCGACCCCGGCGACGACGGCCACCGGGCTGCCGGTCAGCGCCATCAGCAGGGTGCCGGCGGCCGAGAGCAGCAGGCCGGGCAGCACCAGCCGGGCGGGACCGCTGCGGTCGCCGCGTCGGCCGGCCAGCCAGCGGGCCACGGTGGCCGCCGCGGGCTGCACGAACAGCGCCACCGCGACCACGCCCGTGTCCGACGCGGGGACGGCGAGCGGCAGGAAGGTGACGACGATCCCGGCGGCGACGGCGGTGACCGCGAAGACCAGGGCGGGGCGCCGCAGTTCGGTGCTGCGCAGCCCCTCCGTGATACCGACGGGCCGCCCCGACGCACGGATGCGGTCGGGCAGGCCCGGCACCGCGAGGACCGCCGCGACCGCGGCCACGGCCCCGGCCACGAACACCGTGTCGTAACCGGCTTGCCGGGCCAGCCACACGCCCAGCGGCAGGCCCACCAGCGAGGGAGCCCCACTGACGACACCCACCAACGCCAGTCCCTCGCCGCGCCGTTCGGCGGGGATGAGCGACGCGGTCAGCGCACCGCCCGCGACCACCGTGAACGCGAAGCCCAGGCCGCGCAGCAGGCAGACCACGACGATCCCCCACACGTCGTGGGACCAGGTCAGCGCCAGTGCGGGCGCCCCCAGCAGGATCAGGCCGGCGGCGAGCACGAGCCGGTAGCCGTAGCGGTTCACCAGGGCGGGCGCCGCGAGCTCGCCCACCACCGTCGTCAGCATCAGCGCCCCGGTGGCCAACCCGGCCGTGCCACCGCCCCCTCCCCCGCTGCCGGCCGTCGCGTAAGCGGGGACGACGGACAAGAGCAGGTAGAAGCTGGTCGAGGCGCCCACGATGGAGACAAAGCGAAGCAGCAACGGCCTGGTCAGCAACGGCGGGCGAGGCGCACGCGTCGGCGGATGCGAGTCACGGATTTCGGTCACGGCAGGACGCTAAGAGCCCCACCGGCCCGCCGGTAAGCTCCAGTTCCATGCCGCCGCAGTGGTCCAGTTCACCGCCCGAGCTCCTGCTGGTCGTCGACCGGGCCGACGGCCGGCCGCTGCGCGCGCAGGTGGAGCACGGGCTGCGGGACGCGATCCGCACCGGCCGTCTGCAGGCCGGCGAACGGCTGCCGTCCTCCCGGGAACTCGCCCGCACGCTCGGCCTCTCACGCGGGCTGGTGCAGGACTGCTACGCCCAACTCCAGGCCGAGGGCTACCTGGTGACCCGCCCGGGCTCCGCCACCCGGGTCGCGGTCGGCGCCGCCGCATCGCCCGGCGTCACGACGGCGCGTACCGCCGCTTCGCGTCTCGTGGCCGATTTCCGTTGGGGCGTACCGGACTTGGGTTCCTTCCCGGTCCAGGACTGGCTCTGGGCCATGCGCGAGGCGGCACGCGCCATGCCGACGACGGAACTCGACTACGGCGAACCGCGCGGCAGCACGGTCCTGCGCGAGGTTCTGGCCGGCTATGTGCGCCGGGTCCGCGCCGCCGCGGCCGGCCCGGAGCACATCGTCGTCTGCAACGGCTACGCCCAGGGAATCGGCCTCGGCCTCCGCGTCCTCGCGGAGGCCGGCGTGCGGACGGTGGCGTTCGAGGACCCCGGCTCACCCGCCACCGTCGGCGCGGCCGCCACCACGGCGGGCCTGCGTGCGGTTCCCGTGCCGGTCGACGAGCACGGCATCGACGTGCGTGCGCTGGCCGTCACCGACGCCCGCGCCGTCGTCGTCACCCCCGCCCACCAGTGGCCGACCGGCGTCGTCCTCGCCCCTGAGCGCCGGCTGGCCCTGATCGAGTGGGCCAGAGCCCGCGACGCGTTCGTCATCGAGGACGACTACGACGCCGAGTTCCGGTACGACCGCGAGCCCGTCGGCGCCCTCCAGGGCCTGGCACCGGACCGGGTCATCTCCCTCGGCACCGTCAGCAAGTCCCTCGCGCCCGCGCTGCGGATCGGCTGGATGGTCTGCCCGCCCGAGCTGGCCGACGCGCTCGCCGAGCAGAAGCACCGCAGCGACCGCGGCACGCCCACGCTCGACCAGCTCGCCCTGGCCAGGCTGATCGAGTCCGGCCGCTTCGACCGCCACCTGCGCCGGATGCGCGCCACCTACGCGGCCCGCCGCACCGGCCTGCTCGCCGCGCTCGCCGAGCACGCCCCCGAGGTGCCGGTCACGGGCCTCGCCGCCGGCTTCCACGCCGTCGCCCACCTGCCCGCCGGCGCCGACGAACAGCGCGTCGTCACCGCCGCCCGGGAACGGTCCGTCGGCCTCTACGGCATGAGCACCTGCCGGGCCTCACGCGCCACCACGCCCGCGCAACTCGTCCTCGGCTTCGGCAACGTCGGCGAGCGAGCCATCACCGAGGGCATCGCGGCCGTCGGTCACCTGCTCACCGGCCGACCGTAGAGCGCCTGCCCGTGGCAGAGGCCCTTGGGTCTCCCCTGCCCTCAAAAATACCCCCCGGGGTAATCGTGCTACGGTCTGCATATACCCCGGGGGGTAAATCAGCGTGGAAGGAGTACCTCGTGTTCTTCGTCGACACGATCGAGGTGCCAGGGCTCGGCAATCGCAGCTACCTGGCGGGCGGCGAACGGACGGCCGTAGCGGTGGACCCGCCGCGTGACATCGACCGGATGATCGCGGCGGCGGCGCGGCGCCGGGTGCGGATCTCCCACGTCGTCGAGACGCACATCCACAACGACTACGTCACCGGAGGCCTGGAACTGGCCCGGGTCACGGGCGCCGCCTACCTGGTGCCGGCCGGGGCCCGGGTGTCGTACGAGCGCACGCCGGTGCACGATGGCGACAGCGCGGAGATCGACGCCCGGGCCGGGCTGGAGCTGCGCGCGCTGGCGACCCCCGGTCACACCCCGCACCACACCTCCTACGTGCTGGAGGAGCACGGGACGGCGGTCGCGGTGTTCACCGGCGGCTCGCTGCTGATCGGCACGGTCGGACGCCCGGACCTGGTCGAGCCCCGGCTGACGGAACAGCTCGCCCGCGCCCAGCACGCCTCCGCGCATCGGCTGGCCGCCGAGTTGCCGGACGACACGGCCGTCCTGCCCACGCACGGCTTCGGCAGCTTCTGCTCCTCCAGCCAGGCGGCGGGCGAGTCCACCAGCATCGGCAAGGAGAAGGCGTCCAACGAGGCACTGACCCTGGACGTGGACACCTTCGTCGCCGCCCTGCTGGCCGGTCTGGACGACGTTCCCGCCTACTACGCGCACATGGGTCCGGCCAACGCCGCGGGACCCGCGCCGGTCGACCTGACACCGCCGGCCGTGGCGGACGCCGAGGAGATAGCCGCCCGGCTGGCCGCGGGCGAGTGGGTGGTCGATCTGCGCCACCGGGTGGCCTTCGCCGAGGGGCATGTCGCCGGTTCGGTCAACTTCGAGGCTCAGGGGCAGCTCGCCACCTACCTGGCCTGGCTGATCCCGTGGGGGAAGCCGGTGACCCTGCTCGCCGAGTCCGCCGAGCAACTCGCCGCCGCGCAGCGCGAGCTGGTCCGGGTGGGCATCGACCGCCCGGCGGCCGCGGCCACCGGAGAGCCTGCGCGCTGGGTACGGAACGGCGAGGTCCTGGCCTCCTTCCCCCGCGCGACCTTCGCCGACCTCGCGGGGAACGCCGGGGACGGCGTCGTCGTCAAGGACCGCGTCGTCGTGCTGGACGTCCGCCGGGCCTCCGAACGGTCCGCCGGCTTCGTCGAGGGCTCGGTGCACATTCCGCTCCACACGCTGCACGGCCGCCTCCACGAGGTCCCCGAAGGGCAGGTGTGGGTCCACTGCGCGGGCGGCATGCGCGCCGCCATCGCGGCCTCCCTGCTGGATGCCGTGGGCCGCGACGTCGTCGCCGTCGACGACTCCTTCGGCGCCGCCGAACAGGCCGGTCTCACCGTCCGCACCCCGTGACCCCGGTCGCGGCACGAACCAGCCGCAGCACAAATCCAGCGGCACAGAAGCACCGGCAGAAGAAACAGGAGTCAGAACGAGGATGAGCCTCTTCCGACGCGGCCCCAACGGCCCCAGTGGCCCCAGTGGCCCCGGGCGGGTGACCGTGCAGGAGGCCGCGGCCCGCACCGGCCACGCGCAGGTCGGCGACGGCAGCGGAGCCGCCGTGCTGCTCGACGTCCGCGAACCCCACGAGTGGCAGGCCGGGCACGCCCCTGGCGCCGTACACCTGGCTCTTGCCGAGCTGGCCGCCGGTGCCGCACTTCCCGCCTCGGCGCAGGGGCGGCCCGTCGTCGTGATCTGCCGTTCGGGCAACCGCTCCCGGCAGGCCGCCGAACTGCTGCAGGCGCGCGGTGTGGAGGCCGTCGACGTGATCGGCGGCCTGCGGGGCTGGGCGGGTGCGGGACTGCCCGTGGTGGACTCGCGCGGCGGGGACGGGATCGTCGCGTGAGCGCTGTGGCACTCGCACTGGCTGCCGGAGCCGTCATCGGACTGGCGCTCGGCGCGCTCGGGGGCGGCGGCAGTGTCCTGGCCGTTCCCGCGCTGATCTACCTGCTCGGTTTCACCCCGGTCGCGGCCACCACGGCCAGCCTGGTCATCGTCGCGGTCACCTCGGCCACCGCGTTGTCCGCCCATGCCCGCGACGGCCATGTCCGCTGGCGTACGGGGCTGCTGTTCGCGGCGGCGGGGACCGGTCCGGCGATGCTGGGCGGAGCGCTCGCCGGGCGCCTGCCGGCGGCCGTGCTGACGGTGGCCTTCGCGGTGATCGCGGCGGCGGCCGCCCTGCGCATGCTGCGGCCGCGCACGTCGCCGGAAGCCACCGTGGCGGTGCGGCCGGGCCGGGCGGCTGGCGCCGGTGCCGGGCTGGGCGCGGTCACCGGTGTCCTCGGCGTCGGCGGAGGCTTCCTCGCCGTGCCCGCGCTGGTCAACGTCCTCGGCCTGCGGATGCGGGCGGCGGTGGGCACGAGTCTGCTCGTGATCACCGTCAACTCGCTGGCCGCCCTGGTCCTGCGCGCGGGTACGGCACACGGCCTGGACTGGGCGGTCATCGGCCCGTTCGCCGGGGCCGCGATCCTGGGCGCGTGGGACGGCAGGCGCCTGTCGGCGAAGCTGTCCGGGAGCACGCTCCAGCGGGTCTTCGCGCTCGTCCTGCTGGCGGTGGCCGGATTCATGCTGGTGGACGCGGTGGTGTGATGCGCACCGAGCCACCGTGCCCTGGGCAGGCCGTCACGCCAGCGACAGGAAGAGCTTCTCCAGTCGGGCGCGCATCGCCTCCGTGTCCTCGCCGTTCTTCCGGCCGGACTCGATGTCGGAGACGCACTGCTGCAGCCCGGTGGCGATGATCGCGAAACCGGCCCGGTCCAACGCCCGCGAGGCGGCGGCCAGTTGCGTGATGACGTCCTCGCAGTCCCGACCCTCCTCGATCATCCGGATCACACCGGAGATCTGGCCCTGCGCGCGCCGCAACCGGTTCAGCACGGCCTTCAGGGACGCGCCCTCAAGCTCCAGTTCCACGATCACTCCTCGCCAATACCCCTAGGGGTACTGTACGTCCTGGTTCGGGACGGCGACGACCACTAAGGATCACATCTGCCATGACCAGCCCCAACACCCCCAACACCCCCATCGCCCTCATCACGCTCGACACCGAGCAGGTCGGCACGCGGCTGCACGCGTTCACCGTCATCGACGTACGCACTCCCGCCGAGTACGCCTCCGGCCATCTGCCCGGGGCCCTGAACATCCCCCTGGACCGGATCCGCCGGGCGCTCCCGGAGATCCGGCACGCGGCCAGGCGCGGCGACATCCTCCTGGTGTGCGCCTCCGGCGCCCGCTCGGAGAGCGCCGGCACGCTTCTGGCCGAACAGGGCGTCCAGGCGGCCACCCTCGCGGGCGGCACCAGCGCATGGGCGGCCGATGGACGCGACCTCCAGCAGCCCGCGGCCTGCGACACCCGGGCCGGCTGGAGCATGGAGCGCCAGGTCCGCTTCACCGCGGGCACCGTCGTACTCCTGGGGCTGCTCCTCGGCCTGCTCGTACACCCGGCCTTCCAGCTCCTGTCGGCCGGCATCGCGGGCGGCCTCGTCTTCTCCGCCCTGACCAACACCTGCGGCATGGCCGTCATGCTCGGAAAGCTGCCGCACAACCGCCCCCGCGCGGCCGACCTCGACGCCACCCTCGCCACCCTGCGCACCCGCTGAGCCCAGTCAGAACGGCTCTCGCAGCCACAGGTCGAGCGCCGCGTAATCGCTGTGTGCGAGACCGATGCGGGGGTCGACACGGTGGAGCAGAGCGTGCCCCGGATGGTGAGCGGCGACCCAGGTCCGATCGATGTCCGTGACCTCGTCGTCGACCCAGGCGAAGGGGCGCCCCGCCGCCCATTCGACGAGGGTGCGGGTCTTCCAGTGCAGTCCGTCGCGTTCGTCCTGGTCGTCAATGGCGGACGGCTCCGGCCAGACCACCACGGCCAGTTGCGGCAGACCGATACGGGGAGAGACGCAGCCGTTCGCGTCAGCCGTCCAGGTCGTGGCCCAGACCAGCTCGCAGGGCAGCGCCGTCAGCCGGGGCCCGTGCTCGGGATTGATCCGGGCCAGGAGCGGATTCGCGTCGGCGTCAGGCAGTCCGAGATCGGTCGGGTAGCTCGGATACTGCTGCGGCTCCGCGCCGAAGGGGATCAGTGGTCCGTCGACGTCGAGGAACAGCAGCGGTCGCTGCGCACAGCCGGTCACGGCAGAACGATAGTGCCGGACCCCGACGGAGCCCTCCGTGGCCAACTTCCCTGTCGGGCACGGACTTCGCCTGGGCCGCGCTGCGTCAGGCGGGCAGGAGGCCGTACTGCGGTTGGTCGGCGGCGGGGTGTTCGTTCGGGCCGGCCTGTTCGAGGAGAAGGCGGGCAAGGCCGCGTGCCTCCTCCGGGGTGAGTGCCGCCCAGACTCCCGGCTCGCCGCTCCGGTCCTCGCCCACGTCCAGGGCGATGCGGCCGACGGGCCGGTCGGGCGGCCCGAGTCGCAGGCACCGCACGGCGATCCTGCGTCCGCAGGTCGTCACGAGAGAGTCCTGTCCGGTCGGCCGAAGCCGACCATTTCCTGCCGTCGTCACGAGTCTCACGCTCCTCCGCCGTTCGTTTCCGCACGCAGCGGTCAGCACCCGGTTCTCTGTACCGCATGGGGCATGAGGAGGAGCGCATCGCAGGCCGTGATTGTTCCCACGGGGATCAGGCGGGGAACTCACCCGTACAGCCCGGCCGGGACGCTCCCCGCCCCGAAAGTGCGCAGGCTGGTACAGCGCGCTGGGCTGAGAGGATGAACACGACGTAGAGGGGACGACGACGTGGGGAGGACGACATCGACAGGACGTGGATGACGCGCTCCCGCGGAGACGTGGTCGCGCGGCTGCTGGCTCGCTGCGCCGTGCTGGCGGCGGTCGGCGCCGTGGTCGTACTGCTGCTCGCGCTGGGAGCGGACGGGCTCCTGATCATCGGGGCCGGGCTCCTCGGGCTGATCGTCTGTGCCACCGGGGTCTGGTGGTTCCTGGCGCACCGCGGCGCGGTACGGCTGTTCGGGGCGTTCGTCGCGGTCGCCGCGCCCGTCGGCCTCCTGGTCCTCTTCACACACGACGGCTTCTGGCCGACCGTGCTGGCCTCGAGCCTGTGCTGGGGTGCGGCGCTGACCTGCGCCCGGGCGGCGCTGCGCAGGTCGGATCCGCAGCGGTCGGGGCGGGCGGCCGCCGCGCCACGGCCCAGGCGGCCGGTCCTCATCATGAATCCGAAGTCCGGGGACGGGAAGGTCGGCCGCTTCGGGCTGGTCGAGCGGGCGGAGGAGCGCGGCGCGCGGGTGATCCTGCTCGATCCCTCCGTCCAGGCCGACGTCGCCGCGCTGGCCCGCGAGGCCGTGGCCGAGGGCGCGGACCTGCTCGGTGTCGCGGGTGGCGACGGCACCCAGGCGCTGGTCGCGACGGTCGCCGCCGAGCACGACCTGCCGTTCCTCGTGATCCCCGCCGGTACCCGCAACCACTTCGCGATGGATCTCGGCCTCGACCGGTCCGACCCGGCCCGCTGCCTCGACGCGCTGACCGACGGCGAGGAGCTCAGGGTCGATCTCGGCGACGTGGCGGGCCGGGCCTTCGTCAACACCGTGTCGTTCGGGGTGTACGCGGACGTCGTGCAGCACCCGGAGTACCGCGACGACAAGGCGGGCACGGCGCTGAGTGTCATGCCGGACCTGCTGGTCGGCGAGGGGATGCGGCGGCTCGACGCGCGGGTCGACGGCACCGCGCTCTCGTCCCAGCAGGCGCTGCTGGTCAGCAACAACCCGTACGCCGCCCCCGACGCACTCGCCGGCGGCGGCCGCCGGCCCCGGCTCGACGGCGGCGAGCTGGGCGTGCTGGCGATCCGGGTGGAGGGCGCGGCGCAGGCCGCGGACCTGGCCGTGCGGGGCTCGAAGTCCACGGGGCTGACCGTCATGACCGCGCAGCGGGTCGAAGTGGCCTCCCACGAGGAGGAGATGCCCGTGGCGGTGGACGGCGAGGCGTTGCGGATGGCCACGCCGGTCGTGTGCTCGCTGCGCCCGGGCGCCTTGCGGGTCCTGGTGCCGCGCGACCGTCCGGGCGTCGTGGCTCCCTCGCCGCGCGTGAACTGGCGGCGGCTCGTCGACCTCGCGATCGGTCACGCCGAGCCACCATCCGAAGGAGAGACCCGTGCCTGACCGGAACACCGACACCGTCTCGCCCGCCGCTTCCGTCCGCCGGAGCGTGGCCCGGGCCCGGTCCGCCACGGCGGCCGTGCTCAGCGACCTCCGTGCGATCGACGGGGCCCTGTACGCGGCCGTGGCCGCAACCCCCACGCCCACGCTGGACCGCGCGCTGCGGCGGCTGTCGCACGCGGCCGACCACTCGAAGATCTCGCTGACCGCGGCCGCCGGCCTCGCCCTCGCACCGGGCCGTCCCCGTCGCGCGGCGCTGGCCGGGGTCGGCGCGGTCGCGCTGGCCTCGGCGGCCTCGAACCTGTTCGGCAAGCGGATGGTCCGCCGACGGCGGCCCGACCGGGAGAAGGCCCGGGTGGTCGTGGACCGGCACGTGCCCATGCCGAAGTCGGCGTCCTTCCCGTCCGGTCACACGGCGTCGGCGACCGCGTTCGCCACCGCCGTGGGCGTCGTACTGCCCCCGGCCGCGGTGCCGCTCGGGGCGCTGGCGGTCGCCGTGGGCTACTCCCGGGTGCACACGGGCGTGCACTACCCGGGCGACGTCGCGGCCGGCGCGGTCCTCGGCTTCGCGGCCGCGGCCGCGTCCCTGGCGGTCGTGCACGTCCCGCAGCGCGCCTTCAAGCTGTGAGCGGCGACGATGCGGGCGCCCCCGCGCGCGGGGCGGAGAAGTCCTCGAGGCTGCGAACGTACGTCAGACCGGGGCGACCGGAGAGGCGTGTCTCGCCGGTGACGGTGAACCCGGTACGGGCCAGCACGGCTCGGGACGCCGCGTTGTCGAGCCTCGCTGCGGCCCGCAGGGCGGTCAGCCCGTACCTCTCGGCGGCAAGAGCGCAGACCTGACGCACTGCCGAGGTGGCCAGCCCCCGGCCCGCGGCCCGCTCCGCGATCCGATACCCGAGGTCGGCAGCGCCATCAGCCGCGTCCACCAGGTTGACCCGGCCCAGGACGTCGCCCGCGGTGCCGACCAGCACGTGGAACCAGCAGGCCCCGGCCTCCTGCTCGGCCAGCAGGTCACGGAGGCCGTCCTCGAACCGGGCGAAGTAGGCATCGCCTCGGTCCGGGACGGAGGCTGCGAAGTAGGCCCGGTTCTCCTGCTCGAACGTGAGGAGCGCGGGGGCGTGGTCCAGGCGAAGCAGCTGCAGCTCGGGCATGGGGAGGACGGTAGACAGCCGGTCGTCGGCACGCAGCTGGATTACCGACCGCTCAGGTGGCGGGCCTCGACTACGCCTTCTCAGGTGGCGGCGTGCGGTTGTGCCGGGCTGATGCAGTGCACGGCGGTCTGTTCCGCGTGCGGGGCGAGGAGGCCCTGGAGTTCGTACGCCGCGGCCTTGAGGAGGTCGCCGTCCCGGTCGGCGTGGAGGGTTTCGAGGAGGAAGGCGACGTGCGTGGAATCCTCGGTGACGCGTGTGCGGTGGGCGTCGCGGTGGTTCCAGTGACGGGTCAGGACGCCGGTGGTGTCCGCGTAGACGATCTCGCCGGGCTTGGGATGCTCGACGGTGTCGGGCTCGCCGAGCGGGGTGAAGGACTCGGTGCCGTCCGCGTGGCGGATGACGACGTCGCCGGTGACGTGCTCGAGGTCGAAGGCGCCGGCGGGCAGGCCGTGGCGGACGGACACGGCGTTGTAGGAGTCGACGGCGGCGTTGATGCGCGGCAGGGTGCCCTTCTTCAGGAAGCGGCGGCCGAGCGCGTCGACGCTGGGGCGGATGCGTCGGGGGTTGGTGCCGAAGGAGCGGTAGGCGGTGTGCCACGCCTCGATGCGGGGGTCGGTCTCGTCGGCGGGGTGCCAGGTGCCGTCGGCGAGTTGCCGCTCCAGTTCTTCCAGGCAGGCGGCGGTGTGGGGCCAGGGTTCGCGGCCGCGGAGGCCGGTGGCGGTCACCATGGCGATGAGGGTGTCGGGGAAGGCGTTCGCGACGGCGGGGGTGAGGCGGAAGGCAGGCATGGGCGGGGTTCCGTTCCTGCGAGCGTGGGTGCGGGCGGGCGGGCAAAGGGACCGGAGAGGGCCGTCAGCGTGTCCAGGGGCCGATGCGGTCCGTGCGGCGACGCTGTTGGCGTGCGGTGGGGATGTCCAGGCCCTGGCCGCGTGCGGTCAGATGGTCCGCGACGGAGGTGCGGTGCTCGACGGGCTTGTGGTCGTCGTACTTGAACTTGGCCCGTACGTCGCGGACTTCCAGGCGCAGGCCGCGGATGCCGGACAGCATCCGGCCGTACGGGGGCTGGTCGACGACGACGGGGGCGTGGTCGCCGTCGGGCTGGAAGTGGGCGAGCTGGCGGCGCAGCAGTTCGGCCTTGGCCTCGGGGTCGTCGATGACGTCGGCGCGGCAGGTGAACTGGACGGCCGCGTAGTAGCTGGTGGGCACGCCGTCAGTGGGTGGAGTGCCGGCCGGTGCGCGCCACGGGCCGGGGATGAAGGCGTAGTCGCCGATGACGGTGAGGACGACGTTCGGATCGTGCTCGATCGCCTTCCACACCGGGTTGGGGCGGGCGAGGTGGATCAGGAGGTGGCCGTCGTCGGGGACGAAGTGGGTGGGGACGACGGCGGGCGGGTGGCCGGGCAGGCCGTTGACGCTCAGCTGGCCGAAGTCGTGCCCCTCGGCGATCCAGCCCCGCCATTCGGCTTCGTCCAGGCCGGCGTCCCAGGGGTGAACCAGCATGCTGCCCTCCTCGGTTCGTTCGCTGGCGTTTCGCTGATGTGGTGGGTGTTGCGGGTGGGTGGTGGGCCGCGGGCTCGCTCAGGTCAGGGCGAGCAGGCTGACGGCGACGGCGGCGGTGCCCAGCCCGACGAACTGGCCGCGGGCGATGCGCTCGGCGAGGACGCCTCGGGCGAGCAGGACGGTGCCGGCCGGATAGAGAGCGGTGATCACGGCGACGACGGTGAGGTCCCCGCTGCGGGCCGCGAGCAGGAACAGCAGGTTCGCCAGTGAGTCCAGCACACCGGCGGCGGCCGACAGGCCATAGGCGGGCTGCTCGGGGCCCAGCTTGCGGCGCATCAGTCCCGCCGCGGCCAGGGTGACGGCCGAGGAGACCGCCCGGCCCGTGATCAGCGGGGCCACGCCGCTGTCGGACGGCGCCTGGTGCAGAAAGATCAGCTGAAGGGCGATGGCGGCGCCCGCTCCGAGCGCCAGCAGCAGTGCCGTACGCGAGGGGCGTGCCGCGCCCGCGCCGTGTCCGGCGCTGACCAGGACCACCGCCGCCAGAGCGAGCGGCAGACCCAGCAGACCGGCGACGCCCAGGTGCTCGCCCTGCAGCAGACCCACTCCGACGGGCAGCGCGGCGGACACCAGCGCGGTCACGGGCGACAGCACGTTCATCGGGCCGATCGCCAGCGTGCGGTAGAGCAGGGCGAACGCGGCCGCCGAGGCGACCCCGGACACGGCACCCCAGCCGAGGGCCGCAGGGCTGAACGAGGCACCGAGCACCGGCCACAGCAGCAGCTCGACCGCGAGACTGGCCGGGGCCGCGACCATCACGGTGCGCAGCACATGGGCCTTGCGGGCGCCGAGGCCGCCGAGGAAATCGGCGCATCCGTAGGCGAGTGAGCTGCCCAGAGCCAGCACCAGAGCGATCACGACACATCCCTTACCATTCAGTGGAGCGACCACACGGTACAACGGAACGACCGATCCATTCAACCAAACGACCAGGCGGTACATTCAAATGGTCAAGCGGTAATGATCAGGTTGGTAATGGCCCAGCGGTAAGGATGGTGATCTGGTTGGCCGAGACAGCCGGGGCGGCCCTGCGGACGGTCGCGCACAACGTCCGGGCGGCCCGCATCCGCGCGGGCCTGTCCCTGGAGGAACTCAGCAGGCGCGCCCAGGTCAGCAAGGGTGCCCTGGTGGGCCTGGAGAAGGCGCAGGGCAATCCCAACCTGGCCACCCTGGTACGACTGGCCGACACTCTCGGCATCTCGGTGAGCGCACTCATGCAGGGGCCTGCCGAAGGCCGCGTCCGCATCGTGTCCGCCGACACCGTGGCACCCCTGTGGACCGGCGAGCGGGGCGGCGAGGCGCGGCTCATGCTGACGACCTCGGGGCCGGCCCCCGTCGAGGTCTGGCGCTGGCGGCTGGAACCCGACGAGGAATACCCGAGCCACCCCCATCAGGCCGGAGTTGTGGAAACGGTCAGCGTCACCAGCGGCCGGATGACCCTGATCGTCGACGGCACCGAGCACACCCTCGAAGCCGGGCAGACCGCCACCTTCGACGGCGACACCACCCACACCTACCGCGGCTCCGGCACCGAGACCTGCCACCTGATCATGACGGTCCATCTGCCCCCCGGCCCCGCTTCCACCACCTGACCGCACGTCGTGCGCGCGTGGCGTTCCCCACCAGGGATGCGCCGCACGCTATCGACGGCATCACACCCGTCAGGTACGCAGCGCCGAACAACGCGGCAGCTACCGGACGGCCACGGCCGGTGGGCGTTCGCGCAGCGCACCGTAGGCGACGAAGTACGCGGGGACGCGTCGGATCCATCGCGCCCGACTCAGCACGCGTGCCACGCGCCGGGCCCGCTCCGCGCTGCCGAGGGGCGGGCGGCCCTGCAGCACGGGGGCGATGAAGCAGGCGTGGGCCATCCGCTGGAGCGCCTGTGTGGCCACCGTGGTGGGCCGACGCCGGCGCTGCACACTGCGGACGTCGCTCGGGCTCACCGTCCCGCGACGCAGCGGCTCGGCGAGGTAGCGGGCGGCGGCCACCGCGTCCTGGACCGCGAGATTGATCCCGATGCCGAAGACCGGCGACATGGCGTGCGCGGCGTCGCCGATGCACAGCAGGCCGGGACGGTGCCAGCGGCGCAGGCGGTCCAGGCGTACGTCGAGGAGCTTGACCTCGTCCCACGAACGCAGGGCCTTGGTGCGGTCGGCGAGCCAGGGGGCGGCGAGGGAGAAGTCGGCCCGGAAGCGGTCGAGGCCGGCGGCGCGGCGCTGCGGATCGGTGCCCTTGGGGATGAGCGCGGCGCACTGCCAGTACTCGCCGCGGTCGATCATCGCGGTCAGGAAGCGGTCACCGGCGGCGCCGACGAGTCCGCGCGGGTCGCCTTCGTGTCGCGGTATGCGGAACCACCAGGCGTCCATCGGGCACGTGAAGCGGCGCAGGCCCAGTTCGGGCCGGGACCGGGCGAGCGATCCGCGGCCGTCGCAGGCGACGGTGAGGGTCGCGCGCAGTTCGCCGGTGCGGCCGTCGGAGGTCCGGTAGCGCACCCCGGTCACGCGTCCGGATTCGATCAGGAAGGAGGTGGCTTCCGTGTTCATGCGCAGGTCGAAGGACGGTTCGCGCCCCGCCTCGTCCGCGAGGAGGTCCAGCAGGTCCCACTGCGGCACCATCGCCACGTAGTTGTACGGAGGCCGGAGCACCGAGAGGTCCGCGACCGTGACCGCCGAGCGGCCGGTTCCGACGGGCAGCTGGACGGTGGTGACGCGGCGCTGGGGCAACTGGGCGAAGCGTTCGGCCAGGCCCAGGCTGTCCAGGAGCACCAGGGTGGAGGGGTGGACGGTGTCGCCGCGGAAGTCACGCAGGAAGTCGGCGTGCTTCTCCAGCACCGTCACCTCGACGCCGGACCGGGCGAGGAGCAGGGCGAGCACCATGCCCGCGGGGCCGCCGCCGACGACACAGCATGTGGTCCGTTCCATGAGGGCCTGCCCTTCGGGAGAGAAGAAGGCAGTGATTCACCGGCCTGACGACCAGCCTAATTCACCGGTCGATGAATATCGTACTCCTCAGGACATCCGGGATGCAGCCCGCGCGGCCACGCAGGGGTGCAGGGGGCGCCACCTGACCAGGCGCCCCCTGCGCGGCATCACCCTCAGGCTCGGCCGACGAGTTCGTAGCCGGCCTCGTCGACGGCCGCGCGGACGGCCTCCTCGTCGAGCGGCGCGGCGGAGATGACGGTGACCTCTCCGGTCCCGGCGACGGCCGCGACCGAGGTGACGCCGTCCAGCGCCGAGATCTCCTCGGAGACCGCGCCCTCGCAGTGGCCGCAGGTCATGCCGGAGACCTTGTAGACGGTGGTGACGCCGGGAGCCTGGATCTGGAGGGCGGACGGGGCGCCGGAGCCGCAGGATCCGCCACAGCAGGAGCCGGAGCTGTTGATCGTCTCAGAGGTCATGGCTTCTTCCTCGCGTGTGAGTGTGGGTGCAGGGGTGCCACGGGAAGGCGGTCTGACTGGACTGCCTCCCTGCGGAGCACTATACCCCCCAGGGGTACCTAATCGAACGCGAAGGTCCACGCGCGGCGCGGCGTTTCGCATACCCCCCTCGGGAATACTCGGCCGGAGACGGACCGCCTCGGCGAAGGGTGCGCACCATGGATGCGATCGGGCATGCCTTGTCCATCGCCGGCTCGATGACCTGGGAGATCACCTGGGCACTGATCCTCGGCTTCACCCTGTCCGCCGTGGTGCAGGCGGTGGTGCGCCGGGAGACGGTCGTACGACTGCTCGGGGACGACCGGCCCCGTACGCTCGCCCTGTCCGCCGGGCTCGGCGCCGCCTCGTCGTCGTGCTCGTACGCGGCCGTCGCCCTCGCCCGCTCCCTGTTCCGCAAGGGCGCGGACTTCACCGCGGCGATGGCGTTCGAGATCGCCTCGACCAACCTCGTGGTGGAACTGGGCGTGATCCTCGCCCTGTTGATGGGGTGGCAGTTCACCGCCGCCGAGTTCGTCGGCGGACCGATCATGATCGTCGTCCTCGCCGTACTGTTCCGCCTGTTCCTTCGCGAGCGGCTGCTGCGGCGGGCGCACGAGCAGGCCGAACGCGGGCTGACGGGGTCCATGGAGGGGCACGCGGCGATGGACATGTCCGTGCACGGCGAGGGCGGCTTCGTCCGCCGGCTCCTCTCCCGCGACGGGCTCACCTCCGTGTCGCACATCTTCGTCATGGAGTGGGCCGCGATCCTGCGCGACCTGGTGGCGGGGCTGCTGATCGCCGGGGCGATCGCCGCTTGGGTGCCGGACGACTTCTGGCGCACGTTCTTCCTGGCCGACCACCCGCTCGCCGCCAAGGTGATCGGCCCGCTGGTGGGACCGCTCGTGGCGATCGCGACGTTCGTCTGCTCGATCGGCAACGTCCCGCTCGCCGTCGTGCTGTGGAAGGGCGGCATCAGCTTCGGCGGGGTGATCGCCTTCATCTACGCGGACCTGCTGATCCTGCCGATCCTGAACATCTACCGGAAGTACTACGGGGCGAGGATGGCCGCGTTCCTCCTGGTCACGTTCTTCGCCGCGATGGCAGTGGCCGGGTACGTCGTGGAGTTCGCCTTCGGCGGCCTCGGCCTCATCCCCGACCAGGCGAACGCGAGGATCCCCGAGGAGGGCGTCACCTGGAACTACACGAGCTGGCTCAACATCGCCTTCCTGCTCCTGGCCGCCGCCCTGCTGATCCGCTTCCTGCGCACCGGCGGCCCGGCGATGCTGCGGATGATGGGCGGCTCACCCGACGACGCTGAACACGAGCACGACAACACCCGTACGCCCAACGGAAACCGCCACCAATAGCGCGGCCACACACCCCCTCATACACCGCCTCTCACCCTCCCCATGAGCTCGCCGGTGGACACCATGTGGGGGTGGGACCGGGCTGCCGTCGGCGCCATGGGCACCCACCCTCACCGTCGTACCAAGGGCAGGCTTTTCAGGCCGCGCATGACGCGGGACGGCCGTCGGCGGAGGTCCCCGACGGGCACTGCGAGCCGGACGTCTCCCAGTCGGTCGAGCAGCAGTCGAAAGGCCACCAAGCCCTCCATCCTGGCCAGGGCCGCGCCGACGCAGAAGTGCGAGCCGCGGCCGAACGCCAGGTCCGCTCTTCCTGCCGCTTTCCCTGCCAGTCGCGGAGCACCATCGGGGCCTCCCTGCACGAGCGACAGCAGAAGTGCGTCCGTCGGCGGGAACTCGTCGCCCTCACTTTCCGACTGCTCTCGGGGAACGGACAGGAGGCGGGATGGACGGTCTGAATGTGCGCATGCGCGAGGTCGCCTGTCGACATGGCCGCGTTGAGGCCGTACGCGATGTGGATCTCGACGTCGCGGCGGGCGAGCGGGTGGCGCTGACCGGCACCAACGGGTCGGGCAAGACCACGCTGATACGTGCCGTGCTGGGCCTGCACCGCCAAGCCAACGGGCAGATCCTGGTCGGTGGCCGGGGCACCGGCACGGCGGCCGAGTGGGCGTGGCGGCGCCGGGCGTGTGCCTGGATTCCGCAGAAGCCTGCGGTGGGTCGGTTCCCGTTGCTGGGGCGTGAGCTGCTGGCCAGCAGCAGGGCACTGGCCGAAGCGGTTGAGGCGGCGGAGAAGCTGGGCGTCGGCGCGCTCACCGGCCGACCGTTGCACACGCTGTCTGGTGGCCAGTTGCAGCGCATGTATCTGGCCCGCGCGGTCGGGTGCGTTGCGGCCGGAGCCGGGGTGCTGCTGGCTGATGAGCCGACGGCCGCCCTCGACTTCGCCGGGCAGGAGGAGGCGGCAGACGTCCTGCTGTCGCTGCCGGTGACCGTCGTGGTGGTCACGCACGACCGTGCGCTGGCCGACCGCTGCGACCGTGTGCTGGAGATGGCCGCCGGCCGGCTCAGGGAGGTCGGGTGAACAGCCTCGCTTCTGCCGACCTCGGGCAGATGCTGCAACTCGTTCCCGTCCAACGGGCGGGGGTCGCCCTGCTGCTGGCGGCTGCCGGCCTTCCGGTGATCGGTGTCGTGATCGTCGGGCTCGACATCATGCCGGTGCGGTTCGCGATGATGCACGTGGCGCTGCTCGGTATCGCGGTCGGGCTGCTCACGGGGCTGGATCCGATGCTGTGCGCGCTGGTCGCCTGCGCCCTCGCGGGTGCCGGGGTCGCGCCGCTCGCCCGCACCCCGGACGGTCTCGCCGGCGCGATGGGCTTGTTGATGAGTCTTGCGATCGCGGCCGCGCTGTTGGTCCTGGCGGTGTCCGGGGTCAACGCGCAGGGCGCGTTCGCGCTGCTGTGGGGCTCGATCCTGTCCGTGGGCACGTCCGATCTGTGGTTGCTGGGCGTGCTCGCCGTCGTCGTACCTGGCTTGTTCTGGTGGCGTCGCAGGGACCTTGCGCTCCTGCTCTACGACCGTGAACTCGCCCTCTCCTCAGGGGTGCGCGTCGATATGCTCACCGTCCTGCTGCTCGTCCTGGTCGCGGTGTCCGTCGCCGGGGCCCTGAAACTGACTGGCGCGCTGCTCGTCGACGCGTTGACGCTCCTGCCCGCCCTCGCCGCCCGGCGGCTGGGCACGTCCCTGAAGTCCATCACCGTCTGGGCGGTCGGTATCGGCGTCGCCGTGAACCTCACGGGGTTCCTCGTCGCGCTGAAGCTCGACTGGCCGCCCGGGCCCGTGCTCGTCCTGACCGCCGGGGCCCTTGTCCTGGTCGTCCATCTCATCCCTGAACGGAGTATCCGCTCATGGCGCGCACCAGCGTCCGCATCGTCCGTGTCCCTTCCGTCCTCGCACTGAGCCTGAGCACCGCGCTGGCGCTGACCGCCACTGCCTGCGGTTCCGGCAAGGCCGACAGCGGCGGCAAGACCGCGAACGAGAACGGCAGTACCCCTGTCGTCGTGGCCACCACGACCTGGGAGGGCGCCCTCGCCAAGGCCGCCGGCGCGAAGGACGTGAAGGTCATCGTGCCGTCGTCCGTGCAGCACGCCCCGGACTACGACCCCAAGCCGTCCGACCTCGCGGCGGTCGCGGACGCCGACTTCGTGCTGTACGCGTCCTTCGAGCCGTACGCGAAGAAGATCAAGGACGCTGCCGGGTCGAGCGCGAAAATGGTCGAGGTCGACCTCGACAACGGCGCGGACAAGGCGAGCGCCGAAGTCATGCGGCTGGGCAAGCTGTTCGGTACCCAGCGCGCCGCCGCGAAGTGGGACACGTCCTTCAAGAGTGAGTACGGCACGCTGCAGAAGGGGCTGAGGACCGCGTGGCCGGGCGGCAAGGCGCCGGCCGTCGTCGCGCAGGTCTTCTCCGTCTGGTCGGCGAGGATGGCGGGCGCGGAGTTGCGCGGCACGTACGGGCCTCAGGCCGTGACCGCCAAGCAGCTGTCGGACCTGGAGAAGAAGAAGCCCGCGTACGTGCTCGACAACGTGCACATGACGACGGGCACGGTGCTGCCTGACTCGGGGGCCAAGCAGGTGGAGATCGTCAACTATCCGGGCAAGGACCTGGACCTGATGGCGGTCTACAAGAACGCCGCAGAGACCATCAAGAAGGCGATGGCCTCCTCTGCCTGACGCGTTCGTCGGGACGTGAGCGCGGGCCGCCCGGGGATTCCGGGCGGCCCGCGCTCGTATGGTCAGACGGCTTGTGTGAGGGACTCCGGCGTCTGTGCGGTGCACCGCTCACGCAGCAGCGCCCGGTCCGGCTTTCCCGCTGGTGTGAGTGGCAACTCCGGCAGAATCAAGAGGCGTTCGGGGTGCTTGCGGGGCTCCAGGCCGCGTGCGTCCAGGTGTGCGCACAACTCCTTGAGGGTGGGCCTCTGCCCCCGCGGAACGACGCAGGCGGCCAGCCGTTCGCCCATCAGCGGATCGGGTACGCCGACGCACACCACGTCCCGTACGAGCGGATGCGCCGCCAGCTCGATCTCCACCTCGGCCGGGCTGATGTTGGCCCCGCCCCGGATGACCACGTCCTTCAGGCGCCCGACGAGCCGCAGGCTTCCGTCCTCCTCGATGAGCCCGAGGTCGCCGGTGCGCACCCAGCCGTCGGCCGCACGGTAGCGGGCGTCGAGGTCGGGGGCGGCGACGTAGCACAGCGGGGTCATCGGGCCGCGGGCGACGATCTCGCCGACGGAGCCGCGCGGCGCCTCCTCCAGTTCGGATGTGCCGGGGACGACGACGCGGATGTCGGCGACGTGCGGATCCGGGTGGCCGGCCAGGATGCCCGGCCCCTTTCCGCGCAGGGGCTCGTCCGACAGCCCGGTGTGGCAGTTGACGCCGTCGGCCGAGCCGTAGAGGTTCACGACCGGGCAGCCGAAGACCTGGCGGGCTTCCTCGGCCGTGGCTTCGTCCAGCGGTGAGCCGCCGACGATGACAGCCGTCGGGGGACTGAAGGCGGGGTGGTGCCCGTCTGCGATCCGGTCCAGCATCATCCGGATCATCGTCGGGACGCCCAGGACGTGGGTGGGCTCGTGCGCGGCGAGGGCGTCCAGGGCGGCCTCGGGCGTGAAGTGGTCGAGCAGGATGAGCGTGCCGCCGTGCCGGGCGAGCGTGACGGCGGTGCCGTTGCTGCCGAAGGCGGAGGCCAGCGGCACGAGGAAGAGGCAGCGCGGCGGCTGCCCGTCCGGCATGAGCGAGGCGAGGAAGTTGCCGCGGCCGCCGGCCAGTGCGTTGTGCGAGTACGCCACCATCTTCGGCTCGGCCTCGGAGCCGGAGGAGACGAGGATGCGGGCGGCCGAGTCGGGGTGAGGCCGGGCCGGGACGAACGATTTGGGGTCGGTGCGCAGCAGCGTGGAGAAGGAGACCGCCCCCTCCGGGGCGCCGGGCCCGGCGGCGATCACCGTGCGCAGGGCGGGGAGTTCGGCAGCAAGCGTGAGCAGGCCGGCTGCGTGGTGATTGCCGCGGTGCTCGGTGGCGGCGATCACCGCGACGGCCTCCGACCGGCGCAGCAGCGAGGTCGCCTCGCGACCGCCACGGCCGACCGGGAAGGGGAGCGCGACGGCACCCAGCGCGGCCAGCGCGAGGTCGGCGATGACGGCATTGCGTCCGCTGGGTAGTTGTATGCCGACCACGTCACCGGTGCGTATGCCGAGCCCGGACAGCCCCGCGGCCAGACATCGCGCCTTGCGGTCGAGGGCGGTGTAGCAGAGCTTGCCCTTGGCGTCGATGACCGCGGTGCGGTGCAGGTCGGCGATCTGGCGGGCGCGGTAGAGGCTGTAGAGGTCCAGGTCGGGGCAGGTGCCGTCGACGGCCCAGGTGCGGCGCAGCTCGGCGGGCAGCAGGTCGTGCAGGTCCACGGTCATGCGAAGCTCCAGGGGGCCGGGACGGCGGGGGCGCCGTGCGCGTCGCGGCTGATCGGGCCGGTGGAGAGCAGGTCGGCGAGGTCGGTGACGACCGGGACGGCGGCCAGGCCACGGTCGAGCAGCCGTTCCAGCGCCTGCTCGGTGGACAGGTCGTGCACGTCGTAGGGGATTGCGGAGTGGTCGGCGAGGGCGATCCAGCCGTCGGCGGTCCGCATCGGACGGCGGAACCCAGCCGGTTGGCGCGGGTCGAGTCCCTGCGCGGCCCGGGCCCGGTGGGGTGCGGTGAGCACGTCGGCGGCGCCGAGCAGCGACGAGTCGACGCGAACCCCGCGTCCTGTGCGCTCCCGCAGCAGCAGTCCCGCCAGGATCGCCTCGGCGCCGAGCAGGCCGCCGAGCACGTCGAGCAGCGTCATCAGGGACGGCGCGGGCGCCTCGTCGGCCGGTCGTACGGCCTCGCCCACCCCGGTGCGGGCCTGCACCATGAAGTCCGTGCCCATGGGGGCGTCGGGCAGTCGGTCGGCCCAGCCGCTGGTGTACGCGTAGACGAGTGCGGGGTTGGCGGCCGTCAGGTGCTCGTGGTCGAGGCCGAGCTGGGCGGCCTTGCCCGGTGCCCAGTTGTGCAGGAACACGTCCGCGTCGGCGGCCATCCCGCGCAGCAGTCCCCGGTCCGCTGCGGACTTGATGTCCACCTCTACGGCCTTCTTGCCCCGGTTCAGGGCCAGCCAGCGCGCCGAGACGCCCGAGCAGGCGGGCGGCATCCCGCGCAACGGGTCGCCGCCCGGCGGCTCGATCCGGATCACCTCAGCGCCCAGCAGCCCGAGGAGGTGAGCGGCGAGCGGGGCCTGGATACGCCGCCCGGCTTCGAGGACGGTGAATCCGGCGAGCGGCAGGTCGGCGTCGGAGGCGCTGCCGGGGGTGTACGCCGCCATACCGTGCGGCGTCAGCTCCCAGGGCGCCGCGCCGTCGTACTCGGCCGCCCGCTCGGCGAGCGAGCGCAACGGGCACAGATCGGCGCCGGACACCTCGGCGGCGTACCGGATCCGCTCCCAGGAGTGCGCTCGCACCGCCTCGTGCAGTGCCTGCGGGAAAGGCGCGCAGGCCGTGGCGTACCGGAACTGGAAGGGCCGCCACCCCCGGCGTATCGATTCTTCGGGGGCCTCGAGGGTGCGCCAGAACGATGCCCACACGCCCGGGTCGAGGGTCTCCAGCTCGAAGACGGCCCCGTCGGCCGACGTGAACGGCGGGCCTCCGGGGGCGATTTCGGCTGCCTCGCCCTCCTCGGCCCCGGCGGCGGCCAGGTACTGGGAGACGGTGAGCAGCCCGGCTCGCTCGGCGCTGACCTCGACCTCGGTGACGTGCCGGCCGCGCGCTCGCGCCAGCAGGCCGGCGAGCAGACCCTGCACGGTAAGGACACCGGTCGCGGTGGCGGCATAGTCGACGGCGAGGCCGCGCGGGGCGCCGTCGCGGCGGCCGTGCACAGCCATCATGCCGGTGGCCGCCTGGGCGGTGGCCTCGTCGGTGGCCGTCTCGCCCCACGTGGTGCGGGCCGTGACGCCGCCGATGTCGCGTCCGGTGACGGTCAGCCGGCTGCCGGAGCCGCCGTCGGTCTCGGCGCCCAACAGTCGCAGATGCTCCGCGACGAGGCCGTCCGCCGGGCCCGGCGGACCAGAGCGTTCCAGACGAAGGCCGTCGAACGGACTGGCCGTCCGCGCGACGGCCGGTATGGCTGGAGTTGCCATGCCTCTCCTTTCCTGACGCGCGGGAACCCGGGGACGGTCGCCCCCGACCTGTTCCACGGAAGAGGGAGTCGGACGGCCGGCGGCCGGGGTTCCCGCGGACTTCGAGGAAAGTGACGGACACCCGTATGGAGGCCATCACCGGAACGCCCCAATGCCCGGCGGAGGCAGTGGAGGTGAGGGATCGCGTCGCGGAGTTCGTGGGCGGCCGGGTGGTGCCCTGCGAGCCCGTGCTGAACGCCGGTGGTGCGGAGGCCGCCGCCGTGATGGGCAGGCTCCAGGGCGAGGCGAAGGCCGAGGGGCTGTGGGCGCTGCCGCTTCCCGCGGAGCTCGGCGGACAGGGCCTGCCGTTGAGGTCGTATGCGCATGTCGCCGAGGCCGAGGGCGCCAGCGACCACGGCCCGGCCGCTCTCGGCGCGGCACCCCTCCTCGACGTGCTGATGCTGTGGCGGCACGGCAGCCCCACGGTCCGTGAGCGATACGCCGAGCGCCTGGTCGCCGGGGACGTACGGGCCTGCTACGCCATGACCGAGCCCGAGACGCCCGGCACCGACCCCTTCCTCACCACCACGCGTGCCGTACCCGGAGACGACGGCACATGGCGCGTGAGTGGCCGCAAGTGGTTCACCAGCGGTGCTGCCGACGCCGACCTCGTCACGGTGCTCGCCCGCACGGACGGCACACCACCAGACCGCGAAGGGTTGTCGCTGTTCCTGGTGCCCACCCGCTCGCAGGGCTTCCGTGTCGTCCGGGAGCTGCCGGTGCTCGGCGCGGGCGGGCAGTGGGAGATCGAACTGGACGGGGTCGTGGTCGACGGCGACCACCTGATCGGCGAGCGCGGCAAGGCGCTGGATGTCGCCGGCGAGCGACTCCAACTCGGTCGCACGCTGCGGTGTCTGCGCTGGCTGGGGCAGGCGGGGCGGGCCTTCGAGCTGATGCGCTCGCGCGCCATGACCCGTACCCGGTCCCGCGGCCCGCTCGGAGACCTCCAGCTCGTCCAGCGCCACGTCTTCGAGTCCCTGCTCGCACTGCGCACCACCCGCCCGCTGGTGTACGAGGCCGTGGCACGGCTGGAGGCCGGCCTCGATGCCCATGTGGAGGTGGGTCTCGCCAAGGTGGCCGCGGCTCGCACGCTCCAGGAGGTGGCCGACGCGGCGATCCAGGTGTACGGCGCGGCCGGCCTCGGCCCGGACACCGCCCTGCCCTCCCTGTTCCGCACCGGGAGGGCGGCCCGGATCCTCGACGGGCCGGACGAACTGCACATCACTTCGGTCGCGCGACGGGTGCTCCGCGCCACCTAGGCTTCATGCGGGCTGACCAGGCCGGTGAGTGCGGCAAGGGCGTAGGCGAGGAAGAAGTCTCCCCAGATCAGCTCGTGTCGAGTCGCGGTACTGGAGGCGAGGTCGTAGCAGCCGTTCAGGAGACGGCCGTCGGCCGACAGATGTGCGTGGACCAACTCGTCGAGCAGTGCGACGGCCCTGTCCGTGTGGCCGAGCTTGAGCAGCGCGACGGCGGTGATGGCGGCGGCGGACGTGTCGAGTGGGCTCTCCGGGTGCCCTTCGTCGGCCGGCGGTACGGCATCCGCGCCCGCCAAGTGGCGTATGCCGTCCTTGAGATCGTTGGCCTCAAGACGGTGTACGGCGTCAGCCACGGCCAGCAGCAGCCAGGCCCGGCCCCGGCTCCAGCCGGGCGGTGGATCGTCACAGGGCGTCCAGCCCCCGGGGCGCTCGTACCGCCAGGACCAGCGGACCCCGTGCTTGCCGAGGCAGAGTTCGAGGTGGTGGCGCAGATGGGACTCGGCTGCCCGCTCGTCAACCGTGGCCAGCAAAGGCACCATGCCAGGAACGCCGTCCACACGGGCCAGGAGGCGGGGGCCGCCGAACGCCGAGCCCCAGGGGACCAGGCCGAGTTCACCGTCGTACGCGTCCCGGCAGGCATGGGCCACCCGGTCTCGTAGGACGGCGGCCTCCGGAGTGTCGGCGAGCGCGGCCCCGTACCAGAAGATCAGACCGCGCGTGGCTGTGTCGGCGTCCACCCAGTAAGCGAGCCGATCGGTGCACCGCACCGCGGCCTCGCGGTCGCCCGCGTCCCCCGTATGCCGGGCGCGCAGCCACAGCAGCCCTGCCCAGAAGCCGCCCGTCCAAGAGCCCCGGCCGGTCGTCGTCCACCGGCCGGTGCTGGGATCTGCGAACAATGGGAATCGGTCCGCGACTTGGGCGCTCGTGACTGCGGCCCGCTCGAGGACGGACTCCAAGGCGGTCCGGGCCCAGCGCGGAACACCGGTTTCGCTTCGAGCCTGCGATGTGCTCATCGCCGTACGGCCGAACGCCGGTCCCGCACTGCCCACACCAGCGCCACCGTGCACGCCCCCACGAACTCGCCCGCGACCAGCAGCCACCCCGTCCCGTACCGCCCGGCGTCCGCCAGCAGTCCGAACAGGGGCGGGCCGATCGCGAACCCGGCGAAGAAGCCGGCCGAGACCAGCGCCGAGTCCTGTCCGGCCCGGCCAGGTGCCGCACGCTGCATCACCAGGACCATGGAGACCGCGTTGGCGGACACCGCGAAGGTGCCGACGGCCAGCGCCGCGACCCACGCCAGCGGGTGCGCGTACGACGAGGCCGCCAGCAGCAGCGCGGCTCCCACCGCACCGGCGGCCAGGCCGCCCGGCAGCCACACCCCCCGGCCCGGCTGCCCCGCCACCTTCGACAAGCCCACCCGCCCGGCGATGCCCGCGATGCCCAGCACCGCCACCAGCGCAGCGGCCGCGGTCGGCCCGAGCCCGAGCCGCCGCGTGCCGTACAGCGCCATATATGTGTTCACCGACGCGATGCCGCAGCCCAGCAGCAGAGAGAAGACGGCCAGCCAGGCGATCATGCCGCGCGGGACCCACGCGGCGGGCGCGGCCTTCGGCGGTGGGTCGGCGGGCAAGGTGCGAGCCGCCCAGACTGCCGCCACCACGGCCGCCGCAGCCGCCGTCCACACCGCGCCCCGCCAGCCCGCCGCCCCGGCCAGCGCCGCCAGCGGCAGCCCGGCCGCGAACGCGCCCAGCTGCACCCCGGACTGCTTCATCCCGGTCACCGAGCCACGTCGCTCCGCCGGTACGGCGGCCAGGATCGCCTTGTTCGTGGCGGGGTTCGCCAGTGCTTGCGGGAGCCCGCCCAGCGCAACCGCCGCCAGCAGGAACGCGGCGTCCGGCGCCGACCCGATCAGCGCCAGCGCCACCGCCGACACCAGCAGCAGCGCGACCAGGCAGCGGCGCGGACCCAGCCGGTCCACCACACGCCCGCCCGTCGGCGAGAGCACGGCCGCGGCGCCGAAGCCGACGGTCGTCGTCAACCCCAGCACGGTCGGCGACACCTTCAGGTCGTCCACGAGCCGCGGCCCGAGCGCGCCGAGCAGGAAGAGCTGCATCATCGAGAAGGCCATGGCGCAGGTCAGCAGTGCGGTCATGGCACTGGTCGGCTGCGCCGGGCCGCTCCCGCCCGCCGTCCGGACCGGACTCTGGGGCTGACTCTGATCCGCGGCCACCGCTCCTCCTCCCGCCCCGGACATCAGCGGGGCTTTCAACGGGCCTTGGAGAGAAGTCGGGCGCAATCACGGGCGAGTTCCGGCCTGTTGCTGTGGCCTGGATCACATGGCACGGTGTGAGGGCGCGTCAGACCGATGTCCGTACCCTCCAGTGATCATCGAGGCGCGGATGCGAGGATGGGGCCGCTATGACGACAGGGTGGTGTTCTCGCACAGTTCGGGCCGCGGTGTTCGCGGCCGTCTGTGTGCTGCTCGCCGCCCTGGGCCACATCATGATGTCGGGAACCGCGGTGCCCTGGTGGGCCATGACCGCGGGTGCTGCGGCGACCGGCGGTACGGCCTGGCTGCTGGCCGACCGGGAACGCGGGCCGCTGCTCGTCGTCTCCGTCACGGTGGCCGCCCAGGCCGTACTCCACTCGTCGTTCGCTCTCGCTCAGGCCGTCGTACACCCGGCACCGTCCGGCGGGACATCGCTGGCCCGGCAGTGGCTCACCTACCTCGCATGCGACCCGATGCCGTCGGCGTCGGGCGCGGAGCATCACGCCATGTCGGGGTCGATGAGTTCCATGGACCACGGGATGGCGGCCATGCACTCCATGGGCTCGATGGACCACATGGGGTCCCCGGCCTCCCTCGGCCATGACATGGGCGGAATGTCCGCGACCGGCATGCTCGCCGCCCACCTGCTGGCCGCACTGCTGTGCGGCCTGTGGCTGGCCCATGGCGAACGTGCCGCCTTCCGGATCCTGCGGGCCGTCGCCGGCTGGCTCTTCGCACCGCTGAGCCTGCTGTTCCGGTTGCCCGCACCGCCGCACCGGCCGCGTGTCCGCGCCCGCCGAGCGACGTCGGACCGGGCACCGCGCCGCCTTCTCCTCTCCCACGCGATCACTTCTCGGGGTCCGCCCGCCGGGGTCGCTGTCGCCTGACGACAGCTGGTTCCCCGAGGTCGGTCCACTACCCACAGCCGTCGAGCCGTCGGTTCTCCGCCTCGGGCACCGGCCGCGCGCTCCCGTGCCCGGCCGTCCACCCCTTCACCGGTTCCGCCGTGCTGCCCGCTGCCCTGTGGCGCGCGCCGGCTGGACACCGGATACCTGATTCCCGAGAAGGACAGACCCCAGGTGATCACTCCTGCCCTGGCTCCAGCGTGCGAACAGTCGAGAACGGACTCGCGAGAAGAGTCGATCACGGCCTGGGCGCTCGCCGCCCGCAACGGTGACCCCGATGCCGTCGACCACTTCGTACGCGCCCTGCACCGAGACGTCCGCCACTACGTGACGTACCTCGGAGCCGACCCCCAGAGTGCCGACGACCTGACCCAGGACACCTTTCTGCGGGCCCTGGGCAGCCTGCACCGGTTCGAAGGCCGCTCCTCGGCCCGCACCTGGCTGCTCTCCATCGCCCGCCGCGCGTTCATCGACAGCATCCGCTACAGCTCCTCCCGCCCCCGTCTGTCGGACACGGACGACTGGGAGTCGGCCGCCGAACGCACCCAGCCTCGCGGCCTGCCCGGCTTCGACGACGGCGTCGCCCTCACCGAACTGCTGGACACGCTCCCCGACGACCGCCGCGAGGCGTTCGTCCTCACCCAGATGGTCGGCCTCCCCTACGCGGAGGCGGCCCGCGTCAGCGACTGCCCGGTGGGCACGGTGCGCTCGCGCGTGGCCCGTGCCCGCACGTCGTTGATCGCGTGGCTGGACGAGGCCGAGCACCTGGCACCGATGCCCGCCGCGGCCTGACCGGTGGTACGGCGACGGCCCGGATCGCCAACCGATCCGGGCCGCGACTCGTAAAGGAAGGACAGAGTTGACCAGGTGGTGCGTGGGCCGCGTGGCAGCATCGGATGCCATGAGGGTGTCCCCGGCGGTGCGAATGCTGCGCGCGGCAGTGTTCGCCGTGTTGTGCGTGCTGCTCGCCGCCGGGGCACATGTGCTGGCCACGGGCCAGGCGCCGCTGGTGTGGGTGCAGATCGCCGCCGTCGTGCCGGTCTTCGCGGCCGGCTGCCTGCTGGGCGGCCGCGAGCGGTCGCTGGCCGGCATCGGTGGGGGAACCCTGGCCAGCCAGTGCGGGCTGCACCTCGTCTTCCACGCCGCCCAGCCGCACCACACGGCGATGGCCATGCAGGGCATGACGATGAGCCACGCACGCGCGCTCACCCCCCACGCCACCGCGGTCCATTTCGTAGCCGCCGCTCTGCTGACCTGGTGGCTGCGGCGCGGTGAGGCCGCGCTGTGGTCGCTGCTGCGCTGGGCGATCGCATTCGTACCGGGGCTTGCCGCCTGGTGGCAGGTGGTTGGAGGAGCCTGTGACGTAACGCCGGCGACAGGTCTCGTACGTCGCGCGGTGGACGAGGCGTGGTCGTTGTGGCGGATGCGGCTGCGGTACGCCGTGCACCGGCGCGGACCGCCGACGGGGAAGTCGTACGCCATCTGACCTCGACATCCCTCCTCAGGTACGGAGATCCCCTCAGCCATGTCCACGACTCGCACCACCACTCTGCGCCGCGTCGGCGCCGTCACCGCGCTCGCTGCCGCCGGCGTCCTCGCCGCCGCGGGCGTCGCCTCCGCGCATGTCACCGTCCACCCCGACAGCTACGCCAAGGGCGCCACGGACGGTGTGCTGTCCTTCCGCGTCCCCAACGAGGAGGACAGCGCGAGCACCACCAAGGTCCAGGTCTTCCTGCCCACCGACCACCCCGTCCTCGGCGTGCTCGTCTCACCGCAGGACGGCTGGACCGCCAAGGTCACCAACACCAAGCTCAAGACGCCGGTCAAGACCGACGACGGCACCATCACCGACGCCGTCTCCGAGATCACCTGGACCGGCGGGAAGATCGCCCCCGGCCAGTACGAGGACTTCAACGTCGCGTTCGGACAGCTGCCGGACAACACGGACCAGTTGACCTTCAAGACACTCCAGACGTACTCCGACGGCAAGACCGTGCGCTGGATCGAGGAGCCGTCGGGAGGGGAGGAGCCGGAGAACCCGGCGCCGGTCCTCAAGCTCACGGCGAAGGGTGCCCAGGGGGAGGGCAGCGGCGCCTCCGCCGCCTCCTCGGCGACGCCGAAGAGCTCGGACAGCTCCAAGTCCACCGCGTCCAGCAGTGACTCGACGGCTCGCGGGCTCGGTGTCGCCGGCTTGATCGTGGGTGTGCTGGGCCTGGCCGCGGCGGCTTTCGCCGTCGTGAGGGGCCGCTCCGCCGGGACCCGGGGCGAGTAATTCGGCAATGCGGCGTGCCCTGCCGACTCTTCCCACGGCAGGGCAAACCGTCCGACTGCCATCCCAACGTGTGCGAGACGCCGTCCCTCGCGTGACGCGCGCCACGCGCATGCTCCGGAACTCGGCCCGTGGCCGGGCCGACCCCTGAATCGGTACGACGCGATCTGAGCAATGCCGTACGACGTGACCTGGAGACGCGGTTGATGGACGAGTCCCGGCAATCCTTCCTCGCGGGCGCGAGCACGGCCCTGCGGAAGATGACACCCCCGCCCGCACTCTGTGGCTTCCTCGTGCTCCTTGCCCTGATGTTCGCAATGTCGTACGCCGCCGGGTCCGCCGCCGGTCCGGTCGCACCCGGCATGCACGGCACCGGGACCGCAGGGCACGACAGGCCCAGCGGCACGGGCGGAAGTGGGCGCATGGGAGACATGGACATGCACGAGGGGGGCGACCATTGAGCGCCGAACCGGTGACCACCTTGGTGACGACGGATCTGACCGTCGGCGGCATGACCTGCGCGGCCTGCGTGAAACGCGTCGAGAGGAAGCTCGGCAAGCTGGACGGAGTCACGGCGGCCGTCAACCTGGCCACCGGACGAGCCCGGGTCAGCCACCCGGCGCACGTGAGCCCGGCGGAACTCGTCGCCACGGTCGAGAAGGCGGGCTACACGGCTGCCCTGCCTGAGCCGCCCAAGAGGCAACAGCGTGAGGACCACGAGGCATCCGGCGAAGCACGGCAAGAGCGTCACCGGCTGCTGGTCACCGCATTGCTTGCGCTCCCCGTCCTCGTGCTGTCGATGGTGCCCGCCCTGCAGTTCCGCAACTGGCAGTGGTTGTGTTTCGTCCTCGCGGCGCCCGTCGCCGTGTGGGGCGCCTGGCCCTTCCACCTCCGGGCGGTACGGGGGCTGCGGCACTCCGCGGCGACCATGGACACGCTGGTGTCGCTGGGCGTGGCAGCCTCCTTCTCCTGGTCGGCGTACGCGCTCTTCCTCGGGGGAGCCGGCGATCCCGGGATGCGGATGCCGTTCACGCTCGTCCCCACTGCCTCGGGCGGCGTGGCGCACATCTACCTCGAAGCGGCTGTCGGAGTCCCGCTGTTCGTGCTGGCGGGCCGGTTCCTGGAGGCACGCGGGCGGCGCGGAACCGGGGCGGCACTGCGCTCGCTGGCCCGGCTCGCCGCCAAGGAGGTGGCCGTACGAGACGGTGATACCGAGCGGCTGATTCCACTGGAGGAGTTGCGGGTCGGGCAGGTCTTCGTCGTGCGGCCCGGGGAACGGGTCGCCACCGACGGTGAGGTGGTGGAGGGCAGTTCCGCCGTGGATCTGTCCCTGGTCACCGGGGAGAGCGAGCCGGTCGAGGTCGGGCCGGGCTCGGCCGTGGTCGGCGGGGCCGTCAACGCCGGCGGGCTGCTGCTCGTACGGGTCACGGCAGTCGGCGCCGACACGCAACTCGCCCGGATCACCCGGCTGGTGACCGAGGCGCAGGCGGGCAAGGCGCGCGCCCAGCGGCTGGCAGACTCGGTGGCCGGCGTCTTCGTACCCGTTGTGCTGGCGCTGGCCGTCACGACGCTCGGTTTCTGGCTCGGCGCGGGTGCCGAACCCCAGGCGGCGATCACGGCCTGCGTGGCCGTCCTGGTCGTGGCCTGTCCCTGCGCGCTGGGCCTCGCGACCCCGACCGCGCTGATGGCCGCGACCGGCCGGGGCGCCCAACTGGGCGTCCTCGTCTCCGGCCCGCAGGCACTGGAGGGGCTTCAGCACCTCGACGCCGTGGTCCTGGACAAGACCGGCACACTTACCTCCGGCCACATGAGCGTCGCCCGGATCACCGCCGTACCGGACGGCCTCGACCGCGACGCGGTACTGCGGCTGGCGGGGGCCGTCGAGCAGGGCTCGGAACACCCCCTCGGCCGGGCGGTCTCCGCATACGCCCGGCGGGAGCTCGGCAAGCAACGACTGCCGGACGTGAGCGAGTTCAACGCCCTGCCGGGACAGGGAGTGCGCGGCCGGGTCGAGGGACGGCTGGTCGAGGTCCTCGCTCCGGACGACGAGTTGCCCGCAGCACTCGCGGACGCCCTGCTCGTGGCCGAAGCCGCCGCCCACACGCCCGTACTGGTCCGCGTGGACGGGACAGCCGAAGCCCTCATCGAGATCGGGGACGTCGTACGCCCCGGCAGCTACCGGGCCGTCGACCGACTGCGACGTCTCGGCGTGCGCCCCGTGCTCGCCACCGGCGACCGCGAGGCGCCCGCCCGGGCCGTCGCGTCCGCCCTGGGCATCGACGAGGTGCACGCCCGCCGCACCCCCGAGGACAAGGCCGCCCTCGTCCGGGACCTGCGCGAGCAGGGCTACCGGGTCGCAGTCGTCGGCGACGGCGTGAACGACGCCGCCGCACTGGCCTGCGCCGACCTGGGCATCGCCATGGGCAGCGGCACGGACGTCGCGATCGGCGCCGCCGACGTCACGCTGGTACGCGGCGACATCGAGGCCCTCACGGACGCGATCAGGCTCGCCCGGCGCACGCTGGGCACGATCCGCGCCAACCTCGCCTGGGCCTTCGGCTACAACGTCGTCACCGTCCCGCTCGCCATGGTCGGCCTGCTCAACCCCATGCTCGCCGCAGCGGCCATGTCGGCCAGCTCGGTGCTGGTCGTCACCAACAGCCTGCGCCTGCGCGCCTGGCAGCCGTCGCCCGCCGCCCGGAGGCGTACCCGATGACCGACCAGGCCAAGGCCCTCTGGCGCCCCATCCGCCGCAGGCTCACCGACACGCTGCTCGCCGCACTCGCGCCTGTCGCCGCATGCGGCCTCGCGCTCGGCGGTCTGAGCATGTGGACCGCCTACGGCAACGCAGGCAGCCCAGCCCGTATCGCGGTCACCGAGAGCCAGGTGCTCCTGCCCTACGGCGACAACCGGGACACTGCGGCCTTCTTCCGGATCACCAACAGCGGGGGCTCGGCGGACCGGCTGCTGAAGGTGACGTCCACCGAGGCCGATGGTGCCGTCACACTCAGCCGCCACCGTATGACCGGCGGCCGCTCGGCATCCGCACAGACGGTGGCTTCGGTCACCGTTCCGGCCGGCGACAGCCTCGCCATGTCCCCGAACAGCCTCGACGTGACCGTGCCGGCGAAGACGGGCTGGCAGTCCGGTGACCTTGTCACGTTCACCCTGTACTTCGAGCACAGCGGGGCCGTGAAGACCCTCGCGGTCGTGGTCCGTGCGGGCCAGGAGGGAACGTGACAGAAGCGGGTCGGCAAACGTGCCGCCGGGGCGGCGGTCCGTAAGACGTCTGTCAGACGTCGGGGCCACGGTCCGGCGGGTTCCGCCCTGCGGGACACCGTAGGTTTGGCCGTGGGAACAGAAGGCCACCCGAGCCGGACACCTGGGGTCGCGGATCGGCGGGGCGTGGATCCTGGTTGCCGCCACCGTGGCCCGTCCGTCTGCCGCGGGACCTGATCCGCCGCAGTTCCCTCGCTAGTGCACCGGTATCACACCGGTGTCGCGGTCAGCCGGTCCAGGGCGCCCGCCTTGGCCTGGGCGACGAGGTCGGCGAACTGCTCCTCGCTCATCTGCACCTGTTGTCCGAAGTCGTCGGTGATGCGCACCCGCCTGTCCTCGGGTGCGTCCGGGTCGAGAAAGAGCTGGGGACAACCACAGTTGCAGCTCCCGCAGAAGGTCGCGATCGGTTCCGGGCTCGTCTCGGGCATCTGCGTACCTCGTTCGCTTCCGGCGCGCCGGGCGGTCCGGCACTTCAACGATGCCCCGTGCGCGAGGTGTGTGAAACGGGCCCAACTCATGGCAAACGCCACGTCACTTCGCGGGAACTCGGCGGCGCCGTTCAACGACTCATGGCACGCGCGGTGCATGCGAAGAAGCGTCTCGGGGGGCGGACCGAGGCGACGGCTGCGTCGCCGTCAGCCGGTGTCGGCGGTGCGGGCGGTCCAGCGTTCCTCGACCTTGGCCAGTCGCCAGTACGCGACAGCCACGGCCCAGACGACCACGAACAGACCGACGATGACATAGCCGACGTTGTCCAGGTCCAGCCCGGCGATCCAGCCGGTGACCGCGTCCCTCAGGCCGAGCTTGTCGTGCAGGACGCCGACCAGTTCGATGGTGCCGACGAAGAAGGCCACGGCGATGGACAGGCCGGTGATGGTGAGGTTGTAGAACACCTTGCGCACCGGGTTGGAGAACGCCCACTGGTAGGCGAAGTTCATGAACGTGCCGTCGAGGGTGTCGAACAGACTCATGCCTGCGGCGAACAGCAGGGGCAGGCACAGGACCGCGTACCAGGGCAGCCCGGCGGCGGCGCCGTTGCCGGCCAGGGCGAGGAGCAGGACCTCGGTCGAGGTATCGAAGCCGATGCCGAAGACGAAACCGAGGGGGAACATCTGGCCGGGCCGGCGGATGGACTTGGTGAGCCGGCCCAGGATGCGGTTCATGAAACCGCGCGAGTCCAGGTGCGCCTCCAGCTCCGCCTCGTCGTAGTGTCCGGCGCGCATGGCCTGGAAGACGCGCAGGATGCCGAACAGCGCGACGAGGTTGAGGGCGGCGATGAGGTACAGGAACCCCCCGGAGACCATGGTGCCGACGGTGCCCAGGACCTGGTGGGTTCGGGAGCCGTCGTTCATCAGGGTGCCGGCTAGCTTCGCGCCTCCGGCGACCAGCGCGGCCATCACGACCACGACACTGGAGTGCCCGAGGGCGAACCAGAAGCCCACCGACACCGGCCGCTTGCCGTCGGCCATCAGCTTGCGGGTGGTGTTGTCGATCGCCGCGATGTGGTCCGCGTCGAAGGCGTGCCGCATGCCGAGCGTGTACGCCGTGACGCCCAGGCCGATGCCGAACGCCTTGGAGCCGACCTCGTAGTGCCGCGGGACCACGAGCAGGAACAGGATCCCGAACGCGACCACATGGAGAGCGATGATCACCGCCAGCAGGCCGGCGGTTCGGACGGTGTCCTCGCGGCGCCAGCGAAAGGACGGGGCGGCGGCGGTTTCGGGCACGCCTTGGGACACGGTCATACGGTCACGCTCCAGCACCTCGTGGATCAGCTTCGTGATGCCGTGGCCGGTCTCCTGGCTGACGGGTCAACGCGCCCGCCCCTGCCTTCCCGGCCGTGAGGCCAGTGGCATACGTGGGGTGGGAACTCCCCGATCACAGTGGCGAGGGCCGCTCCGGACTGAGCTCCTGAGAGCTTTCACCGGTCTTCCCGAACACCACGGCCCGCCCACCCTACGGCACGCCGCCGTCATGGCCAGGGGGAGCATGGTGGAGCAGCTTCAGAGGCTCGTTGTCCGCTACGGCGAATCCGTACAGAAGCCCGTGCGTTTCCGTCCCGGAACGTGGCGCCCGCGGTTGGTGTCGCACGGGGCGGCGCATGTACTCGATATCGGCGTTGAATCCGCGAGTGGTCCGGGCGGTGACCGTCTCATCGATCGGGGCGACTTGGCCCGTCTTCGTGACCACGCTGGTGATGACGCCGATGGCCTGCGTGACCTGTTCGTCGCTGTCATGATCTGGGGCTCAGGTACCACCAACGGACGTGGGCCGCGGTACACCGAAGCGGCCCTGTCCGACCCGCGCCTGCCCGGAGTCCTCCGGACCACGCGCGAAGCGGTCCGAGGCGGAGACCTGAGCGGGGCCTACCGGCAGTTCGCCCTTAAGGGAGTGGGGCGATCCTTCTTCACCAAATGGTTCGCGGCCGTGGACGACCGTGAAGCCACATGTGATCGGGCCTTGATCCTCGACGACCGGGTCTTTCGCTCGCTGAACGCGTGTCACACCGGACTGGCTTGAGTGGCTCCTCTTCCATCTGAACGGTCGCGTGGACGAGACCTGAGCTTGGGAAGCTGAGGTGATCTAGGGTTCGTTGCGGTGCTGACCCGTGGCGGAAGGGGGTCGACGCGTGGTGGGCGACTGTACCGACGTAGAGCAGGCGCCCGGCAGCCAGGTCGGACATTGCCTCGCCTCAACGCCGGCCACGGGCTGCGAGCAGCCTTTCGCCCTCAGGATGGTGAACGCCTTACCCAACCGCTCTGCTGAAGCTCGTCGTCGTCCCATTTCGCCCTCCAGGACGTAGCCGAAACACGGCCCGCCGGGATGGCGGTGCGGCGGCACGCCGGGACCGCCGGGAGGATACTCGATCCGCACGGTCATCACCTCGGCGTCTGCCGGTATGAAGGGCGGGGTGATGCTCTGAAGGTCGGTCCGAGTGTTCTACGCCTTTTCATAGGGGTCCATCGTTTCCTCCTATCGCGCCCCGGCCGCAAGCCACTGGTCGAACGTCGTCGGGGCGATACGGGCGTTCTCGCCGGGCAGCAGCACATTGCCGGCCATCGACACATCAAGGGGGCCCGACCACGTCGGAACCAGCTTCACCTTGCGCCCGAGAACGTCATGGGTGCGGCGGGCCATGTCGACCAGGTCTTGCGGCTCAGGGCCGGCGACATCGACGTAGCGGCCCCGCGGCTCCCCGGTCGCGACCTCGGCCAGGACCTGAGCTATGTCGTCGGGTGCAATCGGCTGAACAAGCAGCGGGGCGATGGTGGCCACGCCGTCGCGCTCTGTCCAGCTGGCGGCCAACGCCGCGAAGTCGTGAAACTGTGTAGCGGGCACGATCGTCCACGGCACCCGGCCCTCCTCGATCAGACGCTCTTGCTCGCGCTTGCCCGAGTAGTGGGCCGTACCACCTGTGACCCGGTCGATTCCGACGATCGACAGCAGTACGTGGTGCCGCACCCCCGCGCGCTCCTCGGCGGCGAGAAGATTTCTCGTGGCAGTGCCGAAATAGGCGCGCGTCTCGTCGGGGCTGACCGGCGGGGAGCTGATGGCATCGACCACCGCGTCAACGCCTTCGAGTGCCGTGTCCAAGCCCTCGCCCGTGATCAGGTCAACGCCGAGAGAGCGGCTCATGGGTATGACTTCGTGCTCCGCACGCTCGAGGAACGAGGCAGTGCGGGCACCGATATTGCCGGTCGCACCGGCGACAGCGATTCGCATGGTGCGCCTCATTTCGCACGCTGACTAAGCCAGTCGTCGTGGAGGTGAACGAACGGATCCCAGGTCTTGAGACTGAGTCTCAGCAGACCACCAAGGGATGTGCTTGTGACACAAGACAGACTGCGGCACGAGCCCTTCGGCTTCAGCCGGCCCCCCAACCACGCTAGCCTTCGCTGTTTCACTTCGCATGGCCGAGCTGGTCGGATCATCGTGCCGCCAGGGCCAGGTCGCGAAGATGCGCAGGTGGATGCGGCGGCCGCCGCTGGTGCCGCGGGCTGCGGCCGAGGCATGGGCGAGGAAGGTCGAGCGGCTTGCCGGGGTTCGTTCCTGGACCGCGACCGAGCAGCGTGGTCTTCGCCACCGCCTCACGTGCCTTGGCGGCCGACCAGGACCTCGAGCCGCTGGTCGCGTCCCTGACCGCCCCGTACGGTCGGCGCTTCGATCGGCAGGACGTCGACCATGCGGCCGACCGCCAGGGCTCAGGCCGCCTCAACCCGCCGACCGTCGCGCTTCGTCACTGGGGAAGCGTGGCCGATAGCTGCGGGAGACCTCGTGCACCTTGCGGAGGCCGAGGAACCCGAGGACGACCGCGGTCAGGATGGCGATGGCGGAGCCGACCAGGGTCCGCAGGGTGTCCCCGGCGCCGGCGGCCTCGCAGACCACCGCGGCCAGCACGCCGGTGACGACGGAGTTGATGACGCAGACGACGACAGGTGAGCCGGACAGCCAGTGCGTCACCCCGAGCCGACGGCGGAAGCTGTAGGTCGTCCAGATCCCTGGCGGGTCGTCGTGGTGGCTCGCGACGAAGTACGGCTCAAGCTCCGGTGCGAGCTCGACGTATGCGTGCCGCAGCCGGTTCATGCCGATGATCAGCCAGGTGTCCTCGATGTCCGCCTCGATCAGCCGGAAGTACGTCCCGAACCCGACGAGCAGGACAACGGGCAGCACCAGCAACGCGAACGTCGTGAATCCCGACCCGAACTGGGTCGCGTTGGCCACCAGCGAGAGCGCCACCACCGCGGCCGACAGCACCGTCAGATACGTCCCGGTGCGGCTGAAGATCTCCTGCCACGTCATGTTCCGCGTCGCCAGCAGACTCCAGTGCTCGGTCGCCAGAAATTGCGCATGCGGCGTCCCGGCATCAACACCCTTGAGCTCTCTCATCCCCCGAGTGTGACCTCAGTCGTCGAAGAGTGTGAAAGGGCCCGCCGGTGCCGTCAGCAGTGAGTGCGACGAAGAGCTCGCCACAGGGGAGGTCATCGGTTCGGCGGGGCGGAGGGTCACGGCAGCTGCAAGGTACGGATCGACATCAGCGTGAGCTGTAGCCCGTGGGGGCGGTCGACGAGCAGCGCCTCGCACTCCGAGCACGCTGGGCAGCGCACCACCATGCCGGGACAGCGCAGGTAGACCCGGGTCTCGGCGACGCGGTGCCGATCGCCGCACGCGGCGCACTCCAGGACGATCGTGCTTGCCTCCCGGCCCAGGACCAGCGACAACGCTCCGGCCACGGCGTTGCCGTCCACGTAGCCGTCCTCTGGATGCACCGAGAGGAGGTCTTCCTCTGCGTTCACGTCGGGGCTCCTATCCGAACCTCTCTGTCCTCAACAGGTCAGTGTCCGCGCCGGCGTCGGTCAGTGCGCGGGCAGTGTCCTCCACGAATGTGGTCGGACCGCACACGTAAACCCGCAGCCGCGGCTCGCGAACGCCACCGGAACCGAGGAGCGCACTCAGCTGATCGGCTCTCAGCCGGCCGTACTCGAATCCCGGCGCCCGTTCCCGGGTGAGCCGAATGGTGGTCTCCGGCCCGCCGGGACTGCTCAGCTCGTCGCCGAAGATGACCCGATCGGCCGTACGCGCGGAGTACACCAGTCGCACGGGGGTGCCGTGAGCGCGGGCGGCGCGCCAGATCGCGCGCATCGGCGCGATGCCGGAGCCGCCGGCCACCAGGAGCAGCGGTGCGTCGTCGGGCTCCCACACGAAGTAGCCCCCTACCGGTCCCCTGACCTCCAGGACATCACCGTCAGTGGCGATGTCGACCAGGTACGGGGACACCTCACCGTCGTCCACCCGTTCCACGGTGATCTGCGGCGCCTCGTCAGGCGCGGAGGACAGGGAGTAGCTGCGGGTGGCCTGGTACCCGTCCTCGGCGGTGAGCCGGACGTCGATGTGCTGGCCGGCCACATGGCCCGGCCAGTCGGCGACGGTGAACCGGATGCTGCGCGCGGAGGCGGTCTCACGCGTTGTACCGGCGACGGTGACGGTTCGCCAGCCTTGGACAGGTCGCAATCGCGGTGGCATGGCTGATCGGTCAGCTCCCGTAGTAACGCTGCTCGAGGAACGGGTCACCGCGGTGGTGGTAGCCGGCGGTTTCCCAGAATCCCAGCTCGTCTTCGGGCATCACACGGATCCCGCGCAGCCACTTGGCGGACTTCCACAGATACAGGTGCGGCACCAGCAGCCGGACCGGCCCGCCGTGCTCGGCGGGGATGGGACCGCCCTCGTAGCCCACCGCGACGATCGCGTCGCGGTCCACCAGATCCTCCACCAGGAGATTCGTCGTGTAGCCGCCGTAGGAGGACACCAGCGCGTAGGGCTCGTCGGCCACCCCTGCGTCCTCCAGCACGGCCGCCACCGGAACGCCCTGCCAGGTCGTCCTCAGTTTGGACCAGTGCGTGACACAGTGGATATCAGTCGTCAGGTCCACTACGCCCAGACCGCGGAGCGATTCCCATGCGTAGGTCCGCTCCGTGGTCCCGTCAGTGACCACCAGCTCCCACGCCCGGTTCGGTACGTGCTGGGTCGGCCCCGCCGTGAGCACGGGGAAGTCGTCGGTGACGTACTGCCCCGGAGGGACCGCGCCCTCCGTGCGTCGAGGACGGCCTGTGAATCCACGGGTGACCACGAGTCACTCACCACCCTTCGTATTGGAAGGCTAACCGGATGTGACTATTCGTGCCCGCCGTGGCCATCGACCCCGAAACGACCGACACGGTCGGCTGGGCCATCGTCGGTGCCCGGTATGAATCACTCAGGACGTCGGCCTCCCCCGCCGGCCCGACGTGGTCGGCGCCCGGTCGCTGCCGTGTGCGCTGCTCACTGCCCCGTGCGTCGCGCCTGTACGTAGTACAGCCAGGGGCGTACGTCGCCGTGTCCGCTCACCTCGAATCCCGCGTCCGCGATGAGGTCGTCCAGGAGATCCACCTGGTGGTGAGCCATGGCCCGCCCGGCTCCGCCATGCACCAGATGGCGGCCGATCGCGCTCTTCGGCGGGCGGAACTCCACCACCAACAGCCGTCCGCCGGGCCGCAGGACGCGGTGCATCTCGCGCAGGGCGGTGGGCCGGAGGTCTTCCGGCAGGTGATGGAGCATCAGGCTGGTGACGACCGTGTCGTAGGAGGCGTCCGGCTGGTCGAGGGACTCGGCGATGCCCTCCTGGTAGGCGCAACGGGCGCTGCCGGAACGGGGTTTCCTGCCGCGGGCGTAATCCAGGACCGGCGGTGAGGGATCCACGCCGGTGACCGAGCCGTCGCGGCCGACCCGGGCGGCCATGTGCCGGGTCAGGCAGCCGGTGCCGCAGCCCACGTCCAGGACGCGGTCGCCCGGTTCGGCGCCGCTGAGTTCGGCGAGCCGGGAGAAGGCGCGGTCGCGGCGGCCGACGAAGCAGAGGGCGCCGCAGAGTTCGTACGCGCGAGGGGTTCCGATGGTCACGCCGGGCGTGTCCGCGTGAGGTTTGCCTTGCATGAGGCGTCCGAGGGACATGACCCTCCTCCATAACTTAGTCACGACTAAGTACGCTCAACTTAGTCCCGACTAAGAAAGAGCGCAAGAGCGGCACGAGGGCGGCATACGATGGCCGACATGACCGAGCCCCGCTCCCGCACGCGCACCCGCCTGTCCGCCGCCGAGCGCCGCGCGTCGATCCTGGCCGCGGCCACGGAGGTCTTCTCGGAGACGGGCTACCAGCGCGGCAAGGTCTCCGACATCGCCAAGCGCGTGGGTGTCACCGAGCCGGTGGTCTTCCAGAACTTCGGCTCCAAGTCCGCGCTCTACCGCGCTGCCCTGGACCACGCCACCCACGCGGTGTCCGCGCTCCTGCACCAGGCCGCGGACGCGGGCCGCCCGGTGCCCGAGGTGCTCGCGTCCTTCCTCGACCCGGCCCACATGGACCGTTTCCACCAGCCCGGCGCACATGGCTTCCTCTTCGCCGACGCGACCGCGCTGGCCCACGACCTGGAACTCGGCGCGGCCCTGCGCCAGGTCCACCAGCACTTCGCCGACACGCTCGCCGACCTGCTCCGCCGCGGCCAGTCGGCCGGCGACGTGCGGGACGACATCGACCCTCACACCGCAGCGTGGTGGCTCATCTCGGTTCTGGCGGGCCGCCCCTTCCGTGCGGCGGTGGTTTCCGACAGCGACAGACTCGAGGCTGAACTGACGGACCTGGCTCTGCGGTCATTGCTGCCGCGCGACGGCGAGGAACAAGAAAAGGGAACACAATTCCAGTAATTATTCCGACCTCCATTGTTTATCCGGTGTCGGCCGGATTGACGCGTTTCTTGATTCCGTGTGCTCCGGGCGCCGATCTGCCGGCTCTCGATCGAGAGTGGCACCAACTCGCATGTTTCTATGGCCGGTTGAGCATGTGGCAGTGCCCGAATTGCGCGGCCACTCGATGCCTCTAGCATGAAAGAGATGGGGCACGGAATACGAAGGGGATTCAACAGAATACAGAGGGGGTCCTGAGAGGAGCGCCGGCAGATGAATGCGATGCAGGGCACCGCGACGGCGGGCATCGATCTCGTGACCGTGGGTTCCGGCAACGGGCACCCGGTCGTCCAGCCTCCCGCACTGGGCGGCTCCGAGCACACGGACTACTACTTGCTGAACGATCTGCTGGACGGGCATCAGCAGACGCTCCGCACGAAGGTCCGGGAGTTCATGGACCAGGAGGTCACCCCGATCATCAATCCGTACTGGGAGCGGGCGGAGTTTCCCCACCAGCTGGTCCCCAAGCTGGCACAGCTGGGCATCTCCGGCTTCCAGATCCAGGGCTACGGCTGCCCGGGATTGAACAACGTGACGACCGGCGTGGCGATCCTGGAGCTGGCGCGCGGCGACCTGAGCATGTCGACGTTCATGGGTGTGCACTCGGCCCTGGCCATGAATTCGATCGCCCTGCTGGGGTCGGAGGAGCAGAAGCAGCGCTTCCTCCCGGCGATGGCGCGCATGGAGAAGATCGGTGCCTTCGGTCTGACCGAGCCCGCGCACGGCACGGACGTGGTCAAGCTGGAGACCACCGCGCGCGAGGACGGCGACTCGTACGTGCTCAACGGCCACAAGCGCTGGATCGGCAACGCGACCTTCGCCGACTACGTGATCGTCTGGGCCCGGGGCGACGACGGCCACGTCGGCGGCTACGTCGTCGAGAGGGGCACGCCGGGCTTCGAAGCCGAGGTCATCACAGGCAAGACGGCGCTGCGCTGCGTGCAGAACGCGCAGATCGCGCTCACCGACGTCCGGGTGCCCGCCGAGAACCGGCTGGCGAACGTGAACACCTTCCGCGACACCGAGAAGGTGCTGCTGGCCTCGCGGTTCTGCGTGGCCTGGGAGTCGATCGGTGCCGCCATCCGCGGCTACGAGACGGCTCTGGCGTACGTCAAGGAGCGCAAGCAGTTCGGGGTCCCGCTGGCGGCCAACCAGCTCATCCAGTACCGGCTGTCGCGGATGCTGGCCGACATCACCGACATGCTGTGCATGCAGTACCGGCTCAGCCAGCTCCTGGACGAGGGCAAGTACTCGATGCCGCGGGTGGCCCTCGCCAAGATGCACTACACCGAGCGGGCCCGGGCCGTCCTCCTCGACGCCCGTGACATGCTCGGCGGCAACGGCATCCTCCTCGACTACCACGTGGCCCGGCACCTGTGCGACATCGAGGCCATCAACACCTACGAGGGCACCGACACGGTGCAGGCGCTGATCGTCGGCCGGGACATCACGGGATTCAACGCCTTCGTGCCCCCCGCCTCCGGCCACTGAGGGAGGGGTCATGGCGAACACGCCCCTGCTGGAGGGACTGCACGTCGTCGACCTCGCCAGCTTCATCGCCGGCCCTGCCGCGGCCGGCATGCTCGGCGATTTCGGCGCCGACGTCGTCAAGGTCGAACCACCCCGCACCGGTGACACCTACCGGGGACTCCACCGCATGCCCCCGAACCCCCGAGTCGACGGTGTCAACTACCCCTGGCAGCTGGACAACCGCAACAAACGCAGCATCGCCCTCAACCTGAAGTCGCCCGCCGCCCGAGCCGTGGTGGAGCGGCTGGTGAAGTGGGCGGATGTGCTGGTGACCAACTTCCCACCGGGCACCCGGGCCAAGCTGGGCCTGGACTACGACGATCTGGCCCCCCTCAACCCCCGGCTGATCTACGCCGATGTCACCGGCTTCGGAGAGGAGGGCCCGGAAGCGCACCTGCCCGGGTTCGACGTGACCGCGTTCTGGGCGCGCAGCGGCCTGATGGACGTGACGCGTCAGCGGGACGCAGCGCCGGCGATGAACGCGTTCGGCTCGGGCGACCACCCGACGGCGGTCTCCCTGTTCGCCGGGATCATGACCGCGCTGTACCGGCGAGAGAAGACCAGTGAGGGCGCACGCGTCACGGCGTCGCTGATCGCCGAGGGCGCGTGGGCGGCGGGCATGTGGCTGCAAGCCGTACTCGTCGGGGGGAAGGCCCCCAGCCCGGCCGACCGGTCCGACCCGCCGAACGCGCTCGCCAACGCCTACCGCACGGCGGACAACCGCTGGCTGCTGCTGGCCTTCGCCAACGAGGACAAGCAGGTCCCCTTGTTCCTCCAGGCCATCGGCCACCCCGAGGCGGCACAGAACCCCAAGTACGCCGATATGCCGAGCCGCCGCGCCCACGCGGCCGAGATCGCCGCCGTGCTGGACGGGACGTTCGCGACCCGGACACTCGCCGAGTGGCGTGAACTGCTCGACCGCGCGGGCCTCACCTACGGAGTCGTCCAGACCATCGACGAGTTCGCGCACGATCCCCAGCTCGTGGCCAACAAGATCCTCGTGCCCGTCGACGACGGCAGCCCCGAGCCGTACCTGACGATCGACAGCCCCGTGCGGCTGGACCAGGAGCAGAAGGTCCGCCCGCGCCCGGCTCCCGACCTGGGCGAACACACCGAGTCGGTGCTCCGGGACCTCGGCTACGACGATGCCGGGATCGAAGAGCTGCGCCAGAACCAAACGATCAACTGACATAGGGAACCACCACCATGACTGAGGCCGCGAGCACCTCGTCCGTGCGCACCGAAGAACGCGACGGCATCTTCGTGATCACCATCGACCGACCGGAGGCCCGCAACGCCATCGACGGCGCGACCGCGCGCGAGCTGGCCGCCGCCGTCGACCAACTCGACGCCCGCGACTACCTCCTGGTCGGCATCCTCACCGGCGCGGGCGGCGTGTTCAGCGCGGGCATGGACCTCAAGGCGTTCGCGGCCGGCGACACACCCGTCATCCCCGGACGGGGCTTCGCGGGCATCACCCGCGCCGACATCAAGACCCCCCTCATCGCCGCCGTCGAGGGCTACGCGCTGGGCGGCGGTACGGAGATGGCGCTCGCCTGCGACATGATCGTGGCCGCCCGGAACGCGACCTTCGGCCAGACGGAGGTCCACTACGGCATCGTGCCCCCCGAAGGCGGCATGGTGCGCCTTCCCGAACGCATCCCCCGCAACATCGCTCTGGAACTCCTGCTCACCGGCGACCCCCTGCCCGCCGCACGCGCCGAGCAACTCGGCCTGGTCAACCACCTCACCGAACCGGGCGAGGCGCTCACCCAGGCCCTGGAACTCGCCAACCGTGTCGCACACAACGCGCCCCTGGCCATCGCGGCCGTCAAACGCGTCGTCAACGAGCGCACCGCCTTCCGGGATCAGGACGCCCTGCGCGATCAGGACCGGATCGTCGCGCCCGTACTCGCCTCCCAGGACGCGCAGGAGGGCGCCCGCGCCTTCACCGAGAAGCGCTCACCCCACTGGCACGGTCGCTGATACCCGGGCTCACTGCCCGCTCACCGCGGGCGGCGGGACGATCTCCCTCTTGAGGATCTTGCCGGTGGGCCCTTTGGGCAGCGAGTCCACGATCCAGACCTTCCGCGGATACTTGTACGCGGCGACCTGGCTCTTGACGTAGGCACGCAGTTCTTCGGCCGTCGCGTCGGCGCCGGGCTTGAGCACGACCGCGGCGCCGACCTCCTGACCGAGATCCGCATGGGGCAGGCCGACGACCGCCGCGTCGGCCACCGCCGGATGCTCGTACAGCACGGCCTCGACCTCGTGCGGGTATACGTTGTACCCACCACGGATGATCAGGTCCTTCTCGCGTCCGACGATCCAGAAGTAGCCGTCCTCGTCCACCCGGCCGAGATCCTCGGTGTGGAACCAGCCGTCCCGCATCGCGGCGGCGGTCTCCGCGGGGCGCCTCCAGTACCCCTTCATCACGTTGTGCCCGCGGATCACGATCTCGCCGGTCTCGCCCTGCGGGACCTCCGCGCCATGGCCGTCGACCACCCGCATCCGGACGCCCTCGATCGGGGTGCCGACCGAGCCGGACCTGCGCTTGGCCTGGAGGGTGTTGAACGAGGCGATCGGGGAGGTCTCCGACAGCCCGTACCCCTCGAGTACGACAGTGGAGAACGCGGACTCGAAGGCGTGCAGGACATGGACCGGCATCGCCGCACCGCCGGTGAGGCACAGCCGCAGCCGGGAGAGGTCGTAGGCGTCCCGGTCGGGCGGCTCCAACAGCCGGCTGAACACCGTCGGCACCCCGGCGAACACGGTCACGCCGTGTTCGGCGAGGATCGCCAGGGCCTTCTTGGCGTCGAAGCGCGGCAGCAGCGTGAGGCACGCGCCTGAGGCGACGGAGGCGTTGAGCGTGCAGGTCTGCCCGAACGCGTGGAACAGCGGCAGCCCGCCGAAGATCACGTCGTCGGCGGTGAGCCGGACCACGCCGGCCGCGATCTCGCAGTTCCGGGTGAGGTTCGCGTGGGTCAGTTCGGCGCCCTTGGGCTGACCGGTCGTACCGGAGGTGTAGAGGATCACCGCGGTGTCGTCCGGCTGCCGGTCGACGATGTCCTCGGCGGGCGCCCCGGACCCGGGCAGAGTGGCGAATCCGCCGGGTTCCACGACGACCGCGTCGGCCCCGGTCGTGCGTGCACCGCTACGCGCCTCGTCGGCGAAGTCGTGCCAGGCGAACATCAGCCGGGCATCCGAGTCGCCGAGGTGGTAGGCAACCTCCCGGGACTTGAGCAGGAAGTTCATCGGAACGACGACGCCGCCGGCCCTGAGCACGCCGTAATAGGCGACGGCGAACTCCGGGGTGTTGGGCAGCATGATCCCGACACGGTCGCCGGGTTTCACACCACGGTCGTGGAGCAGTCCGGCCAGGCGCGCGCTGTCCTCGTCGAGCGTTCGATACGAGATCCGGTCGTCCTCGAGACGCAGCGCGGTGCGATCCCGGTGAGTGCGGGCGCTGGAGACCACGTGCGATGCGAGATTCATGCCGGCTCCTCTCCCCGCCGTCCCGCGGACCACCCGAACGTGACGTCGGCGGGGCCCTGCGGCGCTCGCCCATATCGACGCTACGCCCCGAGGAAGCGGCCACGCCACCGCAGGCCGGGGACCGGGGAGAGGAGCGGTCGGGCTCTCGACGGGCGCGACGCCGCCGGCCCGGCGAGCGCCCTCCGGGCACAGGCTCCCCGCGTGGCACGAGGACCGTCGGGACATGTGAAGTGGCCTGTTTTTACGGGCTGTTCGACGCACGTACTCAATTCGAGGGCTGTGGCCCTTGTCACGCGGAACTACTGAACCGCGGCACAGTAGTGTCCGTCTGACCAGACGACGCTACCGCTTGGTAATAGGGAGATCCCATGCGTGTTCGTACCGCCATCGCCGCTGCCGCCGTACTGGCCGCCGGGCTGACGTTGACGGCCTGTCAGGGCGATGACACCGCCTCGGACAGCAAGCCCACCGACCCCACCGCCTCGGCCTCGGCCTCGGCCAAGGGCGGCACCGCCGGCTCCGCCACCGAGTCCCCCGGCTCCGACGCGGGCAAGAGCAGCGCATCCGCATCCGCGTCCGCGGGCAGTGGGGGCGGCGACGGAGCGGTCGCCGCGTGCACCTCTCGGACGACGAAGGCGGCCTTCGTTGCCGCTGCCACGCACGCGACCCGGACCCGGCCGGCGACCGCCACGGTGAAGATCACCAACATCTCGGGCAAGGCGTGCACGATCGTCGGCGCCACCACCCTCGTCGCCAAGGACGACCAGGGCAAGAGCGGCCCGTTGGACGCCGACAACTCCGCCGCGGGGACGGATGCCGTCGACCTCGCGCCCGGCGCCACCGCCACGGCGAGCGTGCTCTACACCGATCTGAACTTCGAGGGCACCGAGTCGGCGCGGGAGACATGCGGGATCCAGGCGTCGAGCGTGGAGATCGCGCTGCCCAAGGACGTAGGACGCGCGGTGAAGGTCACCAGCGGCACGGGGTCCGCGGCCGTCTTCAACGTCTGCGGGCGCGACCTGAAGTTCGGGGCCTTTCACGTCTGATCGCCTCTGATCGCCTCTGCTTGGGCCCGCCGTACTTCGCGCTTCCCACCGGCACCAGTCGCGGCGTCAGTGGGCCCACTGCCCGAATTGCGCTTGTCCGCCGTTCCGGCACCGCACTAGCGTGCCGATGTGGATCTCTTCTCACGCTCGTGGACGGCATTGCGCGCGGTGGTCGCCGATCTCGCGGACGAGGACTTCGCCCGGCCGTCGGGCTGCGCCGGCTGGCTCGTCCGGGACCTGGTCTGCCACCTGGTCATCGACGCTCAGGACGTCCTCATCACCCTCGTGACGCCCACCGAAGCGGAACCGACCCGCGACGCGGTGACGTACTGGGAGGTCACCGCGACACCGCCGACCGGTGAGGACCCGCTCGACGCGCTGATCGTCCGGCTGGCCGCCGCGTACGAGGAGCCGTGGCTGCTGAAGTTCCACCTCGACGACGTCGGCTCCGCAGCCGGGCGCGCGGCCGAACTCGCCGACCCCGCCCTCCGGGTGAGCACGCGCGACGAAGTGCTCACCGCGGGCGACTACCTCTCCGCGTACGTCCTGGAATGGACCCTGCACCACCTCGATCTGATCGCACACCTCCCGGACGCGGCGGAACCGCCCGCCGAGAGCCTCGCCCGTTCCCGCGAGATGCTGGAGAAGATCGCCGGGACCGCGTTCCCCGCGTCGTTCTCCGACAGCGACGTGCTGCTGGTCGGCACCGGACGGCGTGCCCCGACCGACGCGGAGGCGGCCGAACTCGCTCAGCTGGCCTCGAAACTCCCGCTCGTCCTCGGCTGAACGTCCGCGGCCTCTCACTCGTCGGCCGGGCGGATGCGGCGGCCCGTGAGTCGTGTGGGCCGGATCGACACCCACATCTCACGGTTGCCGCCCGCCCACGGCTCGCTGTGGGCGTGTTCGGTCAGCCGCCGGACGGCATCCGGATCCGTGACGATGCGCGCCGGACCGACGGCAAGAACGCTCCAGCCCTGGCTCAGGGCGTCGTCCACGTGGTCGGCCTCGAAGGCGACCTCCGTACCGGCGGCCGCCGCGGGCACGGAGTCGGGGGCCGTCCGGTAGGCGATCGCGTCGTCGACGACCTCGTAGTTCACCGGGACGACCGCCGGACCGTCGGGGGTCGAGACCGCGATGCGCCCCACACCGTGGGTGGACAGCAGCGCGCGGCACTCGTCGGGGCCGAGTTCCCGGAGCTCGGGGCGCAGAAGCGCGTGGCCCTGTCCTGGCGGCAGATCGATACCGCCCCCGCGCAGGGCTGCCACGCTGGTGCCGAGCGCCGAGGCGAGGCGGATGAGCGTCGCCAGGCTGGGATCGGCCGGGTGTTCTTCGAGGTACGCGAGGTAGTCCGGCGCGATGGCGGCGCGGCGGGCGGTTTCGTCCCGGCTCAGGCCCCGTCGCTCCCGCTCGACGGCCACACGCCGGCCGACGTCGCCGGGATTCGGTTCCGTCACCCGCGGGGCCGTAACGCCGGTGGCGGCCTCCGCCTGACCGGTGCTCCGCCCGGACGGCACGTGGCCGGTCCCGGGCCGGTGCTCGGGATGCCGGACGTGCGCGTCGGGCCCGGGGAAGACCAGCGTGACCTCGTGTGTGTCCGACCAACACACGTCATAGGGAGGGGTTCCGTCCGCGTGGTGGAGTCCGACGATCTCGCCGTCGCGCCGGGTGGTGCCCGTCGTCGGACTCTCGATGACGAGTTGATCGCCGAGTTGAGCTCGCATGATCGTCACCGTTTCCTGATGGTGCTGTCGTCGTCATGGTGATGGTGTCGTTGGACGTTCCACCCGCTAGGAGGCCTAGGGTCGAGCCGCGTCCGTGGGCGGCCGACGGAGGGTGGTCAGACGGCGGTGGTACTCCTCGTCGTCGATCTCGCCGCGCGCGTAGCGTTCGGCGAGGATCTGTTCGGGGCCGCCGTCCGGGGGCGTCTGCCGCCAGGTGCCGTGTCCTCCGTCGGGCGGGCCAGGGCGGGCCAGAGCCCGGAAGAGCAGGACGCCGAGGGTGATGATCAGCGCCCAGAACAGCACCGTGCCGACCGACATCGCGAACCAGCCCCAGCAGTTCACGCCATGGCCGTACCAGAACATCATGATCCACCTCACCTTCCCGAGTCGTCCCGGGTAAGAGGCCCACAGGGGGATCTCCTGGTATCCATCGTCGCTCGCCGTACGGCCGGAGGGGACGGGCCGAAGGGCCCTGCTCGATGGGCCACCGAGCCCTGCTCGGCGTGCGTCGAGGCTGGGAGGTGCGGCTCTTCCGGCGAAGGACGATGACCGGCCCTATCGTGGAACTGCGGCACCGTGACGACCAGGCCGCCCGCTCTGCCACGATGCGGGCTCGGACTCGACCCGACGCTCCCGACCACGAACCGAGCGGTGCCGCGCGTCGTGGAACTCCCGGACGGATTCACGGAAACGGATTCACGGAAGGGGCGCGCATGAAGCCGGAGCAGCGGCCGCTCCCGCCCCGACTGCACCTGCACATGGGCGCCGAGCCGGGTGGCGTCATCGAGCAGCTCGACGTGCTCGCGCGCGCCCAGGCGCGCTTGCTGGGCCTGCTGGACGCCGTGCTGGCGATCAGCCGGGAGCTGGAGCTGCCCGAGGTGCTGCGCCAGATCGTGAGCACCGCGCTGGAGCTGGTCGGTGCCCGCTACGGCGCTCTGGGCGTCGTGAACGAGCGACGCACGGGCCTGTCCGAGTTCATCACGGTCGGGATCACCGATCAGGAGCAGGCCGATCTGGCCGACATCGCGCTGCCGCACGGCCGTGGGCTCCTGGGGCACCTGATCCACCACACCGAGCCGCTGCGGGTCGACGACATCGCCGCCCACCCTCTCTCGGTCGGTTTCCCGCCGGGGCACCCGCCGATGCGCACCCTGCTGGGCGTGGCGATCGGTGTCCGCGGCGACATCTACGGGAACCTGTACGTGTCCGAGCGTCTCGACGGGCAGCCCTTCGACGAGCAGGACGAATCCGTGCTCCTGGCCCTGGCCGGCGCCGCGGGCGTGGCCATCGACCATGCCCGGCTCTTCGCTCAGGTGCGGAGCGGGGCCGAGCAGTTCCAGCGCCTCCTGCTGCCGATCCTGCCCGACCTGCGGCCCTTCACCGCCGCCGCGATCTACCGTCCGGCGACCGCCCCCGCGCACCTGGGAGGAGACTGGTACGACGCCCTGCTGCTCCCCGACCACGCGTGCGCGGCCGTCATCGGCGATGTCGTCGGGCATGACCTGCGATCGGCAGCGGCCATGGCCCAGACCCGGCACATGCTGCGCGCCCTGCTCTACGACCGGCGCACCCCGCCCAGCGAGGTCCTCCACCAGCTGGACCGCACCCTGCACGCGATCACCGACGACCCCCTCACCACCGCCTGCCTGGCCCGCATCGAGCCCGGCGGAGACCCCTGGCTGCTGCACTGGAGCACCGCGGGGCACCTCCCGCCGCTGCTGATCACTCCGGGCCGGCAGCCGGTGTACCTGCTTGCCGAGCCCGGCGTACCCCTGGGCGTCGACGCCGCCCAGCCTCGCCCCGACCACAAGCACCCGCTGCCTGCGGGTGCCACCGTGATCTTCTTCACGGACGGCCTGGTCGAACATCCCCACCGGTCCCTCGACACGGGTCTGCGCGCCCTCTCCGCAGCTGCCCTCGCCCACGCCCACCTGCCCGTCGACGATCTCTGCACGATCCTCGCGGACAACCATCCCAGCGACGGCCACGACGACCTGGCGATCCTCGCCCTGCGCACACCTCCCGGGTGACCGGGCGCCGTCGATCGGGTTCGGCGCGTCGGGCATCCTTGGGGTGAGCCGGCAAGACGGTGAGGGGAGCTGTGGTGGAGGACCGCGCGCGGGATTCGCGTGAAGTGGAGACGTCCGGGATGTCTCCACAGCTGCGGCTTGACGCACTGCTGGACGACCTGCAGGCGCAGGTGGCACAGGTCAGGTCGGCCCGGGACCGGATCCACACGTTGCTGGACGCCGTCCTGGCGGTCGGCTCCGACCTGGACCTGGAGGTGGTGCTGCAGCGCATCGTGGAGTCGGCGGTCACCCTGGTCGACGCCCAGTACGGGGCCCTCGGTGTGCTGGGCGAGGAAGGCACGATCAAGCAGTTCGTCACCGTCGGCATCGACGAGGACGCCATCGCCCGCATCGGGCACTACCCACGCGGCGAGGGCATCCTCGGGTTGCTCATCCGGCACCCGGAGCCGCTGCGGCTGGCGAACCTGGCGGAGCATCCGGCATCCGTCGGCTTCCCGGCCGGGCACCCGCCGATGACCAGCTTCCTCGGCGCCCCCGTCCGCGTGCGCGACCAGGTCTTCGGCAACCTCTACCTGACCAACAAGAAGAGCGGCGCGGAGTTCGACAGCGACGACGAGGCGGTGCTGCGCACCCTGGCCGCTGCGGCCGGTGTGGCGATCGACAACGCCCGGCTCTACGACGACGCGCACCGCCGGCAGCGGTGGCTGGCGGCCAGCAACGAACTGACCCGCAGCTTGCTGTCCGGTGCGGAGCCCGCCGCCGTGCTGGAGGCCTTCACCGCCACCGTGCGGGAGATGGCCGGGGCGGATCTGGTCACCCTGGCGGTGCCGGTCGGCGACAAGGGCGAGCTCGTCATCGAGGCCGCCTCGGGCATGCGGGCCGAGGAGGTCCGCGGGCTGCTGCTGCCCGCCACGGCACTGGGCGCGAAGGTCTACACGTCCGGCGAGACGATCACCAGCGATGCCGTCAGCGCCGACCCGCGCGCCGCGGGCGGCAGCGCCTCGGTGGTGGAGCTGGGGCCGGCGTTCCTGGTACCGCTCGGCACCCGGGAGCACGTCCGGGGAGTGCTGCAGGTCGCGAACGAGCCGGGCGGCGCCCTCTTCACCGACGCCGTGGTCGACATGGTCACCGGGTTCGGCAACCAGGCCGCGCTGGCCCTGGACGTCGCCGAGCACCGGCGCGACACCGAACGCATGGTCGTGCTCAACGACCGTGACCGGATCGCCCGGGACCTGCACGACCTGGTCATCCAGCGGCTGTTCGCCGGCGCGCTGTCACTGCAGTCCACTCTGGGGCGGGTCTCCGACCGTCCGCAGGTGAGCGAGCGCATCCAGCGGGTCGTGGACGACCTGGACGACACCATCAAGATCATCCGCTCGACCATCTACGCCCTGCGTGAGCACGACCGGTCCCGTCGCGGCAGCGGACTGCGCGCCCAGCTGGTCGCGGCCACAGAGCGGGCCGCCGAGTCGCTCGGCTTCGCCCCCGCGCTGCGCATGACCGGACTGCTGGACACGGCCGTGTCCGCGGAACAGGCCGAGCAGCTGCTGGCCGTGCTCGGCGAGGCCCTGTCCAACGCGGCCCGGCACGCGCACGCCACCACCGTCGACGTCGGCGTCGAGGTCACCGACACCGCCCTGAAGGCCCGTGTGGCCGACAATGGCCGCGGCATCGACCCGGCGGTCACCCGCCGCAGCGGCCTGGCCAACCTGCGCCGACGCGCGGAGGAGATGGGCGGTACGTGCACGCTGTCCGCGAACCGGCCGAGCGGCACCGTCATCGAGTGGGTCGTCCCGCTCTCCTCGTCCGCCTGACGCGGCTGCAGGGCCGCTCGGGGCGCACCCGCCGAAGCGAACAGCACGGGGCGACGCGCGGAGAACCGCGCGGCGGTCCGCCTGGCGGCAGAGGCCGCGCAGTGGTTCGGCCTCGGGGATGGAGCAGGGGCCGCGGGCCGGCCGGTTCGTGGTGCGTGCCGGGGCCTGATCCACTATCGGAACGCGGACCCGCTCAGGGGGTGGACCGTACGGCCTCGGCGACGGGCCCGGCGGGCCTCGGTTCCCGGCCGTGCGGGCCGGGCGACCTGGCTCCCCTCATGGGGCACGTGTGTACATGGGCCGTCCGGCCCTAACAGCGCCCCGGTCGCCGGAGGCACCATGGACGGATGTTCCACGGCAACGGCTTTCGCGCGCTCGATCGGCAGGAGTGCCTGCGCCTGATGGCGAAGGCGCCGGTCGGTAGGGTCCTGTACACCCGCCAGGCGCTGCCCGCGGTGCTTCCGGTCAACTTCTCCCTCGACACGGACGGCTCCGTGCTCCTGCGCACCTCGGCGCGTTCGGACCTCGTCCGCGCGATCGACGGGGTCGTGGTCGCCTTCGAGGCCGACGACTTCGACGCCGCGACCCGGTCCGGCTGGAGCGTGGTCGTCACCGGGCGGGCGACCGTGGTGACGGACCCCGCCGAACACGAACGGCTGTCGCGGACCGGCCCGCGCTCCTGGGTGGTCACGCACGACGGGGTCTTCGTACGCATCGAGGCCGAGATGGTCACCGGCCGGGAGCTCACGGGCACACGCGGCACGGACTGACCGCTGACGGGTACGCAGCCGGTCAGCCCAGACCGTGGGGGTGCGGCCTGTCGTTGGAAAGGCGGCGGTTCGCAGCGCCTGTCTCCGCCTGCCCGCGGGCGCGCGGAGTGCGGCCGCCGTCCCGGCCGTAGCCGAAGCGGATCAGCGGTTGCGGGTGGCACCTCGCGCTGCGGAACCTCCGGCACGGGGTCATCCCCGTACCGGCGGCCGGCCGGAGTCGGCTCGCCCTGGTGCTGGAGACGCACGGGATGCTCCTCGCCGGCTGGTACGGCGTGATCGCCGTCCTCGTCCTGACCCGGTTCTGGCCGTACTGGAGCAGCTTTGCTGTGACCGGCCCCGCCGGGGGCTGACCGGAGCGGCTGTCTCAGGCGTGCGTGAGGGCTCGGAAGGGCACGGCGATGTCCATGACGTGCTCGTCCGCACCGGCGTCGGCCCAGTTCGGATAGTAGATCTCGCGTGCGGAGGCACTCGGCCGCAGCCCCCGGTCGTGGAGCCACGCGGTCACGGCCTCGAAGGCGCCCGCCACCGTCGGATAGGGGCTCTGCTCCTTGCGCAGCTCGGTGAACGCCTGCCGGTGGGCCGGCTCCAGGCGCACTCCGATGCGTCCGGCGGGCTCGATCGGGGCGTCCGTCGGGACGCACACCTCGACCGGGCCGTTGCCGTCCTGGTCGACCAGCCCGTGGTAGACGGCGAACACCGGCCCGGACAGGCAGGCGCCCGCCGTGCGCAGATGCGCGAACAGCTCTTCGGTGGCCTCACCGAGGAACGCCCCCAGGTGCTCTGCCGTGACGTGCTGCTGCACGAAGGCGACCCTCTGCTGACGGACCTCGCGTTCGCCGATGACGTACATGGCCGTCGGCCTTCCGCTCAGCATGTTCTGGATGTGGAGTGCGAGAGGCCGGCGGGCGCGGTGCTCCTCGTCGCAGCGCCGCGCGTACTCGGCGACGAGCCGCGCCGCCTCACCGCCCTCGGCCGAGAGGACGGGGCCGATGAGGGAGAGCGGCATCCCGAGGGCCCTCAGGAGGGTGATCAGGCGGGCCTCTGCCATCTGCGCGGGCTCGTAGTACCGGACGCGGCTGCGCGGATCGACATGGGCGGGTACGAGCAGGCCCTTGTCCGCGTAGAGGCGAAGCGCCTTGTGACTCAGCCGGCTGTGCGCGGCGAACTCCCCGATGACCATCAGTTCTCGCATGCGCCCATCCTCGGCCCTGCCCCTGGGGCAGCGGCAAGCGCGGGACGGGACAGGGACCGCGGGGCACGGGTCAGCCCCGGCGCCGGGGCGCCGGGGCTGAAAGTGGGCACTCACTGCCGGGAGTTGGGCGGTGTCAGCCCTCGGCGTGGGCCAGCCACAGGTCGGGGCCGAAGACCTCGTAGCGGATGCGGCGCGCCGGGACACCGGCCTGGAGCAGTTGACCGCGGACGGCGCGCATGAACGGGAGCGAGCCGCACAGGTACACGTCGGAGTCGGCGGGGAGGTCCAGGCCGTCGAGGTCCATCAGGCCCGGGTGGGAGCCGGGTTCGTCGGTCGCGTCCTGCTCGTACCAGAACTCGACTCTCGCGTCGGGCAGTTGCTCGACCAGGCGGCGGGTGTCGGCGCGCAGGGCGTGGTCGGCCGGGGCTCGGTCGGCGTGCAGGACGTGGACGGGCCGGGTGGAGCCGGTGGCGGCGAGGTGTTCGAGCATGGCAACCATGGGGGTGCAGCCGATGCCGGCCGAGACCAGCAGCAGCGGGGTGTCGGCGTCGTCGAGGACCACGTCGCCGAACGGGGCCGACAGGGTCAGCTCGTCGCCGGCTCCCACGGCGCGGTGGAGCTGGTTGGAGACCTCGCCCTCGGGGGCGTCGGCGACGCTCGGCACCCGCTTGACGGTGATGCGCCGCAGCCGGTCGCCGGGGGCGTTGGACAGGCTGTACTGGCGGGTCTGGTGGATGCCGTCGGACATGAGGACGCGGACGCTGACGTACTGGCCGGCGCGGGCCTCGGGCAGCGGGCCGTCGTCGGCTGGGCGCAGCAGGAAGGAGGCCACGTCGGGGGTTTCGTCGCGCCGCTCCACCACGGTCCACTGCCGCCACGGATCGCGCGGGTCGACCTGGGCCTCCTGGTAGAGCCGGGCCTCCAGGGCGATGAGCGCGCCGGCCATCAGCCAGTACACCTCGTCCCAGGCGCCGGCCACCTCCGGCGTGACCGCCTCGCCCAGCACGTCGCCGATCGCCCGGAACAGGTACTTGTGGACGATCGTGTACTGGTCCTCGGTGACGCCGAGCGCCGCGTGCTTGTGGGCGATCCGGGACAGCAGGGCGTCCGGGCGGGCGTCGGGGTCGGCCAGCAGCGCCTGGGCGAAGGCCGCGATCGATCCGGCCAGGGCCTTGCGCTGCTCGCCACTGGCCTGGTTGCCGCGGTTGAACAGCCCGTCCAGCAGCTCGGGCTGCTCGGCGAACATGCTGCCGTAGAACCGTGCGGTGATCTCGTCCAGGGCCCCGCCCACGGCGGGCAGGGTGGCACGGACGACAGCGGCCGACTCGGGCGAAAGCATGGCTCTCCTTTGTGGTGCGGCAGGTAGCGGGACGGCGCTCACCGTCACAGCCGGGGGTCCGTCACACGGATCCGGCCGGCACATCGATCGTGCCGTTGGCGCCGTCGCGTTCAATAGGGCCGAAGTGCCCTGAGGACGGTCCCGACCGTCCCGAGGGCCGTCGCCGCGGCCACGGCGGCGGCCGTCCCGGGGACGAGGAGCAGCACGACGACGCTCCGGGCACGTCGGGTGTCCGCCGGTCGCCGGTCGAGGCGCAGCTCGGCCCAGTCGCGTGCGGCCTCGCGCGTCTCACGGCGGTGCTGCACGGCCGCGCGTGCCCGAAGGCCCACCGTGACCGCCGCGCCGGCCACCGCCGTGGCGAAGGGTGTCCACCACGCCTCCGAGACGAGCAGCAGCACCGCGACGATCCCGGCCGTGGTCCAGCCGCTGACGCAGGCGGCCGCGGCTCTGCGATGGGAGAGGGGCCGGTCGGCTCCCGCGCGCAGGTCGGCGATCGCCGGCAGGTACCAGACGCAGCCCGCCAGGGTCACCGCCCCGGCTCCCAGGGCGAGAACGGCTTGGGACATGGTCTACTTCGCCGCCTCGAGTGCGGCGATCTCCGGGTGGTGCAGGTCGAACGCCGGGGACTCGCTGCGGATGCGAGGGAGCCGGACGAAGTTGTGGCGCGGCGGCGGGCAGGAGGTGGCCCACTCCAGTGAACGGCCGTAGCCCCACGGGTCGTCGGCCTCGACCGGCTTGCCGTACTTGGCGGTCTTCCAGACGTTGTAGAAGAACGGCAGGATCGACAGGCCGAGCAGGAACGCCCCGATCGTGGAGAGGGTGTTGAGGGCGGTGAAGCCGTCGGCGGCGAGGTAGTCGGCGTAACGGCGAGGCATGCCCTCGACGCCCAGCCAGTGCTGGACCAGAAACGTGAGGTGGAAGCCGACCGTGAGCGTCCAGAACGTGAGTTTGCCGAGGCGTTCGTCGAGCATCTTGCCGGTGAACTTGGGCCACCAGAAGTGGAATCCGGCGAACATCGCGTACACGACCGTACCGAAGACGGTGTAGTGGAAGTGCGCGACGACGAAGTACGAGTCGGAGAGGTGGAAGTCCATCGGCGGGGACGCCAGGATCACTCCGGTCAGGCCGCCGAACACGAACGTGATCAGGAAGCCGACGGTCCACAGCATCGGGGTCTCGAAGGACAGCGAGCCCTTCCACATGGTGCCGATCCAGTTGAAGAACTTCACCCCGGTCGGCACGGCTATCAGGAAGGTCATGAAGGAGAAGAAGGGCAGCAGCACACCGCCGGTGACGTACATGTGGTGCGCCCACACCGTCACCGACAGGCCCGCGATCGCGATCGTCGCCGCGATCAGTCCCATGTAGCCGAACATCGGCTTGCGGGAGAAGACGGGGATGACCTCGGAGACGATCCCGAAGAACGGCAACGCCAGGATGTAGACCTCGGGATGGCCGAAGAACCAGAACAGGTGCTGCCACAGCAGCGCCCCGCCGTTGGCCGCGTCGAAGACATGGCTGCCGAACTTGCGGTCCATCTCCAGCGCGAACAGCGCGGCGGCCAGCACCGGGAACACGATCAGGACCAGCAGGGCGGTCAGCAGCACGTTCCAGGTGAAGATCGGCATCCGGAACATCGTCATGCCCGGTGCGCGCATGCAGATGATCGTGGTGATGAAATTGACCGCGCCGAGGATCGAGCCGAAGCCGGACAGCGCCACGCCCATGATCCACAGGTCGGCGCCGAGGCCCGGCGAGTGCACGGCGTCCGACAGCGGGGCGTACAGGAACCAGCCGAAGTCGGCGGCCCCGTCCGGGGTGAGGAAGCCGAACGCCGCGATCGAGGAGCCGAACAGGAAGAGCCAGTAGGCGAGCATGTTCAGGCGCGGGAAGGCGACGTCGGGGGCGCCGATCTGCAGCGGCATGATCCAGTTGGCGAAGCCGGTGAACAGCGGCATCGCGAACATGAGCAACATGATCGAGCCGTGCATCGTGAACGCCTGGTTGAACTGTTCGTTCGACATGATCTGGAGCCCCGGACGGGCCAGCTCCGCGCGCATCAGCAGCGCCATCACGCCGCCGACGATGAAGAACACGAACGCGGTGACCAGGTACATCGTCCCGATCTTCTTGTGGTCGGTGGTCGTCAGCCACTCGGCCCACGACGGCCGTCCGCCGGCCGCCTGCTCCCTTGGGCCGGGTGTCCCCACGGCCGCGGAGACCCCCGCCGCGTCCCTCGGCCGCACGGTCTCCACCTGTTGTTCTTGCGTCTCGTCCACCGGACGGTGTCCTCCCCTTGTGCCATGTCGACGACGAGCCGGGAAGTGCCGTGGTACGGGTATGGACCTGGCCTTCCCGGCCGCCGCCTCATGATCGTCGGAGGGGCACCTGGGCCGGATGGGCCGAACAGCCCCGGAACGGCCATCGGATGGGGTCCAACGGCCCCTCTTCGCGGGGCGGCGGCGACAGCGGCCGCCTGGCGTGGTTCGGCGCATGCGGGCCGACCGGGTCCGCCTCGGCGCACATGCGGTCGGCGGGCCATGGCGTACGGTCTTCGTAGGAACGTACGGTGACGTCCTCGTGAGTCCTCGGGCGGTGGAGGCGGCATGGCCGGTAAGAACGCGGCGAAGCTGCCGCGCGACGTGTACGAGAAGGAACTGCTGCGCCTGCAGACGGAGTTGGTGCAGTTGCAGGAGTGGGTGCGGTCCGAGGGCGCCCGGCTGGTCGTCGTCTTCGAAGGGCGGGACGCGGCGGGCAAGGGCGGCACCATCAAGCGGGTCTCCGAGCACCTGAATCCGCGCGTGGCGCGGATCGCGGCGCTGCCGACGCCGACCGAGCGCGAGCGCACCCAGTGGTACTTCCAGCGGTATGTGGAGCACCTGCCGGCCGGCGGGGAGATCGTGCTGTTCGACCGGTCCTGGTACAACCGGGCCGGCGTCGAGCATGTGATGGGCTTCTGCACCAAGGAGGAGCACCAGCTCTTCCTCCGGCAATGCCCGATCTTCGAGCGGATGCTCGTGGAGGACGGGATCCTGCTGCGCAAGTACTGGTTCTCGGTGAGCGACACCGAGCAGCAGGAGCGGTTCCGGCGCCGCCTGGAGGATCCGCTGCGCCGCTGGAAGCTGTCGCCGATGGACCTGGAGTCGATCACCCGTTGGGAGGCGTACTCCCGGGCCAAGGACGAGATGCTGGTGCACACCGACATCGTCGAGGCGCCCTGGTACGTCGTGGAGAGCGACGACAAGCGCCGGGCCCGTCTGAACATGATCGCCCACCTGCTGGACTCCGTGCCCTACCACGACGTACCGCCGCCGGTCCTCGAACTTCCGGACCGGCCGCCGTCGACCGGCTACGAGCGGCCGCCGCGCGATCTGCAGACCTACGTCCCCGATCACGCGGCGAGCCTCTGAGCAGCCGATCGCCTGAACAGCCGGTCACCTGAACAGCCCGTCACCTGAACAGCCGGTCACCTGATCAGCCGATCGCCTCGCTCACACCCGCTGGGGTACGACCGCGACGGGGCAGGCGGCCTGGTGCAGCACCGCGTGGGCGACGCGGCCGAGCTGGAGCCCGAAGTGGCCCTCGTGGCGCCGGGCCGCGACGACGATCAGGTCGGCGTCGGCCGAGCCGTCGACCAGGACCCGGCGGGCGTGCCCCTCGACGGTGCGCCGGTGCACCTCGACGTCGTCCGGGACGTCCCGCAGAGCCGCTTCCAGCACCTCCGCGGCCTGTTGCTCGTACTGCCGGGCCGCTTCGCCGGCCGGTACGGGGCGGTGGGTCGACGTGTGGGCGGGGCGGCGCCAGGCTCGTACGGCCTCCAGCGGCACGCCTCGGCGTCGTGCCTCCCCGGCGGCGAACAGTACCGCCGCCGCGTCCGCCGGCTTCTCGCCGACGCCGAGGACGATGCGGCCGCGCCTGCCGGGAGTGGCCCGGTTGTCGTGACTGCCTCGCAGCACGATCACCGGACAGTGCGCGTGGCCGGCCACCGTCACGCTGACCGAGCCGAGCAGGGCCTCGGCCATGCTGCTCCGACCGCGTGAGCCCACGACGACGGCGGTGGCGGTACGGCTCTCCCGCAGCAGCGCGTACTCCGGTTCCTCGGGCAGCACGTCCGTGGTGACCTTCACGTCGGGCCGGCGACTCCGCGCCCGGCGCTCGGCGGTCTCGACGATGTCCTCGGCCATCACCTGTTCGGAGGGCTTGCCGACGTCCGTCGCGAGCACGACGCCTTCGTACCGTTCCCACAGCGAGGCGTACACCAGCCGGAGCGGCAGCCCTCGCAGGGCGGCCTCGTCGGCCGCCCAGTCGACGGCGCGCAGGCTCGGCTCGGAGCCGTCCACGCCGACGACCAGGGGCTCACCGATCTCTCGTACGACAGCTGCGTTCATGGTCTCCACTCTCCTCTGCCGCGGTGTCGGCGGCTTGTCAGCGGTGCGCGACGACGGCGACGGGGGCGGCGGCGTGGTGGAGGACGGCGTGGGTGACGGGACCGATGTGGGCGCCGACGGAGGAGCGGCGGACGCGCCGGCCGACGACGACCAGGGAAGCCTCGCGGGAGGCGTCGATCAGGAGGAGCGAGGGGCTGCCACAGCGGGACTCGGTGACGACCTCGACGTCCGGGTACTTCCGCTGCCAGGGGCTCAGCACCTCGGCGAGGGCGGCGGCGTCGCTCTCGGCCACCATCGTGGTGACGTCGGGGGCGGGGGCCATGCCGTAGGCGTAGTACGACGGTGGGGTCCAGCCGTGGACGACCCGCAGCGGTACCGAACGGCTCGCGGCGGCCTCGAAGGCGAACTCGATCGGCGCGGCGTCCGCGTCCTTGGCGTCCAGCCCGAGCAGGACGGGGCGGAACGGCGTGCCCGCGGAGGGGATGCCGGCCGGGTCCATCTCGTGCTCGTCCGCTGCCTGCTCACCGGAGCGGACCAGGACGACGGGCCGCTCGGTGCGGGCGAGGACCGCGAGGCCGACCGAGCCGACCAGGAAGCCGCCGATCGCGCCCAGGCCGCGCGAGCCGAGGACGAGCATGTCGGCGTCCTTCGCGGCGTCGGCCAGGGCCTCGGCGGGCCGTCCCGTGAGCTGCTCGGCGGTCACCTCGACGCCGGGGTGGCGCAGCCGCAGACCGTCGGCGGCCTCGCGGGTGACGCTCCCCCAGGCTTCGCCGGGGGGTACCCCCATCTCGCTTCGCTCGGTCCACTGCTGCTGTGTCTCGGCGCCGAGGTGCGGGGCCAGGGCCATGGGTTCCGGTACCGGCTCCCGGACCTGGACGAGCCTCACCCGCAGTCCGCGCAGGCTCGCCTCGCGGGCCGCCCACTCCGCGGCGGCGCGGCTCTCGGGCGAGCCGTCGAGACCAGATGGTGCGGGGCATGATCGCCACCTCCTGAATCGGGGGACCCGGGCGGCCCCGGTGACAGCGTCGTGTTCAGGGGGCGAAGGAGGGCAGGGGCCGCTGGTCCCTGGACCGGGACCTTGGGCCCCATGCACGGGTCGACGGCCCAGGACCGCGGCGAGGTCCGGCCCCCGTGCGAGCCCGCATCAGGGCCGGGTGGCCCCGTTCCGGGCCGGATGGCCCCTCGCCTCGTCCAGGCCGCCGCCACACGCTGGAGATGCCAGTTCGCACACCCCGACCGGGAGGCAGGCCATGAACACCCCGAGCATGCTGCGCGCGCTGCCCGCCGAGCACCGGCTGCGGCTCATGCGTCTCGCCCGCGAGGTGGCGATCCCGCAGGGAACGCGCCTCTTCAACGAGGGTGCCCGCGCGGACCGGTTCTGGATCATCCGCACCGGCTCGATCGACCTCGACACCCACGTGCCCGGTCGGCGCCACGCCACGATCGAGACCCTCGGCCACAACGAACTCGTCGGCCTGTCCTGGCTGTTCGCGCCACATGTGTGGCACCTGGGCGCCACGGCGGCCACACCGGTGCGGGCCTACGAGTTCGACGCCACGGCCGTCCGCTCGCTCTGCCGGGACGACCCGGCCCTCGGCCAGGCCCTCACCCAGTGGGTCGGCGACGTGCTCGCCCACCGCCTGCGCTCCACCAGGACGCGGCTGCTCGACCTCTACGCCCCGTACGGCGCGGGAAGCGCCGTCTGAGCGGGCGGATCGTGCCGCTGATGCAGGACGGGCCGGACAGGCTGGACTGGAAGGACAGGCTGGATTAGCGGGACTGGCAGGACTGGCGGTCAGTGCCCTTGCTGGCGCTGCCGGTCCTGCACCTGGGTGGCGATGACGGCCGCCTGGATGCGGCGCTCCACGCCGAGCTTGGCCAGCAGGCGGGAGATGTGGTTCTTCACGGTCTTCTCGGCCAGGTAGAGGCGCTGTCCGATCTGGCGGTTGGTCAGCCCTTCGCCGATGAGAGCCAGGATCTCCCGCTCCCGGTCGGTCAGGCCCGGCAGGGCGTCCGGCTCCTCCTCCTGCTGCCGGCCGCCGCGCAGCCGGGCCATCAGCTTGGTGGTGGCGCTCGCGTCGAGCAGGGACTGGCCGGCGGCCACGGTGCGTACGGCCGACACCAGGTCCGAGCCCTGGATCTGCTTGAGCACGTATCCGGAGGCACCGGCCATGATCGAGTCCAGCAGGGCCTCCTCGTCGTCGAAGGAGGTCAGCATCAGGCAGGCCAGCTCGGGCATGCGGGAGCGCAGCTCCCGGCAGACCGTGACGCCGTCACCGTCGGGCAGCCGGACGTCGAGCACCGCCACCTGGGGGCGCAGTGCGGGGACGCGCACCAGGGCCTGCTCCACCGTGCCGGCCTCGCCGATCACCTCGATGTCCGGCTCGTCGTTCAGCAGGTCGCGCACTCCACGCCGTACCACCTCATGGTCGTCCAGCAGGAAGACCCGGATCGGGGTGCCCTGCTCGCCGTCCGCCATTGAATGCTCCTCGTTCCGCGTTCCGTGCCGATGTCCGCTCGGGGACGCGATCGGCATCCCTTGTCATCGGCTTCCCTACGGAGAGGCCGTCGGCTTCCCCACGCAGATCCTGGCCGCGTCCGGGCCGATCGGCCAGGGCCGGTCGGCCCTCTTTTCCCTCTCAGTCTCCCGCGCGCCGGGAACCGCGCCGGTGATCCCAGATCGGTCCTGTCCCAGGTCCCGGGGCGGACAAGGGCCGAACGGCCCTGGTGCGAGCGGCTCCGGTGCCGTTCCAAGACCCGCTCTCCCGGGCCGCGACGGAGCATCGAGCTCGACGGCGACGAAGCACTGCGGCTGCTGGCCGGCGTGTCCTTCGGCAGGATGCGCACGCCGGGCAGGCCGACGGCCACGGCGCGGTGCGGATCCGCCCCGATCTGATCACCGGCGTCCGGCTCATCGCCTCCGACACCGCCGAGGGGTCCGATGGCTCCGAGGCATCCGACGGATCCGACGACGCCTGAGTGCCGGACGTCAGGCGGAGAGGTGCAAGCCGTACATCGTGCGGCCGCCGACGAGCTCACGCCCGGTGACCAGTTCCGGCTCGATGCGCACGAAGACCTCCTCGGGCGAGGGAGCCCAGGAGCGCGGGCCGATCCGCTCCAGGCGTTCCACCTCGGGCCGGTCCGTCAGGACCGCGGCCCGGCCGGTGACGACGACGCTCCAGCCGGACTGCGTGGCCACGTCGACCGTGTCCGCCTCGAAGGCGACGACCGCGCCGTCGACCGCGCGGGCCAGTTCCGAGGCCGCCGAGGTCCGCAGCAGCACCGCGCCGTCGTCGTCCAGGGCGAAGTTGACCGGCACGACCGCGGGCAGGGCCCGGCGCGTGTGGACGATGCGGCCGATCGGTGCCGTCGCCAGCAGGCGCAGGCACTCGTGACGACCGAGTTCACGGAAACCATCGTTCGGGTACATGAGCCAGCCCGTCTTTCGCCCAGGTGGAGGGGGGTTACGCCCCATGGTGAGCCCCGCGGGGGCCACGGGTGAGGGACCATCGGTCCCACCCTGACCGGAGAGCGGCCCGAGGAAGCGTGCCGCCCGAAGGGGGCCGAACGGCCCTTCACTGGGTCTGCTGTGCCGGGCAAAGAGCTACCGGTGCTCGGGGTTCTCGTAGTCGCGGCGGCAGCCGGCGTCCCAGGCGGTGCGCTGGTTGCCGTAGGCGGGGATGCCGCCGAGGTCCTTCAGCGCCCGGGCCAGGTGCAGCAGGTTCCAGGTCATGAAGGTGGTGTTGCGGTTGGTGAAGTCGTTCTCCGGCCCGCCGGAGCCGGCATCGAGGTAGGAGGGGCCGGGGCCCGCCTCGCCGATCCAGCCGGCGTCCGCCTGGGGCGGGATGGTGTAGCCCAGGTGCTGCAGGCTGTAGAGGACGTTCATGGCGCAGTGCTTGACGCCGTCCTCGTTGCCGGTGATCAGGCAGCCGCCGACACGGCCGTAGTAGGCGTACTGCCCGGCCTCGTTGAGCAGGCTGGAGCAGGCGTAGAGGCGTTCGATCACCTGCTTCATCACGGAGCTGTTGTCGCCCAGCCAGATGGGCCCGGCCAGTACGAGGATGTCGGCCGCCATGACCTGCCGGTACAGGTCCGGCCAGGCGTCCGTCTCCCAGCCGTGCTCCCTCATGTCGGGCCACACACCGGTGGCGATGTCGTGGTCCACGGCCCGTACGACATCGACGTGCACGCCCTGCGCGTCCAGGATGGCGGTGCTCCGGTCGATCAGCCCCTGGGTGTTGCTCGTCGCCGGCGAGCGCTTGAGGGTGCAGTTGATCACCAGGGCCCGGAGGTCGTCGTACCGGGCCGGCGGTGCGTCGGTGGCGGGCGACGAAGCGGTCACACGGTCCTCCTTGAGCCATCTGCGCGGCACGGTGCGTGGCTGCGCGGTCACATCCGGCTCCAGCGTGCGGGACGTATGCGGCCGTCGCCACCACAGCGCGCCCGAACGGCCGGGCGAGCACGGGACTTCGGCGCCCGCACGGCCGCCTCGGCCGGCGGCCGACGAGTGGCCGGGGCCGGCGGGCGTGCCTACGTTCGTCTCATGGGTACCGAAGGCGCGACCGGGTCGCGGAGCGAGGCAGCGGTGGAGGACGTCGCGCATCTCTTGGTGCGCTGTCTGCGGGCCGAGGGCGTGGAGTACGTCTTCGGTATCCCCGGTGAGGAGAACATCCGCTTCGTCGACGCGCTGAACGGCTCCGGGATCCGGTACGTACTGGTGCGCCACGAGCAGGCCGCCTCGTTCATGGCCGAGATCTACGGGCGGCTGACCGGCCGGGCCGGCGTGTGTTCGGCCACGCTGGGGCCCGGCGCGATCAATCTGCTGCTCGGAACCGCGGACGCCATGACCAACAGCGCTCCGATGGTGGCCCTGGCCGCCCAGGGCTCCCTGCGCCGGGTCCACAAGGAGTCGCACCAGGTCGTCGACCTGGTGTCGATGTTCGCTCCCGTCACCCAGTGGTCGGCCCGGATCGAGTGCCCGGACGCGGTGCCGGAGATGACGCGCAAGGCGTTCAAGACCGCGCAGAGCGAGCGCCCCGGCGCCGTGTTCCTGGCGGTGCCGGAGGACATCGAGGCGCAGCGTCCCGCCGAGCCTCTGGCGCCCCTGCAGATCGACGTGGTGCGCGCCGAGGCGCCGTCACCCGCACAGGTCGCGCGGGCCGCCGAGGTGCTCGGCGCCGCACGGCACCCGGTCGTGCTGGCGGGCCACGGTGCCGCCAGGGCCGGCGCCTCGGACGCCCTGGTGCGGTTCGCCGAACGGCTGAACCTCCCGGTCGCGACCACGTTCCACGGCAAAGGCGTCTTTCCCGACGACCACCCGAACGCCCTCGGCGCGGTCGGCTTCATGCGTCACGACTACGGCAACTTCGGCTTCGACACGGCCGATGTGCTGATCTGTGTGGGCTACGAGATCCAGGAGTTCGACCCGGCGAAGATCAACCCGAACGGCGACAAGCGGATCGTGCATGTCCACCGTTTCCCCGCCGAGGTGGACGCCCACTACCCGGTCTCCGTCGGCATCGAGGGTGACCCCTCGCAGTCCCTCGACGCTCTCGCGGCGGCACTGCCCGACGGACTCGTCTACGGCTCGGGAAGCAGCGAGAAGATCCGTGCGCTGCTGGACGACGAGCTCCGGTACGGCCGCGACAGCGACGCGTTCCCCCTGGTGCCGCAGCGTGTCGTGACCGATGTGCGCACCGCGCTGGACCGCCATGACATCGTGCTCGCGGACACCGGTGCCGGAAAGATGTGGATGTCCCGGCTCTACCCGACCTACGAGCCGAACACCTGCCTGGTGTCCAACGGCCTGTCCACCATGGGCTTCGCGCTGCCGGGCGCCATCGCCGCCAAGCTGGCCCGACCGGACCGACGGGTGCTGGCGATGATGGGCGACGGCTCGTTCCTGATGAACTCCCAGGAACTGGAGACCGCGGTGCGCGAACGCGTGCCGCTGGCCGTGCTCGTGCTGGTGGACGAGGAATACGGCCTGATCACCTGGAAGATGGAGCTGGAACTCGGCCGCCACAGCCACACCCGGTTCACCAACCCGGATCTGGTCGCCTACGCCGAGAGCTTCGGCGCGCGCGGCTACGCCGTCGAGGCCGCCGACCAGTTGCTCCCCGCACTGCGCCAAGCCCTCGACGACGACGCGGTCTCGGTGATCGCGTGTCCCGTCGACTACTCCGAGAACCTGCGTCTGACGGACCGACTCGGCACTCTCCAGGGCCCCTTCTGACCTGACGGCCCCGCTGATGAACCGCCGGCTGCGGCTGACACTCCTCGGCGTGGGAGCGATGAACTCGCCCCGGTTCGCCCCGGCGGGCCTGCTGCTGCGGTGCGCGGGGCACCGGGTGGCCTTCGACGGCGGGCCCGGGCCGAACCCCCGCCCGGGCGGCTGGACGCGTGGCTGGTCACCGACGAGCGTTCCGAGCTGCGGTCGGAACTGCGCCGACGGGCGGCCACGTGGGACGTGCCCCTACGCGCGGGCGACCTGCGGGTCGGCGATGTACTGGTGCGCTGCCGTCCGGTGGTCCACACCTCGCACCCCGCGTACGGGTATCGCATCGAAGCAGGGGACGTCGTCGTGGTCTGGGCACCGGAGTTCTGGGAGTTCCCGGCCTGGGCCGCCGGTGCGGACCTGATGTTCGCCGAGGCGGCGGCCTGGGACCGGCCCATACGCTTCCGGGGCGGCGTGGGTGGCCACGCGACCGTCCGCGCCACAGGTGAGCAGGCGGCCCGGCAGGGCGTGCGGCGCGTGGTCTACGCCCATATCGGGCGCCCCAGCCTGCGCGCGATCGATGCCGGGCTGAAGCCGCCCGGCGGCGAGTGGGGTGTGGAAGGCCGTACGTACTCCCTGCGCTTCACGCCGTGAGCTGCCGGTCCGCCGTTTCGTGCGCCGTACCACGGGAACCCGGTGCGACAGCCGCGGAAACGGGAGGACGCCGTGCCCGACACCGACCAGGCCCGCATCCGGAACCAGGCCCTTCCTCTGACCGACCAGGCGTCGCTCGACCCGCTGATGGAGCGCATCGGCGACGCGCACTACGTGCTGCTGGGCGAGGCGTCCCACGGCACCGCCGACTACTACCAGGTGCGTGACGTGCTGACGCGCCGGCTGATCGAGGAGAAGGGGTTCTCTTTCCTCGCGGTGGAGGGCGACTGGCCGGACTGCTTGGACGTGCACCGTGCGGTGGTCGCCGCGCCGGGCGCGCCCGAGGATCCCGGCGAGGTGCTGGCGGGCTTCAGCCGCTGGCCGACGTGGATGTGGGGCAACACCGACGTGGCCGCCTTCGCGCGGTGGCTGCGCCGGCACAACGAGGGCCTGCCGCCCGAGCGGCGGGTCGGCTTCTTCGGGCTGGACGTCTACAGCCTGTGGGAGTCGCTGCACGCGGTGCTCGACCATCTGCGCGAGCACGACCCCAGCCGGTTGGAACACGCGCTGGACGCGTACCGCTGCTTCGAGCCGTACGCGAAGGATCCGCAGTCGTACGCGATGGCCACCCGCTACCTGCCCGAGGGCTGTGAGCCGCAGGTCGTCTCCCTGCTCACGGAGCTGCGGCGGCGGGCCGCGCGGTCGGCCGCCCCGGACGGCTCGTTCGCGGAGTTCGCCGCCCGGCAGAACGCCGAGATCCTAGCCGGAGCCGAGCGCTACTACCGGGCCATGCTCGACAGCGGCCCGGACTCCTGGAACATCCGCGACCACCACATGGCCGACACCCTGGACCGGCTGATGGAGCACCACGGCCCCGACGCCAAGGCGGTGGTGTGGGCGCACAACACCCACATCGGTGATGCGCGCGCCACCGACATGGCCGACACCGGCATGGTCAACATCGGCCAGCTGGTGCGCGAACGGCACATGGGCCGGGGCGTGGTGCTGGTCGGGTTCGGCTCGCACTCCGGCACCGTGATCGCCGCGGACGCGTGGGGCGACGTACCCAGGATCATGGGGATGCCGCCCGCGCACACGGCCAGCCTGGAGGATCTGATGCACCGGGCACTGCCCGGCGGACGGGCCCTGTTCGTGTTCCCCCATGTGCAGCTCCAGCGGCCGCCCACCGCCGGCCACGGCGCATGGTTCCACGAGGAGCACGGTCACCGCGCGATCGGCGTGGTCTACCAGCCGCAGTTCGAACGCGTCGGCGACTACGTCCCCACCGTCCTGGCCCAGCGTTACGACGCCTTCTGCTACCTCGACCGCACCCACGCGCTCACGCCGCTGCATCCCGTGGCCACGGAGACACGGGAGGAGCAGACGTGGCCGGTGGGCGTGTGACGCCCGTCCCGTCCCGGCGTCGCAACGGTACGGCCTCAGCATGCGCAGCCGACGTCGAGTACTTCGATCACTTCGCCGTGGACCGTGTAGACGAGCCAGCACCACTCGCCGAACGCCGCGGACACGTCCGGGTACTGGGTCTCCGTGTCCGTGGTGACCGCGTCGATGAGCAGGATGATCTCCTCGTGCGATTCATCCGGCACCTCGAAAAGCACGCTGGCTGCCTGTTGGATCAGTTCGACACGCATGACGCCCCGCAGACGAGCAGAAGGCTCTTTTCACATCGTGCGAGTCCCCCTGAACCGACGGCTCAACCGTGGACGGTCACCCGCACGGCGCGCGAGGTGCTGGACCCGGAAAGTTGGACAATGGAGGCAGCGAAGCTGCTGCCGACGTACGAGACCAGGGCGCGATGGCCATGAACGACAGCACGACACCTTCCTCCCCCGCGACGGACACGGACCTCGTCTTCACGCCCTCCGTGTTCGGTGCCCCGTGCTGGGTGAGTCTGAACGGCCGCGACCCCGACGCCACGCAGGACTTCTACGGGGCCGTACTGGGCTGGCAGTGGCGCGAGACCGAGATGGGCGACCGTTTCCGCACGGCGCTGGCGGACGGGACTCCCGTCGCGGGGATCGCGGGGGTGGCCGGCATGTGGCAGACGGCCGTGGCCTGGACGCCGTACTTCGCGGTGGCGGACGCGGACGACGCGGCGTCCCGCGTCCGGGAGCGCGGCGGGACCGTGGCCGTGGGGCCGCTGTCCCTGCCTCCCGGCCGGGCGGCGCTGCTCGCGGACCGCGCCGGGGCCACCTTCGGCATCTGGCAGGGCAAACTCGTCACCGAGTGGGAGGCGTGGCGGCAGGCCGCATCCACGTTCATCACCCTGCACACCCGTGACGCCTTCGACGCCGCCATCTTCTACGGCGAGGTCCTCGACTGGGCCTCGGGCCTGCCCGGCTGCTGCGAGGTGGAGTACGTGGGAGGCGATGTGCTGCTGCGCAGCAGGGGCGATGTCGTGGCACGCATCGAGTCGACCGCTCCGGAGAGTCCCCCCGACCCTGCGGCCCGGCCGCACTGGCGGGTCCACTTCGTCGTGGCCGACGTGGCTGCGTGTGTCCGGGCCGCTGAGCAGCACGGCGGCAGCGTCCTGGAGCGCAGCGACCACGAGGCCGACCTGCGCGACCCCGACGGCGCCCGGTTCACGGTGACCTCGCGCCGGCTGCGCTGACGTGGATTCCCCCGGACGGAGACGCCGGACCGCCCGATGATGCGTGACGACGCGGTGGGCGGGGCAGGGGAATGCTGAGGCGCCGGTAGGCGTTGTCGTAATGGCGGTGTCCGGCGCGTGCGCCGGCCCGCCGATACATGCGGAGACTGAGGCCGATGCATGCGTATGGCACTCCGCGGATGGCGGAGGCAGCTGTCGCGGCCGTCGACGCACGGGGCGTCGTGACCGCGTGGAGCCGCGGTGCCCGGCTGCTGCTCGGATACGCGCCGGGCGAGATCGTAGGGCGTCCCGCGAGGAATCTGCTGGCCAGCGGCCTGCCCGAGGCGGCCAGGCGGCGCGCCGTCCGGCGGCAGGCGTGGACGGGGCGGATCGCGCTGCGCGATCGGGCCGGCCATCGGGTGGACGCCGACCTGCGAGCCTGCCCCCTGACGGGCGGCGACCGGCAGGTCCAGTGGTTCCTGCAGGCCGACCTGCCACAGGACGGCGACGGCGCCGACCTGGTCCTGCAGCGCAGCCTGCTGCCGCATCACCGGCCGGCCCAGCTGGCCGTGGAGACGGGCACCCGCTATCTGCCGGCCGATCCCCGGGCCGGCGTGGGCGGCGACTGGTTCGACGTCATCCCGCTCTCCGGAGCCCGGGTCGCCCTGGTCGTCGGCGACGTCGTGGGCCACGGCATCCACGCGTCCGCCACGATGGGCCGGCTGCGCACAGCGGTCCGCACCCTCGCCGACGTCGACCTCGCCCCGGACGAGCTGCTGACCCAGCTCGACGATCTCATCCTCGAAGAGATCGAAGAGGGCATCGAGTCGATCGGTGAGGTCGGCGCCACCTGCCTGTACGCCGTCTACGACCCGATCTCCGGCCACTGCACCATGGCCAGCGCCGGCCACCTCGCGCCGGCCCTGGTCACCCCCGACGGCACCGTGCGCTTCCTCGCCGTGGCGCCCGGGCCGCCGCTCGGCGTGGGCGGCCTGCCGTTCGAGGCCGCCGACACCTGGGTGCCCGAGGACAGCCTGCTCGTCCTCTACACGGACGGACTGGTCGAGGCCGACAGCCACGACATCGACTCCGGACAGCGGACCCTGCTGGACACCCTGACCCGGCCCGCCCCCTCGCTGGAGGCGACCTGCGACCACATCGTCGAGGCCCTCCTGCCCCACCGGCCGTACGACGACGCGGCCCTGCTCGTGGCGCGCACCCACATCATGGGCGCCTCCCATGTGGCCTCCTGGGACCTGCCCGCCGATCCGGCCGTCGTCGCCGATGCCCGCCGGCGCACCGCGGGCCAGCTGTCGGCCTGGGGACTGCAGGACGCCACCGCCACCACCGAACTGATCGTCAGCGAACTGGTCACCAACGCCATCCGCCACGCCCACCCGCCGATCCAGCTGCGGCTCATCCACGACGCCGGCCTGATCTGCGAGGTCTCCGACGCCAGCAACACGACCCCGCACCTGCGCCGGGCCCGGGACCTGGAGGAGGGCGGCCGTGGCCTGTTCCTGGTGGGTCAGCTCGCGGAACGCTGGGGCACCCGGCACACGGCCACCGGCAAGACCATCTGGGCCGAGCAGCCCCCGCCCCTTGATCACCAGCTCCGGCCGGGACGTCACAAGGTCCCCGCCTGAGCGACGGCGCAACGGCACCTTCACGGTGCCGGGCCGGCGGCCGGCGGGTTCCGGCGCTCCTCGCGTGCGAGGGCCGGGATGATGCCCCCGGCGAGCACGGTGCGGCGGCGGCCGTCGGAGAGGTGGTGGCGGACTTCGTACGTCTCGTCCTTGGTGGTGTTGTGCAGGCGCAGGAGCGGTTCGGCTCCGGGGGCCAGGGCGGCGTGGAGGTTCACCAGCCGTAGCCGGTCGCCCGTGTCGATGCGGTCGTGGTCGCCGGGGTCGGTGAACTCCAGCGGCAGGACGCCGAAGTTGGTCAGGTTCTGCCAGTGGATACGGGCGAAGGACGTGGCGACGACGGCGCGCAGCCCGAGGTGGCGCGGGGTGATGGCGGCGTGCTCGCGGGAGGAGCCCTGGCCGTAGTTGTCCCCGCCTATGACGAAGTGCGCGCCGGGCCTGCCGTCGCGTGCCAGTTCTGCGGCGTGCCGCGGGTAGTCGGGGTCGATCCGGGTGAAGGTGAACTCCGCGAGCTTCGGGATGTTGGAGCGGTACGGCAGCGCCTTCGCCCCGGCCGGTGAGATCTCGTCGGTGGAGACGTTGTCGCCGCAGACGAGCAGGACCGGGCCTTCCAGCACGTCGGGCAGCGGATCGAACTCGGGCAGACCCGAGATGTTGGGGCCGCGCTCCAGCTCGGTCCGGGCGGCTTCCTCGGGCGGCGGCGGGGGCTCGAGCATGGCGCGGTTGACCGAGGCGTGCTCGGGCAGCCGCACGTCCGGGTACGGCATGCCTTCCGTGGCGGCCCACGCTCGGGGGTCGGTGATCTCGCCGGTGAGGGCGGAGACGGCGGCCGTCTCCGGGGAGCACAGCCACACCGCGTCGTCCTCGGTGCCGGAGCGGCCGGGGAAGTTGCGCGGGAAGGTGCGCAGGCTGTTCCGGCCGGGTGCGGGGGCCTGGCCCATGCCGATGCAGCCGAGGCAGCCGGCCTGGTGGATACGGGCCCCGGCGGTGATCAGGTCGAACGTGGAGCCCATCCTGGTGAGGTCGGCGAGGATCTCGCGGGAGGTGGGGTTGACGTCGAAGCTGACGGCCGCGTCGGTCTGGCGGCCGGCGACGACGGCGGCGGCGACGGCGAAGTCGCGCAGTCCCGGGTTGGCGGAGGAGCCGATGACGGCCTGCCCGATGGGCTCGCCCGCGACCTCGCGCACCGGGACGACGTTGCCGGGCGAGGTGGGGCGGGCGATGAGCGGTTCGAGCGTGGCGAGGTCGATCTCGTCGGTCAGGTCGTAGACGGCGTCCGGCTCGGCGGCCAGCTCCCGGAAGGCGTCCTCGCGGTCCTCGGCGCGCAGGAAGTCGCGCACCGCGGTGTCGGCGGGGAAGACGGAGGTGGTCGCGCCCAGCTCGGCGCCCATGTTGGCGATGACGTGCCGGTCCATCGCGGTCAGGTGGTCGAGTCCGGGCCCGTGGTACTCCAGGATCCGGTTGACCGCCCCTTTGACGCCGTGGCGCCGCAGCAGCTCCAGCACGACGTCCTTGGCGCTCACCCACTCCGGCAGCCTGCCGGTCAGCCGGATGCCCCAGATCGCGGGCATGGTGATGTGCAGGGGGCGTCCGGCCATGGCGAGCGCGACCTCCAGGCCGCCGGTGCCGAGCGCGAGCATGCCGAGCGACCCGGCGGCGCAGGTGTGCGAGTCGGATCCGGCGAGCGTCCTGCCCGGGATCCCGAAGTACTGCATGTGGGTCGGGTGGGAGACGCCGTTGCCGGGCTTCGAGTACCAGATAGCGAAGCGGCGGCAGGCGGAGCGGAGGAAGGCGTGGTCCTCGGCGTTGCGCTCGTCCGCCTGGAGCAGGTTGTGGTCGACGTACTGGACGCTGACCTCGGTACGGACCCGGTCCAGGCCGAGCGCCTCCAGCTCCTGCATCACCAGGGTGCCGGTCGCGTCCTGGGTGAGGGTCTGGTCGATGCGCAGGCCGATCTCCTCACCCGGTTCCATCCGGCCCTCGACGAGATGGTCGGCGATGAGCCGCTGTGCCAGCGTGCCGTGGGAGTGGGACTGGGACTGGGACTGGGAGTGCGTCACACCGCCCAGGCTGCTCGCTCCCCCGAGGCGCGGCAAGCCGACCCGACCCTGCCGGCGAACGGCGTGAGCACCGCCCGATCGGGTACTCGGCGGGGGCTCGCGCACCTGCAAGATCTTGGGAATTCTGGTGATGTCCATGCCCAGGCAGCGTCCACGCATCGTGATCATCGGAGCGGGCTTCGCGGGCTTCAGCGCCGCCCGCAGACTGAGCCGGCTCGCACGGGGCGCGGCGGACATCACGCTGGTCAACCCCAACGACTACTTCCTGTACGTGCCGCTGCTGCCCGAGGTGGCCACCGGCCTGCTCGAACCCCGCCGCGTCTCGGTGCCCCTCGCCTCGGCCCTGCCCGAGGTCCGGCTGCTGCTCGGCCAGGCCGACACCGTCGATCTCGCGGGCCGGCGGATCGGCTGGACCGACGCCGAGGACAACCACCGGGAGGCCGGATACGACCGGCTCGTCGTCGCCGTCGGCAGCGTCAACAAACTGCTGCCCATCCCGGGGGTCACCGAGCACGCCCACGGCTTCCGCGGCCTGCCCGAGGCCCTCTACCTGCGCGACCACATCACCCGGCAGCTCGACCTCGCCGACATCGCCGACGACCCTGAGGAACGCACCGCGCGCCGGACCTTCGTCGTGGTCGGCGCGGGCTACACCGGTACCGAGGTCGCCGCCCACGGCGCGCTGTACACCGGCGATCTCAGCCACCGGCACCCTCAGGCACACAGCGACCGCCCCCCGCGCTGGCTCCTCCTCGACGTCGCCGAGCGGGTCCTGCCCGAACTCGACGTACGTCTCTCCCGTACCGCCGCCCGCGTCCTGCGGCGGCGCGGCGTGGAAGTACGCCTGAGCACCTCGGTACGGGAGGCCACGCGCGACGGCGTGGTGCTGACCGACGGCGAATGCGTCCCCACCCGCACCCTGGTGTGGTGTGTCGGGGTCCGCCCGGATCCGCTGGTCACCGACCTCGGCCTGCCGACCGAGCAGGGACGACTGCGGGTCGACGCGTACCTGGGCGTGCCCGGGCATCCCGAGGTGTTCGCCTGCGGAGACGCGGCCGCCGTCCCCGATCCGGCCCGCCCGGGCAGGCTCACCGCGATGACGGCGCAGCAGGCCGTCCGGCAGGGCAGGACCGCGGCGGACAACGTGGCCGCCTCCTGCGGGCACGGCCACCGCCACCCGTACCGCTACCGGGACCGGGGCTTCGCCGTGGACCTCGGCGGCACCCAGGCGGCCGCCGACCCGTTCGGGCTGCCGCTGTCCGGCCCGCTCGCCATGCTCGCCACACGCGGCTACCACCTGCTCTCCCTGCCCGGCAATCGCGCCCGCGTGGCCACCGACTGGCTGCTCGATGTACTGCTGCCCCGCCAGGCCGTCCAACTGGGCCTGGTCCGGGGTCACGCCGTGCCCTTGGAGAACACCTCCCCCGAAATCCCCGTCACCCGTCGCTGAGGGGGAGAGCCGCCCGCTTCCGGAGCGCGCGCCGGGCCATGGCTCCCGCTTCTGCTCGTCGCGGCGATTGGCGGGACCGGACCTGGCTACCCGATGAGTGACGCGCAGGGGGAGGAAGCCCCTGCCGGCCCCGCGGGAGGTAAGGGACATGCGCCACGAGGAATTCATCGGCCACGTGCAGTCGCGGGCGCGGCTGGACAGCCGTGGCGCCGCGGAACGGGCGACCCGCGCGACGCTGGAAACGCTCGCCGAACGCATCCCCGCCGCACTGGCGGAGAAGCTCGCCGCCCAACTGCCGCACGAGATCGGGGAACACCTCCGGCGCATCGAGAGAGCGCCGGACGTTCCCGCGACCGGTACGCACATGAGCGGACACGAGTTCTTCGAGCACGTCGCCCAGCGGGAGGGGAAGAACTTCCCCAAGGCGGTCCACCACGCTCGCGCGGTGATGGAGGTCGTCGCACTGGCCGTACAGGGCGGCGTGACCGAGAAGATCCGTGAATCCCTGGACGCCGACCTGGCCACCAGCCTCTTCGCCGGCAGCAGCGGCGGCGGCGCGACGCCACGCCGGCTCGCCGACCACCGGCACGGGCCTGCCGGCCGCCACCAGCCGACGCACGAGATGCACCAGAGGCACCCGACGCACCCGACGCACCCGACGGAGGAGTCCCCCATGACCGCATTCACCCTGGAAAGCCCCGCCTTCGAGGACCACCACCGCGTGCCGCCCCGGTACACCGAGGACGCCGGCAACGTCTCACCGCCGCTGGCCTGGTCCGGCGTGCCGGACGAGGCGACGGAACTGGTGCTGCTGTGCGAGGACCCCGACGCGCCCTCGGGCAGCTTCGTCCACTGGGCGGTGGTCGGCATCGACCCGCACAGCAAGGGCGTCGAGGCGGGCCACACCCCGCCGGGCGGCACTGAACTCGTCAACGGTTTCGGCCGGCGCGGCTGGGACGGGCCGGCCCCACCGCCCGGGGACGAGCCGCACCGCTACGTCTTTCACCTGTACGCCCTCGGGCAGCCGTGTGTCCTGCCCGACCGCCCCAGTACCGATCAGGTCCTCGAAGCCGTGGAGAGGCGGGAACTGGCCGACAGCACGCTGGTGGGCCTGTACCAGCACTGACACGAACCGCTGTGTGGGGCGGTGCGGCCGGCCTCGTGGCCGGCCGCACCGGTGCGCCACGTCCCAGACCGGCGGCCATCGCACCCGTGGCCCCGGTCAGGCGTGCCGGACATATGCGCGGGCGCGGGTGATCAGCGGGGGGAGGAACGGCGAGATCACCGTTGCCCCGGCCGCCGCGGACAGGGCGATGCCCCACGCGATCGGGCCGAGGGGTGTGCAGCCGAAGAACTGGCTCAGGACCGGGGTCTGGACGACGGCCGCCAGTGCGGCCAGGGAGCCGAGCGAGGAGACGGCGATCGCCCTGCTGCGGCCCCCGACCAGGAGGGTCTGGCCGAGCTGCGCGCCGACGAGCGCGACCAGGGCGACGGTGCGGGCGCGGGTGGCGCGGCCGGTGAACCGCGCGGCGAGCCAACCGGCCGTGGCTCCCAGGGCGGTGGCCACCGCACGGCACACCATCTCCTCGGTCAGAGCCGTGCCGAGGGAGACTTCAGGGCCCTCGCGGAGCATCCGCTCGGCGGCCTCCGGCTGCGGGGGCCGCAGGGCGACGGCCATGGCCGGGGCGAGGTCCGTGAAGAGGTTGACCAGCAGGAGTTGACGGGCCGTCAGGGGTGAGGTCCCGGTGGCGGCCGCGCCGAGGAGGGTGAAGGCGATCTCGCCGAGATTGCCGCCGACCAGGATCGCCAGGGCCTGCCGTACGGAGGCCCACATCGCGCGGCCCTCCACGAGCGCGGCGAGCACGGTCTCCAGCCGGTCGTCGGTGACGACGAGGTCGGCCGCCGCACGCGCGGCGGGAGTGGCCCGCTCACCGAACGCGATCCCGATGTCGGCGAGCCGGATGGCGGGCGCGTCGTTGGCGCCGTCCCCGGTCATCGCGACCGTACGCCCGAGGCGCTGGAACGCCTGCACCACACGGACCTTGTGCACGGGGGTGCCGCGGGCCACGACTCCGACGTCGGGCAGCAGCCGGTCGAGGGCGCGGTCGTCCAGGTCGTCGAGTTCGGCACCCGTCACCACCCGCCTGCCGTTCAGGACGCCCAGTTCGCGGGCCATCGACTCGGCGGTGCCCGGGTGGTCCCCGGTGATCATGACGATCTGGACCCCGGCGTCCGCGAGCCGGCGCACCGCGTCGCGGGCGGTGCCGCGCACCCGGTCGGCGAACGCGAGGAAGCCGAGGAAGTCGAGGCCGTCCACGGTCTCGTCGGTGAGCGTGCCGCCGGGCGCGTCCCGCAGTTCGGCCACCGCGAGGATCCGGTGGCCCTTGGCGGCCAGCTTCTCGCCCGCCGCGAGGATGTCCTTCCTGCCCTTGCCGTCCAGGCGTCGGCCGTCGCGGGTGGCGCAGCGCGTCACGACCTCCTCCGGCGCCCCCTTCACGGACAGGATCCGCTGCCGGCCGCAGCGGCCCCGCGTCGCGTGGAAGCCACGGCTGGGCTCGAACGGCAGGCTGGAGCTGCGCCGCCAGCCCGACGCGGCCGTGGTCCGGCTGACGCGCGCCTCCTCGGCGCCCTCGGTGACCGCGCCGTCGGTGGCGTGTTCCAGTTCCCCGCCGTTGTGCGGGCGTGGGGTCGCCCGCAGCGCCGCGGCGAGGACGGTGCGCTGGTCGTCGTCGAGCCGTTCGAGGGGCTGGCTGCGTCCGTCGGCGGCGACGGCGACGAGGGAGATCCGCCCCTGGGTGAGGGTTCCGGTCTTGTCGAAGCACAGGACGTCGGCACGGCCGGCCGCCTCGATCGTACGGGGGTGTCTGAGCAGGGCTCCGCGGGCGGAAAGCCGTCTGGCGGAGGCGAGTTGGGCGGCGGAGACCAGGAACGGGAGTCCTTCGGGCACGCTGGCCACGGCCAGCCCGACTCCCGCGCCGACCGTGTCCCGGGCGGGGCGCCCGCGCAGCATGCCCGCCGCCACCACCGCGGCGGCCGAACCGAGGGCCACCGGCAGCGTGGTGCGGGTGATGCGGGCCAGTCGGCGTTCGACCCCGGCCGCGGGCGCCGCGCCCCGGCCGCCCGCCGCGGCCCGGCCCGCCTCGGTGGCCGTGCCGGTCGCGACGACGACCGCGCGCCCGCGTCCGGCGGCCACGGTGGTGCCCTCGTAGACCATGGAGGTGCGGTCCCCGAGGTCCGAGGCGAGGACGGGTGCCACGCTCTTGGCCACCGGCAGCGACTCGCCGGTCAGCGCGGATTCGTCGACCTCCAGGTGGTGGGCGTCCAGCAGGCGTCCGTCGGCCGGCACCACGTCTCCCGGGTTCAGGTTCACCACGTCGCCCACGGCCAGTTCCCCGGCGGGGGCGACGGTCTCCTCCCCGTCCCGCAGCACGTTGGCCATCACGGCCGACTCCCGCCGCAGCCGGGCGACGGCGCGGTCGGTCCGGTACCGCTGGAAGCCGCCGAAGAACCCGGACAGGGCGGTGACCGCCACGATGACGACGGCGTCGAGGACGGCGCCCACCGACGCCGACATCGCCGCACCCGCGCCGAGGACGGGGGTCAGCGGGTTCGCCATCTCGGACAGGTAGGCCCGGCCGAGGGAGGTCCCCGGTGCCGGTTCGCCGGTGGCCGTGGCCCGGGCCCGCGCCTCCTCGGCGGTGAGGCCGTCCTCGCGGCCCCCGGCCCTGGCGAGCACGGTGTCCGGATCCATGGCGTGCCACGGGTGGCGTGCCGTGGGCAGCGGCGAGGGGTGCCGCAGCAGCCGTAGTGCCGCCCAGACACCGACCGCGGTGCCCAGCGCCGCCGCCGCGTTGAACGCCGTCACGCCCCGGGCGGCCGGGCGCCGCGCCCGTGCCGCCAGCACCGCCGTCGCGCCGACCGCGGCCGCGGCCTGGGCGAGCCGTACGCCCCGGCGCGAGGTCTCCCTGGCGGTGCGGCAGGCGTCGACGATGAGCAGGGCCGCCGCGGGATCGCCGTCGAGGTAGAGATCCGCGCCCCAGGGGGATGTTCCCCCCGGGTCGGCGAGGCCCACGCCGACGTCGGCGGCCAGGAGCGCGCTCCGGTCGTGGGAGAGCAGCAACACGCCGTCGCCGTCGCGCTGCAGGTCCCGTACGGAGTCGACCAGCCGGTCGCCTCCCTCGGTGACGGCGTCGGCCTCCCGCACGGAGGCGTCGGTGGCGTGCGCACCCGCGGCCACGACCTTGAGCCCGGCGGCGTGGGCGGCGGGGACGAAGGCGCTCGCGGCATCGTGCATCTCGGGGAGCACGGAGATCACGGCGAGCAGGCGCTCTCCGTGCGCGAGGCCGAGCACGAGCCCCTCGCCCTCCCCCCGCAACCGCTCCCGGGCCCGCTTGCCGGTGCGTCCCCGCAGCGTCAGACGCTCGACCGGCCCCAGCACCCACTCCCCGTCCCGCTGCACGCGTTCCGGGGCGGAGCCATCGAAGAGGCGGTGGGTCGTCGCGGCGAATTCCCCGGCGGGCGCGTCCTCGTCGAGCGCGACCAGATCGGCCGGCCGATGGCCTCCGGTGGCCAGGACGTCCGTGTCCAGCAGCAGGGTGCCGATCCGGTCCAGCCTCCGCAGCGCACCGGGGTCGGCGACGACGACGCCCCGGCGGGCCAGCCCCCGGCCGAGAACGCAGGCGAAGCCCTCGCGTGCGAGGGGCGCCGCCTTCGGGATCGCCGCCAGCGCGGCCCCGAGGGCCCGGCCGGGCCGCCTGGTGACCAGCAGCGATCCGGCGAACGACGCCGCCGCCACGGCGAGCGCCCGGTCGGCGTAGCGCTCGATGGGCCCCGGCTTCAGGGGCGTCTCGCGGGGGGACGGTTCGGGTGCCGTGCGATGGGCGCCTGCCGTGGCGCTGCCCGCGAGGCGGGGCTCGGCCGCGGTCCAGGCTGCGGCCTCCGCGTCGGCCTCCATCGCGCGCAGGGTGTGCCGCAGGGTGTCCACGAATACCCCGGCGAGACCGCCGGAGCCCGCCTGGCCCAGCGCGGTGAGCGAGGCCAGCAGCATTCCGGCGTTGTCGGCGCCGACCGCCTGCTCGACGCGACGCCGCAGCCGGGGGTGGGCGTCGACGAGCGGGGCGAGCGCCGCGATGCCCGAGGGGATGGGCGTGTGGCGCGTCAGTCCGGCCAGCGCCGCCACGGGCGCGGCCGCCAGGTGCAAGGTCACGGCCGAGGCGGACCGGCGGGTCGTACCGCCCGACACGGGATGCTCGGGCAGCGGATGCGCGACGCCGTGGGCCTCCTCGACGTCCTCGACCGCCTCGATCAGGGCGTCCGCGATCGTGTCGGCCTCGAACGCGTCCGCGGCGCCGACGACGGCGTGACCGAGCACGGTGTTCACCACCGCCCAGTCCACCGAGGGCAGGGCGGCGAGGCGCCGCTCGACGTCCTCGGCCAGCTTCCTGGCCGCGGACTCCGGCAGGTCACCGGGGCGCAGTCCCCGTACGGCGACGTGCGCGCGCCGCCCGAAGAACCGGACGCGTGCCCGGGACTCGTCCCGCAGCACGTCGGCCGCACGGGACACCGCGGCCCGCAGCAGTCCGTGTCCCGGCAGTGCCACAGCGCATCACCAGCTCCCCACGGTCCGGCATCCGCTCCGCGCGCGCGGGGCGGCCGCCATCCCGCGTTCCCATGGCACCGCTTTCCATGCGCGCATGCCGCCGGAGGCGCGCGAGAATTGAAGAGGCACACCACACCGACTCCGACGGAAGGAGGAGGGGATGTCCAAGACAGCGGAGAGCACGCACCAGGAAATCCATGCGGGCAACGGCCAGGGGCTGCACCTGCACATGCGCACGCTGCATCCTCCGGTGCCGATTCCGTACCTCACCAGGGAGGAGATGGCGAGCACGGCCCGGGCGGCGACGGCACGACTGCCCGGTACGCCGGCCGCCAAGGATCTCGTGTTCTACGGAGGCCTCGGAGCACTGGCCGTGGCAGGGGCACTGGAATGGCCGGTGGCCCTGGCCGTCGGCGGAGCCACCTGGCTGGTACGCAGCGCACGGAAGGAGAAGAAGGAGACGTAGACCTCAGGTGCCGGGACACAGTGGTCCAGGCGCGGGGAAGGCCGGCGCGCGGCGGCGTGAGCGCTGCCGGGCGCCGTGGTGTCACGCGGCGGCGGTGACGAAGGCCGTACGCAGAGATCGTGCGTATGTGGTCCACAGCTGCCACACGAGGCGCAGAACGAGCGCCTCGACGACCGCGACGGCGATCTTCGTTGCCACGGCTGCCAGTATCTCGACCATGTTGTCCGACTTTCTGTACTCACTACGGGTGTCTGAAAACAGACAATGAAGCCTTTTCCAGCGCCATAGGTGCTTTTCAGACGTACTTCCGATGGCGCCCAGGTGAACAAACGGTGATGGCGGGAGCGGCATGAGACTGTCCTTTCTCGAACCCCTGTACAAGCAGCCAGGACCCTTCGCCTCGGTCTATCTGGACACCTCCCGCGACAGGGTCGTCGAGGATCCCGACGCCGCCATAGAACTGCGCTGGCGGCACCTGCGGGACGCCCTGACGTCCGCGGGAGCCGACCAGGACTCCCTCACCGCCGCGGCGAACGCCGTGGGCAGCGACACCGACGTCCCCGGTTCCCACGGGCAGGCGGTGTTCACCGCGCACGGCCGGCTCGCCCTGCTGGACGAGCTGCCCGACCCGCCCGCACGGGACACCGCGCACTTCGGCACCCTGCCGCACACCCTGCCGCTGATCGTCCAGCACTGCCCCGAGATCCCGTACCTGGCCGCGTACGTCCACTACAGCGGCCGGCACTCCACGGACGCCCCGGGCACCGTGCGGATCGAGGCCGAGATCGGGGTGTGGCCCCTGACCAAGGTCACGCCGGGACACCGGCTCGACGAAGAGATCCCGGTGGCCGACTGGCTGAACGCCGCCGAGGTCATCGGCCGGGATCTGGAGGGCCACGCGCGGCGCGTCGCCGCCGAGGCGGTGGTCGTCGCGGGAGACGTGTGGGCCCGCGGCATTCTCGTGCGCCGGCTGCCCAACCCCCTGCGCGGACGGGTCGTCACCGTCGAGGGCGCGGGCGAGTCCCGGCCGGGCCGGGCACTGCTGGAGCACCGGCTCGACAGCCTCTTCAGCGGACGCATGGCCGAGCACGACCGGTCCCTGCTGGCGGCCTTCCTCGCCCAGCGCGCACGCGACGGAGCGTCCACCGAGGGCCTTGCCGCAGCCGTTTCGGCCCTGCAACGCGGACAGGTCAAAGCCCTCTTCCTCAACAGCCCCCCGGAGTCGCCGCTGCGCCTGTGGGCCGGCCCGGAACCCAGCCAACTCGCCCTCACCGAACAGGAACTGCGCTCCTACGGCGTCCAGGACGTCCGCGAGGAACGCGCCGACGCGGTGCTCACGCGCGCCCTGGTCGGCACCCGGGCCGAACTCGTCCTGGTTCCCGAGCAGCAGGTGCGGCTGCACGAGGGCGTGGGCGCACTGCTCCGCTACGCCTGACCGGCACCGCGCGCGCGACCACAGCCGGCAGGTCCGTCGGCCCTCGCCCAAGTCACCGACGATCGGGCCGACTTGGAATGCGTCGCCTACGGCAGGCTACGGAATGGGAATGCCGATCTCCCGCTCCCTCCGGCGAGGTGGCAGTCCGGGCAGCGTGGCCCGTACATGCGGCGCCTCCCGCGCCGATGCGCTGGGCCGGTGCAGGCCGGCGGCGGCGGCCACGTAGTCCTGCGCCGTGAGCAGCCCGGTCAGTCGTCCGCGCGGGTCGGTGACCGGCAGCGCGTCCACGTTTCCCTCCGCCATCACCGCCGCGGCGCGGACCGCCGATTCCTCGGGATGGACCGTGACCGTGCGGCGCCCGCACACGAGGTCGCGCACCCTCCGGCCGGACAGTGTCACCGCGGGGTCCGCGCAGACGACGGCGAGCTCCGCGCGGTCCAGCACACCGGCGCAGCGGCCGTCCCGGCGGACCACCGGCACATGACGCTGCCCGGACCGCTCGGCCACCTCCCAGGCCATCAGCGGCGTCTCGTCCTCGCCGACCGAGTACGGCGCCCCGTTCATCATGTCGCCCACGGAAAGCCTCTCGTCCACGGCTGCCTCCTCCCGATCAGCGCCGGCGCCGGCCGAGGACGGCCGGGCGGGCGGTGGTACTCCTCCACGTCCATCTCACCTCGGGCGAGGCGTTCCGCAAGACGATCGAGGCCGGAGGGCCCTGGTGGACCGGTGGTTCCTGTGGTGTGCTGGTAGTGGCGGGAAGGACCCGTACGAGACGCGGGGAAGCGGCCGGCAGCCGCGCACCGCGCAATCCGGATCCGCGAGAAGTGGATGGCCCTTCCCGTCCTGCCGTGCCGCGGCCGGGTCAGTGGCTCCGTGAGCAGCGGCGATCCGATGCCGGACGCTCTCGTCGTCCCAGTGCCTTTCCAGCACCGGCACTGACGTGACCACCCGGCCCTGCGAGGAGGTCAGCATGCACGGCAGCCTGCACCGAGTGAGCGACGTGATGACGCATGCCGTCGTCGCGGTCGGCCGCGAGGCCCTGTTCAAGGACATCGTCGAACGCATGGATCAGTGGCAGGTCAGCGCCCTGCCCGTGCTGGAGGGCGACGGCCGGGTGATCGGCGTGGTGTCCGAGGCGGACCTGTTGCCCAAGGAGGAGTTCCGGGACAGCGATCCGGACCGGTTCACCCAGCGGCACCGGCTATCCGACCTGGCCAAGGCCGGCGCGGTGACCGCGGAGGAACTGATGAGCACTCCTGCCGTCACCGTCCACGCCGACGCCACGCTCGCCGAGGCGGCCCGCATCATGGCCCTGCGGCACGTCAAGCGGCTGCCCGTGGTGAACGCCGAGGGTCTGCTCGAAGGCGTCGTCAGCCGCGGGGATCTGCTGAAGGTGTTCCTGCGCCCCGACAACGACCTCGCCGACGAGATCCGGCGCGACGTGGTGGACCTGCTCTTCCCCGTCCCGGTCGAGCCCGTGCACATCGTGGTGAGCGAGGGCGTCGTCACGCTGACCGGACGAGTGCCGGACGCCGCCCGGATCCCTCTCGCCGTCCGCCTCGTACGAGCCGTCGAAGGCGTGGTGGGGGTGGACTGCCGACTCACCGCGGCCGACGAATAGCCCAAACCCACCCCAGGCATGCCGCGTAGGCCGAAGGGGCCCTCTCCATTGGCCCGATCGGCCCTGGAGCGGGAGCGGGTCATGAGGGACAGTGGACACAGGAGCGGCACCGGTCCCCCGCGGTGTCGCTCCGCCCGCATCTCACTCCACTCGCTCCACCGGGGCCGAGGGTCCCCTTGCCCGGCCTCCCGGACCGGCCCAGGCTGGAAGCGGCAGGACCGTCTGCCGTGGACCTTAGGGGGTCAGCATGTACGGCACCCCGCACATCGTCAGCGATGTCATGACCCACACGGTCGCCGCCATCGGCCGACGGGCCTCGTTCAAGGAGATCGTGGGGATGATGCAGGACTGGCGGGTCAGCGCCCTCCCCGTGCTCGAAGGCGAAGGGCGCGTGGTCGGCGTGGTCTCGGAAGCCGACCTGCTGCCCACGGAGGAACTGCGGGACAGCCCCGAAGCGGGCTACGCACAGCGGCGCGAGCCCGCCGAGCTGGCGAAGGCCGGTGCGGTCACCGCGGGAGACCTGATGACCGAGCCCGCGATCACCGTCCGGGCGAACGCCACGCTGGCCGAGGCCGCGCGGATCATGGCCCGCGAGAAGGTCAAGCGGCTGCCCGTGGTCGACGACACCGGTCTGCTGGAGGGCATCATCAGCCGCGCCGACCTGCTCAAGGTCTTCCTGCGCGACGACGAGGAGATCGCCGAGGAGATCCGGCGCGAAGTCGTGTCCTACGTCTTCCCGCTGCCGTCCTCGGCCATCCATGTGGACGTGCACGACGGAGTCGCCACACTGACAGGCAGGGTCCGCGACACCGCTCTGGTCCCCGTGGCCGCGCGTCTGGTGCGGGCCGTCGAGGGAGTGGTGGACGTGGAGTTCGACCTCACCCGGGGCGCGGCCGTGCGGTAGGCGACCGGTCTCGCAACGGATCACGTAACGGATCTCGCCAGGGACGACCACGCTCGGCGGCGATCATCATGTCCGACGTCACCACCACCGACCTCTACGAAGTGACCATGGCGCTGTCCTACCTCCGGGAGGACATGTGGGCCCCGGCCACCTTCAGCCTCTTCGTCCGCGACCTCCCGCCCGGCCGGGGCTTCCTGGTCGCCGCGGGTCTGGAACCCGCCCTGGACTTCCTGGCCGGGTACCGCATCGAGCGGGAGGACGTCGAGGAGTTCGCGGACGCCCTGCACCGCCCGGTCCGGGACCTCGAACCACTCCTCGATCTCGCCTTCGAGGGCGAGGTGCGCGCCGTCCCGGAGGGCCATCTGGTGTTCGCCGGTGAGCCGCTGCTTGAGGTGACCGCGCCGATGCCGCAGGCCCAGCTGGTCGAGACGTACCTGCTGAACCAGGTCTGTCACCAGACGGTGGTGGCGTCCAAGGCGGCCCGCTGCGTCCTGGCCGCGGCCGGGCGCTCCGTGGTGGACTTCTCGCTGCGCCGCACCCACGGTCCGTGGGCCGGCCACCAGGCCGCCCGGCTGGGCGCCATGGTGGGCTTCGCCGGTACCAGCGATGTCGCCGCCGCCACCGCCCTGGGCGTCCCTGCCTCGGGCACCATGGCGCATTCGTACATCGAGGCGTTCCCCTGCGAGGAAGAGGCGTTCCGGGCGTTCGCGCGCAGTCACCCCGGCCCGGTCACCTTCCTCGTCGACACCTACGACACCGAGGAGGGGACGCGGATCGCGGCGCGGGTGCTGAGCGACCTGGGGCTCGGTCCCGGCTGCGCGGTCCGGCTGGACAGCGGCGACCTCGACGCGCTCTCGCGCCGGGCCCGCGCCATCCTGGATGCCGCGGGGCTGACCGACGTGGACATCGTCGCCAGCGGCGGACTCGACGAGTACGGCGTCGCCCGGCTGGTGGGCGCGGGTGCCCCGATCGACGTGTACGCCGTGGGGACGCGGGTGGGCGTGGCCGCGGACGCCCCGTACCTGGACGTGGCGTACAAGCTCGTCGAGTACGACGGCCGCCCGGTGATGAAGCTGTCCTCGGCGAAGGTCACCGCCCCGGGCCGCAAACAGGTCTTCCGCCGCGCCGGGCACCCCGACGTCATCGCCCTGCGGCGGGAGGAACCGTCGGCCGGGTCACGGCCTCTGCTGCGCACGGTGATGCGCGGCGGCCGCCGGACGGGGCCGCCGGACAGCTGGCAGGACGCGCGCGAACGGTTCCGCGAGGACATCGCCGCCCTGCCCGGCCCGGCGCTTCGGATCGAGGACCCCGAACCGGTCCGGCCCGTCCGGTCCCGGGCGCTTGAGGACCTGACCGCCACGGTACGCGCGGCCATCGAGGCACGCTTCCGCCCGGACCAGCTCGCCACCTCCCCCTCCTCGGCGCCGTCGGCGGGCCCACCGTGAAGGGCCCGCCACGACATGCGCCGGGACGGCGGACGAGTCACCCTGTACTTCCCCGGGCCGGACGCCGACGTCCGGCACTGGTGCGCGTACCGGAACCGGTGGAGGCGGCGGCCGGCGTGCCGTCGGCGCCCGCCGGCCGGAGGCCGAAGGCTGGAGGCGATCATGTCCGCACCGAGTGACCGCCGGCCGATCGTGGTCGGTGTGGAGACCGACCCCGCCGGGCGGACGGCGCTGGCCTGGGCGGCCGACGCGGCGGCCCGCCGAGGGGTACCGCTGCGTCCGGTCCGCGCCGAGGGCGTGCCGACCAGAGGCGATCGGGACCTGAAGGTTCCGCCGTCCTGGGCGGAGTGGAACACGGAGCTGCACCGCGGCGGCAAGCAGGTGGTCGCGGAGGCCGTGGACTTCGTGACGGCCAGGCATCCCGAGGTCGAGGTGGACGCCGTACTCGCCGAGGGCGACCCCGTGTGGGTGCTGGGCGAGGAGAGCCATAGCGCCACGTGCGTCGTACTGGGTGCGCAGCGGGACACGAGCCGGGCCCACGAGGTGTTCGGTTCCGCTTCGGTCGCCCTGTCCCTCATGGCCCATGCGCACTGCCCGGTGGTCGTCGTTCCGGAGGCGGAGCACGTGGCCCAGGAACCCGCGTCCGGACCCGGGTTCTACGTCGTCGGCGTCGACGGCAGCGAGCACTCCGCCGCGGCCGTCGACGTGGCGTTCGAGGAGGCCACCCTGCGCGGGGCCGAGCTGCGGGCGCTGTACGTCTGGCAGCCCGGGCCACTGAGGATCTTCGACGATTCCGCGGCACAGCAGGAGTGCCACCGAGTGCTCTCCGAGACCGTGGCGGGCCGCCAGGACCGCTACCCCGAGGTGAACCTGCGGCTCGAACTGGTCGTCGGGCACCCGGTGCAGGCACTCACCGAAGCCTCGGCCCGGGCGCTGGGCCTGGTGGTGGGCACCCGGGGACACGGCGGCTTCACGGGCATGCTGCTGGGCTCGGTGAGCCAGGGCGTGCTGCGCTACGCCCACTGCCCCGTGATCGCCGTTCCGAGGCGGACCTGATCCTCGTGTCGCTGAACATCACTGAACGCCCCGTCGTGCAAGGCTCTTCGCGCGCACGTCCGCGTAGTCCAGGTCCGCCAGGAGTCTTTCCACGTCGGTCATGAGAGAGCCATAGACGTGCCAGGCGCCGGGCTTGGTGAGGGTGCCCCGGCCGATCAGGGTGGTCATGGTGTCGTGCCAGTCCAGTGCCCCGTCGATCGCGAGCCGTAGCCGTTCCCGGGGCGTCGCGTCGGGTGCGGCGGCCGGGCCGGACGGCCGGACGAAGCCCTCGACGGCCGCACCCGCCAACCGCAGAGTCTCGGCGTAGCGGTCGAGGAACTGGTGGCCCAAGCGGTGATCGCCGTGGCGGTCGTGGGCGTTGTCGGCGAGGGTCCGTGCGATGCCGCGCACCTGGAGAGCCACCCCGCGCAAGGCCCGGAACTCCTCGCCGGCGGGCACGTCCCTGCGCCGGGCCTGGGCGGCGCAGCGGGTGTTCCAGTGCAGGCTCTCGTCGGCCTGCCGCACCTGCTCCTCCGCCCGGGCGAGGCGCTTGTCCAGGCCGCGTGCGCGGTGCAGCCAGCCGTGAGCCCTGGAGGTGAGCTGCCGGCTCTCCAGGCCGGCGCCCATGTCGCGCAGCAGTGATCCCATGGCCTGGGCGAGGTCGCGTACGGCGGAGTCGGAGGCGTCGAGATGCAGCGGGGGCAGGAGCAGCGCGTTCACGGCGATTCCCACGACCGCTCCGGTGAGGGTCTGCAGGGTGGGGTCCACGAGACCGCCCAGGGGATCGGTCGCCGTGGCGGCGAGCGCGATGACCGCTGTCGAGGCGATCTGCAGCCGGTCGTCCGTGCCTCGGCGGGGGCCCGCCGGCACCGCCAGCAGGGCGATGACCGCCGCGGCGCCCGCGGTCGGCCCCAGCAGCCGGGTGGTCCCGAGCGCGAGCAGCAGGCCCGCGCCCCGTGCCGCCACACTGTGCACCGCCCTCGTCACGGACTGGTGCACCGTGGAGGCGTTGACCATGAGCAGAGCCGTGGCGACCGCCAGGAAGGGACGCCCCGTCGCGGCCCACGGCTCCGCGGCTCCCCACGCCAGCAGGGCCGCGATCAGCGTCTTGACCGCGTGCACCGCGTGGCCCTGTCGCCGGGTGGAGAGTCGCCGCTGGAGGCGTTCGGCCAGCCGGGACACCCGCGCGGGGACCGGCCTCGACGACATAGTTGAATGTTGCACGATGTCGAGGATGTCACCTTTTGCCGCCGTCGGCCTCGTGAGGTCCATCACGACCGATGGGTCTCGACGCGGACCCCGCCTCTCGGTGACGCGTCTCACGCAAGTAGTTCATTGTTCAACCACTTGCCGTGTGCATAGCCTTCCCGTAGCCGTCACCCACGGCAGGTCCATAGCTCGCCGCCCTACAACGACGGCTGCTTCAGGAAGGCAAGATCATGACCAAGATCGCACGCCGCATCGCGACCGCAGGTGTCTCCGCCGCCCTCGCGGGGGCCGCTCTCCTGGCCACCGGGGGCTCCGCCCTCGCGGCCACCGACCACCTCGACACGCGCACCCCCGCCCATGCCGCCGTGACCGAAAAGGCCATGGCCCCCGCCGCCCGGCCCGCCCACCACCCCGACGCGTGGATCGCGGGCCAGCTGGCGATGGTCACCCCCTGGATCTCCGACCAGCTGACCCTGTTCGCGCCGTCCCACGACACCAGCCGCGCCCGGCACAGCAACTGACGGAGCAGGCCGAACACATCACTTCCCGCGCCGGAAGCCGGAGTTGTCGCACTCCGCTCGACGGAAGCGCTCGGCTTCGCCCTGCACGGTAGCGTGGCGATCATGGTGGACTGGGAGATTCGACCGGCGTCGATGTCCGACGTCGAGAGCGTCGCCGAGTTGCGTTCAGTGGTGCTTCGGGCGGATCTGGAGCGGCTCGGGCGCTACGACGCGCAGCGGGTGCGGCAGCGACTTCGTGACGCGTTCGACCCGGCGCACACATGGGTGATCGAGGTGGGCGGCGCGTTCGCCGGCTGCGTGGCGCTGCGGCCGACCAGGGATGCCCGATGGCTGGAGCACTTCTACCTTGCTCCGCATCTCCAAGGGCGCGGCGTCGGTTCGGACATACTGCGCGGGCTGCTGGAGCGGTGCGACCACGCTGGTGTTCCCGTCCGCTTGAACGTACTTCAGGGCAGTCCGGCCAGACGTCTGTACGAGCGGCACGGATTCACCGTCGACTCCGAGGACCCGGTGGACGTGTTCATGGTGCGCAAACCGGCCTGACGGTGAGTTTCCTACGGTGAGTTTCCTTTCGAACTTCCTGTCACCGCTTCGAAAGGAGGTCACCCCACTCCTTTCCACTGTCAACCTATAGCGCACCGGGGGGCTTGCGGCAAGGCCCCCGTGGTGCCGCAGAATCTCCGGCCGAGGCCCGAATCCGGGCTGGATCCAAGGAAATTGGAGATTCACGAAGTGCGTGTGATGCTGTCGACCTATGGGTCGCGCGGGGACGTCGAACCGCTCGTGGCGCTCGCGGTGCGGTTGCGGGAACTCGGCGCCGAGGTGCGGGTGTGCGCGCCGCCGGACGAGGACTTCGCGCAGCGGCTGGACCATGCCGGAGTCCCGATGGTCCCGGTCGGCCCGTCGGCGCGCGCGCTGACGGTGGCCGCGCCGCCGCCGTCGTCCCTGCCCGAGCGCGCGGCCCAGTTGATCGCCGGCCAGTTCGAGGTGATGCCCGCGGCGGCCGAGGGATGCGATGTGCTGGTGGCGACCGGCATGACGCCGACCGCGGCCGGCGCGCTGTCGGTGGCCGAGAAGCTGGGCATCCGCTCCGTGTCCGTGACCTTCCAGCAGCTCACCCTGCCGTCGCCGCACCGTGCGCCGCTGGCGTACCCGGGGCGGCCGTTCCCGCCCGAGGTGACCGACAACCGGGCTCTGTGGGACTTCGACGCCGAGAGCAACAACGTGCTGTTCGGGGAGGCGCTCAACACGAACCGGGCGGCGATCGGTCTGCCGCCGGTGAAGGACGTCCGCGACTACGTCGTCGGCAGCCGGCCCTGGCTGGCGACGGACCCGGTCCTGGACCCGTGGCAGGGCATGCCGGACCTCGACATCGTCCAGACCGGCTCATGGATCCTGCCGGACGAACGCCCGCTCCCGGCCGGGTTGGCGGCGTTCCTCGACGCCGGCGAACCACCGGTGTACGTGGGCTTCGGCAGCATGCCCATGCACAGGGCGACGGACATCGCGGAGGTGGCCGTCGAGGCCGTCCGCGCGCACGGCCGCCGCGTGGTCGTGGCCCGTGGCTGGGCGGACCTGGCGCGGATCGACGACCGGGACGACTGCTTCGTCGTGGGGGAGGTCAACCACCAGGCACTCTTCGGCCGGATGGCCGCCGTCGTGCACCACGGAGGCCAGGGCACCACGACGACGGCCGCCCGGTCCGGCGCACCCCAGGTCGTCGTCCCCCAGGGGACGGACCAGCCGTACTGGGCCGGCCGGGTGGCCGGCCTCGGCATCGGAGTGGCGCACGACGGCCCGACCCCGACCGTCGGCTCCCTGTCCGCCGCGCTCGAGCAGGCCCTGGCCCCCGAGACCCGCGCCCGTGCCGCCGCCGTGGCCGGCGACATCCGCACCGACGGGGCAGCCACGGCCGCGCGGCTGCTGCTCGACATGGCCGACTGAGGCTGGTGCGCTCCCACTTGCTCTTCGCGCCGGCCAGGTGAGCAGTGCGCCGGCCATCGGCGAACCGACGAGTACACCCAGATCAACCTGGGTTAGCGACTGCCATCCGGAGGACGTTCCTCTTCACCCGTGCGGGCGGCAGAACGCGCCCGCGGGGCCTGGGCCCGGCAGGCTGGGGGTGATCGACGGACAGGTGGAGGCGGTGACGGGAGGCTGAATGGACCCGGAGATTCCACGGGAGGCCACACCGAACACCGGCAGCCGTGCCCGGGACCACCTCGCCAATGAGCGGACGTACCTGGCGTGGCTGCGCACCGGCATCGCCGTGGCGGGCCTGGGTGTGGCCATCGCGAAGTTCGCGCCGCACCGGGGTGCGCACGCCGTGGCCTCGGGCGCGATCCTCCTCGTCAGCGGCCTGCTGGTCAGCGTCTACGGCACCACGCGCTACCGGTCCGTCGGCCGGCAACTGAACTCCGGGGTGTTCGCCCCGGCGCAGTCGCGCGCGGTCACGGCGGCCACCGTCGTCACCGGCCTGGCCATGATCGCGGTCCTGGTCCTGCTCTGACGCTCCCGGCGCTGTCCGCCGCACGCGGATGGCTCGGCGCGCGCTCCGGGAGCGGGCGGTTCTCCCCGTCAGCGACGGGTGACGGGGATTTCGGGGGAGGTGTTCTCCAAGGGCACGGCGTGGCCCCGGACCGTGGTGGGCGCTCCGATGCGGGCGTGGCTGCTGTCGAAGATCCTGCTCCCCGACTATGCGGAACTCCCGCTCGTCCAGCGGCTGGGAGCGGGGGGCGTCACCGTCGTCGTCGGCGTCCTGGCCTTCCTGCTCGGCAAGTTCAACTACCTGTTCCTCACTTGCGCGGACTTCGACGTGAGCGGCAACAACACACCTCCGGGCTGTGCTCGGGGAGCGCCGTACCAGCATCTGTGAGGCCCAGGAGCGGGCCGGCGGACGGAGGGTGAGAGGACGCTGCCGTGCTCAATTCGACTGCCGACGGGCCTGCTTCACCTCGCGGTCGAGGGCCCAGGCGTCGGCGACGGGCCCGAGGTGGCCGAGCTTGTCGGGGTTGATCACGGCGCGGATGGTCTGGATCTGGTCGTCGAGCACATCGAGCACCAGGGTGTGCAGCACCTTGCCGTCCCGGTCGCGGAAGATCGCACCGGGCTGGCCGTTGACCTCGTGCGGCTCGATCGACACGTCGATCCGGATCAGCCAGGGGAAGACCGCGCCCAGCATCCGGGCCACGTTCTCCGCGCCCATGACGGCCCTGGCCAGCTGAGGGGCCTTGCCGCCACCGTCCCCGACCAGTTGTACATCGGCGGCCAGCAGTTCCCGCAGCCCGCCCACATCGCCGTCCTTCAGGGCGTCGAGGAACCGTGTCGCCAGCTTCTGCCGCTGCTCCCGGTCGGCATCGAACCGTGGCCGCCCGGCCGCCATGTGGCGCCGCGCGCGGACCACCAACTGCCGGCACGCGGCCTCCGATCGCCCCACCGCCGCGGCGATCTCGTCGAACCCGAAGGCGAACACCTCCCGCAGCACGAAGACCGCCCGCTCCAGGGGGCTGAGCCGCTCCAGCAGCAGGAGCGCCGCCATCGACACGGAGTCGGCCAGTTCCACCGACCGGGCCGGGTCCTCATAGGGGTCATTGAGCAGCGGCTCGGGGAACCACGGGCCCACGTACTCCTCGCGTCGCACCCGCGCCAGGCGCAGCACATCGATGGAGATCCGGGTCACCGTGGCCGACAGGAAAGCCTTGGTCGACGTGGGCCGGGTCGACGAGCCGTCAAAACGCAGCCACGTCTCCTGTACCGCGTCCTCAGCCTCACCCACGCTGCCCAGGATCCGGTAGGCGATCGAGAACAGCAGCGGGCGCAGCTCCTCGAACTCCTCGACCTTGCTCACGCCGGTTCCCCTCCCCCTTGAAGCCCTTCCGCCCGGCGTACTCGCCGGCGCAGGGCGCCTTGTGATGATCATCCAGACCGCCGGGCAGGCCAAGGTAAAGCCCACGGGCCCGGGGCCCGGAGTGCCCGGAGCCTGGAGTCCGAGTCCGGTGCCCAGAGCCCGGAGCCGGCGGCCCCGCCCCCGCAGCCCGAGCCCCGAGCCCCGGGCCCGTGCGGACGGGTTCAGTGGAACTGGCCGACCTCGTACGTGCCCGCCGGCTGCTGGGTGATGACGTTCAGCCGGTTCACCGTGTTCATGAAGGAGACCAGGACCACCAGCGCGGCGAGCTGGTCCTCGTCGTAGTGCTTGGCGGCGCGCGCCCACACCTCGTCGTCGACCCCGCCGGCCGCGTCGGCGACCCGGGTCCCCTCCTCCGCCAGTTCCAGCGCGGCACGCTCGGCGTCGGTGAAGACCGTGGCCTCGCGCCACGCCGCGACCAGGTTCAGCCGTACCGGTGTCTCGCCGGCAGCGGCGGCCTCCTTGGTGTGCATGTCGATGCAGGCGGCGCAGCCGTTGATCTGGCTCACGCGCAGCGCCACCAGCTCCTGGGTCGCGGCCGGAAGGGGCGAGTTCTTGAGCTCCTTGCCCACCGACATGAAGTGCTTGAGGCCCTTGGCCATGGTCGGGTTGGCGAAGTAGTCCAGTCGCGCGTTCATGGTGCGTGCTCCTCCGGGGTCGTCAGTGGCTACACCCCTGAGACGGGGTCGCCCTCTCCCCTGTGACACGGACGGATGTGACCTGCGTCTCTCCCGTCGCCCAGGCGGCCGCCCTCGGCACATGACCGGCTCCGCACCCCCGAAGTGGCCGGGAGTTCCGCTCGCCGCTCACGCTTCCGGCCGCACCGGCACCGCGTTCGGCGACCGCCGCGGCCCCCGAAGAGGCGTTCCCGTCACCCTGATATCGGTATCAAGCCGACCCGGGTGAGAATCGGACGTGAAGTCACACACGCATCAGCTGAGGCGAATTCCGGCATACCGGATGACATTTTCAGCCATTCCACTGCGCTCACGCAGACCCTTTCTCGCGCTACATCCCTTTTCTCCCTTCCTCCGACTGTCACGAGAAGTGAAAGGGTGTAGCTGTGGAGCCGTTGAACTTGGCATATTGCCAACACGGTTGATCCCTTGATTACGCCGAGCACCACCGCTTCGGCCGCGGACCTTTCCGATGCCAGCAACCCATGGGGAGAGCGTGCGTACGACCAGGAAGATGAAGCGGCTCGCCAAGGCGCTCATCGACCCCATCACCGTTCCGATCCCCGCTGATCCGGACGTACTTCTCGATGCCCTGGTCGAGTCCGCCACCCGATGGCGCGGGCGCCCCATCGTCGTCCACATGGCCAACTTCCCCGCGCCGCACACCACGACGACCGGCCTGTGGATCGACCGCGGCACGCGCGACGACATCATCATCGAGGCCGATGCCCCGCCCTGGATGAAACTGGTCATCCTGGGCCATGAGTTGTGGCACATGGCCGACGACGACCCCATGCCGCCCGGCGGACACACGGGTGGGCTGCTTCCGGCGCCCGCCGACGAGAGCGCGCAGGCGACCGCGGCTCGCACCCGCTTTCACGAAGTCGCCGAGCAGCGGGCCGACCTGTTCGGAATGCTGATCGGCGACAAGCTCAGGCCGTGGCTGAAGGCGTCCCCGGACTCGGTCTACGCCGCCCAGAACTCCGTTGGCGACGACCTCGCGAGCCGTATCGGTGCCGCGCTCAACTACCGGGGGACGGGCCGATGAGCGGGTTGATCAACTACATCAGCTGCGGGATTCTGTGGCTCGGGCTGCTGGCCAAGGCACCGGACGTCGCCCGAAATCGCCGTGATCCGTTTCTGCTCTCGATCAGCAGCGTGCTGGCCTTCGCCTCGTTGTGCTTCCTGTTGGGCGCGGCCCCCACCGTCGGCTTCATCAATCAGGTCAGCGGTGTGCCCAACCTGGCCGCACCTCTCACGTACGCCACGATCACCGCCTACAGCGCCGCGCACGTGATCTTGATCGTGCACTGGCGCGGCGGCCCGACGACCGCCCGCACCGCCCGGCGCTGGGTGCTCGTGTACGCGGCCGTCCTCGCCGGCATAGCGGTCACGTACGCCCTGGGCGACGCATCGGAGGAGCGCAGGACCGACTTCGACACCTACTACGCGACCACCCCGTTCATCGCCGAGATGATCGTCCTGTACCTCGTGGCGCATCTGACGGCCGTGACCGTGAGTGCCTCGCGGTCGCTCGGCTGGGCGCGGCGCGTGCACGGACCCCTGCGTGCCGGGCTGCTGACGATGGGGCTCGGGACCCTCGTCACCGCGGGGTACGGCGTGTCGAAGATCGTGGCCGTGATCGCCCGATGGTGCGGCCGGGACTGGTCCGTCCTGGGCACCACCATCGCGCCCGCGTGCGCCGGTCTGGGCGCGGCGCTGACCGTCGTGGGCATCCTGGTCCCGCTGGTCGGCCATCATCTGACGCACCATGCGCGGCTCTGGCGCGAGTACATGCGCCTGCGCCCCTTGGAGCAGGCGCTGGAAGGGCTCCTCAAGCGCGAGCACCTGCGGATCCCCCGGCCCTCGCGGCCCTCCCCCGCCGTGTGGCTGGCCTGGCGGCAGAACAGCATCTACAACGGCCTGCACTACCTCGATCGGTACGTCGACTCCGCCCTGTTCCAGCGCACGTACGCCGATCGTCTCCGCCTCTCGGACGACCTCGCCGAGGCGGAGGCCGCCGCGTGGGCCACGGCCATCACCGCGGCGACGCGCGCGGCGCGGGAGGGGAGGGCGATGCCCTCGTCCGTCGACGAGACGCGCTCGTCGCCGGCCCGCCCCGAGGTGCCGGCGCTCCTGCGCATCGCCGACGAGCTGGCCCGCCGCGACGGCAGCGCGGCACTGCCCCTGGAGGACGGCGCCGTCACGGCAGGATCGAGGTCGGTATGAACCCGTGCCCGCGTCGCGTCCCCGCACGACTGCCCGTGTCCCCGACCCGACCGGGCCCCGTATCCCCGACCCACCGGGCACTGAACGGAGTTCTCAGCCCATGAGCCTGGTCGTCTACTCGGCCGCGTGCTTCCTCGGCGTGGCGGCTCTGCTCGTCCTGCGCAAGCCGCGCAGAGCCCTCGGCGATCCGCTGAACGCGTCCACGTGCGCCGCGATCATCCTCGGTGGGGTGTGCTTCATCTGCTCGGCGCCCGTCACGCTGGCCGCGGTCAACGAGCTGACGGGCGTGCCCAACTTCGGTGCCCCGATGACGTACAGCGTCATCTCGGCGTTCAGCGCCTCCCTGCTGATCCTGCTGATCAACTGGCGCGGTGGACCGGCCGACCGGATCAGGCGCTGGGTCTGCTCGATCGGCATCGCCTACACCCTGCTGATCGCCGGCATCATCACCTTCTTCGCGCTGGCGGACGCGCCCGTGGAGCGGCTGACCGACCTGGACACGTACTACGCGAACACCCCCTACATGCGCGAGATGATCGTGCTCTACCTCGTCGGGCACGCCGTGTGCACGCTCGTCATGTGCACCGTCTGCGTGCGGTGGTCGCGCGAGGTGACGGGGATCCTCCGTGCGGGTCTGCGGCTGATCATCGCGGGGCTGGTGCTGGACATCGCCGGCTTCGAGGTCACCAAGATGACGGCCGTGGCAGCCCGGTGGACCGGGCACGACCTGGACGTGCTCTCCACGGCTGTCGCTCCGCCGGCGGTTTCGCTCGGCGCTCTGGTGTTCAGCACGGGATTCGTCCTGCCGCGGCTCCTTCCCGCCGCGCTCGCCCAGTGGCGCAGTTTCTGGGACTACCGGGCGCTGGCTCCCCTGTGGACCGTGCTGCGCGGCGTGCCCACGGCTCCCAAGCCCTCACCTCCGCGCTGGCAACTGCCCAGGGGCCGCCTCTACTACCGTGAGGTGCGCATCCTCGACGCCCTGCTCGCCCTGCAGTCCCGTTACGACGGTCAGGTCCGTGAGCGGGCCTACGAGCAGGCCAAGCGGCAGGGCTGCGCCCCCGACGAGGCGCACCTCGTCGCCGTGGCCGCCATGGTGGTCGATGCCGCGCGGCAGACCCCTCAGGCGGAGGACCGTGCTGTCACGGAGCCGGTCGACGCCTCCCGCCTGCCGACCTCCGCGTTCTCCGACACCGGTGAACTGGTCCGGCTTTCAAAGGTGTTGGGGAGGTCACCCGGCGCCGGAGCAACTCGTGAAGGTACGGTGAGGGCCTCCCATGGCTGAAACACGAGGAGCATGATGTCGCGTAGAGCTGTCGTCCTCGGCGCGGGGATCGCCGGCATGCTCGCGGCGGCGGCGCTGGCGCCGGCCGTCGACCACGTGATCGTGGTGGACCGGGACGAGCTGCCCGCCGGGCCGGAGCACCGCAAGGGCGTGCCCCAGGGACGGCATGCTCACCTTCTGATGCCGGGCGGGCTGGAGGCGATGGAGCGTCTGGTCCCGGCGGTGGACATGCGCGAGCATCTGCTGGCGGCCGGGGCCCGGGAGGTCTCGCTCAGTTCCGGGATGGTGGCGCTGACGCCGGCGGGCTGGCTCCGGCGGTGGCGCCGCAACGACCACTTCGTGATCACGTGCAGCCGCGCGCTGCTGGACTGGGCCGTCCGCACCGCGGTGCTGCGCGACACCACGGTCGAAGTGCACCGGGCCCAGGCCGTGGGGCTGTTGGGCAGCGCGCGAGGTGTGAGCGGGGTGCGGCTCGCGACGGGGTCGGGCGGCGCGTTCGCCCCCGCCTTCCTGGCTCGGCACGGTATGCGCCTGTCCCCGGACGGTCGTGAGGGCGAACTGGACGCCGACTTCGTCGTCGACGCCACCGGCCGGGGAACCCGTGTCGTGTCGTGGCTGCACGCCCTCGGCATCCGGGACATCCGGGAAAAGAACATCGACTCCGGACTCGTCAACGCCACCCGCGTCTACCGCACTCCCCCGGGCGCCCAGGACTGGCCCCTGACCCTCATCCAGCCCAACCCCTACACCGGCCGCCCCGGCCGCAGCGGAATGATCGTCCCGATCGAGAACGACCAATGGATGGTCAGTCTCGGCGGTTCCCGTGGCGGCGAGCCTCCGAAGGACCCCGAGGCGTTCCTCAAGTACGCCCTCGACCTGCCGGATCCACTGGTGGGCCGCCTCATCGCGGGTGCCGAGCCGCTCACCCAGGTCTTCACCAGCCACAGCACGAGCAACGCGCGGCGGTACCTGGAGAAGACCCGACTCTGGCCCGAACGCTTCGTCGCGCTGGGTGACTCGGCCGCCACCTTCAACCCGCTGTACGGCCAGGGCATGGCGGTCGCCGCGCTCAGTGCCCTGAAACTGAGGGAGGTCCTCCGCTCGGCCGACGTCACCGCACCGGGTCTGGCCCGCCGGGTCCAGCGCGCGGCGTCCCAGTCGGTCGAGGCGGCGTGGACCCTGGCGGTGAGCACCGACGTCCTGTACCCCGGCGTGGACGGCGGTACGCCGACCCTCGCGGACCGGCTCGCCGGGGGGTACTCGCAGCGGCTGACCCGGGCCGCCACCGGCTCGTACACGGCGGCAGCCGCCCTGTGGGACGTCACCGGCCTCCGCACGGGCCCCGCCCGCCTGATGCGGCCCGGCACGGTCCTGGCCGCACTCGTCGGCCCCCCGCTGCCGCCCCTTTCGGGACCGCCGCTGACGGCGACGGAGCGAGTCCTTCTTTCGCGTATCACGCGCACCCCGGCGCCGGTCACCGCGCAACCCGACGGCAGCGTGTGACGCGGCGCCTGAAGCGGCGTCCAGGCATGTGAGCGACACGGACCGTCCGGCCGGCGGTCCCGCCGCCTGCTCAGTACTTCGCCGCGCCGGACCGGATCGCCTCGCGGATGCGGTGGTAGGTACCGCACCGGCAGACGTTGCGGATCTCGTCGAGGTCGGCCTCGGTGATCTCGCGGCCCTCTTCGCGTGCCTGGCGGACCTTGGCGACGGCGGTCATGATCTGACCGGGCTGGCAGTAGCCGCACTGGGCGACGTCGTGCTCCAGCCAGGCCTCCTGCATCGGGTGCAGGTCACGGCCGACGGTGGCCGGCAGGCCTTCGATGGTGGTGATCTCGTCGTCGGCGCCTATGTCCTTCACCGGCACCGAACACGGGTTGAACGCCTTGCCGTTGATGTGGCTGGTGCAGGCCTGACAGACGCCGAGGCCGCAGCCGTACTTGGGTCCGGTGACGCCGAGGACGTCCCGCAGGACCCACAGCAGCCGCACGTCGTCCTCGATGTCGACGCTCACCCGCTTGCCGTTGAGGATGAAGGTGTGTTCGGGCACGGGGGCTCTCCTAGTAGGCGCGGTCGAGGCCGTCGGTGGGGGACGCGGGGATCGGCGGGGTGGTGGGCAGCGGCTCGAAGCCGAGTGGACCGGCGTGGTTGACCGGGAAGGTGGTCGGCATGGTGCCGGTGGCGCGGCCGTAGGCGCAGGCCACGGCGGCCATGGCCCCGGCGACCGCCAGTTCGCCCGCGCCGCCGGGCTGCCCGGTGGTCGGCGGCATGACGACGATCTCCAGCTCGGGCGGGGTGTTCCACTGCCGGGTGTAGAAGTAGTTGTCCCAACTGCCTTCCAGGAAGTGCCCGTTGTCGAGGTGGAGGCCGGAAGTGAGGGTGATGGCGATGCCGTCCATGATGCCGCCCATCATCTGCGCCTCCAGGCCGCGCGGGTTGACGGCCAGGCCGACGTCGACCGCGCAGACGACCTTGGTGACGCGGGGGCCGGTGCAGGCGTCGGGGACCTTGCGGCCGGTGGTCTCCGGGCGGCAGTCGATCTCGGCGAGGACGGCGACGTAGGCGTGGTACTCGGGGTGCAGGGCGATGCCCTGGGCCGTGCCGGCGGGCATGCTCCGGCCCCAGCGGCCCACCTCGGCCACCTTGTCGAGCACCGCGCGTGCCCGCTCCTCCTTGAGGAACTCGCGGCGGAACCGGTACGGGTCCTTGCCCATCCGCTTCGCCAGCTCGTCCACTACCAGTTCCTGGGCGCAGCGCACGTTGGGCGAGTAGATGTTGCGCATGGAGCCGGTGTTGAAGCCCTTGTCGGTCTCGCCGAGCAGCTGGGTGACAACACCGAAGTCGTAGGGCGTCTGCTGGGTCAGCGTGAAGATCGTCTCGGAGAAGGTGAGGTCGCCGACGGGCAGTCGCGCGGCCTCGGAGGTGATGATCTCGCCGACGCCGTGGCCGAAGTCGGTGGCGACGGAGGTGTGCCGCTGGTCGTAGGCGAGGACGTTCCCGAGCGCGTAGGTGGCCCTGACCCGGGAGGTGGACATCGGGTGGGTACGGCCCTGCCGGAAGTCGTCGGTGCGATGCCACATCAGCTTGACCGGTTTGCCCATCGCCTTGGAAACCTCGGCGGCCTCGGCGGCGGCGTCGTGGAAGAGCTTCCGGCCGAAGGAGCCACCGCCCTCGGTGACATGGACCTTCACCGCCGGGACCGGCAGGCCCAGCTTCGCCGCTATCTGCTCCTGGGCGACGATCGGGGACTTCAGGCTCGCCCAGATCTCGGCCGCGTCGGATCGTACGTCGGCGATGGCGCAGTTGGTCTCCAGCGCACTGTTGCTGGCGAAGTGGAAGGTGAACCGGGCGTCCACCGACTTCGTGAGCAAGTCCAGTGGCAGTAGCGGTGTTTCGGCCCGGCGCAGCTCGTCGCGGATGTCGTCGTCGCTCTTGCCCTCGGCCGTTCCCGGCCCCCAGGAGACCTTCAGAGCGCGGACCGCGTCGATGCACTGACCGAAGGTACGGCCGCGGACGGCGACCCCGGTGGAGACGATCACGACGTCGGTGATGCCGGGCATCGCCCGCACCTCGGCGAGGTTCTCCGCCGCCCGCACTATGCCGTTGATCGTCGGCGGCCGGCACACCATCGTCGGGAGGGCACCGGGCACGTGCACGTCCATGGCGAACTTCTTCCGGCCGGTCACCGCGTCGAGGGCGTCGATACGCCCCTGCGCCGTACCGATGACCTTGAAGTCGGCGGCCTCCTTGAGCGTGACCGAGACCGGACTCGTCGTCACTGCGGAGGCCTTCTCTGCCAGTTCGCCATAGGTGAGACTGCGGCCGGTCACCGTGGACGTGACGACCCCGGCCTTGGCGGTCAACGTGCCGACGGCCTCCCCCAGTTCGAGCGCCGCCGCCTTCAGCAGCCGGCCCCGGGCCACGGCCGCCGCTACGCGGATCGGGGTGAACGTGGAGATCGTGGTGTTGGACCCACCGGTGAGCTGGTTGAACAGCAGCTCCGGCCGCGCGTCCGCGAGCGTGACCCGAATCCTGTCCAGCGGCAGGTCCAGCTCCTCCGCGATCAGCATCGCGCTGGACGTCGTGATGCCCTGCCCGACCTCCGCCCGAGGCAGCGCGAAGGACGCCGTGCCGTCCGGGTCGATGCGGATCGTGATCAGGTTCGCCGTCGGCAACGTGGCATGCGTGAGCATGTCGTTGAGGTCGTAGATCTCGGCAGGCCCCGGTACGGAGGGCACCGCGGCCGCCGCCTCGTCCGGCGCGAGGACCGCCTCGCCGAGCTGCGCCGCCACCGTCAGCGTCGTAGCCCCGATGACATAGCCGAGGAACCTCCGCCGCCCGATCCCGTCCGCCCCGCGTGCCGGCTCCGTAGAGCTCTGGCGTATGTCCGTCAACTGTCCTCCCGGCTAGGCGGAACACCACACTGCGGGGATTGTCCACGGTGACGGAGCTGCGGATAAGCGGTTGACCCAGGCCTTCACCTCTTCCCCATGGCTCTCGTGCGGCACACCCCTGGACCTTGGCCGAGGGGGCCTACCTGATGTGCCGCGCGGGCCGGGTGGCGAGGTGCAGCAGACACTCGAGGGGGCCCCGTCGGAACCGGCGGGTCCCGGCGGTCGCCAGGAGCATGGCGGCCGCGACGAATCCGAGGAGCACCGGCAGCGCGCTCTCGCTGTCGCCCTCGATCGCCGGGGCGTACCAGACGTCGGCGAAGAACCAGAGGGCGACGATGTGCAGGACGTACACGGTCAGGGGCATCATGCCGACCGCCGCCACCGGTGTGACCAGGCGTACGAGCCGCGGCATCCGGGCGGCGGCCGTCAGGCAAGCGGCGACCACCACCAGGGCGACGCCCGTGTTGCCGAGGACGGAGAAGGTCGTCTGGCTGTGCGGTGCGGCCACCAGCAACCAGGCGGGCGGGGTGCGGTTCGTGGGGTCGCCGACGGCGTCGGACCACCAGGCCGACGAGGCCGAACCGCCGTCCGTGGCGGCCGCGACGGCGGAAAGGGCGTGCGGGACCAGGCGCAGCGCCAGCCAGGATCCGCCGTAGCCGAGCAGGGCGAGCGCAGCGCCCACGGCGGCAAGCCGGAACCGGATGCCGGGCCGGTCGAGATCGGTCCGGGCCACCGCCATGCCCGCGACCAGGAACGGGAACCAGGTGAGCACCGGATACTCACCGGTGAACAGCAGTTCGACGACACCGTCCGTGCCGCTCATCCGGGCCAGCGGGTCCCAGGCCGTGACCGAGTCCGCCCAGCTTCCGTACTCGATCGACGCCCGTGCCACATACAGGGCCAGGGGCAGGACGAGGGCGCCCGCGGCAGCGACGAGGGCGAGCGTCCCCGCCCGCAGCCGGTACAGCGGGAGGACTGCCAGGAAGAGCACGCCGTAGAAGCTGAGGATCACGGCGACGCCCGTATCCAGTGCGGTCAGGGCGTAGCCGAGCACCACGAGGACGGCGGCGCGCAGCACGATCCGGGCCTGCGCCTGACGGCCCGCCCGCCCGGTCCGGGGGTGGGGGCGGCCCGTGATGACGACCAGCGAGAATCCTGCGAGCAGCGCGAACAGGGCGGAGGAGCGGCCCCGCGCCGTCTCCGCCAGAAACCCCACCGGCCCGCCCACGGTCGGATCGGGGCCGACATGGGCCGCGTACATGCCGAAGACCGCGAGGCCGCGGGCCAGGTCGATGCCGATCAGCCGCCTCGTCGACGGCGCGTCGGCGGGAGCACGATCAAGGACGGGGGCGGGCGCCGGGTCGGGGGCGGGAGCAAGGGTACGGGCAGGGGTGTGGACGGAAGGGCGGTCCGCCCCAAGGTCACGCGGCGCCGAATCCCGTTCCGGCTCCGGATCCGGTTCCGATTCCCGTTCCGACTCCGCTTCCGGTGCCCGTACCGGCACGGCCGACGAAGCGTGCTGCGTCATGTCTCCAGACTGCGCCGAACACCCGCCCCGTCTCGCCCGGCGTGTTTCCGAAGGCACCCCGTCGACCGGCCGAAGTCACCATGACCGACTGGCGGGAGCCACGGGGACGACTGGCCGAGCCAGGGGCCACTGGCCCGAGCGAGGGGGCCGGCTGGGCCAGGGCGCGCCGTCGGCCGCGGCCGACCGTCCGGGGTCACGCCGCCAATCGGCGGGATTCGTCGCCGGCCCGCCGACGGACGGCTCCGCCGGTGGTACGGATCCAGCGGCGGCATGCGAAGAGTGGAGCGCACGTGATCCGGGTCCTGGTGGTCGACGACGAAGCCCTGGTCCGAGGAGGCTTCACGCACATCCTCGACAACGCGGACGACATCGAGGTCGTCGCGGCGGTCGCCGGCGGCCAGGCCATGCAGGCGGTCCGCGCGTCACACCCGCACGTCGTGCTGCTGGACATCCGGATGCCGGACGTGGACGGACTCACCATCCTGGCCGACATCCGCCGCATGCCGGACCCTCCGGTGGTGGCCATGCTGACCACGTTCGACGCCGACGAATACGTGTCGACCGCCCTGCGCTCGGGCGCCGCCGGTTTCCTGCTCAAGGACACCGACCCCGAGCAGCTGCCCTACCTCGTGCGCGCCCTGGCCGAGGGCGGGACCGTGCTGTCGTCCAAGGTCACCCGCACGGTGGTGGACGGCTATCTCGACAAGGACGCCCATGAGCCCGCCGTCCGACTCGCCGCCCGGCTGACCGAGCGCGAGCGTGCCGTCCTGGTGCTCATGGCCGAGGGCCTGGCCAACACCGACATCGGGGAACGGCTGCACCTGAGCACCGGCACGGTCAAAGGCCATGTCAGCGCCGTGTTGAACAAGCTGCAGGTCACCAGCCGCGTCCAGGCGGCGTTGATCGCCGAGCGCGCGGGCCTGCTGGTGCCCTCGCGGGACGAGGACGCCGGGTGAGCGGCCGGGCGGGGCGGGCCCGGCGGGACGTGTTGCTGGACGCGGGCCTTGTGCTGGTCTCGCTCTTGGACGCCTGGGTGCACATCGACGTCGAGACGCGCGCGGCCATGGCCTGGGCGCTGGTCGCCGCCGTCGCGCTGCTGCTGCGCCGCAGGCGGCCCCTGGTGACGTTCGCGCTCACGCTGCCGACCGCCCTGATCTCCGACGCGGTGTTCGCCACCACGGCCGCGCTGTACACGCTCTCCTCGCTCAGCCGCCACCGCGTGCTGCTGGCCGGCTGCGCCCTGGTCTACACGGCGGCCGACTTCCTCCCCTGGCCGTGGTCGTCGCTCCGGGCGGCCGAACTCGACCGGACCGACAGCCTGCTGCACCTCACCTACACGCTGGCCACGGCGGCGGCGCCCGTCTTCCTGGGCCAGCTCGTGCAGGCCCGGCGCGACCTGTCCCTGCGGCTCGCGGAGATCTCCCGGGCACGCGAGCAGGAACGGCTGCTGGCCGCCCAGAGCGTCCTCGCGCAGGAGCGCGCCCAACTGGCCCGGGAGATGCACGACGTCGTCTCCCACCAGGTCAGCCTCATCGCCGTACAGGCCGGAGCGCTCCAGGTGGGTGGCCCGGACGCCGAGACGAAGGAGGCCGCGGCCACGATCCGGCGGCTCAGCGTGCAGACCCTGGACGAACTGCGGCACATGGTCAGCGTGCTGCGCGCCGCCGGCAGCCGCCCCACGGAACTCACCCCTCAGCCGTCGCTCGCCGACCTGCGGCGGCTGGTGGACACCAGCGGCATCGAGGCGGAGCTGAAGACAGATCTGCCCGAGGACCTTCCGGCCACGGTCCAGCGCGCCGTCTACCGCACCGTCCAGGAGGCCCTGACCAACGTCCGCAAACACGCGCCGGGCGCCACCGCCACCGTCAGCATCCATCACACCGACGGCACCATCCGCACCGCCGTCACCAACACGGCCCCCACCCGCCCCGCGCTCCCCCTGCCCGGCGCGCACCACGGCCTCGTCGGGCTGCGCCAGCGCGCCGAACTCCTGGGCGGAACCATCACGTCCGGCCCCACCCCCGACGGCGGCTACGAACTCCGCCTGGACCTGCCGGCCACCGACACCCCATGACCCCCCGCCTGAGCGGACGTGTTGCGGACCATGGTTATGTGTCGTACACACGCATTGGTCGACGTGTGGAGGCACCAGCACCATGGACGAGCGACAGCCGCTCACCGACGACTCCCTGAACGATGCGGCGGACGCGTTCCAGCGGCTGCGGCCACAGCTGTTCGGCATCGCCTACCGCATCCTGGGCAGCGCCTCGGAGGCCGAGGACGTCGTACAGGACGTGTGGGTGCGCTGGCAGGGCGCCGACCGGGGCGCGGTGCTGGATCCCAGGGCGTTCCTGGCGAAGATCACCACACGTCTGGCGATCAACGTGGCCCAGTCGGCGCGGGTCCGCCGTGAGGCGTATGTGGGGCCGTGGCTGCCGGAGCCCGTGGACACCAGTGTGGATCCGCAGATCGGGGCGGAACGGGGCGAGGCGCTGGAGCTGGCCGTGCTGCTGGTCCTGCAGAAGCTGAACCCCGTGGAGCGCGCGGCCTATGTGCTGCGGGAGGCCTTCGACTACCCGTACGACGAGATCGCGGGCATGCTGCAGGTGAGCCTGGCCAACACGCGGCAGATCGTCAGCCGGGCCCGCAAGCGGCTGTCCGCCGAGCGCCGTGATCCCGTGGACACGGCGGAGCACCGGCGGCTGTTCGACGCGTTCGTCGCCGCTGCCCGGCACGGTGACGTGGCCGCGCTCGAGAACGTGCTGTCGGCCGATGCCGTCGCCTACGCGGACGGCAACGGCATGCGCGGCGTGGCACGGCTGGCGGTCGTCGGCGCCGAGCGCGTGGCCAGGATCAGCGCCTTCTCCCACTCGTTCTTCCCCGGGGCCGACTACCGCGTGGCCGAGGCGAACGGCCTGCCCAGCCTGCTGCTCGTCCAGGACGGGGTGACCGTCGCCCTGGTGAGCGTCACGGTGGGCCCGGACGGCATCGACGGGCTCTACTGGGTCATCACGCCCGACAAGCTGCGGGCGTACGAGCGGTCCGCGGACCGGCTCACCCGACGGCCGTAGCGGAGGAGGGGCTCCGCGTGCGCGCACGCGGAGCCCCTCTCGTCGGTCGGTCCGGCCGACCGGTGTCGATCAGTGCTGCTTGAGCCAGTCCTCGTAGCGGGTGGAGGCGACGTCCACCGTGTCGTCGCCGGTGAGAACGTCGGGCATGCCCGCGAACAGGCCGGCGGTCTCGTCCGTGACGACCGTACGGCCGTCCGGCTTCGCCGCGAGGGTGATCTCGCCGAGCCGGTCGAGTCCGTGCACCTCGGGACCCGCGATGTTGCGCACACCGTTCGACGGTTCGCTCTGAGCCGCTTCGGCGACGGCGGCGGCGACATCGGCGGAGGCGATCGGGCGCAGCCGCAGGGACGGCAGGCGCACCTCGGTGCCTTCGGTGCTCATGTCCATCACCGGAGCGATGAACTCGAAGAACTGGGTGGCGCGCACGATGCTGTAGGGCACGCCGCTGCCGCGCACGGCTTCCTCCTGGGCGACCTTGGCCTGGTAGTAGCCGTAGTCGGGCACCTGGTCGACGCCGACGATGGAGAGCGCGACGTGATGGCGGACCCCCGCCTCCTCCTCGGCCCGGAACATGTTCTGCGCCGAGCGGGTGAAGAAGTCCAGCGCCGGCTCGGCGTCGAAGGACGGGGAGTTCGACACGTCCACGACCACGTCCGCGCCCTTGAACGCCTGTGCCAGGCCCTCGCCGGTGAGCGTGTCGACGCCCTTCGAGGGACTGGCCACCACGGCTTCGTGACCGCGGTCGCGCAGAAGCGCGACCACCTGCGAGCCGATCAGACCCGTACCGCCGACGACCACGATCTTCATCACTGTCTCCGTTCGCTGATTCGCTTACCGAGGGACACCGGCGATGCCCCGCCGGACCCCGTGCGCCAACGCGCACGTCAACAAGACAGGGCAGCATCGAGATCTGTGACAGCCTCGGGCGACACCTCCCCTGAGCCGGGGCCCGGGCGGAGGACCGCGCGGTCTCGGAACATGCCGTTGAGTGGAGCAATCACCGGTGTGCCGCGGCGCCGCACACCAGTCTGGATGCCTCGCCGAGGTCGTACAACAGGAGTCCCGAGTGCCAAGCCCGCACAGGCCGAACCGTCAGGCATGGCGTCCGCTCGCGCGCGGCACCCGCCGGGCCGCGTCGCCCGATCCGATGGCATGCGCGCTCAGGGACGACCGGTGACGCGCCGGCCCACCGGCCCGGAGGCGGACGCGGAATTCGGCCCGCGGACCCAGTTGCCGACGCCTCCGCTGTGGATGCGCTGGCTCCCGGTGCTGTTCGTCGCGGGGGTTCTGCTGCTGGAACCCGTGACGCCCGTGGACTGGCCGGTGAGCTTCGCGCTGATCGCCGTGCCGCTGCTGGCCGCCTTCGCCAACAGGCCCGTGATCGTCGCCGGCGCCACGGTCGCCGCCGTCGTCCTCGAGGGTGTGCTGGCCGGTACCCCGTGCTGTGCCGGCCGGTCGGTCGGCTATCTGTGGGACCGGCACTACGTGGCCTCCTACATCTGCACCGCCCTCGTGGGCGCCCTCGGCACGATCCTGGCGGCCCACCGCATCCGCCGTGAGCGCACGCTCGCCGATGTGCGCTTCGTCGCCGACATCGCGCAACGCGTCCTGCTCAGACCGGTACCCCACCGGATCGGCACCCTGTGCCTGGACAGCCTCTACCTCTCCGCCGCGGCGGAGGCACGCATCGGCGGTGACCTGTACGAGGCCGTCCCCACCACGTACGGCGTACGACTGCTCATCGGCGACGTCCGCGGCAAGGGACTGCTCGCGGTCGAGACCGCCGCCTCGCTGCTCGGCGCGTTCCGTGAGGCGGCGCATGACGAACCCGATCTTCCCACCCTGGTCGACCGCGTGGAGACGAGCATCAGCCGCAGGGCCGACCAGCTCGGGGGAACCGAGACGACCGAACGGTTCATCACCGCCGTCTTCGCCGAGATCCCGGCCACCGACCTCGTCGTACGCGTCGTCAACTGCGGCCATCCGCCCCCGGTCCTCATCCGCCCCGGCCAGGTGCGTGAACTGGACCAGGGGCGGTCGGGTCCGCCGTTGAACCTGGGCATGCTGGTCGGGGAGCTGTACCACGTCGACACGTACCCTCTGCGCCCTGGCGACCAACTCCTGCTCTACACGGACGGCGTCACGGAGACGCGGGACGCGTCCGGCGCCTTCTACCCCCTCCTCGACCGTCTCCGGTCCTGGGGCCCCCTCCCGCCCCGGGAACTCCTGGACCGGCTCCACCACGACCTGCTCGCCTACAGCCACAAAGGGCTGCAGGACGACACCGCGGCGCTCAGCGTGTGGCTGCTCGCCGACGAGCCGGCGGAGCCGGAGGAGCCGCCTCCACCGTGCATGAGCTGAGTGCCGGCGGCCGTAGGGGCGGAGGTGTGAAGGGGAGTTCAGGCGGGCGTCTGCGGATCCGCGCGCCCCAGCAGGTCGGCAAGGGGAGTGCCGGTCCGGGCCGCCGCGCGCCGGCGTGCCCGCACCTGGGCCCGGGTGCGGGGGCGGAACGTGGGTTCCTTGCCGCAGCCGCAGGGTTCGCGGCCCTCGTAGCGCAGTCCGGCGGCCAGTACCACCGCCACGACGGACCAGGCCTTGGTGTCGTGGCGCCGTGGTGCCGCGAAGTCGTGTCCGGCGCAGACCATCGGCTGCCCGCATAGGGGGCATCGGTGCCCGTCGGCCGCAGGATGCCGCTTGAACGCGACCCGGCAGGCCGCGCACGCGTAATGCAGCTTGTAGAGCTTCTCGGCGTAGTGACACACGGCATCAACATACCCGGCAGCCGTCGGGGTGATCCGTTCAGCGGTTCTGCCTGGCAGGGCGTCAGTTCGCGCCGAATGATATTGCCGACGGTTGCACCCTGGACGACCTGCGGGCGCAGGCCGAGGGCATCCGTGCCGAACCGAGATGCAGCAGTCCAGTCAGGAGAGGCCATGGAGCACAGTCCCGAGCGGCAGGAGCCCGCGCCGGGTGGGGGTGTGATCCGGCGAGCGGCGTGGTCGCGGCTCGGGCGAGGCGTGGGGCGGGGCGGAGCTTCTCCCCGGGCGCGGCGCGGCAGGCCGGTGGCCCGGTGGCGTCGGCGGCTACTGCTGGCGTCCGGGCTGTCGTTCGGGCTGTTGACGGGTGCCTTCGGGTCCACCGGTGCGATGGCCGTCGGCGGTGTCGGATCCGCCGCCTCACGCTGCGACACGACGCCTACGGGCAGCCGCGTGCAGGACTACTACCTGCCCTTCACGGTGCCGCCCGGGCTCATGCCGGACCCTCAGTTCGACGGCCGCCAGGCGAAGATCCAGGTGCACCGGGTCCGGCCGGTGTACGCGCACGGCAAGTGCCGGAACGTTCCCAACAGGGCCGCGGTGCTGGTCCACGGGCGCAACCTGCCCAACACGCCGGTGTTCGATCTGCGGCTTGCCGACCCCGAGGGCGGGACGCTCAGCACGCAGCGGGCCCTCGCCCGGGCGGGAATCGACTCCTTCGCCCCGAACCTGCTGGGCTACGGCCGCTCGACGCGGTTCGCCACCGGGCTCGACGATCCCGGCAACGCGAGCCTCAGGCCCTACCTCCCGGACGGCTCCTGCCCCAATCCCGAGGGGTGCGACCGCAGCCATCTGCCCTTCTTCCGCCTCGACCAGCAGGGGACGCAGCTGCTGAACAATCCGCTCGGCGGGCAGCGGCGCGCGCACTCCAGCAACTCCCGCTTCGCCCGCGTCGACTTGTGGGTGCGCGACATCCGCCAGGTCATCGACGACGCGATCGCGCGGGCCAGGCCGAAGGACGGCAAGGTCACGCTGGTCGGCTTCTCGCTCGGCGGGCAGCACGTGGCCCGGACCCTGTACGCGGCCAATCCGGTGCTGCCCGGCAGCGCCGCCGTGATCGCGAAGGTCAACCGCGCCGTGTTCGCGTCGTCGATCTTCGGCACGCCGACCGAGGAAGGGCGACCGGCGACGGGCTTCACGTCCTTCCCGACGAACCTCAGCACCCGGTCGGACAGCGACGGAACCTGGGCGATGGCTCCCGACCGGGACGCCGCCTGCACCGGCCATGTCGTCCCGGGCAGTCAGCAGCAGCTGTGGACACAGCTCATGGAGGAGGACCGGCTCGGCAGCACGTGGGGAGGCACCGACCCGCACCATCCGAGTGGTGTCAGCCGCGCGCCGACCTTCTCCAGCTACGGCTGGAACGCCGCCGTCGCGCGGCAGCAGACCACGCCTTCGCTGGTCATCGACGGCCTCGAGGACCAGACACCGCTCGCGACACCGGCCGACTCCAGGGCGCTCTACAACAGTCTCGGCACAGCGAACAAGGTCCTGGTGCAGGTGCAGTGCGCCAGCCACGCGATGCTGTTCCAGGGCTGCTCCGGCCCGCGCTGCACCCCGCAGTCGGGAACCCCGTACGGCGGACGCCCCGGCCGCCCCTGGGCCGGCCCTCACGCCACGGTCCAGGCCGCCCTGGTCGAGTGGATCAAGAACGGCACCTTCAACGGCTCGCCGAACGGCCGCTTCACCGTCAACGAGAGCGGCGTGGCCAACCCATCCCCGTGACAAGCACGAAGAGCCGCTACACAAGCGGGAAAGTGGCTCTGTGACACCACCGCCTTCCGTCATGGACCAGCAAGTCGACGCACGAGACCCGCGACTTGATCGGCAGCCTCTCCCGCAGGTCCGACTCGACCTTGTCCATGACGGCGTCGTCCTGGTGTTGAACGATCGTCAGATGGGGCACGACCTCGTCGAACTGCCCGCCGAACGGAGGGCATTCGGGCCAGCGTGCCGCGATCGCCTCGGTCAGCCGGCGGAACCCGCCCTCCGGTTCCGGGGCGAGGTAGAGCACTCCGGGGAACCGGCCGCAGTGCTCGAACCGGACGTCGAAGGACCGATGCCGACCGAGCACCTCACCGATCTCGGCGCAGACCCGCGCATCGATCCGGCCGGCATCCAAGAAGGGGAAGAGCACGGTGACATGGGCGGGGACACCGGCCTGGGCGGACGGATCGAGCCGTTCACGCCACGCCCGCACAGCGGTCTCCGCCTCCGGGACGCGCACGATCAGCCCCGACTGCCCTGCCTGGAATCCCTGAGAGTCCTCGTCCGCCATGGCATCTGTGTATCAGCGCGGCCTGACTGGGGGCGACGGGATATCGCGGTCGCGTGGTGAAGCGCGGGAGTTCTGGGTTCAGGGTGTGAGGATGCGGTCCTGTTCCAGCGGGGGTGCCGTTGTGCCAGAGCAGGGCTTCGTGAGCACCCCGACCGAAGCGCTCAGACTCAGGCACTCGGACCAAGCAACTCGGACCAGGCCAATCCGGCTGGAGCACGGCACCCGAGGGCCCGAGGTCAGTCCGTCGGCAGCTGGTCGTAGGTTCTGAAGGTGTACATCGCGTCGTAGGACAACAGGTTTCCACTCGTCGCCGGAAGCCCGAGCCGTCGGTTGAGCAGTCCGGTCAGCGGCCCGCAGTTCTCAGCGGCAGGAGCGGCGAAGGTGTCGTCGTAGGCCGAGAACTTGATCAGTGGCGGGTTCTTCGAGAGCCACTCCGAGGGGCCGGACCGCTTCATCTGGAAGTCGACCGGTGCGTCGGCCCCGATGGCGCAGGCATGTGGCAGCAGCGGGTTCAGCAGGCGGAAGCGCAGGCTGAACTGCCCGGTGTAGGCGTCGAACCGGTCGCCGTACTCGGGCTGGAGCGCCAGTCCCAGCTGCCGCGCACGGTCACCGGCCGGAGTGCCGGTCAACCCGCCCGGAACGGCAGTCGGCGCGCTGTGCATCGCACCCCACACCTGCCCATTGGTCCCGTCCGGGAGCGGGCCCTCGGCGTGCGTCATGGTGATGGGGGCGAGGGTCACGGTGACCTTGCCCATCGTCAATCGCGCTGCGGCGCTGTGCACTTCGCACCTCCAGCGGACCGGGTCGACCCCGGCGGGAAGGGCAGGGCAGTCGCTGAAGTCGGCCGGGGGCTCGGCGACGGAGGCACTGTGGGTGCCGGCAGCCGGTTCGGCGTTCGCGTAGCTCGGGGTGAAGGCGCCTACGAGCCCGGCCAGGGCGGCGGCACCGGCGACGGTGGCCGCGGCGCGGCCGGCGAGACGGAGACGGCGGTGATGCGCTGTGGTGATCGACATGTCACCAGCTTGTCGATCATCCACCGTCGACCACCATCGGTGAGATCCCCGCCTCGACCCTGAGCGGACCCTGACGCGGTGTCAGGGACCAGTGTGATTTGTGACAGCTCCTGTGCCGGCAGCTGTGGGAGCTACGGACGGTCCTGGCCGGCGTCGGTCAGTGGCTTCGGGGGGTAGGCACGGAGGACGAGTGAGGTGGTGACGGGGCCGTAACGGGCCAGGGCGTCCACCACTTCTTCGAGTCGGCCCGCCTGGGGGCAGTGGACGTCGAAGATGAGGCAGTCCTCCCCGGTGACTCTCAGGGTGGAGACGATCTCGGGGGTGCGGGAAGCGAAGTCGAGGGCGCGGGGCAGCTGGGCGTGCGTGGTGCGAAGGCGGATGACCGCGTGGATGTTGAGGCCGAGTGCCGTCGGGTCGACGACGGCCCGGTAGCCGGTGATGACGCCGCTCTTCTCCAGGCGCTGGATGCGGGCGCCGGCCGCGGGCTGCGAGAGGCCGACGCGGCGGCCCACCTCGGCCCCGGTCAACCGGCCTTCCGTCTGGAGCAGGGCGAGGATGTCGCGGTCTATCGGGTCGAGTGATTCCATCGTTGTCCGCACCATCTTCTTTGAGATCACTTGCACGGCCGCGGTCGTGCTGCTGCCTCCCGCAGAATCTGCCCGAGGGGCCTCCATGATCGTAGGGGGCGACGAGTGAAACGGTGGTGGGCAGTGGTCGCGTACGTCGTGATCCCGGGTATCGACGGCTCGGACGGGCAGCACTGGCAGACCTTGTGGGAGCGGGAGTGGGGCGACGGGGCGGTGCGGATCTCGCCTGCCTCGTGGTTCGCTCCGGATCTGGACGACTGGGTCGACGCCGTGCAGGAGGCGTACGACGTCGCCTCCCGGCGGGACAGCCGTGTGGTGCTGGTCGCTCACAGTCTGGGCTGCTGGGCGGCGGCCGCCTGGCTGGACCGGAACCCGTCGACCCCGGTCGGCGGCGCATTCCTGGTCGCGCCGCCCGACCCACATGGGCCGGCGTTCCCCAGCCGGTCCGCCGCGACGTTCGTCGAGGTGTCCGCGCGTCCGCTGCCGTGCCCGGCCCTGGTGGTGGGCAGCACCGACGACCCGTACTGCACCCCCGAGGCGGCCGCCGGTTTCGCGGCGCGCTGGGAGGCCCGGTGGCACCTGGCGGGCGCCCGCGGACACATCAACTCCGCCAGCGATCTGGGCTCCTGGCCGCACGGCCGGGAACTTTTGGACTCACTGAACGGGTAGCGATCAACCCCCGGTACGGCGGAGCGGGTCTTCGCAACCAAGTCCGCTTCGACCGTGGAAAGCCCGTCGGCCTCCGAGGTGCGAGTGCGCTCCTGTTGCGGAAGTATCGGGAGGGGCGGTATTCCACCGCACCGGAGCACCCAGATGGCGAACCACAGCACGGATCAGCCGCAGGGCTCTCCGCCACCGACAGCGCGGCAGGCCCTCGGTGGCCAGGTGTCCGCCGCCGACTGTGCGCTGCTGCTGGTGAGGCTGGCGTTCGGGCTGATCATGGCCGGGCACGGCGCTCAGAAGCTCTTCGGGCTGTTCGGCGGGTCGGGTCTGACGGCCACCGGTCACGCGCTCGAGGGGCTGGGCTTCCGTCCTGGAAAGGTCTACGCCGTGATCGGCGGCCTCTCGGAGTTCCTGGGCGGACTCGGTCTGGCCGTCGGCCTGCTCACGCCCCTCGCGGCGGCCGCCCTGATCGGCGTGATGATCAACGCGATGGCGTCCGTCACCGGTGCGCACGGCCTCTGGGACGTGGACGGCGGCATTGAGTACAACATCGTCATCGCCATCGCCGCTCTCGCGGTCGCCCTGCTCGGACCTGGACGGCTGGCCCTCGACCGGTTCTTCCCCTGGGGCACCGGCGGCTGGCTCGAAGGCGCTGTCGCCCTCGGCCTCGGGGGCATCGGTGCGGCAATCACGCTGAGCCTGTGAGCGCGGGCCCGGCATGCGCTGGGCTCCGCCGTCCTCCTCCGCCAGGGTGCCCGCACTCACCAGGCCATCGCTTCGAACAGGGCGGTCGGGTCCGGTTCCGGGGTGTGGCCCAGGGTCTGTTCGGCCCAGATCACCTTGCCGCGTGCCACGTAGCGGGTGCCCCACCGCTCGGCGAACTGGGAGACCAGGAAGAGTCCGCGGCCTCCTTCGTCGGTGGTGGCCGCGCGGCGCAGCCGGGGTGAGGTGTTGCTGCCGTCCGCCACCTCGATGACCAGGGTGCGACCCAGCAGCAGCCTGACCCGCACGGGCGGAACGCCGTACCGGATGGCGTTGGTGAGCAGCTCGCTGAGGATCAGCTCGGTGGTGAACGCCGAGTCCTGCAGCCCCCACTCCTCCAGCCGGCGGTTCACCTCGGCTCGGACCTGAGACACGGCCGTCACCTCGAACGGTACGTCCCAGACGGCGATCCGGGACGGGTCGAGCAGCCGGGTCCGGGCGACCAGCAGCGCCACGTCGTCGCTGGGCTGCTCGGGCAGCAGGGACTCGACGAGGGCGCGGCAGGTGTCCTCCGGTGTCGGGCCCGCGCGGTCGACGGCCGCGCGGAGCAGTTCCAGGCCCTCGTCGATGTCCCGTCCCCGGCTCTCGATCAGGCCGTCGGTGAACAGCACCAGCCGGGTGCCCTCCGCGAGGTCCAGTTCGTCGGCCTCGAAAGGATGCCCGCCCACGCCCAGGGGCGGTGACAGGGGGAGGTCGGGGAAGGTCATGCTGCCGTCGGGGTCCACCACGGCGGGGGCGAGGTGCCCGGCGCGGGAGACGGTGCAGTGGCCGCTCGCGGGGTCGTAGACGGCGTAGAGGCAGGTGGCGCCGGTGAGGGGTGCGCGGTCGTCGGGGACGTCGGCGGTCTGGGTGTCGAGGCGGGTCACCATCTCGTCGAGCCGGCCGAGCAGTTCGTCCGGGGGAAGGTCCAGCGCGGAGAAGTTCAGTATGGCGGTCCGCAGCCGGCCCATGGTCACCGCGGCGTGCAGGCCGTGCCCCACGGTGTCGCCGACGACCAGGGCCACGCGGAAGCCGGGCAGCGGGATGACGTCGAACCAGTCGCCGCCCACGCCGGAGTGCGCCGGGAGATAGCGCGAGGCGATGTCCAGCGCGTCCTGGTCGGGCAGGCCGATCGGCAGCAGGCTGCGCTGCAGGGTCACGGCGAGGGCGTGCTCGCGGGAGTACCGGCGGGCGTTGTCGATGGCGACGGCCGCGCGGGCCACCAGTTCCTCGGCGACCGCGACGTCCTCCTCCTCGAAGCGGGCCGAGCCCGTGCCCCGCCAGAAGTTGACCATGCCGAGGACCACGCCGCGTGCCCGCAGGGGCACCGTGATGAGGGAGTGGATGCCGTACTCCAGCGCCTGCCGGGCCCCCTCCGGGTCGTGGGCCCGCCAGTCCTGGGCGGCGTTCAGGTCCGGGACCCGGACGGCCCTGCCGCGGTGCAGCGCCGCCACCATCGGTGTGTCGGCGACCACGAACCGGATCAGGTCCCCCACCGGCTGCAGGGGGTGCCCGGAGCGCGATTCGCGCAGCGCGGTACGCCGCATCCGGTGCACGGCGCCCGTGGGCTCCTCGCCCCGCAGCACCGACTCGAGGAGTTCGACGGTGACGAAGTCGGCCAGGCGGGGGACCGCCACCTCGGAGAGCTCCTCCGCGGTGCGCCGGACGTCGAGCGTGGTGCCGATGCGTACGCCGGCCTCGTACAGGAAGCTCAGCCGGCCCCGCGCCACCTCGGCCTGGCCGGTCAGCGCTCTCAGTTCCGTGGTGTCACGGAGGGTGGCGACCAGGCCTTGGGGGGCGCCATGGGCGGCGCCGTGGGGGGCGATGGGCCGTGTGTTGACGGCCAGCAGCCGGTCGCCGGCCGGGAGGACCTCGTCGGACACGGCTTCCTCGGAGACCAGCAGCCGGGTCAGATGGGGTCCCAGCCCCAGTTCCGTGACCGGGGGCCGGTCCGCGCCCTCGGGCAGGTCCAGCAGGCGGCGTGACTCGTCGTTGGCGAGCAGGAGGCGGCCATCGCCGTCCACGATCAGGACTCCTTCGCGCACCGCGTGCAGCACGGCGTCGTGGAGCTCGTACATCCGGGTCATCTCGAGCGGTCCCAGTCCGTGGGTCTGGCGCAGCAGCCGCCGGCTGACCAATGCGGTCCCGGCGGTGGCGAGCGCGAGAGCCACTGCCGCCGCGCCAAGGAGCTTCGGAAGTTGCAGGTCGAACATATGTCCCAGCGTGTTGTACTGGATGCCGGCGCTGACCATGCCGACGACGCGGCCGTGCGGGTCCGTCACGGGAACCACCGCGCGCACGGCGTCATGCGGCCGGCCGTGGAACGTCTCGAGGAGCGTCTCCCCAGCGGCGGCCCGGTCGATGCCGGTCGTCCGCGTGCCGATCAGCCCGACGACGGGATCGGTGAGCCGCACCCCCTGCGTGCTGAGCACGGTGATGAAGTCGACCCCGGACGCCCGCCGCGCCCTCTCGGCGCCGGGCTGGAGCAGGGACGTGGGGTCGGGCGATTGCAGGGCGAGTGCCGTACCCGGCGCCTGCGCGAACCCCTGCGCCGCGGCCAGGGAGCGGTTTCTGGCGTTCTGCTCGGCGTGGGCGCTGCCCTGCAGGATCAGGGAGGTGGCCGCCACCGCGACGAGTACCAGCATGATGAGGGCCTGCAGCACGAACATCTGTGCGGCGAGCGTGCGGACGCTGAGGGAGGGTGAGAGGCGGCGTCCGGGTGAAGGCCAGGGCCCGCGACCAGGGGAGGGACCTGATACCCCGGTACCACCGGGCTGCGGCGCCGCTCTCGCCCGTATACGGCGGGAACGTGCGCTCATGCCCCTTTTCTAACCGCTACCGCCCCTTTTCTAACCCTGCGGGTCCGAGAAGGGTGAGCTTCTCGCACTGCGGGTCTCCGCAAGGGGTGAGCGCCGGTGCTCCCCGTCCACACGGGCACCTGCCCGGTACGGACGGGCACGCGGCGCGCCGGACGGGGTCAGGAGATCGCCCGGAGCCGGCCCTGCGTGCGGCGGTGGAGCCCGGCCACCGCGGCGGCCGTCTCCTCGTCCGCCGGGAGCAGGACGATCAACTGCTGGGCGTCCATGGGGAGTTCGAGGATCTCGCGCACGAGACGCAGTTCGCAGCCGGTGGGGTGGTGGAGGCGGAGGGGGCCGCGGCGCGGGACCACGTGGCGGTTCAGGCGCCTGGTGAAGTCGGGGCCGCAGGCCGAGGCGAGTTCGGCGGTCAGCCACTCGGAGTTCTCCAGGCTGGGCCCGAGCCACAGGTCGAAGGCCTGCTCGTCCGCGATGTCGTCCCAGTCGGGGAAGAGGTCCCGGGCGCGCGGGTCGGTGAAGACGTAGCGGGTGAGGTTCGGGGTGTCGGTGTCGAGCAGGCCCGTTCCGCTCGTGACCGCCTCGTACGCGCTGGTGTGGGCGAGGATGTCGCCGAGCCGGTTGGTCACCACGGCGATGCCCGGTTCGAGGAGGCGAACGGTGTCCAGGACGGACGGCCGTACCCGCCGGGGCGGTGGGGCGGGACGGGTGTGCGCGACGCACTCGCCGCCGGTGATCTTGGCGAGGTAGCGCAGGTGGGCGCGTTCCTCGGGACCGAGGGCCAGCGCGTCGGCGAGCGCGTTCACCACCGCCACGGAGGGGTTGCGGTCCCGGCCCTGTTCGATGCGGGTCAGGTACTCGACGCTGATGCCGGCCCGCGCGGCGAGATCCGCGCGGCGCAGTCCCGGCGACCGGCGCCTGCCGCGCTCCGGGAGGCCCAGCGAATCCGGCTGGATGCTGTCGCGTGTGGCCCGGACGAAATCCCCCAACGGCGTTCCCATGCCCCGAGCATAGGGGGGTGACCCGGCGGCCGCGGAGGTCTCAGGGTGGCCCTGCGGGGGCCAGCCTGAGCGCGGTCTGGTTGCGGGCGGCGGGCCCGACGATCGTGGTCGGCATGGAGAACACACACAAGCTCGTGATCATCGTGGGCAGCGTCCGGGAAGGCCGGATCGGCCCGGTCGTGTCCTCGTGGGTCGCCGAACAGGCCCGCGCCCACGGCGGCTTCGACGTCGAGGTCGTCGACCTGGCCCACTTCGAGGTCCCGCTGTCCCTGCCCGCCGCGTCACCGAAGTTCGCCGGCGACGACTATCCGCGTCCGGCCGGCATGGCGGGGCTGACCTCCGCCCTGGCGGGCGCCGACGCGTTCGTCGTGGTCACGCCGGAGTACAACCACAGCTATCCCGCGTCCCTGAAGGCGGCCATCGACTGGCACTTCACCCAGTGGACGGCCAAGCCCGTGGCCTTCGTCAGCTACGGCGGCGCGGCGGGCGGCCGGCACGCGGTGCTGCACCTGGAGAACGTGCTGACCGAGCTGCACGCGGTGACAATCCGCGACGGCCTCGCCTTCCCGAACTACTTCACCGCCTGGGAGGACGGCCGTCCGCTCGACGCGCAGGCGCCCGGCTACGCCAAGACCCTGCTCGACCAGCTGGCCTGGTGGGCGGGCGCACTGCGCTCGGCACGGGAGGCGGCCCCCTACCCCGCCTGAACCCGGCCCGGCCGTCCGGCCGGGCGCCGAAACCTCTCTCCCCCCTGCACGGCCCCACCCCACCCGTCTCCCCCGCCCCGTCTACCCGCCTTCGGCCTCTCCGGCCGGGCGCGTGACGTCGCTTGGGCCGATCATCGTAAGGAAGGACCCGTCGAGTCCCGTGCGGCGAGCAGGCGAGCAGGGGAGGGACCGTGGAGCATAGGCGGCGCGGCCTCCACCGCGCGTGGGAATGGATCGCTGTGGGCGCCCTGCTGCGGCGGGGCCGTCAGCTGGAGCTGCTGCACCGGGCGATGGGGTTCGCCACGCTGGCCCTCGTCACCCTCGCTCCGCTGCTGATCGTGGTCGCCGCGGCCGATCCGCTGGTGCGGGGAGGCTTCGCGTCGTGGCTGGCGGACGGCATGGGGCTGTCCGGGCCTTCCGCGCACGTCCTGACCGACGTCTTCAGTCCCCCGCGCGAGGTCATCGGCACGACCAGCGCGTGGAGTGTGCTCATGCTCGCGCTGTTCGGGGTGTCGTTCGGGGGCAGCGTGCAGAACGGCTACGAGCGGATCTGGGGCCTGGCCGCCGGGCCCTGGCACCGGGTCTGGCGGCAGGCGACCTGGCTGGCGGTGCTGATGGCGTACCTGTACCAGGAGGTGCAGACGAAGTCGGCGGTGCACGGGTTCGCGCGGATCGCGCTGTCCACGTTCAGCGCACTGCTGTTCTTCTGGTGGGGTCAGCGCTTCCTGCTGGGCGGCCAGGTCCGCTGGCGCGACCTGCTGCCCGGCGCCGTCGCCACCACGCTGGGTCTGGCCGGGCTGCGCGCCTTCTCCATCCTCGTCTTCACCCCGCTGATCGTCACCAACGCGCTGAGCTACGGCGCGGTCGGGACCGTACTGGTGGTGGAGTCGTGGCTGATCGGCGTCGGGTTCGTCGTGTACGGGGGCGCGCTGCTGGGCCGCTGGTTCTGTGAGCACCACTGGACGCCGTCCCACGACGAGGAGGCCTGACGGGGTCGCGGTCAGGGCAGTTCCTGCTCGGCCCAGATGATCTTGCCGTGGGCGGTGTACCGGGCGCCCCAGCGATGGGCGAGCTGGGCGACCAGGAAGAGTCCGCGCCCGCCCTCGTCGGTGCTGCGGGCATGCCTCAGCCGTGGGGCGGTGCTGCTGCCGTCGGCGACCTCGCAGGTCAGCCTGGCCTCGCGGAGGAGACGCAGCCGGATGGGCCTGGCGGCGTAGCGGATGGCGTTGGTGACCAGTTCGCTGACGATGAGTTCCGTCGTCATGGCCAGCTCGCCCAGCCCCCACTCCTCGACCTGGCGGGTCGCCGCCGCCCGCGCCTGGCCCACCGCGGCCGGCTCGGCGGGCACCTCCCAGGAGACGACGTGGTCGGGCCCGAGGGCGTGCGTGCGGGCCAGCAGGAGGGCGATGTCGTCGGGCTGCGGCGCGGGCACGAGCCGCCGTACGGCGGACGCGCACAGCGCGGCGAGGTCGGCCGCCCCGCTGTCGGCCAGGGCCTGGCCGAGCCGGGTCATGCCCTCCTCCATGTCGCGGTCGGGGCCTTCGATCAGGCCGTCGGTGTAGAGCCCGAACAGGCTGTTCTCGGCCAGTTCGATCTCGGTGGACTCGAACCCCATGCCGCCCAGTCCGAGCGGCGGCCCGGCGGGGATGTCCGGGAAGTGGGCCTCGCCGTCCGGTTCGACCACGACGGGCGGCGGATGGCCGGCCCGGGCCAGGGTGCACCGCCTGGTGACCGGGTCGTAGACGGCGTACAGGCAGGTCGCGCCGGTGAAGGCGATGCCGCGGGAGTCCGCGTCCCGTTCGGCCTCCTCGTCGCTCAGCCGCAGCACGAGGTCGTCGAGGTGGGCGAGCAGTTCGTCGGGGGGCAGCTCCATGTCGGCGAGGGTCTGCACCGCCGTGCGCAGCCGGCCCATGCTGGCGGCCGCGGCGATCCCATGGCCCACCACGTCGCCGACGACGAGGCCCACCCGGGCGCCGGAGAGGGGGATCACGTCGAACCAGTCACCGCCGACGCCGCCGGTCGGGTCCGCGGGCTGGTAGGAGGAGGCCACGTCCAGGGCCGTGCCGCCCGACAGGGCGTGGGGAAGCAGACTGTGCTGGAGGGTGACCGCCGCGGTGTGCTCCCGGGTGTAGCGGCGGGCGTTGTCGAGACAGACCGCCGCGCGCGCCACCAGCTCCCGGGCCAGCAGGACGTCATCGGGCCCGAACGAGACCGGGTTGAGCGAGCGGACGAACGTGGTGAGGCCGAGGACCGTGCTGCGGGCCCGCATCGGCACCGCGATGAGGGAGTGCAGGCCGTAGTCGCGGATGCGCTCCGCCCGCGCTGGCCGTGCGGCGACCCATATGACGTCGGACGGGTCGAGGACCGGGATGAGGACGGGGTCCCCGTGCACGAGCAGGTTGCCGTCGTGGGGCGGGGGGACGAAGTCGACCAGGTCGCCGATCTGGGCCACCGCCTCGGGGCAGCCCTCGCGCACCGAGCGCATCGCGGTGCGGCGCATCCTCGGCCTGGCGGCGGCCGGGCCGGCGTCGCCCGACCAGGCTCCGTCGCCCCCGGTGCCGAGCACGGGTTCCAGGAGGTCGACCATGACGAAGTCGGCGAAGCGGGGGACGGCGAAGTCGGCGAGTTCCTGGGCCGTGCGCGTCACGTCGAGCGTCGTGCCGATGCTGGTACCGGCCTCGTTGACCAGGGACAGGAGCTGGCGGGCGTTCCACCGCTCGGTGACGTCGGCCACCATGTAACAGACCCCGATGACAGCGCCGCAGGCGTCCGTCATGGGGAAGAACGAGGTGGAGAAGGCGTGTTGGCGGTGCGGATCGGCCCAACTCCAGCCGACGTACTCGTAGTCCGTCACCGGCTCCCCCGTGGCCAGCACCTTGCGCATCCGCCCTTCGAGGGCGTCGGTCTGCAGTCCGGGCAGCAATTCGCTCAGCCGGTGGCCCAGCCGCTGCTCACGGGGGACGCCGCCGAAGTGCTCCAGCGTGTCGTTCAGCCACACATAGCGCAGGTCCAGGTCCATCACGGCCATGCCGACCGGAGCGCGGCTCAGAAAGCCCTCCACGACGGACTCGCCGACCGTCCACTGCCTGCTCTGCTCGTGCGCCGACACCAGGAAGCACTCCTCGCCGGCGACGTGGAAGAGCCCCGACACGCGCAGATCGACGTCGATCCGGTGCCCGTCACGGTGGCGTACGGGGACGAGGCCGCTCCACCCGACTCCGGCGCGGCAGTGCTCGGCGATGCCGGCCACACGCATCGGGTCCTCGGGCTCGGCGAGCAGGCGCGTGACGGAACGGCCGACGATGTCCGTGGCGGCGTAGCCGAAGAGTTTCTCTGCGGCCCGGGTCCAGCCGGCCACCAGGCCCTGTGCCGTGATCAGCGCTGCCGCGTCGCTGGACGCGTCGAAGTGATCCCGGGGCCCGGCGGGTGCGGACTCGTCGAATCCGTTGTGCGCAGAATCCATCTGTTCCTTCCTCTACAGCACCATCGTCCTGCTTGTCCGCCGGATTCGCACGGGCCGGGCCGCGCGCGGGACGGGAGCGTTCCGGCCGGATCGCGTTCGCGGGGCCCCGTCGCGTTCGCCGGGGCCCTCTCGCGTTCGCCGGGGCCCTGAAGTGGGCGGGAGGCCGTGGTGGGGGCAGCATGGAAGGGACAACAGGCGTGAGCGTTGACACGCAGCCGTACCGGCAGCGCCGGAACAGGCGGCCGACCGGTCCGTGGAGGTGGTTCCGGGATGGCAGTCGACTCCTACCGGGCCGATGACGACCACAACGCCTACCAGGCCGATGACGAGCACGGCGCCATGCGGACGCGGCCGACCGGCCTGCTGGACATGCTCAGCGTGGCCGCGGTGGCCCTGGACACCGAGGGGCGCATCGTCTTCTGGAGCCCGCAGGCCGAGGAACTGTTCGGCTACACCTCCGAGGAGGCCCTCGGTACGCACGCGGCCCGGCTGCTGGTCCACCCCGAGCATCTGAAGTCCGTGGTGAGTCTGTTCACGGATGTGCTGGAGACCGGTCGGGGCTGGGCCGGCGCCTTCCCCGTCCGGCACAAGGACGGCTCCAGCCGGCTGACCGAGTTCCGCACCATGCGGCTGCTGGACGACCTCGGCGACGTGTACGCCCTGGGCATCGCCGCCGACCACACGCTGCTGCAGCGCGTCGAGACCGACCTCGCCCTGTGCGAGCGGCTGATCAACCAGTCCCCCATCGGCCTCGCGCTCCTGGACTCCGATCTGTGCTACCTCCTGGTCAACCCGGCGCTGGAGCGCATCGACGGCGTCCCCGCCGAGCAGCACATCGGCCGCAGACTGCGGGAGACCCTGCTCTTCCTGGACGTCACCACCGTGGAGGCGGCCCTGCGGCAGGTGCTCGCCACCGGCACGCCGCTGCTCGACCAGTACCACGTGGGCAATCCCCCGGCCGACCCCGACAACGAGCACGCCTGGTCGCTGTCCTTCTACCGGCTGGAGGACCCCAACGGGCGCATCCTGGGCGCCGCCGCCTCGGTCGTCGACGTCACCGAACGGCACCGGGCGGCGGGCGAGGCGGACCGGGCCCGGCGGCGCCTCGCCCTCATCGCCGACGCGTCCACCCGGATCGGCACCACGCTGGAGGTGGAGCAGACCGCCCACGAGCTGGCCGAGATCGCCACGCCCGTGCTCGCGGACGTGGTCGCGGTGGACGTGCTCGACGCAGCGCTGTCCTGCCGCCGTATGCGCAAGCCCGACAACGGCCCCGAACTGTTCCGCGCCCTCGCCCTCAGGGCGTCCCACCCCACGGTGGCGCTGCGCGCCGCCGACCCGCCCGGCGACCTCGCCGCCTACGACGGCGACCGGCTGGTCACCCTGTGCGTCCACACCGCGCGCCCGGTCCTGGTGCGCCACGTCAGCGACAATGATCTGCCGCGCATCGCCCGGAACGCCGAGGCGGGCGACCTCCTGGCGCGGGCGGGCGTGCACTCGTACCTCGCCGTGCCGCTGATCGCCCACGGCGAGGTGCTCGGCGCCCTGGACCTCAAGCGGACCCGCAACCCGCTGCCGTTCGACGACGACGACGTCGTCCTGGCCAGTGAACTCGCCGGGCGCGCCGCGGTGGCCATCGACAACGCCCGCTGGTTCCAGAGCGTGCGGAACACCGCGCTGACCCTGCAGCGCAGCCTGCTGCCCGAGCACTCACCGCGGCACACGGGTCTGGAACTGGCCTCCCGCTACCAGCCGGCCCAGACCACCAGCGAGGTCGGCGGCGACTGGTACGACGTCATCCCGCTGACCGGCGACAAGACCGCCCTGGTGGTGGGCGACGTCATGGGCAACGGCATCGACGCCGCCGCCACCATGGGCCGGCTGCGCACGGCGACCTGCGCCTACGCGGACCTGGACCTGCCTCCGGAAGCGGTGCTGCAGCACCTGGACAAGATCACCTGCGATCTGGAGCACTACATCGTCACCTGCCTGTACGCGGTGTACGACCCCGCCACCGGGCAGTGCACGATCGCCAACGCGGGACACATGCCGCCGGCCCTCGCCCGGCCCGGCCGGGAGGCCGTGCTGCTCGACCTGCCCCCGGCGGCGCCGCTCGGCGTGGGAGGCGTCCCGTTCGAGACCGGCACGGCGGAGCTGAACCCCGGCGATCTGCTGGTTCTCTACACCGACGGCCTGGTGGAGACCCGGCACCACGCCATCGACGACCGCCTCAACACCCTCCTCGGCTTCCTGGACCAGCCCGGCCGGCCGCTGGAGCAGACCTGCGACCTGCTGCTGCACGGGCTGCGCCACCCCGAAGACCACGACGACGTCGCGCTGCTGGTCGCGCGGGCCCTGTAGCCGCGGCCGCGGTGGCACGGGGCCGGTGAGTCGGACGGGTCCGGTGGGCGGCCACACGCGTCTGGAGCCGCACGGGCAGGGGCCCTTGGGTGCGCGCTCCCGCTTGGTGGGGTTCGTCCGGTGGTGCGACGCTGGGTGGAGAGGTGTTCCGAGGAGGGGGATCCAGGAGGGCCGATGGGGCGCGACGTCCCGGCGCTCGTCTTCACCCGCGAGGACCGCCGCCGGTACCGGATCAAGATGCACGAGTGCCTGGACGCGTTCGCGCTGATGCTGCGCGAGGCGCGGTTCGAGGCCGAACGGCCCCAGGTGGGGCTGGAGATCGAGCTGAACCTGGTCGACGCCGAGGCGGAACCGGCCATGCGCAACACGGATGTGCTGGAGGCGATCGCGGACCCCGCCTGGTCGACCGAGCTGGGCCGGTTCAACCTGGAGATCAACGTGCCGCCGCGCCGGCTGACGGCGGGCGGTCCGGACGCCTGGGAGGCCGAGATCCGTGCCGCGCTGAACCACGCGGAGGAGCGCGCCAGGTCGGTCGGCGCGCATCTGGTGATGGTCGGCATCCTGCCCACGCTGCGGCAGGAGGACATCGGCGAGGACTCGCTCTCCGAGAACCCGCGCTACCGGCTGCTCAACGACATGATCTTCGCGGCCCGTGGCGAGGATCTGCGGATCGAGGTGGACGGGGTCGACCGGCTGCGGACGTACGCGGACACCATCACCCCAGAGGCCGCCTGCACCAGCACGCAGTTCCATCTCCAAGTTTCCCCGGACGAGTTCGCCCGCTACTGGAACGCGGCGCAGGCGATCGCCGGGATCCAGGTGGCACTGGCCGCCAACTCACCGTTCCTGTTCGGCAAGGAGCTGTGGCACGAGACCCGAATCCCGCTGTTCGAGCAGGCGACCGACACCCGCCCGGAGGAGATCAAGGTCCAGGGTGTGCGGCCCCGGGTGTGGTTCGGGGAGCGGTGGATCAACAGCGTCTTCGACCTGTTCGAGGAGAACCTGCGCTACTTCCCGGCCCTGCTGCCGCTGTGCGAGGAGCAGGATCCCGCGGAGACGCTGGATCGCGGGGACATCCCCGACCTGGCCGAACTGACCCTGCACAACGGCACGATCTACCGCTGGAACCGACCGGTGTACGCGATCTCCCAGGACCGGCCGCACGTCCGCATCGAGAACCGGGTGCTGCCGGCGGGCCCGACCGTCGCCGACACCCTGGCCAACGGCGCCTTCTACTACGGCCTCACGCGCGCCCTGGTCGAGGAGGACCGGCCGGTGTGGTCGCGGATGTCGTTCGCCGCGGCCGAGGAGAACCTGCACACGGCGGCACGGCACGGCATCGAGGCGCTCCTGTACTGGCCGGGGATGGGCGAGGTCCCGGCGCCGGAACTGGTGTTGCGCAGGCTGCTGCCGCTGGCGCATCGCGGGCTGGAGCACTCGGGCATGGACGACGCCTGGCGGGAGCCGCTGCTCGGCGTCATCGAGCAGCGCTGTGTCACCGCCCGCAACGGCGCGGTGTGGCAGAAGGAGATGTTCCACCACATCGCCGGCTCCACGCACGCGGGACGGCACGAGGCGCTGCGGCGGATGACGCAGCTGTACATCGACTACATGCATCTCAACGCCCCGGTCCACACCTGGCCGGTCGACTGACCGCGCCCGCCCGCGGATTGCGGATGCCGGACGGAACGATCAACGGTTAGGCTCCTCCCGCAGTGTTCGGGGGAACACCAGATCGAAGAACCGACTGAAGAGTCAACTGAAGAATCAACTGGGTGGGGGGACATGGTCGTCGATTCGGCGTCCGAGAGGCGCCACAGACCGGGCGTCCAGGCAGTCGCCGCGGTGGTGGCGGTGGTGGGCACTCTGGGCGGACTGTGGGCTCTGGACGAGGTTCAGGGAAGCTCGGTGGACACGGGGCCGGCCACGTGCTCGCCCAGCCACGACAAGCGGGTGTCCAAGCGCGTGTCGGCACAGCGGCTGTGTACGGCACTGAACCGCGCGGACCTGCCGGCGCTTCTCGGGGTACCGCAGGAGCAGGCCGAGACCGCCTACGGCTCCGAGAGCGAGATCGTCGGCGCCGACGGCAGCAAGACCCCGACACCCCAGGCGCAGGTCGACACGAAGACGTACTCCGTGAAACTCGAGGCGACGGAGGACGATCTGCCGGTCTCCGACATGGCCGGACTCCTCGGCCCGTCCGCGCAGTCGAAGAAGGTCCTCGGTCACCCCGCGGTCCTCTACTCGGACCACACCCTCGCCTTCAACCTCAACCTCGGCAGCGGCAAGGCCGGAAACGTCGGCACCGGTGGCGTCGCCCACCATCTGCTGGTCGCCGCGGACAGGAAGGACGGCGGCCGCTCGTTCGAGATCGCCATCTGGCGCCAGGACGACGTCACGCCCGACGAGGCGGCCCTGTACCGCATCGCCGAGCGCGTCCTGCCCACGGTCCCGGGCTGGAAGGCCGGCTGAGCCAACCCCTCGGCCGGGTGGTAACGCCCGGGCGTCATCACGGACGTAACTGCCGCCGCACCAGGAAGTCCAGCTTGTCGTCGTCCGGGTTCACCGGCCCGCCGTCGGGATACGCCCAGGAGCGACCCGCGACCCACTGCCGCTCGGACGTGAAATCGGCGGTGAACACCACGTCGTCGGCGGACGGAGTGCGCGGAGCGGGGAACCGGTTGTCCCGAGTCGACGGGAGCGGGTTGTCCGGTGACGGCGGGAACCCGTTGTCCGGTGACGGCGGCAGCGGGCCGTCCGGTGTCGGTTCGGGCATGCCGGATGTCTCACCGGCTCACGCCCGGCCATGCGTGTCCGCCCGTACCCGGCCGCCGGAATGACCCGTCCGGGTGCGGCGCTCCGCGCGCCCCGCCCGTCAGTCCGCGGCCAGCACGAGGACGAGCGGGATGCCGTGGCAGGGCACGAGGCGCAGTCCGTCGTGCTCGCCGGGCGTCCCCCCGGTGAGCAGCTCGCCGAAGTCCGGGCCCTTGGTGAGCGAGCCGGCCAGGTGCGCGGGGTCGGCGGACGCGGCCACCCGGCCCCGGGCGTTGACCAGGTACGCGGGGCGGGCAAGCCGCCGCAGCAGGGGCAGGACGGCCGCTTCGAAGTGCCGCAGGTACACGTCGGCGGCGGCCACCCCGGCGAACCGCCCCTCGATCTCGACCGGTGCGGACAGCGTAAGGCTGTACTCGTCGGAGCAGAGGTAGTCGACGTACGGTCCGGCCACGGCGCGGCGCCCGGTGTCGCGGGGCAAGGCGAACCAGTCCCAGTGTGTGTAGTCCGAGTACGCGGACTGCCCGGGGTCGAGGTCGAGCAGCAGGGGCCGTACGTCGCCGTCGGCGGTCGACTGCCACCACTCCAGCCAGGCCGGCACGTCGGCGAGCAGTCCGGGGGACGCCACGAAGCCGACGCCGGAGACGAGTTCCTGGCGGGTCAGCCGCAGGTGCAGTCCGGGGCGGAGCGCGGCCAGGTCGGCGCTCGCCGGGCGTCGGCCTTCGGCGGTGACCTTCGCGAGCAGGGCCGTCGTGTCGGCGCGGGTGGCGGCGACGGCGTCGAAGACGGCCTCCAGCGCGCCGCCGACCTGCGTGGCCACCCAGGTCTCGGCGTCGGTGTCGAGCGTCGCGGTCGCCGCGGCGACCTGCCCGGGGCTCCAGCCTATGGTGTCCTCCAGCGGACGGGAACCGGACGCGGCGCGGTCAGAGGGTGAGACGTACGGCGACGAGCCGCGCCGTCGACTCCCTGACGCACCGCTCGGCCAGCGTGCCGGCCGTTGCGTGGGCCCCATCTTGCACGGCTGAGATCACGGCGCGGTGACGGTCCGCGACTTCTTCACGATATTCGTCGCGTCCGAGGACGAGGCAGAGCAGTGCGCCCACCTCGCTCTGCAGCGCGACCTGTTCACGGGTGAGCCGGGCGGACTGGGCGGCGGCGGCGAGTTCGACGTGGAAGCGGCCGTACAGGCGGCTGCGCGTGGACACCTCTACGGCGTGGGTCAACTCCTCCGCCGTGCGGTTCAGTTGGTGGAGGTCGGCCGGTTCGGTGCGCTGGGCGGCGAGGCGGGCGGCGGCGCCGGACAGAGCGGCCCAGTGGTCGCCGAGGTCGCGCAGTTCCTCGGTGCTCCAGCCGCGCAGCCTCTCCCTGAGCCGGTCGTCGGCGGGGAAGGCGGGCAGCGAGACGAAGCTGCCGCCGCCGCGCCCCCGGCGGGTGGTGACCATTCCCTGCTGGCGCAGGGCCATGAGCGCCTCGCGCAGGGTGACCGTCGAGACACCGAGCTGCCCGGCCAGCTCGCTCTCGCCGGGCAGTTGCTCACCGTCGGCGAGGAGGCCGAGTTCGATGGCGTCGCCGATGCGGCGGACGACCGCGTCCACGCGCGCCCGGTTGTCCACCGGGCTGAAGACGACTCTGCGCGGGCCGTCTTCCCTCTCGTGCTGTATCACGGTCACCACCTCGTCCGTTGACTCAAGCTTTACCCTAACGGGACCTTGAGCTTTGAACTATGACTTCATATGTTTGCGCACAACGTTGGAGCGCGCCAGAAAGGTTCCCGCATGGAGGGAATTGCGATCCGGCTCCAGGACGTGCGGAAGTCCTTCGGGGACACGACCGCCGTGGCCGGGGTCGATCTGGAGGTCCGGGACGGGGAGTTCTTCTCGATGCTCGGCCCGTCCGGTTCCGGTAAGACCACGGTCCTGCGGCTCATAGCCGGGTTCGAGACGCCCACCGCGGGCCGGATCGAACTCGCCGGACAGGAGGTCACCGGTCTCGCCCCGTTCGAGCGGGACGTGCACACGGTGTTCCAGGACTACGCCCTGTTCCCGCACATGACGGTCGAACAGAACGTGGCCTACGGCCTCAAGGTCCGCAAGGTGCCGAAGGCCGAGCGTCTCGTCCGCGCCCGCAAGGCACTCGCCGAGGTCCGGCTGGAGGGATACGGCCGGCGCCGGCCCGCCCAGCTGTCCGGCGGACAGCGCCAGCGTGTCGCGCTCGCCCGCGCCCTCGTCGGCCGTCCCCGTGTGCTGCTCCTCGACGAGCCCCTCGGCGCCCTCGACCTGAAGCTGCGCGAGCAGATGCAGGTCGAACTGAAGGCGATCCAGCGGGACGTGGGCATCACGTTCGTGTTCGTCACCCACGACCAGGAGGAGGCCCTGACGATGAGCGACCGCATCGCCGTCTTCGACCAGGGCCGCATCGCCCAGGTCGGCACCCCCGCCGAGATCTACGAACGCCCCGCGACCTCCTTCGTCGCGCACTTCGTCGGCACGTCCAACCTGCTCGAAGGAGAGACGGCCCGGCGGCTCATCGGCACAGCGGGCACGTACAACATCCGCCCGGAGAAGATCCGGGTCCTCAAGGAGTCCGCCGAGGCGGACGAGCCCGAACACGCCACCGCCACCGGCACCGTGGCCGAGGCGATCTACCTCGGCGACGCCACCCGCTTCCACGTCGACCTCGACGGCGGCGGGCGCCTCACCGCGCTGCAGCAGAACCTGGAGACCTCCTCCGAGGACGTCGCCGCCTACCGCGGCACCCGGGTCCGCCTCCAGTGGCACCGCCGGCACGCCGTCCAGCTCCCGTCCTGACCTCTCCCCCGCCCTCTACGTCCCCGTCCCCCGCGATTCCCGCAACTCCCGCTCCGCGCAAGGCTCCCTCACCTTTGGAGAACGTCGTGCGTCTCACCCGAACCCTGCGGGCCACGGCCGGTTGTGCCGCGCTGCTGCTCGCCGCCGCCTGCGGCTCCTCCGACTCCGGCGGCACCTCCGCCGGCGGCCTCAACCCGCCCGACCTCAAGGCCCCGACCAAGCTCGGCACGACCGAGGGCCAGGTCAACCTGATCGCCTGGGCCGGTTACGTCGAGGACGGCTCCAACGACCCCAAGGTCGACTGGGTCAGCGACTTCGAGAAGCAGACCGGCTGCCAGGTCCACTCCAAGGTCGCCGCCAGCTCGGACGAGATGGTCAAGCTGATGAAGACCGGCGAGTACGACGCCGTCTCCGCCTCCGGCGACGCCTCTCTGCGGCTGATCGCCTCGGGTGACGCGGCCCCCGTCAACACCGACCTCGTCCCCAACTACAAGGACGTCTTCGGCGGGTTGAAGAACGGCGCCTGGAACTCGGTGAAGGGCAAGATGTACGGCATCCCGCACGGCCGGGGCGCCAACCTGCTGATGTACAACACCCAGAAGGTGAGCCCCGCGCCCACCTCCTGGTCGGCCGTCTTCGACGACGCCGCGCAGCACAACGGGCATGTCACCGCGTACGACTCCCCCATCTACATCGCCGACGCCGCCCTCTACCTCAAGGCCACCAGGCCCGAGCTGAAGATCAAGGACCCGTACGCGCTCGACCAGAAGCAGTTCGACGCGGCCGTGGCGCTGCTGAAGAAGCAGAACGCGAACATCGGCGAGTACTGGAGCGACTACCTCAAGGAGGTGTCGGCCTTCAAGAGCGGCGACTCGGTCGTCGGCACCACCTGGCAGGTCATCGCCAGCCTCGCCGCCTCCGAGGGCGCCAAGGTCAAGGCGTTCGTCCCGAAGGAGGGTTCGACCGGCTGGTCGGACACCTGGATGGTCTCCGCCAAGGCGAAGCATCCCAACTGCGCCTACAAGTGGCTCGACTGGATCGTCTCGCCCAAGGTCAACGCCCAGGTCGCCGAGTACTTCGGGGAGGCCCCGGCCAACTCCAAGGCCTGCGCCGAGACCAGTGACAAGAACTTCTGCGACACGTACCACGCCGCCGACGAGGGCTACTGGAAGAAGATCGCCTTCTGGAACACGCCCATCGAGCAGTGCCTCGACGGCCGCACCGACGTCAAGTGCGTGCCGTACGCGAAGTGGGTGCAGGCCTGGACCGAGATCAAGGGCTGAGCCGTGACGACCGATGTGACGGCCGCCGCCGGACGGGGAACCGTCCGGCGGCTCGCCGGGGCCCTGCACCGCAGGCCCCGACTGCGGCTGACCCTGCTGCTCACGGCTCCGCTGCTGTGGCTGACGGTCCTCTATCTCGGCTCGCTGACGGTGCTGTTCGTCTCCGCGTTCTGGACGACGAACTCCTTCACCTCCCAGGTGGTGAAAGTCTGGTCGACGGACAACTTCCACGAGCTGCTGACGACGCCGGTGTTCCGGCAGGTGGTGCTGCGCAGCATCGGCGTGGCGCTCGCGGTGACCGTACTGTGCGCCGTGATCGCCTTCCCGGTGGCCTTCTACACCGCGCGGGTGGCCCGGCCGCGGTGGCGTCCGCTGCTCGTGGTGGCGATCCTGACACCGCTGTGGGCAAGCTACCTGGTCAAGGTGTACGCCTGGCGGCTCATCCTCTCCGAGGGCGGCCTCGCCGACTGGATGCTCGCGCCGTTCGGCCTGAGCGGACCCGGCTTCGGCCTGCCCGCCACCGTGCTCACGCTGACGTACCTGTGGCTGCCGTACATGATCCTGCCGATCCACACGGCCCTCGAACAGCTGCCGGACAACCTGCTCGACGCGTCCGCGGACCTCGGTGCGCGGGCGGGCCGGACGTTCCGGTCGGTGGTGCTGCCCCTGGTGCTGCCGTCCGTCGCCGCCGGCTCCGTCTTCACCTTCTCGCTCAGCCTCGGCGACTACATCACCGTGCAGATCGTCGGCGGCAAGACCCAGCTCATCGGCAACCTCGTGTACTCCAACATCGAACTCAACCTGCCCATGGCGGCCGCTCTCGGCACCGTCCCCGTGGTCGTGATCGTCCTGTACCTGCTGGCGATCCGTCGCACGGGCGCCCTGAGCAGCCTGTAGGAGGAGAGCGCCATGCATCTCAGCCGCACCGCGCGCGTCGCCCTGCGCGCCGGCGCCCTGCTCGGCTTCGCGGTGATCTATGTGCCGCTGCTGCTCGTCCTCGTCAACTCCCTGAACCCGGACCGCAGCGCGAGCTGGCCGCCGCCCGGGCTGACCCTGCACTGGTGGTCGGTGGCCGCCGACAACTCCGGTGCGCGCGACGCCCTGTGGGTGTCCGTGAAGGCGGGCCTGGGCGCGACCGCGATCGCGCTGGTGCTCGGCACGCTCATCGCGTTCGCCGTCGCCCGGTACCGGTTCTTCGGCCGGGACACGGTCTCCTTCATCGTGGTGCTGCCGATCGCGCTGCCCGGCATCGTCACGGGCATCGCCCTCAACTCCGCGTTCAGCACGGTGCTGGCGCCGCTGGGCGTGGGGCTCGGACTGTTCACCGTGATCGTCGGCCACGCCACCTTCTGCATCGTCGTGGTGTTCAACAACGTGGTGGCCCGGCTGCGCCGTACGTCCGCGACGTACGAGGAGGCCGCGATGGACCTCGGCGCGACCCCGTTGCGCGCCTTCGCCGACGTCACCTTCCCGCTGGTCCGCTCCGCGCTGCTGGCCGGGGCGCTGCTCGCCTTCGCTCTGTCCTTCGACGAGATCGTCGTGACGACCTTCACCGCGGGCCCCGGCATCGAGACCCTTCCCATCTGGATCTTCGGCAACATGACCCGCCCCCAGCAGGCTCCCGTGGTGAACGTGGTCGCCGCCGTGCTGGTCCTGCTGTCGGTGATCCCGATCTACGCCGCCCAGCGGCTGTCCGGCGACACGGCGACGTCGAGCAGGGTGTGAGTCGAGCAGGGTGTGGGGCGAGCCGGATGCGCGGAGGCATTCGGGTGAGGTGCCGCCCGGCGGCGGGATGGCGGGGGCCCGCGTAGGCCGAGGGTGCCCGATGCTCCTGCGGAAGGGGTGCCCGGAGGCGGGAGAGGGTCGTGATCGAACTGGCGGCGGCGTTCGCCGTCGCGGGTGCGGCGAGCAACGCCGTGGGGACGGCGTTCCAGCGCAAGGCGGCCTCCGCCAGCAGTCGCGGCGGCATCCGGCTGCTGGCGGAGCTGGTGCGCCGGCCCGCCTGGGTGCTGGGCATGGCCGGGGTGACCGGCGCCGCGCTGTTCCAGAGCCTGGCCCTGGTCAACGGGCCGCTCGCGCTGGTCCAGCCGCTCTTCATCCTCGAACTGCCCTTCGCCCTGCTGGTCGCGGGCCCGATCATGCACCGGCGTATGCCCGGCTACGGCTGGTGGGGTGTCGCGGCCGTGGTGGCGGGCCTGGCCGTCCTGCTCGTCGCGGCCGCCCCCTACGGGGCCAGGGACCAGGCCTCCCTGGCGCGCTGGATCCCGGCGCTCGTCCTGTGTCTCGGGGCGATCGCCGCGGCCGTCCTCCTCGCCGGGCAGGGGCACTCCCCCGCCCGCCGCGCCGCCCTGCTCGCGACCGGCTCCGCGATCGCCAACGCCCTCACCGCCGCGATGCTGAAGTCGGCCACCGGAACCTTCGCCGACCACGGCTTCCTTGCGTTCCTGCGGTCCTGGCAGACGTACGGCTTCGCGCTGGCCGGCATCGGCGCCGTGCTCCTGCTGGAGAACGCGCTCCAGGCCGGCCCGCTGGCCGCGGCACAGCCCGCGCTGACCATCGGCGACGCGGTGGTGAGCCTGACGCTCGGCATCACCCTGTTCGGGGAACAGGTCCGCACGGGCTGGTGGCTGCTGCCCGAGGCGTGCGGGGCGGTACTGATCGTCGTGGGCGTGCTGATCCTGAGCCGGGCCGTGCAGAACATCGTCGAACGGCGATGAGTTCCGTGGCTGTCGCCGGTCGGTACCCCGGGTTGCCCCGGTCCGCGGCAGCCCCTCGGTGCCCACGGAAGGATTCCCCGCATGCCGACCACCCATGTGACCGAGAACGACCTGGAGTTGCCGGACGGCCGGCGGCTGCACGTGTACGACTCCGGTCCCGGTGACCCCGGCCGGCCGGTCGTGCTCTGGCATCACGGCACGCCCAATCTGGGCTTGCCGCCCCGGCCCCTGTTCCCGGCCGCCGACCGGCTCGGGATCCGCTGGGTGTCGTACGACCGTCCCGGGTACGGCGGGTCGACCCCGGTCGCCGGCCGGGACCTGGCGTCGGCAGCGGTCGACGGCGCCGCCGTCGCCGACGCCCTCGGCATCGACCGCTTCTCGGTGATGGGTCACTCGGGTGGCGCGGCGCACGCCCTGGCCTGTGCCGCGCTGCTGCCGGAACGCGTGCTCGGGGCCCTCGCCGTGTCGGGGCCGGCGCCGTTCGGCGCCGAGGGGCTCGACTGGTTCGCGGGCATGGCCGCCCCCTGCCGGGAGTCGCTGGCCGCGGCCGTGGCGGGCCGTGCGGCCAAGGAGCGGTACGAGGCACAGGCCGGCTACGACCCCGAGATGTTCACGCCGGCCGACCACGCGGCCCTGGCCGGTCCCTGGTCATGGTTCGAGGAGGTCGTCGGGCCGGCCGTCGCCGCGGACCCGGGCGGGCTGATCGACGACGACCTCGCCTATGTCGGCCCGTGGGGCTGCGATCCGGGCGCGATCGCCGCCCCGCTGCTCCTCCTCCACGGTGGCCAGGACCGGGTGGTGCCCAGCGGCCACGGCGCCTGGCTGGCGAGCCGCTGTCCCGGCGCGGAGTTCCGGCTCAGCCCGGGCGACGGGCACATCTCCGTCCTGAACGGCGCGGCGGACGCGCTGGAATGGCTGGTGCGACACGCGAAGGGATGACGTCCGGCGTGGGCGGGACCCGGTTGACGAAAATGCGACGTGTCGCGTTTCGGCCAGCGCCAGGCAGTGACATCCGGCAAAGCGCTGGTCAACGCTGCTTCCATGAACTCGAAACCCCTCGTACGAGCATTGCTCGCCACGAGTTTCAGCACGGTCCTCGCGGCCGCCGCCGTGTCCACCGCCGCGAACCCGAGCATGGCGGCCACCGCGGAGACCTCGGTGACAGCGGACTGGCAGTCCATGGGCCCCGACAACAGCGGTGGCCATCTCGCGTTCACGCCGGCCGCGCCTTCCCGGCTGTACGTGCTGCCGAACGCGGGGAACAGCGTCTACCGCAGTGACGACCGCGGCGCCACGTGGGGCGCGCCGGGCTGGCTGGGACCGCGCAATGCCAGTGGCCGCCGTCTGGCGGCGGATCCCCGCAACGCCGACATGGTGTGGGTGGCGGCCACCGCCCCGGGCACCGGTCTGGGTTCGGTGCTGCGCAGCGAGGACGGCGCCAAGACCTTCCAGACGGTCCTGAACAGCCCGACGGACATCACCGACGTGGTGGTCTCCCCCACGGGGCGCCAGCTCTTCGCCGCCGGAACGGAGGGCGTGTGGGAGAGCCAGGACCACGGCACGAACTGGACGCTGCTCCCCGGCTCGCCGGGCAATGTGCAACGGCTCGCGCTCAGCGGCGACCGTCTGTTCGTCGGCACGACCTCTTCGCTCTACGTGATCGCGGACGCGCTGACGCAGCCTCAGGAGGCCAGGGAGCTCTCGCTTCCGGGAAGCGTGTACGTGCAGCATCTGTCCGCCCGCGACGGGGTCGTGGTGGCCGATCAGAGCCCTGACGGCAGCGCGGTCGTCTCCACGGACAACGGCAGCAGCTGGCGCACGCTCTCGGGCCCCTGGGGCACGGACTGGGTGGTCTTCAGCGCGCTGTCCGCGAACGGTGAGATCCAGGTGGAGACGCTCCAGCCGGCCATGGACGCCACCACCGCGCGCAAGAACCTGTGGGTCAGCTCCGACCGCGGCCGCACCTGGGCTCCCCGGCCGAAGGCCGTGCCGGCGGTCGACCTGTACGCGGACCTCGGCAGTTTCCCGGACCGTCCGAACGAGCAGGTGGTCACGGGACCCGCGGGAACCTTCAGCACGCACGACTCGGTCCGCTTCCAGCGCATCGGCGTGCCCGCCGCCGAGGTCGACGCCCTCGCGGTGTCGGGTCACGCGCTCATAGCGGGTACCTCCGCGGACAGCTACAGTTCGCGGACCGTGCTCTCCGAGGCACTTCCCGTCGGCTACCAGAACTGGGGCTGGAACGGGCGGTCGCCCGACACGCTGGGCAACTCGATCGGCGCACTGGCCGTCGTGCCCGGCAAGGGACTGATCAGAGCGCGCATGGCCCTGTGCCCGGACGCCTGCATCGCACTCGAGCGGTCCAGCGACGGCGGTGCCACCTGGCAGCCGTTGAACTCGGCCTTCGTGGACGGGGCGACCCGCTCCATCGCCGTCGACCCCCGCGACCCGTCGCACCTCTACGTCGGGGCCTACGGCCTGTCCAGCGGTCTGTACACCAGTACGGACGGCGGCCGGACCCTGCAGAAGAACTTCATTCCGGGGTTGCGGGGCGTCCGCTCCGTCGCCGTCGATCCCCGCGCCGACGGTTCGCTGTGGATCGGCGACATCTCCGGGCTCTACCTGAGCAAGGACTCCGGCGCGACCGCGGACCAGGTGCTCAGCGGGGCTGTCGAGCGGGTCGCCGTCGACCCCCGGGACCCCGATCACATCGTGGTCGCGGGCGAGAACATGCTCAAGGTCAGCCATGACGGCGGTGCCTCGTTCAGTGACGCCGACGGATACCCGGCGGCGACCTACGACGACGTGGTCTTCGCCCCGGACGGAACGGTGTTCGCCGCATCCAACGACGTGATGGGCGCCCCTGGTCAGGGAGTGGTCCGCAGCGTGGACGGCGGCGCCCACTTCACCGACGTCACCACCGACCTGCCCGACCACGACGTGCGCTCGATCCTGGTCTCGCCCGACGGCCAGTGGCTGTTCGCGGGCACCGGCGGCAGCGGTGTGTTCCGGATCGCCCTGAACGGCCTCAGCCGGTAACCAGGGCAGGTGCCGGGGGTCTGCCGTCGTCGTCGTAGGCAAGGCCCCCGGCATCGTCGTCCAGCCAGCCGTCTCGTCCCGGGCTTCGCGCTGGAGACGCAGCGCCTGCTGCCGGATCGCCTCCGCGCCCGTCAGCACCTCGACCAGCTGCGCGGAATCGCGCAGCAGCGCGCTGCTGCGGTACTCCTCGGCCAGCTGGGCAACGGCCGCCCGCGCGCGCTCCAGCTCCGCCTGGCCGTCCGACGGCGTGGGTACGTAATACCCAGACGTGCGGCTTATGCACTGTTTGTCCAGCAGGGCTTGGAGGACCGGCTCCACCTCGGAGGCCGGCAGGCCGAGTTGAGCGGCGACCTCGGCCCACGCCGGCCGCTCGAACCGCACGGCGAGCGGTGGGCCGCTCAGTAGCTGGAGCCGAGTGTCCGTGTCGTGTAGGCGCACTCCGTGTAGATGTAGCCGGACCGCAGTTTGGCGGTGTCCGAGGCGGGCGTGGCGGAGCTGCCGCGGTGCGGCTTGTGCACGAAGTAGGTGGTGCCGACGGGGAGACTGAGCGTCCGCTGGGGGTAGTTCCTGCCGCTGCTGCAGGGTTTGAAGCCGATCCTGAGGGTTTCGGCGAACGAGTACGCCTTGCAGCTGCCGCAGCCCTTGAGGGTGAAGCTGCCGGTGACCGGGCCGGTGTAGAGCACGGTCACGTCGTCGGGGCTGTCGTTCTTGACCGTGACGGAGATGCTGCCGCCGGAGGCGGTGGTGGGCAGCTTCTTGCCGGCGGCCGGGAGGGTCTGGGCCACCTCGGCGCCGATGGCGATCTTCTTGGCGCGATCCCGGTTCTTCCCGTTCCTGTTGTCGGAGACGTACTGCTCCATGGTCTTCTGGGCCGCGTCGAAGTCGCCGTCCTTGTACTGGTCGACGCCGCAGGCGTACTCCCCCGCGTCGCCGCTCCGGCCGGCCCGGTCGGCGGACTTCACGAGGTCGTCCCCGGCGCTCGCGGCCGACCCCGACAGGTCGGTTATCCGGGTGTCGAGATCACGCAACTGCTGGACAGCGGTGCACGGCTGCCCGCCGTTGACGCCCTTCTCGGCCTTCTTCACCGCCGCGTCCACGGCGGGGGCGACCTTGGCCGCGGACTCGGACTGCGGGAAGGTGTTCAGCAGGTCGCCGAAGCGCGTGACCCAGTCCGCCTCACCACCCGACAGACCGGCCGAGCCGCACTCGTACAGCGAGGTCGCGAGCCGGTCGTCGGGCCAACGCGTCAGCGAACCGAGGTGCTTCTTCGGCATGGTGCGGGGCACCGTGCGCAGGAACTTCAGCGGCTCGATGGCGTCGCAGTACTCCTTGTGGCCGTAGGCCGCGCCGACGGTGCTGTAGTAGGTCCGCATGCGGTCGGGCACCTGGTCGGCGGCGCGGGAGCCGGTGTGGTCGACGGCGAGTTCCCGGTAGGTCTCCAGGGCCGTGCGGTAGTCGTCCTGGGCGCTCGCGAACCGGTGCCGGCCGGCCTTCGCCACCAGTTGGTCGGCCTTGTCGAGGCGATCGAGGAGCGCCTGCTGCACGGCCTCCTCGTGCGCGTCGTCGTACCACACCACGCCTCCCGCGGGTACGGCCAGCAGCACCACACCCAGCAGGAGGGCGAGGGGCGCTCTGCCCGGCCAGGAGAGCCGGGTGCGCAGTCCGGTGATCGCGCCGTGGACGGCGGCCAGCAGCACGAACAGGGCGTAGACGGCCAGCGCGGCCCCCGGGACGCCGTCGGCGTCGGCGGGCAGGGCGACGAGGAGCAGGACGACGGTCGCCGCCCAGCAGGCGGCCGTCAGGACCCATCTGCGCAGCAGCGCGTATCCGAGGCCGAGTCCGCTCAGGTTGAGCACGGCGACGGCGGCCGCCCGCAGGCCGTCCGGCGGCGCGGGCGGCGGGGCCGAGGGCATCGGCGGTACCGGGAAGCCCTGAGCGGGACCGTACGGATTTCCGGACATGATGGGCTCCCCCCGTCAACTACCCCCGAAATACTGCGGATCGGCAGTGTAAGGCCGGGGGCGCGGCCCCGACAGAGGGGGTTCGCGCCGGTGACGGACGGGGCCTCCCCGCACGGCTCGGGGAGGCCCGCTCTCGGTGTCCGCGCTAGCGGCGCAGGTCGGCCAGGTTGCGGTAGCCGATCGCCGCGTGTTCGAGGGACTGGGCGGGGTTGGTGGCGCTCGGGGCGTTGTCCTGCTCGACCATCGGGTTGTGGTAGTTGCGGTGGCCCACGCGGGAGAAGAACGTGCGGTAGTCGATGACGCCGGTGCCGAACGGGACCATGTCGTAGCCCATTCCGTTGGTGTTGTTGACGACGCCGTCCTTGGCGTGGAACAGCGGGTAGCGCAGGTTGTGCCGGGTCACCAGGCCGGCGGGGTCGAAGACGTTGGTCTGCGTGGAGCCGTCGTGGGCGGTGTAGGTGCGGAACTTGTACTGGGCGACGTGGGCCCAGAAGATGTCCATCTCCAGCCAGATCAGCTTCGGGTCGGTGACGGACAGGAAGTACTCCAGCTTGCGGATGCCGGAGCTGCGGGTCGGGCGACCCTGGGCGTCCAGGGGGCCGCCGTCCAGGAGGAATCCGTAGGCCGCGTCGTGGTTGTGGGTGTAGAGCTTGAGGCCGGCGCCGCGGGCGATCTCGCCGAGCGCGTGCCACTTGTCGGCGGCCACGTCCCAGTCGGCCTTGTACGAGCTGCTGGTGGGGTCGCCGCCGGTGCCCATGTGGGCCATGCCGAGGATGTTCGCGATCTCCAGGTGCTTCTTGAAGGTGTCCAGGTCGGTGCTGGTCAGCGGCCAGGAGCCGGGAATGAAGCCGTGGTTGCCCTGGGCGCGCAGCCCGTTGTCGTCCAGCCAGCGGCGCAGCAGCCTGGCGCCCTCGACGGACTCCAGGCTGGCGCCGCCGGGTGCGTTCGGGTGCTGGCCGTAGCCGGCGAACTCGACCTGGCGGTAGCCGAAGCGGGCGAGCTGCTCGAAGACGGCGCGGAAGCCGGAGGGCAGGGTGGTGGACAGCGGGTCGCGGCCGGTGGCGTCGCGGACCGTGTAGAGGATGATGCCGCGCTTGTCCGCGGGCACGAGCGCCTGGCCCGTGCCGGTGCCGTCGGCCGCCGCCGGCTGCGCGGCGGCGTGGACGGGGCCGGCGCCGAGGACGGGCGCGGCGATCGCGCCGGCCGCGACGGCCGTGCAGGTGCTCAGGAAGCGGCGGCGGCCGATGCCGAGGCTGCGGCGCAGCTGGTCGTCGGTGTCATGCGTGTGATTCACGGGTGCCTTCCTTCGTACGGGTGTCGGTGCCGAGACCGGCGAGGTCGAGCAGGAGTGACTTCACGTCGGTGGCCGCGATGCGGTCGCCGACGGCGCGGGGGGTGGAGCACAGCAGGAGCGGACCGTCGTCGTCGCTCGTGGGCAGGCGGCCGTGGCTGCCGCGGATCGGGGTGGGGTCGAGGGGGACGACCGCCATGCGGTAGCGCAGCCCGAGCTTCTTGCGGGCCAGCGCGGTGGCGGCCTTGACCTTCACATAGGGGTCGAGCGGATCCATGAACAGCTCGACCGGGTCGTAGCCGGGCTTGCGGTGGATCTCGACCAGGCGCGCGAAGTCGGGGGCGCGGGCGTCGTCCAGCCAGTAGTAGTACGTGAACCAGGCGTCGGCCTCCGCGACCGCGACGAGTTCGCCGGAGCGCGGGTGGTCCAGGTGATGCGCCTTCTTGCCCGCGTCGTCCAGGAGTTGCTCGATGCCGGGCAGTCCGTCGAGGGCGGCGCGGGTGGCGGCGAGGTCCTCGGGACGGCGGACGTAGACGTGGGCGATCTGGTGGTCGGCGACGGCGAAGGCACGCGACGCCATCGGGTCGAGGTACTCCATGCCGTCCTGCGTGTGCACCTCCAGCAGGCCGGCGCGGCGCAAGGCGCGGTTGATGTCGACGGGTCGGCTCACCCGGGTGATGCCGTACTCGGACAGGGCGACGACCGTACGGCCCTGGGCCCGGGCGTCGTCCAGCAGCGGGGCCAGCGCCGCGTCGAGGTCGGCGGCCGCCTTCAGGGAGCGCGGGTCGTCGGGGCCGTACCGCTGCAGGTCGTAGTCGAGGTGCGGGAGATAGCAGAGCGTCAGGTCGGGTCGGCGGGTGTGGAGGATGTGGCGGGTGGCGTCGATGATCCACCGGCTGGAGACCAGGTCGGCGCCCGGACCCCAGAAGCGGAAGAGCGGGAACGTGCCGAACTTCTCGGTGAGTTCGTCGTGCAGGGCGGGCGGCCGGGTGTAGCAGTCGGGTTCCTTGCGGCCGTCGGCGTAGTAGACGGGGCGCGGGGTGACGGTGATGTCCGTGTCGGCGCCCATGGCGTACCACCAGCAGATGTTGGCGACCGTGTAGCCGGGATGGGCGCGGCGGGCCGCGTCCCACAGCTTGTCGCCGGCGACCAGGCCGTTGTGCTGGCGCCACAGCAGGACGTCTCCGAGTTCGCGGAAGTACCAGCCGTTGCCGACGATGCCGTGCTCGGCGGGCAGCGTGCCGGTCAGGAAGGTGGACTGGGCGGCGCAGGTGACGGCGGGCAGGACCGTGCCCAGGTGGGCCAGGGAACCGGATGCGGCCAGGGACGTGAGGTGGGGCATGTGGTCCAGGAGCCGTGGGGTGAGGCCGACCACGTCGAGGACGAGGAGCGGGGTGGGTCCGACGGGACCGGTCATGGCAGCTCCTTCAGGCCGAGGTCGGTCAACAGGTCGCGGGCGAGGGCGAGTTCGGCGGCGATTCCTTCGCTGAGCCGGTCGCGGCCCCGCGGCCGCAGCGCGGGCGGCAGCGCCTGCCAGGTGTAGGTCTCGACCTCCAGGTGGCGGGTGAGCGGACTCGGACCGCCGACGAGCCGGGCCAGGGCGCGGCGCAGCACCGGGAGCGTGGAGGTGAGCGGCGCGGCGGGGGTCGCGTGCAGCGGGACGTGGAAGTGGGCGCGCCAGGGTGCGGAGGTGGGGAGGGTCGCCCGTTCCGGGGCCTCGGGTACGGCGTCCCCGGAGAGGGCCGCGGGGAGGTCGTCGGTGCCGTGCAGGCCGGTCGGGGTGAGTGTGCGGGTCTGGTGCAGGAAGCGGGGTTCGGCGAAGGCGGCGAGGGCCGCTCGGACCTCCGGCCGGCCGGGGTGTTCGGCGTGCAGGGCGGCGGACAGCTGGGACTTGACGACCGGGATCCGGGCCTCGGCCAGCGCGTCCAGGGCGGCCTCGGGCTCCTCGAAGGACGTGGCGAGGTGGCACGTGTCCACGCAGACGCCGATGCGCGGATGGCCGAGGTCGGTGAGCGGGGCGAGGGCGTCGGTGGTGGTCTCCACCGTGCAGCCGGGTTCCGGCTCCAGGCCGACCCGGATCGAGCGGCCGGTCAGCTCCGCCAGTGCGTCGAGGCGCTCGGCGAGGGTCAGCAGGGCCTGGTGCCCGGCGCGGGCGCGCTCGGCGCTCCAGGCGGTGCGCCAGCCGAGCGGCAGGGTGGAGACGCTGCCCTCGGTGACGTCGTCGGGCAGCAGCGCGGCCAGGATCCGGGCCAGGGCGGTGGTGTACTCCAGGCGCTCCGGGTCGGCCCAGTCGGGCCGGTACACGCGGTACTTGACCTCGTCGGCGCCGAATCCCTCGTACGGGAAGCCGTTGAGGGTGACGACCTCCAGGCCGCGCCGGTCCAGTTCGCGGCGCAGTCCGCGCAGCGCGACGGGGTCGGTGTCCAGGGTGCGGGCGGCGTCGCGGGCGAGCCACAGGCCGATGCCGAGACGGTCGCGGCCGAGCAGGCGGCGCACCGGTTCGCAGTGGCCGCCCAGCTGGGCGAGGACGCCGTCGAGGGACTCGGCGGGGTGGACGTTGGTGCAGTAGGCGAGGTGGACGGTCGTACCGTCTCGGTGGCGGAAGCGCATCGCTCACTCCCCGCCGCGCAGCAGGGAGTTGCCCTCGTGCGTGGCACCGGGCGGGGCGACCTCCAGGTCCAGGCGGCCGCTGAGCCCGTAGAAGGCGACCGGGTTGCGCCACAGCACCCGGTCGACGTCGTCCTCGGTGAAGCCCTCCGTCAGCATCAGGTCGGCCACCCGGCGGGTCTTCAGCGGGTCGCTGCGGCCCCAGTCGGCGGCGGAGTTCACCAGCACCCGCTCGGGACCGTAGGCGCGCAGGATCTCCACCATCCGGCGCTCGTCCATCTTGGTGTCGGGGTAGACGGAGAAGCCCAGCCAGCAGCCGCTGGCCTTGGCCTCCTTCACGGTCGTCTCGTTGAGGTGGTCCACCAGGACCCGCTCCACAGGCAGTGCGGACTCGCGGACGACGTCCAGGGTGCGGCGCAGACCGGCGAGCTTGTCGCGGTGCGGGGTGTGCACGAGGGCGGGCAGGCCGTGGTCGGCGGCGAGCTGGAGCTGCGCGGCGAGTGCCGTGTCCTCGGCCGGGGTCATGGAGTCGTAGCCGATCTCGCCCACGGCGACGACCTGGTCCTTGATCAGGTAGCGGGGCAGTTCGTCCAGGACCGGCAGGCAGCGGGGGTCGTTCGCCTCCTTGGGGTTGAGGGCGAGCGTGCAGTGGTGGGCGATGCCGTGCTGGGCGGCGCGGAAGGGTTCCCAGCCGAGGAGGGAGTCGAAGTAGTCCAGGAAGGAGGCGGGCGAGGTGCGGGGCTGGCCGAGCCAGAACGACGGCTCCACGACGGCACGGATGTCGGCGGCGCGCATGGCCTCGTAGTCGTCGGTGGTGCGGGAGGTCATGTGGATGTGGGGGTCGAACAGGCGCATCAGGACTCCTCGCTGGGCTGCGTGGTGGCCAGGGCCAGGACGCGGTGCAGTCCGCTGGGCACGGGCCGGCCGGCGGCGGTGCGTTCGGCGGCGAAGTCGGCGAGCATGCGGGCGAGTTCGGCATCGCCGTGCGCCCGCTCTTCGAGGCCGGCGACCGTGTCGACGGGCACGCCGGTGAACAGGCACTTCAGTACGGCGTGCCGCCAGGCGTGGGCGTCGAGGTGGCGGGCGGCGTAGGGGCCGAGGCCGGCGGTGATCAGGCGGGTGTCGTTGGTGCGCAGGGCGTCCTCGACCAGGGGGATCGCGTCGGGGCCGGGGACGAGGTGGGGCAGGGCGTGCAGGACGGCGCGGCGTTCGGCGGCCGTGCCCTGCTGGTAGACGCGGGTGAGGGCGGCCGTGTCGGCGCGGGCCGCGTGCAGGATGACGACGCGGGCGGCGTCGGCGTGCCCGCTGCCGCAGCGGCGGCCGGCCTCGGCCAGGCGCAGCTCCCACACGGAGATCGGCCCGTGCCCGCCGGGGTGGGCGGCGGCCTCGTCCAGGGCCTGGTGGAACCAGGCGCGGGCGGCCGCGCCGAGGTGGGCGTCCAGGTGCTCGCGCAGGGCGTCCGGAGCGGTCTCGGCGACGGGCGGGTGCGTCACGGGGTGCGTCATGGAGTGCTCCCTTCTGACACGACGGCGGGGATGCCGGTGGCCGGGGCTCCGGCGGCCGGCGTTCCGGTCCCCCGGCTTCCGGTGGCCGCGCGGCGGAGGAACGGCAGGGAGGTCTCGGCGTGCTGGGGGCCGGCGTGCGAGTGGCGGGGCAGTTCGACGACGGTCAGGCCGCGGTAGCCGGTCGCGGCGAGGGCCGCGAGGACGGGCGGGAAGTCGATCTCGCCGTCCCCGAACGGCAGATGGTCGTGGACGCCACGCCGCATGTCCTCGATCTGGACGTGCCGCAGCCAGGGCGCGGCGGCGCGCACGCAGTCGGCGGGCGGGAGCGGTTCGAGGCACTGGCAGTGGCCGATGTCGAGGGTGAGCCCCAGGGCGGGCGGGTCGCCGAGGAGGCGGCGCAGATGGTGGAAGTCGGCGAGGGTGGCCAGGAGATGACCGGGTTCGGGCTCGATCGCGAGGGGGAGACCTGCGTCGGTGGCGGCCTCCAGGACCGGCGCGAGGGCCTCGGCGAGCCGGGGCCAGGCCGTGGCCGGGTCCGCGCCCGCCGGGACGGCCCCGCTGAAGCAGTGCACCGCGTGAGCGCCGAGGTCGACGCCCACCCGCACCGCCCGCAGCAGCAGGTCCACGCGGCGGGCGCGGGCCTCCGGGTCCGGGTCGAGCAGCGACGGCCCGTGCTTGCGGCGCGGGTCGAGCACGTAACGGGCGCCGGTCTCCACCGTGACGCCGAGCCCGAGCGCGTCCAGCCGACGGGCGACCCGCCGGGTGCGGGCGGCGAGGTCGGCGGCGAGCGGGTCGAGGTGCATGTGGTCGAAGGTCAGACCGACGCCGTCGTAGCCGAGGTCGGCGAGCAGGCCGAGGGCGTCGTCGAGGCGCAGGTCGGCGAGACCGTTGGTGCCGTAGCCGAAGCGGAGGGCGGGCTCGGGGGCGGCCATGTGACGCTCGGCGGTCATGTGACGCGGGGCGGTCATGTGACGCGGGGCGGTCATGTGATGCTCACCCGCCTCGCGAACCGCCGGGCGAGCGCGGTGAGGGCGACCGTGCCGAGCGCGGTGCGGGTGGCCCCGGAGCGGGCGGCGAGTGCTGCCTGCAGGGGGATCGTGGCGCCGATGCCGGCGCCGACGGCGCGTTGGGTCAGTGGGGGTGAGGGGTTGAGAGCGGCATGGGCATAGGGGCGGGTCGTGGTCGTGGCGTAGGTGAGGGCGAGGGCGGTGGGCAGGAAGCCGGCCGTGCGGCCCGGCAGCAGCCGGGTCAGGGCGGCCGTGGCGGTCAGTGCCGCGAGCGGGGCGAGCGGGGATCCGTCGCGGGTCTCCTGCCGGGAGACGGCGGTGACCGCGAGGGTGTGGCTGCCGAGCAGCGCCGCCGGGCGTAGGGCCGGGCGAACGCGGCCGCCGGCGGCCGCGGCACCGAGGAGCAGATCGAGACCACGGGCGGCGGCCATCGCGGCGGGCCCCGCGGCCGTGCGCTTCAGGACCAGGTCGTACGACCACACGGTCGCCGCGAGCGGCACCGCGACCGCCAGCGCCGAACGCCCCGCACGCGCGGCGAGGGCGAGTCCGCCGGCCGTGAAGGCGCAGGCGGCGGCGAGGGCGGCGGCAGGGCTGACCCTGCCGGAGGGGATCGGCCGATGCGGGCGCTCGACGGCGTCCTCCGCGCGGTCCGCCCAGTCGTTGAGGGCCATCCCCGCCTCGTACAGGCACAGCGAACAGCCGACGGCGAGCAGGGTGTGGCGGCCCGGGCGGACGGAGACAGCAGCCGCTCCGGCGAGGGCGTCCCCGGGGACGGTGAACAGGGCGGGCAGACGCAGGAGTTCGGCCCAGGCGCGCGGACGGCTCACCGCTCCTCCCCCAGCCGCCTCGCGAACCGGAGCAGTTCCGTGTACTGGTCCCCCAGTGCCGACGGCGCTTCGCCCATCGGATCCTTGAAGTAGAAGGCGAGTTCGGTGAGTGGGCCGGTGCGGCCGGTCTCGTGGGCGCGGGCGGTGAGGCGGGCCAGGTCGAGAACCAGGGGTGCGGCGAGGGCGGAGTCGCAGCCCTGCCAGGTGGTCTGGAGGATCATGCGGGTGCCGAGGAAGCCGTCGAAGGCGATGTGGTCCCAGGCGGTCTTCCAGTCGCCGAGCGCGGGCACGTCGTCGATGTGGACCTCGCCCTCGGGGGTGGTGCCGAGGGTGTCGGTGAGGACGCGTGCCTTGCCGGCGTTCTTGGCCGCGGCGGCGGCCGGGTCGGCGAGTGAGGCGCCGTCTCCGCCGCCGAGGAGGTTGGTGCCGGACCAGGCGCGGACGTCCAGGGCCCGCTGGGCGAACATGGGGCCGAGGACCGAGCGGAGCAGGGTCTGGCCGGTCTTGCCGTCGCGGCCCGCGTACGGCAGTCCGCCGGCCGCGGCGAGCGGGGCGAGGGCCGGGTGGTGCAGTCCCGTGGAGGGAGTGAAGTTGACGTAGGGGCAGCCGGCGCGCAGGGCGGCGGCCGCGTAGAGCGAGCTGGGCGGGAGTACGGGGCCGGTGGGGGCCGGTTCGGTGGAGGCGACGTTCACCACGACCGCGCGGGCCAGACCGTGCCGTCGTACGAAGTCCTGGATGTCGGCGGCGAAGGCGGCGATCAGCTGTTCCTCGTCCCGGGTGTCGCCGGGGAGCGGGCCGCCGGTCCTGATCTCCTGGTCGGCGGTGGTGAGTTCGGCCGCCACGGCAGCGGGCAGGCCGGGCGGGAGGACGCCTCCGTCGGCGAGCTGTTCGGCGCGTTTGGGCAGGGGGCAGTCCGTGGTGTCGTGGCCGCCGAAGACGAGGGAGGACAGGGCGGGCAGGCCGCTGCCGGCGAAGGCGGGCGTCTCGGTGACCAGGCCGGTCGGCGGGCGCAGGCCCGCGGTGACGGCGGCGCACCCGGCGACGACGGTGGTGGCGACGGAGCCCCGGGCTCCGACCAGCCAGACCCCGACGCGCGGGGGGCGGGCGGGGGACGCGGACATGGGCAGCCTCCTTGTCCCGGGCGCGAACTCCCGGAGGGAAGGGGAGGAATGGGGAAGAGGCGGATTGGGGGAAGCCGGGGGGTGGGGGACGGCGGGCGGGAGTCCGGCGAATCCCGCCCGCCGCCGTTCAGTCGCCCTTGGCGGGCAGTTCCTTGATCCGGATGTCGCGGAAGGACACGTCGTCACCGGTTCCGTGGTTCTGGATGCCGATGTGTCCGTCGGTGAGGCTCCGGGCCGGATCGGTGTTGGTGAAGTCGTTGATCTTCACGCCGTTGAGCCAGACGCGGAGGCGTTCGCCCTCCACGCGGATCTCGTAGGTGTTCCACTCCCCCGGCGGGTTCAGCGCGCGGTCGCGCTTCTTCAGGTCGGCGGACTGGAAACCGTAGACGGACCCGGTGGTCTTCTCGGGTACGTCGGTGGCGTCGATCTGGACCTCATAGCCGTTGTTCACGGCCGACCAGGGGTCGTCCGAGGGCGGGAAGCCCACGAACACACCCGAGTTGTCGTCGCCGGCGACCTTCCAGTCGAGCTTCAGCGAGTACGAGCCGAAGTCGGACGGGGTGTACCAGAGCATCCCCAGGCCGCCCTGCGACGTCAGTGTGCCGTCGGCGGACAGGGTGAAGCCGCCCGGGCCCGCCTGCCGCCAGTTGTCCAGCGAGGCGGCCGTGCCGTCGAAGAGCGGCCGGTAGCCGTTCTCGGGGCGGCAGTCGGCCTGGGCGTCGCCGATGGCCCAGCGGATGCCGCCCAGCAGGTGCTGCCGGAAGGCGGGGTCGGTGTAGGACTCCCTGGTGTGGCCGCCCCCGGTGTAGAAGGCGCGGCCGCCCTGGTAGTTCTGGCACCAGGCGATGGGGTGGTCGCCGTTCATGGTGCCGCCGGTGTACGACGTCTCGTCCAGGGAGGTGAGGACGTGGGCGCGTTCGCGCGGGTTGGAGCGGTAGTTGTACCACTCGTCCGTGCGGTTCCAGGTCTCCGCCAGGTGCGAGGTCGACGGGTTGCCGCGGTCCTCCACGGTGACCCTGGCCGCCTGGATCGCGGGGTGGTTCTGGAAGTACGCGCCCGCGAGCCCGCCGTAGAACGCCCAGTCGTACTCGGTGTCGGCGGCCGAATGGACGCCCACGTAGGCTCCGCCGTGGCGGATGTACCCCTCGAACGCCGCCTGTTGGGTGTCGTCGAGGACGTCACCGGTCGTCGACATGAAGACGACGGCGTCGTAGCGGCGCAGGTTCGCGCCCGTGAAGGCACCGGCGTCCTCGGTGGCGTCGACCGTGAAGCCGTTGGCCGCACCGAGCTGCTTGATCGTCGCGATGCCGTCGGGGATCGAGTCGTGCCGGAAACCGGCGGTCTTGGAGAAGACCAGGACCCGCTTGGCGTCGGTCTTGGCGTCGGCCGAGGCGGACACGGCGGGTGCCGTCATACCGCCGAGGAGCAGGGCGGCGCCCAGAACTCCGGTGGTGATTCTGCTCGTTGAGCGCATGGCGTGCCCTCCCGTCAGCTCGTCGTGAAGGTGAAGTCGTCGACGTCGAACAGGGCGCCGGCGCCTCCCTTGAAGACCAGGTAGAGCGTGGTGGTGCCGCGCGGCGCACGGGACAGGTCGGCGCTGACGTCCTGGAAGTTCTCCCAGCCGCCGGTGACCGGCACGGTGGCCGCGCCGAGCAGGGTGCCCGTGGGCGAGCCCGCGCGGACCTCGAGGGTGCCGCCCGCGCCGCCGGAGGCGATCCGGGCGGTGATCGAGGTGGCGTTGCTCAGGACGTACGGCTTGAAGGAGATCCAGTCGCCGTTGTCGACGTCGCCCACCGTCCTGCCGCCGTGCGCGGTCGCCTTGTCGTAGACCGTGATGCCGGAGGAGTCGCCGAAGTGCTCGGCCTGGCGGTGCTTGGGCTGGGTGACGTGCCGGTCGTGCGTGGTGAGCGGGGCCTGCCCGCCGCCTCCGCCGTCCGTGTACTGCGCGTCGAAGACCCCGAAGATGTTGGCGTCCTGGTCGTGGCCGCCGTCGGCGGTGGTCTGGATGGTGCCGGAGCAGCCGTTGGCGGAGGTCAGCGGGTGGCCGTGGGTATCGTGGCCGAGGATGAAGTTGACGGTGACCTTGGAGCAGTCGGTGGCCCTGCCGTCCTCGGGGTCGGTCACCTTCACCTTGAACGGGACGGCGTCACCGAAGGTGAACAGCTGCCCGTCCTGGGGCAGTTCGAGGCTGACCGTGGGGGCGGTGTTGCCGACGACGATCTGGACGCTCGCGGTGCCGGTGCGGTCGGTGGTGTCCTTCACGGTGAGGGTGGCCGTGTAGGTGCCGTTCGTCCGGTACTTGTGCGACGGGTTGGCCGCCGTCGACGTCGAGCCGTCGCCGAAGTCCCAGCTGTAGGTGAGCGCGTCGCCGTCCTTGTCGGTCGTCCCGGCGGAGGAGAAGCTCACCTTCATGGGCGCCTGACCGGAGGTCCGGTCGGCCGTGGCCTGCGCCACCGGCGAGTGGCGTCCGGTCACGTTCTCGATGCGGTACAGGCCCGAGTTGTCGTCGCCGCCGAACCAGCTGGTGCCGTAGTCCAGGACGTACAGGGCGCCGTCGGGCCCGAAGGCCATGTCCATGATCTGGGTGCCGGTCCACGGGAACGGGTTGATCGACTGGACGGTGCCGGCGTCGTCGCTGACGATGCGCTTGATCCAGCGGCGGCCGAACTCACCGGCGAAGAAGTTGCCGTCGTAGGACTCGGGGAACTTCACCGGCGAGTCGAGCGTGGCGTCGTAGTGGTAGACGGGTCCGCCCATCGGGGACTCCGAGCCGGTGCCGAACTCGGGGACGGAGCCGCCGTCGTAGGGGATCCAGGCGGGCTGTGCCGGGGGCAGGTCGGTCAGGCCGGTGTTGTTGGGCGAGTCGTTCTTCGGTGCGCTGCAGTCGAAGGTGGCGCCGGAGGCCTTGGTCCCGAAGTCGTAGTCCACGTAGGCGTCGTTCTTGCCGGTGCAGTACGGCCAGCCGAAGTTGCCGGGGCCGGTGACCCGGGCGAACTCCACCTGACCGCCGGGCCCGCGCTTCGGGTCCGCGGCGCCCGCGTCGGGGCCGTAGTCCCCGACGTAGACGATGCCGGTCTTCTTGTCGACGCTGAAGCGGAACGGGTTGCGGAAGCCCATGGCGTAGATCTCGGGCCGGGTCTTGGGCGTGCCGGGCGCGAAGAGGTTGCCGTCCGGGATGGAGTAGGAGCCGTCGGTGTTCACCTTGATGCGCAGGATCTTGCCGCGCAGGTCGTTGGTGTTGCCGGCCGAGCGCTGGGCGTCGAAGGCCGGGTTGCGGTCGGAGCGCTCGTCGATGGGCGTGTACCCGTCCGACTGGAACGGGTTGCTGTCGTCGCCCGTCGACAGGTACAGGTTGCCCGCCGCGTCGAAGTCGATGTCCCCGCCGACGTGGCAGCAGATGCCGCGCGAGGTCTTGACCTGGAGGATCTCCTTCTCGCTGGCGGCGTCGAGGGTGCCGTCCTGCTTCAGCACGAAGCGGGACAGCCGGTTGTAGCCGTCGAAGGGGGCGAAGTCGGCGGCGGTGCCGGTCTCGGGGGCGTCTCCCGCCGGGGTGTTCAGCGGGGGCGCGTAGTAGAGGTAGATGTACCGGTTGTCGCTGAAGTCCGGGTCGACGCCGATGCCTTGGAGGCCCTCCTCGTCGTGGTTGTAGACGGCGAGCGTTCCCGCGATCTTGGTGTTGCCGTCGGCGTCGGTCAGCCGCAGCGTGCCGTCGCGGGAGGTGTGCAGGACGGAGCGGTCCGGGAGGACGGCGAGCGACATGGGCTCGCCGACCTCCGCCGCGCCCTTGGCGAGGGTGACCTGCTGGAAGTCCTCGGCCGCCGCGGCACCCTGGTCGGTGACGGCTGCGCCGGCCTGGGGGGTGGTGAGGGTCAGGGAGGCGCCCGCGAGGAGTGCGCCGCCGATCAGCGCGAGCGCCCTGCGCAGGCGTGGTCTGTGGGTCGCGGAGCGGGTGGTGCGGTCGTTCCCGTGCACGAATGGCCTCCAGAATGGGGCTGGTTGTACGGGCGGGTGCGAACGCCGGGATGCGCCGTCATCCCGGAGCGGTGACAACTGACCTGTGAGTGCGGTCAGTTGGAGAAGGCCGCGTCGAAGGATGCCGACGGCGGCTCGAAGTCGTAGGCCTTGAGGCGGGTGAGGGCCTCGGGGGCACCCTGGAGCCGGTCCATGCCGGCGTCCTCCCACTCCACGGAGATCGGGCCCCGGTAGTCGATGGAGCGGAGCATCCGGAAGACGTCCTCCCAGGGGACGTCGCCGTGGCCCGCGGAGACGAAGTCCCAGCCGCGGCGCGGGTCGCCCCAGGGCAGGTGGGAGCCGAGGCGGCCGTTGCGGCCGTCGAGGCGCCTGCGGGCCTCCTTGCAGTCCACGTGGTAGATCCGGTCGCGGAAGTCCCACAGGAAGCCGACCGGGTCGAGGTCCTGCCACACGAAATGGGAGGGATCGAAGTTCAGGCCGAAGGCCGGGCGGTGGCCGATCGCCTCCAGGGCGCGGTGGGTGGTCCAGTAGTCGTAGGCGATCTCGCTGGGGTGGACCTCGTGGGCGAAGCGCACGCCCTCCGCGTCGAACACGTCGAGGATGGGGTTCCAGCGCTCGGCGAAGTCCTCGTAGCCGCGGTCGATCATCGGCTCGGGCGCGGGCGGGAACATCGCGACCAGGTGCCAGATCGCGGAGCCGGTGAAGCCGATGACGGTGTCGACGCCGAAGGCGGCCGCCGCGCGGGCGGTGTCCTTCATGCGCGCGGCCGCCCGCTGCCGCACCCCTTCCGGGTCGCCGTCGCCCCACACCTCGCCCGGCAGGATCGCTTGGTGGCGCTCGTCGATGATGGCGTCGCACACGGCCTGTCCGACGAGGTGGTTGGAGACGGCCCAGCACTTCAGGCCGTACTTGTCGAGGAGCTGGTGGCGGGAGGCGACGTATCCCGGGTCGGTGAGGGCCTTGTCGACCTCGAAGTGGTCGCCCCAGCAGGCGAGTTCGAGGCCGTCGTAGCCGAAGTCGCGGGCGAGGCGGCAGACCTCCTCCAGGGGCAGGTCGGCCCACTGTCCGGTGAACAGGGTGAACGGGCGCGGCATGGGCGGGCCTCCTCAGTCCCCGACGGGGGTGTAGACGGCGTTCTTCTCGGCGCTCTCCTCGACGGCGGCCAGGACGCGCTGCACCTGGAGTCCGTCGGCGAAGGAGGGTTCGGGGCGGCGCCCCTCGGCAATGGCGTGGACGAGGTCGCGGGCCTGGTGGACGAAGGTGTGCTCGTAGCCGAGTCCGTGGCCCGGGGGCCACCAGGCGTCCAGGTAGGGGTGGTCGGGTTCGGTGACGAGGATGCGGCGGAAGCCGGCCTCGGCACCCGGTTCGGTGGCGTCGTGGAACCACAGCTCGTTCAGGCGTTCCAGGTCGAAGGCCAGCGAGCCGCGCTCGCCGTTGAGTTCGATGCGCAGGGCGTTCTTGCGGCCGGTGGCGTAGCGGGTGGCCTCGAAGGAGGCGAGGGCGCCGCAGGCGAAGCGGCCGGTGAACAGGGCGGCGTCGTCCACGGTGACCGTTCCGGTGCCGCCCCGCGCGGACGCGCCGCTCAGCCCGCTGGTGGGGCCGGTGGGCAGCGGCCGTTCCCGTACGAAGGTCTCGGTCAGGGCGGACACCCCGGCCAGCCGCTCCCCCGCCAGGTGCTGGGCGAGGTCCACGATGTGCGCGCCCAGGTCGCCGAGCGAGCCGGACCCGGCCGACTCCTTGCGCAGCCGCCAGGTCAGCGGGAAGTCCGGGTCCACGAGCCAGTCCTGGAGGTAGGTCACCCGGACGTGGCGCAGGGTGCCGAGCCGGCCGTCGGCGACCATCCGCCGGGCGAGCGCGGTGGCGGGCAGCCGGCGGTAGTTGAAGCCGACCATCGCCACCTGGCCGCGTGTGTACGCCTCTTCGGCCGCCCGGGTCATGGTCTCGGCCTCGGCGACGGTGTTCGCGAGGGGCTTCTCGCACAGGACGTGCTTTCCGGCGGCCAGCGCGGCGAGGGCGATCTCGGCGTGGCTGTCGCCGGGGGTGCAGATGTCGACCAGGTCGACGTCGTCCCGGGCGATCAGCGCCCGCCAGTCGGTCTCGGTGGCCGCCCAGCCGTGCCGGTCGGCCGCCGCCCGTACGGCACGCTCGTCACGGCCGCAGATCACCGCCAGGACCGGCTGCCGGGGCAGATCGAACACGCGGCCCGCGGTGCGCCAGCCCTGGGAGTGGGCGGCGCCCATGAAGGCGTATCCGACCATGCCGACGCGCAGCGGGGGTTTCCCTGCCCACGACGGGGCCTCGGCAGGTGCCTCGGCCGACGTCTCCGCCGGTGCCTCGGCCGATGCCTCGGCCGGTGGCTCCGCCGGTGCCTCCGGCTCCGGTTCGGGTGACTGCTGCGGCTGTTGCATGCGCTCGTCCTCCTCTTCGTGGTGGCGCGGTGGGGGGTGCGGGCGGTACCCAGGGGGTCTCTTCTGGATCAGATCGGCGTCGCGAGGCCTGGCACGCACATCTGCCGCGTTGTCGTCACTCGCCGACGCTCCGCGTCGACTCCCTCCTCCGCCTTGCAGCTGCACGCACCAGACCCCGCTCGGGTCGGCTGGTCAGGCACCGTTCTTTTCGGCCAACCTGATCCAGAAGACACCCCCCTGCTCACCGGAAGCCGGTGGGCATGTACTGGTCGACGTTGGTCTTGTCGACGACCGCCGAGTAGAGCGTGAGCGACGTCGGGATCTCGAACTCGGCGAGACCGCCGATGCCCTTGCCCTGGCCGAGGGCGCGGGCCAGGTCGATGGCGGAGGCCGCCATGGTCGGCGGGTAGAGCACGGTCGCCTTGAGCACGCCCTTGTCCTGCTTGATGGCCTGCATGGCGGACAGCGCGCCGGCGCCGCCGACCATCAGAAAGTCGTCGCGCCCGGCCTGCTCGATGGCGCGCAGGGCGCCCACGCCCTGGTCGTCGTCGTGGTTCCACAGGGCGTCGAACTTCGGCTGGGCCTGCAGCAGCTGGGCCATCTTGGCCTGCCCGGACTCGACCGTGAAGTCGGCCGCCTGGCGGGCGACCTTCCTGATGTTCGGGTAGTTCTTGAGCGCGTCGTCGAAGCCCTGGGTGCGCTGCCTGGTCAGCTCCAGGTTGTCGATCCCGGCCAGTTCGATGACGCGGGCGCCGGACTTGCCCTTGAGCCGCTCGCCGATGTAGGTGCCGGCGTTGAAGCCCATGCCGTAGTTGTCGCCGCCGATCCAGCACCGGTAGGCCTGGGGCGAGTTGAAGATCCGGTCCAGGTTGATGACCGGGATGCCGGCGCGCATCGCCTTGAGACCGACCTGGGTGAGCGCCTTGCCGTCGGCGGGCAGCACGACCAGCACGTCGACCTTCTTGTTGATCAGCGTCTCGATCTGGCCGATCTGCGCGGCGGTGTCGTTGGAGCCCTCGGTGATCTCCAGGGTGACGTCCGAGTACTTCTTCGCCCGGCTCTTCGCGTTGTCGTTGATGGCGTTGAGCCAGCCATGGTCGGCCTGGGGCCCCGCGAAGCCGATGGTGACGTGCTTGCCAGGCTTGTCGGCGGCGGCCGGCTCGTTGTTCGCGGCGGGCTTCTCGTCCTGGGTGTCATTGCTCGTGCAACCCGCGAGGAAGGCACCCGCCGAGACGGCGGCGGTCCCGAAGAGCAGTCCTCTGCGACTGGTGACGTGCGGCATGGCGGTGAACCCTTTCCTCAGGTCGTGCTCGCGGTACGGCGCTGGACCAGCACGGCGGCGACGATGATCGCGCCCTTGGCGATCTGCTGGACGTCGCTCTGCAGGTTGTTCAGGGCGAAGATGTTGGTGATGGTGGTGAAGATCAGGACACCGAGCACGGAGCCGGTGATGGTGCCGCGGCCCCCGCTGAGCAGGGTGCCGCCGATGATCGCGGCGGCGATGGCGTCGAGTTCGTACAGATTGCCGTTGGTGTTCTGGCCCGAGCCCGAGAGGACGATCAGCAGGAAGGCCGCGATCCCGCAGCACAGCCCGGACAGCAGGTAGAGGTACAGGCGCTGGCGGCGTACGTCGATGCCGGCCAGCCGGGCCGCCTCCGCGTTGCCGCCGACGGCGACGGTGCGCCGGCCGAAGGTGGTGCGGTTGAGGACGAGCCAGCCGATGATCGTCACGACCGCGAAGACCAGCACGAGCGGCGGGACGCCGAGCACGTACGAATCGCGCTCGCCGAGGTTCAGGATTCCGTCGACGGTGACGATCTGCGTCCTGCCGTCGGTGATCTGGAGGGCGAGGCCGCGCGCCGAGGCCAGCATGGCGAGCGTGGCGATGAACGGCACCATGCCGCCGTACGCGATGAGCAGTCCGTTGACGAGTCCGCAGCCCACGCCGACGATCACCGCGGTGAACAGGATGCCCGCGAATCCGTATTCCTGGGTGGCCACCGTGGTCGCCCACACCGAGGCGAGGGCGACGATCGCGCCCACCGACAGGTCGATGCCGCCGGAGGTGATGACGAAGGTCATGCCGACCGTGACGACGCCGATCACCGAGGCCTGGGTGAGGACGAGCTGGAGGTTGCGGGTGTCGAGGAACTCGTCCGGCTTGGTGACGCCGCCGACGACGACGAGCGCGGCGAGCACGCCGAGCAGGGAGAGGGTGCGGACGTCGGCGCGGGCCACCAGGGAGCGCCAGGAGGGGAGTTCGCTCACCGGTGGCACCTTGCCGGTGCCGTCGCGCGGCGGGGAGGCGTGCTGCGTCATGACGCCGGGCTTCCTTCCATGACGAGGTCGAGTACACGGTGTTCGTCCAGTTCACGGGCGGGTGCCTCGTGCACCACGCGGCCCTCGCGCAGGACCAGGACGCGGTCGGCGAGGCCGAGCACCTCCGGGACCTCGCTGGAGACGAGCAGCACGGCGAGGCCCTCGTCGGCGAGGCGGCGGATGACCGCGTACAGCTCGGCGCGGGCGCCGACGTCGACGCCGCGGGTCGGTTCGTCGAGCAGCAGCACGCGGCAGCCGCGCAGCAGCCAGCGGGCCAGGACCGCCTTCTGCTGGTTGCCTCCGGAGAGCGTGCGGACGGGTACGGAGGGGTTGTCGGGGCGCAGCGACAGCTCACGGGTGGCCGCGCGGGCGGCGCCCAGTTCGGCGCGCCGGTCGAGCCAGCCGCCGCGCGAGAAGCGGGACAGGGTGGAGACGGACACGTTCCGGGTGACGGACTCCAGCATCAGCAGGGCCTGCGCCTTGCGCTCCTCGGGGGCGAGCCCGAGCCCGGCGCGCACGGCGGCCCGGACGCTTCCGGTCTTCAACGACCGGCCGTCGACCTGGACTTGGCCCGCCGTGGGCCTGCGCGCCCCGTAGATCGTCTCCAGGATCTCGGAGCGACCGGAGCCGACCAGACCGGCGAGGCCGACGATCTCCCCGGGCCGTACGTCGAGGTCGAGCGGCGCGAACTCCCCGTCGCGGGCGAGCCCGGTGACCCGGAGCACGGGGTCGGCGGCGGGTGGCGCGGCGGGCCGCCCGGGAAAGACGTACTCGACGTTGCGGCCGGTCATCAGGGCGACGACGTCACGGGTCGGGGTGGTCCTGGCGGGCAGTCCCCCCGCGACCGCCCGACCGTCCTTCAGTACGGTCACCCGGTCGCCGATGCGCCGGATCTCCTCCAGTCGGTGCGAGATGTAGACGACGGCGACGCCCTCGGCGGTGAGGTCGCCGACGATGCGGAAGAGGTTGTCGACCTCGTCGGGGTCGAGCGCGGCGGACGGCTCGTCCATGACGATCAGGCGGACGTCGTGGGAGAGGGCGCGGGCCATGGACACGATCTGCTGCTGGGCCGCCGACAACTCCCCCACCAGGCGGCCGGGTTCGATCTCCGGATGCCCGAGCCGCTTCAGCAGCTGGGCCGTCGCGGAGCGCGCCGCCCTGCCCCGTACGACGAAGCCGGCGGCCGTCGGCTCATGGCCGAGGTGGACGTTCTCCGCGACCGACAGGTGTTCCACCAGGTCGAGTTCCTGGTAGATGGTGGCGATGCCGAGGCGCATGGCGGCGATGGGCGAGCGCAGGGTGACGGGCTCGCCGCGCCAGCGGATGGTGCCGCCGTCGGGCTGGTGGGCGCCGGCCAGCACCTTGATGAGGGTGGACTTCCCGGCGCCGTTCTGGCCGAGCAGGCAGTGCACTTCACCGGCCTGGACGTCGAGGTCTACGCCGTCCAGGGCGCGGACGCCGGGGAACGACTTGGTGATCCCGGACATGCTGAGCAGGGGTGGTTCTGGTGCCATGTGGGTTCCCCTCGGCGGGCGTGCGGGCCGGTGGCAGGGCGTGCCGCACCCACGGCCGGCGGCGCGGGCCGGGCGGGTGCTTGCGGGCGGGCGGCGCTGTCTGCACGAGTCAGCAGCCGTATCTACACGAGTAAGCGAGCTGTCTACACGAGTCAGTGGGCGCGGCGAGGTCCGCTGGGACGGGGTGAGCGTGTCGCTTGCGGGTCGGAGAAGACGGTCGGAGAAGACAGTCGGGGGAGACGGTCGGGGAAGACGGGTGGAGGAGGCGGTCGGAGGTAGGAGACGGGTCGCCTATGCGGGTGAGAAGAGGTGGTCGCTGATCAGGCGGGCCGCGCCGATGACGCCGGCGCTCGCGCCCAACTCTCCGAGAACGATGGGCAGATTGCCGGTCGCCAGGGGCAGCGACTGGCGGTAGACCTGGGTGCGGATCGCGGCGAGCAGGGTGTGGCCGAGGCCGGTCACCCCGCCGCCGATCACCACCAGGCCGGGGTTGAAGAAGGAGACGAGCCCGGCGATGACCTGGCCGACGCGGGTGCCGCCCTCGCGGATCAGTTCGAGCGCGGTGGCGTCTCCCGCGGCGGCCGCGGCGGCGACGTCGACGGCGGTCAGGGTGCCGTTCGCCTCCAGCCGGGCCGCGAGTTCGGTGGACAGGCCCTGTGCGGCCGCCTGCAGCGCGTCCCGGGCCAGGGCGGCCCCGCTGAAGTGGGCTTCGAGGCAGCCCCGGTTGCCGCAGGCGCAGGGGCGGCCGTCGGGTACGGCCTGGATGTGGCCGATGTCGCCCGCGCTGCCGGTGGTACCGCGGTAGACGTGACCGCCGACGACGATGCCGCAGCCGATGCCGGTGCCGATCTTGACGCAGAGGAAGTCGGCGACGGTGCGGGCGACTCCGGCGTGCTGCTCCCCCATCGCCATGAGGTTCACGTCGTTGTCGACCATCACCGGGCAGCCGAGTTCCTGGCTGAGCGCCTCCCGTACGGGGAAGCCGTCCCAGCCCGGCATGATCGGCGGGGCGACCGGTACGCCCTCGGGGAAGCGGACCGGTCCGGGGACGCCGATGCCGGCGCCGTCGAAGCCCTCGGCGAGCCCGGTGGCCTTCAGCTTTCCGGCCATGTCCAGGACTTGCTCGAAGACGGCGACGGGGCCCTCACGGACGTCCATCGGCTGGTTGAGGTGACCGAGGACCTCCAGTTCGGCGTTGGTGACGGCGACGTCGACCGAGGTCGCGCCGATGTCGACGCCGAGGAACCGGAGGTCCGGGTTGAGCCGGACGTTGTGGGAGCGGCGGCCGCCGCGCGAGGCGGCGAGTCCGTCGGCCACGACGAGGCCCGTCTCCAGCAGCCGGTCCACCTCCACGGCCAGCTTGGACCGGGACAGGTCGACCTGGTCGCCCAGCTGGGCACGGGAGTTGGGGCCGCCGTCGCGCAGCAGCTTGAGCAGACGGGCCTGGTGCGTGTTCGCCGGTCGTGCCGTCATGCGTCTCACGTGCCCCTCCCCGCCCAGATTCGGCCACCAGTGTCGGGCTTTCGTAGGGAACGTAGCAGCGGCTGCCGAGCCTGGGAAGAAGTCGTGCAGTAATTGCCGCAGACTTTCTCCACTCACAGGACAAAGACCGACGTCCGCGGCTCCGGCCCACGGCTCTCCGGGCGCCCGGGCGCCGTCCACGGGACACTTGACGGAAGCGGCAGAGCGGCGGGGGGCGGGAGGCGATGGGCGGTGATCGCGGTCGATCCCACGGACAGCGCCTCGCTGCTGGCCGCCTTCGGCGCGCTGAGCGTCCTGGTGGTGATCTTCGCGGAGTCCGGCCTGCTGGTCGTCGGCTTCTTCCTGCCGGGGGACACCCTGCTGTTCCCCGCCGGAGTGCTGTGCGCGGGCGCGGGGCAGCACGGGCCGCGGCTGGCGCTGTGGCAGGTGCTGCTGTGCGCGGCCGTCGGGGCCGTGGCGGGCGGGCAGCTGGGCTACCTGCTCGGGCGGCGCGGCGGACGGGCCCTGCGGAACCGTGCCTCCAGCCGACGGGTCAAGGAGGGAGCGGCCAGGGCGGAACGGCTGCTGGCCCGCTACGGCTACCGCAAGGCCCTGGTGATCGGCCGTTTCGTGCCCATGGTGCGGTCGGTGCTGCATCCGGTGGCGGGCGCCCTCGGTGTGCCCGTGCGGACGTTCACCGTCTGGCAGACGGTCGGCGGCCTCCTCTGGTCCCAGAGCCTGGTCCTCGCCGGGTACCTGCTCGGCTCGTCGGTCACCCATGTCGACGACTACCTGCTGCCGCTGGTCGCCGTGATCGTCGTCGTCTCCCTGCTCCCGCTGCTGGTGGAGGCGGTCCGGACGCGGCGTGGGCGGAGCGGCGAGAGCCGGCAGAGCGGCCAGTGCCCGGAGAGCGGCCCCAGCGAGCAGAGCGGCCGGCGGGGTGAGTGAGCGCCGGGTGTGAGAGCCAGGTGCCCCCCGGAACGGCGCGGGGCCCGGAGGGCACGGCAGACCCACGGCTCAGCCCAGGCCCCAGCCCTGAGCGAGCCGGTAGGCGGCGCACAGGTGGACGTCGAGGATGTACGAGGCTGTCGTCCCGCACCCCGTCGCCGGGTCGACGGGTTGCCCGTGTCCCATGCCCGTGATGCTGTACGTCTCCACCACGGCCTTCCCCGACGGGTCGGTGTACACCTGGTGCGGATAGCCCGCCACGGTGTCGGAGCGGTCCGCGCTCTGGTCGGCTCCCTGGACGTTGGTCCACTGCTTGACCAGGTCGGTCATGTTCGACGGTTTCACCGTGATGTCGGCGGTTCCCTGGAAGACGGTGAGCGTGGGCCAGGGTCCGCCGTAGCCGGGGCGGGCCGCGCGGGCGCGGTCGCCCCACTGGGCGGGCGTCTGGTTCGCCCATCCGTACATGCACGGGTACGGGCCGCCGGCCGCTCGGGAGCAGTCGTAGGGCAGTCCGGCGACGATGCCCGCCGCCCGGAACTTCTCCGGATACGTCGCCATCATCACGGCCGTCATGCCGCCGCCGGCGGACAGCCCGGTGACGAACACGCGGGAGGGGTCGCCGTGGACGTCGGCGAGCTGGCGGTCGACCATCTGCGCGATCGAGGCGGCTTCGCCGTTCCCGCGCTCGATGTCCCCGGACTGGAACCAGTCGAAGCAGTTCGAGAAGTTGTTGGACGAGGTCTGCTGCGGGGCCACGACGGAGAAGTGCCAGCGATCGGCGAGGGTGGTCCAGCCACTGTCGACCGCATAGCCGGCGTCCTGCGTACAGCCGTGCAGGGCGACGACGACGGGAGCGCCAGCCGGCAGGCCCGGCGGGTCGTAGCGGAACATGCGCAGCGCACCGGGATTGGTCCCGAACCCGGTGACTTCGGTCAGGGAGGGCGCGGCGGTGGCCCTGCCCGGTGTGAGGAGTCCGGCGGTCACGGCGGCCAGAAGGGCCACCAGGACGGCTGTCAGGCGTGCGGCTCTGGTCTGCATGTCCCCGGATCGTAGGAGCGTGACGGCGTGACGATATGGGCGTGGACGCCACAGTTCGGGGCCTGCTCGTGTGGCCGACGGCGCATCTACCGCGTCACCGCGAGGGCCAGTGCCCCTGCGGCCAGGGCCAGGAACAGGCCCGGGAAGCCGATGGTGGCGAAGACACGGGCCCGTACGTGGAAGACGAGGGCGCCGACGTAGAACAGCACCAGGCCGATGCCGGCGGCGATCCCCAGTGGACGCAGGCCCAGGAGGCCGAGCAGGAGTCCCGCCGCCCCGGCGGCCTTGAGCAGCGCCAGCGGCGGGAGCCAGGCGGGCGGCACGCCGACCGCCGCCGAGTTGGCGAGGACGAAGGGCGCCTTGGCGAAGTCGGCCGCGGCGATGCCGGCGTTGGCCAGAACGGCGGCACAGGTGACGGTGACGTAGGCGATGTCCACGGCGCGGCTCCTCGGCTGCCTCGGTGATCGGACTGCTCCCGGACTGCTCCCCAGCCTCTGCGGAGGGCCGCCGCGCCGTCCAATACCTGCATCCATAACCTGGAGGAATGGATGTCGACACCCGTCTCCTGCGGTACTTCCTCGCCGTCGCCGAGGACGGCAGCGTCACCCGCGCCGCGGAGCGCGTGTACGTGTCCCAGCCCGCCCTGACGAAGCAGATCCGTCAGCTGGAGACCCAGCTGGGCGTGCGGCTCTTCGACCGCTCGCGCTCCGGTATGGCGCTGACCGGGCCCGGCCGGGAACTCGCGCGCCGCGCCCCGAAGGTGCTGGCGGCCTGGGACGAGGCCCTGCGGGCCACGCACGCGGCGGACCGGCACGCCTCGCGGGTGCTGCGTGTCGGGTTCGTGGCGAGCGCGGCCAACGAGGCGACGCAGGACATCGTCGCCGAGTTCGCCCGGCGCCGGCCCGGGTGGCGCGTCGAACTGCGTCAGGCGGCCTGGAGCAACCCGAGCGCGGGCCTGGCTGCCGGGGAGGTGGACGCCGCGCTGCTGCGGCTGCCCTTCCCGGGCCAGGACGCCCTGCGTGTCGAACCGCTCTTCGGCGAGCCGCGCTGGGTCGCGCTGCCCGCCACGCACCCGCTCGCCGGACACGAGGTGATCGCCTTCCGCGACCTGTGGGACGAGCCGTTCGTCGCCGCCCCGGCAAAGACCGGCGCCTGGCGCGACCACTGGCTGGCCGCCGACGAGCGCGAGGGCCGTCCCGTCCGCGTCGGCGCGGTCACCGAGCAGCCCGACGACTGGCTGACCGCCATCGCCAACGGCTACGGCATCGCCCTCGCGCCCCGCTCCGCCGCACGCTTCTACGCCCGCCCCGGCATCGTCTACCGGCCGGTCACCGGCGTGAGCCCGACCCACGTGGGCGTCGCCTGGGCCCCCGCCGACGACCACAACCCTGTCGTACGCGACTTCGTCCGCTGCTGCCTCGACCTCGCCCGGGAGGCGGCGCCCTGAAGCCCAGGGCGCGTCCGGCCCGGCCACCGCTGTCCTCCGCGCCGTCATCTGCTCTGTCCTCCGCGCCGTCCTCCACGCCGCCGTCATCCGCTCCTTCATCCGCTCCGGCTCGCCCGCCTTCACCTGCCCGGCCCAACACGGGTCCGCCGGAGGGGCGAGGTCCGGTGAGGGGTGTGACCTTGGTGGAAGGCATGCGCGCGTGCGGACCCAGCGAGGAGGCGGAATGTCGGACACGGGCGGCGGGAGCGGCGTGGAGTGCGTCGCCGTGCAGGGCCGCGGCACGGCGGCGCACGACGTGCCCGGCGATGCCTTCGGCCAGGTGAGCGGCGTCGCCGACGCCGTCCTCTACGAGGGGTACCTGCTCTACCCGTACCGCCGGTCCTCGGGCAAGAACCGCGTCCGCTGGCAGTTCGGAGTGCTGCTGCCCCGTGCCTGGGTGGAGGCGGACGGACCGGTCCCCGTGGGCATCTCCGGCTCGGCCGACTCCTGGTACCAGCAGACCGAGTGCCTGGTGCGCGTCCCGCGGCCCGGCGCGGTCGTCAGGGTGCGGGTGCGCTATTTGCAGATGCGGCACAAGCAGGTCGAGGCGGGCGACGGCCGCGGCGGGTTCCGCCCCGTCGAGTCGTTGCGCATGGACGACGGGACGACGCATCTGAGCTTCGACGAGGCCGTGCCGCACGAGGTCGACCTGGTGTGGGCGCTGGACGATCTGCTGCGGGGTCCGTGCCTCGCTCCGGTCTCCGCGCCCGCCGCCCTGGAGACCGAGCCACTGCCCGCGGACGCCGGGCGGGTGCTCCGCCGCTGCGAGGAGATCCGGGCGCACACCGCGGTCGTGGCCGAGCACCTCGGCCACGACGTGTACCGACTGCGGGTACGCACCGAGAACGCCGGCCCCGCGCCCGACCCCCGGGCCCCGCGCGCCGAGGCGCTGCGCCACGCGCTGATCGCCGCCCACACCCTGATCGGCGGCGAGGGCGTCGAGTTCGTCTCGCTGATCGATCCACCTGCCACGCTGCGCGAGCACGTCCGCAGCTGCCGTAACGCGTTCACGTTTCCGGTCCTCGGGGGCGAGGCTCCGCCCACGGACGACGGCACCGGAGCCACCGGGCCCGTCGTCCTCTCCGCCCCCATCATCCTTCCGGACCATCCGCAGGTCGCCCCCGAGAGTCCGGGCGATCTTCACGACGCCGCCGAGATCGACGAGATCCTCACTCTGCGCACGATGCTGCTGACCGACGAGGAGAAGGCCGAGGCCCGGGCCACCGATCCGCGCGCCGCGCAAATCCTCGACCGGGTCGACACGATGCCCCGCGAAGTCTTCGCCCGGCTGCACGGCGCCATCCGCTCGCTGACCCCCGCGGCCCCGCCCCGGACCACCACGGCCGCACCCGAGGCAACCGCCGCCCCGGCCCGGAACACCACGGCCTCACCCCGGACCACCGCGGCCCCGGCTCAGGAGACGCCGGTCCCGCCCCGGACATCCGCCGACGGGCGGCCCGCCTGGTGGCAGGAGGGTGCGGACGACGGGCTGTCGCCGACCACGGACACCGTGCTCGTGGACGGCGTCCCGGTCGGCGGCGGCAGCCGGGTGCGGCTGCGCCCGCGTGGCCGGGGCGCCGACGCCCAGGACATGTTCCTGGCCGGGCGGACCGCCCGCGTCGCCGCGGTCTTCCACGACGTGGACGGGTGCGTGCACCTGGCGGTGACCGTCGACGACGATCCCGCCGCCGAACTGCACGGCTGGTACGGCCGTTTCCACTACTTCCGCGCCGACGAACTCGAACCGCTCGGGCACCTCCCGGACGACTCCGACGCGGCCACCCACGAGCAACCCCCCGAGCGACCCCACGACCGGCCCCGCGACCGGCTCCGCGACCCACTGCAGCAAAGGCGGACGACATGACCACCCAGAGCGGCACCACCGAAGTCCGCGGCGCGCCCGGCCGGGCCGACGAGCGGCAGGGCATCGACGAGATCCATATCCTCTGGATCTCCGAGGGAATGAGCTGTGACGGCGACACCGTCTCCGTGACGGCCGCCGACCAGCCGTCCATCGAGGACGTCGTCCTCGGTCTCATCCCCGGCCTGCCGAAGGTCCATCTGGTCAACAAGGTGCTCTCGCCCAGCCTGGGCGGCGAGGACTTCCTCGCCCCCTACCGGGCGGCGGTCGCCGATGAGCTGGGGACACCGTTCATCCTCGTCATCGAGGGCTCGGTCCCGAACCAGAACATCATCGAGGGCGACGGCTACTGGACGTCGTTCGGCAACGACCCGGAGACCGGCCGGCCGCTGACCCTGAACTGGTGGATCGACCAACTCGCCCCCAAGGCCTGGGCGGTGGTGGCCGCGGGCACCTGCGCGACCTACGGCGGCATTCACGCGATGGCCGGCAACGCCACCGGCTGCATGGGCCTCGCCGACTACCTGGGCTGGGAGTTCAGGTCCACGGCCGGACTGCCCGTGGTGAACGTGCCCGGCTGCCCCGTCCAGCCGGAGAACTTCATGGAGACCCTGGTCTGGGTGCTCCAGCACGCCGCCGGCAACGCTCCCCCGCCGCCGCTGGACCACATGCTGCGCCCGCAGTGGCTGTTCGGGAAGACCGTGCACGAGGGCTGCGACCGGGGCTCGTACTACGAGCAGGGCGACTTCGGCCTCGACTACAACTCGCCCAAGTGCCTGGTGAAGACGGGCTGCTGGGGTCCCGTGGTCAACTGCAACGTGCCCAAGCGCGGCTGGATGGCCGGCATCGGCGGCTGCCCGAACGTCGGCGGGATCTGCATCGGGTGCACGATGCCCGGCTTCCCCGACGCGTTCATGCCGTTCATGGATGAGCCCCCCGGCGGCACCCTGTCCACCCTGGTCATCAAGCCGTACGGAGCCGTCGTACGCCGACTGCGCGGTCTGACCAACGAGATGGTGAACCACGAGCCCAAGTGGCGCCACAAGAAGCGCAAGCTGACCAGCGGTTACAACCCGAAGTGGCGTCCGTGACGCCGCCCGTCCCCCATCCCGCCACTGATCCGCCGTACCCGAACAGCGAGGGGCAGTACCGCAGATGACGACCACCGAGTCCCGGCCCACCGAGCGCAAACCGGCGCAGATCGTGGACATGTCGTGGGATCCGATCACCCGGATCATCGGCAACCTGGGTATCTATACGAAGATCGACTTCGCGAACCGTGAAGTCGTGGAGTGCCACAGCACCTCGTCGCTGTTCCGCGGCTACTCGGTGTTCATGAAGGGCAAGGACCCGCGCGACGCCGGCTTCATCACCTCACGGATCTGCGGCATCTGCGGCGACAACCACACCACCTGCTCGAACTACGCCCAGCAGATGGCCTACGGCGTCAAGCCGCCCCGGATCGCCGAACACATCACCAACCTCGGCGAGGCGGCCGAGTACATGTTCGACCACACGATCTTCCAGGACAACCTGGTGTTCGTGGACTTCTGCGAGGCGATGGTCAAGGCCACCAACCCCGGCCTCCTCTCCCGCGCCGAGCGCACCGACGCGCCCCGCGGGAACGTCCACGGCTTCCGGACCATCGCCGACATCATGAAGGCCTTCAACCCCTTCGAGGGCGAGGTCTACAAGGAGGCACTGAAGGTCAGCCGGGTCACCCGGGAGATGTTCTGCCTGATGGAGGGGCGGCACGTCCACCCGTCCACGATGTACCCGGGCGGCGTCGGCACGATGCCGCAGCCCAGCACCTTCACCGACTACCTCAGCCGGCTGATGCACATCATCGACTTCATCAAGAAGTCGGTGGCGATGAACGACGACGTCTTCGACTTCTTCTACGACGCCCTGCCGGGGTACGAGGAGGTCGGCAAGCGGCGCATCCTGCTGGGCTGCTGGGGCGCCTTCCAGAACCCGGACGTCGTCGACTACCGCTACGCCTCGATGAACGAGTGGGGCAAGGCGATGCACGTCACCCCGGGCGTCATCGTCGACGGAGAGCTCGTCACCAACAACCTCGTCGACATCAACCTCGGGCTGCGGATCATGCTGGGCAGCTCCTACTACGAGGACTGGGTCAACGAGGAGCCCTTCGTCACCCACGACCCGCTCGGCAACCCCGTCGACATGCGCCACCCGTGGAACCAGACGACCGTTCCGGTGCCGCAGAAGCGGGACTTCGACGGCAACTACAGCTGGGTCATGAGCCCGCGCTGGCACCACGCCGGGACCGGGGAGAACCTCGCGCTGGACACGGGCGGCGGGCCGCTCGCCCGGCTGTGGTCGACCGCGCTGAACGGCCTGGTCGACACGCCGTACGTCAAGGCCACCGGCGGCAGCGTCCGCATCACCCTGCCCAAGGGCGAGAGCCTGCCGGAGACGACGCTGGAGTGGCGCATCCCGAAGTGGAGCAACACCCTCGAACGGGACCGCGCCAGGCCCTACTTCGTCGCCTACGCCGCCGCGATGGCCCTCCAGTTCCTGGAGGAGGCCACCGGGCTGCTCCGGGACGGCGAGACCAAGGTGTTCCAGGACTTCGAGGTGCCGGACGAGGCGATCGGCTGCGGCTTCCACGAGGCCGTGCGCGGGGTGCTCTCGCACCACCTGGTGATCAAGGACAAGAAGATCGCCAACTACCACCCGTACCCGCCGACGCCCTGGAACGCCAGCCCCCGCGACATCTACGGCACCCCGGGCCCCTACGAGGACGCCGTGCAGGGCCAGCCCATCTTCGAGGAGAACGGGCCGGACGACTTCAAGGGCGTCGACATCATGCGCACCGTCCGCAGCTTCGACCCCTGCCTGCCGTGCGGTGTGCACATGTACATGGGCAAGGGCAAGACCCTGACGACCGTGCACTCGCCGACCTACGGGGCCAACCATGGCTGACGCCCGGCGGCTGCCGGATCCCGCGGTGGAGGCACGGTTCGTCCGGCTGGACGAGCTGCTGACGGGCCTGGAGTCCGCGCCCGGCCCCGTCGCCCGCGAGGCGCTGGAGGCCGTGGGTCTGCTCACCGAGGTGTACGGCGAGGCGCTCGCCCGGATGCTCGACGGCGCGGACGGGGCAGACGGGGCGCTGGCCGCGCGGATGGCCGACGACGAGCTGGTGGGACACCTGCTGGTGCTGCACGCGCTCCATCCCGAGCCGGTCGAGCACCGTGCCGCCCGGGCCGTGGAGAAGCTGCGGCCGGCGGTCCGCGACCGCGGCGGGGACCTGGAGTGGGCCGGCGTCGAGGGGCGGGTGGCCCGGGTGCGGGTGAGCACCGGCTCCGGTTGCGGATCGGGCTGCGGCGGCGGGTCGGCCGACGTCATCGGGGCCGTCCGTGCGGCGGTCATGGCGGTCGCCCCGGAACTGGAGGCGGTCGAGGAGGTCCCCGCCGAGCGACGGCCGGCTCCCGCGTTCGTCCCGCTGACGACGCTGACGCGCCGGACCGGGGCGCGGGCACGGGAGGCGGGGTGACCATGGAGGGAGCGCTGGCCCGCGTCATCCGTTCGGCCGCCGACCGCGCGCCGGCGGCCGGGTTCGAGACCTGCGAGCTGTGCGCCGCCCAGGTGGCCGACGAGCACCGCCACCTGTACGACACCACGGACGAGGAGGTGCGCTGCGTCTGCCGCCCCTGCTCGGTGCTCTTCGCCGACGACGCGGCGGGCCGCTACCGGCTCGTGCCCCGCCGCCGGCTCCGGCTGCCGCCCGTCGACACGGCGGTCCTGGGCGTTCCGGTGGGCCTGGTGTTCTTCGTGCCGCGCACGGACGGCACGGTCACCGCGCAGGGGCCCAGCCCGGCCGGGGCCATGCGCTGGGAGGTGGACGCGGCGGCCTGGCGGCGGCTGGCCGGGACGTGTCCACCGCTCGCCTCCGTGGCACCCGAGGTGGAGGCGCTCCTCGTGAACACCGTGCGCGGCATGGACGAGCACTGGATCGTGCCGGTCGACGACTGCTTCCGGATGGTCGCGCTGGTCCGCCGTGAGTGGCGCGGCCTGTCCGGCGGCGGCCGGGTCTGGCCGGCTGTGGAGCGGTTCTTCGCGGAGCTGACCGAGCGGCCGTGAAGGCCTGGAAGGAGAACAGACATGGGCACCATCCGAGTGGGCCGCCCCCAGGCGAAGCCCGACACGCCCAGCCACGTGCGCGGGCTGCACGAGGGCAACAAGGGCCCGTACGACGAACAGACCGGACACCACGAGGACGGCACCTCCGACGCCCGCCGCTCCACGGGGGTCCACTGGAAGCGGCATGACGCCCTGGTGGAGGAGATGCCGAACATCTCACCGGGATGACAGAGCGACTCACCGGGAAAACGGAGCAAGGAGTGAAGGGCATGAAACGCAGCCGAGTGGGACACGCGTCGAGATCGGTGCTGTCGGGGCGCCAGGTGCTGGTCGCGCAGGCCGCCGTGGTGGGCAGTCTGATGCTGGCCCTGTTCGTCAAGGAGTTCCCCGGAGTGGTGCGCGAGTTGCGGATCTACCGGATGACCGGCGGCCTGCGCGCCGCTCGCCGGTATCCGTGAGTCCGGCGTGCACGAGCTGTCGATCGCGACCGCGATCGTGGAACAGGCCGAGGAGATCGCCCGCGAGGACGGCGCCGGCGGTGTCGCGTCGGTGACCGTGCGGGTCGGCGAGCTGGCGGGTGTGGTGCCGGACGCGCTGCACTTCGCCTTCGAGGTGGCCCGCGACGGTACGGCCCTCGACGAGGCCCGGCTCGTGGTCGAGCAGGTGCCTGCCCAGGCGTGGTGCGGTGCGTGCGCCGAGGAGTTCGCGGTCGGTATGCCGCCGTTCTTCTGGTGCCCGCGCTGCGACCGGCCGTCGCAGGAGCTGCGCAGCGGGCGGGAGCTGGAGATCACGGCCGTCGAGGCGGTGCCCTGACGGCGCGTGGCCCCGGCGTGACGACGGTGACCGGCCCCGCCCTCAGGGCGGGGCCGGTCACCGTCTGCCGGGCCGTCGCAGCTGATCCAGCGGCTGTGTCTCAGCAGATGCGGGGCAGCTGCTCCCCCAGCGGCAGGTCCAGCACCCGGGTGCCGCCGAGCGCGGTGGCGACGACGACCATGCCCGGATGCTCCGCCACGCACTCGCCGATGACCGTCGCCCCGCTGCCCTGCGGGTGGGCGCGCATCGCCGCGAGCACGGCGTCGGCCTCCTCCCGGGGCACGAAGGCGACGAGTCTGCCCTCGTTGGCGACGTACAGCGGGTCCAGGCCGAGGAAGCCGCACGCGCCCGCGACCTCGTCGGGGATCGGAAGGGCCCGCTCCTGGAGCCGTACGCCGGTGCCGGAGGCGCGGGCGATCTCGTTCAGGGAGGCGCCGAGGCCGCCGCGCGTGGGGTCCCGCAGGACGTGGACGTCCTGGGTGACGTCGAGCATGGCCGCGACCAGGTCCGCGAGCGGCGCGGTGTCGGAGGCGATCTCGACGCCGAACTCCAGCCCCTCCCGCACGCTCATGATCGCCACACCGTGCAGGCCGATCGGGCCGCTGACGATGACGGCGTCGCCGGGCCGGGCCCGCTGGGGACGGATGTCGACCCCGTCGGGCACGAGACCGACGCCGGCGGTGGTGACGTAGACGCCGTCGCCGTGCCCCGACTCGACCACCTTGGTGTCGCCGGTGGCGATGGTGACTCCGGCCGCCTCGGCCGCCGTTCCCATGGCCCGGGCGATCCGTTCGACGACGGCGAGTTCCACGCCCTCTTCCAGGACGAACGCGGCGGACAGCCAGGCGGGGCGGGCGCCGCTCATCGCCAGGTCGTTGACGGTGCCGTTGACCGCGAGGTCGCCGAGGCTGCCGCCGGGGAAGAACAGCGGCCGCACCACGTAGGAGTCGGTTGAGAAGGCGAGGCGGGCGCCCCCGAGCTCCAGGACGGCCGAGTCGGTGAGCGCGGCCAGGGCGGGGTTGCCGTACGCCGGGGCGAAGACCTGTTCCATCAGCTCGGCGGACAGGGCCCCGCCGCCGCCGTGCCCCATCACCACGACCGGCTGGTCGCGCAGGGGGGCGGGGCAGGTCCAGTTCGCGGGGTCGACGGCGGGGGACTCGACGGCGGTGGGGGCGGCGTCCGCGGGTGCGGCGTCGGGGGTCGCTTCGGTGGCGAGGTCAGCCAACGGGGTTCATCTCCTCACGCGGGATGCGGGAGCCCCGCGGTGCCGGGCCGTCGGTCATGCGGCGGTAGAGGTAGTAGGCCGCGCAGGCACCCTCGCTGGAGACCATCGTGGCGCCGAGCGGGGTGCGCGGGGTGCAGGTCGTGCCGAACGCGGCGCACTCGGTGGGCTTGATCAGGCCCTGCAGGACCTCACCGGCCCGGCACACCGCGGGTTCCTCGGTGCGGATGCCGGTGACGTCGAAGCGGTGCTCGGCATCGTAGGCGCGGAAGGCGTCGGACAGGCGCCAGCCGCTGGCCGGGATGGGGCCGATGCCGCGCCAGTTGCGGTCGGTGACCTCGAACACCTCCTCGATCATGCGCAGCGCCGCCGGGTTGCCCTGGTCGCGTACGGCCCGGGCGTAGGCGTTCTCCACCCGGTGCTCCCCGCGCTCCAGTTGGTGGATGGCGCGGCGGATGCCCTCCAGGATGTCCAGCGGTTCGAAGCCGGTCACCACCACCGGCACCCGGTGCCTCTCGGCCAGCTCCGGGTACTCGGCTGTGCCCATCACGCTGCACACGTGCCCGGCGGCGAGGAAGCCCTGCACCCGGCAGGCGGGGGCCGTCATGATGGCCTCGATCGCCGGGGGGACCCGGACATGGGAGACGAGCAGGCTGAAGTTGTCCAGGCCGAGCCGGCGGGCCTGGTGCACGGCCATGGCGTTGGCGGGGGCGGTCGTCTCGAAGCCGATCGCGAAGAACACGACCTGGCGGTCCGGGTTCCGGCGCGCGAGGTCGAGGGCGTCGAGCGGCGAGTAGACCACGCGTACGTCACCGCCCTCGCCCTTGACCCGGAACAGGTCGCGGTCGGTGCCCGGCACCCGGAGCATGTCGCCGAAGGAGCAGAAGATCACGCCGGGGCGGGCGGCGATCTCCAGCGCCTTGTCGATGACATCGAGGGGAGTGACGCACACCGGGCAGCCGGGTCCGTGGATCAACTCGACTTCGTCCGGGAGGAGTTGGTCGATCCCGTGCCGGATGATGGAGTGGGTCTGGCCGCCGCAGACCTCCATCAGCGCCCAGGGCCGGGTGACCGTGGTCCGGATCTCGTCCAGCAGGCGCCGCGCCAGGTCCGGGTCGTTGAACTCGTCGATGTACTTCATGCCGTCTCACTCCCGCTGTGCTGCCGCGCCGCCTGCTGCCAGGCGTCGCCGAACTCCTCCTCCAGGAGCCCCAGTTGCTCGAACAGCGCCAGGGACGCCCGGGCGGACTCCTCGTCCAGGCGCTGCAGGGCGAACCCGACGTGGACGATGACGTACTCCCCCACCCGCACGTCGGGCAGGTACTCCAGACACGCCTGTTTCCGCACCCCGCCGAAGTCGATCAGCCCGGTGAGCGGGTCGGCGCCGTCGTCGATGGCCACGACCTTGCCGGGCACTGCCAGACACATGGGTCACTCCGTCTCGTCGTTGTGTGCTGATGCGCGGGCTACCGAGCCCGTCCCGGCCGGGGCTCGTGTGCCGCGACCATGAGCTGTCCGAGCGCCAGTCCGCCGTCGTTCGGGGGTACTTCGCGGTGCCGCAGGACCGTGAAGCCGTCCGCCGCGAGCAGTGCGGCGCTCTCCTCCTCCAGCAGGGCATTGGCGAACACCCCGCCGCTGAGGGCCACGACGGTCAGGTCCGTGGCCGCGCGGGCGCGCCGGCAGATCTCGGCGACCGCCCTCGCGACCCCGCGGTGGAAGCGGGCGGCGAGCAGCGGGGCGGGGGTGCCGCGACGCTGGTCGGCCAGGAGGGCTCGCAGCAGGGGGGTGGGGTCGATGCCCCAACCGCCCACCCCGGCCGGCCGGTCGAACCCGAAGAGGTACGCCTCGGCATCCGAGGCCCATGCCCGCGTCGCCGCCGCCTCCAGCTCCAGCGCGGCCTGCGCCTCGTACTCCGCCCGGTGGCACACGCCCACGAGGGACGACACGGCGTCGAAGAGTCGGCCCATGCTGGTCGTCGGCACACAGGCCACCTGGCGGGTCAACTGGCTGCGCAGTACGGGGAGTTCCGCGTCCGTGCAGGCCTTGGCGCTCGGCAGCTCCGACTCCCACGGCAGTCCGGCGGCCCACAGCCGGGCCAGTGCCAGCCGGCACGGGTTGGCCACGCCCGTGTCACCGCCGGGCAGCGGGGCCGGTGTCAGGTGGGCGAAGCGCCGGTGGCCGGCGTAGTCGGCGAGCAGGATCTCGCCGCCCCACACCGTGCCGTCGTCGCCGTATCCGGTGCCGTCGAAGGCGACCCCGATCACGGGTGTGGTGCCGTCGAGGCCGTGTTCGGCCATCGCGGCGGCGATGTGGGCATGGTGGTGCTGGACCAACGTCGGTGACGGCAGGCCGAGTTCGCGGGAGCGGCGGCGGGCCCGGCCGGTCGAGTGGTAGCCGGGGTGCCGGTCCGCGGCCAGCAGGCGGGGCGTGATCCCGGTGAGGCGGGTGAGGTGCCGCTCGGCTCGTTGGGCCGCCTCGTGGGTGGCCAGGTCGCCCATGTCGCCGATGTGGGGCCCGAACCAGGCCTGCTCGCCCTCGCCCAGGCAGAGGGCGTTCTTCAGGTCGCCGCCGACCGCGAGCGCGGGGCGGACGGGCACCGGGAGGGCCAGCGGGCGCGGGGCGTAGCCGCGGGAGCGGCGGAGGACCTGTTCGGTGCCGTCGGGGCGCACGCGGAGCAGGGAGTCGTCGCACGGGGACGCGATGGGCCGGTCGTGGGCGAGCCAGGCGTCGGCCAGGCCGGCCAGCCGGGTCCGGGCCTCGTCGTCGTCCGTGACGATGGGCTCGCCCGAACGGTTTCCGCTGGTCATGACGAGGACGCGCGGACCGGGAGGATCGCCGGGCAGCCCGAACAGCAGAGTGTGCACGGGTGTGTAGGGCAGCAGGACGCCCACGTGCGGGCTGCCGGGGCACACCTGGTCGGCGAGCCGGGGGCCGTCCGCCGACCGGCGCCCGCGCAGCAGGACGATGGGGCGCCGGGGGCTGGTGAGCGCGGCGCGTTCGGCGTCGGAGACGACGGCGATGCGCTCCACCGTGGGAAGGTCGGCGCACATCACCGCGAAGGCCTTGCCGCCCCGTTCCTTGCGGGCGCGCAGGGTCGCGACGGCGCGGGGGTCGGTGGCGTCGCAGGCCAGGTGGTAGCCGCCGACACCCTTCACGGCGACGATCCGGCCCGCACCGAGCAGCGCCCGGGCCGCCGCCAGGGCCGCCGCGTCGAGGGCCGGGCGCAGGCCGGTGCCGTCGGCAGGGATCAGGCGCAGCCTCGGGCCGCAGTCGGGGCAGGCGACGGGCTGGGCGTGGAAGCGCCGGTCGGCCGGGTCACCGTACTCGCGGGCGCAGGCCGGGCACATCGGGAACCCGGCCATGGTGGTCGCCACGCGGTCGTAGGGCATCGCCGTGGCGATGGTGAAGCGGGGGCCGCAGTGGGTGCAGGTGATGAACGGGTGCCGGTGTCGCCGGTCGGCGGGATCGGCGATTTCACGCAGGCAGTCGCCGCAGGTGGCGGTGTCGGGCGGGAGCTGCGTGCGCCCGGTGGACCGCTCGGTGGGCCGGATGGCGAACGGTCCCGTCGAGCCGGTCGGTGGCAGGTCCTCGCAGCCGATGCCGGTCACGGCGGCGAGCGGTGGCGGCTGCTCGGCCAGCAGGTCGCAGAACCGGCCGACGCCGTCCGCCGGGCCCTCGACCTCGATGAGCACACCGCCCGCGGTGTTGCTCACGAACCCGGCCAGGTCGAGGCCGGCGGCCAGCCGGTGCACATGGGGACGGAAGCCGACGCCCTGCACCGTGCCGCGCACGGTAAGTCTGCGGCGCACCCGGCCGGTGACGGGCGCCGTCATGAGACGGGGGCGGACGCCGGGTGGTCCGGGTGGCCGCCGTGCGAGTCGTCGCCGTGCGAGTGGTCGCCGACGTGCGAGTGGTCGACGCGCGGGTGGTCGCCGTCGTCGCGCCCGTGCCCATGCCCGTGCCCGTGCGGGTGCGGGTGCGGGGCGAGGGGTGGCCGGTGCGGTGGGGCTCCGTCGTGGGTGGCCAGGGCCCGCTCGAGGAGGGTGTCGACACCGTCGCCGGTGCGCGCGCAGGACCGTACGATCTCCACCCCCGGATTGACCCGCTGCACGTGCGCCCGGAAGGCGGCCTCGTCGAAGCCGGCCGCCTCGGCCAGGTCGGTCTTGGTGATGACGACCAGATGGGCGGAGCCGAACGCGGTGGGGTATTTCAGCGGCTTGTCCTCGCCCTCGGTCACGGCCATCAGCACGATCCGCAGGGTCTCGCCCAGGTCGTAGGAGGCCGGGCACACGAGGTTGCCGACGTTCTCCACGAACAGCACCCTGGTGTCCGCGGGCAACCAGCCGGCCAGGCGGGCACGCACCTGCCGGGCCTCCAGATGGCAGAGTCCGTCGGTGAGCAGTTGCTGGACCGGGGCGCCCGAACGCGCGAGCCGGACGGCGTCGTTCTCGGTCGCCAGGTCGGCGGTGAGCGCGGCCACCGGGACGCCTCGCGCCAGCGCCCGGGCCAGGACCAGCCCGAGGAGCTCCGTCTTGCCGCTGCCCGGGCTGGACAGCAGGTTGACCACGGTGACGCCCTGCCGGGTCAGGTCGTCGCGCAGGCGCGCGGCCAGGTCGTCGTTCTTGGCCAGGACGGCCTGCCTGACGTCGGACCGGCACATGGGCGCAGCTCCTCGGGGTCGCACGGGAAGAACGGACGCGAAGCGCCAGGGCCGTGCCGGGCACGGCCCTGGCGTCTCACCGATCTTCGGTTCCGTCGGTCTCGGGGCCGGGCAGCCCAGCCGCGAGCGGGGGCCCGTTTTCCATCGGGCGGCCCAACGGCGGCACGGGCGCGGCCGGATCGGCGAGCAGCGCGGGGATCAGCGTGTGCAGCGCGTCGACGGCCCCGTCGACGGCCTCCCGCACGGTGTCGCTCAGGCCCGGGGCGATGTCCTCGTCACCGCGCGGCAGCACCTCGGGCTCACAGGCCAGGACGAGGACCCGTGGCAGTGGTTCGTCGCCGAGGTGCGCGGCGAGGGCCAGCACCTTCTGCGGGTCCATGCCGTGGGCCTCCGGCACGACCGTGCCGGCGGGCGGCTCCGGCTCGATCAGGGACAGGGTGCCGGGCCGGTGTCCGCGGGGCGCGGCGTCGACCAGGACGGCGGTGGCGCAGCCGTCCAGCAGCGCGTAGGCGAGGTCCATGCCGCGGATGCCGAAGTCCCGCACCTGGATCCCGGCGGGCAGGGGCCGGCGTTCGAGGGCTCGGATCACCTCGGGGCCGAAGGCGTCGTCCCCGAGGAAGATGTTGCCGACACCGGCCACGAGCAGCCCGCCCGGGGAGCCGTTCACCGGACCGCTCCGGGGTCCGCCCGCACCCGCGCCGGTCACCGGACCGCTTCCGCGGCCGCCGCCAGGGGGTGGACGGAGGCGGTCGGGATCTTGCGGACGAAGGCCGAGCGCAGGGCGTGATACGGGGCGTGGGGGTCGAAGAACAGGGCGTGCATGCGGGCGAGTTCGTGGTACCGGTGGTCCGCGAGCGGTCGTCTCGCCTCGTCCGCGCGGCGTGCGGCCGCCTTGGCGGCGATGCGGTGGCCGAGGTCCGGGGTGGCGGCGAGGGCGGCGGCCATGCGCTCGACCTCGCCCGCGAACTCCTGTGCCCCGGCGGGCACCAGCCGGTCCACCAGCCCGAGGTCCGCGGCGCGCGCGGCGCTCACCGGGAGGGCGTCGGTCGTCAGCCGGTGCGCGGTGTCCGCTCCGGCCCGGCGCGGGAGCGTGTACGTCCAGTACTCGGAGCCGTACAGCCCCATCCGCCGGTAGTGCGGGTTGAGGACGGCGCCGGTACGGCACCAGACCTCGTCCGCGGCGAGCGCGAGCATGGCGCCGCCGGCGGCCGCGTTGCCGGCGAGCGCGGCCACCACCAGGCGGTCGGTGGTGCGCAGCACGGCCTCGACGAGGTCGTCCATGGCGTTGAGGTTCCGCCAGGACTCCTCGGCCGGGTCGGGGGCCGCCTCGATGACGTTCAGGTGGATGCCGTTGGAGAAGAAGTCGCGGGCGCCGCCGAGCACCAGGACCCAGGTGGGGCGGGAGAGCGCGTACGTGTAGGCGTCGAGCAGTCTGCGGCACTGGTCGGTGCTCATCGCGCCGCCCGGGAAGGAGAAGTTCAGGAAGCCGGTGTCGCCGTGCTCCCGGTAGCGGATGTCGCTCCAGGTGCGCCGGTCCGGGGGCAGTTCGAGCGGGACGGGCTCTTCGGGGAGTGCCGCCACGTCCTCGGCGGAGAAGGAGGCGAGTACGGAGGCGGCCGGGCGCCGGAAGGGCGCCGGGTCGCCGGAGTTCTTGCGCGGGCGCAGTTCCGGGATCCACACGGCGCCGTCGCTCGTGGCACGGCACACGGCTCCCGCGCGGGTGGCGAGCAGTTCCCCGGGGCGGCCGCGCAGCCGGTCCTCGGGGTGGCCGCCGTGCAGGAACACCTCTCGGCCGAGGAGCTCGTCGAGGACGCCGGGCTGCGAGTCGGCGCCGCGCAGTGTGCGCAGCACGGTCTCGGTGCTGTCGTGCTCCCAGTCGATCCGGCGCCGCTCCTGCCGGAAGAAGTCGCGCCACACGACGTGCAGCGAGGTGCCGGTCTGCGGGCGGGGCTTGTACGAGCCGTCGGCGTAGCGGCCCACGGCCTGCAGGACGGCGGGGACGGCGGCGTCGGAGGCCTCGTTGCGGTACAGGTCGCTCTTGCCGACGGGCGGGACGGCGAACGTCTCCGCCGCCCAGATGTCGCCCGCGTCCATCGCCGCCTCGGCCTGCAGGACCGTCACGCCCCAGTGCGTCGCCTCCTCGGCGATCGCCCAGTCCAGCGATGACGGGCCCCGGTCTCCGGGCGGTCCCGGGTGGACGATCAGGCAGGTGTGCTCCCGCCACACGTCCTCGGGCAGCGCCGTCTTGAGCATCGGCGCGATGATCAGGTCCGGACGCAGCTCACGTGCGGCGGCGCGGACCGGGTCGGGGCCGTGGGTGGCGAGTACGACGTCCACTTGGTGGCCCTGGTCGGACAGTTCGGCGTACAGACGCTGGGAGAGACTGTTGAACGCACTGGCGACGAGCAGAATGTCCATGACACGGCATGTTCGTCCGTTACCGGCAGTCCGTGAAGGACCCCTGCGGCGTTTCGTCCGCCCCGTCCGCACTCGTCCGCCATCCGGATCGCACGGGGGCGCGAGTCGGTGCGCGGAACCCGGGGGCGCGAGTCGGACCGCGGAACCCGGATGCGCGGGCAGGGCCACGGCGCCACGATGGAAGTGCGGGACGGACCGGCGCACGTGTGCCGCCCTGTCTCCGGGACGGCGCCGGTGCGGGGCCCTCGCCCGCGCCCGCCACGACCCGCGATTCACCGGCGACCGGCCGTGACCGGTCCGTCCGCTCCCTTCCTCCAGGGAGGCGCACATGACCGCTTCCGTCGAACGGACCTTCGACCCCGCGCGCGTGGCCCACCTGTCCGGGCGGTTCGCCCCGGTCACGGAGGAGGTGGACGAGGTCGACCTGGCGGTGGAGGGCCGGCTGCCGGACGATCTGGACGGCGTCTACCTGCGCAACGGCCCCAACCCGCGCTTCACCCCGATCGGCTCCTACCTGTTCCCGGTCGACGGCGACGGCATGGTGCACGGCGTCTGGATCGAGCGGGGCCGGGCCCGCTACCGCAACCGCTTCGTGCGCACGCCCGCCCTCGTCGCGGAGGAGCGGGCGGGCCGGGCCCTGTGGGGCGGCATCGAGTCCCTGATCATGCCGGGACCCCAGGAGGTCGGCCCCGAACTCGCCCACACGTTCAGGGACCTGCCCGACGTCAACGTCGTCCGGCACGCCGGCCGGCTGCTGGCGCTCGCGGAGTCCGCGTGCCCGTTCCGGATGACCCCGGAGCTGGAGACGATCGGCAGGGAGACGTTCGGCGGCGCGCTGCCGGCCGGCATCACCGCGCACCCGAAGACCGACCCGGACTCCGGCGAGATGGCGGTGTTCTGCTACGCGCTGGAGCCGCCGTACCTGACCTGGTCGATCGTCGCGCCGAGCGGGGCGGTGGCGCGGGGGCCGACGCCCGTCGACGGGGTCGACGAGCCGGTGATGATCCACGACATGGCGCTGACCGGCCGCTACCTGGTCCTGGTCCTCGCCCCGGTGTTCTTCGACCTGTCCGCCGCGCTGCGCGGCGGCTCGCTGATCGACTGGCGTCCCGAGGCCGGCACCCGGGTGGCGCTGATCCCCCGGGACGGCTCGCCGGTGCGCTGGGCCGACGACGACGCGTTCTGGCTGTGGCACACCGTGAACGCGTACGACGTCGAGGCCGACGGAACCGTGGTGCTGCAGTACGTGCAGTGGTCACGGCTCTCCCTGGGCGGAACGGGGGAAAGGGGCAACCGCAGCCACCTGATGAGCGCCGTCCTCGACCCGGCGGGCGGCCGGATGCGCCGGGAGCCCCTGGACGACAGGCGCATCGAGTTCCCGCGCATCGACGACCGCAGCATCGGGCGCCGGCACCGGCGCGTCGCGGTCGCGGCGGACAGCGGCGACACGCCCGGGCTGCTGCCGGGCGAGTACGACGCGCTGCGGTGGTACGACACCGGGGACCCGGCCGTTCCGTCCCGCACCTGGCACGCCGGCGATCTGTCCGTGGGCGAACCGGCCTTCGCCCCCTCCCCCGGCCACCCCGACGACGGGCAGGGGTACTGGCTGACCTTCGCCACCGACCGTACGGACGAGAGGAGTTGGCTGCTCGTCCTGCCCGCGGAGGGGCCCGAGAGCGGGCCTCTCGCGCGCATACGCATCCCCGTGCGGGTCCCGCTGGGCCTGCACGGGAACTGGCTGCCGACGCAGGAGTAGGCGGCACGGAGGCGAGGCGCGGTCCCGGATGCGGGTACTCGCCCCTCGCCCGGTCGTCGGGAGTGCGGACCCACCGCACCGTGAGGAAGGGACCGGCCTCATGCACCACGACGAGATGATCGGAAAAGTGCAGGATCTCGCTCAGCTGCCCGACCGGCGCGCGGCCGAGCGGGTGGCGCACGCGGTGGCGAGCACGTTGGCGGAGCGGCTGCCGACCGGGCTCGTCCGGCACGTGGCCGCGCAGTTGCCGCCGGACATGGCGGCCGCCATGCGTGAGGCCGCGGACGCGTCCCCCGGCGTCGACTCGGGGACGGCCGGCGAGCGGTTCGGGCTGACCGTGTTCGCCGGACGGATCGCCGACCGCGCGGGCACGGACGAGGACACGGCCCTGCGCGAGGCCGCCGCCGTGCTGGAGGTGCTCGACGCGGCGCTCGCCCCCGAGCTGACGGAGCGCATGGCCCACGCACTGCCCTCGGACATCCGGGAGCTGCTGCCGGTGGAACGCGCCTATTAGGCGAACGAGTCGAGTCAGGCGAGCGGGTCGAGTCAGGCGAACGAGGTCAGGACGACGGGCTGAGAGGCGGCCGGGAGCCGCCGAGCACCGGGCCATGGGGCGCGGCCACGGATGCGCGCGCGGGCATGGGCCGGGCACGGGTGCGGGCGCGTTGGACGGTCCCGTTCCGTCGCCTTGCGCATACCGTTCTCATATTGTGACGAAATGTCATGATGTGGACGCGGAACGGAGGCGGGAGGCGTGGTCGATGGCGCGGGGCGACAGGCGTCGGGGCGCGGGCGTCGTGCATCGGGTGCGCGTCAGACGGTGATGGGCAGCCGGCCGGCCTACTCCGTACGGCTCCCCGCGGTCCCCCGTTCCGAACCGAGGACGTCGGTGGCCGAGCGCACCGTGCCATGGCTGCGGATCGGCGCGGCGTACGCCTGGCGGCTCATTCTCGTCGGCGTCGTCGTCTACGGCGTGTTCGGCGTCCTCGGCCGCTTCCAGCTGATCGCCGTCGCGCTGTTCCTCGCGCTCGTCGTCACCTCGGTGCTGCGGCCGCTGGCCGACCTGCTGAACCGTGTGCTGCCCCGGCCCCTGAGTGTCGCGATCGCCCTCGTGGGGAGTCTGCTGCTTCTGCTGGGCCTGCTCGCCCTGGTGGGCAACGCGGTGGCGCAGGAGTCGGACCGGCTGGCCGGCGAGTTCCGGGGCGGTGTGCACCGTATCGAGCAGTGGCTGCGGCGTCCGCCGTTCCGGCTCAGTCCCGGCAGGCTGTCCGAGCTGCAGCGCCAGGTGACGGACTACATCGCGGCGCATCGGGCCCGCCTGCTCAGCAGCGCGGTCTCGGGGCTGGGCCGGGTCGTCGAGCTGGTGACGGGGGGCGCGCTGGCGCTGTTCGCGTCCGCCTTCTTCATCCACTCCGGGGAGCGTCTGTGGGGCTGGGTGCGGGACCGGTTGCTGCCCAGCGGGGCGCGCTCGGCGTGGGACCGCGCGGGGCGCGCGGCCTGGCGGACCTTCGCCGGGTACACGCGCGGCATCATCATCGTCGCCGCGACGAACGCGGTGTTCGTCGGCGTCGTGCTGCTCGTGCTGCGGGTGCCGCTCGCGCTGCCGCTGACGCTGCTGGAGTTCTTCGCCTCGTTCGTGCCCCTGGTCGGCTCACCGGTCGCGCTCGGGGTGGCCACGGTGGTCGCCCTGGCGGGGCGCGGTCCGCTCACGGCCTTCCTGGTGCTGGTCCTCATCGTCGTCATCGGACAGCTCGAAGGGCATGTGCTGCATCCGCTGGTGATGAGCTGGGCGGTGCGGCTGCACCCGCTGGTCGTGGCCGTGTCCGTCATCGCGGGCAGCATCGTCGGGGGAGTGATCGGCGCCATCGTGGCGGTGCCGTTCGTCTCGGTCGCCTGGGCGGTGCTGAGCGCACTGCGGGCCCCTCCGGAGCAGCTGCCGCCGCCGGGATCTCAGCTCCCTTGAAAGCGGCCGGACTCCTCACCGCCGTCGAGCGATCGGCCTGCTGTTCTCCGTGCTGTCAGCTGAAGTGGATGTCGGTGAGGTCGATCGAGACCATGACCTGGTCGAGGACGGGGTGGCCATCGGCGTCGCGGCGGTAGGCCCGGCGCTTGGTGGGCAGCACGATGCCGTCCGCTTCCACACGGTCGTAGACGTACTGCGCGGCGGCGAATCCGCCGGCCACGTCGACGTGATAGTCGTGTCGGCGCAGCAGCCGGTCGGGGCCGAAGTAGAAGTCCTGGTGGGTGCTGTGACTGGCGATCTCGGGTGGGAAGGTGGCACGCAGTCCTCGCCACAGTTCGTCCTTCTCCCGCCACGGCTCGATCTCGGTGACCGTGAAGCCGGGCATGGCCAGCAGGAACGGCGTGGTGAGGTAGGTCCACAGGGCGTAGCCGTTGAAGTAGGCGCGGTCCAGCGGGTCCCAGGGGGTCTCCAACGTGTGGCCGTCGAAGGACGACCGCGGGTCCTCGCGTTCGGCCACCACTCGCCCGTCGAGCTTGTCGATGCTCACGCGTCCGGGCGTGAAGTCGGTCTTCTGGTCAGGGGCGCCGAAGGGTCTCACCGAGGCGTGCTCCTCGTGGAGGCGCACGGTCATCTCGCGCGGCGCGGGATCCTGCGGCAGGCCCTTCACGGCGAAGAGATGACCGCCGCTGACGAGGGTGGCTCGCACCTGGGTCAGCCGGCGCCAGCGTGTGCTCCCGCCGTGGGCTTCGATCGCCTCGCTGAGCAGTTCGTTCATGTCAGGTCTCCTGCCGGCCGCCACCTCGCATCAAGCCGTGGCCGGACGGCTCCAGGATGGTGGATCTTCATTGTGCCGAGGTTGATGACGGGACGTCAGCGCAGCGCGGCCGCGCCCGGGCGGACGGCACGCAGGGCGCGCTCGACGGTCTCCTGGTTCTCGCCGACCGGAGCCACGTAGTCGATGACGCCAGTCGCGGCGTCCTCCCCGAGCGCCCGGGTGATCACCCACGTGGCGAGATACTGGGACGCCAGGCAGCCTCCTGCCGTAGCGATGTTTCCCTCGGCGTGGAACGGCGCGTCCAGCACGGTGACGTCGCAGGCCTCGACGAAGGGCCGGGTCTTCATGTCCGTGCAGGCGGGCATGCCGTCCAGCAGCCCGAGCCGGGCGAGCATCAGCGCGCCGGAGCACTGCGCACCGATCAGCTGCCGTGACGGGTCCAGCACCAGCCGGGAGATCAGCCGGTCGTCGGCGACCACGTCTCGCGTCTTCACGCCACTACCGATCAGCACGACCTCGGCTTCCGTCACGAACTCCATCGGGCGCTGCCCGGTCACCTCGACACCGTTCATCGACGTGACCACCGGTGCCGGCGTGGTGATGAAGGCTTCCAAGCCGTCCTTACGACATCGGTTGATCAGCGCGGACGCGATCAAACTGTCGAGTTCGTTGAACCCGTCGAACGTGACCACTGCTACCTGCATCACATCTCCTTACAGCACGGTCCTGGATCAACCACCGCACGGTCTACGACGCTTCCACCGGACCGGACGGCTCCCAGTCGGGGATCAGTTCCTCCCGGCGGATGTCCTCGCCGTGGACCCGCTCGCCACAGGTCTCGCAGACGGAGTGGGAGACGAGTTCGTGGTCCCGGTGAAGGATCCGGCTGGGCGGTGCGGTGACGACCCAGCGGTCGCCCCAGCCGATGAGCTCACGGGTGATGGCCCCCAGATCGCGCCCCGCCTCGGTCAGGTAGTAGCCGCTGTAGCGTGCGTCGTCCGGGAGCGGGCGCTTTTCGAGGACGCCGCTGTCCACCAGCGCCTTCAGGCGCGCCGCCAGGCGATCCGTGGGAGCGCCGGTGTTCCTGGCGATCTGCCGGAACCGGTGGTTGCCGAGCATGACCTCACGGATCGCGGGCAGGGCCCATCGGTCGCCGACGACCTGCAGGGCCGCGGCGAGCGAGCACGGGCGTCCGGGCACGTCATGGGGATCGATGCGCGTGGTCACGGCCCCAGTATCACCCGGCAAGGTTTGATTTCCAAATCACTCCGTGCTTGGCTTGCGCCATGGCTACTACGCTTCGATTTTCAAAGCACACTCGGACGGCCACCGCGGTCGTCCTGGTGGCCGTCTTCATGACCAACCTGGATCTGCTGATCGTCAACGTCGCGCTTCCGGCCATGGGAGAGACCTTCTCCGCGGGCGGCGGGGGCGCGAGCCTCGGTTCGCTGTCCTGGGTCCTCAACGCCTACGCGATCACCTTCGCGGCGCTGCTGGTGGTGGCCGGGCGTGCCGGTGACCGCATCGGCCGGCGGCCGGTCTTCCTCACCGGGATCGCCGTCTTCACCCTCGCGTCGCTGGGCTGCGCCCTGGCCCCGAACCTGGAGACCCTCGTCGTGGCCCGCGTGATACAGGCCGTCGGGGCGTCCGCCCAGATTCCGACGTCCCTGGCCCTGCTGCTGGCGGCGGTGCCGGCCGAGCGCCGCACCCAGGCCACCCGGAGCTGGGCTGCGGTCGGCGGACTCGCCGCCGCGGCCGGGCCGGTCGCCGGTGGCCTGCTGACCGAGGTGGACTGGAGGTGGGTCTTCGCCGTCAACCTGCCCATCGGCATCGCGGCGCTCGTCGCCGGCCGCGCGGTCCTGCCGAAGCCGGCCGCCGGGGAGGCCGGACCGCTGCCCGACCTCCTCGGTGCCCTGTTGGTCGTCTTCTCGATCGCGGCGCTCTCCGGGGCGCTGGTCCAGGCACCCGCCTGGGGCTGGACGAGCGGCGGGACCGTACTGCTCCTGGCCGTCGCCGTCGTCAGCGGCGCCGCGTTCGTCCTCAGATCCCTGCGACACCCCCACCCGCTGTTCGAGCTGGACCTGCTGAGGCTGCCGCGCTTCGGAGCGGCGAACGCGGGCAGCCTCCTGTTCGGCATCGCCTTCGCGATCATGCTGCTGTCGAACGTGCTGTGGTGCCAGGAGGTCTGGCACTGGAGCGCGCTGCGCACCGGTCTCGCCCTGGCCCCCGGTCCCGCCCTCGTGCCGGTCGTCACCGTTCTGACCGCCCGCACCGCGCAGCGCTTCGGGCACGGACCGCTGGTCGCCGCGGGCGGGCTGCTGTTCGCCGGCGGCATGGTCTGGTTCGCGTGCTTCGCGTCCGTCACGCCGGACTACGTGCGTGACCTGCTGCCCAGCCAGCTGTTGACCGGTACGGGCATCGGTCTGAGCCTGGGCACTCTGGTGGCCGCCGGTGTGCATGCCCTGCCTGGGAACCGTGCCGCGACCGGGTCGGCGCTGGTCAACTCCGTCCGCCAGATCTCGACCACGGTCGGCGTCGCCGTCCTGATCGCGGTGGTCGGCTCCCACGTCGGTGCCACCTCGGGTCACGACTTCCGGATCGCCTGGTCAACAGCCGCCGTACTGAGCCTGGCGACCTCGGCGATCGGCGTGCACCTCAGCCGCGGAGGCGCCCCGGGCCGGACGGCACCCGCCGCATCACCGAAGCCCGAGGCGGACGCGCAGGCCCTGACGGACGCGTCCTGACCGACCCCTTTCCCTTCGTTCCGGCGGCAGTTGGGGCTGTAGCGGCATCCGAACACGACGGCCGATCCGCCCCACTCCCTGACCGGGGACGCCCGACACGGACAGGCCTCTTCGCGACCAGCCGACCGGCGACGCGCCGTCAGGCCAGGCCCGTGTCCCGCAGGATGCGGTCGACCGTGTCGGGCAGTGCGCTGTGGGCCCCGATGACCGTCTCCACGGCGCCGGGCAGCAGGTCGAGTTCCCGGTACCACGCGCGCATTTCCGCCTCGCCGTACTCGGCCGCCTGCGGTTTGGTGGCGTGCCGGGCGAGGGTCTCCTCGAAGGGGACGTGGAGGTAGTAGCAGTGGGTCGGGCCGCGGTGGTCGGCGCACAGACGGGTGAGCATCTCGCCGTAGCGGTCGGCGTAGAGGATGCCCTCGACGACCACGTGGTAGCCCGCGTCCAGGGCGTAGCGGGCGACCGTGTCGATCAGGCCGATGTTGGCGGCTCCGGGCTGGTCGCGCTCGCGCAGCACCTCTCGGCGGAGGTTGTCCTGGCCGACCAGGGCGAGGCCCCGGCCGTGGCGCCGGCGCAGTGCCGCCGCGACGGACGACTTGCCCGAGGCACTGTTGCCGCGCAGCACGACCAGCCGGGTCTCCTCGGTGCCCACCCTCACGCCGGCCGGCCTACCGGCGCCGCGCGCCGCGTCGGTGTCACGGGGCCGTACCGAGGGTCGCTTCCTCCGGCTGGTCCCGGTCGGGGGTGTCGGCGAGGCCGAGACGCAGGTGTTCGATGTGATAGACGGCCTGGTCGAGGAGTTCGGCGACGTGGTTGTCGTAGAGCGCGTAGATCACCGAACGGCCCTGGCGCCGGCCGACGACCAGGCCGAGGTTGCGCAGCAGCCGCAGCTGGTGGGAGCAGGCGGACTGTTCCATGCCGACCTCGGCGGCGAGTTCGGTGGCCGCGCACGGGCCCTCCCGCAGCCGGGACAGGATCAGCAGCCGGGAGGGGGTGGCCAGGGCCTGCAACGTGGTCGCCACGCGGTCGGCGCTGTGCGCGTCCAGGCGGGTACGAGGCACGGCCTGCCGCGCGGGAGTTGCTCCATGACCCATGGCTGTCATCATACAGATGACACTTGAATGGTTCTTCATATGTACCTGTATGGTGTTACGGTTGCCGTCCCCGCCCCCCGAAGGGTCCCTTCTCCATGTCTTCCGTCCTGACCGAGCGCCCCGCGCCGCCCGAAGCCGGCCCCGCCGCGCGCAGCGGCCCGAGGCGCCGGACCCGGGTGTTCGCCCTGCCCGAGGCCCGCTGGGCCGCGGCGGCCACGGTGCTGTTCCTGCTCGCGCTGCCGCTGCAGCTCACCGGCGCGCCCGGCTGGACCTGGGCGGTTGCGTACGCGCTCGCCTACGTCGCCGGCGGCTGGGAACCCGCGTGGGCCGGGCTTCAGGCGCTGCGGGAGCGGACCCTCGACGTGGATCTGCTGATGGTCGTGGCCGCGCTGGGAGCGGCGGCGGTCGGACAGGTGATGGACGGCGCGCTGCTGATCGTCATCTTCGCGACCTCCGGCGCGCTGGAGGCGCTCGCCACGGCGCGCACCGCCGACTCGGTACGCGGCCTGCTCGACCTGGCGCCCGCCACCGCGACCCGGCTGTCCGCCGACGGCCGGGAGGAGACGGTGACCCCGGCGGACCTCACGGTCGGCGACACCGTGCTCGTGCGCCCCGGCGAGCGGGTCGGCGCCGACGGCCGCGTCCTGGACGGGGTGAGCGACGTCGACCAGGCCACGGTCACCGGCGAACCGCTGCCGGTGGCCAAGGGCCCCGGTGACGAGGTGTTCGCCGGCACCCTGAACGGCACCGGCGCGCTGCGCGTGCGGGTCGAGCGCGACGCCGGGGACACGGTGATCGCCCGGATCGTGCGCATGGTGGCGGAGGCGTCCGAGACCAAGGCGCCGACCCAGCTGTTCATCGAGAAGGTCGAACAGCGGTACGCGCTCGGCATGGTGGCCGTGACGCTCGCGGTGTTCGCGGTGCCGCTCGTCTTCGGTGCGCCGCTGACCGGGGCGCTGCTGCGGGCCATGACCTTCATGATCGTCGCCTCGCCCTGCGCGGTGGTCCTGGCCACCATGCCGCCCCTGCTGTCCGCGATCGCCAACGCCGGCCGGCACGGTGTGCTGGTCAAGTCCGCCGTGGTGATGGAACGCCTCGGCCAGGTCGACGCGGTCGCGCTGGACAAGACCGGCACCCTCACCGAGGGCACCCCGCGCCTGACCGACGCCGTCCCGCTGCCCGGCTCCGGCCTGGACGAGCGGGAGCTGCTCGCGCTGGCCGCAGCGGCCGAGCACCCCAGCGAGCACCCGCTGGCCCGCGCCGTGGTCGACGCCGCCCACGCCCGCGGCCTCACCGTGCCCGTGGCGCGGGACTTCCGCTCCGCGCCGGGCGTCGGCGTACGGGCGACCGTCGAGGGCCGTGCGGTCGCGGTGGGCGCACCGGCACGGCTGCCGACCGAGCCCCTCGGCTCCGACCCCGGCTCCCCCGCCGCGGAGGCCGTCGCAGAGGCCGCCGACGGGCTCGTGGCGGAGGGCGGCGCGGGGCTTGAGTCGGAGGTCGGGGCGGAGGGCGGCGGGGAGATCGCGGCGGGCGTCGCAGAGGTCGCCGGAAAGGTCGTCGCGGAGTTGGAGTACGGGGGCCGTACCGCCGTGCTGGTCACCGTCGACGGTGTCCCGGCCGGTGTGCTCGGCATCGCGGACCGGCTGCGCCCGGACGCCGCGCCGACCGTCGCCGCACTCGCCGCGCTCACCGGACGCCGCCCGGCGCTGCTGACCGGTGACAACCCCCGTGCCGCCGCCCTGCTGGCGGACGAGGTCGGCATCGGCGATGTGCGCGCCGGGCTGCTGCCCGAGGGCAAGGTGGCCGCAGTGAGGGAGTGGGAGAGCGCCGGCCGCCGAGTGCTGGTCGTCGGCGACGGCGTCAACGACGCGCCCGCCCTCGCAGCCGCCCACACCGGAATCGCGATGGGCCGTGCCGGATCGGACCTGGCCCTGGAGACCGCCGACGCGGTGATCGTCCGCGACGAGCTCGCCACCGTCCCCGCCGTGGTGTCCCTCTCCCGGCGGGCCCGCCGCCTGGTCGCGCAGAACCTGGCCATCGCGGCCCTGTTCATCTCCGGCCTGGTCGTCTGGGACCTCGTCGGCACCCTGCCGCTGCCCCTCGGCGTCCTCGGCCACGAGGGCTCGACGGTCGTCGTCGGTCTGAACGGGCTGCGGTTGCTCCGCGAGGCGGCCTGGACGCGGGCGGGCGCGGGCGACTTCGGGCGCTGACCAGCGCCTGGATGTCCCGAGTGATCCGCCTACGTGGCCTGTGTGTCCTACGTGTCCGGCGCATCCCGCACGCCGAACACGGCCGGGCCCACCGTGAGGGTGCCGTCGGTCAGCGGGCGGCAGCGGACTCCCCCACCGCCGCGCAGCGCCCGCTGTGCGCCGGGCCCGAGCGTGGTGTCCATCCAGGCGCAGGGCCTGGCCGCGCTGCGCACCTCGAACTCCACGGGCCCGGTGCCGCAGTCGAGGAACACGGTCGAGCCGATGTACGCGTCGATGTCCACGCCGCGCAGCAGGACGTTGCGCCGGGTGCGGAGCAGGTCCGCCTCCCCTGTGGCCGACTGCGGCAGGCGCTCGGCGGCCATGAGGGTGACCGAGGCGTCGCGGTGGGCCGGCTGGTTGAAGTAGCGGTCGCCGACGATGCCCAGGCCCGCTCGGACCTCGGCCGTCGGCACCAGGTCGGCGGGCGGCAGCTCGGGCAGACCGTCGCCGGGGCGGCCCTCGAACCGGTGCACCGGCGAGACCAACAGCTGAACGATTTCCACATGCGCCACGCTCAAAGCCTAGCCAGCCCACCACGGTATCGCCGCGCGTCCGGCGAACAGATCGCGGCGGCGCGAACTCGGCCTGCGAACAGGCCGGTTGGCGCACAGTGGCAGAATCCCGCCCATTCGGTGACCTCGGAGGCCGGGCGCCGGCACGGCTCCCGCACCCGGCATGATGATCGGCATGACTCCGATCACCGGCCTGGATCTGACCGGCTTCACCGCGCTCGAGCCGGGCGTGTGGATGGACGCGACGGAACTCGTGCTGTCGGTCCACTTCTTTCCCCTCGTCCCCGATCTCCCCGCCCCGCTGCACGAGTTCGAGCGCCTGCGGACCACGCGCGCGGCGGACGTGGGCCGGAACGGGGGCGGTCTCATCGAGGCGGTGCCCGGCACGGTGCACGGCGTGCCGGCGGTCCGTCAACTGGTCAAGGTGCCCCTCCCCCATGCACCGCGCGGGCAGGCGTTCATCGGCACGTGGACGATCCCCAAGGCCGCGTGCAGCATGGTCCTCAAGGTGCAGGCCGCGGAACGCGGGATGACCGGTATGCGAGAGGCCGTGGTGGCGGACCGAGTGGGCTTCGAAGCCTACTTCCGGCCCCACCCGTATTCCGCCGGCGAGCAGTTCGGCGGGCTGCCGTACCACGTGGGTGATGACGAACAATGGGACGCCGAGTTCCCCGATCACCCCCTCACGCGGGTGCGGGCCACGCTGAACCGCATCACCCCGACCGTCACGCTGGACGAACACTTCCGGCAGCTCCCCCCGTTCCCCGGCCCGGCCCAGCCGCCGCACCCCACTCCCCCGCCTGCACCCGCTCCCCCGCCCGCGCCCGGCGCGCCCAAGCGGGGCTGGTTCCGCCGCGCGACCGGCCGTTGACCGACGGGTGCTCGTGAGGGCGCTCCATGAGCCGGTGACCGGACGTCGGGCCGCCGGTAGCGTGGCCGTGTGACGGCTGAGGGCGCGGCGGCGGGAGAGGGTCGGGAGCTGGCCGGGGGCACGGTGAACGCGGGGGCGGTCTTCCGGCGCGGCGCGCTGGTGGAGCGACCCGCGCCACGCACCGCACGGGCGCTGCACCGCCACCTCCTGGCGCTGCGCGAACACGGTTTCGACGGGGCGCCCCTCCCGGTCGGTCTCACCGCCGACGGCCGCGAGCGGCTGGCCTTCCTCCCCGGTGACGTCCCCTTGCCGCCGTTCCCGTCCTGGGCGATGTCCGAGCCCGCGCTCGGCTCGGTCGGGGTTCTGCTGCGGCGCCTGCACGAGGCCGGTGCCGCCGTCGCGGTCGACCCGCGCACCGAGTGGCCCCGGGACCTGGCCGACCCGCATGGCGGCACGATCCTGTGCCACAACGACGTCTCCCCGGACAACGTCGTCTTCCGCGACGGCCGCGCCGCCGCCCTGATCGATTTCGACCTGGCCGCGCCGGGCCGGCCCCTGTGGGACGTCGCGATGACCGCCCGCTACTGGGCCCCCATGCTCGACCCCGAGTCCGCCGCGGCCCTCTACCCCGCCGGTCTCGACGCCCCGGCGCGCCTGCGCGTCCTCGCCGACAGCTACGGCCTGAGCGAGCGTGAACGCGCCGAGCTGCCCGCAGTCATCGAGCAGACCACCGAGATCTGCCGGGCCTTCGTCGCCCGCCGGGTGACCGAGGGCGACCCGGCCCATGCGCGGATGCTGGTCGAGCGCGGCGGGTGGCGGCGCTGGGACCGCATCCGGAAGTGGCTGGTCGCCCACCGCGAGACCTTCACGGACGCCCTGCTGCGGTAGGAAGGACGCCGCCGAGGACGCTGCAGCCCTTCAACCCCCTTTCAACAGCCTTTCGACATCCAACCTTTCGGCAACCTCTCAACCACCTTCCGCCGACGGGCCGTTCGGATCACCTGTCACCGCGGCACAGTCCGCCCCCCTCGCGCTCCACGCTACGATCATGCGCGTGACTGCCCCGGAACCGACCATCCTCGCCACCTCCGGAGGGCACCGCCTCGGCGGGCGTACCCGGTTGCTCTTCGACGCCCTGGTCCACCACGCGGTGGACCTGTCGGGCGTGCACGGGCGGCGTCCGCGGATCCTGTACGTCGGTACGGCGGTCGGGGACGCCGAGGTCGCGACGGCCCGGGTGTCCGAGGCGGCCCGGGTGGCGGGCTTCGACCTCACCCCGCTGCAGCTCTTCCCGATGCCGAACGTGGCGGACATCGAGGGCACCGTCCGCGACCACGACGTGGTCTGGGTGATGGGCGGTTCGGTGGCCAATCTGCTCGCCGTCTGGCGGGTGCACGGCCTGGACACCGTAATGCGCCGCGCCTGGCAGGCCGGTGTGGTCCTCGCCGGGGTGAGCGCCGGCTCCCTCTGCTGGTTCCAGGGCGGCGCGACGGATTCCTTCGGGCCCGAGCTGCGCCCGGTGACCAACGGCCTCGGCCTGCTGCCGTACGGCAACGGCGTGCACTACGACTCCGACGCGGGCCGGCGCCCGCTGATCCACCGGCTCGTCGCGGACGGCACCTTCCCGGTGGCCCACTGCACCGACGACGGGGTCGGCCTGGTCTACCGGGGCACCGAACTGGTCGAGGCCGTCGCCGAACTCCCGGACAAGGGCGCCTACGTGGTGACCCGGGAGGGCGAGCGGGCGGTGGAGAAACGCATCGAGCCGCGGCTGCTGCCGACGCCGGCGTTCTGAGCGTCGAGACCGGTTCAGGCAGGCTGCCCCGACGACGCGGCACCGCGCCGGTCGTCGGCCACGAGCGCCTGCAACATGCGGACCAGGGCGGTCGCGTCCGGGCCGGAGAGCGGTTCCAGGAACCGGCGTTCGTCCCGCCCGCCGAGGGCATCGCGCGGCTGCGGGAGACCATCGCCATCCTGAAGAACATGTGGACGCGGGACGTCTTCGACTTCGACGGGGAGTACTACACCCTCACCGGCACCCGGAACCGGCCCAGGCCGGTCCAGCCCGGAGGGCCGCCCCTGCTGATCGGCGCCTGGGGCAGCCGGGCCCTGCGGGTCGTCGCCGAGCAGGCGGACATCTGGAACATCCCCGGGCCGCCGCACAACTCTCTCGACCTCGTCCGCGAACGCGCCCGCGTCCTCGACGCGCACTGCGCGGACATCGGCCGGGACCCGGACACGCTCACCCGGTCGGTGCAGTACATCGTGTCGTACGACGACCCCGCCACCGACCGCAAGACCGTCGCCGAACTCGTCGACGCGGGGCTGACCCACATCGTCCTGAGCCTGCGCGGCCCCTATCCGCCCGGCGTCGCACGGTGGCTCGTCGACGAGATCATCACCCCGGTGCGTGAGACGGTCGCGTCGTAGCCCTCGTTCTCGGCCTCACCCGGTGGCGAAGGAACGCAGCGCGTCCGTGGAGCCGTTGAACTTGTTGTGGTCGCCGACCGTCGGGCCGGACGAGGTGTACTGCCACATCGTGTACGCCGACCAGCCCGCCGGCAGGGTCCCCGCGGTCGAGGCGTACCGGGCGATCCAGAGCGGGTTGGCGTCACCGAAGCCGGCGTGGTTTCCCGTGCACTCCTTCCACCAGCTGGTGGCGGTGTAGATGACGGCGGGACGTCCGGTGCGGGACTTGTAGCGGTTCAGGAAGTCGCGGATCCAGCTGACCATGGCGCTCTTCGACTTGCCGTAGCAGGAGTCGCCGTAGGGGTTCCACTCGATGTCGAGCACCCCGGGCAGGGTCTTGCCGTCCTTGGACCAGCCGCCGCCGTGCTCGACGAAGTAGTCGGCCTGGGTGGCTCCGGCGGTGGTGTCGGGGGTGGCGAAGTGGTAGGCGCCGCGGATCATGCCGACGTCGTAGGGGCCGTTGTACTGCTGGGTGAAGTAGGGGTTCTTGTAGTACGTGCCCTCCGTCGCCTTGGTGTAGGCCCATCGCACGCCGTCGGCCCACAGGTCCGACCAGGGCACGTTGAGCTGGTGGCTGGAGACGTCCACCCCTTCGGTGCGGGTCCCCCGGTCGTCGGCCGACCGGGTGCCGGCCCTGGTGGCGCTGCCGTCGTGGGCGAGGACGCCGATGCCCATGTAGGCGGTGCCGCGCAGGGGTGTGCGACCGCCCGGGTCGGGAAGGGCGGCGGGAGTCGCCAGGGCGAGGAGGAGGCCGGTCAGGACGCCCAGGAGGCCGAGGCGTGAGCGCCGGCCGCGGTGGCGGGTGTTGTCGCTTCGCACATCATCCATCTGACCCGCGGTCGGGGCGTACCGCACTCCGGGTACCGCCCAAAGAAGCCATCACCGACCGGGGATTGGGCCATGTGGGTGGCTCCCTGCGGACGGCGTACGGCCCGGCTGTGGTCCCGCGTCGGACCGGTCGTGGGCGACGCCGTCGGGCGCCGCCCACGACCGGCCGGCCGGGTCAGCCGTCGATGCGGTGCTGAGTCCAGAAGGACGTCAGGTCCGTGCTCGTGGCGGCCTGGGCGGCCGCCTTGAACTCGGCCGTGGTCGACACGCCGTACCAGTGCGCGGTCGCGTAGTCCTTGAGGAGCTTGGTCATCGCGGTGTCGCCGAGGACGCGTCGCAGGTCGTGCAGAGCGCACTTGCCGTAGCCGTAGACCACGGTGGAGTAGCGGGAGGAGTGCGCGTCCCAGTACGCCATCGAGTTGGTGATCTTCTCGGCGCTGGAGGCCCAGGAGACGCTGCTCCAGCAGTTGGTGCCGGTCTTGCCGAGCGCGAGGTCGGTGGCGTAGTCGGTGAACGCCTCGTCCAGCCAGGGGCTGGTGTACTCGTCGTCGCCGACGATGCCGTACCACCACTGGTGGCCGATCTCATGGGTGAGGGCCGTGGTGCTGACCAGGTCGAGGACGAAGCCGGGGTACTCCATGCCGCCGAACCAGTAGTTGTTGTCGATGACCGCGTCCAGCTCGCCGTAGGGGTAGGCGCCGAAGCGTGCCGCGTGGGCGTCGACGGCGGTCTTGGCGGTGCTGAGCATCGACTGGGCGCTGGAGGAGCTGATGCCCGAGACGGAGTAGATGTTCACCGGGACGCCGCCGGGCGAGGTGCCGGAGATCTTGCTGAACGGACCGGCGGCCCAGGCGAAGTCACGGACCTTCGCCGCGGTGGCGGTGGTGACCGTACGGCCGCTGGTGCCGGGAGTGTCGGTGGAGGTGCCGGTGGCCGGGACCAGCAGGGTGCTGGGGTGGTCGAGGGTCACCTTGAAGTCGGCGGCCAGGGAGTAGAAGGACTCGCCGTTGTTGGTGTACGGGTCCAGGTGCCAGCCGGCGCTGTCGCGGACCGCGAGGACGGGCAGCGCGTTGCCGATGAAGCTGAAGGCGCCGTCGTGGCCGAACCGGTCGGCGCCGCTGGGCACGGTGATGCCCAGGTCGAAGCCGATGGTGGCGGTCTGCCCCTGGTTCAGCGGGGTCGGCAGGGTGACCTTCAGGGCGGTGCAGTCCACCGAGAGGGCGCCCGCGGTGCCGCCGGTGACGTTGGTGACCGTGATCGGCATCGCCGAGCAGGTGCCGTGGTAGTTGTCCCACAGCCTCAGGTACACCTCGCCGAGCGCGGTCGCGGAGGCGTTGGTGAAGGACACGCTCTCGTGCCCGTTCCAGACGGTGCCGCTCGTGTCGCTGCTGAGGCTGACGGTGTAGGAGGGCGCGGCCGGGGTGCGGGTCGAGTCCGCCGGGGGCGGGGTGGTGTCGCCGGAGGTGGCGAGGGCGATGTCGTCCAGGACGAAGCTCGTCTGGAGGCTGTAGTCCTCGGTTCCGGTGAAGGACACGTTCACGGTCTGGCCCGCGAACGACGACACGTCGAACGACTTCTGCACGTAGCCGGTGTTGTCGTCGAGGTTCGAGTAGGTCGCCAGCGTGGTGCTGCCGATCTTGGCCGTCAGCTTGTCGTACGCGGTGGACGAGGTCGTCTCGTCGGTGTCGATGTGCAGCCAGAAGGTGAGGGTGGCGGTGCTGCAGCCGCTCGGGATCGTGACGCTCTGCGAGAGGGTGTCGGTGTGGGTGCTGCCGACGCCGTCGAGCCAGGCGTAGGCGGAACCGCCGTGGGCGGCCTGGCCGGTGCGGCTGGTGATCACCGTGGACGAGGACTGGGTCCAGGGCGAGGTGCCGCTCTCGAAGCCGCCGTTGGTGACGACCTGTGCCGGAGTGCACGCGGCGGCCACCGGAGCCTTGGCCGGCTGGGCGGCGGCGGGAATGACGGGGAGGGAGAGGGCGGCCAGCGCGGCGACGGTGAGGGCGCCGGCGCCGAGTGCCCGGTGGGGGGTCGATCTCAGCACGCTAACTCCTTTACGGCGGCCGGGGTTCCGGCCTGCTCGATGACCGCCCGGCCGGCTGGGGTGCGCCGGGGCGGCCGTGGGGTTGGGGTTGCGCGATCGCTGTGCGGGGGCGCCGCGCCCTGATGGGGTCAGGACGAGGCTGCCGAAAGAGTGACAGATTTGAACAGTGCATGCCAGAAGTGCAGGGGAAGTGGGTGGGCGTGCTCCTGATGTCGGGTCAGGGAGAGTGCGGCGGGGAGGACCCACGCGGCGTGCCGGATGGAGCTCAGGACTCCGGCGCCGGGCGGGGCTCAGGACTGCGGTGCCTGGTGAGGCTCAGGATTCCGGTGCCGAACGCAGCACGTAGCTCCCGATACCCCCGAGCACACCTGCGGCGGCGAGCAGCAGCGCCAGGGTCATGCTCAGCCGCAGCAGCGCCGCCCCGACGGCCGCACCCACGCACACCGCCAGCAGGCCGGCAGCACGGTAGCGCTGGCCGGGGTCACCCGTCCCGCCGCCCAGGGCCGAGTGCCGGATCAGGGTGACGAGGGTGCCGGTGACGAGGGTCGTGTTGAGCACCGCGCCCAGGCGCCACATCGTCGCGCTGCGCAGCCCCATCGCCAGCGCGATCAGCGCAGTCACGATGTAGTGGCGGGTCTCCGGATCCTGGCCCGCGGGGCGCAGTCCGATCGCGGTGAGCGCCGCGGCCACGAGGAGGGCGGCCGCGAGGGTGGCCGAGGCGAACAGCCAGCGGCGGCGCCGCGCGGACAGGGCGGCGCCCAGCCGGCTCCCGGCGACCGCGCCGACGGCGAACGCCGCCAGCGCGGTACCGGATCCGATCGGCGAGAGCCCCACCCCGCCCGCGAGCGCGAAGCCGAGGAAGAGGATGTTGCCGGTCATGAAGGCGGTGAAGACCTGCCCGAGGCCCAGGTAGGCCACCGCGTCGACCGCCCCCGTGACGGCGGTCAGGACGACGAGCGTCCTGGGCAGCGGATCGGGGCGGTGGGGTCGTCCGGGCATGGCCTCACCTTCTCCTCCCCGTAGCGCCTCCTTCTCCCCGCAACACCTTCTTCTCCCCACGGCGCCACGGGTTCCGTCCCCCACTACACCCCCGGTCCCGGTCCCCGGCACGTCGGCTTTTCCGGGCGGGTGGTGGAGCGGGCGCCGGGTCAGCCGGCGTCCAGGACCATGAAGACGGCCCGCAGGCGGGTCTCGTCCGGGCCCGGCCAGCCGGTCGCGACATGGCCGAGCGCTCCCTGGGCGGGCAGCGGCGGGTTCTCGGGCACCGGGGTGAGGACCCGGTGGATGCGCAGGGTCGTGCCGTGCGGAGCGGGCAGGCGGGTGCCGTGCTCGTCGTCCACGGGGGCCGGGGTGACCGCGGTGCCCGGGAAGGGCTCGCCGGTGCAGGAGCGGGTCACCTCGTGGTCGGGTGTGTCGGTGATGCTCTGCGCCATGGCCTGGGCCCTGCCCTCGATCAGGGACAGCAGTTCGGTGACCAGCACCGGGTCGTGGCAGCCGTCGTAGACCCAGCGCTTGCCCAGTACGCCGTGCTCCGTGGTGCCGACGAGGGCGTGCTCGGCCCCCTCCAGCGGCGCGCCGCGGTAGGTGAGCGGGACCAGGTAGGCGGTCGGTTCGGAGGTGGAGGTGTCGGTGGCCACCATGAACTCGATACCGACCTCGCCCTCCGGGTCGTCCAACCGGAAACCGCCGGACTTGGTCAGCACGGGCGCGTCGGCGCCGCCCCGGTACCAGGGTCGGGTGGGCAGCCAGGTGGTGAGGAGTTCGAGCTTGGTCGGCTTGAGGGTGGTGTGGTGGATGAGGGCCATACGGCAGTTTCTCCTGGCGGGTACGGTGGTTGACCCTCGCAGCCTTGCACACCGGCCGCGCCGGACCCCTCCCGGCCCCGTCGGCGCGGGGGGTCAACGCGGCCCAGGGGTCGGGGGGTTCGCCGGTGACCGTCCGCAGACGGCCGCGCCCCGCTCGCGGGCGGTGCGCACGGCCAGCAGCACCAGGGGCGTGTCAGTTCACCGTTCGGGTGTACGTCCGCTCGAAGTCCGTGAACGCCGTCTCCTGGCGCCATTCGAGCCGCGCCTTCGGGCTCTCCGCCAGCAGGCGCCGGCAGGCCTGGGCCCGTACGGGTAGGCCGGGCCGCTCACCACGGCAGGCCCGCACCGGGCGGTAGCCCTCGGCGGTGGGGTTGCCCTGCCACAGGCTCGCGCCGGGCACGAAGGCGTACTCGAGGGAGGCGCGGGCGAGGTCCTTCAGCTCGGGATAGCCCAGGTCGTAGGTGCCGGAGGCGTACTGGTACTCGTGGCTGATGTCGATGCGGGACACGCCGGGGTCGTCGGTGGAGAGGACGACCGGGACGCCGTACTGGCGGTAGGTGGTGAAGGGGTGGTCGGCGCCCTTGACGCCGAGGATCTGGGCGTTGCTGGAAAGGGGCACCTCGACGGCGACCCGGCGGGCCGCCATGGTCCGGGCGGTCTGCTGCCAGTCGTCCTCGTGGACGAGGTCGACGCCGTGCCCGACCCGCTCGGTGCGGGCGACGTTCACCGCCTCCTTGATGTGGAACTTCAGGTCCTCGGGCTTGACGAGGCCGGGCCACAACTCGCCCGCGTGCAGGGTGACATGGGCCTTCGGGTACTGGGTGCGCAGGTACTGGACCATACGCATCTGCAGGCTGTAGTTGCGCAGCGAGCTGTCCCAGTCCTCGGGCTGGACGAGGTTGACGGCGACGAAGCGCGGGTCGGCCTCGGCCAGCCGCATGCCGAGGGCGAGCTGGGTGAAGACCCGCTCCGGTGAACTGCCCCGGGACACCTGGGAGATCCAGCGGACGGTGAGGCCGCAGCCGGGCCGGGACTCCCCGGTGCCGCAGCGTTCGGTGGCGCGGAACTCGGCGTCGCCGTCGTCGGCCTCCTTGCGGGCCTCGGCCACCACGTTGTCCAGCTTGTGGCCCTCGACGAGCTTGCGGTGCAGCGCGGCCAGGTCGTCGTCCCAGCCGACCTGGTCGGCCAGCTTCCTCGCGCTGTCGGACGCCGGGGTGACCATGGTCTCCAGGTAGAACTGGTTCTGCCGTACGACGTCGTCGGCGACCTCGGCGAGCAGTTTGCCGCGGTGCCGCCAGGTGACTTCGCCGAACTTGCCGAAGGTGTCGAAGAAGTGGTCGTGGCCGTTCTGGTCGGGCGGGAAGTCCTGCATGGACCAGGCGCGCACGATCGCGTCGCCGAAGGCGCGGTCGGTGCGGGCGTCGGCGGCGGGGCGGGTGCCCGTGCCGCAGGGCGGGACGACGGCGGTCAGGGTGGCGTCGATGCACAGCCCGTCCTCGGCGGCCAGCTCGATGAGGTACTCCGTGGACACCGCGCCGGACAGGTGGTTGTGCAGGTCTCCGCCCTTGGGCAGCCGCCGGAAGAAGTCGCGCAGCGCGTCGGGCCGGGCCTCGACGGAGCGGAGGTAGGTGTCGGTGCGCGCCTCGGCGAGCGTGACCGGCCGGAGTGGCGCGGCACTGCGGGCGTCCTCCCGTGACGCGGGCTGCGCGGCGGCGGGCAGGGCGGACAACAGGGACAGGACACTGAGAGTGCCGAGCGCAGCCGGAACGACCCGGCGGCGTACGACACTTCGACGTTGCGGATTCACCAGGGCATGATCACGGAAGAATCACGGCCGCATCGACTCGCCCGGCGGGCGCTCCCGGGAGAACACCCGACCGGGTGACACCCCGGGCGCGCCGAGCGTGGCGGAGCGAAGCCGGCGGGGCGACGCCTGCGGGTTCCGGCACTGGTTGCTCCTGTGAACGCGGGCCGAAGTCGCCCCGTCGTGGGCACCCGGGTTCGGCTCCCCGCCGGCGCGAATGTTCGTTCCCGCTTCTGGTCCACGTGACCTACCGGGCGGTATACAGACCCCGTCGAACGCGCGAGGGCCGCTCCACGGTGCGGACTCGGCGCGATGTCCCGGCCTCAGGGGGAGGATTCATGACGAACGACACGCGTGCGGAGGACGTGGCGAGAGGTCGGCGGCGGGCCGCCGTGCTGGGGGCGGCCCTGGGCGGCTGCGCCCTCGTCGCCGCCTCCACGACACCCGCCGCCGCACACCCGGCCGGCCACGGCCACGACCTCACCTACGTCGCGCTCGGCGACTCCTACACCTCCGGCCCCCTCATCCCGAACCAGGTGGACGCCAACTGCGCCCGCTCCGACCGGAACTACCCCTCCCTCGTGGCGGCGGAGCGGGAGGCGACCGCGTTCAAGGACGTGAGCTGCGGCGGGGCCACGACGAACGAGATGTGGAAGGCGCAGGGCACCAACGGGCCCCAACTCGACGCCGTGGGGCGGGACACCGACCTGGTGACGGTGCAGATCGGCGGCAACGACGTCGGCTTCGGTTCGATCATCAACACGTGCGCCCGGCTCGCCGTCCAGGACCCGGCCGGCAATCCCTGCGAGCGCTCCTACAAGGCGTCCGGGTACGACCAGTTGGCCCTCACCATCGCGCAGACCGCGCCGAAGATCGACCGTGTGCTGCGGGCCGTCCACGACCGGGCGCCGCACGCGCGGGTGCTCCTCGTCGGCTACCCGGACCTGCTGCCGGACGACGGCAGCGGCTGCTTCCCGTCGGTGCCGTTCGCGCAGCAGGACTTCCCGTACCTGCGGGACACCGAGAAGCGGCTGAACCTGATGCTGCGTCTGGTGGCCGCGTGGAACCGGGCGGAGTACGTCGACACCTACCGGCCCACGGTCGGCCACGACATGTGCAAGGCACCCGCCGACCGCTGGATCGAGCCGCTGCGCCCGGCCTCACCCGCGGCCCCGGCCCACCCCAACGCCACGGGTGAGGCGGCCATGGCGCAGGCCGTGCTGGACCGGCTGGAGCAGCCACGCGGCCGGGACTGACCGGCACGGCGACGCCCTCCACGCGACCCGCGGCCTCCACGCCACCCGCGGCCTCCACTCGGACGCACCGCAACGGCCTCCACGCATCCGGCGTGGAGGCCGTGGTACGACCGCGTGTGCTCAGCCGCCGAGCGCGGCCTGAACCACACCCTTGGCCTCCTCCTGCACCTGGGCGAGGTGGTCGGGGCCGAGGAAGGACTCGGCGTAGACCTTGTAGACGTCCTCGGTGCCCGAAGGGCGGGCCGCGAACCAGGCGTTGGCCGTGGTGACCTTGATGCCGCCGATGGCTGCTCCGTTGCCCGGTGCCTCGGTGAGGACGCCCGTGACCGCCTCGCCCGCCAGCGTGTCGGCGGTGACCTGGGCCGGGGACAGCTTTCCGAGCAGCGCCTTCTGCTCGCGGGTGGCCGGGGCGTCGATGCGGGCGTAGGCGGGTTCGCCGAAGCGGGCGGTCAGGCCGGCGTAGTGCTCGGACGGCGTCCGGTCCGTGACCGCGGTGATCTCGGAGGCGAGCAGGGCCAGGAGGATGCCGTCCTTGTCCGTCGTCCACACCGAGCCGTCCCGGCGCAGGAAGGACGCGCCGGCCGACTCCTCGCCGCCGAACCCGAGGGAACCGCTGACCAGTCCGTCCACGAACCACTTGAACCCGACCGGTACCTCGACCAGTTGACGGCCGAGGTCGGCGGCGACCCGGTCGATCATCGTGGAGGAGACGAGGGTCTTGCCGATGCCCGCGCTCTGCGGCCACTGCTCGCGGTGCCGGTAGAGGTAGGAGATGGCGACGGCGAGGTAGTGGTTGGGGTTCATCAGGCCCGCGTCCGGGGTGACGATGCCGTGCCGGTCGGCGTCGGCGTCGTTCCCGGTCGCGATGCGGTAGCGGTCGCGCTGGTCGATGAGGGAGGCCATCGCGTAGGGCGAGGAGCAGTCCATGCGGATCCGGCCGTCCCAGTCCAGCGTCATGAACCGCCAGGTGGGGTCGGTGTACGGGTTGACCACGGTCAGGTCGATGCGGTGCTGTTCGGCGATCCGGCCCCAGTAGGCGACGGACGCCCCGCCGAGCGGGTCCGCGCCGATGCGGATGCCGGCCGCGCGCACGGCGTCCAGGTCCAGGACGCTCGGCAGGTCGCCGACGTAGGCACCGAGGAAGTCGTACCGCTGGGTCGTGTCCGCGGCGAGCGCCTGGGTGTACGGCACCCGCCGTACGTCCTTCAGGCCGCCCGTGATGATCTCGTTGGCGCGGTTCTGGATCCAGGCGGTGGCGTCGGAGGCGGCGGGGCCGCCGCTCGGCGGGTTGTACTTGAAGCCGCCGTCGGCGGGCGGGTTGTGCGAGGGGGTGACGACCACGCCGTCGGCGAGGCCCGAGGTGCGGCCCCGGTTGTGGGTGAGGATGGCGTGCGAGACCGCGGGGGTCGGGGTGTAGCCGTCCTCGCTGTCGATGAGCACGGTGACCCCGCCCGCGGCGAACACCTCCAGCGCGGTGACCTTGGCGGGCTCCGACAGGGCGTGGGTGTCGGCGCCGAGGAACAGCGGGCCGTCGATGCCCTGGGCGGCGCGGTACTCGCAGATGGCCTGGCTGGTGGCGGCGATGTGGTCCTCGTTGAAGGCGCTCGCCAGGGACGAACCCCGGTGCCCCGAGGTGCCGAACGCGACCCGCTGCGCCGGGTCGGCCGGGTCGGGGTGGAGCGCGTAGTACGCCGTGACCAGCCGGGCCACGTCGACAAGGTCCTCGGGACCGGCCGGCCGGCCGGCTCGCTCGTGCGGCATGAGTCCGTTCCTCCGCATCGGTGTGATCGAACGCTCGGACTCATCTTTCCTCGTCAGCGGCGGGCAGGCGAGTACGCCACCGGGGCAGCCGGCGGGCGGACCGGGGCGCCTGCCCCATGGGCACCTGCCCTATGATCCGGTCCTCCGATCTTCCGACCCGATCGCCGTCACGCCGTGCCCGCGCGTGCCGTCCCCCACAGGCAGGTGCCCCCTCGTGCCCGGACCCGTTGCCAAAGCCCCCTGGGCGCTCGCCCGTTCCGCCCAGGCCGCCGTGGCCGCGGCGGCCGTGACGGACGTCTGGCGGGCGGTGACCCTGCGGGCGCACCGGCTGCATCCGCAGGACACGCCCCTGGGCATGTCCGGACGAGCGTCCGAGGTGTACGTGGACGTGGCGACGGTCGCGATCGTGCTGTTCCTGGTGTGGTTCTCCCGTTGCCGGCGCAACGCCCGGCTGCTCTCCCCCACGCCGCTCGCCGGCTCCGCCGCCTGGGCCGTGCTCGCGTGGCTGATCCCGGTGGTCCACCTCTGGGCTCCGCGGGGGCTGGTCCTCGACGTGCATCGCGCGAGCGGCCCCGGCGCGGCCGAGGGCCGCGACCGCGTGCTGGTGAACGTCTGGTGGGCGGCGTGGGTCGGGCACGCGCTGGCCCTCACCGCGGGCGCCCTGGCGGGCCTGGAGACTTCGCTCCCTTACCTCTTCGTGACCGAGTTCCTGGAACTGGCCGCGGGTGCCCTGGCGATCGCCGTGATCCAGCGCGTCACGGCACGCCAGTCCGCCGCACTCGACGCGACCCGCCCGCTCCCGGGCGTCGCGGAACCGCCGCGCCCGGAAGCGGACGTGTCCTACGGTCCCGGGGATCAATGAATCCGTGGTCGGCACTGAGATTGATCTTGGACAGCGGGCCAGGTGCGAGGGTTCATGGACGGTGAGGATGACGCCCTGGTCACGGGCGGCCGAGCCAGGAAATGAAGAGCCCGTCGGGATCCCAGGTGGCGCGGAGGTCGTCGAGGCGTCGGAGGTTCTCGTCGGTCACGAACCGGTACGGGCGGTTGATCAGATTCTCGTCGGCCAGCTGGATGCCGCTGGCGTACGGCTCCCAGGCGCGCATGTGCTCGGTCACCCAGTCCGTGTACCGCCGGTCGTCGGCCGGATCGGACCAGGCCGCGTACAGCCCGTAGTACAGCTCGTCCTCCACCGAGAAGGCCATCGGCGGGCGTTCGGGCTGTCCCTCGTATCCCCAGTTGTACAGCACCATGTGCGAGGGTGCCGGAGGCCAGGTCTTCAGCATGGCCTCGAAGTTGGGCCAGAGGTCGTCGAAGGAGGCATGGGTCCACATGTTGTCGGCCAGATAGCGCTTGGTCTCGTCGTAGTGCGGATCGGTGCCGAGCCGGCTCAGGGTGCCGGTGTCCGTCACCTCGTTGAGCCGCGTGGTGAGCACCTGAGCACGTGCCGGGCAGGACTCGAAGACCGACAACTGCTCCCTGGCCTCCTCCTCGCTGTCGGTGAAGGCGGTGGCATTGAGTGAGATGAGCGGCTCGTCGTACGTCATCGGGTCGCGGTTGCACATGAGATTGATCTCTGCGGGCGTCCGACGGCCGATCTCGTGCACGAAGCCGTAGACGTCCCGCGCGGCCGAGGCGGGCCAGAAATATCCGCTGTTCATCGTGATCCGCTTGCGCGGGTAGAACTTGACGTGGAACCGGGTGACGACGGCGAAGAAGCCGGGACCGGCGCCCCGGGCGGCCCAGAGCAGATCGGCGTTCCGGGTCTCGTCGGCGTGGATCCGCTCCCCGTCGGCGGTGACCGCGTCGATGCCGGTGACCGACATGCAGGCCGGTCCGTAGTCCCGCCCGGCCCAGGCGAATCCGCCCTGCAACAGGTAACCGCCGATGGAGACGCCCGTGCAGTGCCCCGTGGGGAAGAACAGGTCCTTCTCCGCCAGCATCGAGTTGAGCTCCGACCCTTTGATGCCGGGCTGGGCGGTGCCGGTCATCGCCTCCTTGTCGACGGCCACATGACGCAGATTGGAGAGGTCGATCAGCACCGTGCCGTCGCGCAGGTGCGACCCGGACCAGCTGTGGCCGCCGGAACGGACCGAGATCTGCAGGCCTTCCTCCCTGGCCAGCTTCACCGCTCCGACGACGTCGTCCTCGCCGTTCGCCAGCACGATCACCTCGGGGTAGCGGTCCGGGACCCCCGAATGCCAGCAGGCCTCGCTGCGCAGGCACTCGTAGCGGTAGTCACCGCGCCGCAGCACCCTGCCCTCGATGTGGTTCGCCATGGCCGTTCCCTTCGCCGAGTTCGATGTACATCACCCGTCGCGCGAGCCTCCAGGGCCCAGGACATCCGGACCGTTCACACCTGTTGACGGTGTTCGAACTCGTCGAAGATGTCCGGGAGGAACGCGGCGAGGTGGTTCATCTCCTGCGAGCAGTGCACGACCATGGCGCGGGCCTGCACGTCTCCGAGCCTCCTCACGCCTTCCGCGACTTTTTCGAGTTCACCGGTCAGGGAGGCTCCTCCGCTGGGGGCGACGTAATTCCCGCCCATCCAGAAACGCGAACGCATCTCGGCGCCATCGTCCACCCGGCGTACGTAATGGACCACATGACCCCAGTCGAGTGGGACATGCGAGAATCCGACTCTCGCGCAGATCGCGGTTGCCTTGTCCGGATCGAGCCTGTCCTCGCTGAATCCCAGAGCGCTGGGACGGACGAAGCGAATGGCGAGCTCGCCCGGCACGTTGCCGACGTACTCGTCGACGAACGATGTGCCGCCGACATATCTCTCACGGTAGGAAGCGCTCCGGTCCGCCGTGCCGTCGGACCATTCCGCGTACAGGTGGGCACGCGGATACCAGAGCTTGTAGCGCTGGGTCTCCGAGGTGTGCCACCAGAACCACCAGTCCACCATGTCCGGGGTCACCCTCGGCATATGAGTCGATGTGGCGATGTGCATGGAGCCGTCGTCGAAGAGGCTGTATCCGTTCTCGAGATCCTGTTGGCCGGTCTCGCTCAGTGTTTCCGCGTCGTCGAGGCCCAGACACAAAGGGGGCGCCTGCGGACCGAGATCGATCGCCTCCTTGATGTGCCCCGGCAGCGGAGCCATCACCGGGTTCCAGTACTTCGCGTACCACTTGCCGTCGAGTTCGCCGGGCCGCATACCCAGGTGGGTCCGACGGGAGGGATCGGGACGTGGTTCCGTCGTGGGCTCGGTCATGGGCCGGCCTTCAGCGGGACAGGGTCACGACGTCGGAGGACTTGAGGACGTGGCCCTCGTCGTCCAACGCCTCGACCTGGAAGTACGGTCCTCGGTGGGCCGTCCGGACCGCCGTCTCGAACCCGGTTCGTTCGGCGTGCCGCACGACCACCGACAGGGAATCGGGGTCCGGTCCTGCGAGCACCCGCCACGCTCTGGTCTGCGTCGAACCGTTCCAGGAGGCGTAGACGACGCTGTTCCCGTTGTCGGTCTTCGCCGCTGCGCTCGGCGGATAGTAGGGCTTGCCGACCCACGTGTTGCGGAAGGCCCGGTACGAGATGTTGGAGCCCGGCATCTTCGCGTCGTACAGCAGGTTCTCCGAGCCGTTGCCTTTCGTGTTACCCGCGTTGGCGTATTCCGAGTAGTACGAGCTCTGGCCCCATCCGACGAACTTGTCGCCGTTGGCCAGGGCCTGGGTGTTCCCTTGGGACGCCGAGAAGAGCGCCGGCTGGTGGTAGTAGGTCCGCACGGCGGTCGCGCGGCGGTGGTCGAAGTCCAGGTCCAGGACCAGGCCGTGGGACTCCTGTTCCGGTGTGCCGTCCGGCTGGTTGCAGCAGCCGTCGTCGAACAGGCTGATCTTGTTGTCCGGCCCGTACCGTGCGTCGTGCTGCCAGTAGAAGTCCGCGTCGGGGCCGAAGGTGAAGTCGCTGTTCTTGCCACCGAGTTGCCAGCGGGCCTTTCCGGTCTTCTTGGAGATTTCGTAGATCGCCCAGAAGTTCCGGACCGAGATCAACAGCTCCCCTCTCGGTCCCTCGTCGAGCGAGTTCAGGTGGTAGGCGTCCCATACCCCGCCTGACGCCGCCGCGTCGGAGGCCGGCACCTCGGAATCGGCGGGGTCCAGGTGATCCAGCAGGTCCCATGAGAAGACGAGCTTTCCCGTTTCCAGGTCGACTTCCTGGATCTCGCTGTCCAGGATGGCCCCGTCCTTCGGGCCCCCGTAGCGGGTGAGATCCATGGGGACCGGCTTGGACGCGATGAACAGTGCGGTCCCCCTGCGGGTCAGCAGGAACTCGTGCTCGTCCGGAGAGAAGCCGTGATGCGCGAAGACCGTCTTGAGCAGGCGGTAGTGATCGTCATAGATGTAGTAGCACCCACCCGGCTCGGGTGCGCCGCCCGGCAGGTTCGTGTATGTGGGCGGAATGGCGATGGATCCCTGCCACCACGTCAGCACCGGCTGCGCCTTTCCGGTCCGCCGGTTGTGGTAGGTCTGAACCTTGAAGTCCGCGTTCTGGAGGTCGGGGGAGGGCAGAGGACGGAACCAGACCGGATCTCCGGAGTCGTCGGAGATGAGCGCCCCCGTCTGGCCGAACACCGCGGTGCCGATGGCGTAGGGGCCGACGAAGATCTTGCCGGGGGCCGTCCCGGGCTTGTGCGCGGTCACTGTGACCCGCTGGGGGTGAAGGGCCGGCTCGGAGACGAAGCTCCAGACGCCGCTGCCCGAAGTGATCGGCGGCGGGGTGGTCGCACTGCCGGTCGGGGGAGCGGGCTGCGTCGCGCACAGGTGCGGCCGGTCCGGCGGTGAACTCGCGGTGGCGGAGGGTGGGCAGCTCGCGAAGGCGAACCCCACCGCGATCACGCCGGCCACTGCGGTGCGGCTGAGCCGTCTTTTGACACCGCGAGCCCCTGGCTGGGGTTCCGCCATGTTCCGCCTCCCTGCGGCCCTGTCTCCGTCTGCATCGCTCGAGCTGTCGCTCCCTGGCGACGGTAGGCGCCACCGCGGGCTCGCGCCTGTCATGGGCCAGTGCACTGGACCATTTGGACGCGGTGGTGGCGCCACCCGCAGAAGGAGATCGGGGCCGTCTGGGTGGGGCTGCTCAGCCGATGTGGTAGCTGTCGCCGTACACCTTCCAGTCCAGCGGGGTGTTCAGGTCGAGGTTGCCCTTGCGCAGGAAGACCCGCTGTTCGGTGTCGACCCTGCTGGTGTCGCTGTGGGCCTCCTCCTGCTTCATGGCCCACACCCGGGCGTCGAGGAACGCGTTGAGGTACGTCGTCTCGTTGCCGCCCTGGGCCGGCGGCTTGGCGGTGCGCAGGGCCCGCTTGCGGATGTTGCGGAAGCTGGTGGGGTCGTCGCCGTCGCCGTGCATGACGAGGGCGTCGTAGTAGGCGAACTGGCCCAGCGCGCGCAGGCCGTCCGCCTTGCCCTGGGCGACCGCCGGGTTGAAGTAGACGCGGTCGCGCTCGTCGTTCTGCGCCTGCTGGAAGGCGGTGTCCTGGGCGGCCTTGCGCCAGTCCCTGGGGTAGTTGGGGTCCAGTCCGTCGTGCGAGTCGGTGCCGTTGACCCGGCGCAGGGCCGGCAGGTACTTGGCGAGGACGTTGCCGGGCTTGCGGTCGGCGTAGAGCTGGACGAGGTCGAGCATGTCGCCGGTGCCGGAGCAGAAGCCGATGATGCCGGCGGTGTAGCCGCGTCCGTCGCCGATGTCCTCGATGTACTTGTACTGGGCCTTCCAGTCGAGCGAGGAGTTCTCCGCGCTCGAGACCAGTTTCATGGCGATCTCCTTCTTCGCCGGGTCGTCGAGGCCCGGCGCGGCCAGCGGTGTCGCGAGGGCGCGCTGGGTTCCGAGCAGCGCGCCGGTGGCGACGGCGCCGAGCACGGCGACGACGGTCCGGCGGGAGACGGTGGCGGGTCCTGCTGTGTCGCGGTCTGCGTGCACCACGTGAACTCCAAATCGAGGCGGGGGGTGGGGAGTTGGGCATGCGTTGCACTGGTAGGAAAGTTTCCTATCAAATGTAGAGGCATGCCGGTAACCCGGTCCGCGTGAAATTCGTAGGATCGAACGACTGGCTCTGGCCCCGGTGGCACCCCCTCACCCGGCTCCACCCGCCCCCGCGACAGCCGCCCGGCCTGCTCAGCCGCGGCTCAGCCGTGGTGCGGCACCTGCCGGAATGCCCGCTCCTGCTCCCGCGCGAGCGTGTACAGCTCCTTCGAGACGGTGATCAGTTCACGCCGCTCCTCGCGCGAACCGACCATCGGCTGCGAGCCCTTGAGCGGCACCTGCGCGCTCTCGGGAAGGAACCTGACCGGTCAGCAGGCCGATGGCGCCCGCCAGCATCAGGTAGTACGCGGGCATCAGGTCGTCGCCGGTGGCGGCGAGGTAGCTGTACACCCCGAAGTCGAACCACTCCATGCAGTTGCCGAGCGCGGAGGCGCCGACGGCACGCCGGAGCAGCGGGGCTCGACGACCTGGACGTCGTCCTTGCCGAAGGCGCGCCGGCCCTGGCGGAGCCGGTCGGTCAGCTCCTCGCGCACCTGGCGTGGCAGCCGCGCCAGGCTTGCGGGACCCCGGGCCGATGTCGGCCCCGCTGTCGTCCGTCCGACGCACCGCTCGCGAGCGCCTCCCTTTCCACGCGCTCACCGGTCACCGACTGCCCGCTCGGCGACTGCCCGCTCGGCCGATTCAGAAACAGAACCGCACAATCCCATCCGGGACGGCGGTTGGACTTGGGCGGCGCGCGGGCGCAGGGTGGATGGGCCCCGTCCGCACACGGAGGGGCGACATCTACCGCACCCGGAGAAAGACCCGATGAACCACGTCGCGGACCCTGAGCGCTACAACGGCACCATGCGTTACCGGCGCACCGGCCGCTCGGGGCTGGACCTGCCCGTCCTGTCCCTGGGCTACTGGCACAACTTCGGCGACGACCGCCCCTTCGAGACCCAGCGCGCGATCGCGCTGCGCGCCTTCGACCTCGGCATCACCCACCACGACCTGGCCAACAACTACGGCCCGCCGTACGGCTCGGCCGAGATCAACTTCGGCCGGCTGCTGAAGCAGGACCTCGCGCCGTACCGCGACGAGCTGGTGATCTCCACCAAGGCGGGCTGGGACATGTGGCCGGGCCCCTACGGGCAGGGCGGCGGCTCCCGGAAGTACGTGCTGGCCTCGCTGGACCAGTCGCTGCGCCGGATGGGCGTGGACTACGTCGACATCTTCTACTCCCACCGGCTGGACGCGACCACGCCGCTGGAGGAGACGATGGGCGCGCTCGACACGGCCGTCCGCCAGGGCAAGGCCCTGTACGTCGGCATCTCGTCCTACGACGCCGAGCGCACCCGGCAGGCGGCCGCCATCCTGCGCGAGCTGGGCACCCCGCTGCTGATCCACCAGCCGTCGTACAGCATGCTCAACCGCTGGATCGAGACGGACGGCCTGCTGGACACGGCCGAGGAGGAGGGCTTCGGCGTCATCGGCTTCACCGCGCTGGCCCAGGGCCTGCTGACCGGCCGCTATCTCGACGGCATCCCCGAGGACTCGCGGGCGGCGCGGGGCACCTCGCTCGACGCGGCCTGGCTCACCGAGGACATGCGGGGCCGGCTGCGCGCCCTGAACGACATCGCGGCCCGGCGCGGGCAGTCGCTGGCCCAGATGGCGCTGGCCTGGGCCCTGCGCGACGAGCGGGTCACCTCGCTGGTCCTCGGCGCCTCCCGCGTCGAGCAGCTGGAGCAGAACGTGGCGGCACTCGAGAACCTCGACTTCAGCGCCGAGGAGCTGGCCGAGATCGACAAGTACGCCACCGACGGCGGCGTCGACCTGTGGCGGGACGCCCGGCTGGGGAACCTGGGCGGCTGAGCCTGGCACTCAGTGACACCGACTCTAGACATAAGGAACAAATCAGACATAATTAAGGGCACCGAACCGCCGCATTTCCTGCGATCTCGCCGCGATTCCTAGGACCCCCCACCACATGGCCTACGGAGCCCAGCACAGCCCCTTCTCCAATCCCCACCCCGACCTGAGGCTCGCCCGTGACTGCGACCACTGTCTGGGCTGGGGAACCGTGGTGACCCGTGACGGGACCCACGAGCTGTGTCGCACCTGCCAGCCCGAGCCGGACCTCGGCACGGACGGCTACGGCTTCTGGCGCTAGGCGGCCGCGGCCCCGCCCGCCGGCCGCCCCGCAGCCCCCTGACCGGCCGACCTGTCCGGCCGGCCAGGGGCCCGGCCTCCGGAGTCCAGCGTTTCCCCGGCACGCACGCGCAGTCCACGGACCCCGGGTGCGGCGCGGGCGAGGCGGCGGCGATGCGCAGTCGGCAGTTCAAGGCCATCGACGCCTTCCTGGACGCCAAGAACATCCCGACGGACGAGGAAGTGCTGGTCGCCGGTGACTCGCGCAGCCCCGAGTACGCCTCGATGCTCGCCGACGCCGGCCTGGTCGGGGCCGACGCGCGCACCGGGCACCCGTACTCCTTCGACACCCAGGAGAACTCCATCGCCCGCTACCGGTACCCAGCGACCCGCGCGAGGACCTGGACACGAACCTCTCGGACCATTGCCCGCTGACGTCGTACGCCCGCTGACGTCGCACGCCCGATAAGTCGTACCCCCGGTGACCCGGGCCGCGTGCGGCGTCCTTCCCTCAGGAGGAGGGCGCCGTGCGCTGCTCCGGACGCCCGGCCGTGGCGTGGTCCGGGCCGTCCTTCGGCGGTGCCTCGTCGCCGCGCTCGTGGCCGCCCCGCAGGGCGGAGGCCAGCGCGGCCACCAGGGCCATGGCGGCGGCGACACCGAAGACGACGGACAGCCCGTCGTGGAACGGCCCGGAGACCAGCTCGGGGAAGAAGGCGTGCCCGGTCAGGGTGGCACGCTGCCCCGCGGTCAGATGGTCGAGGGTGCCGCTCGCGCCGAGCAGATGCCCAATAGGGTTGTCGCCCAGGAACGTCGCGAAGAGGGTGCTGACCGGCGGGAGCGCGGCCGCCTCGTGGGCGGTCCCGGCCGGCACGCCGTGCGCCTGGAGTCCGTCGCTGAGCGTCGACGGCAGCGAGGCGGCGAGTCCGGACACCATCAGGGAGAAGAAGACGCCGATGGACAGGGCCGTGCCCGAGTTCTGGAAGGTGGAGCGCATCCCGGAGGCCACGCCCCGGTACCGGGCCGGCACGCTGCCCATCACGGACGAGGTGTTGGGCGCGGAGAACATGCCCTGACCGAGCCCGTTGAGCAGGAGCAGCGCGGCGAAGGCGCCGTAGTCGAAGTTCACCGGCAGGGCGAGCAGGCCGAGGAAGGAACCGGCGACCACGAGCAGGCCGGTCGTGGAGAACAGCCGGGCGCCGAACCGGTCGGACAGATAGCCGGAGACGGGCCCGGCGATCAGGAAGCCGAGGGTCAGCGGCAGCATGAAGATGCCGGCCCACAGCGGGGTGTCCTCGAAGTCGTAGCCGTGCAGCGGCAGCCAGATGCCCTGCAGCCAGATGATCAGCATGAACTGCAGCCCGCCCCGGGCGATCGCGGTGAGCAGGGCGGCCAGGTTGCCCGCGGCGAAGGCCCGCACCCGGAACAGCGACAGCCGGAACATCGGCTCGGCGACCCGGGTCTCCACCACACAGAACGCCACCAGGAGGAGCACGCCGCCGATCAGGCCGGTCAGCACCCACGGGTTGGTCCAGCCGGTGGGGTGGCCGCCGTAGGGCTGGATGCCGTAGGTGATCCCGGCGAGCAGGATGCCGGCGCCGGTGGCGAAGGTGATGTTGCCGAGCCAGTCGACTCGGCCGCGTCCGCCGGCGGCGGTCTCCCGCAGGCTCAGATACGACCAGACGGTGCCGATGACACTGATCGGGACGCTCACCCAGAACACCGCCCGCCAGTGGACGGCGGCCAGCAGACCGCCGGCGAGCAGACCGAGGAACTGCCCGGCGAGCGCGGTGATCTGGTTGACGCCGAGCGCCATGCCCCGCTGCCGGGCCGGGAAGGCGTCGGTGAGGATGGCGGCCGAGTTGGCGGTGAGCATGGAGCCGCCGAAGGCCTGCACCACCCGCCAGAGGATCAGCCAGAGGGCGCCCGCGCCGGCCCGGAACGGGTCGAGGGACAGCGCGACCGAGGCGCAGGCGAAGACCAGGAAGCCGAGGTTGTAGATGCGGACCCGGCCGAACATGTCCCCGAGTCGGCCGAGGACGACGACCAGCACGGCCGAGACCAGCAGATAGCCGAGGATCATCCACAGCAGATAGCCGATGTTGCCCGCCGCGAGGGGGTCCAGGCCGATGCCCCGGAAGATCGCCGGCAGGGAGATGATCACGATGGAGGCGTCCATCGTAGCGATCAGCACGCCGAGCGTGGTGTTGGACAGCGCCACCCACTTGTAGCCGGGGCCCGGTGGCGTGTCGCGGTGCCGGGCGGAGCGGGCGACCAGCCACGCGCGCGCTCCACCCGTGACGTGTGTTCCGCTCGTGGCCTGTGTTCCGCCCATGACGGGTGTTCCGCCTGTGGACGGGGTGCCCGCCCGGTCGGGCGTCGGTCCGCTCACAGCCGTTCCGCCAGTCGGTCGAGGAGAGGCAGCGCGGCACGCAGTGCCTCGCGCTCCCGCGGGGTGAACTCGTCGAGGGCGTGGACGAGCCGGGCGACGGATTCGGAGCGGCGCTCCTCCAGCACGGCCCGGCCCTCGTCGGTGACCGACACGATGGCCCGTCGTCCGTCGGCCGTGTCGGGGGCACGGCTGACCAGCCCGCGCTGTTCGAGGGCGGCGAGGGTGGTGGCCATCGCCTGTGGCCGCACCCGCTCCAGTTCGGCGAGCGAACCCGGCGAGTCCGGTCCGCCGGCGGCCAGCCGGTTCAGCACCGAGACGCCGGAGAGGCTGAGGTCTCCCACCGCGTGTGCCTGGCGCAGCCGGCGCACGATCCGGCCCATCGCCAGCCGCAGGGCGGCCGCGAGCGGCGCGGTGTCCTGCGTCGGGGGCCCGGCGGAAGGGGTGCCGTCTTCGATGATGCGGTCCGTTCCCATGGCTAGTAACGATAGATTTATCAGTCTGGACTGTTCAACCAGGATTAAGCAATCCGCCTGGGGGTGCGGCGGTGTGGCCTACGTCGGACCCGGGCTGGCCTCCGGACCGGACTGGTCGCCGGTCCCCGGTTGGTCATCGGTACGGGGTCGGGGTTGGTCGAAGGGCCACGGTGTGCCCTCAGGCCCCGGGACGCCCCCGGGCCCCGGCCCGGCCTCGGCACCCGACGGCGGCCGGGGCGGCGGCCGGGGCGGCGGGGTCTCGCCCGCGGTGAGATGTTCGAGGACCTCGACCAGTTCCTGGCAGGCCTTCTCGACCGAGCGCCGGGTGTTGCGCTGTTCGATGATCACCGCGGACAGCAGCAGCGCGGTCAGTGCCATCGTGCCGTTGAAGGCCTGAAGTTTCGCCATGACCTCTATTCGGGTCAGCCCGTGGAAGGCTCCGGCGCCGTCCGTGGCGGCGACGGTGGCCAGCACGGACGTCACCAGCGCGCAGAGCATGCTGCCCACCAGCTCGAAGCGCAGCGCGGCCCAGATGATGAGCGGGTAGACGAGGAACGCCAGGCTGAGCGAGCTGTAGATGGCCAGCGGGATGACGCCACCGGCGGCCACGGCGAGCGCGGCGGCCTCCTTCCAGCGCGTCAGGGGCGGCGCCCGGCGTGCCGTGTACAGCAGGAGCAGGAACGGGGTGACGAGCAGGACGCCCATCGCGTCGCCCACCCACCAGGCCAGCCAGATCGGCCAGAAGCTGTGCGCGGGCATCTTGCCGGTGAGGACGAGAAGACCGACGCCGACGGTCGTGCTGATCAGCATGGCGCCCAGCGCGCCCAGGAACACCAGGGCGAGGCCGTCGCGCAGGCGCCTGAGGTCGGTGTGGAAACGGGCCCTGCGCAGCAGCACCGCCGCGCACACGGGGGCGAGCGTGTTGCCGGCCATGAACCCGAGCACGTCGGGGCCGGGGGTGAGGGTGATGGACAGGATGATGAACAACGCGCCGAGCGTGATGCCGGGCCAGCAGCCGAGTCCGAGGATCAGCAGGGCGGCGACGGCGACGCCGCTCGGCGGCCAGATGGGGGTGACCACGGCGCCCTCGACGACGAGGCTGCGCATGAGTCCGAGCCGCCCCGCCGCGAAGTAGCAGGCGGTGACGGCCAGGACGCGGAGGACATAGCCACCCGGCCGACGCAGACCCTGGACACCCACCACAGCAGCCATCTCACACCGGTGGCTCCCCGGCGGCGAGGCGAGAGCGGGTCCGCTCCCGCTCTATGGCTGAACCCGCGGTCCGGACGCCGGCCACCCGCCCGGCCGCTACGGCTGGGCGTCCGGCTCGTCGTGGCCCACGACGAGGACGGCGGCGTCGTCCTCGTGGCCCACGTTCTCGGCACCCTTGATCACGGCCGCCGCCAGCGCGTGGGCCTCCAGACCCGCGACGGCGGCGATGCCCGCGAGCCGCACCACCTGGTCGAGGCCCTCGTCGACGCTCATCGAGGGGCCCTCCACCACGCCGTCGGTGAGCAGGACGAACACGCCGCCCGTGGTGAGCCGGTGCCGGGTCACCGCGTACTCCATGCCCGCCTGGATGCCGAGCGGCGGCCCTCCCTCGTCGTCGACGATGCCGGACTTGCCGTCCGCCGTGGCCCAGACGAAGGGGATGTGTCCGGCCCGCGCGCTCTCCAGTACCCCCGTGGCCGGGTCGAGCCGCAGGAACGTGCAGGTGGCGAACAGCTCGCTGCCCAGGGACAACAGCAGGTCGTTCGTCCGGGCGAGGAGTTCACCAGGCTCACTGGTGACGGTGGCCAGGGCGCGCAGTCCGGCCCGGACCTGGCCCATGAAGGCGGCGGCCTCGATGTTGTGGCCCTGCACGTCGCCGATGCACAGCCCGATCCGGCCGTCGGGCAGCGCGAAGGCGTCGTACCAGTCACCGCCGACGTTGAGGCCGTAGCAGGCCGGCGCGTACCGCACCGCCAGACGGAGACCGGGCAGGCTGGGCAGGTCCCGGGGCAGCATGCCGCGTTGCAGCGCGATGGCCAGCTCGACCTGGCTGCGCTGCAGCTCCGCGCGCTCGCGTGCCTGGGCGGTGAGCGATCCGAGTCTGGTCAGCAGCTCGTCGCCGTCGTCCGTGGAGCGCTTGCGGGGCATCGATCACTTCCGGTTCGGCGTGACCCTCTGGGGCAAACGCCATGATTTTACCTTTTCCGGTGATCCCTCCCCCGAGTGAAGATCACGCGCCACGGCGACACGGGGAGGGAGTGCCGGTCAGGTCCATCCGTCCAGCGCCGCCATGAAACCCTCGAAGTCGTTCCGGTACAGGGTGTGTCCGACCCCCGGAACCGTGCGCACCTCGAAGCCCCGCCGGGTCAACTCGCCCGCCATGTCCGGCGGGACGAGGGTACTGGGGTCGGCCCGCAGCACCAGGGAGGGCACCTTCGCTCGCGCCGGTGTGCGGCTGACGGCGTAGATGTCGGGCAGGGCCTGGGCCGTCGCGGGATCCCAGGCGGCGAGGGTGGCCAACTCGATGTCCACGTCGGCCTGTTCCCAGCACGGGTTGAAGCCCGCGATCGCCGAGCGGGGCGCGTGCTTGGCGTCGATGAAGGTGCGGGCGACCAGGTCGGCGTCCGCCCGCAGTTCCCAGGCGGGGTCGCAGTAGACGGCCCGGGCCGGCGCCAGCCGATCGACGGCCAGGGACAGCGCCATGGCGCCGAGCGAGTGCCCGATCGCCAGCTCGGGCCCCTTGGGCAGGGTCTCCACCAGGTCGTCGGCCCAGACCTCGGCGCCGTACTCCCCCCGGCCGCTCGCACCGTGTCCGCGCAAGTCCACCGCGACGACGCGATACCCCTGGTCCGCGAGGGCCGGCGCGACCCGCCGCCAGGTCCTGTGGTCGGACATGATCCCGTGCACCAGGACGGCGACGCGGTCTCCGGTCCCCCACTCTCGGGTGTGCAGCTTCATCGACACGCCTCTCTCGTGCAGAACTTCGGTCTCACCACGATCCGGGTGGATCTTTTAATTGAACTGACGTCACAGCGGCGAGTGGGCCACCACCGTCACATACGCCCCGTACAGCACGGACACGACGGCCAGGGCGCCGCCGACGAGCAGCGCATGCGCGGGCCGGACCCGCCAGGTGCGGACCAGGGCTCGGGCTGGCGGGATGAGCAGGGGGAAGGCCGGGAGCAGGAAGCGCGGCTTGGACGAGAAGGAGCCGGAGCCGCCGACCACGAGCAGCACCAGGACCCCGGCGAAGACCACCAGGGCCAGCGGGGCGCGGTCCAGGCAGAGCAGCCCGAACAGCACCAGTCCGAGTACGACGACCAGCAGCGCCATCGGGTACACGAAGCCGCCGCCGTACCGGAACAGCGCCCCCAGGAACCGCACGGCGCCCGCACCGAAGTCGAAGCGCGAGTCCCAGGCGCTCTGCACCTTGAAGTAGCCGCCGAGCAGGTCACCGGTCCGCCAGCCCACCCACAGCACATAGCCGAGCCAGCCCAGCGGGGCGACGAGCGCGCCCACCCACAGCCCCGCCGGCACCCGGCCGCGCCGGCGCAGCACCTCGTGCGCGGCGGCGACCCCGACGGCGACCGCGACGGCGAAACCGGTCGGCCGGGCCAGGCCCGCCAGCGCGGCCAGCGAACCGGCCCACACCCAGCGCCGCTTGAGCACGCAGTACAGGGACCAGGCGGCCAGGGCGGCGAACAGGGACTCGGTGTAGGCGATGGTCAGCTCGACGGCGTGCGGCAGGACGGCCCACAGGGCGACCAGGGCGGTGGCGGTGGCGCGGCCGTACAGGTGGTGGCCGATGACGTAGATGCCGTACGCCGCCACGATCGCGGCGCTCCAGGCGATGAGGATGCCGGCCTGGCCGGGCGTGACGAAGGGGAGGACGGTCGTGAGGGCGCGGACGAGACCGGGATAGAGCGGGAAGAACGCCCAGTCGGTCTGCACCGCGCCGGCCTGACTGATCCAGATGAGCCGGCCGTAGCCGTGCGTGGCGATGTGCAGATACCAGCGCGAGTCCCAGGAGTGGGCCAGGCTCCGGGTCAGCGGATGTCCGCCGAGGTGGCTGGCCACCATCACGGCGAGGACACCGGCCAGCCGCACGGCCGCGAACAGCGCGAGTGCGAGTGGGGCGCCGTGCGGTGTGTGGCCCCGGCGGACGCGGGACAGCGCGGGGCGGAGGGGGAAACGGGAGGGGGTGGCCGACTCGGGCCGGGGTACGGAAGACGTGCTCACGCTCAGACCTTGGGCAGGCCGACACGGCCGGACCAAGCGCGACCCGGGTTTCTTACGGTCTTCCACCCTGATTCAGGAACGGGGACAACCGGATTCAGGAAAAGCCCCTACCTGACGCACCATCAACCAACCTGCCCCGCAAAACGGGACAAGACGGGATGCCCCCACCCCCCTTACAGCCCTCCGAAGAGATCAACGTAGGGTGTGGTTACCATATGAGCGCTGCCTAGCTCGAAAGATAGATCTGTGACTGTCAACGACGACTCGTTCACCAACTGGATGCACCGCGAGGAAATCGCGGAGTCGATGATCCCGCTCATCGGGAAGCTGCACCGCGAGCGGGACGTGACCGTCCTGCTGCACAGCCGCTCCCTGGTGAACAAGTCGGTGGTCAGCATCCTGAAGACGCACCGCTTCGCCCGGCAGATCGCCGGCGAGGAGCTGTCGGTCACCGAGACCATGCCGTTCCTTCAGGCCCTCACCACCCTGGACCTCGGGCCCTCCCAGATCGACCTCGGCATGCTCGCCGCCACCTACAAGGCCGACGACCGCGGCCTGAGCGTGGAGCAGTTCACCGCCGAGGCCGTCGCCGGTGCCACCGGTGCCAACAAGATCGAGCGCCGCGAGCCCCGCGACGTCGTCCTCTACGGCTTCGGCCGCATCGGCCGCCTCGTCGCCCGGCTCCTGGTCGAGAAGGCCGGCTCCGGCAACGGCCTGCGGCTGCGCGCCATCGTCGTGCGCGGCGGCGGCGACCAGGACATCGTCAAGCGCGCCTCGCTGCTGCGCCGCGACTCCATCCACGGCCAGTTCAACGGCACGATCACCGTGGACGAGGACACCAACACGATCATTGCCAACGGCAACGCGATCAAGGTGATCTACGCGGACGACCCGACGTCCGTGGACTACACCGAGTACGGCATCCGGGACGCCATCCTCATCGACAACACCGGCAAGTGGCGCGACCGCGAAGGCCTGTCCAAGCACCTGCGCCCCGGTATCGACAAGGTCGTCCTGACCGCCCCGGGCAAGGGCGACGTCCCCAACATCGTGCACGGCGTCAACCACGACACCATCAAGCCGGACGAGCAGATCCTGTCCTGCGCCTCCTGCACCACCAACGCGATCGTCCCGCCGCTGAAGGCGATGGACGACGAGTACGGCGTGCTGCGCGGCCACGTGGAGACCGTCCACTCGTTCACCAACGACCAGAACCTGCTGGACAACTACCACAAGTCCGAGCGCCGTGGCCGCTCCGCGCCGCTCAACATGGTGATCACCGAGACCGGTGCGGCCTCCGCCGTCGCCAAGGCCCTGCCCGACCTCAAGGCGAAGATCAGCGGCAGCTCGATCCGCGTCCCGGTGCCGGACGTGTCGATCGCGATCCTCAACCTCCAGCTGGCCCGTGAGACCACCCGCGAGGAGGTCCACGACTACCTGCGCGAGGTGTCGCTGACCTCGCCGCTCAAGCGCCAGATCGACTTCATCACGGCGCCCGACGCGGTCTCCAGCGACTTCATCGGCTCGCGCCACGCCTCGATCGTGGACGCCGGCGCCCTGAAGGTCGACGGCGACAACGCGATCCTCTACCTCTGGTACGACAACGAGTTCGGCTACTCCTGCCAGGTCGTCCGGGTCGTCCAGCACGTCTCGGGCGTGGAGTACCCGACCTACCCGGCGACGGCGGTCTGACGCCGGGGGCCCGCGTGACACGTGCGGCCGCCGACCGGGTTCCGGTCGGCGGCCGCTGCGTTCGCCCGCGTTGCGTTCGCCCGCGTTCGGTCAGGCCGCGGCGGGCCTGGCGCAGGCGCCTGCGGCACACGCCGTGAGCCACTGGTCGAAGTCGGCGTCGTAGCGGGTGCCGATGCCGTCGTGGTAGACGGCGTAACCGCCGGCGTAGTCACCGACACGGAAGCGGGCGAGCATGCGCCCGACGTCGTCGGGGTGCTTCTCGATCATGTAGCGCACCGCGAGGTAACCCCAGGGGTAGGTGCGGGTGACGTCGCTGTTGTCGTAGGTGTTCTCGAACAGGGTGCTGAGCCGGTACGTGTGCTTGGCCGCCTCCTGGACCGCCTGGTCGTCGGCCAGGCCCCGGTAGCTGTAGGAGACGTACTCGGCGATTCCCTCGATCCACCACACGTCGGGCACCGAGATCTGCTGCCCGAAGTCGCCCTTCATGTCGTCGCGGCCGTCGAGGAAGTGCGTGTACTCGTGGTTGAGGTTCCAGATCCGGGCCACGAAGCCGTCGTCGTAGTTCTTCTGATACATGATCGACGTGACCTGGTTGGCCGGGTCGGACGGGTTGCCGTTCAGCGTCATGCCGCCGTTGTCGGTGCTGATGCCGTAGATCGGTCCGGCGTAGGTCTGGTAGTCGGTGCGGCCGGCGAAGACCACGAGCTGGATCGTGGACACGTACTGGCCGGGTATCGCGCTGTCGGCGCCGACCACGCCGCGGAAGTAGGCGCTCTGGTTCAGCACGCTCGCGCAGGCGGCGTCGAGGTCGGCGGGGGTCAGGGACTGGGCGCGGATGGTGACGTTGGCGTCGCAGTGCCGGGTGATCGGCAGGACGGCCCTGGTGAGTTTGGCCGGCAGGTCGCAGACGTCGTAGTACGCGCAGTCGGCGCTGTCGTAGTAGTTCGCCTGCGTGGCCACGGCGACCCACAGTCCGGCCGTGGGTCCGGTGATCGCGGTCCGGTCCAGCAGGTCCTTCGCCAACGGCGCGGCGACATCCCGCAGTTCGGGATGCTCGACGTAACGGGCCACGTTCATCCCGGCGTTGGAGTCCAGGAAGGCCAGGCTGGTGCCGAGCTGGTCGGTGTTGGCGAGCGCGAAGTCGTACAGGGTGTCGATGATGCGCGGGTCGGCTTCGACCGCCCGCACGTACGCAGGGTTCCAGTTGCCGCGCCACAGCGGGGTGTAGACGTCGTTGACGGCCCTGACCATGCTGTCGATCGCGTCGTAGGAGCTGTCGTAGTCGCCCAGCAGCCGCCGGTAGACGTACAGGTAACGGCCCTGCTGGTCGGCGCTGTCGGTGAGGATGACGGTCTCTCCGAGGATGTCGCCGTTGGCGGCCGTGACGTCCCGGGAGTGCGAGCGGGCGAAGAAGGCGTCCAGGCCACTCGTGGTGGCGGTGGTGAGCCGGGAGGTGTACGGGCCCACGTCCCCGGGGTGGTTGAACTGGACGTAGTAGCCGGCGCGCAGGAACAACACCAGTTGGAGGAGGCCGGCCGCATTGTCGCCCTGGTACCGCGCCGCCGTGCGGGTGAAGGCGTTGGCCACGGTGAGCATCTGTGCCTGGCGGAAGACGGCGTGCGCGTCCTGGCCGGTGACCGAGAAGAGGGTGTTCACGCAGTCCGTGGAGGAGGCCGTCACGTACGAGACGAGCGCGGATCCGGTACGGCTGCCGAAGTCGGCCGGGGTGCAGGAGGCGGCCTTCCCGACGGTGTGCGGCGCGGATGCCCTGCCGTGCGTGAAAGTCGGTATCTGGGGCGGGAGTTGGGCGGGGCTGAGCCGGTGCGCCTGGGTCGCGGGATGCTCGGTGGCATCGGTGGTCGGGCCGGTGGGCGGGGGCGCGGGGGTGTGCCTGCCGGGTGCGGTGGCGGCCGTGCCGGCCTGGGGCCTGGCCGATGCCGATGCCGGTGTCGACAGCAGGCCGGCCACGGTGACGCAGACGGCGGCGGCGCCGGCCAGACTTCTGGGCAGCGCGAGGCGATAGCGCATCTGGAGTCCTCCAGGAAGGTATGCGCCTCTGTGGGGTGTGAGGCGTAGGGGGACTGTCTCAGCGCTCACCCACGGCCAACAATGGCGTGTGACATAGCACATGGCACCACGTGGCCATAACATCACTGTCCGCATGCGCCGGTGGCGGTCCGTCAGGCCTCCGTAAGGCACCCGTCTGACTCCCCGTAAGGCCTCCGCCAGGCCCTGCGTCAGGCCCCGGTGATGCTCCAGGTGCGCGAGACCCACGTCCTCAAGTGCGGTGCCTGGGCGACGAGATCGCGGTAGGCGGCGGTGGCCGACTGGAACAGTGCCTCCACGACGTCGTCGGTGACCGTCTCAGGCCGCCAGGCCAGTACGTACCGGCACCACAGCGGCGAGCCGACCAGCGGCTTGACCACGACGTGCGGGATCGGGCGGAGCGTCGGCTGGACGACGGAAACACCGAGGCCGTCCGCGATCATGCTCTGCAGCTGGGTCTGGTCGCCGAGGAACTCGTGCACGGCGACCGGGGTGAATCCGGCGGCCGCGCAGGCGTCGTAGAACACCCCGGGCCAGCCCGCGCCGTCGTCCGGGGTGAGGAACCACTCGTCCTCGGCGAGGTCGGCGAGCTGGACCTGCGCGCTCTGCCGCAGCCGGTGCCGGGCGGGCAGGGCGACGAACGTCGGCTCGGTGACGATGCCACGGTGTCGCACGGCGGCCGAGTGCCGCAGCTCCATGCCCGGGTAGTCGGCGGCGATGGCCACGTCCGCCGCGCCCTCCTCCAGCAGTTCCACGATCCGTGAGGAGGCGTAGACGCTGGTCATGGTGACGGACAGCTCGGGCAGCCGGGTGCGGGCGCGGGACATCGTGCCGGAGAGCATGGGCGAGTTGGTCGCGGCCACGCGCAGCGTGCGGCGCGGGCGTGCGGCGGCCGGGCGGTGGCCGATGGCGTCGGCGCGGGCGAGGACGTCGCGGGCCTGGGCGACGACCTCGGCGCCGTACGGGGTCGGGCGTACGCCGCTCGTGCCCCGCTCGAAGAGCGGCTCGCCCAGGTGGCGCTCGATGCGCCGCAGCTGGGTGCTCACGGCGGGCTGCGAGTACCCGAGCTGCGCCGCCGCGCGGCCCACGCTGCCCGCTTCGGCGATCGCGCACAGCACCCGCAGGTGCCGAAGCTCCAACTCCATCGGTCCACTCCCCGTTCCGGTCCACGGCCGGCTCCGGGGGGTCGGGAGATCGTCCGCCCCTCGGAAAACCGGTGCTCAGCGCCGTCGCCGGCCGTGATCGCGGCCGCCGGACGGCAGCGTTCCATTGTGCCTTCACCCGCACAAGTCATGGATCCGCCACCGACCGGACGTCCGCCTTCGCCGCCGCCACCACCGCGTGCGCCCCTCGGAACAGGGAGTGGAGCCCGGCATCAGTGCCGGCCCAGCACCTCCGCGACCCGGATGAAGCCGTCCGTGCCGTGGCCGAGGCCGATGACGCGGCGGGCCATCCCCTCGACGGCGCGCATCACGCCCGCGTCGATGCCGTGGGCCTCGGAGTGGGCGACCACATGGGCCATGGTCGAGACGGCCGAGGTGATGGGGTTGATCGCACCGGAGTAGGTGCCGCTGTCGACATCCTCGGCGAACTCCGCGAACAGCGGCGGCAGGATCGCGCCGATGCCCTGGGCGAAGGGCGCCAGTTCCCGGGCGGTGACGCCTTCGGCGCGGGCGAGGGCGACGGCGTGCGCGTAGCCCGCCATCGCCGTCCAGAAGATGTCGAGCAGCGCGATGTCGAAGGTGGCGGCGCGCCCGATCTCCTCACCGAGGTGGGTGTGAGTGCCGCCCAGGGCCTCCAGCAGCGGCAGCTGCCCCTGGAAGAGGTCCCGCGGCCCGCTGTGCAGGAACACGGCGTCGGGCGTGCCGATGCTCGGCGCCGGTGTCATGATCGCGCCGTCGAGATAGCGGATGCCGTGGGCGACCGCCCAGTCCGCCGTGTCCCGGGCACGGTCGGGGGTGTCGGCGGTGAGGTTGACGACGGTACGGCCCTTCAGCGCCCGGGTGACCGCGTCCTGCCGCAGGACGGCGTCGGACGCGTCGTAGTTCACCACGCAGACGACGATCAGGTCGCTCGCGGCGACGGCCTCCTCGGCGGATACGGCGCCGGCCGCGCCCTGCCCGATCAGCTCGGCGTCCCTGCCCGGCGTGCGGTTCCAGACCGTGGTCCGCAGCCCGGCCTTCAGGAACGCCCCGGCCAGCGAGCGGCCCATCGGGCCGAGACCGAGCACGGTGACTGTGGAGGGTGCGGATGGAATAGACATGACTGAACTCCCGTATGAGTAAAGGAACGTGCAGGAAAGGAACGTGCAGGTAAGACACCTGCAGGAAAGGGACGTGCCGGACGGGCACGTGGACGAACGGGCCGTGGAGAGGACCGGAGAGGCCGAGATGACGCGCAGCCGTGCCCAGGATCCGAACGTGTGCGGGGTCACCGCCGCGATCGCCGTGATCGACGGCAAGTGGAAGACGTCCCTGCTGTGGCTGCTGGAGTCGGGTCCGCACCGGCCCGGCGAGCTGCGGCGCCGGCTGCCGGGGCTGAGCGAGAAGGTGCTGACTCAGGCGCTGCGCGAGATGGAGTCGGACGGCTTGGTGCACCGCGCGGTGTACGACGTGCTGCCGCCGAAGACCGAGTACTCGCTGACCGACTTCGGCCGTGATCTGGCCGCGGCCCTCGGTCCCCTGTCCGACTGGGGCCACCGCCGCCTGGAGTTGCTCACCGAGACCCGCCCGGCCTCCTGAGACACCCTCACTCCCTCACCTCCCCTCCCCCGCCGGGCAGCCCCTGACCTCGCACAACAGCCTCTCCCGGCGGGGCGGGGCTGCCAAGTACCCACAAAAAAGTGGGTGTTCCCACCCGACTCCGGGGCCGACCCGTCCTCACTCCGCACCAAGCCTGGCTACAGCATCACCCCGCTTGCCTAATACCTTTAGGAAGGCCCATAATCGCTATCGGAGAACGAGAGGGAGTTCATGGTGCGCGCAGGTCTGACCACGGAGCGGCTGGTGCGTGCGGGCGCGGAGCTGGCCGACGAGGTCGGCTTCGATCAGGTGACCGTGTCGGCGCTGGCCCGCCGGTTCGACGTCAAGGTCGCGAGCCTGTACTCGCACCTGAAGAACTCGCACGACCTCAAGACGAGGATCGCCCTGCTCGCGCTGGAGGAACTCGCCGACCACGCCGCCGACGCGCTGGCCGGCCGCGCCGGCAAGGACGCCCTGAGCGCCTACGCGAACGTCTACCGCGACTACGCCCGGGAACACCCCGGCCGCTACGAGGCGGCCCGGTTCCGCCTGGACCCCGAGACCGCCGCCGCGAGCGCCGGCGGCCGGCACGCGCAGATGACCCGGGCGATCCTGCGCGGCTACGACCTGGGCGAACCGGACCAGACCCATGCCGTCCGGCTGCTGGGCAGCGTGTTCCACGGCTACGTCAGCCTGGAGACGGCCGGCGGTTTCAGCCACAGCGCCCCCGACTCGCAGGAGTCCTGGACCCGGATCCTCGACGCCCTCGACACCCTCCTGCGCACCTGGCCCACGCCCTGATCCAGTCCCCCGCCCCTTCTTGTCCCCCCCTTCTTGTCCCCCCTTCTCTTGCCCCCCTTCGCAACTCTCTCGACAGGCCCACCCGATGCCCGCCACCTCGTACGACTGGATCACCACCCCCCTCACCGCCGACCTGCTGCGCGGCGCCCTGGACGTGGAACGCACTGGCGACGGCCTGCTGCCGCACCGGCTCCCCGCCCGGGCCCGCGCGCAGTGCGCCGACCCGCAACTGCTCATGGCGGAGTCCCAGCCCTCCGGCGTACGACTGGCCTTCCGCACCCGTGCCACCGCCGTCGAACTGGACACACGGCCCACCAAGCGGGTCTACGTCGGCGCCCCGCCCCGCCCGGACGGTGTGTACGAGCTGCTCGTGAACGGGCGCCGGGCCGACCGTGCGTGTGTGAGCGGCGGCAACACCCTGACGATCGACATGTCCGCCGGCACCGCCGAGCACCGGCCCGGCCCGGTCGGCACGGCCCGTTTCACCGGCCTGTCCGGCGAGGTCAAGGACGTCGAGATCTGGCTGCCCCACAACGAGACGACCGAGCTGGTCGCCCTGCGCACCGACGCCCCCGTGGAACCCGTACCGAACCGGGGACGCAGGGTGTGGCTGCACCACGGCAGCTCCATCAGCCACGGCTCCGACGCCGCGAGCCCCACGACCACGTGGCCGGCGCTCGCCGCCTCGCTCGGTGGGGTGGAACTGATCAACCTGGGGCTGAGCGGCAGCGCCCTGCTCGACCCGTTCACCGCTCGCGCGCTGCGTGACACGCCCGCCGACGTGATCAGCGTCAAGATCGGTATCAACCTGGTCAACACCGACCTGATGCGGCTGCGTGCCTTCGGGCCCGCCGTCCACGGCTTCCTGGACACCGTCCGCGAGGGCCATCCCGACACCCCGCTGCTCGTCATCTCGCCGATCCTGTGCCCCATCCACGAGGACACGCCGGGCCCCAGCGCGCCGGATCTGTCCGCCCTGAGCTCGGGGACGTTGCGGTTCCGGGCCATGGGGGACCCCACGGAACGGGCCCAGGGAAAGCTCACGCTGCGCGTCGTCCGCGAGGAACTGGCCCGCGTCGTGCGGCAGCGGGCGGCCGAGGACCCGCGTCTCCACCTGCTCGACGGCCGCGACCTCTACGGCGAGGGCGATGTCGCCGAACTGCCGCTGCCCGACGGGCTGCACCCGGACGCCGCCACGCACCGCCGCATCGGCGAGCGCTTCGCCGCGCTGGCCTTCGCGCCGGGCGGCCCGCTCGCGGAGCGCGCCGAGGCCGAGGCCGGAGCGGAGGTCGGAGCGGAAGCCGGCTGACCGTACCGGCCACCGACGCCCCGTACCGGTCGGTGGCCGGTCACACGAGGTGGGCGAAGACCACCAGGTTCTCGGTGTAGTCCTCGGCCGAGTGGTCGTAGTCCCCGGCGCAGGTGATGAGCCGTGCCTCGGGGCGCGTCGCGTCGGCGTACACGCGCTTGCTGGGGAAGTCGTCCTTCTCGAAGGTCTCGGCGCTGTCCACGACGAATTGCGCCGTCTGCCCGTCGGCGCGCTCCACGCTGAAGTGGTCGCCGGGCTCCAGCTCGTCGAGGCCGGCGAAGACGGCCGCGGAAGTCTTCGTGTCCACGTGCCCGGCGATGACCGCGGTGCCCTTCTCTCCGGGCGTGACACCCTTGGCGTACCAGCCGACCAGGTTGATGTTGTCGGCCGGCGGGGGCTGGAGCCGGCCCGAGGCGTCGAGGACGAGCGCGGTGAAGGGGGCGTCCACGGCGATCTTCGGGATGCGCAGACGGGTCGGCGTGGACCGGGGCAGCGGCTCGCCCGGCAGGTGGGTGCCGGCCGTCGCGCCGCCGGACCGGGACGGGTCGTTGGGGTCGTTCGCCCCGTGGTGGCCGCCGAGCAGGCTGACGGTGAGGACGACGATTGCCACGCCCCAGAGCGTCAGCCGCCCGCCGCGGCCGGGGGGCTGTCCGTCCGCCGGCTGGTCGGGCTGCGGCGTGGAGGGATCTGCTGCCATCGGACACCACCTCACTCGGGCGCGGCAGCACGGGGATCGGGGCACACGGATCAGGGCGGAGGGATCGGGACACGGGGGGCGCGGGCCGCCGGCACGATGCGCGCCAGCGGTGGCCGCGGCCTCGGGAAGGGGGCGGTCAGGACGCCGGCGCGTCGGCCTTCTTGCGGCGCAGCGCGTACATGCCGGCAGCGCCTACGGCGAGCACGGCCAGACCGCCCGCGGTGACGCCCGGTTCGGCGAGGGCACCGCCGCCGGTGTGCATGCCGCCGTGCGGCTTGCCTTCGTCGTCACTCTCCGAGTCGTCCCTGCCGCGCCCGCTCCCGCTGTCCTCGTCGCCGTTGTCCTTGCCACCGTTGTCCTTGCCGCCACTGTCCTTGCCGCCGCTGTCGTCCCCGTTGTCCCTGTAGGTCTCCGGGTCGAACCTGCTGTCGTCCTCACCGGAGCTGGTCCAGTCCCCGCTGCGCACCGCGGCGAGGGCACCGCCGCCGGTGTGCACACCACCGCGCGGCGAGTCGTCGTCGCCCCCGTCGCGTCCGCTGCTGTAGTCGTCGCTCTCGTCGCCGGACCCCTTGCCCCGGCCGCTGTCGGAGGAGCCTTTGCCGTGGTCGCTGTCGGAACCCTTGCCATGATCGCTGCCGGAGTCGCTGTCCTGCTCCCTGCTGTACGAGGAGTCGTCCCCGCCTCCGTCGTCCCCCGCGAGCGCGGCACCGGGCACGGTGAAGGCCAGGGCTGCGGACGCGGCGGCCGTGGCGAGAAGAATGCGGGCAGAACGCATATCGGTGTCCTTCCGCCGTGGCCGGGCAGCGGATCCGTCATCGGCTGAAGTGACCCGGCCTCGACATGAACCACCGTCAATCAGGCCGTTGCCGCGCACCATCCAGGCCGCCCAGCCGGGTCACCGCTCCACCCGTCTGTCCCATCGACACGCCGGAGCACCCCCCGTGCGGCCCAACCGTTGTGACCCGCCGGCCCGCCGACCGGCGAGTTCGCCATACCGCTTGTTATGACCGCTGTCATAGCGCAGTCTGGTGCCGACAGGACAGCGGGACGGCAGGACAGCGGCAGGGCAGCAGGCACGACGTGGTGGGAGGACGCAGTGGCGGGCGGGACGGCGCGGGCGATGTGGGAGCGGTACGAACCGGTGCACGATCTCGTGTACTTCGCGCCCGAGGCGCGGCAGGCGGCGGACGGGCTGGGGCTGCGCGGGTACTGGATGGGCTACATGGCGCTGCGGGCGGCGCCGCTCGGCGCGGTGCCCCCGTCCGTGGTGACGGGCAGTTTCTTCGTCTTCCACCCGGCCCGGGTGCGCCGGGCACTGCCCGACGCCTGGGAGTACGCCGGCCCGGAGGCCGTTCTGGCGGCCCGCTGGGAGGCGATGGACGCGGCGATGACCCGGCTGCTCGGGGCGGACGTGGCCGGTTCGGCGGAGCTGGCCGAGGCGGCGGACCTCGCCTGGGAGGCGGCCGCCGCCGCGGACACGGCGGGCCGGGTGCTGGGCGCGGCGAACCAGGCGCTGGAGCGCCCGGAGCTGCCCACCGCCCGCCTGTGGCAGGCGGCCACGACGCTGCGCGAGCACCGGGGCGACGGGCATGTCGCGACGCTGGTGAGCCGGGGGCTCGGCCCGGTCGAGGCCATGGTGCTCAAGGCGGCCTCCGGTGAGTCCGACGGTCCGTTCCTGCGGGAGACGCGCAAGTGGGAGCAGGCGGACTGGGAGGCGGCCGGGGCCGGGCTGCGCGAGCGCGGCCTGCTCGCGCCGGACGGCACGCTGACCTCGGCCGGGGCGGCCCTGCGCGCGGACGTCGAGACGCTGACGGACGCGGCCGCCGAGCAGCCGTGGGCCGCGCTCGGCCCGGACCGCACGGCCCGCCTCGCCGCACTGCTGGAGCCCCTGGCCCGCGCCGTCCACGCCTCGGGCCTGCTGCCGGCCACCAACCCGGTGGGCCTGACCCGGAAGCAGTTCGCGGGCCGGTGACGGACTCGTAGATCTGTCACATAGGTACTCCCGCTGCCCGGCGTTCGGACCGGCGTCCCCCCGGTGCCCGGCGGCCGGGCCGAAGGGGACGCCGTACGTTCCCGTACGGATGGTCCGCCCTCGTACCCGTACGGACGGACCCCCCTATCGCTCTACCAGGTCACCGGCAGCCGTTCGGGGAGCCGCTTCATGAACCCGGTGCGCCAGACCAGTTGCGCCGCCGGCACGGCGAGGGCGAGGTCCGGCAGGCGGTCGAGCAGGACCTCCAGGGCGATCCGGGCGTGCACACGGCCGAGGGCGGTCGCCGGGCAGTAGTGCGCGCCGCCGCCGAACGACAGATGGTCGGCGGTGTTGTCGCGGTGGACGTCGAAGCGGTGCGGGTCGGGGAACTTCTCGGGGTCGAGGTTCGCGCCCTCCACGAGGACCAGGACGAGTTCGCCCCGGCGTATCCCGACGTCGCCGAGCCGGACGTCCTCCAGGGCGAGGCGGGGCAGGGCGTCGCCGATGGAGAGGTTCACCCGCAGCAGCTCCTCCACGCCCGGACCGATCAGGTCGGGACGGTCCCTGAGGAGGTCACGGGCCGTCGGGTGGGTGAGCAGGTAGACCAGGGCCATGGCGAGGAAGCCCGACGTCGAGATGGTGCCGGCGCCGAACATGGTGACCCCGACGGTGGCCAGCATCTCGTCGGTGAGGTGGGCGTATTCGGGGTCGTCGCGCAGGGCGGCGAGTTCGCCCATCAGCCCGTGGGTGGCCGGGTCGTCGAGCAGGGCGGTCATCCGGGCGATGTCCCGGTCCCAGTTGATCCTGGCGCCGGTGATCGGGCACGGCGCGTTCATGAAGGCGATGTCGAGGCTGCGCAGGAAGGCGGGGGCCTCGCTCTGCGGGATGCCGAGAATGCGGCAGTGCATGCCCGCCGAGTACGGCTCGCAGAACGCTCCGCGCAGATCGGCTGTCGGACCCTCGGCCACCATCAGGTCCACCAGGCGCTGCGCCTCCGTCCGCAGCCACTCCAGCAGGCCGGGCGCCTTGGGGTTGAGCGCCTTCATCACCGCCCGGCGCAGCCCGGCCCCGGTGATGTTGCCCATGTTGTTCACGACCTCGGGCGGGATCGTGAGGGCGTACTGCCGGGGGACGCCGGGTGCGGAGGTGTCCTTGAGGGAGAAGCGGTCGTCCTTCAGCACCTGGTGGCACAGCTCGTACGAGGAGACCAGCCAGGCCTCGTCGCCGGCGATGGTCCGCACGCGCCGCACGGGGCTGGTGGCGCGCAGGTCCTCGACCTCGGCGGGGACACGGGTGCCGTCCCAGGAGAACGGGAAGTCGAGCAGCGGCGGCAGGTCGGTGCGGACATCGGGGGCGGTGGTCATGCCGCGGCTCCTTCCAGGGCGGCGGGCGTCACGATGGCGTGGCCCTGGTTGCGGGAGGCGCGCAGTCCGGCGCCACGGGAGTACAACAGTTCGGCCATCGGCAGCAGTTGGTGGTAGCAGTTGAGGGAGGACGGAACCTTGAGAATGGCGGGGGTGTCGAGGAACAGCGGGGCCTCGGCGCACACGTACTCCAGGCACACGGCGCGCTGCTCCTCGCTCGCGGGTTCGCCGCGGGCGGCCAGGAACCGGCTCACCAGGACGTTGCAGACGGACCGGAAGTCGGGGTCGGAGGTCAGCCTGCTCTGCAGCTGCCCGTGGATCTCCTGGTAGGCGGGGTTGGTGCGGAAGGACGACATCGGATGCCAGTCGAGCCGGGTGCCGTCCGGGTCGGCCGCCGTCACCGCGTCGCGGACCTTCGCCCGCACGCCCCGCAGGTTCTTCACCGCCTTGCGGCGGGCCTCGTCGGGCGCGTAGCCGGATGCCTCGTACATCTCGGCCACGTACAGGTCGGTGTAGACGAAGTCGACCCTCTCGAAATGGTCGAGCCCCCAGCGGGCGAGGTCGTGCAGGCGACGGGCGGAAAAGTAGCTGTTGCCCGGGGACACGCCGATCACGGCATGTGCGCCCTCGCCGAAGATGACTTCGCAGTGGGTGGTGTAGGGCTGGACCTCGAAGACGTCGGCCATCAGCACGGATGCTGTGGTCACGGAGAAATCCTCCGCCGCGCGCTAGTCCCGCGAGGGCCCTGTGCCCCTGGTGTGGCGACGCGACGCCCTCACGCTATCCGTACCAGGTCAACACGGGTAGTTACCGCCTGGGTTTGACCGAAAACAGTCGTAGCAACCGTCGAAGTACCTTGCGTGGCTGCCCCTTTGCGGGCCATACCCTGGGGCCGTGGTCACGCGAGACGAAGGTCCGGCTCAGGCGGCGTCCCGGCTCACCGGACGCCGGGTCACGGGTGGACGGGTGCCGTCCGGATCGCCCGCCGAGGTCACGTTCGACGACGGTACGACGGTGATGGTCAAGCGTGCCGACGCCCCGGGCGCGGTGCGCGCCGAGGTGGCCGGGCTGCGCTGGCTCGGCGGGGCGGGGGCGGTCCGGGTGCCCGGGGTGCTCGGGCACGACGAGCACTGGATGGTCACCGAGCGCGTGCCGACCGGTCCTCCCGACGCCGGTGCGGCGCTGCGTTTCGGCCACGCGCTGGCCGCCCTGCATGCGGCCGGGGCGCCCGCGTTCGGCGCGGCGCCGCCGGGCGGGCCCGTGGATGCGTACATCGGGCTCGCGCCCATGCGCAACGCGCCGGGCACCGACTGGCCGGCCTGGTACGCCGAGCACCGGGTGCTGCCGTATCTGCGCGCCGCGGTCGACGCGGGCACCGTCCGGCCCGGGGAGGCCGGCGTGATCGAGCGGGTCTGCGCGCGGCTCCCGGAGCTGGCCGGCCCGGCCGAGCCGCCCGCGCGGCTGCACGGGGACCTGTGGAACGGCAATGTGCTGTGGGGCGCGGACGGCGAGGTCCGGGTCATCGACCCGGCCGCGCACGGCGGGCACCGGGAGACCGATCTCGCGATGCTGGAGCTGTTCGGCTGCCCCCATCTGGAGCGGGTGCTGGCGGGGTACCAGGAGGCGGCTCCGCTGGCGGACGGCCATCGGCGACGGGTCGGCGTGCACCAGCTCTTCCCGCTGCTGGTGCACGCGGTGCTGTTCGGCCGGAGCTACGCCGAGCAGGCCCTCGCGGCGGCCCGCGGCGCCCTGGCGGGCTGAGCCGGGCGCCGCGACCGGGCGGAGGGCGCCCGGGGCCGCCCCAGGCGCCGGATTCGCGAGGTTGCCGCGCCGTGCGCGCAGCCAGTTCGCCCTCGCCGGCGTCCTTCTAGCTGGCGCCCGAACCGCCCCTCTCCGGACCGTGGTTACGGAGCGTAAGGAAACCAATCACCCGTTCGATTCGTATAAGGACGTGAAAGCCGAACCAGGGAGAGACCCATGCAACCGTTCACGCTCAACTACGCGCGCCCCGCTGTGCAGTTGGACGTCACCACTCCGTATGCGTACGACTCCGGACTGCAGTTGAACGTCCTCCCCGACGGGCGCATCGCCGCCACCGATCACGCAACGTTGAGAGCGTTGGGAACCACGACCTCCACGGCCGGTTCCAAGACGCACTTCGACGACTGACCGCGGGTTGCGCAAGATGACCGTGCTCATCCTGACCAGTGAAGAGGACGTGACGGCGGACATGGTGGTCCTCAGGCTGGGCGAGGCGGGGGTGCCCGTCGTCCGCCTCGACCCCGCCGACCTCACCAGCGGGGTGGCGCTGTCGGGCGAGTACGTGCAGGACGCCCACGGCGGGCATCTGTCCGTCGGCGGCCGCCTGGTGAGCATGAGCGGCCTGCGCTCCGTCTGGGTGCGCAGGCCGGGCGCCGCGGCCGCTCGCGCGGCCCATCCGTCGGCCTGGCTGACGGAGGAGTCCACGCAGGCGCTGTACGGCATGCTGCGGTGTACGGACGCGCGCTGGATGAACCATCCGGACGCGGCCCAGCGCGCCCGGCACAAGCCCTGGCAGCTGCGGCTCGCCCAGCGCAGCGGCCTCGCGGTGCCGGCCACGCTGATCACGACGTTCCCGCAGGCGGCCCGGGACTTCGCGGAACGCTTCCCGGACCTGGTGGTCAAGCCCGTCTCCGGCGCGCATCCGCAGGAGCCGCCGCGTGCCGTGCCGACGAGCAGGGTCGCGCCGGACACGGACTTCTCGGCGGTGGCCTTCGGTCCGACCCTGCTGCAGCGGCGGGTCGCCAAGCGGGCGGACATCCGGCTCACGGTGGTCGGGGACCGGCTGCTGGCCGCGCGGAAGCAGGTCGATCCGGACGCCCACCCCGACGACGTGGACGTCCGCTTCGCCCCTTCGGTCTCCCCCTGGCTGCCGGTGCAGGTGCCCGCCCGTGTCGCCGAGGCCGTCCGCCGGTACATGGAGAGCGCCGAACTGGCCTACGGCGCCTTCGACTTCGCCGAGGACGCGGACGGCATCTGGTGGTTCCTGGAGTGCAACCAGTCGGGCCAGTTCGGGTTCGTCGAGATGGACACCGGCCAGCCGATCGCCGCGGCCATCGCGCGATGGCTCGCGGGAGACGGCGCATCGGCCCGGACGTCTGTCGACAGCGCACGGGACACGGCATTTTGATGCTGTGGCGACCGGCTCGGAGAAAGGAACGCGACATGCGCATCGGACTGCTGGGAACGGGACCGTGGGCCCGGGCGGCCCACGCCCCCGCCCTCGCCGGACACCCCGGCCTGGACTTCGCCGGGGTGTGGGGGCGCAGCCCGGAGGCGGCCCGCGCCCTGGCCGAGGAGCACGGTGTCCGGGCGTACGACGACGTGGACGACCTGCTGGCCGACGTGGACGCGGTGGCGGTGGCCCTGCCTCCGTCGGTGCAGGCCGGGATGGCGGTGCGCGCGGCCCGGGCCGGCCGCCATCTGCTGCTGGACAAGCCGTTGGCCATAGGGGTCGCCGAGGCGCGGGCCGTGGCCGAGGCGGTGGAGCGGGCCGGGGTCGCCTCGGTGGTGTTCTTCACCACCCGCTTCCAGAAGGAACCCGAGGCGTGGATCGACGAACAGGCCGCCACCGCGGGCTGGTTCACCGCGCGGGCGCAGTGGCTGGGGGCGGTGTTCACGAGCGACAGCCCGTTCGCGGCCTCGCCGTGGCGCCGTGAGAAGGGTGCCCTGTGGGACGTGGGCCCGCACGCGCTGTCGGTGCTGCTTCCGGTCCTCGGCGACGTACGGCAGGTCCTGGCGGCGGCGCACGGGCCCTCGGACACCGTGCATCTGGTCCTGGACCACGACACCGGGGCGTCGAGCGCGCTGACCCTGAGCCTGACGGCCCCGCCCGCGGCGGCGGGAGCCGACGTGGAGCTGCGGGGCGAGGCGGGGACGGCGCTGCTGCCGAGGAGTTCAGAGGGTGCGGTCCCCGCCCTGGCCCGTGCCGCCGACGCCCTGGTGGCCGCCGCCCGCACGGGCCGCCCGCACGCCTGCGACGCCGCGTTCGGCCTGCGGGTCACCGAGATCCTGGCGGCGGCGGAGGCCCGCCTGGCCGGCAACCTCGCCGACCGGACACCTCCCCCGCCACCCGAAGCGGTCGCCTAGGGGGTGTCGTTTGGATCAGGCCGGCTCCGGCCGACCGAGCCTCCTGGCCGACCCGAGCGGGGTCTGGTGCGTGCAGATGCAAGGCGGAGGAGGGAGTCGACGCGGAGCGTCGGCGACCGACGACAACGCCGCAGGTGTGCGTGCCAGGGCCCGCGACGCCGGGATGATCCAAACGACACCCCCTAGCGGTCGCCGGCGGGCGCCTAGGCGTCCTCGAAGGGCGCCTCGCTCCACCGGAACCATGCCCGGTCCCCCTCGATGTGCAGCAGGAACTCGGGGACCGGGCCGTCCGGCGAGGAGAGTGAGACGCGGGCGCGTATCTCCTCGTACACGGACTCCCACTCCGCCCAGCCGTGCTCGTCGTCGCGGTCCGCCAGAGCGAGCTCGCGGGCGAAGAGGTCCTGGACGGCGGCGAAGCCGGGGCCGGCGGTGAAGCGTCCCGCCAGCCAGGGGAAGTCGGCCTCGTCGATCAGGATCTCGCCGACGGGCTCCACCGCCGAGTCCACACGCCAGACCGCGCCGTCCGTCACCATGGGCGTCTCCCCCGCTCCGTCTCCGGTCACCACCCCGTCAGCATGTCACCCGGCACTGACATCGCCGTCGGCCCAGAAGTTCAGGCGTTCCCGTACGACGGGGTAGCCAGCCTTGGCGAAGTGCGCGGCCATGGGGAAGTTGCCCTGGTCCGTGCCGGCGGCGATGAACTCGGCACCCCGTCCGACCAGGAAGTGGGTGCACTCGGCGAGGAGGTCGTAGGCGTAGCCGTGGCCGCGGTGGTCCGGCAGGACACCGATGAAGCCGATGCAGGGGCCGCCCGGGTTGCGGGCGGGGATGTGGATGCCGGCCAGCTCGCCCTCGGGCGTGCGGGCCACCTCCCACCACTCGCGCGGTGACGGCATCCAGTGGAAGACGTCGAGTTCCTCCTGGGCCGCCCGGTCCACTCCGCCCCGCTCGATGGCCCGCCGGGCGTGGGCGTCCAGGGTGACGGAGTGGATGTGCCGCAGGGCGTCGAAGAAGACGGCGTCGTCCGGTTCGGCGGAGAAGAGGAGCCGTCCGGGGCGCTCGGGCAGACCTTGGTCGGGGGTCCAGCGGTACAGGAAGCGTTCCACCAACAGTTCGTAGCCGGCCTTGCGGGCGGCCGCGACGCGGGTGTCCACGGCGGCCCGCTGTGCGGGGTCGTCGCGCCAGCCGACCGGCAGGTCGAGCTCGAGTTCCTCGGTCCGCCAGGGCGCCGTCATCAGGAGTTCGGCGCCCGCGTCCTCCTCGCCCTCGGCCACGTCGAACCAGTTGATCACGAGCGGCTGGGTGTCCTCGGGCCGGGCCCACCAGGCGGCGCGGGCCACCGGCCGGCCGTCGCGCAGGGCGACGCGCTTCCAGTCGGGGCGGTACTGGGTCCGCCGATGCTTCTCACGGAAGCGCAGCGGGTCGGGCAGGGTGTCGAACAGGTGCGCACTGCTCTCGTCGAGCGTGCGGAAGACCGGTGCGGTCAAGGGCTTCCTCCGGGATGCGTACGGCGTACAGCGCTCCCGGTCCGGTCAGAGGTGGCACGCCCGGGCAGCGGGGAGGGGGGAGCGCTGAATCACTGGGACCTGCATGGTGCTCGCCTCCTTCCGGCCGTCTCGGGCGTGGTGGCCTCACGCTAGGAGGACGGCCGGGCGGGCGTCCACCGGTTTTCTCACGCCATGGGCACCGGTTTTTTCACGCCATGGGCGTCGGCGGGCCGGGGAGAGGCCACCGGCTCGGCGGCGGCGTAGCGTGGGCTTGTGAGATCGGTGCGCGGCTGGTCGTCGCGTCGGACCCGGGAGGAGCGCGGCTGGCTGCGAGGCGCGCCACCGCCGCGATGGGTGCGGGTGCTGCCCGTTCTGCTGCTCGTGGTGGTGACCGCGGCCACGACGGCCACCCCGCACGCCCACGATCTCGGATTCCTGCTCGGTGCGATCCCGCCGCTCGCCGTGCTCTCGTACGGGCCTTTGGCGACTGCCGCCCTCGGCGGCCTGGTCATCGTTGCGCTGAATCTGCCCTTCACCCACCTGGATCGACCCGGCAACACCGATCTGCTCACCATCGCGTTCGTCGCCGTGCTGAGTGTGTTCGTCGCCTTCGTACGCAGCCGCAGGGACGCCCAGCTGGACACCGAGCGCGCGATCAGCGACGCCGTGCAGCGGGCCGTGATGCCGCCCCTGCCGGAGCGCGTCGGCCCGGTCGGGTGCGCGGGCTTCTACCGGGCCGCGCAGGACGGCACGCTGGTGGGCGGCGACTTCTTCGACGTGCGCGACGGGCCGCACGGCGTGCGCGCTGTGCTGGGCGATGTGCAGGGGCACGGGCTGTCGGCGGTCACGACCGTGGTGTCGCTGCTGGGCGCGTTCCGGGAGGCGGCGCTGGACCAGCCGGACCTGGAGTCGGTCGCCGCCCGGATGGACCGCAGGCTGGGCGTGGACTCCGCGGGTGTCCGGCACGCGGAGCTGTTCGCCACCGCGGTACTGCTGGAGTTCTCGGGCGACGCGCGGACGGTGCGGGTGGTGGGCTGCGGTCATCCGCCGCCCGTGCTGCTGCACGAGGGGCGGGCCCTGGAGCTGGCCGTCCCGCCCTGTCCCCCGCTGGGCATCGGACTGGTCGGCATGGACCGTCCGAAGGAGGTGACGGTGACGCTCGGCCCACGGGACCGGCTGCTGCTGGCCTCCGACGGGGTGTGGGAGGCCCGGGACGCCGCGGACACCTTCTACCCGCTGCCCGAGCGACTGGCCGCGCTCGCCGCCACAGCTTCGGGCGAGCTCCCGGACGCGGTGTGGGCGGACCTCCATCGGATGCGCTACGCGGTCCGGGACGACGCCACCATGCTCGTCCTGACCCCCACCCCTCCGGTCCCCTGATCACACCGGCATCCGATCACCCCGGCACCGGGTGCCCCGTCGGCACGGATGTCAGCCCACGTCCCACAGGAACCGGTGGGTGTGGATCCCGAAGTAGGGGAAGGACTGGATCTCGCGGACGCCCTCCAGCGGCCGTACCACATCGTTGACGAAGTCCAGCAAGGCCTTGGGACCCGGCGCCACCACCTCCGCGAACAGGTCGAATCCGCCGGAGGTGAGGACCGAGTAGACGACCTCCGGGCGTTCGGCGAGGGCGTCGGCCACCGTGCGCGGGTCGCCGTCGACGCCGATGCCGAGCAGCGCCATGGCCTGGCCGCCCATGGCCATCGGGTCGGTGACGCCGACGACCTGCACGGTTCGGGAGTCCAGCAGGCGCTGGAGCCGCTGCCGGGCGGCGGACGCCGACAGGCCGACCTTGGGGCCGAGGTCGGCGTACGCGATGCGTCCGTCGGTCTGCAGTTCGCGCAGGATGGCCCGGTCGATCTCGTCCACGGTCGTCGTTCTTCCTCTCCGGCGGGTCGGTCCAGACTAACCGCGCGGCTCAGCCGGTCAGTTCGGCCAGGGCGGCGGCGAACACCTCGGTGTGGGTGTCCACGTCCTGCTCGGTGGTGTCCGGGCACATCAGCGCCATGTTGTGGAACGGGGTGAGCAGGATGCCCCGGTTGGCCAGGTAGAGGTGGAGGTAGTCCTCCAGCTCCTCGTCGGCGACTGCCGCGGACTCGGTGCCGGTGCGGGGCGCGGGAGAGGCGAAGCGGTACTCGGTGCGGGCGCCGAGGCGGCTCACCGACCAGGGCAGGCGGTGGGCGTCGATGCCCGCGCGGACGCCGGCCTCGAAGCGTTCGGACAGCTTGGCCATGTGGGCGAAGGCCTCGTCGGTGAGGACGTGTTCGAGGGTGGCGCGCATCGCGGCGACCGACAGGGCGTTCCCGGCCAGGGTGCCGCCGACGCCGCCCATGTCCACCAGGTCCAGGTCCTCACGGGCGAGCAGCCGCTCGGCGAGATCGGCGGACAGGCCGTAGGCGCCGGCCGGGATGCCGCCGCCGATCGCCTTGCCGATGGTGAGCAGGTCGGGTTCCAGGTCCCAGGCGGCCGTGCAGCCGCCGGGGCCGGCCGAGAAGGTGTGGGTCTCGTCGTTGATCAGCAGGGTGCCGTACCGCCTGGTCAGGTCCCGTACACCCGCGAGGTAGCCCGGTTCGGGCAGGACGATGCCGATGTTGGTGAGGGCCGGCTCCATGAGGACGGCGGCGACGTCCCCGTGGGCCAGCTCGCGCTCCAGTGCGGCGAGGTCGTTGAACTCGGCGACCCGGCTGGTCAGCGTGACGTCGCAGGGGGCGCCGACGTTGCCGGGACGGGCGGTGCCCTCGCCGTCGGGGCCGACGACGATCAGCGACTCGTCGACGCTGCCGTGGTAGCAGTAGCTGTTCACGAGGATCTTGGAGCGACCGGTGACGGCACGGGCGAGCCGGATCGCCCAGCGGTTGGCGTCGGTCGCGGTCAGCGAGAAGCTCCAGCGGGCCAGGCCGAAGCGGCGGGTCAGCTCGGCGCCGACCCACTCGGCGTCCTCCGTGGGGAGCATGGCGGTGGCCCCGCCGAGGTCTGCGTACCGGCGCTGCACCGCCTCGGTGACCGGCGCCGGCGAGTGCCCGGCCATCGCGCCCGTGTCGCCGAGGCAGAAGTCGATGTACTCGTGGCCGTCCACGTCGGTGACGCGGGCGCCGCGCGCCCCGGCCAGATACCGGGGAAAGGCACCGGCGGTCTTGTTCATCCAGGTCATCGGCACCCGACCGAAGAGATGGTCGGCGCGCGCGTAGGCCGCCCGGGAGCGCGGGTTACGGCGTTCGGCCTCGGCGCTCTCGCGGGCCAGGAGGGCGTGCAGGCGCGTGCGGTCCATGGAGTACCTCGGGGGGTGCGGTGACGGAACAGCGTGAGCGTACGACTGGAATAGCGACTCAAACAAGATGTCACGCATGAATCGATTGCCAGAACGATCGAATCGAGCGCGCATGCCGGCGCAGGCACCCACAGGAGTGACACATCCCCTTGATCCAACTGACGAACCATCGCCCGGAGTTCGAACACACCCACTCAAACGCCAGGCCGCGCCACCCCTTCCGCCAGGTAGAAATATCTACGAGCATGCATATGCCGGGTTGGCGTGCGGCCGCACGAAGTGCCCGGTCACAGCCGTTCCCTGCGCCCTTGTGCGGCGTGCGAGGATCACCCGGAGCAGTGCATGACGAACGCGATGTGGATGCGGGGCGTGGAGTGGCTCGCCGCGGCGGCGGCCGATCCCCGCGCCTGCAAATGGGAGTGGGACCACGGGGAGGGTGTCGCACTGCTGGAGGCGGGACGCTTCTGGGACGTCCTGAGCGTGCCCGAGGGGCTCGGTCTGCTCGCCCTGGACCTGCTGTGGCGGCCCGCGTCGGGCACGCCGGGGCCGACCCTGGTGGACACGGCGGCGGGGCGCGTCGGGTTCTTCCTTCCGCCCGACCCGTCCGGGGGCTGGGTGGGCGCCGGGGTGCGCTGCGCGACCAAGGGCTCCTGGGTCGCGGTACCGCCGCCGTACCGGCCCGCCCGCTCCCTGGAGTGGCTCATCCCGCCGGACGGCACCGGCGCGCTGCACCAGCCGGGCCCCCTGGAGGAGGCGCTGCGCACGGCGAACGGCACCCTGACCGTGCTCGCCCCGATGTGCCGGTAGCCGGCGGGTGCCGGCAGATGTCTGTTCCCCGTGAGCGGCGGCCGGTCAGGGGCGGCGTTCGGGCTCGGGCCGTGTGCGCAGGGCGAACCCGGCCAGCGTCGCCCACAGCACATCCTGTTCGGCGGGCACGGTGCGCCCCTGGGCCCGCCACTCCCTGACGAGCTGGGCGTAGATCGGCTCACGGGTGCGGTCCACCGGGATCCTCCGGTCCGCCCCGTCCTTGCGTTCCCTACGTTCCGTCCGGTCCTTGCGCGTCACCCGGGCGACGTGGTCGATGACGTTCATGCCGAGGGCAACGCCCGGCGCGCGCCGCCGGTACGTTCCGGGGCGCCCCACTCACCGGGTCGGGTGAGCGCGCCCCTCGAACGAGCCGTTCCGCCTGTCCGACAAGCATCCCGCGGCAGGCCCGATACGCCGTGCACGCCCAGCACGCGCGCCACCGGCGCGCGGCCACCCGCGCGCGTCCACCGGCACGTCGCCGCCGGCCCGGTCGGCCGAGGGGCGCGGCGCGGTACGCGCTCCTATGCTGGGAGCTCAGGGCTCCGACATCCCGCCCGCCGCACGTCCGGCTCTCACGTGCTTGGAGTCAGCCCATGTCGCATACGTCCGCACGCCTGCGCAGGGGGGCCGTGGTCGCCGTCGCGGCGGGGACTCTCCTCGTGCCGCTCGCCGGTGCTCCCGCGGGGGCGGTGCCGGCCTCCACGCCTGCCGTGTCCGCCGCGCCCGCAGTGTCGGCCGTGTCCGCCGCGGATCCGCCCAGCCCCTCTCCCTCGGGCCCCGATGTCCGCGCCCTCACCCCGGCCGTGGCGCGCCAACTCGACGCCGCCGTACGGAACGTGATGCGCGAGGCGAACATCCCGGGGGTCACGGTCGGCATCTGGACTCCGGATCAAGGGACTTACGTCGGTTCGTTCGGGGTCGCCGACAAGAGCAATGGCCGGAGGATGAGCTCCGACCTGTACTCGCGTATCGGCAGCGAGACCAAGACGTTCACGGTGACCGCGCTGTTGCAGCTGGTGGATCAGGTCAGGGTGGGCCTGGACGATCCCATCGGCAGGTACGTGGCGGGCGTGCCCAACGGCGACACCATCACGCTGCGGCAGCTGGCCGGGATGCGCAGCGGGCTGTTCAACTACTCGGAGGACGACGACTTCTTCAAGGCGCTCACGTCCGACCCCCAACGCAGCTTCACGCCCCAGCAGTTGCTCGACTACTCCTTCCGGCACCCCGTGCTGTTCCAGCCGGGTCAGAAGTTCTCCTACAGCAACACCAACCTCATCCTGCTCGGCCTGGTCGTCGAGAAGCAGAGCGGTCAGCCGCTCGGTGACTACATCAGGCAGCACGTCACGGATCCCGCCGGCATGAAGCACACCCTGTTCCCGAGCGGCGCCGAGTTCCCGGAGCCGCACGCGCAGGGCTACACGAACCAGACGGCCGACGGCAAGGTCGCGGACGCGGCCGACTGGAACACCTCATGGGGCTGGGCGGCGGGCGCGATGATCTCGACCCTCGACGATCTGCGCGTATGGGCGCGCACGGTGGCGACCGGCCAGTTCCCGGACGGCAGACGGATGATCAGCGAGGCCACGCAGCAGCAGCGGCTGACCACCCCGGCGACGCCGATCCCGGGCGTCGGATACGGGCTGGGCATCTTCGACGTGCAGGGCTGGATCGGCCACAACGGCTCCCTGCCCGGCTACGAGTCCCTGACCGTCTATCTCCCGTCGGCACAGGCGACCCTCGTGGTCCTGCTCAACACCGACATCGACCACGACGGCCAGGAGCCGAGCACCCTGGTCGGCGAGGCCGTCACGAAGATCGTCTCCCCGGGCCACGTCTTCGACCTGCCGGCGGAGCCCGCCGCCAGGTGAGGCCCGAACTCGGCCGGTTTTCACGGCGGTTGGCGCTGGCGGCCCTTCTCCGCGATCCCGGGCCCGGTCACCATGTGTACGGAAACGCTCCGTCCGCACACGTGGAGCGGACCTGACCGCCTCGCAAGAGGGCCGACCAGCCCGGGAGATCCGTGACCGTCACCGACCGCATCGCCCTCGACCCGTTCGGCACCGACATCGTGGCGGAGTACGCCCGGCTGCGCGCGCTCGGCCCGGTCGTCCCCGTCGAACTGCCCGGCGGCATCCCCGCCTGGGCGCCCACACGACACGACGTCCTCAAGGACCTGATCCTCGATCCACTGGTCAGCAAGGACGCGCGGCGGCACTGGCGGCTGTGGCCGGAGACCGGCAGCCACCCGGCCTGGAGCTGGATCGTGAACTGGGTGGGCGTGGTCAACATGCTGTCCACCTACGGCCCCGACCACGTCCGGCTGCGCAAGCTGGTGGCGCCGAGCTTCACCCTGCGGCGCACGGAGGCGCTGCGCCCGCTCGTGGCCGCCGTCACCGCCGAGCTGCTGGACGCGCTGGAGGCGGAGGGCGCGGACGGCCGCGTGGTCGATCTGCGGCAGGGGCTCGCCCATCCGCTGCCGATGCGCGTGATCTGCGAGCTGCTCGGCGTTCCCGACGCGTTGCGGGCGGACGCCGCACGGCTGATCGCGGACGTCATGGACACCTCCGACCCGAGTCCCGAACACGCGGCGTCGGTGCACGAGCGGATCGGCACGGTGCTGGGCGCCCTGATCGAGGAGAAGGTGAGGAGGCCGGGCGACGACCTCACCACGGAGCTGATCCGGGTCCGGGACGAGGACGGCGACCGGCTCTCCGAGGAGGAGCTGCTGCACACCCTCCTGCTGGTGGTCGGCGCCGGTTTCGAGACCACGGTCAACCTCATCGGCAACGCGGTGGTCGCTCTGCTGGCGGACCCGGCGCAGTCGGCGGCGGTGCGCTCCGGCAAGGCCGACTGGGCGGCGGTGGTCGAGGAGACGCTGCGGGTGCATCCGTCGATCGCCGCGCTGCCGCTGCGGTTCGCGGTGGCGGACCTGAAGGTCGGGGACGTGACGATCCCGGCCGGGGACGCGATCGTCACGACGTACGCGGCCGCCGGTCTGGATCCCGCGCGGCACGGGCCGGACGCGGCCGTGTTCGACGCGGCGCGGGACGGCGGGGACCACCTGGCGTTCGGGGTCGGCGTGCACCGGTGTGTCGGTGCCCCCCTGGCGCGCATGGAGGCGCTGACGGCACTGCCGGCCCTGTTCGATCGCTTCCCGGGGCTGCGGCTGGCCGTCGGGCCCGGCGAGCTGCGGCATGTGCCGTCGTTCATCGCCCACGGCTGGCAGGAGGTGCCGGTCCTGCTGGGCGGCTGAGACAGGTGCGGGGCCTCGACCGGTCCCCCGATCCGGTCGTGCCCCGCGCAAGGCTGAACTTACGTGCGCTTCCCGGTGACGGGTATCGCGCCCATGCCTGCTCCGCGGCGGCGGGGACTCACCCGTGCACAGGTGAGTCCGCTTGGTCCCGCTTCGCCCCTCCGAGCACGGGTGCGGTGAGGGCTTCGGTGGCCAGGTGGGCGAGGACGACCTCGTACAGGTCGCTGCCGCCGGCCAGCAGCTCCCGTTCCAGGACGGGTTCGGCGGCGCGGACGTGCTCGCGCACGGTCTGGGCGTGGACGCCCAGCTCCCGGGCGGCGCGTTCGGCGTTCGCGTCGGCGGCGATCCAGGCCCGCAGGGTGCCGCGCAGGTCACGGCCGTCGCCGTCCAGGCGGCCGAGGAGGCCGCGGGCCCAGGCGCGCAGCGCGGCCGAGCCGAGCAGTTCGCCGAGCCCGGCGCGCCGCGCGGGTCGCGGGGACGTGGCGGCGGGGTCGTACGGGCCGTGCACCGCCTCGGTGGTGAGCGCGAGGCGGGCCGCGGCGCGCGTGGTGAGGTCGGTGAAGTCGATGCCGAGCAGCGTCTCCACGCGGTCCATGCGGGCGCGGACGGTGTTGCGGCTGACGCCGAGCACCTTGGCGGCGTTGACTGCGGTGAAGTCGAGACCCAGGCGGGTGGTGGCGAGGAGTTCGGCGCGGATGTGGTGGGGCAGGGTGTCGAGCGGGCGCAGCACCTCGGCGGACCAGGCGCGCAGGAGGTCCGGGTCCAGGAGCCGTTCGGGGTGGGTGCGTTCGGCGTAGACGGCGCTCTGGTCCGAGCGGAACCGGGCGACGGCGAGCGCGCTGACGGCCTGCCCGTAGGCGGTGGCGGTCCGGGCGAGGCCCTGGCGCAGGCTGCCGCCGAGGAAGGTGCCGGGCCGGCCGCCTACCAGGGACCGCAGCCGCTCCCCCGCCGCCGGTGCGGGGCTGACGACGATGACATGGCCGTCCATGGCGGGGCAGCGCACGACGAGCGCCTGGCCCTCGGTGAGGTCCCCGCACTCCTCCGCGAGCGCGTCGCGCTCGGCGGGAGCGCCCTCCACGACGTACACCCGGGTGCTGTCCTGTTCGAGCAGGCCCGGCCACAGGCCCGCGGCGACCCGGCGGGCGGAGACGACGTCCTCCACCATCAGCAGTTGCAGGATCGCCAGCCGAAGGTCGGCCGAGGCGCGCCGCAGCCGGCGCCCGGCGTCCGTCAGCTCCTGTTCCCTGAGCAGGAGTTCGAGCACCCCTGCGGTGCGCAGCACGATCTCGCCGGCGCGCCTGTCGAAGGGTGCCGAGCGGGCCACCGCCAGCACCGCTCCCGCCCCCGGGCCCCCTGCCGCGTGGCGCAGACCGACGAGGCGGACTCCTGCAGGGCGGCCGAGGAGATCCGGCCGGCGACCACGTCGGCGACCACCGTGCCGTCGAGCGGCAGGGGCCCGCCGGCCAGGAGCCCGCCCCGCGCGTCCTGGAGGCAGACCGACGCCCGCACGGTCCGCTCCAGCCAGCTGACCACCCGGCGCGGGTCGCGGCCCGCGGGGCGCAGATGGTCGAGCAGTTGCTCCGCCCAGGCGGTGTCGCTGTCGTGCGGTTGCCGGGTGTGGGGGCCCTCGTCGGCTCGGCCGGCCACGTCGTCCTTCTCCTTGTCGTCGGGTTGACCTCGGTGTTCGACGAAGGACGTTACCCGAGAGCCGGCCCGGACGCCCCGGGCGCCGGGGCAGGTCTCCGCCGGCCGCCCTGAGAGGGGGGCGGGCCGCCGGCGGAGACACGGCAACCCTGAGCGGGGGGGAGCCCGGGCGCCTCATCCGTCGGATGCCCCGGAATCCGCGCCGCACACCGGTCGATTCCGGCGCGTGGGGTGACAGGGGCCGAAGCTGCGGGTGCGGCGCCCGGTCCACGGCATAAGCTCGGTGAATGGCGAAGTACTTCGACGTGCACCCCGAGAACCCGCAGCCGCGCAGCATCGCCCAGATCGCCGACGCGGTGCGCTCGGAGGCACTCATCGCATACCCCACCGATTCCTGCTACGCGCTGGGCTGCCGCCTGGGCAGCCGGGACGGCATCGACCGGATCCGCTCGATCCGCCGGCTCGACGACCGGCACCACTTCACGCTGATGTGCCGGGACTTCGCGCAGCTCGGCCAGTTCGTCCGGGTCGACAACGACGTGTTCCGCGCGGTGAAGGCGTCCACCCCCGGCAGCTACACCTTCATCCTGCCCGCCACCCGCGAAGTGCCGCGCATGCTGCAGCACCCCAAGAAGAAGACCGTGGGTGTGCGCATCCCCGACCATGTCGTCACCCAGGCGCTGCTGGCCGAGCTGGGCGAGCCGCTGCTGTCCAGCACGCTGCTGCTGCCGGACGAGAAGGAACCGCTGACCCAGGGCTGGGAGATCAAGGACCGGCTCGACCACGTCGTCGACGCGGTGGTGGACTCCGGGGACTGCGGCACCGAGCCGACCACGGTCATCGACTTCTCCGGCGGCGAGGCGGAGATCGTGCGGCGGGGCGCCGGGGACACCACACGGTTCGAGTGAGGGACACGGGCGGCCGGATCGGCGTGGCCGAGAGACAGGGACAGCCGACCCGGCGCGGCCGAGAGACAGGGACGGCCGACCCGGCGCGGCCGAGGGACCAGGGCGGCAGGCCCGGCGCGGCGGTGTGGATCTTGCGTGGCAGCATGAGAGACGCACGCGGCACCGGGGCGCACCCACCTCCGGCCGCTGATTCCTCAGGAGGCTTCTCACCATGACCGCCGTACAGGGAACAGACGTCGACATCCGCACCGAGGACGGCGTGGCCGACGCCTACGTCGCCCACCCCGCCGACGGGAAGCTGCACCCCGGCGTGCTGCTCTACCAGGACGCCTACGGACTGCGCCCGCAGCTGAGGGCCATGGCCGACCGGCTCGCGGGCGCCGGTTACACGGTCCTGGTGCCGAACGTCTTCTACCGGCACGGCCGCACCCCGATCGGGGAGCTTCCCGCATTCATCGACCCCGCGGCGGACCCGACCATCTGGGAGCGGATCTCCCCGGTCATGGCCTCGCTCACCCCCGAGCAGACCGAGCGGGACGCTGACGCCTATCTGGGCTGGCTGGCCGACAGCCCCCTGGTCGCCGACGGCCCGGTCGCGCTGACGGGTTACTGCATGGGCGCCCGGCTGGCGCTGCGCACGGCGGCCACTCATCCCGAGCGGGTGGCGGCCGCGGCCGGCTTCCACGGCGGCCGGCTGGCCACCGACGCCCCGGACAGCCCGCACCTGGGCGCCGAACACATCGGCGCGGAGCTGTACTTCGGCCACGCCGACCAGGACCCGTCCATGCCCGAGGAGCAGATCCGGCGCCTGGAGGACGCGCTCACCAAGGCCGGCGTACGGCACACCACCGAGGTCTACCCGGGTGCGGGCCACGGCTACAGCCAGGCGGACACCCCCGCCTACGACCGCGAGGCCGACGAGCGGCACTGGGCGGCACTGCTCGATCTGCTCAGCCGCACGTTCTGAGATCCCGCCGACGCCCGACCCACCGGGAGCGGCGTCGGCCGGATCCGTCCCACTCATTGACATGTCCGCGCCCCGCCCGCACGCTGAGAGCGCTCTCAAACAGGTACGGACCAACATCCGTACGACCCCGACCCCACACGGAGGTGGAGAGTGCCCCACACCATCACCCGGCCCACGCTGCCGCTCGTGGCCGCGACCGCCCTGGTCGGCGCAGTGCTCGCGCTGGGCACACCGGATCCCGCCGACGCCGCCGTCCCCGACACCATCCCCCTGAAGATCACCAACAACTCCGGCCGCGGCCCGGTGTACGTCTACGACCTCGGTACCCAACTGTCCACGGGACGGCAGGGCTGGGCCGACGCGAACGGCACCTTCCACGCCTGGCCGGCCGGCGGGAATCCGCCGACTCCCGCACCCGACGCGTCCATGGCCGGACCGGCCCCGGGGCAGTCGACGACCATCCGGATACCGAAGTTCTCCGGCCGGATCTACTTCTCCTACGGCCAGAAGCTCGACTTCCGGCTCACCACCGGCGGGCTGGTGCAGCCGGCCGTGCAGAACCCGTCCGACCCCAACCGCAACATCCTGTTCAACTGGTCGGAGTACACGCTGAACGACGGGGGGCTGTGGCTCAACAGCACCCAGGTCGACATGTTCTCGGCGCCGTACGCGGTCGGCGTACAGCGGGCCGACGGCAGTGTGAGCAGCACCGGGCACCTCAAGTCCGGCGGCTACACCGGCTTCTTCAACGCACTGCGCGCACAACCGGGCGGCTGGGGCAACCTGATCCAGACCCGCTCCGACGGCACCGTGCTGCGCGCCCTGTCCCCGCTGTACGGCGTGGAGACCGGAGCGCTGCCCGCGAACGTGATGGCCGACTACGTGGGCCGGGTGTGGCAGAAGTACTCGACGTCGACCCTGACCGTCACGCCGTTCGCCGACCAGCCGAACACCCGGTACTTCGGCCGGGTCTCGGGGAACGTCATGAACTTCACGGACTCCTCCGGCAGGCTCGTCACGAGCTTCCAGAAGCCGGACGCGGACAGCGTCTTCGGCTGCCACAAGCTGCTGGACGCGCCCAACGACGCCGTGCGGGGCCCCATCTCCCGTACGCTGTGCGCCGGTTACAACCGCTCCACCCTGCTGACCAATCCGAACCAGCCGGACACCTCGGCAGCGAACTTCTACCGGGACGCGGTGACCAACCAGTACGCGCGCGCCGTCCACGCCCAGATGGCCGACGGCAAGGCGTACGCGTTCGCCTTCGACGACGTCGGCCACCAGGAGTCGCTGGTGAACGACGGCAGCCCGCGGCAGGCGTATCTGACGCTGGATCCGCTGAGCTGACATGCCGCGGTCCCGCACGCGGACGGCTTCCGCGTGCGGGACCGTGAGCTGGTACGGGGTCAGCCGGTCGTGAGGGAGGTGTCGTCCACCACGAAGCTGGTCTGCAGCGAGACGTCCTCGACGCCGTTGAACTTCAGCGTGAACGTCGTACCCGCCAGCGAGGACAGGTCGAAGGACTTCTGGCTGTAGCCGGAGGCCGCGTTGAGGTTCGAGTAGGTCGCCAGGGTCTTCGAACCGGCCGTCACCGTCAGCTTGTCGTACTGCGTGCTGGCGGTGGTCTCGTCGGTGTCGATGTGCAGGTAGAAGGTCAGGGTCGCCTTGCAGCCCGCGGGGATGGTCACCGACCGGGACAGGGTGTCGGTGTGCGAGGTGCCGTAACCGTCCAGCCAGGCCTTGTAGGAACCGCCGTGGGCGGCCTCACCCGGGTCGTTGGTGATGACACCGCTCGTCGCCGTCCAGCCGGTGCTGCCCGACTCGAAGCCGGGGTTGGTCAGCAGCTGGGTCGGGGTGCAGCCGCCGCCGACCGGGTTGACCGTCCAGCTGAAGGTCGCGGTGCCGGTCGCGCCGGTGGAGTCGGTCACCGTGACCGTGGTGCTGGAGGTGCCCGCGGCGGTCGGTGTGCCGGTGATCAGACCCGTCGAGCTGTTGATGGACAGACCTGCCGGGAGCCCGGAGGCGCTGTAGGTCAGGGCACCGGCGTTGGTGCTGCTCGCCTGGATCTGCAGGCTGACCGCCGTGCCGACGGTGGAGGTCTGGCTGCCCGGGTTGGTGACCGTCACCCCGTTGGCGGGCGGGTTGATGTGGCCGCCCACGTTGATGCCGGCGAAGGCGTTGCCCACGCCCGCGTACTGGGCGGAGTTGGTGCCGTAGAGCGCGGCTGCCGCGTTGAGGGCCGCGGTGCGGGCGCCGGCGTAGTTGGTGCTCGACGTCATGTACGTCGTCAGCGCCTTGTACCAGATCTGCAGGGCGGCGGCCCGGCCGATGCCGGTGACGGCGACGCCGTCGGAGGTCGGGCTGTTGTAGGTCACACCGTTGATGACCTTGGTGCCACTGCCCTCGGAGAGCAGGTAGAACATGTGGTTCGCCGGACCCGAGGAGTAGTGCACGTCGAGGTTGCCGACCCCGGAGTACCAACTGTCGGCGGACCCGCCGTCCTTGCTCGGCTTGTCCATGTAACGCAGCGGCGTGCCGTCGCCGTTGATGTTGATCTTTTCGCCGATGAGGTAGTCGCCGACGTCGTTGGAGTTGTTGGCGTAGAACTCCACGCCGGTACCGAAGATGTCGGAGGTGGCCTCGTTCAGGCCGCCCGACTCACCGCTGTACTCGAGGCCCGCGGTGTTCGAGGTGACACCGTGGCTCATCTCGTGTCCGGCGACGTCCAGCGAGGTCAGGGCGTGGGTGCCGCCCGAGCCGTCGCCGTAGGTCATGCAGAAGCAGCTGTCGTCCCAGAAGGCGTTGACGTAGTTGCTGCTGTAGTGGACCCGGCTGTAGGCGGCGACGCCGTCGTTGCGGATGCCGCTGCGGCCGAAGGTGTTCTTGTAGAAGTCCCAGGTCTCCTGCGCGCCGTAGGCGGCGTCGGCGCCCGCGGTGACCGCGTTGGAGCCGGTGCCGTCTCCCCACACGTCGTTCGTGCTGGTGAAGAGGGTGCCGGTGCCGGACGTACCGTGGTTCAGGTTGTACGTCTTGTGGCTGCCGCGCGTGGTGTCGTTCAGCTGGTACGTCGAGCCCGACAGCGTGGTGGTGAGCGTCACCGTGCCGCTGTACTGGGTGTTGCCGGTACCGGTCTTGACCGCCTGGTAGCGGTACAGCTCCGCTCCGGTGGTGGCGTCGGTGATGACGTGCAGCTGGCTGGGCGTGCCGTCGTCCTGGAGGCCGCCGACCACGGTCTCCCAGGCGAGCTTCGGGGTACCGCTGCCGGCCCAGATCACCTTGCGGGCGCTGTCCGTGGTGGGCTTCTGGGCGTCGAGGGCCTTCGCGGCCTTGAGCGCCTTGGTCTGGGCGGCGGACTTGGTGAAGGTCGCGGTGGTGGAGGCGACCTTGATCTTGTGCTTGTTGTTGTAGGTGGTGCTCACCGTGCCCTTGGCCAGCGAGGCGGGCGGGGTGTGCACGACCAGGTCGCCGCCGAGGACGGGAAGACCGGCGTAGGTGCGCTCGTAACGGGTGTGCAGGGTGCCGTCGTTGTCCTTGACCACGTCCCTGACGACCAGCTTCTCCTTGGCGCCGAGCCCGAGGGTGCGGGCGGTCGCGCCCGTGTTGTCCTTTGCGCTCTTGATCAGCGCGGAGTGCTGGGCGGGGGTGAGCTTGGCCTCAAGCCCTCCGGTACGGAGCGGGCTGGGGTGGAGCCCTGCGGGCTTGGCGTTCGCCGGGACCGACTGGATACCGACGGCGAGGAAGGCCGCGGTGGAGACCAGTGCGGCTCCGATCGTGGCCCGTCTGTGGGGAAGACGTCTCACTCGTACTCCTCCTGCTGCGACCGCCGGTTCGCGGCCGGTGACAGACCGGGCAGACGGGTGTGCTGCCCGGACGAGCTGAGCTGTGCGGGAACCTGATCCGTTGCGCACACCGGGGAGGATCTGTGTGCGGAGGGAGGATTGCAGTTTTGACTAGCGCATGTCAGCCACGTCGGAGGCAATCGAGGGTTTTCCCTATACCACGCGATGCGAGTGGGACGACTGGGGCGTTTCCCCCGCGCCGTACGCGTCCGCGTGGTGCGGAAGTGGCCACGGTGGCCCGCTTCCGGTCCCCCTGCGCTGAAGACCGGGCGTGGGCGGAGCGCGGCGGGCCTCGCTGGGTCCGCGCCGTCGCGAGCGTGACGCTCACCGTGGGCGAGCTGCTGCGCCGTTCGGACCGGCCCTGCCGATCCTCTCAGGCCGGGAGAGGCGCTCCTACCCGGCTGACGGGCCGGTTCCGCCTAGTCTCCGCGTATGCGTTGATCAACCACAAAAGGAGCGTCATGGACCTTCAGCTCAAGGACAAGGTCGTCGTCGTCACCGGGGCGAGCAAGGGCATCGGCCTCGCCATCGCCGACGGGTTCGCCCGTGAGGGCGCACGTGTCGTCGCCGGCAGCCGGAGCATCACCCCCGAACTCGAAGCGCTCCGTGAGAACTACGGCGTCACCGCGGTCCCGGTCGACCTGTCGACCGAGGACGGCCCGAACACACTCGTCCGGATCGCGGTGGACCAGTACGGCAGGATCGACGTCCTGGTCAACAATCTGGGTACCGCGACGTCCCGGCCGAGCTTCCTGGACATCGACGACGCCGAGTGGCAGCGGATCTTCAACATGACGCTGTTCAGCGCGGTCCGGGCCAGCCGGGCCGCGCTGCCTCATCTCCTGGACGCCGGCGAGAGTTCCATCATCAACATCAGCTCCATCAACGCGCGGCTGCCCTTCCCCATGGTCGTGGACTACTCCGCGGCCAAGGCCGGGCTGACCAGCCTGACCAAGTCGCTGTCCGAGGAGTTCGCCCCGCGTGGCGTCCGGGTCAACGCGATCGCCCCGGGCCCGGTCCGCACGCCCTTCTGGACCGCACCGGGCGGCTTCGCCGATGCCACGGCGGCCGAGGCCGGCACCACCGCCCAGGAAGCGATGGATGTGGTCGTTCCGCAGAGCATGGGCATCTCCACCGGGCGGATCACCGAAGCCCGCGAAGTCGCCGACCTGACCCTCTTCCTCGCCTCGCCGCTCGCCGGCAACATCACGGGAGCCGAGTTCACGATCGACGGGGGCCAGGTCAAGACGGTGTGATCGGCGATCTGGCATGGTGTCAGGCCCCGCCCTCCCGCCGGTGATCGGTGCGTTGTTACCGTGCACCGCGTGTCTGACTCCTCACGCGATACCGCGCAGGGTGCCGGCTGGGGCTCGGCCGAGCCCGGCGCCTACAAGCAGCTCATGCCGGACCACGTCGAGAAGCTGTCGTGGCTGAATCCGAGAACCCTGTGGGCGGCCCGCAACGGGGTGCTGGCGTCGTGGTTCGGCGATCCGACGGGCCGGACCCGCAGCCGCTGGGTGGCCCGGCGGGCCGCGGCCGGGGCGCCCGCCGACAAGGTGATCCGGCGAGAGGTCCCGGACCGGTTCTCCTTCATGGTCATCGGGGACACCGGCGAGGGCGATGACTCCCAGTACTGCGTCGTACCAGGCTTCCTGACTGCGAGTCAGAACACGGACTTCGCGGTGATCGCGAGCGACGTGATCTACCCCGTGGGCAGCGCGGACGACTACGGCACCAAGTTCTTCCGGCCGTACCAGGACTATCCGGCGCCGATATACGCGATACCCGGCAACCACGACTGGTACGAGGACCTCGGCGCGTTCATGCGCGTCTTCTGCGCCGACACCCCGCCCCTCGACCCGGAGCCCGCCCCGCGGCCGCTCACCCCCGCCTGGTGGCGGGCCGTCCTGTGGCGAAGGCCCCGCCCCACGGACGAGCAACGCCTCGCCGAGGCACGGAAGTTGCGTTCCCTGCCCGGGCAGCAGGCCGAACAGCCCGGCCCCTACTGGGCGATCGACGCGGGTCCCGTACGGATCGTGGGCATCGACACCGGGCTGCTGGGCACCATCGACGCCGAACAGGGCGCCTGGCTGCGGGAGGCGTCCCGGGGGCCGAAGCCGAAGATCCTGATCACCGGCTCGCCGCTGTACGTGGACGGTGAGCACCACCCGTGCGCCATCGAGGGCGGCGGCACCGTCGACGACGTCGTCCGCGACCCCGAGCACCACTACGTGGCCGCGATCGGCGGTGACATCCACAACTACCAGCGCTATCCGGTCGACGTGGCCGGCCGCACCATCCAGTACGTGGTCGCGGGCGGCGGCGGCGCGTTCATGCACGCCACGCACACCGTCCCCCGGATCTCCGTCGCGAACGTCACCGAGCGGGACTTCCGCTGCTACCCCCTGCGCGGCGACTCGCTCGCCTTCTACAGCCGCCTGTACGCCCGCCGGCTGGGCCTGCGCCGCTTGTTCACCCTCACCGAGGCCGAGGCGACGGCCGTGATCGCCGAGTACCTCGGCATCGACACGGGCCGAGCCCCGGGGCCGGACATCCGGGTGACCCGGCGCATGCGTCTGGCCGCGAGCCTGCTGGGCGCCGGCGGCGACCCGGACCGCACCTCCCGGGTCCGGCTCCCGGTCCGCAAGCTCTACGCCAAGCTCTTCTCGCCGGGCTCGGCCACGTACAGCCCGCCGTTCTTCAAGTCCTTCCTGCGGCTGGACGTCACACCGGAGGCCGTGCGGCTGCGCTGCCTCGCCGCGACGGGAAACCGGGCACAGGAACTCGATCCGCCGGTCGAGGACGAGGTCATCATCCCGTTCGACTGATCACACGGTTGTCACACTCGCCTGCGAGAATCGACGGGGACGTCACGTACGACCGCTGGAGGAGCCCGTGCCGACCACTGCCCGCCCGCTCCGCAAGCTGGGCTTCCTCACCATCGGTCTGTTCGACCCGGCCGATCCGGGGCGGGGCCACGAGTCCACGCTGGAGATCATCGAGCTGGGCGAGCGGCTGGGCTTCGACAGCGCCTGGGTCCGCCACCGGCACCTGCAGCACGGCATCTCCTCGCCGGTCGCGGTGCTGGCGGCGGCCTCGCAGCGCACCCGGCGCATCGAGCTGGGCACCGCGGTGATCCCGCTGGGCTGGGAGAACCCGCTGCGCCTCGCCGAGGATCTCGCGACCGTCGACGTCCTGTCCGGCGGCCGCCTGAACCCGGGCGTCAGCGTGGGCCCCCCGATGCACTTCGAGCAGGTCAAGGACGCCCTGTATCCGGACACCGCGGACGCCGAGGACTTCGGGTACACGCGGGTGCGACGGCTGCTGGACTTCGTCCGCGGCACGCCGGCCAGCCACTTCAGCGGGGTGGAGGGGTTCGAGGTCTTCTCGGACGTGGTCCAGCCGCACTCCCCCGGGCTCGGCCGGCGGCTGTGGTACGGCGGCGGCAGCCTCGGCTCGGCGCGCTGGGCGGGCGAGCACGGCATGAACTTCCTGACCAGCAGCGTGGTCAAGGCCGAGGACCAGGAGGGACCGCATGACTTCGCCCAGATCCAGCTGTCCCTCATCCGCGCGTTCCGCGCCCACCACCCCGACGGGGACGCGGCCCGCGTGTCCCAGGGCCTGGTGGTGATCCCCACCGACTCCGCGAGCCCCGAGCAGCGCGCCAGGTACGAGAAGTACGCGGCCGAACGCCTGCCCCGTACGGCAGCCCCACAGGGCCCCGCGCGGCTGCTGTTCGCGCCGGACCTCGTCGGCACCTCCGACGAGATCGCCGAGCGGCTGCGCACGCACGCCGCGTTCCGCGAGATCGACGAGGTGGCGTTCGCGCTGCCGTTCACCTTCGCGCACGAGGACTACGTCCAGATCCTGACCGACATGGCGACGAAGCTGGGCCCGGCGCTGGGGTGGCGGTCGGCGGGCTGATCTCTCATGTCGCCGAGACCTTGATCCCCGTGGATGCGCGGGGTGATGCTGTCGACACCCGTGGGGAGCGGGCAGCCGACAGGGGGGAATCATGAGCGAACAGCAGATGAGCGACCGCGAGATGTGGGCGAGCCTCGCCGGCATCGCGGGCATCATCGCCCTCTGGGTGTCGTTCTTCCTGGGCATGCCGCTCTGGCTGACGCTGCCGGCGGTGCTCGTGCTGGTCGTCAGCATCCCCGTGGTCTGGATCGAGCAGAAGAAGCGCGGGCACCGCTGAGGCGTTGTCGTCCGGGCCGGGCGGCCGAGGTGGTACGACCGCCCGTCTCCGGTCACCAGCGACCCGGCTCCGGACCGGTGACCGGCTCGGACGGCCTGCCGTCCACGCCCACCGGTATGTCGCCCGCCAGCATCACCCGGTGCATGATGCGCGGGAAGTCCAGGTGGGCGTTGTCGCTGGGGGCGAGGTGGATGGTGGCCCGGTTGTCCCAGAAGGCGACGCTGCCGGGCTCCCAGCGGAAGCGGACCGTGTACTCGGGGCGGACGGCCTGCTCCACCAGCATCTCCAGGATCGCCGCGCTCTCCGGGCGGGAGAGGCCGACGATCTCCTCCACGTAGTAGCCGTTGACGAACAGCACCCGCTCCCCCGTCTCCGGGTGCACCCGCACCAGGGGATGGACGGAGACGACCTGGTGGTCGAGGAGCCGGCGGGCGTACGCGTCGTCGCCGGGCCGGGGCTGGTATCCGACGCCGAGCCGGTGCTCGGCGCGCAGCCCGTCCACGAAGGCACGGACCGGCTCCGACAGCCCGGCATAGGCGGCGGCCAGGTTGGCCCAGGTGGTGTCGCCGCCGTAGGGCGGTACGGTCTCGGCCCGCAGGATCGTCGCGGCCGGCGGGTCGATGCGGCTCCCGTAGTCGCAGTGCCAGCCGCGCAGCAGGGTGTGCCGGCGCCGGTGCAGCCACTCGTCGCGCTCCATGCCGTATCGTCCGGCGAGTTCCATCCGGTCGGCGGTCGTCTCGACCTCGGGGAAGCCCGGCGGTGAGTGCGGACCGCGGCGCGGCAGCACGACCGGCTCACCGAAGCGGCGGGCGAACGCGAGATGCGCGGCGTGGTCCAGCTCCTGTCCCCGGAAGAACACCACCTTCCAGCGCAGCACCGCCCGCCTGATCAGCGCGACCACGGTGTCGTCCAGCGGTTCGGCGAGGTCGACACCGGTGATCTCGGCGCCGATGTGCCCGGCGACCGGTTTCACCTCCACGCCCTCGACGCGCTCCGTCTGATCCGCAGGGGCCCTGTGCGTCGTCATGCGCGCTCCGATGCTCGTCTGCTCGTCGGTACCGGCTCCACGCACGATCGTGACACCCCCGGCCCTCACCCGGCGAACTCCCGTCGACCAAGGCGCAGGCACCCCGGGCGCCGACGGATTGTGCCGTTCCGGCCCCAACCGCCGTGCGGGGCCCCTATGTTCACGGCGGCAGTCGATCTCCGTCCGTGTTCCCGGATTCCTGGAGGCTTCCCATGCGCACCCTGCTCCGTTCCGCGATAGCCGGGGCGGTGGCCGCCGGCACGCTGCTGACCTGCGGCACCGCCCACGCCACCCCCGCCGGACCGGGTGTCACCGCCCGGCTGATCAGCCAGACCACCATCGGTGACACCGACTACGTCGTCCGGGAGATCACGGTCCCGCCGGGCCAGAGCACCGGCTGGCACTACCACGACGGTCCGGTCTACGGGTACGTCCGCCAGGGCACCCTCACCCACTTCCACTCCGACTGCGCCCAGGACGGCCGGTACCGCGCCGGGCAGACCGTGCGCGAGCCGAGCGGGCCGGACGAGGTCCACCTCGGCGCCAACCTCGGGGACACGCCGCTGGTCCTCGACGTGCTGTACGTCCTGCCGCACGGCTCGCCGTACGCCGAGTCGGTGCCGAACCCGGGCTGCTCCTTCGAGTGATCCGCCGGCCCGCGCGGGGTCAGGTGCCGGGCAGCGGCTGTTCCGCCCAGATCGTCTTGCCGCTGCTCGTCTGCCTGCTGCCCCAGCGCTGGGTGAGCTGGGCGACCAGCAGCAGTCCGCGGCCGCCCTCGTCGTAGGCGTGGGCCCGGCGCAGGTGCGGTGAGGTGGAACTGGCGTCGGAGACCTCGCAGATGAGTGCGCGGTCGCGGATCAGGCGCAGCCTGATGGGCGGTTCGCCGTAGCGGATGGCGTTGGTGACGAGTTCGCTGACGACGAGTTCGGTGACGAAGGAGGCCTCCTCCAGGCCCCAGACGGCGAGTTGGTCGGTGGCCGCCTGCCGGAAGTGGGCGACCTGGGCGGGGTCGGGCGGCACGTCCCAGGTGGCGACGCGGTCGCTGCCGAGGGCGCGGGTGCGGGCCAGCAGCAGGGCCACGTCGTCGCCGGGCCGGTCGGGCAGGACGGCCTTGAGAATGGTGTCGGCGAGCGCGTCCAGGGAGTTGTGGGGCGTGTCGAGGGCGCGGCGCAGTTCGTCGTCGGCGCGGTCGACGTCCCGGTCGTCCCCGTCGACGTCCCGGTCGTCGCGGCCCTCGAGCAGGCCGTCGGTGTAGAGGGCGACGACGGATCCTTCGGGCAGTTCCAGTTCCGTGGCCTCGAAGGGCAGCCCGCCGATGCCGAGGGGTGGTCCGGCGGTCATGGGGACGAACTCGGCGGGGATACCGGGCAGTACGAGCGCGGGCGCGGGGTGGCCGGCGGCGGCGAGGGAGAGGTGGCGGGAGACGGGGTCGTAGACGGCGTACAGACAGGTGGCGCCGAGTTCGGCGACCTCCTGGCCGCCCTCCTCCTCGGTGCCCAGGTGGGTGACGAGGTCGTCGAGGTGGGTGAGCAGTTCGTCTGGGGGCAGGTCGACGTCGGCGAGGGTGCGTACGGCCGTGCGCAGCCGGCCCATGGTGGCCGAGGACTGGATGCCGTGGCCGACCACGTCGCCGACGACGAGCGCGACCCGGCTGCCGGAGAGCGGGATCACGTCGAACCAGTCACCGCCGATCCCGGCCTGCGAGCCGCACGGCAGATACCGGTGGACGACGTCGACGGCGGCCTGTCCGGGCAGTCCGCCCCGGGGCAGCAGGCTGTGCTGGAGGGCGTGGGCGGTGCTGCGCTCGCGGGCGAAGCGGCGGGCGTTGTCGATGCAGACGGCGGCCCGGCTGCCGAGTTCCTCGGCGAAGACGGCGTCGTCGGGGGCGTAGGCGTTCGGGTGGGTCAGGCGGACACAGATCGCGACGCCCAGCGTGGTGCCGCGGGCGCGGAGCGGGATCGCGATCAGGGAGTGGACGCCCTCGCGGTAGGCGCGGCCCTCGGGCGAGCGCAGGTTGCGCTCCTCGAGCCACAGGTCGAACTCGGGGTCGCCGGCGTGGCTGAGGACCACTTTGCCCTCGCGCAGGGCGCGGTCGGGCGCCGAGGGCGGCTCGTAGACGTGGGTCTCGCCCAGGGGGATGGCGGCACCGGGGGCGCCCTCCCGGGTGGAGCCGTGGGCGACGCGGCGCAGGACGGCGCCACGGTGCGGGAGGGACGGCGGCTCGGCCTCTCCGAGGACCCAGTCGAGCAGGTCGACGCCGGCGAAGTCGGCGTACTGGGGGACGAGGAGGTCGACCACTTCCTCGGCGGTGCGGACGACGTCCAGCGTGGTGCCGATGCTGGTGGCCGCCTCGTTCAGCAGGGCCAGGCGGCGCCGGGCCCAGTACTGCTCGCTGCTGTCGAACGCGGCCAGGGCGACGGCGGTCAGCTCGCCCGAGCCGTCGCGCAGGGGCCACATCTCGATGCTCCAGGCGTGGTCCCGGTGCAGGGCGGGGGCGTCGGTGAAGCTCTCGTAGCGCAGGGGCTGCCCGGTCTCGGCGACCTGGCGCAGATGGTCCAGGAAGCCGTGGGTGTGCACGGTGTCCTCGACGGTCTCCGCGAGGTGGCGGCCGAGCAGCGCTTCCTCGCTCTGGCCGAGGACCTGGCAGGCGACGTCGTTGGCGCGCAGGTAGTGCTGCCGCAGGTCGAAGACGGACATGCACATGGACGCCTGCTGGAAGGCGTCGGCGGCCACGGCGGTGCCGGACGGGCGGGGCGGGCGGGGCGGTTCGGCGGTGACCACGTGTCCGGCCGGTTCGCCGTCGGGGCCGAGGACGGGGCAGGCGGTGAGGGCCAGCTCGATCCGGTGCCCGTCGCGGTGGCGCAGGGCGACGGTGCCGGAGCGGGCGGCGAGGGTGGCGGCCGGTACGTCCTCGGCGAGCAGGTCCGTCGCCGGCCGCCCGACGACCTCCCCCGCCGGGTGGCCCGTGAGCTGCTGCGCGCCCGCGCTCCACCCGGTCACCCTGCCGTGGGCATCGATGATCGCCGCGGCCGCGACATGCTCCATAGCGTCAAGGATGATCCGATCGGTCCGGAGCATCAAGCAGAGCGGTTCCGGCGCACGGTGCGCCGGAGCGGCCCGGCTCAGCCCTTGGCGGCGCGCAGCGCGGCCAGCGCCCGGTCGGCGTGGGTGTTCATGCGCAGTTCGCTGCGGACGATCTCGAGGACCGTGCGGTCCTGTCCGATGACGAAGGTGACCCGCTTGGTGGGCGCGAGCGAGAAGCCCCGCTTGACGCCGAACCGCTCGCGGATCGTGCCGTCGGCGTCGGAGAGCAGGGGGATGCCGAGGGTGTGCCGGCCGGAGAACTCCTGCTGCCGTTCGACGCTGTCGCCGCTGATCCCGACGGGGCGGGCGCCGGCCTCGGCGAATTCGGCGGCGAGGTCGCGGAAGTGGCAGGCCTCGGCGGTGCAGCCCGGGGTGAGGGCGGCCGGGTAGAAGAACAGCACGACGGGCCCGTCGGCGAGCAGCTCGGTGAGGTGTCGCGTGGTGCCGGTCTCGTCGGGCAGCGCGAAGTCCTCGACCTTGTCGCCGATCTCGATGCGTTCGCTCACGACCGTCCCTCCCCGCCACGGGCGACGCCGCGGGCCCACAGCACCAGGGGCAGCTGAAGGGGCAGCCGGGCCAGGGCCGCGGTGCGCTGCGGCGCGGGCCGGGTCCGCCAGTCGACGGCCATCTTCACGTTGGCCGGGAAGACCCCGACGAAGAAGGCCGCGGCCGCCTTCGCGGCGACCGGGCGCGTCCGGCGCGCGGCGATGCCGGCGGCGAGGGCCAGTTCCAGGGCCCCGCTGCCGTACGTCCAGGCCCGGGGAGATCCCGGCAGGATCCGGGGGATCGTGGCGTCGAACTGCCGTGGGACGGCGAAGTGGGCGACGCCGGCGGTGGCCAAGAGACCGGCGAGCAGCAGGGGTGAGCGTTCGGACCGGGGCACGGTTCCTCCTCTGGTGACCTGGCGCCGGATATTACTCCCCGGTAGACGACGGTGCGGCCGCCTGGGCGCGGCCGCCCGGCGTGCCGGTGGCCGGGCGTGGCCGCGGTCAGGGTGCTGGCGTTCGGGCGTGCCGGTGGTCGCGGGGTCCGGAGCGCGGCGTCCGCAGCGCCGGTCGTCCGGGCCGCCGATGGTCGGGCGTGCCCGCGGGCGGGGGTGCCGGCGGTCGGGCGTGGCGGTTGCTGGACGTCCGAAGCGGGGCGTCCTGAGCGTCGGTCGTCCGGCCTGCCGATGGTCGGGCATGCCCGCGGTCGGGCGTGCCGGTGGCCGGGCATGCCGACGGCCAGGCGTCCGCAGCCGGGCGGCCGGAGCCGGGCGGCAAGGCCTCCAGATGCCGGTGATCAGGCATCCGGGGTGCCCGTGGTCAGGGGTTCGGGTGCCGGTGGTCAGGCCGTGCCCGACGGGGCGTGCGTCTCCTGGCCGGGCTCGCTCCGCGCCGCGTGGGCGACGAAGTCGTCGACCATGCGGTGGAAGAGTCCGGCCAGCTGCCGCAGCTCGTCGGGCCCCCAGTCGGCGAGGGCGAGCTGCATGGCGCGGGCGCCGGTGTCCCGGATCCGCGCCACGGCCTCCCGCCCGGCGTCGGTGAGCCGGATCCGCTGGGCCCGGCGGTCGTCGGGGTCGGGCACGCGGGTCACGTATCCGCTGCGCTGCAACTGCTGCACGGTCCGCGTCACATGGGAGGCCTCCACGCCCAGCCGTTGCGCCAGCTCCCCCGGCCGCAGCAGTTCGGCGTCCTCGACCTGGCGCAGCAGGGCCACCGCGGCGCGGTCCAGGGGCACCCCGGCCAGCGCCATGAGCCGGTCGTGCTGCCGGGCCCGGGTGCCGAGGTAGGTGATGCGGGTCAGGGCGCGCTCGATCTCGACGACCTCGGGGGAGGCGGCGGGCAGGTCGGGCAGCGGTTCCGTGGACATACGGCCACCTTAGTCTCTCGTTGCCTGACTCAAGTAAGTCGGCGAGGCACCGAGCCTCCCGCTTCGTGCCAGGTGAGCCGGGGCGCGGGGGGCGGTGACCGTCCCCCGGGACGTCCCGGATGTCCCGGGGGACGCGGGGACGGCATTCTGACGGACTGTCATGGCAAGGCTGGCGTCGTGATCACGGCTCGTGGTCACGAGAACGACAGCCGGAGGTTTCCATGATCCGACGGACTCTCACGAGCGGCCTGCTGGCCACGGTCGCGGTGTTCGCATTCCTGCCGATGACGGCCGGCGCCGCCCCGGCGAGCGCGGCGGCCGTCCCGGGCCCCGCGCCGGACGTCTCGGTCCAGCACCTCGCGAACCTCGTCCTGCCGGCCGAGCGCGCCGTGCGGCTCGTCCAGCACGGGCCGCTGCTCGCCCAGCACCGCACGCACCGTACGACGCACCGCACGCACCGTACGACGTGCCGTACGCGCCACGCCCACCAGCGCCGCCACCACGCGCGTCGCACCCACCACGTCGTGACGCGGCGGGTCTCGCACCACCGCACCCTGCCGGTCGTCGGCCGGGTCGCCACGCACCGCGTCCGGCTGAACGTCCGCTCCGGCCCGGGCACCGGCTACCGCGTGGTCGGGCACCGGCACACGGGCCGGCTGCTCACACTGACCTGCAAGACGTACGGCTCCGGGGTGCACGGCAACCACATCTGGTACCGACTCCCGCATCACCGGGGCTACGTCTCCGCCCACTACGTGCGCACCGGGCGCGCCGTCCCCTGGTGCTGACGGCCGCCGTTCGTCGTACGACCTGACCGCCGAGGCCTGTTCGGGTGACCCCCCTTCCGAACAGGCCTTCGGCATGTCCCCGTGGCTCACCGTCCTCATACCTCGCCGGACGTTGCACACGCCGGTCAGCCGGGAAGCCATTGCGACATCAGGGGCTAAATCGCCCATAGCGGAAAGGGAGTCGAGGGACGCGCGATGGGGCATCCCCAAGAATCGGCCACAGCGGACGAGCCACTGACGGTGAGACTGCGCGAACTGAAGGACCGTACGGGCCTGAGCCTGGCGGCGCTGGCGGCGCGCACCCCGTACAGCAAGTCCGCCTGGCACCGCTATCTGACGGGCACCCAGCGGCCGCCCCGCCCGGCCGTGGAGGCGCTGTGCCGGCTCGCCGGCGCCGATCCCGCCGCCGTACTCGCGCTGTGGGAGGCGCACGACGAGCCGCCGGCCGCGAGCCCGCGGATCGACGAGGGCGGCAAGGGCCGCGGCTGGGTGCGGTGGCTGCCGCTGCCGGCGCTGGCACTGCTCGGCGTGGCGGCCGCGATCGCCCTGCCCGACCGGGGCGACACGCCCGCCGCGCAGGTGCGGTCCACGGCAACCCCGCGCTGTCACGGGCGCTCCTGTCAGGGCGAGTTGCCCGACACGTCGGTCTGCGCCCGCGACGCGAAGACCGAGAGCACGGTCACCGGGCCCTCCTACGGCGTCGTGCTGCGCTACTCGCGCATCTGCGGCACCGCCTGGTCGGAGGTGCGCATACGCTCCCCGCGGGCCAGGGAGGTGTCGGTGCGCGCGGGGCAGAACGTGCTGTGGGCGGGCTATCCGGCGGACGACCCGACGGGAACCACCAGCCCGATGCTCGCCGTCCGGTCCCCCCGGGGAGTGCAGGCGTGCGCCGAGGTGGACGGGCAGCTGGCCTGCACGGGTCTGGACGCGGAGCCGAACGACCCGGACTGAGACGCCCGTGCCCGCGCCGTCCCGCGCGCCATGCCCACCACCGCTCCGGGACCGCGCACCTCCCGGGGCGGCCGGTGCCGCGCATCGCTCCAGGTCCTCGACCGGGGCGGCGCCCGCGCGGGCCGGCCAGCGAGGTCCGGTCGGCGAGGTCCAGCCGCCGAAACCCACGACGCGCGCCCCGCTCCCGAACGACAGGGTCCGGTACCGGCTCCGGGTGGGCCGTCGTCCTCGCCGTCAACTCTTGGTGGTCGTGCGTCAGTCGGGGCCCGTTCAGGGGAAACGGCGCCGGAAGGGGCGTGAGGGGGCCGGGAGCGGTCGACATCTTCTGCCGTGACCGCTGTGACCCTGCCGATCGTCGCCCCCATGCTCGCCACCCCCGGCACGCTGCCGCCCGCCGCCCAGGACGAGCGGTGGGCGTACGAGACGAAGCAGGACGGGCAGCGGGTGATGGCCTATCTGCCCGGAGACGGCAGCGTGCTGCTGCGCGCCCGGTCCGGTGAGGACATCACGGCCGCCTATCCGGAACTGCGCCCCCTCGGCACCGTCCTGGGCGGCACGCCCGCCGTGCTGGACGGCGAGGTGCTGGCCCTGGACGAACAGGGGCGGGCCGACTTCCAGTTGCTGCAGAGCCGGATGGGCCTCGCGCACGCCCCCGCGCGGGCGGCACGCCGGGCCGCCCAGGTGCCGGTCCACCTGGTGCTGTTCGACGTGCCGTACCTGGAGGGACCGCTGCTGCGGCTCCCGTGGGTGGAGCGCCGGGCGCGGCTGGAGGGGCTGGGCCTGGCCGGGCCGCACTGGTCGACGCCGGTCGCCGTGGTGGGACACGGCGCCGAGGCGCTGCGCGCCACCCGGGAGCACGGCCTGGAGGGCCTGGTGTGCAAACGGCTGACCTCGGTGTACGAGCCGGGCGTGCGCTCCCGGGCCTGGATCAAGATCCGGAACATGCGCAGCGAGGACGTGATCGTCGGCGGCTGGCTGCCCGGCAAGGGGCGGCTGACCGGGCTGCCCGGCGCGGTGCTGGTCGGCCAGCGCGCCGGAGGCCGGCTGCGGTACGTCGGCCGGGTGGGCACCGGCTGGAGCGAGGCGGAGCGCGCGGAGCTGGCGGCGCTGCTGCGGGCCGCCGCGAGCAGCCGCTGCCCCTTCGAGCCGGTGCCGCGCATCCCGGACGCCCGCTGGGCGCTGCCCCGGCTGGTCGGCGAGGTCAGTTTCAGCACCCGGACCCGGGGCGGGCTGCTGCGCCAGCCGTCCTGGCTGCGGCTGCGTCCGGACCTGACGCCGGAGGAGTCGGCGGCGGACCTCCCCGAGGGCTTCGACTGAGTCGGCGTGACACCTGTTGGGCGGGGTTTCATCTGTGGGACGCCCGGGGTGTCTTGGCAGCGGGACAGCGAACCGGGATGCTGAACTCCCTCGCAACTCCCTTGCCCCCCACCGCTGTTGGAGGCTCCACGTGACCTCGTCCACCGCCCGTGTCCGGCGCGGCAGATGGTTCGGCGTCGTGGCCGGTGCCGTCGCGCTCGTCGTCGCCTTCCCCGCCGTCGCCTTCGCCGCCCCGCCCCCGGCACTGCCCCGCAACGCCGAGCCCGCCGAGCTGACGTACCAGCCCGCCTTCGACTACGACACGGACGGCTGCTACGCGACGCCCGCGATCGGTCCCGACGGCACCATCAACCCCGGCCTCAATCCGACCGGCGCCCTCAACGGCAACTGCCGGGACGCCTCCGACCTGGACAACACCAACAGCTACTCGCGCTACAAGTGCAACAACGGCTGGTGCGCCTACCTCTACGGCCTCTACTTCGAGAAGGACCAGGCGATACCCGGCATCAGCCTCGGCGGCCACCGGCACGACTGGGAGCACGTGGTGGTGTGGGTGCAGGACGGACAGATCCGGTACGTGTCGACGTCCAACCACGGCTCGTTCACCGTGCACCCGGTCTCCGAGGTCCGCTTCGAGGGCTCGCACCCGAAGATCGTGTACCACAAGGACGGCATCGGCACGCACTGCTTCCGGCTGGCCAACGCGAACGACGAGCCGCCGGAGAACCACAAGCACACCTGGCAGTACCCGCCCCTGGTCGGCTGGAACGGCTATCCGCCCGGCCTGCGCGACAAGCTGAGCGCGTACGACTTCGGCAGCGCCCACTTCGGCCTGAAGGACGCGAGCTTCGCCTCCCACCTGGCCTCGGCGAAGCCGTCCGGGATCCCCTTCGACCCGGGCGCCTGACCAATCCGTGGGACATGCCGGGGCAGCGCGCCCGAGGGTCTATCGTGTCCCTCATGTCCGCGCCCGAGCTGATTCGTATCGTCTCCCGTGACTCACCGATGGCCCTCGCCCAAGTCGAGCGTGTGCGCGCCGAGTTGGGCGTCCTGCATCCAGGGGTGCGCACCGAGGTCGTCCCCGTGAAGACCACCGGCGACAAGTGGCTCGGCGACCTGTCCAAGGTCGAGGGCAAGGGGGCGTTCACCAAGGAGGTGGACGCTGCCCTGCTCGCCGGGGAGGCCGACCTCGCTGTGCACTGTGTCAAGGACGTGCCGGCCGACCGGCCGCTGCCCGCCGGCACGGTGTTCGCCGCGTTCCTGAAGCGGGACGACATCCGGGACGCGCTGGTGCACCCCGGCGGGCTCACCCTCGACGAACTGCCCGCCGGCACCCGGATCGGCACCTCCTCGGTACGCCGGGTGGCCCAACTGGCCGCCACGCACCCGCATCTGGAGTGCGTGCCGTTCCGCGGCAACGCCAACCGCCGGCTGGAGAAGCTGGCGGCGGGCGAGGCGGACGCGCTGCTGCTGGCGGTCTCCGGTCTGGAGCGGATCGGCCGCCAGGACGTGATCAGCGAGGTGCTGTCCCCGGAGACGATGATGCCGCCGATCGGCGCGGGCATCCTCGCCCTGCAGTGCCGGGAGGGCGACAGCGAGCTGATCGACGCGGTCAGCGGGCTCGGCGACCCGGCCACGCACCGGGAGGCGACGGCCGAGCGGATGTTCCTGCACGTGCTCCAGGGGCACTGCAACAGCCCCATCGCCGGCTACGCGCGCGTGGACCGCGGCGGGGAACTCTCTCTGCGGGCCTGTGTCTTCACCCCGGACGGCAAGACGCGGCTGAACGCCCACGAGTGGGCGGGCCGGCTCGACGCGGCCACGCTCGGCACCTCGGTCGCGGTGTCGCTGCTGCGGCAGGGGGCACGGGAGATCATCGACGGCATCCCGCACTGACCGAGACCGGGCTCACTGACCGGGCTCACCGACCGCACGCACCGCGCGGTCCGCTCGGGGGCCCGCCGGGCCCGCTGTCAGGCGGTTCCCGGCTCGGTCTGGTCCTTGAGGAAGGCGCTCAGCTGGTGCGCCAGGCTGCCCGGTCCGCCGCTCGCCGTCGTGGCCGCCGCGGTCGCCTCCACGACGCCTATGCCGCCGAACCACAGCCGACGGTCGGTCCACTCCTCGTCCACCCGCAGCTGCACCTGGATGTCGACATGGGTGAGCGCGGCCTCCGGAGCGGCCGCGTAGAGCACGGCGGTGACCCGGCGCAGCGGGTAGACGTCGAAGCCCTCGATGAACTGGGTGTTGCGCCAGTCGATGAACGCGGCCTCCCCGTCGGGGCCGACCCGGACATCGATCTGGCCGTCCTCGAGATGGATGCCGTAGTGCCGCGCACCGCGGTTCTCGACCGTCACCTTGACCCTGAAGTACGTCAGCCCGGCCGCGGCGTCGTCGCGTCCCCGCGGCGGCTCACCGGCCTCCAGACGGTGGACGCGGACCCGCAGACCGGCATGCTCGTCGTACTCCTGCCAGTCCCCGACCACGTTCGGCTCGTACACGGTGCCCCTCTCGCCTTTCAAGAGATGCTGTTTATCCGTGTGCTCAGCGCACTGTCAAATGAGCGGAATGCACTGTGGCCAGCGGATTCGCCCGCTTTGATCGTTGATCAAGCGCTGCCCAGGAAGAATCCCTCCGGAGGGGTCCCGGGCGGGGTGCGGGTGCGTGCCGCACATCACGTCCGCGGCAAGATCAGCGGGCCAGCCGGCCGAGCAGTGAGGAGGCCGCCGCGATGCCGAGGGCGGCGGCCACCGCCAGCACGCCGAAGTCGGCGGCGAGGTGGGCCGGTGTGCCCAGCAGCAGGCCCCGCAGGGCGTCGACCTGATAGCTGAGCGGATTGGCCTTGCTGACGGCCTGGAGCCAGCCCGGCATCACCGAGACGGGGTAGAGGGCGTTGGAGCCGAAGAACAGCGGCATGGTGATCGCCTGCCCGAAGCCCATCAGCCGGTCACGGCTGAGGACGATGCCCGCGATGGTCATGGACAGGCAGGAGAAGAAGACGGAGGCGAGGACCACGGCCACGCCGACCCCGAGCAGCTTCAGCGGGTTCCAGGTGAGCGCCACGCCGAGCACCGCCGCGATGACGATGACGACGACGGCCTGGATCAGCGACTTCACCCCGGCCGCGAACGCCTTGCCGGTGATCAGCGCCGAGCGCGGGGTCGGGGTGACGAGCATCTTGTTCAGGATGCCGGCGTCCCGCTCCCAGATGATCTGGATGCCGTAGAAGATCGCGATGAACATCGCGGACTGGGCGATGATGCCGGGCGCCAGATAGTCGATGTAGGGGATCCCGCCGGTGGGTATCGCCCGGATCCGGGTGAAGGTCTGCCCGAAGATCAGCAGCCAGAGGGCCGGCTGGACCGCGCGGGTGTACAGCTCGGTGCGGTCGTGGCGCAGCTTCTGCAGCTCCACGGCGCACATCGCGAACACCCGGGCGGGCAGCAGCCGCCAGGCCGCGCGGGGCCGGGGCGGGCGGAGCAGCAGGGCGATGCCGGCCGTGGCGCCGTCGGCGGGCGCGGCGCCCGTGCCGGTGCCGTCAGCGGCCGCGGTGCCCATGCCAGTCCCGTCAGCGGGCCCGGAGCCCATGCCGACGGCGTCAGCGGGCCCGGAGCCCATGCCGACGGCGTCAGCGGGCCCGGAGCCCATGCCGACGGCGTCAGCGGGCCCGGAGCCCATGCCGACGGCGTCAG
>NZ_JBEYUW010000012.1:280495-288437 GCF_040643735.1 Streptomyces sp. NPDC047085
GCGGGCCCGGTGCCCATGCCAGTACCGTCAGCGGGCCCGGTGCCCATGCCGGCGGCGTCGGCGGGCGCGGTGCCCGTGCCGGTGCTGGTACCGGCGCTGGTGCCGGTGGTGGCGTCAGCGGACCCGGTTTGCCGTGCGGCGCGTGCTTCGGACATCGCGGAAACCTCCTCCTGACCGGTCGTCGAGGCCGCTGCCGGCGACGTCCCGGAAGACGTCCTCCAGCGTGGGCAGGGTGTCGGTCGCCCGGCGTTCGGCGAGCCCCCGGCGCAGCTCGGCCGGGGTGCCCAGGGCGCGCACGCGGCCCCGGTGCATCAGGCCGACGCGGTCGCAGTACTGGTCGGCCTCGTCCATGTAGTGGGTGGTGACCAGGACGGTCATGCCGGTGGCGGCGCGGACGGCGTTGATGTGGTCCCAGACGCCGGTGCGGGCGATGGGGTCCAGGCCGATGGTCGGCTCGTCGAGGATCAGCAGCCGGGGCGCGCTGACCAGGGCCTGGGCGAGTTCGAGCCGGCGGACCATGCCGCCGGAGTAGGTGCCGGCCAGCCGGTCGGCGGCGTCCGCGAGGCCGACGGCGGTCAGTGCCTGGGCGACGCGTTCGGCGCGCTCGCGGCGCGGCACGTCGAAGACGCGGGCGAACAGGGCGACGTTCTCCCGTCCGGTGAGCCCGCTGTCGGCGGACAGCTGTTGCGGGACGTAGCCGAGGAGGCGGCGCACCGCCATGCGGTCCGTGGCGGTGTCGTACCCGAAGACGCGGACCATGCCGGCCGGGACGGGAAGGAGCGTGGTGATGCAGCGGATCGCGGTGGTCTTGCCGGCGCCGTTGGGGCCGAGCAGTCCGAACACCTCGCCCTCGCGGACGGCCAGGTCGAGTCCGTCGACCGCGCGGGTGTCCCCGAAGGCGTAGGCGAGGCGGGTGCAGGCGAGCGCCTCGGCGGGCTGCGGGGCGGGGGGTTCGGTCGTCACGATTCCTCGGCCTCCTCGTGCAGGGTGGCGGCGAGCTTGCGCAGGGCCGGGAGCGCGGCGCGGAGGGCTTCCCGGTCGGCCTCGTCCAGCCGGGCCACGTGGCGGCCGACCAGTTCGGCCCGGCGGCGCTTCCAGTCCGCGAGCCGCCGGCGGGCGGCGTCGGTGAGCAGCAGGCGGGCGGCCCGCCGGTCGGCCGGGTCGGTCTCGCGGACGAGGTAGCCGTCCCGGACGAGGTGGTTGACCAGGGTCGACACGGAGTTGCCCGCCAGATGCAGGGCCCGTGCGGCGTCCGAGATGCGGATGCCGGGCCGGGCCTCGACCAGGCGCAGCAGCTCCACCTCGGCACCGCGCAGTCGCGGCCCGGACAGCCCGCCGCGCAGCCGCCGCCGAAGCAGCCGCTGGATCCGTGCCAGGGCGTCGGTCAGCTCTTCGGTGAACGTCTCCGGCCCCACGTTCCAAGATTACCTCTGACACAGAGGTAATCGCTTCAAGCGCAGGTCAAGCCCCCGCGGAGCCGAGCCGGGCGCCCAATTCATGCCCTACCGGCGCAATTGTTTCGACCGGCCCCCCAGCGGGAAAGCGCCTGACAGTGCTTCGGACAGGAGGCACGTCCGCGGGACCGGTCGATGCCGGACACCCCGGTGTCCTCTCCTCGGTCCGAGCGCACCTCCCGCGGTGTCTGTCCGCACGGCACCTGCCGAGAGAGGTGCACGATGCCTGTCACTGGCAGCACGAAAACCCACCCGCATGACGACGCCCCCGACACCGCCGACTCCTTCGAACGGCTCGTGGGGCTGCCCGACGGTCCCGAGCGGCGGGCGCTGCGGGACGAACTCGTCGAACTGTGGCTGCCCATGGCCGAGCGGATCGCCGTACGGTTTCGCGGCCGCGGGGAGTCCCTGGAGGATCTGTACCAGGTGGCCGCGCTGGGTCTGGTGAAGGCCGTCGACCACTTCGATCCGTCGCGTGGCCGCGCCTTCGAGGCCTACGCGGTGCCGACCATCACGGGTGAGATCAAGCGCCACTTCCGTGACCACATGTGGACCCTGCACGTCCCGCGCCGGGTACAGGACCTGCGCAACCGGGTCCGCGCCGCGGTGAAGGAACTGGCGCAGACCAGCTCGGGGCAGGCGCCCACCGTCGCCGAGATAGCCGACTACACGCGGCTCAGCGAGGCCGAGGTGGTCGCCGGCATGGAGGCCTTGGAGTGCTTCACCGCCCTGTCGCTGGACGCCGAGGTGGCCGGTACGGACGGGTATGCGCTCGGTGACTCGCTCGGCGAGGCGGATCCCGGGTTCGACCTGGTGGTCGACCGCGCGGCGGTCAAGCCCTGTCTCGCGGCCCTGCCGGAGCGCGAGCGCACCATCCTGTACCTGCGGTTCTTCGGAGGGATGACACAGAGCCGGATCGCGCAGCAGCTCGGCATCTCGCAGATGCACGTCTCCCGGCTGCTCAGCGGCTGCTTCGACCGGCTGCGCGAGGAGCTGCTCGCGGAGGCCCGCCGCTGAGCCACAGGCAGTTGATCGTGGAGGCCCGCCGCTGAGCGTCAGACAGTTGATCGCGGAGGCCGGCCGACTTACTCGTCCGCGCCCCCGGGGGTCTCCGGTGCGAAGGGCGGGCAGTCCTGCTCGGACCCCGGGATCTGTGTGGGCCCGTACCGGTCGAGAGCGTCCTCCAGCTCGGCACGGATCTCGGGCGCGATGTCGCCCCGGCGGCCCCAGATCAGGATCTGTTCCGCGATGGTGCGCAGTTTGATGTTGGTGTGCTGGGAGACCTCCTTCAGCACCTCCCACCCCTGGTCCGGCGTCACCCGGCCGAGGGCCACCACCATCCCGATCGCCTGGTCGACGACCGCGTGAGAGGCCACGGCCTCCTTCAGCTGGTCGACTTCCGCCTGCAGCTCGAGGATCCGGTCCGGCTCGCTCTCTGCCATGCCCTCCATCGTCCTCACTCGCCCGGCCGCGTGCCACCGGGGTGTTCGACAGGCAGCCGAGCCCCTTCCGGTTGGACACTGGTGGCAGACCGGTGGCCGCCGGGCCCCGAGAGCAGGACGCGACTGTCATGAACCAAGACACACCTGACAACGGGGGACCGAGGAAGAAGAGGGACGTCGTCTCGACGCACGCCGTCTTCGGAGCCCCCTGCTGGGTGAGCCTGACCAGCCGTGACCTGGAGGCGACCCAGGAGTTCTACACCGCCGTGCTGGGCTGGCGATGGCGCGGGGTCAAGCTCGGGGAGCACTTCCGGATCGCCCTGGTGAACGGCGTGCCCGTGGCCGGGATCGCGGCGGTCGCCGCCATGTGGCAGATGGCGGTGGCCTGGACGCCGTACTTCGCCGTCCCGGACGCCGACGTGGCCGTGTCCCGGGCCCGGGAGCGCGGGGGTACGGCGGCGGTCGGTCCGCTGTCCTTCCCGCCCGGCCGGGCCGCGCTGCTCGCCGACCGTGACGGGGCCACCTTCGGGATCTGGCAGGGGGAACTGGTCTCCAACTGGGAGGCGTGGCGCAGAGCGGCTCCGACCTTCATCCGGCTGCACACCCGCGACGCCTTCGACGCCGCGCTCTTCTACGGCGAGACCCTCGACTGGGCCTCCGGCAAGCCGGGCTGCTGCGAGGTCGAGTACGAGGGCGGCGAGGTGGTGCTGCGCAGCAGGGGCGACGTGGTGGCGCGGATCGACTCGGGCGCCGTGGAGTCGGCCCCGGACCCCTCCGTACGGCCGCACTGGCAGATCCACTTCTCGGTGGCCGACGTGGCGGCCTGTGCCCGCGGCGCCGAGAAGCACGGCGGCAGCGTGCTCAGCGAGGAGGAGTCCGAGGCGATCCTCCGCGACCGCGACGGCGCCCAGTTCACCGTGACCTCGCGCCCCATGCGCTGACCTCACCACGACCGCCCCATGCGCTGACCCCACCACCACCGGCGCGGGCGCTGACCCATCACGACCGGCACAGGCGCGCCCCCCGACCGATCCGGGGGGCGCGCCCGCACGACGTGAAGAGAGCCGGGCTAGCCGGAGGCGGCGGTGGAGGGGCGGGAGAGGAGGACCAGGCTGCGGGCCTCCACGCGGAGGCGGGTGCCGGCCTTGCGTTCGCGTTCGTCGGGGATGCCGTCGGGGTCGGCGGTGTCGATCAGGGTCGTCCAGCGCTCGCCGTAGACGTCGTCGGGAAGGCGGAAGTCGACGGGTTCCCAGTAGCCGTTGAGGAGCAGCAGGAAGGAGTCGTCGATGACGCGGCGGCCGTAGGCGTCGCGTTCGGCGATGGCGTCGCCGTTGAGGAAGACGCCGACGGAGTGCGCGTCGCGGCGCTGCCAGTCCCGGCCGGTCATCTCGCGCGCGTCGGGCCGCAGCCAGGTCAGGTCGGGCAGCGGCTGGTCGGCGTCGGTCGCGGTCTCGCCCTCGAAGAAGCCGCGCCGGCGCAGCACGGGGTGCTCGGCGCGCAGGCTGATGACGTACCGGGTGAAGTCGGTGAGGGAACGCTGCTCGTCCGTCAGCTCCCAGTCGATCCAGGAGACTTCGTTGTCCTGGCAGTAGGCGTTGTTGTTGCCGCGCTGGGTGCGGCCGAGTTCGTCGCCGTGGCAGAGCATCGGTATGCCCTGGCTCAGCAGCAGTGTGGCCAGCAGGTTGCGCTGCTGGCGGGCGCGCAGTTCGAGGACGACCGGGTCGCTGGTGTCGCCCTCCACCCCGCAGTTCCAGGACCGGTTGAACCGCTCGCCGTCGCGATTGCCCTCGCCGTTGGCCTCGTTGTGCTTGTCGTTGTACGACACCAGGTCGCGCAGGGTGAAACCGTCGTGCGCGGTGACGAAGTTGACGCTGGCGCGCGGCCGGCGGCGGCTCGCCTGGTAGAGGTCGGAGGAGCCGGTGAGACGGGAGGCGAACTCACCGAGCGAGCCGGGCTCGGCCCGCCAGAAGTCCCGTACGGCGTCCCGGTAGCGGCCGTTCCACTCCGACCACAGCGGAGGGAAGTTGCCGACCTGGTAGCCGCCCTCCCCCACGTCCCAGGGTTCGGCGATGAGCTTGACGCGGCTGATCACCGGGTCCTGCTGGATCAGGTCGAAGAACGCCGAGAGCCGGTCCACCTCGTGGAACTGGCGGGCCAGCGTGGCCGCGAGGTCGAAGCGGAACCCGTCGACGTGCATCTCGGTCACCCAGTACCGCAGCGAGTCCATGATCAGCTGGAGGACGTAGGGGTGCCGCATCAGCAGGCTGTTGCCGGTGCCGGTGGTGTCGTAGTAGTGCGCCCAGTCGCCGTCGACCAGGCGGTAGTAGGAGGCGTTGTCGATGCCCCGGAAGGACAGCGTGGGGCCCATCTCGTTGCCCTCGGCGGTGTGGTTGTAGACCACGTCGAGGATCACTTCGAGGCCCGCCGCGTGCAGCGCCTTCACCATGGCCTTGAACTCGTTGACCTGCTCGCCGAGGGAGCCGAAGGCGGCGTAGGCGTTGTGCGGGGCGAAGAAGCCGATGGTGTTGTAGCCCCAGTAGTTGGACAGGCCCCGGTCGGTCAGGACGCCGTCCTGCACGAACTGGTGGACCGGCATCAGCTCGACCGCGGTGACGCCGAGCGAGGTCAGGTGGTCGAGCACCGCGGGATGGGCGAGGCCGGCGTAGCTGCCGCGCAGCCGCTCGGGGACCTCGGGGTGGGTGCGGGTCATCCCGCGCACATGGGCCTCGTAGATGACGGAGTCCGCGTACGGCCGGCGCGGCGGGCGGTCGTCGCCCCAGTCGAAGTACGGGTCGGTGACCACGCCGAGCATGGAGTGCCCGGAACTGTTCCCCGGCGACGGACCGTCCGGGGCCCGCTCGTAGAGGGAGGCGTGGTTGTCGATCTGGCCGTCCACGGCACGCGCGTACGGGTCGAGCAGCAGCTTCGCCGGATTGCACCGGTGGCCGAGGGAGGGCTGCCAGGGGCCGTGCACGCGGTAGCCGTAGCGCTGTCCCGGGCCGACGCCGGGCAGGTAGGCGTGCCACACGAAGCCGTCGACCTCGTGCAGCGGGATGGACTTCTCGGTGCCGGCGTCGTCGACCAGGATCAGCTCGACGTGCTCGGCGACCTCGCTGAACAGCGCGAAGTTGGTGCCCTGCCCGTCGAAGACGGCACCCAACGGGTAGGGGTGCCCGCTCCACACGGGCACCCCTTTCCTCGGTTTCCGCGCCGTCACCGGGCGCCCGCCAGGGCGTCGTCGGCTGCTTCGGCCGGTGCGGCCAGCGTGGCCACCGGCGTGGTGCGCGGTACTTGCAGCACCTGACGCAGATTCGGCACGGGGACGGTCGGCACCAGCGGGACGCGCTCACCGGCCCGCGCGCGCTGCGAGAACCAGATGATCTTGCTGCCCGTCTCCGTGGCACAGCAGCCCCAGCCGTCGCTCATGGCGGCGAGATCCGCGAGGCAGGCCCGCAGATCCTGGTCGGGGCGCAGCTCCCGGTCGTCGCCGCCCACGGCGGTGATGAGATGCTGTCCGTTCCACCACATCTCGATCGATGTGGCCTTGTCCGTGGCGTGCTGGTCGATCGCCCGCAGCAGCATTTCGGCGCCGCGGCGGACGGGGTCCACGAGGTTCTCGAGGTCCCAGTAGCGGAGGTGGGCGGCCAGGATGCGGCTGACCTGTCCCACCCGTTCCGGGCTGACTTCCACGTCGAGGTGGTAGTAGCAGGGCACTGCGGTCTTCATTGTCGCTTGCTCCTCACCGGCGAAGTTCTCGCTCCCTCGCCCCGTCCGGGAGGGATCCCGGACACGTAACGTGAGCGTTGATCGCTTCTGAGTCACCTCCACAGTGGGACCACTACGCCATTCGTGCAACACGAGCATCACGAACGGCGGGGTCGTTGAACGTCCAACAGGACGTTGCGTGTCCCTGCGTGCACCATGAGTGAAAGCCTCGATCGCCGTAACGGTGCCGCGCCCTTCCGCGCGCGGACGCCACCCGACCGTCGGGAACGCGCCCAGTCGAGAGCGTGGAAGGTGAAGAGGGCAATGCTGCTACCCGCCAAGGCCGAAGTGGCCCGGCAGTTGCGGCGTTACCGGGCGTGGGAGCGCGTGATGCTCGCCTCGCCCCACGACCGCACGGTCCGGGCCGCCTTCGAGGATTCGGGCTACACCTTGTGCGTGTTGATGGGAAAGCGCTGCGCCCGGGAGGCCGCGGACGCGGCCGAGCGGTATCTGCGCTCCACCCTGGCCGGCTATCTGCGCGAGCAGGACGGGCGGCCGCAACCGGGCCGGAAGGCTCGACGCGCGCCGCCACCGGAGCGGCGTTCCACGGCGCCAAGCCCCTGACCTGGCACCGTACATGGCGTTCCCCCTCGGGACGGCAGCGGCCGGCCCGTTTCCAGGATCGCGAAGCCGGGCCCGGTGCCCGGCTTCGCGCACGGCGGAGGTGAGATCCATGCGCAGGACCCCGACCATCGGCCGCGTACCGGTACGTGACGTCCGGCCGGCCGTTGAGTGCGGCAGGCGCCCGGCGAAGGCGGTGACCGGAGAGACGTTCCAGGTCACCGCCACCGTGTTCCGGGAGGGACACGACGCGGTGGGTGCCAATGTGGTCCTGCGGGATCCGAAGGGCCGGCGCGGCCCCTGGACTCCGATGCGGGAGCTGTCTCCCGGCAGCGACGTCTGGGGCGCGGAGATCACTCCGGACGCCACCGGCCGGTGGACCTTCCGGGTGGAGGCCTGGTCGGATCCCCTCGGCACCTGGCGGCACACCGCCGGCGTGAAGATCCCCGCCGGCATCGACACCGGCCTCGTCCTGGAGGAGGGGGCCGAACTCTACGAGCGTGCGGCCGCCGGCGTGCCCAAGGGCCCGGAGCGGGAGCTGGTCCTGGCCGCCGCCGGGGCCCTCGGCGACGACTCCCTGTCGGTGCACGACCGTCTGAAGGGCGCTCTGTCTCCCGAGGTGGATGCGGTGCTGGCCCGGTATCCCTTGCGGGAGTTGGTCACCGCGTCGGATGCGATGCCGCTGCTGGTGGAGCGGGAACGCGCCCTGTACGGCTCCTG
>NZ_JBEYUW010000013.1:0-259808 GCF_040643735.1 Streptomyces sp. NPDC047085
ATGTCCCGCGAACTGACCGGAGAATCCACACCTACCTGGCGAATCGAAACGGACATCCCACTCACACCAGCGTGAACATTGATCAGATGCTCTCTAACAGCGGCTAACACAATGACCCGGATGGCTGAGGGTTCGGCTGGAAGTGAGGCGCCAGTCAGGGACCGCTATCTCTCCTCCACGCTCCGCGACCCGCCATGCTCAGCTCGGAACTCGTCCAAGAGGGAAAAGAACATCTCCATCGGTTGAGTACCGGTTGCCTGGGCTGCTCGTTCGATCTCGACAGCCCAGCCCAGAGCGCTGGGATACTCCATGCTCAGTCGCTTCCGCAGCCACTGGGAGAAGGGGCCGTCGTTCCAGAAGTCGAAACGATCATCGATGTCATGGATCTCGGAGGCGACTGCGTAGCCGATGAGCATGGAGTCCAGATGCTGAAGTGAGCTGCGGCGCACCCACATCCCCGGGCGGAGCCTCACCTCGTCGAGGAACTCGTGGACATCATTGAGCTCTCTCGGCCTCCGCGGCCCTGGCCTGCCGACCACCGGTTCAGTCACACCTGCAGCGTACTGACATCAGCTAGAGATCTTTAACGATGCGGGTTACGCAGAGTCGTGACGGCTGTCGTGGGCTGCGCTATGCCGGGAGGATGAGGTATCCCGATGGCGGCGGCTTGACGGCTGAGGAAAGGGCTCGACGTGAGCAAGTCCGGCTCGCGGCCGCCGATCTGATCGAGACCGGGGCCAGTGACCGGGAGGTGGCCCGGCGGTTCAGGGTGACCCGGATGTCGGCGAACCGCTGGCGGCGGGCGTTGGCCTCAGGAGGTCGGGAGGCCCTGGCCTCCAAGGGACCGGGCGGTGCCCGCTGCAAGCTCGACTCAGGTCAACTGCGCGTGCTGGAGACGGTGTTGGATGCCGGCCCGGCCGCCTCCGGCTGGCCTGACCATTGCTGGACGCTGGCGCGGATCGCCGAGGTCGTGCGCCGCCGGTTCGGCGTCGAGTACACCCTGGCGGGGCTGGACCTGCTGCTGCACCGCATCGGCTGGAGCGTGCAGGTCCCCTCCCGCAAGGCCACCGAGCGGGACGAGGCGAAGATCGCCGCCTGGAAGGACGAACAGTGGCCCGTCATGAAAAGAGGGCGGCGGACTTGGGCGACTGGCTCTGCTTCGAGGACGAAGCCGGCCAGGGCCTGAGGCCGCCCAAAGGCCGCACCTGGGGCCGACGGGGTCACACCCCGGTGGTGCGGGTCACCGCCGCAGGCACCAAACGTGTCTCCATGGCGGCGCTGATCTGCACCAAAGCCGGTCACCGGCCCCGGCTGATCCGCCTCGACCGCGGCCCGGCCAAAGGCCGCCGCAAGGGCTTCGCCGAGACCGACTACACGCGCCTGCTCGATGCCGCCCACCAGCAGCTAGGCGGCCCCATCGTTCTGGTCTGGGACAACCTGAACACGCACGTCAGCCGCACCATGCGCGAGCTGATCGCCGCCCGATTACGGCTGACCGTCTACCAGCTGCCGCCGTACGCTCCCGAGCTCAACCCCGTCGAGGGCGTGTGGTCGCACCTGAAGAGGTCGCTGGCCAACCTCACCAAACACGGCCTGGGCCAGCTCACCGCGTTGGTGAAGACGAGGCTGAAACGCATGCAGTACCGGCCCCGCCTCATCGACGGTCTCATCGCCAAGACCGGGCTCGACTTCCAACCGCCGCAACCTCAGCCGTTAAAGATCTCTAACACAGAGACTGAATCCACCGGCGGGTGATGAGGCAGCAGGCGAGCTTGAGAAACCCTTCGTGGATGTCGGCTCTGCGTTCCCAGCGGATCCGGATACGCCGGAAGCCGTGGAACCAGGCGAAGGTCCGCTCGACCACCCACCGGTAGGTGCCCGGTCCGGACCGCTGGGATCGCATCGAGCGGCAGCAGCTGGGGGACATCTTTGCGGTCGCCGCCCGTCACCAGGACCGCGGGCGGGGTGCCGTGCCCGTCGGTGATCCCGTGGTGCCTCGGGCCAGCCCAAGTCGACCACGCAGCGGGACCAGTCCAGCCGGGAAGCTGCGTTCAGTTCGGCGAGCAGGACCTCGTGCAGCCTTGCCAGACACCGGCCTTGTTCCGGTCCCGCAACCGCCACCAGCACGTCATGCCCGAGCCGATCGGCGACACCCGATGAGTGGGCCGAGTGGCCCAGAGGTTCGAGCAACCGGGCCGCTCGGTCGACCTCGGGATCCCTTCCTTCGCACCTCGTCCCTGATCAGGGCTTTGCCACGAATCCGCGCAACACTGCCCTTTACTCAACCCGGGTGACGGCCAGGCAAGTTGGCGTGGCAGTGCGCGGGGCCGGTGTCCTATTGGTACGAATATCTTGCATCTGTCGGTCAGGCAGACGGCGACGAGCACCCCCAGCACCCCTCACTCCACCCCGAGGCCGCCTCCGGGGTCGCTCGCGCGGCCGACCCGGCCTCGCGAAGCGGTGGGCGACGGCGGGTAGTCGTCGACGGCCATGGAGTTGTAGAGGCGTGCGCTCTTGGTGGTGAGGCGGAGGAGGGCGCGGCTGGGCCCCGCGGGCAGGGCGGAGATCAGGCGGGCGCCCTGGGCCAGTCCCCGCACGCCGAGGTGCGAGGTGGGGATCAGGGTCCTCGCCGCGCTGAGCGCGGCGGCGCGGCTGCCAGGCACGTGCTCTGCCATCGCGCGCTCGTAGGCGGGGAAGGCGCGCTCGTGGTCACCGCCCGCCCGCGCCAGCTCCCCGGCGAGGACGTACGCGCCGACGACGGCCAGGGTCGTGCTGCCGCCGACGGCCGGGCCGGGGCAGTAGCCCGCGTCGCCGACGAGCGTCACCCTCCCCCGTGACCAGGTGTCCATGCGGAGCTGGGTGATCGAGTCGAAGTAGAACGCCGGCGTGCGGTCGAGCTCGTCCAGCCAGCGGTCCACGTCAGGGTGCATGTCGGCGAACGCATCGCGCAGCAGTTCCTTCTGCCGGGGCACGTCGCGGTGGTGGTAGTCGAGCTCGCGCTCGCTCCGGAACAGGAACAACGCCCGTGCGTCGCCGAGGTGCCGCGCGCCGTACATGCCGGCAGTGCGGCCGACGCCGACGTGGATGAGGAGCTCACCGTCGAGCCCGGAGACGTTCGGCAGGGTCAGCACCCCGAGGTAAGCCCCGATGAAGGCCTTGAACCGGGACTCGTCGCCGAAGACGAGGCGGCGCACGTTGGAGTGCAGCCCGTCCGCGCCGACGACGAGGTCGAAGCGGCGCGGCGCGGTGTTCTCGAACCGCACCTCGCCGTCGGGCGAGATCGCGGTGATCGAGTCACCGAAGAGGTACTCGACGTCGTCGCGCGCGGCGTCGTAGTAGATCTCGCTCAGGTCGTCGCGCATGATCTCGACGTGCCGGTCGGAGGTGGCGCTGAAGATCTTGGAGAGGTCTACCCGGACGGGACGCCGTGCCTTCTCCCGGTGGACAGTCATGAGGTTGGTGCCGGTGGCCCGCTCCTCGATGCGCGGGAGCACCCCCATCTTCTCCGAGATGTTCATGGCGGGCCGCAACAGGTCGACCGCGTGGCCGCCGGTCTTGCGCAGAGTCGGCGCGCGCTCAACGACGGTGACGCCGAAGCCGTGTCTGGTGAGCCAGTACGCCAGCACCGGACCGGCGATGCTGGCGCCGGAGACGAGAATCCGCATGGCATGCCTCCTTGTCATTCAGTTCACCCGTACGGCGTGGATCGCGGTGAAGGCCAGCAGGGGGGTGGCCGTGCGCGGTGGATCCTCGAGCAGGGGCGAGTGCCCGAGTCCGGGCAGCAACTCGACCTTCGCGCCCGGAACGGCGCGGTAGTCGGAGGCGGATGACGATCGCCATCTGCGGTCGTCCTCGCCGAAGATCACCAGTAGTGGCTTGCCCAGGACGGCCAGCCGATCCGGCAGCGCCCGCTGCTCCAGGTAGGAGCGGGTGGCCCGCATCGTCGCGGTGAACGTGTGGGAGGTCATACCGCGCACATCGTCCAGGAGCTCTTCTGGGATCTGAAAGCCCGCGCGGCTGAAACCCGTGCTCGCGAACCGCCGGAGCTGGTCGTCGGTCGGCGGCCACTGCGAGGGTCCGGTTGCGGCGGACCCCGGTGTGATGAAGGCGTCCAGGCTGGGGCCGGTGTTGATGAGCGCGAGGGCGGTCACCAGGTCGGGCCGCTGTTCGGCGAGGGCGGTGGCGACCACGCCGCCGCTGGAGTGACCGCCGACCACGGCATGCTCGACGCCGAGCCGGTCCAGTGCCACGCCGACCCGACGTGCCTGGTCCGGGACCGCGTAGGTACGGTCGGCCGGTTTGGCCGACCGGCCGTGACCGAGCAGGTCGATCCGGATGACGCGGTGAGACACGGACAGCAGTGGAACCATCGGGTGCCACGAGCGGGCCGAGGACGCGGACCCGTGGATGAGCAGGAGTGCGGGAGCGTCGCGAGGGCCGTCCTGGCACACGTGGATGTCGCCGTCGTCCAGCGACAGGATCGAACTCTCGGTGGCTTCGGCGCCGCCATCAGCGTGCGGTCCGCCGTCAGAAACAGTCATGAGCCCACCGTCGCCGCCGGTACCCACCGGCGGATTGGATAAATGTTCCCCTCGCCGGCTCACATAGCATGGGATTGTGCGGACTTTCACACACGGTACGGCTATGTGGGACGTCGCATGCCCGCAGCGGCCCAGCCGGATGGCCGGTCTCACCATGGCCGGGTTCTGCGTCCGTGACCTGGACGCGCTCCGGATGGTCCCGCACCCGGCCGTGACCCTGGTCCTGGAGTTCGGCGCCGGCTCACCCGTCCTTGACTGTGCGTCCGGGCCGCAGCAGCGGGGAAGCATCGTCGCCGGGCCCGGGCTCGGGTCCGGCGGCGCGGTACGGGCGCGGGGAGAGAACGTCGAGTGTGTGCAGGTACGCCTGTCCCCGGTGATCGCACGCGCGGTTCTGGGCGCCTCCCCCGCCGAGATCGACGGCACCGTCGTGCCCTTGGATGACCTGTGGGGCCGGGAGGCGTCCCGGATCCGCGAACGACTCGGCGATCTCTCGTCCTGGCAGGATCGCTTCGCGTTGACGGACGCGCTGCTCGCCCGTCGGCATGAGGCGGGACCACTGGTGGACCCGGAGGTGGCCTGGGCCTGGCACCGGATCGTCGTCAGCCGTGGCCTGATCCGGGTCGACGGACTCGCGGCCGAGGTCGGATGGAGCCGGAAGCGGCTGTGGTCCCGGTTCCGGTCGCAGCTCGGTCTGCCGCCCAAGCGCGCCGTGAAACTGATCCGCTTCGACCATGCCGTCCACCGTCTGGTCGCGGGTGAAGGCGTGGCCCGCGTCGCGGCCGACACCGGCTATGCCGACCAGTCACACCTGCATCGGGACGTCATGGCGTTCACCGGGGCGACCCCTGCGACCGTTGCCGGCGAGCCGTTTCTCGCCGTTGACGACATCGCATGGCCCAGCCGCGGAACAACCGCATTCCTCAGCTCTCCAGGGACCTCCGGCCCGGTCGCCGACCGGAGATGAGACGGCTGTCACTGTGAACGCCGCCACGGTCACCTGCGCTCGACGGGTCTGGCAGCGCTCAGCGGGCAAGGGAGTCGGCCGTACCGGTCAGACCGCGATGTACCGACCGCCTGGACGAGCAAGGGTTCGGCGAGCCGGAGCCCGCCATGAAGCCTCGTTCAGCCGCGAGAGTCGATGGGCAGCGCCGATTCACCCATGCGCCATCCATCATGCCGAGGCCCGTCGCAGCAACAACCGCAGTCCAGAGCCCAGTTCACACCATTCTCCGGGGCCGCTTCAGCGCGCCCGCGAGCAATGCTCAATACCTGTGGATCACTCCTGACGGAATGAGGCGTACCTTCCCGATGGATCGATCGATAGGTCATCAAGGAAGGCCGACGTTACCGCGTCGGCCGGGAAGGCACGCCCGTGCTTACGGTAGTCACCGAGGACGGCAGCACGCCAAGTGGCAGTTCGTTGTTGGATGAGATTGGCCGGGAGGGCGCGCGGCGGATGCCGGCTGTCGCACTGGAGGCCGAAGTCAACGCCTACATAGCTGACTTGGTTGATGAGCGCGACGACAAGGGACGCCGCCTGGTGGTCCGCAACGGCTATCACCAGCCCCGGCAGGTCATCACGGCGGCCGGCGTGGTCGAGGTGAAGGCGCCGCGGGTGAACGACAACCGCGTCGACGAGGCCACGGGCGAGCGCCAGCCGCTCTCGTCCGCGAACCTGCCGCCGTGGTGCCGCAAGTCGCCGAAGATCAGCGAGGTGCTGCCCCTGCTCTGCCTGCACGGCTTGTCCTCGGGCGACTTCGTGCCCGCCCTGGAACAGTTCCTCGGCTCTTCCGCCGGGCTCTCGGCGGCGACGGTCACCCGGCTGACGACGCAGTGGCAGGCCGACCACGCCGCCTTCACGGACCGCGACCTCGCGGAGGTCGACTACGTCTACGTGTGGGCCGACGGCATCCACCTCAACGTCCGCCTGGAGGAGGCCAAGGCGTGCGTCCTGGTGCTCATCGGGGTCCGGGCCGACGGCTCCGAGGAGCTGGTCGCCTTCAAGGACGGCTACCGCGAGTCCGCCGAGTCGTGGGCTGATTTGCTGCGGGACTGCGCCCGCCGGGGCATGCGCGCCCCGGTGCTCGCGGTCGGGGATGGCGCCCTGGGCTTCTGGAAGGCGCTGGCCGAGGTGTTCCCCACCACCCGCGAGCGACGGTGTTGGGTTCAAAAAACCGCCAGTGTCCTGGACGCCATGCCGAAGTCCGCTCAGCCGGGCGCGAAGAAGGCCGTCCAGGACATCTACAACGCCGAAGACCGCGACCGCGCGGCACAGGCGATCAAGACATTCGTCCAGCTCTACGGCGCGAAGTTCCCCAAGGCCGTCAAGAAGATCACCGACGACCGGGACCAGTTGCCGGCGTTCTACGACTTCCCGGCCGAGCACTGGATCCACCTGCGCACCACGAATCCCATCGAGTCGACCTTCTCCACCGTACGGCTGCGGACCAAGGTCACCCGCGGCGCCGGCTCCCGCACCGCCGCCCTGGCCATGGTCTTCAAGCTGGTCGAGTCCGCCCAGCAGCGGTGGCGGGCCGTGAATGCGCCCCACCTCGTCGACCTCGTCCGCGCCGGAGCCCGCTTCGAACGCGGCCGGCTCGTCGAACGCCCCGAGGCGGTCGCAGCGTGAGCACCCTCGCGGCCCAGGCCATCAGCACCAGGCGGCTGGACCTGCTGCCACTGCACGTCGAGCACGCCGAGGAGATGGCCGCCGTGCTGTCCGATCCGGCCCTGCACACCTTCATCGGCGGCGCTCCGGACACCCCGCAAGCCCTGCGCTCGCGCTACCAGCGCATGACCGCCGGCTCTCCCGACCCGGCCGTCTCCTGGCTGAACTGGGTGATCCGGCTCCGTGACGAGGCATGCCTGACGGGCACCGTCCAGGCGACGGTCGGCCCCTCCGGCCAGGGACTCACCGCCGAGATCGCTTGGGTGGTGGGGACTCCGTGGCAGGGAAGAGGCATCGCCGGCGAAGCAGCCCGAGGGCTCGTCGACTGGCTCAGCCGGCAGCCGGTGCAGACCGTCATCGCCCACATCCACCCCGAACATCGGGCATCCGCCGCCGTCGCCGCTGCCGCCGGACTCATACCCACCGACGAATGGCACGAAGGCGAGATCCGATGGCACCGGAGCATCAGGCGATAGCCCCGGCCCCACCGAGCCAGGCCATCTCGCGGCAATACGATCGGGATCGGCTCAAGTCGACGGGCACTTTCCCTCTGCCGATCGAAGGTGAGCTGCTGGCTGGAGAACCGAACGGTCGTCAGATCCTCGGCTCTCAGGGAAAGGGCTGTTACTTGTGCCCGCTGAAGTCCCAAGGCGTCGTGCAGCGCTTGTGCGGTGCCCGCCCGCCGGCACTGGAGTGTGAGCCGTGGGATCTGGAAGCACTCGCGTCCGGGTCGTCGTAGACCGATCCGTGAGCCGTTTCAGGGTGGCCACTGATCGTGTGATGGCATCGACGTCCGCAACGCACGAGGCTCCCGTGCCGTTGAGGGAGGTGTTCGACATCTCAACTCAACAGCCCAGGAGCCTCGTTGGTTCCCTAGGCACGACACCCTCGCGCAGATCGCCTCCGGCTTCGGCATCTGCGTCGGCACCGCACACGCCTACGCCACCGCCGTCGTCGACCACCCCGGCCCGTCGGCTCGTTGAGCGAGGCGTCGGGTGGGGACGGCTCGCTGCCCGGCGGTCCCCGCCCTCGAACGCGGCGGCCAAGAACCTGCAGGCACCGCCGCTAACCTTGCGGAGGCAGAGCGGTGGGTGGAGCAGCAGGACCCCGGGATCAGGCAGAAGATCAGTAGTCCTCTGCGGGCGTGCCGGCACGATGCCCGCAGCCGAGCCTTGATCCGGCGTTGCTTCGTCCTCGCAGAGCGGGCGCAGCCCGGCCCCGTCCGGGCCACCGCCGGGTGACACCCTTGCCGATCAGTCCCACACTGGAAACGCTCACATGGGTGGACGTGCTCGGTGTTCAGCTCTGGTCTCCGAGCCGGGCTGCCGTTCCAGGCCCCCGCCCGGCTCAAGACCGACTTCACCCGCGGCGGCCGGGCTGGGGCCTGGTGTGCCGGTACACCGCGGTGCGCGGGCCGGGGAGCGGCTGGGTTCTGCACGAATCGCGGCACGCTCTGGACCATCTGGGTGAGCGGGGCGCCTCGCTGCTTGATGCTCACGGCGGGTGACCGCATCGTGTTGGCCGTGATCCGGCGCGCTGGAAGGCGGGTGGTGCTGTCGTCGCAGGCCAGTGGGGAGGAAGGTGGAGGGCATGGGCGATGATCGAGGCGACAAGGCGCTGCTGGACCGTCTGACGCTGCTGGCGGATGCCCAGGCGGCGCTGGCCAGCACGCTGGACTTGCTGGAGGGGCTGCGGCGGGCGTGCCGGGTGCTGACCGGGCGGTTCGGGGATTGGTGCACGGTGGACCTGCTGAACGAGGACGGCAGGCTGGAGCGGGCCGTCGTGGTCCACCGCACCCCCGAGGCGCTGGCTCCGGGCGGCTATGAGGGGCCGCTGCCGCCGGTACCGGAGGATGACGGCGGGCCGCTGCCGCGGGTGCTGCGGGGGGCGGGGCCGCTGCTGCTCGCCGACATCCTTCCGCCGAGCCGGGCGGAGAACCCGCTGCATGCCCGGCAGCTGGAGTTGTTCGAGCAGTTGGGTGCGCGCAGTGCTGTCATCGCCCCGCTGCGGTCCCGCCGCGAGGTCCTCGGCGCCCTGACCGTGGCCCGCACCGATGCCGACCATCCCTTCACCGAAGACGATCTCCCGTCGATCGAGGACCTGGTGCGCGGCCTGGCGCTGCAGGTCGACAACGCGCGGCTGTACCAGCAGACCCGGCACATCGCCGAACGCTTCCAACGCGCCCTGCTGCCCGACCTGCCGCAGGTCGACCACCTCCAGATCACCTCCCGCTACACCCCCGCGCAGGCCATCGCCCAGGTCGGCGGTGACTGGTACGACGCCTTCGTCCTGCCGCAGGGCGACACCGTCCTGGCCATCGGCGATGTCACCGGCCACGACCTGCAGGCGGCGGTCGCCATGAGCGCCCTGCGCAACATGCTGCGCGGTATCGCTGTGGACCGCCAAGAGCCTCCCGGCGAGGTCCTGCGCCGCCTGGACATCGTCAGCCACACGCTGATCCAGGAGACGACCGCGACGTGCATCTACGCCCTGGTCAAATGCCCTTCCAAGGAGGGCGACCCCTGGGTCCTGCACCATTCCTCGGCCGGGCACCTGCCGCCGTTGCTGACCACCGCCGCGGGCGACACCCGCTATCTGGAGACGGGCGCGGGGCTGCTGATCGGCATGGATGCCGAGCACCGGCGCCCGACCGCCATCGACGAACTGCCCGCCCATTCCACCGTGCTGCTGTACACCGACGGACTGATCGAGCGCCGCGGCGAATCCCTCGACCATGGGCTGACCCGGCTGCGTCAGCACACCGCCGCCCTCGCCCGCGAACCCCTGGACGTCTTCTGCGACGAACTGCTGAGGGGGCTCGGCGCCGACAGCACCGACGACATCGCGTTGCTCGCCCTGCGCCCCACCCCACCGGCCGGCACCTGATCCGGCCGACGCCCGGGGGCCAGGTGCCGCAACCGACGTCAGGACTCTGCCCGTCCGGCGTACACCCTCTTGCCCGCCGACACTCATTGATCTCGGCATGACAGCACAACGACCCGACGCAGGTGCCCACTACACGCAGTGGCGGGAGCAGCTGCGGCGGGTCCTGGCATGCAGCGAGCCGGCGTTCATCGATCGCCTGGGCGTTGCCTGCGACGAGGGCGGCATGAACGAGCGATCACCCGCGGTTGACGACTCGCCCGGTCCCGCCCGGATGTGATCTGTCGCCAGCTTATCCGCGACTGCCGAAGCACGGAGGCTGCCCGAGCCGCTTGACACAGACAGGTGCCGGTTGAAGCAGCTCGACCGGCAGATCAGCGATGTCTTCCGCACCCAGTGATCAAGGCCGTGCTTGTGCAGTGCCGCACTCGCCCGGCAGCGGATGCGCCCGCAGCGATCATGCCCATTGATCGGCGTCAGCTTCTCTGTGCATACCCGTGCACAGAGCCCAGACTATGAAGATGTTGACGGCGACCAGAGTCAGGGACCAGAGGGGGTAGTACGGCACCCACAGGAAGTTGGCAATCGCACCGAGCCCTGCCACGAATACGCCGAAGAACCGTGCCCACAGCGCTCCGCTGAGAACGGCACACCCGGCAACGACGATGACAATGCCCAGGACAAGGTGCACCCAGCCCCAGCCCGCCAGACTGAACTCGAACACGTAGTGGCGCGTTGCAATGAACAGATCATCCTTGGCGATGGCGGCGATTCCTTCGAAAATCGCCATCGCACCACCGAAGATCATCAGCGCTGCTGCGAGGACGGTCGTCCCCGACGCGGCTGCGTGCCACGGCCGTGGGTTCGCATTGGCGGTTCTGGGTGGCACGGCGTCACGGGCCATGTCGGACTCCTTGTGTGGCAGGGCCATGCGTCAACCGAACGCTCGGAGCGGCGCAACCTCTCCCAGCGTGGCACGACGCCGCTCCACCGGCATCCTGAGCTGTGACGTCAGAGCCCATCCACCAGGCCGAGCCTCGGGCCGTCTCAGGGCCGTACGAAAGTGCACAACGGCGACCAACGCAGCCTTCACGGGGGGAGCAGCGTCCCCAGTGGTCCCAGGTCGATGTTGAGGTCGGCCAGCGTGAGACCGTAGTGGTCGCAGAGTTCGGACATCCGGTCGTGGAGCAACATCAGGGTCAGACCGAGCCGTTCTTCCTGCTCCTCGGTGAGGTCACCCTCGTCGACCCGGTGCAGGGCCTGTCGCTCCATCAGCTGGCGCAGCAGCTCGACGATGGTCAGAACCAGTTTGACCAGGTCCCGTTCCACGGTGTCCGGATCGGCGCGCAGTCGCCGTGCGGCGGTGTGGCCGCGGCTGGACGTCGGCGTGGAGATCTCGTCAGGCCGGGCGGGCAGTAGCGAGAACGCCCTGCTCGCGGCCTCGGCCACCTCCCGCAGCCGGTCGGCGGGCGGCCCCTTGTCACGTCGTGTCACGGTGACCGCCCCCGCTCCTCGGCGGGTACATCGTCGCCCACTCGTCGTCCAGCTGCTCGCGGATGGAGACGATCACGGCGCGCAGCGAGATCCTCACCAGGTCGATGTCGGCAATGGACAGTACAAGATCGCCAGTGAGGACCACACCGCCGCTGAGCAGCCGGTCCAGCAGGTCGATCAGCGCGACTTGCGGCTGGACGACCGGGCGATCCTCGTACCCTCCGTATTGGCTCACCGCCGGCCGGCTCCCTCCTGGTGTTCGTCGAGCGCGAGGGGGGCGGTGAAGGAATACGGCGCCCAGGGACCCGTGACCTCCACACGGACTCCCGGCAGATCGTCCGCGGCGTGCAGCATCCGGCTGCGGAACTCTTCCGCCAGACTGCGGGGCACCAGATAGGCGTCGTTGGCCACGTTCTCGCCCGGCACCTGCGCCAGGCCTCCCTGCTGCGGCCGGTGCCGGGTGTGCTGCACCGCCAGGCCGCGGGCTTGGTACTCGGTCCGCTGCACGGCCTCCTCGGCAAGCCGCCACACGTCCTCGCGAGCCTGCCGCTGATGCCGTCGGCTGCGCAGGTACGCGCGTCCGGGATTCGTCTCGTCCGCCGGATCGCCGGCGGCCGAGGGCGCGGACGGAGGCTGCGGAGGCGCCTCGGCGTACACCTTCACGCCCCACTCCACGTGGTCGGTGAGCCGGTCGAGAAGCACGGTGAAATCCGACTCGTGTTCCCTCAGCATCTCCCGCACACGGTGCTCGTCGACATACACGGTGGCCAGCCTCAGCGGCAGGACCGTGGTGTGCTCGGTCAGTACTTCGATGACCAGGTGGTGCGCCCGGGCCGTCGCCTCCAGCCACCGCAGGTCCTCCAGGTTCACCTTGAGGGCCGCCTCCGAGAACTCGTCCCGAGGCACCGCGCTGACCCCGGCGGCCACCGGGCCGGAACGCACCAGGGTGACGGGCGCCTGGGCCACCCCGCGAACGTCGGCCAGCACCGTCCGCTCCAGTGCGGTGGATGGCGATCCCAACACCGCGTACGCGTAGCACAGCTGCTCGTCCACCGGCCTCAGCTCCGCTCCTCGTCGCCCCGGGCCCCCTCGACGTCCCGAACCTTGCGGGGCTTACGGCGTGGTTCGGCGTGCGACTCCCTCGATTCCCTCCGGACCCGCTCGGCGTCGCGGGAGCCCCGCGGGCCGCCGGCCTGGCTTCCGGCCAGCTCCCGCGGGGACTCGGCGAGCTGACTGCGCAGCTCCTCCACCTCGGCGCGCAGCCGCTGGTTCTGCTCTTGGAGGCTGTGCCGGCCATCGGCGCGGGACGACAGGGCGGGATCGCGCTCCCACCAGTCGATGCCGATCTCCCTCGCCTTGTCGACGGACGCGACCAGCAGCCGGAGCTTGATGGTGAGCAGCTCGATGTCGAGCAGGTTGATCTTGATGTCACCGACAATCACGATGCCCTTGTCCAGGACGCGTTCAAGGATGTCGGCCAGGTTTGAGCCGCCGCTCTCTTGACCGTACGGGTACAAGGCCCGCGACGACCTGGGGACGGGGGACTGTGACTCGGTCACGGCACACTCGACCTCGTTTCGCGGATCTATGTGCGGCGCCGACGCGTCGTGGGGGCTTCTCCCTCCCCCTCGTCGTCGCGGTCGTCGGCCGCTCGCTCTTCCTCCTCGTCCTCCTCTTCGGGCTCCTCGTCCTCCTCGTACTCGTCCTCGGGCTCCTCGTCCTCCTCGTACTCGTCCTCGTCCTCGTCCTCTGCGGGCTCCTCTTCCTCGTCGTACTCCTCGTCGCGTACCTCGGGCTCCTCGCCCCCGGTTTCCGCCTTCGCTTCCTCTTCCTCTGCCTCTTCCTTTTCCGCGCGGCCCTCTTCGGCCTCCTCCGCCCCGCGGACCACCTCTCCCTCCTGGATCTCCCCGCGCCATGCGCCAGTCGCCTCGCCGCGCATCATGACGAAGGTGCGGAAGAGCTTCAGATCGAGCCGGGTCCGCCGGCCCTGCGCCCGCACCAGGCCACCGACGCGCTCGACCACGCCTTTGGGGAGGTACTCCACGACCAGCAGCACCTTGGTGAGGTTGTCCGTGAGCGGGTGGAAGGTGACGACGCCCTTGGTCGTGGCCTTTTCGCCCTCGGTGGTCCAGGCGATCCGCTCGTCGGGCACCTGTTCCGTGATGATGCCCCGCCAGCGGCGGCTCGCCTTGGCGATCTGCACTTCCCAGTGGGTCGTGATTTCGTCCTCCTGCTCCACGTGCTTGACACCCTTGGCGAACCGCTCGAACTCCGTGAACTGCGTCCACTGGTTGTAGGCCTCGCGTACGGGCACGCCCACGTCGATGTCCTCGATGATGGTCAGCCCCTTACCGGTGGCGTCGGGGTGCTTCTCGTGCCGCTTCCCGGTGACGTCCTTGGCCTTGTCCAGCAGCGTGTCCTTGGCGTGGGACGCCGTCGCCGTCAACGCCTCACCCGGCAGCGCGCCTGCGAGGAGCTTCTTGCCGCCCTTGGTGACGGCACTGGTCAGCAGGCCGGGGCCGAGGTGGGCCTCACCCAGCTTGCGCGCCCCTTCGCCCAGGCGATGGCCCACGCCTTCGAGCATCAGCTGAACGCGGGCCTCGACATAGCTTTCCAGCTCTTCCTTCAGCCGGTTCGCGCCGGGGTTCTGCCGTGCCTGCTCGCGCACCTTGCTCAGGGTGCCGGCACCTCCCGACTTGCCCTCAGCCATCATCCGGCCTCCTCCATCATGCCGAGCCGCTCTTCGAGCGGCTCCGGCCGGCCGTCGTCCTCTTCCTGCGCGGCTCGTCCTTCTGATCCGACCCGCGGTGCTGCGCACTCTTCTCGCGCCCCTGGCTCCCGCGCCCCCTGCCCTCGCGTTCCGAGGTCCGGGCCCCCTCGTCCGGAGATTCCTCGTCCTGGCGCGCCTCTTGTGCGTTCTCTTCCTTTTCGTTCTCTTCGTCTTGGTCCCGCTCACCGTCCGGGTGAGCCTTTTCGTGCAGTCCCGCGGTGCGCTGGTGCAGGGCGTCGGCCAGGCTGTCGGCCTTCGCCGAGAGCACAGTGGTGGCGGCTTCCTTGCCGACGCCCGTCAGCTCGCTGCGCACTTGCTTGGTGACGTTGCTGAGGAAGGGGGACTCCTGGACGACCTTCACGACCTGTCCCGGCTTGATCCGTGATCCGGCCAGCAGCGCACCCAGACTCAGGGCGAGCTTTGCCTTCTTCGTCCGGCCCAGCACGTAACCGCCGAGGACAGCCGCGCCGATCTTGGCGTTGTTCATGATTCCGTCTTCTTCCATGCCCACGGCTCACAGCCCGCTTTGCCCGCCGCGCCTCAGCTGGTAGGCCCTGATGTCCTCCATGTGGTGCAGCAGTTCCTCCTCGCGCCGTGCGAACTCCTCGTCGTCGATACGGCCTTCTGTCCGCGCGCGCTCCAGGTTCACGAGTTCTTCCTGTACGGGAGCAGGGTCGTAGAACTCCTCCTCAGCCGCACGGGCGACCTTGTCCAGCACCCAGCCGACGCCCCGCAGGGGAGCCAACGGAAGTGCCAGGATCTCGGTGACCAGTCCTGCCATTCCTCCTCCTTGTGACTCGTGCTGTCACCGCAGCGGTCCGTCGCAGCGGGCTCAGGTGAAGCTGTACGGCGGCAGCGGTCCCCGTACCCGCAGTTCGATGTCCTCCCCGTAGCGCTCTGCCAACTCCCGCGCTGCCTGGGTGAACTCCTCGGACTGTTTGCCGTCCACCAGGAAGGACACGTTCACGAAGTACTGCTGGGAAGGCTCGGCCAGCCGTTCGGCCGCTGCCAGCGGCCTCAGGGCGGCGACGACGTCGGCGGCGAGTGCCTGCTGCCGGCTCTGCACCTCCTGTGCCACGAGTTGGCCGAGCGCCAGCCGGTCCTCCTGTGTTCCGCCGCCCTCGCGGGTCGCCTCGTTCAGCGCGCGGGCCTGTTCGTTCTCCTCGAGGATGGCGCGCAGGACCGCCTCCTCGCTCTGGATGCCCTTGACGTTGAACTCCGCCCGCCCGGTGAGCTCATCGAGGCGCTGGGACAGCTCCTGGGCCCGCTGCTCCAGCACGGCCCGTACGGCGTCCTCGTCCGGAGCGACGAACCCGAAACTCAACGGCAGGATGGTGCCCGCGGCCCACAGGTGCTCCTGCACCCCGAGATGCGCGTCCAGGTCCCGGCGTGTGACGGAAAGGTCCTCCGGGGCCTCACTGACGACAGCGCACAGCTCGTCGCTGCACACGGAGTGCAACTCGGTGGGTGTTTCGCCCACGCCCTTGATACCGTCCAGGTCCAGTGGATGCCCGGACTTGGTGATCGCGTACACGTACACGGACATGGGCTCGCTCACTCCTCCCGGTCCTTTGGGGAACGGCGGCTCGAGCCGCGTTCGGCGTGCTCGTGCTCCTTCTCACGCTTGCGGTCGCTGTCGTCCCCACGCCCCTTGTGGAGCGATTCGGCGAATGCGTCGACGGCGCCGGTCAGCGCCCCTTTGGCCTTCCCTTGAGCGCCTCCTTCCTCGATGCTCTGGACGACGTCCGTCAGCTGGGCGGGGGCCTTGCGGCCCGATTCCAGATCCAGCCGGTTGCAGGCCTCGGCGAAGCGCAGATACGAGTCCACGCTGGCGACGACGACGCGTGCGTCGACCTTCAGGATTTCGATGCCCACAAGGGACACCCGTGCGAACACGTCGATGACCAAGCCTCGGTCCAAGACGAGTTCCAGCACGTCGTACAAGGTGCCCGATCCGCCACCCGCCGGCGCGGCCACACCACCTTCGCCTTGCGGCACCACAGTCACGGTCTTGTTCTCCTCACGCGAACGGTGAGCCACCGTCAGCGGCTCCTGTTTCTGTCGGTCTGCGCGCGGGTGTAGCGGCGTGTTCGCTCGTACGCCACCAGCTGGCCGGCGGGGTCCAGAGCGACCTTGTAGCTGGCCATCACGCTGCTCGTGTCGGGGACGCGCTCCAACTCCACGACCTCGACCTCGGCTTCCCAACCGTCATCGGTCGGTTTCAGCGCGGAAACGGACTCTGGAGCCCGCCCCAGCAATTCGGCCAGCTGCTGGGCCGCTCCCCGCATGGCCTCGGTCGCCGACGCCCGCTGCGGGGTCGCCTTCGCCTTTCGTGACGAGGGACGTGCCTCTTCCCGCTCATCCTCGCTCGTGATCGTTCACCCTCTTCCTCTGTTTCCATCATCAGCCTCGGCCACGGAACCTGCCGCTCGCCGATCAGGCGCCGAGTACCCATGTCCGCGACATGCACGGAAATTCCGGAAGAAAATTTCGGGGAGTTTGTCCCGGCAGTGAGGTTCGCCGAATGCCCGACGGTGAGTAGTCGACAGAGCGGAATGTGTAGCCGATGTCCTCGCCGCGCCGGAAATCGGCATCAGTCCGGGTTTGAGGCGTACCGGCTGAGGTAATCGGATGGCCTGGGAAAAGCCGGAATCCTCTGACAAGGGGCTGATCCAGATGTCTGCTCAGGGAAAGAAGATCCGGGGCAAGGCTCAGGAAACGAAGGGCAAGGTCGAGGAAGCGGTCGGACGTGCCACCGGTGACGAGGAACTGCGCGGCAAAGGCGTCGGAGACCGCATCGCGGGAAAGACCCGGCAGAAGGCCGGTGAGGCGGGCCAGACGGTGCGCGGGACGGCCGAGGAAATCAAGGGGAAAGGGGAGCAGATGAAGGGACGGGCCCGCAAGAACATGTGAGGCGCGTCCCGCGGATCGAGAGCGAACACGCCTTGGGTGGCCGAGGCCGGTGTCGCCGCTCACGAACAGCGGCGGCACCGTCGCACCTCCTGCTGGATCGCCGACTTTCACTGATCGGCACAGGGACGCGGATCCGCGCGCCGCGGCACGTGGATGTCCAGAACACAGATGTCGTCGCGGGGGTGCGGCCGCGTCGCGGCGAGGGACGTGGCGAGGGTTTCACCATGGCCCTCGCGCAAGAGCCGCAGGGTGGTCTCGGCGAACCGTTCCAGGCCGTCGTCGATCTCCTCGCCCGGGTCCTCCACGAGGCCGTCCGTGTAGAGCAGGAGGTGGTCTTCCGGCAGCAGGTCGAGCACCGACTGCCCGTACGACGGCTCACGGGAGGCGCCGAGGAGGATGCCCTCGGGCTGCGGGAGGAACGTCGCCTCACCGCCACGGATCAGCAAGGGCGGCAGATGGCCCGCCCTGCCCCAGGTCAGACGGCGGTTCCGGGGGCTGTAGTAGGCCATGACGACGGTGGCGGTGGAGCCGTACTCGTTCTCGGACGTGTGGAGCATGAGGGCGTTCAGACGCTGAAGGACGTCGGGCAGTGGTGATCCCGTGACGGCCATGCCCTTCGCGGTGAACCTCAGCTGGGCCATCGTGCCGACTGCGGCGAGGCTGTGCCCGGCGACGTCGCCGACGACGAACAGCGCGCTCCTGTCGGGAAGTTCGATGGCGCTGTACCAGTCGCCACCGACGTTCACCCCTCTGTCGGCGGCGACGTAGGCGACGTTCACGCACACGTCGGCCAGTTCCAGTGACTGCTCGGGGATCGGCAGCAGGGTTTCCCGGAGCCGGTCGGCGAGCGCGCGTTCGGCCTGGAGCATGCCGCGCTGCACGAGGACGGCGCGTTCGCTCTCCCCCAGGGCGATCTCGGCATCGCGCAGCGCCGTGAGGTCCTGGAGGAAGCCGTGCACTTCGACGGCGGCGCCGTCTGCGTCGGTCTGTGCCTCCGCGACGATGCGCAGGTGCCGTACCCCGTTCGCGACGGCGATGCGGAAAGGCTCGTCGATGGGCATGCCGTGATCGAGCAGCCTTCGTACGGCCTCGGCCAGGCCTGGCCGATCGTCCGGCACCACGTGCTCGGGCAGTGCCTCCAGGGCGATGGGTCCCTTGACGGGGGCACGGCCGAAGGTGGTATAGACCTGATCCGACCAGATGATGCGGCCTGTCATCAGATTCCAGTTGGCCCAGCCGAGGTTGCCCAGTCGCTGCAGCTCGGCGAGGCGGCGGTCCTCCCGTTCGTGCGTGTCCTGGCAGGTCCAGGACACCACCAGGCGGCCCCCAAGCCGTGATGCCCGCACCGCATAGGTGGACTCGAGCGGGACACCGGCGAGTACCTCCCGGTATCTGAATGGTCCGCTTTCGTAGACGGAGCCCGTCAGCAGGGTTGCCAGGTACCCGCTCCAGACGGGGGTGCCCGCCATGGTCGGATACGTTTCCAGGACCCTTCGGCCCACCAGTTCCTCACCCCGGCGTCCGGCCGCGTCGACCGATTCGGGTGCCGCCGCGTCGATGCGGAAGTCCTCCACGGCGCCGGTCGGTGCCCGCAGCGGGGTCAGCAGGACCGCGGGTCCGGTCAGGGCGTCGAAGATCCGCTGGACCTCGGCCGTGGGGACCTCGTCGACCGTGCTGACCAGGTCGACAGCGTGTGTACGCCGACCCCGGCCCGCGTTGAGCGGTTCGCCGCACAGTCTCACGGCCCGGCGCAGCAGGGTCCGCGATCTCGCGTCGAACGGGGCGCGGCAGGTCCGGAAGAGCCCGACGACGGCCGTTGCCGGTCCCTTTCCCGGTACGGGGAGCCAGGCGCGGGTCGGCCACCGCCCGGCCGGGTCGGCGATGAGCAGGTAGCGCGAGGCGTCCTGCCTCGGATACTCCAGCCACAGCGCCTCTCCATGGGCGACCGCCGCCAGGCCCGCGAACCCGGCGAGCGGTGGGACGTGGCTCCACTGCTCGGCCGTGGTGTCGTCGATCCCGGAGTACCCCACGAGTTCCAGGCTTCCGGTGGCCGCCATGCTGTAGATCACGACGGCATCCACGTGCTCGAGGCCGCCGAGCGTCCTCCGGAGCAGTTCCGCCACGTCGTCGGGCGTGCGGGCGCCGACAAGGGCCTCGGCGATTTCGGCCAGCACGTTCGTTCGGCTCGCGCCGACCGCCGTCTTACCGGCCAGGTGTGTGTCGGCAGTGAACGGCGAGTGCTCGGTCTCCGGGGCTGTGCCCGTCGGAGGGTCGATCGCGGTCTCCAGCGATGGGTGGGCGGAGCCCCGGCCGATGCGGCCCAGGGTGATCCAGCACTCCTCCAACAGGGTGCGTCCGCGGCGCTCGGCGCGTGTGCGCAGACGCTCGTACGCCGCGTCCGACGACACGCCTTCCTGGGCCATGACGACGCCTTTGGCGCGTTCCACGACGGCCGTCGTCGCGGCCAGGTCTGCCAGCTCCTCGGCCTCGGCGCGCAGCCTGGTGACGACCTTGGCCAAGGCCAGTACCTCAGGTGTGGCACCGTCGCCCTGGAGCGCGGGATCGCTCTCCACCCTCTGAGCATGCCACGCAGTCGCGCGAATGCCTTGGCGAAGGATACGGCGGAGCTGTGAAGGGGGCCCACTCGCTCAGGGCCGTCCGGGCGCACGCCGGACGCGTCGCATCCGGCTGCTGCTCTCGCCGCACCGTTCTCGGTGAGCCCTGTGCCGCGCCCGCCCGGCGGCCATGTCATCCGATCGGGTGCCGCGACCGCGTCGCACGAGTGTTTCGCGGCGCAGGGGCAGCCTGCACACCCGCTGCTGGGCAAGGGATGACGAGAACGGGTCCGTACGGGGGCGGAGGGAGGCGTTCTGTGAAGCGTGAGGGGTGCGGCTCGGCCGTCGGGCACGGCACGGACACACTGTGACGGCGCCGCGAGGAAGGCCGGCCGCGGAGCGCGTCGCCGACGCGGTGGACGAGCGGCTTCCGATGTACGACGGCGGCGGCGCGCTGTTGCGCAAGGCGTTCCCCGATCACTGGTCCTTCCTCCTCGGGGAGCTGGCTCTCTACAGCCTGATCGTTCTCGTCCTGACCGGTGTGTGGCTGACGCTGTTCTTCCAGCCGGACATGCACGAGGTGATCTACGGCGGTGGGTACGTGCCGTTGCGGGGCGTGCCCATGTCCGCGGCCTTCGACTCCACGCTGCACATCAGCTTCGACGTGCGCGGTGGTCTCCTGATGCGGCAGACGCACCACTGGGCGGCGCTGGTGTTCGTCAGCGCGATCGGGGTGCACATGATGCGGATCTTCTTCACCGGCGCCTTCCGCCGGCCGAGGGAGATGAACTGGGTCATCGGCGTCACCCTGCTGGTACTCGCCCTCGCCGAGGGTTTCGCCGGCTACTCGCTCCCCGACGACCTGCTGTCCGGCACGGGGATGCGTATCGCACAGGGCATCATGCTGTCCCTGCCGGTCGTGGGGACGTACGTGAGCTTTTTCGTCTTCGGGGCCGAATACCCCGGCCAGGACATCGTGCCGCGGCTGTACAGCGCGCATGTGCTGCTGTTGCCGGGCGCGCTGATCGCGCTCGTCACCGTCCATCTGATCCTGGTGTTCCACCTCAAGCACACGCAGTGGCGCGGCCCGGGCCGGTCGAACCGCAACGCCGTCGGCAAGCCCATGTTCCCGCAGTTCACGGCCTCCTCCGGTGGTCTCTCCCTCATGGTCGCCGGGTGGCTGTTCCTCCTGGGCGGCCTCGCGCAGATCAACCCCGTGTGGGTGTACGGACCGTACCGGCCCGACCAGGCCTCGACCGGCTCCCAGCCCGACTGGTACGTCGGCTTCCTGGAAGGGGCGCTGCGGCTCGTGCCGCCGTGGGAGACCGACGTCGCCGGCCACACGTTCATGTGGAACGTGCTGTTGCCCGCCGTCGTCCTGCCCGGGCTGCTGTTTCTCGTGCTCTATGCCTACCCCTTCGTCGAGCAGCGGCTGACGCGGGAGGGGGAGCGCGAGCGCCATCTGTGCGACCGGCCGCGCGAGCGGCCCGTTCGTACCGGACTCGGCGTGGCGGGCCTCACGTTCTACGGTGTCCTGCTGCTGGCGGGCGGCAACGACGTGATCGCGGCCAGTTTCCGGATCTCCGTCAACACTCTGACCTGGATCTTCCGCGTCGCGCTGGTGGTGGGGCCCGTGCTCGCGTTCCTGCTCACCCGGCGGCTGTGCACGGCCCTGCTGGCGGCGGAGCGGGAACGGCTGGCCGAGGGAGTGGAGAGCGGAGAGGTACGGCAGAACACGTCGGGGGGCTACGAGAGCTCCCACGTGCCCGTCGAGAATTTCCGCCCGGGCGCCCCCAGGGCACCGCTCAGCGCCGCTCCCCCGGAACCCGGCGCGCGTACTGGAACACCAGACCCAGGACGCCACGCGCCAGAACACCGAAACCGATGAGGAACAGCCACAGCCCGTAGACCACGCCGGTGCACAGCACCGCGAAGCCCAGCGCCGTCAGGATCGGCCACACGCTCTGCGGCGGGAAGAACTCCAGCGGACCCGCGGCATCGACGACTTCGGCATCACGGCGGTCCTGCGGGCGGGGCCCCTTGCGCCGGTACTGCACGAAACAGAAGAAGGACACCACGGCGGCCATCAGGCACGCGACGACGAGCGCGGCCGTGCCGGCCGGGTCCGCGTGGGACCACCAGGCGTAGAGGGCGGCCGAACCGCCGAAGAACACGGCGACACCGCAGAAGAGCGCGGACTCGGCCTTCATCGGCGCCTTCCCGTCTCGAGCGTCCGGCCGATCTCCGGATGGTGCAGGTCGAAGGCGGGCGACTCCGACCGGACACGCGGGAGCGCGACGAAGTTGTGCCGCGGGGGCGGTGAGGAGGTCGCCCATTCCAGGGCGCGGCCGTACCCCCAGGGATCGTCCAGGTTGACTCGCTCACCGTATCTGGCGGTGTGCCAGACGTTGTACAGGAACGGCAGGGTCGAGACGCCGAGCAGGAACGAGCCGATGGACGACACGGTGTTCAGCAGGGTGAAGCCGTCGGCGGGCAGGTAGTCGGCGTACCGGCGGGGCATGCCCTCCACGCCGAGCCAGTGCTGGACGAGGAAAGTCAGCTGGAACGCGGGGAACAGCAGCCAGAAGTGCAGCTTTCCGAGCCGCTCGTCCAGGAGTCTGCCGGTGAACTTGGGCCACCAGAAATAGAACCCCGCGAACATCGCGAAGACCACGGTCCCGAACAGGACGTAGTGCAGGTGGGCGACGATGAAGTACGAGTCGGTGGCGTGGAAGTCGAGCGGCGGCGAGGCGATGAGCACCCCGCTCAGCCCGCCCAGCAGGAACGACACCATGAAGCCCAAAGCCCACAGCATCGGGGTCTCGAACGACAGGGACCCGTTGTGCATGGTGCCGATCCAGGCGAAGAACTTGATTCCCGTCGGCACCGCGATGAGGAACGACATCAGGGAGAAGAACGGCAGCAGCACGGCGCCGGTGGCGAACATGTGGTGCGCCCACACCACGGCGGACAGCATGGTGATGGTGATCGTCGCGCCGATCATCGGCAGATACCCGAAGAGCGGCTTGCGGGAGAACACCGGGATGATCTCCGAGACGATGCCGAAGAACGGCAACGCGACGATGTAGACCTCCGGGTGCCCGAAGAACCAGAACAGGTGCTGCCACAGAATCGCCCCGCCGTCCGCCGCGTCGAAGACACGGGCGCCGAACTTGCGGTCCGCCTCCAGCACGAGCAGCGCGGCCGTGAGCACCGGGAAGGCCGGCAGGATCAGGATCGAGGTGAACAGCACATTCCAGGTGAACATCGGCATCCGGAACATCGTCATGCCAGGGGCACGCAGGCACAGGATGGTGGCGATGAAGTTGACCGCGCCGAGGGTGGTGGACACACCGGTCACCACGAGCCCCATCACCCACAGATCACCACCCGCGCCCGGGGAGTGGTACGCGCTGTTCAGCGGCGCGTACGCGAACCAGCCGAAGGAGGCCGCGCCGCCCGGCACCAGGAAGCCGGAGACGACCATCAGGCCGCCGAACAGGTACATCCAGTACGACAAGGCGTTCAGCCGCGGAAAGGCCACGTCCGGGGCACCGATCTGCAGCGGCATCACGGCATTCGTGAAGCCTGCGAACATCGGCGTCGCGAACAGCAACATCATGATCGTGCCGTGGATGGTGAAGAGTTGGTTGTAGCCGCTCTCACTCACGAACTGCAGTCCGGGCCAGGCGAGTTCCGCGCGCATCATGAGGGCCAGCAGGCCGCCCAGGAGGAAGAAGCAGAACGCCGTCACCATGTACAGCCGGCCGATCACCTTGTGATCGGTCGTCACGGCCCAGTTCAGCAGCGTCCGGCCCAGCGGCGATGCCTGCGGTGCGCCGGCCTCGCTGCGGTGTTCAGTGGCTTCGGTCATCGTCCTCCTTCAGGGCGACGCTACCGCCGGCCACCGGCCGGAAGTCGCCACCACGCCTCGCTGTCCGCTATTGGGGGAAGACCGTATGCGCCGCGCTGACCGGGGCACGCGGACAGGGAAGGAAGAATGCGAAAGGACGAGAAAAAAGAAAAGCGGCATGAACGATCCACGGAAAGCAGTCGTCATACTCCGCGGCTCAAGCCCGAAACGAGTGTCCGGGTTCACGCCGTGCCGTCGGCCTGGGTGCCGTCGTTAGGCGCCGACGAGACCACGGGATGTGGGGGCGGGGCAGCGAGAGGATGGGAAGCATGATGACAAGGACGAGTGACATCGAGAAGGCCGCAGGTGTGCTCCGCGCCGGAGGCCTGGTCGCCTTCCCGACCGAAACGGTCTACGGTTTGGGTGCCGACGCCGAGGATCCCGCCGCTGTCTCGCGCATCTTTCAGGTCAAGGGGCGTCCGCCCTCCCACCCGCTGATCGTCCACCTTGACGGCGCGGAGCACTTGGACGACTGGGTCGAGGACGTGCCGGCGACGGCGCGCCTGTTGGCCGAACGCTTCTGGCCGGGGCCCCTCACGCTGGTCCTGCGGCGCGGTCGCCGGGTGCCCCTCGAAGCCACTGGCGGCCTTCAGACGGTGGCCGTACGCGTGCCCGACCACCCCGTCGCACTCGCGCTGCTCGCGGCCTTCGGCGGCGGTGTCACGGCCCCATCCGCCAACCGCTTCGGCCAGGTCAGCCCCACGACGGCGGACCACGTCCGTGCCGAGCTCGGTGATGCGGTCGGCTTCGTGCTGGACGGCGGTCCCTGCGCGGTCGGCGTCGAGTCGACCATCGTCGACGCCACGGGCGAGATCCCGAGCATCCTGCGGCCCGGCGGGGTGACGCGCGAGGACCTCGAAGCGGTGCTGGGATGCCCGCTCGCGGTCCCCTCGAGCAGCCGCGTTCGAGTGCCCGGCCAGCATCCGTCCCACTACGCGCCGCGTGCACGGGTCGTCCTCGTCGAGCCCGAGAAGGTCGTCGCCGAAGCGGAGCTCGCGCAGGAGTTGGGACACCAGGTGGGCGTTCTTCTTCCCCCGTCCTTCACCGACGCCCCGGTGAAAGCGCACGCAGTGGTGCCGGTCCCCGGTTCTCCGGCCGCCTACGCGCGCGGGCTGTACGGGTTCCTGCGCGAGCTCGACCAGCGGGGCTGCGACCTCATCGTCGCCTCCTTGCCCGACGAGGAGGGGCTGGGACTGGCAATCGCCAACCGGCTCCGCCGCGCCGCAGGGCCCCGGCCCACCGCGTGACCGGTACCGACGCCGTACTCGGACCCTACGACCGCGGCACATCACGCTGAGCAGCCACGGCCGGGACGGTCAGGACACGGCGGGGACCGCCGCGTCGAGGCCGCGGGCTGCGACGAGCTGTGCACTGCCGTCGGCCAGGCGGTAGCACAGGCCCACCACGGCGGCCTGGCCGGCGGCTACCTTGTCGGCCAGCACTCGGGAGCGGTCCAGCAGCAGGTCGACGGTGTGCCTTATGTGCTCGGCGAGGATCTCCTCCGGCTCCACGTATCCGGCAGCCCGCGCTGCCAGCACGCTGGGGGTCACCCGCTCGACGACGTCCCGGACGTATCCGGCCGGTGCCATGCCGTCCTCCAACGCGGCGCACGCTGCAGCGACCGCACCGCACGAGTCGTGACCGAGCACCACGACCAGCGGACAGCCCAGCACGTCCACGCCGTACTCGATGCTGCCCAGCACCTCCGCACCCAGGACGTGGCCCGCGGTGCGCACCACGAACAGGTCGCCCAGGCCCCGATCGAAAATGATCTCGGCGGCCAGCCGGGAGTCGGAACACCCGAACAACACGGCGAAGGGCTGCTGGGCAGGCGCGGTCTCTGCACGGCGGGTGGCGTCCTGGTTCGGGTGCTCGGGGGAGCCCGCGACAAAGCGTCGGTTTCCGGCCAGCAGCAGTTCGAAGGCGTCGTGGGGCATCGAGGCCTGGATCTCGGTCATGGCTGCAGCCTAGGACCCGGCGCCGGCGGTCGCACCGCTCAGCTCCGCCGCGGCGCGCCGGGCAAGGCCACGCTGGCGGCGCGGGCATCCCCAGGCGCTGGGCCGGGGCGGCCTCGACGCGGGACCGCAGAGCACGGCGCCGCCGCCCCCGGCTCGTCAGGCGTCCATCCCGAAGACGAGCAGCGACACGCTATGGGCGTGCACGGGCGATCAAGAGCATGACCGCCTTGGCCACCGTCTCGCCCTCGCCGCGATCGTGCCTGACATGAGAGAGCACGGGAGCGGTGTGAGACTGGGCCCGGAAGGGGTGATGCCCGTGTCGGACCCACCGCACGCGTCCTCTGGTCCCGACACCGCCATCGACGAACATCGGCTGGAAGATCTGATCATCGAGGCGCAGACGGCCCTACCCGTTGAACTGCCCGGCCTGGCGAACCGGTGCGCCTCGGCCCTGGGCCTGCGCACCGCGCTGATCTACCTCGCCGATCTGCAACAAGCGCTGCTGATCCCCCTCGACGAGGCCTTGGAGCCGCTGCCCGTGGAGGGCTCGTCGGCCGGCTGGGCGTACCGCACATTGTCGCCGCGGGTGGCCGAGGCCGACGAGGACCTGATCGTTTGGATGCCTTTGGTCGACGGTGCGGAGCGGCTGGGCGTGCTGGCGGTGCGGACCGCCTCGCTCGACGGGGTGCGGATGCGCCGCAGCCGGATGCTGGCCCACCTGTTCGCCATGCTGATCACCTCCAAGCGTGCCTACAGCGACTGGCTCGCCGCCCGTACCCGCACCGCGACCATGGCTCTGCCCGCCGAGATGCTGCGGGCCTTCCTCCCACCGCGCACCATCGGCAGCATCAGGTGCGTCTCGACCGCGGTCCTGGAACCGGCGTACGACATCGCAGGGGACGCCTTCGACCACTCGGTGGTCAAGAACGTGCTGCACACCATGATCCTCGACGCCATGGGGCACGACCTGACCGCCGGCCTGACCACGTCGGTCGCCATGGCGGCGGCGCGCAACGCCCGCCGCGGCGGGCACGACCTGGCCGACGTCGTGGGCTCCGTCGACCAGGCGCTCGCCGAGTGGCTGCCCGACCAGTTCTGCACCGGCGTGCTGTGTCGGCTCGACGCGGAGACCGGGGTGCTGCGTTGGGTCAATTGCGGTCATCCCCCACCGCTGCTGATCCGCGGCGAGCAGGTGCTCGCCGGGGCGTTGGACAGCCCGCCGCAGCCGCCGATCGGCCTGGCCGGTTCACTCGCGCCGACAGCCCGGAAGGTCCACGAGACGACGCTGGAACCGGGTGACTGCGTCCTGCTCTACACCGACGGTGTCGTGGAGGCTCGCGACGCGGGCGGTGCGGAGTTCGGCCTCGACCGGTTCACGGACTTCATCATCCGTTCCAACGCCGCCGGACAGCGCCCGGCCGAAGTGCTACGGCTGCTCATCCACGCCATCCTCGACTACCAGCGCAACCAACTGCGGGACGACGCGACAATCCTGCTCTTCGAATGGCGCCCGCAGTACCAGTGACGCGGCACTGCGCCGAGCCTCGCTGGACGGGGATGCCGCGGTCCTTCGGCGCGAGGGCGGCAGGTGAGTCGTCGGCGAGGAGCAGATGTCCGCCGAGCTGCTGGATGTGGGGGCCATCGGGGCGCGGCGCTGCCTCTCCCCTACCCGCAGGTCCACTACGCCCTTGTGAGCCCGCGTCAGCCCGTCACCCGTCCTGATCGGTGCGGGTGAGGCGGTCGCCACGACCGTGCTGCCGGCGCTACGGCTGCATCAGGATCTTGATCGCGCCGTCCTGCTTGCGCTGGAACATCTCGTAGGCATGCGGCGCCTCGGTGAGCGGCAGCCGGTGCGTGGCGAAGTCCTCGACGCCGAGCGGGTCCTCGTCCGTGAGGTACGGCATGATCTCGTCCGTCCACCGGCGCACGTTCGCCTGCCCCATCCGCAGCTGGATCTGCTTGTCGAAGAGGGTGAGCAGGGGGATGGGGTCGGCCGTGCCGCCGTACACGCCGCTGAGCGAGATCGTGCCGCCCCGCCGTACCAGTTCGATGGCCATGTAGAGGGCGCCGAGCCGGTCGACGCTGAAACGCTCCGCGAGGGGCACGCTGAGCTTGCGGGGCAGCAGCGCGGAGGCCGTCTGGGCGAGCCTGGCCGCGGCACTGCCGTGCGCCTCGGTGCCGACTGCATCGATCACGGCGTCCGGGCCCCGGCCGGAGGTCTCGTCGCGGATCGCGGCGACGAGCGCCTTCTCGTCGTCGAAGGCCGTGAGGTCGTACGTCTGCACGCCTCGCCGGCTCGCCCTGTCCAGCCGCTCCGGCACCAGGTCGACACCGAACACCCGCTCCGCACCCCGGGCCAGGGCGATACGGCAGGCCATCTCGCCGATCGGGCCGAGGCCGAGGACGGCGAGCGTGCCGCCGGGTAGGAGTGAGGCGTACTCGAAGGCCTGCCAGGCCGTGGGGAGCACGTCGGAGAGATAGACGAAGCGGTCGTCCGGCGGGCCCTCGGGCACCTTGATCGGGCCGTACTGGGCCTGCGGCACCCGCAGGTACTCGGCCTGGGCGCCGGGCACCGCACCGTACAGGCGGGTGTAGCCGAACAGGGCTGCGCCCATCCCCTCGCCGGTGACCTGCGTCGTCTCACACTGGGTCGGCAGTCCCGTCAGGCACATCCAGCAGGATCCGCAGGCGATCTGGAACGGCACCACAACCCGGTCCCCCACCGCGAGGTCGGGCACCCCCGCGCCGACTTCCTCGACGATTCCGATCGGTTCATGGCCGAGAATGTCTCCCGGTGTCATGAACGGGGTGAGCACCTCGTACAGATGCAGATCAGAGCCGCACAGTCCGCTGGACGTGATGCGGACGACGGCGTCCGTGGGCTCCTCGATCCGTGGGTCGGGCACGTCCTCCACGCGCACGTCCCGCCTGCCCTGCCAGGTGACTGCCTTCATGAGGGCGCGCCCCCTTCCTCGAATGCGCGGGTTGGCCCCGGCGCGGCCGGTCAGCAGTGGCTGCCGGGTACCCGCGCCGGTCGGCGACGAACCCGGAGGATGGCGCGCGCGGCTACCCGCTCGCAGCCGGCGGAGGATTCGCCACGGTCGGCCGCTTCCCGGAAATGTGTGTCCGCTCAGGCTTCGGAAGCGGCCTGATCGCCGCTGCTCTGGCGTTCGGCCTCGTCCCTGACCAGCATCGACAGCAGGGCGGCCACGGTCAGGCCGGCCTCGGCCGGATGGCGCATGACCTTGCTCGGATCGACCCTGTACTGATTGACACGACCCTTGCGGGTGTGGGAGAGGTAGCCGTCCCTCTCGAGATCCGAGATGATCTTCTGAACGGCACGTTCGGTCAGCCGACAGCGCGCCGCGATATCGCGGATCCGCGCATTGTGATTGTCGGCGACGCTGGCCAATACGCGCGCGTGACTGGTCAGGAACGTCCATCCGGTATGCGGCTCGGGCACTCGATCGACTCCCACCATGACCAAAGCGTACGGCCCCTCATTCACGACTTCAAAAACACGAAACTTAATTCGCGTATCGCTTGACGTGTCATGGAAAGCGTATGAGCCTGGAGAGGAACATGTGAGAGGAGCATGTGAGAGGAGGCGACCATGCCCGACCCGTCTCACGACAAGCCGTCCACGGCCCTGCTGGTACGGACGGAACCGGCCGGCAGCCGGGTGACCGTCACCGTGAGCGGGGAGTTCCGCCTCGACGACAGCGAGGACCTCCGGCGCGCGCTGCGCACCGCCCTCGCGACGTCGGCCGAGGGCGTCAATCTGGACCTCAGCGGACTGTCCTTCACGGACTGCTCCGCGCTCAACGTACTGTTGGCCCTTCGTGGTCAGGCGGTGGCGGCCGGGAAGACGGTCACCGTCACCGCGGCCAGCCCCGCCGCGGAACACCTGCTGACCGTCACGGACACCTACACCCTCTTCTCTGCCACGCGCGCCGGCAACACGGCGTCCGCCGGGCAGCCTTCGCGACACTTCGACGACGATGACGGGCTCCTGCGGACCGAGGTCGTCCAACTTCGGCGTGCGCTGCGAACGCGGCCAGACATCGATCTGGCCCGCGGAATACTCATGGCGTCCTTCGGCCTGAACCCCGACGAGGCGTGGCAGGTGCTGGTCACGGCTTCGCAGAACACCAACACCAAACTGCACCACCTGGCACGGGATGTGGTCATGACCACGGAGCAGGGAGTACCCCTTCCGGATCCCGTTCAACGCCGGCTCACGGCAGCGATCGCCGGTGCCCGCAGGACCGGCCGTCATCCGCAGGGCAGTTCACGCACGCGCTCCGGACTGCTCAGTCCTCGCCCCTGACCATGCCCTGGAGATGACGGTTTCGCCCACTGCTCTTCAACTTCTTTCTGCGTACGGTTCGTCCACCGAGTTGCCTCGTTCCTCGTGCGTACGCACCGGCCGACGGTGGGGCCCTCGGCGAGGAACTCGATGAGGCGCGAAGCGCCGTGAGTCGCCGTCATGGCGGCGCAGCAGAGCGGGTCTTGCGCGGGAATCCGCGCCCGCAGCGCAGCCGGGTATCCGGGGGCGTGGACGTCACTGCCCCTCGGCGTCGCCCCCGGCGGCAGCGGCGAGCGCTTCGACGACGCGCAGCTCCGGGGCCGATGAGGCATGGGGACAGCCGGCGGGGGAACTCCGCAGACATGGCTCTCAACCACGACGAAGCGCCCGTCCTGGATGCCCTCGCCCGCTACCACAAGGCCGACGAGCTGGGATTCTCCCCTCCGGGGCACAAACAGGGCCGCGGCGCGGACCCACGCGCCCGGGCCGTCCTCGGCGACGCCGTGTACCTGGGTGACGTCCTGTTCACCGGAGGGCTGGACGATCGGCTCTCCCGGAGTCGGGTGCTGGAACGAGCCCAGGAACTGATGGCCGACGCGGTGCACGCGGAGCACACGTTCTTCTCCACCTGCGGCAGCTCGCTGTCCGTCAAGGCGGCCATGCTGTCGGTGGCGTCGCCCCACCGCAGCCTGCTCGTCGGCCGGGACGCCCACAAGTCCGTGGTCGCCGGACTCATCCTGTCCGGCGTCCGGCCGGTATGGGTCGAACCCTCGTGGGACAGCGAGCGTCACCTCGCCCATGCCCCCTCGGCGGGCGCCTTCGACAAGGCGTTCGCCCAGCACCCGGAGGCGGACGGCGCCCTCGTCACCAGTCCCACCCCGTACGGCACCGCGGCCGACCTGCGCGGCATCGCCGAGGCATGCCACCGCAGGGGGAAGCCCCTGATCGTCGACGAGGCGTGGGGAGCGCATCTGCCCTTCCACGACGCACTGCCGTCCTGGGCGATGGACGCGGGCGCCGACGTCTGCGTGACCAGCATCCACAAGATGGGCAGCGGCCTGGAACAGGGCTCGGTCTTCCATCTCCAGGGTGACCTGGTCGACCCGGCCGAACTCGCCTCCCGCGCGGACCTGCTCGGCACCACCAGCCCGAACGTCCTGCTGTACGCGGGGATGGACGCCTGGCGCCGGCAGATGGTCCAGCACGGCCATGACCTCCTCGACCAGGCGCTGAAACTGGTCGGCCGTACCCGCGCCGCGATCGAGGAGATCGACGGCATCCACGTCAACGACATGGACGACTTCTGCGGGCCCGGTCTCGCAGCCGGATTCGACCCCCTGCCGGTCATCATGGACATCGAGGCCCTGCGGACGACCGGCTACCGGGCCGCCGACTGGCTGCGCGAACACCACCACCTCGACATGCACCTCTTCGACCACCGCCGAATCAGCGCCCAGTTCACCCACGCGGACGACGACCGGAGTGCCACCCGTCTGCTCACCGCACTGCGCGACCTGGCAGACCATGCCGAGGAGTTGCGGGACGCCCCGAGCGTGGACGTTCCGTCGCCGGAGGAGCTGCGCATGGAGCAGGCCTGCGTGCCCCGCGACGCCTACTTCGAGCACCACACCGACGTGCCCACGCACCGCGCCGAAGGGCGGATCGCCGCCGAGATGATCACGCCGTATCCGCCGGGCATTCCTGCCGTGCTTCCCGGGGAACGCCTCACCGAGCCCGTCCTGCGCTATCTGACCACCGGTGTCGCGGCGGGCATGAACCTGCCCGACGCGGCGGACAAGGAGCTGAGCACGATCCGGGTCGTCTCAGAGAGCTGACGCGAGCAGCTGCGGGGACAGTACCTTGATCATGGTGTTAGTCCAGCGCATCTGGCGCAGGGTCTCGGGGTGACAGTCGGCGGCGAGTCGAAGCAGACCGTCGTCGCTGGTCGCCTGTGCCACCTGGGCGAGCATCTCCCAGTTCAGGGAGTTCTCGGTGGCGGCGAGGTGAAGGTCGCGCAGATCGCGCAGCAGGAGCAGCCCGGGTGCGCGCCAGCGGCCGAGGGCCTCGCTGACGGTGTCGCGCTCCGTGGCCAGCGGCAGGCCGGGTTCCGGGTGGTCCGCGGGACCGGGCAGGTCCAGGCCGTACGGTTCGGCGGCACGGGCGATCCGTACGGCGTGTTCGCGCGACCAGCGGGAGATGTCGGTGGCGACATGGTGGAACTCGTGCTCGACGCTGTGGCGGTCCGCCGCGGCCAGGAGGTCCCGTTCCAGGCCGCGTTCGCCGTCGTGCAGGGCCCTCAGGACGATCGGGATGCCGGTCACGGTGCGTCCCCTTCCGGCGTGTCGAGGCTCTGCCCGGCGAGGGCCGACGGTCCGCCCACCGTGGGCGGAACGTGCCGTGGGTCCACCGGGGCCGACGCGGTGGTGGTCGGTGCCGGGCATACGGCGCCGTCGGCGCGCTCGACCAGGGTCAGGCGAGCGGCGGCCAGCTTGAACAGAGGTTGTTTGGAGGCCGGGTCCCAGTCGGTGATCGTGGTCTCGTTCGCGGCCCGGCCGCCGGCCGCGCCGGGGCGGTGGCCGTCGGGCGTGTCCCAGTAGCCGTAGTGGAAGGGCAGGAACACCATGCCGTCGCGGATGCCGGTGATCCGCAGACGACCGCGCACCGAGCCGCGCGGGCTGCTGACCTCCACCAGATCACCCTCGGCCAGCCCGTGCCGCTGCGCCTCCCCGACCGACACCTCCACCCACACCTCCGGGGCCGCGGCGTTCAGTTGCGGGCTGCGGCCGGTCTTCGTGCGGGTGTGGAAGTGGTAGAGGGTACGGCCTGTGGTCAGCTGGAGGGGGTACGACGCGTCGGTCGTCTCGTGCGGCGGGACGTACTCGGCGGCCTTGAGCATCGCCCTGCCGTCGGGGTTGAGGGCCCGGTACTCGGTGTCGGACATGGACGCACCGGTCACCAGGTCCTTGCCGTAGCTCTCGCAGACGTCGGGCGCGGCCCAGGAGAAGCCGTCCGCGTAGAGCCGCTCGGTACCGTCGGGTGCCTGCGCGGTGCAGGGCCATTGGACGCCGCTCTCGCCCCGCAGCCGCTCGTGGCTCAGTCCGGTGTAGTCGCACGGCCGGCCGCGGCTGCACTCCTTCCATGCCTCGAACGCCGATTCGGCGTCGTGCCAGCCGACGAGCGGGCGTCCGTCCTTGTCCCGGAAGTCCATGCGGCGGGCGTAGTCCAGCAGGATGTCCAGGTCCGGCCGGGCCTCGCCGGGCGGGTCGACGGCCTTTTCGGAGAGGTGCACGGTGCGGTCGGCGTTGGTGAGCGTGCCGGTCTTCTCCGCCCAGGTCGCGGCGGGCAGGACGACGTCCGCCAGCTGGGCGGTCTCGGTGACGAACAGGTCCTGGACGACGGTGAACAGCCGTTCCTGGCCGAGGATGTCGCGGACGCGGTGGAGTTCGGGCAGAGAGACCGCCGGGTTGGTGCCGGAGATCCACAGCATTCCGATCGAGCCCTGTTCGGCGTAGCGGAAGATCTGCATCGCCGGGGTGGGCGGCGCGTAGTGCGGGATGCGGGACGGTTCGACGTTCCAGACGCGCGCGAGATCGGCGACGTGGGCGTCGTTCTGCCAGTTGCGAAAGCCCGGCAGGTCGCCGTCGGCCCCGCACTCGCGGGTGTTCTCGGCGCTGGGCTGGCCGTTCATCTGCAGGACCCCGCAGCCCGGCCGGCCCAGCATGCCGCGGATCAGCTGCAGGTTGTTGACCTGGCATGCTGCCGCGGTGGCCTGATGGGACTGGTAGACGCCCTGGAGCACGGTGGACAGCAGGCGCTCGGCACCACCGATGATCTCGACGGCCTCGGTGATCTTCCGGGCCGGCACGTCACAGATCCGGGCCGCCCAGGCCGGCGTGCACTCGGCGACGCGCTCGGCGAGTTCGTCGAAGCCCACGGTGTGCTCCTCGACGAAGTCGTGGTCGACCCGGTCGGTGCGGATGATCTCGTGCAGCAGGGCGTTGAGCAGGGCCACGTTCGTGCCGGCGCGCGGCGCGAGGTGGACGGCCGCGCGGCGGGCCACCGCGGTGGGGCGCGGGTCGACGCACACCAGGCGCGGCGCGTCGCGGCCCTCCAGACGGTCCAGGACCCGCATCCACAGCACCGGCTGCGTCTCGGCCATGTTGTGCCCGAACAGAGCGATGACGTCGGCATGGTCGATGTCGGCGTAGGAAGCGGGCTGGCCGTCGCAGCCGAAGGTCTCCTTCAGCGCCTCGCCGGCGGTGGCGGTGCACAGCCGTGTGTTGCCGTCCAGGTGGTTGGTGCCGATCCCGGCGCGAGCGATCACCGCCAGTGTGTAGTACTCCTCCAGGAACAGCTGCCCGGTGGTGTAGAAGCCGATGGAGCCGGGGCCGTGCTCGCGCAGCAGTTCCCGGGTCCGGGCGGCGATCCGGTCCATGGCCGTGTCCCAGTCGCAGGGAACCAGGTGCCCGCTCTCCCGGAGCAGCGGCGTGGTCAGCCGGTCCTCCGCGTGGTTGGCCTGCCACCCGAACAGGTCCTTGGGCCCGAGCCGGCCGCGGTTGACCCGGTCACCGGGCCGCCCGCGCACCCCGACGATCCGGCCGTCGGCGACCGCGACATCCATGGCGTCCCCGTTGGAGTGCAGCACCGAGGCGGTCCGGACCCATCGCTCCACCGTGCCGGTCGTGGCGTCCGGTGCGAGGTACGAGTCGACCCGCACCGGCCACGCGCCGTCACGTCCGTAGGGGGTGCGCTCGCCCCAGGGGGATGCGATCCGGTCCACCTCGGGCTGCATCACCGGTCTCCGTTCATCGCGCTTCCTCGCCTTGTCCTCGACTCACGGCTCACGGCTCACGGGTGTTCGGCCTGCTGCCCCGGAGGCACTCCGCCGCCTTCGCCGCCGCCCTTCTCCCCCTTGTCCGTGCCGTGGGCGTGCCCGCCCTTCTCCTCGGTCTGCCGCGCCTTGAGCTCGGCGCTGTCCTGCGGGGTGGCACCGCCCTTGCCGCTGCGCCGCTGCTCGGGTTGCTGAGGATTGGACATCTTCGGGCATCTCTCCCGTGTCGGAGTTCGTCGGATTTCGGTCGGGACGACGATTTCGATCAGGACGACGAGTTCCCCGGAGCAGCCGACCGACCCACCCGAAGCGGCCGCGCGCGGTGCTCCGGGGTACTTCGGCGACGGGCCTCGCGTGGGCATGCCGTTCGCATGCCCACGCGTCCCGTCACACGCTCGCCCCGGTCACATGGTCGAGCCGGGGTCTCCGGGCCGGATGCGGCCACGCCAGCCGGTGGTGTCGCCGCCGGCGCCCTCGACGTAGTCCTTGAAGCGGCGCAGGTCGCCCTTGACCCGTCGGTCGATCATGCCGAGCGCGTCCGCGCCCTTCTCGGCCAGGCCCGAGGGCTCGACTTCCATCGTGAGTTCCACGCGTGTGTGCGTGTCGTCGAGCCGCTCGAACCGTACGGATCCGCGCTGCTGGGTCTCCCCCGCGACGGACCGCCAGGTGATCCGGTCGTCCGGCAGCTGGTCGATGATCTCCGTGTCGAACTCGCGCCGGACTCCGCCGATGTTGGTGGTCCAGTGGTTGTGCCGGTCGTCGAGCTGCCTCACCTCCTCGACGCCTTCCATGAAGTTGGGGAAGTCCTCGAACTGCGTCCACTGGCCGTACGCCACGCGGAGCGGAACCTCTACGTCTACCGCTTCCTTGACCGCACTCATGGGTGTCCCTCCTTGTCAGCTCGTCGCCGGGACCGGGCCCGCCCGGCGCCTGTGCGGAACACCGAGTACCCGCCACTGCGGCGCGGAGACGTCGTCGGGGCCGGCGCGCCCCGGCCGTGCCGAGGCACGGGGCCGCAGCCCGCCCGTACGGGGCGCGTGCCATGTCGTCGGGGCGGGAACTCGGCGGCCATGAACGCCGAACGAGAAACCCGAGGGTCGTACTGGCTGGAGACCGTGTCGCCCGGTGACCCGGCTCCCCCGCCGTCCGGGGACATCGCCGTCGATGTCGCGGTGGTCGGCGGCGGTGTCGCGGGTCTCAGCACCGCCTGGGAGCTGGTCCGGCGTGGCCACGAGGTGGCCGTGCTGGAGGCCGACCGGATCGCCGCCGGAGTCACCGGCCACACGACGGCCAAGCTGACCGCCCTCCACACTCTCGTGTACGACCACCTCCGCCGCACCCGTGGTCGCGAGGGCGCGCGGCTGTACGCCCGGTCGCAGTCGGCCGCGATACGCCGGGCCGCGGAGATCGTCGCCGACCTCGGCATCGACTGCGAGTGGGAAGAGGCGGCGGCCTTCACGTATGCCGAGCAGGAACAGGACGTCGCGCGGGTGCGGGCGGAAGCCGAGGCGGCGCGCGAGGCGGGCCTGCCCGCCGAGTTCGTCACCGGGACGGAGCTGCCGTACTCCATCGCCGGTGCCGTCCGGGTGACCGGCCAGGCTCAGTTCCATCCCTGCAAGTACCTGCTCGCGCTGGCGGAGGACCTGCGCCGCCGCGGGGGCGCCCTGTACGAGGGAACGCGCGTCGTCGGCCTCACCGAAGGCGAGCCCTGCGTCCTGTCGACCGACACGGGGGTGTCGGTACGGGCCGGCGAGGTCGTGATCGCCACCCACTATCCCGTCTTCGACCGGGCCCTGCTCTTCACCCGCCTGTCCCCGCGGCGCGAGCTGGTCGTGGCGGCGACGCTCGACGCGGACCGGGCGCCGCGCCACATGTACATCACACCCGAGCAGGGCACGCGGTCCGTCCGCAGCGCCCCCTTCGGCGACGGCAAACGTCTGCTGATCGTCACCGGGGAGCACTTCACTCCCGGCTCCGCCGACGTCGAGGAACGGTTCGACCGGCTGACGGCCTGGGCCGACAGCCGCTTCACAGGGCTGACGTTCACCCACCGGTGGGCCACCCAGGACAACGACTCCACCGACTCCGTGCCCCTCGTCGGGCCGTTCCACCCCGGCAGTCACCACACGTACGTGGCCACCGGGTTCGGCGGCTGGGGCTTGAGCGGCGGCATCATGGCGGGCGGGCTGATCACCGACCTCGTCGAAGGTCACACGGCCGAGTGGGCGGGCCTGTACGACCCGCGCCGCGTGGCTTCCGTGGTCCGCGAAGGGACGTCGTTCCTCAAGCACCAGGCTCAGGTGGCCCGGCACTTCGTGGGTGACCGGCTGGCCCCCGTCGCGGGCTCGGTCGAGGACCTCGCTCCGGGAGACGGTGCCGTGGTGCGCGTGGGTGGACACCAGTGCGCCGTCCACCGTGACGGCAGCGGCCGGCTCCAGGCCGTCTCGGCCCGCTGCACCCACCTCGGCTGTCTCGTCTCCTTCAATCGCGCGGAGCAGGCATGGGAATGCCCCTGCCACGGCTCTCGCTTCGCCCCCGACGGCCGTATCCTGCAGGGCCCCGCCGTGCGACCGCTGGAGATGCGCCACATCTGAGCTTCCGGCCCGGGAACCGGGTACTCGGTCGGGCAGCCGCCGGCCATCAGGGCCGCTCCGCCCCCTGTCGCGCAGAGGAGTCTCGTCATGTCCACAAGCAAGGGCCGGCCGGACACCGGCCGGGACCGGGCAGCCGTGTTCGACGTGGACGGAACCCTTGTCGACACCAATCATCTGCATGTGGTGACCTGGTGGGAGGCTTTCCGCCGGGCCGGACACCTGGTGCCCACACATGCGATCCACAGGGCGGTCGGACTCGGTTCCGACGATCTGGTCGCCCATCTGCTGGGCGACGGACCGGCCCTGTCCGCCGACGAGGCGGAGGACCTCAGCACCGCGCACAAGGTGCTCTACGGCCAGTACTTCGAGCGCCTGTCCGCGCTGCCGGGCGCGGCACGCCTGCTCCGGCACCTGGCCGGAGACGGCTGGAAGGTGGTCCTGGCCACCTCGGCCGGCGGCGACGAGCTGTCGGCGCTGCGCAGTGCGATCGACGCGGACGACGCCATCACGGCGACGACCAGCGCCGACGACGTCACCGAGGGCAAACCGGCGCCCGAGCCCGTCGAGCAGGCTCTGGAGCTGGCCGGCGTGCCGGCGGAGCGTGCGGTGTTCGTCGGCGACACGGTGTGGGACATGCGCGCGGGCAGCCGGGCGGGGGTGCGGTGCGTGGCGCTGCTCTGCGGCGGCATCCCCCGTGCCGACCTGGAGGAGGCCGGCGCGGAGGCCGTCTTCGCCGACCCGGCCGATCTGCTCGCTTCGCTGCCGCGGAGTCCGCTGGCCTGACCGCATGGCCGGGCACCGCCGTCGTTACGTGTGCCGCCCGGGGGTACCCGGCCGACGAGCAAGAGGCACCACGATGACGATCGAGTACCTGACCGCCGCTCCCCGCTTCCGCGGGTGGGTCCCGCCCGGGGTCTACCGCCCGCAGACCGACACCGGGCTGCTCAGCCGCGCGATGCGCAGGGAGTGCATCACCAGCCGTACCGAGGTCCTGGACCTCGGCACCGGCAGCGGTGTGCTCGCGGTGGAGGCGGCCCGGATGGGCGCTCGGGTCACCGCGGTGGACATCTCCTGGCGGGCGCTCGCCGCCGCCTGGTGCAACGCCCTGCTGAACGGGCAGTTGGTGCGCGTGCGCCACGGGGACCTGGTGTACGCCGTCCCGGGCCGTCGTTTCGACCTCGTGGTGACCAATCCGCCGTACGTGCCCGCGCCGGGCGCCGCTCCGCCCCGGGGCCGTGCCAGGGCGTGGGACGCCGGCACGGACGGCCGTCTCCTGATCGACCGCATCTGCGCGGCGGCACCGGCGATACTGCGCCCGGCGGGGGCCCTGCTGATGGTGCACTCGCACCTGAGCGGCGTGGAGGAGACGCTGGCCCGTTTTCGGGCGGCCGGTCTGCGCACGGAGATCGTCGACGAGGCCCGACTGCCCTTCGGCCGCGTACTGCGCTCCCGGCTCGCCTGGCTGCGCGAGCGCGGGCTCGTGGCGGACCGTACGACCGAGGAACTGGTGGTGATCCGTGCCGAACACGCCTGAACGCCCCCGCCGTGTCCGAGTCCAGCGCGACGGCCCGCTCCTGGTGGAGGGACCGGTCGAAGTCGTGGGCGACGACGGTGAGGTGGCGGCATCGCGGCGCTTCACGGTGGCCCTCTGCACCTGCCGCCGCAGCCGCATGCCGCCCTGGTGCGACACGAGCCACCGCCGCCGCGTCAAGCAGGACAAGGGAGCTGAGAAGGCGAAGGAGGACGAGGGGGACGAGGGGAACGAGGGGGGAGGAGGACCAGGAGGCCCAGTGGCCATGACGGACGTCCGTTCGCGAACCGAGTGCCGGCCGGCTCCACTGCCCGGTCCGCGCGGTCCGCTCTCGGCCGCCGTCGCGGACTCGCTGCGTGGAATGGAGCGGCGGGATCTGCCACTGCTGCCCGCAGACGCCTACGACGACGATCTGCAACTCGCCCTGTACACCCTGTACGAACTCCACTACCAGGGCTTCGAGGGCGTACCGGACGAGCGTGAGTGGGACCCGGAACTCCTCGCCCTGCGTGCCGTGCTGGAGGAACGCTTCCTGGACGTGCTGCGCGCGGACGTGCCGGTCGGCGCCTCGGACTCCGCCGAGCGGGCGCTGGACGAACTCCAGCTCGAACCGGTCGGCGACGGCAGCGGCAGCCTCTCGCACTTCCTCCGCAACCACGGCACCCTGGACCAGTTCCGGGAGTACGCGGCACTGCGTTCGCTGTACCACCTCAAGGAGGCGGATCCGCATGCCTGGGTCATCCCGAGGCTGCGCGGGCGGGCCAAGGCCGCCATGGTCGCCGTGGAGTTCGACGAGTTCGGCGCGGGCCGCGCGGACGAGATCCACGCGGAGCTGTTCGCCGACCTCATGAGGGACCTGGGCCTGGACCCGTCGTACGGCTATTACGTCGACGCCGCGCCGGCCGAGGCGCTGGCCACCGTCAACATGATGTCCCTGTTCGGTCTGCACCGGGCGCTGCGCGGCGCGCTCGTCGGGCATTTCGCTGCCGTCGAAGTGACCTCGTCCCCGGCCTCCCGCCGCCTGGCCGACGCGCTGCGCCGCATGGACGCCGGCCCGGCGGCCGTGCGGTTCTACACCGAGCACGTCGAGGCGGACGCGGTCCACGAACAGGTCGTACGGCACGAGGTCGTCGCCGGACTGCTGGCGAGCGAGCCCCGGCTGGACGCCGACGTGGTGTTCGGTGTCCGCGCGACCGGCCACCTGGAGGACCGCCTGGCCGCCCGGCTGCTGGAAGCCTGGCGGGACGGACGGACGGCACTGCGCACGGGGTGATCGTGCTGATCCTCGGGTCGTGCTGATCCCTCAGGTCGTGCTCATCCTCAGGTCGTGCTGAGCTTCTGATCGGGGTCACTCGCCCTGGGTGTGCCGTACACACTCGGCGACGAGGTCCCGCAGATTGCCCGTGCGCTCCATGAGCATCCGCTGTTCGCGGGCGCCGCTGCCACGCTTGAGCAGGTCGGCCACGGCCCCTTCGACGAGGTCCGCGTCGCCGCTGCCGGTCAGCGCGTCCCCCGTGTACTCGAGCAGGGAGTGCACCACGTCCGCGGCGGGCCGGGGCCGCATCGTCACGGGGTCGAGCAGATCCTGCTCCAGCCCCGACCGGGCGGCCTGCCAGGAGGCCAGCCTCAGCAGGCTGACGCTGCGGTCGACCGGTGGCCGTCCCGCCCGCCAGTCGCAGGCCGCCGTCTCCACCAGGGCCCGGACCAGCGTGGCGACCAGGACCGTTGTGTCCGCGCGCAGACACACATCGGGCACCCGGACCTCCACCGTCGGGTAACGCGCGGACAGCCGCGCGTCGAAGTACGCCATGGCCTCGTCCAGGATGACTCCGGTGGCCACCATGTCCGCCACCCGGCGGTGGTACTGCTCGGCGGAGCCGAACAGCTCGGTCGGTCCCGCCGACGGCCAGCGTGCCCACACCCGGGTGCGATAGGTGGCGTAACCGGTGTCCTGGCCCTGCCAGAACGGCGAGTTGGCACTGAGCGCGCACAGCACGGCGAGCCACGGACGCAGCCGGTCGACCACCGCCACGCCCTCCTCGTCGGACTCCACCGAAACATGTACATGGCATCCGCACACCAGCTGCTCCCGGGCGGGGGCCCCGTAGTGCTCCGCCATCCACTGGTAGCGCTCGTTGACATTGATCGACGGGCTGACCGGCAACGGGGAGGTGGCGAGCGCCACGACCGAGCACCCGATCTCGCCGGCGTGCCACGCGGCCTCCTTGCGGCAACGCACGATCTCGGCGCCGAGGGCAGCCATGTCCGACTGCGGGTGTGTGGCGAACTCCAGCATCTGCCCGAACAGTTCCTTCTCGAAGACGTCCTGTCCGGGATCGTCCTGGGCCGCATGGGCGAGGACGGCAGCCGACAGCGCCTTCGGCTCCCCGCTGTCGCGGTCGACCAGAAGCAGTTCCTCCTCCACGCCTACGGTGCGCACCGGATGCCGCCCTTCTGCCCGTGCCGCCCGGAGGGGGTCACACTCGGCCCGGCCGGCGCGACGTGACGAAGAGACCGACCGTATCCGCGTCGTCGCCACGTAGTGCTGCTTGGCGTCGTATGCGGAGGCCGCGGACCACCGCCAACCTCGGTCGTGCCCGGAACGTGGTCCCCCGCGCGGTGGCGGCGGCGCAGGCGGGGACCACGGCGGCGAGCGCGGTGTCCAGGGCCTGACGGAGGCCACCGGGCAGTCGCTCGGTGGCCATCCAGTCGACGATGTACCCGGCGATCTCGGGCAGCGGCATACCGGTGCGCCGGGAGACCGCCGTCAGGACTTGGATGCCCTGGTCGGGACGGAGCCCGCCCATCGCGAGGACCACACCGATCGCCTGATCGATCACGGCGTGTGAGATGACGGCCTCTTGCAGATGACGGATCTCCGACCGTAGGTCGCTGATCCCGCTCCGGAGGTCTTCGCGGCCTGACAGCGCGCCCGGTTCCGTGCGGCCCGTCGGGCAGTCGTTCGAGTAACCCATCATCATCACGTCCAAGAACCTGGCTCCCTGCTCCTGGCTGCCACCGCCGGCCCGGCGCCGGCCACCAGGAGTGCAGCACCACGAGTACCCCCGGACGCCCCGGTCATGGGCGTCCAGCGGGCCGTCCGCGCGGCCGGGTCATGCCGCGAGCGGAGCGGTCTCCATGCCCGCGTGTTCCCGCAGCCCGCGGAGGAACTCCTCGACCGCTTCGGCGGCCGAGTACCGCGGCCGCCAGCCCAGTTCCGCCCGCGCGCGCGAGCAGTCCATCAGCGGCAGCCGCAGGACGGCGTCGAACAGGTCCGGGGAGGCGGGCACCAGGCGCAGCCGCCAGGCCGCCGAGAGGGCGGCACGCAGGGGCGGCAGCGGGACGCGCAGAGGCCTCGCCGCGAGCACCCGGGCGAGCTCGGCCGCATCCAGCGGCGGATCGGCGGCGAGGTTGAAGGCCCCGCGAACCTGGCGTACGACAGCCTCCACGTAGGCGGCTGCGGCGTCGTCGGTGTGCAGGGCCTGGAACACCAGCCCCGGCAGATCCGGGACCGCGGGCACGAACGGCGGCCGCATCAGCTGGGCGGGGATCAGCGACCCCGCGAAGATCCGCCGCTGCTGCGAGGCGGACTCCCGCTTGAAAAGGAAGCCCGGGCGCATGCGGACGACCCGCATGGTGCCATGGTCGAGCTCGTACGCGTCCAGATACCGCTCCATGTAGGCCTTCTCCCGGCAGTACGCCGCCTGGGGCCAGCCATGGGTCGGCCAGGACTCGTCGACCGGGCTGTCCTTGGGGCCAGGCGAGTACGTGCCGACGGACGACGCGTGCACGAGTGCGGGGACCCCGGCCTCCGCGACCGCCTCGCACACCCTGATGCTGCCGAGCACGTTGGTCCGCCACGTGGTCACGGGGTCATGGGTGGGCTGGAACTTCCAGGCCAGGTGGACGACCGCGTCCGCACCGGTGAAATGGTGGACGAGCTCGCTGCCGCCCGGGTCGATGTCCGCCGCCGCCCAGCGCGTCCCTTCGGGTTTCCAGTGCGGAACCCTGCGGGCCAGCCCGAGGACCGACGCCACGGCGGGATGGCGGCGCAGGGCCTCCACCACACTCGTCCCGACGTTGCCGGTCGCCCCCACGACCACGACCCGGAGCCCGTCTGTGCCCTCTGACTCATGCCGCGCCATGCCATTCATGGCAGCCCGCCCTTCCCTGGAAGGCCCCTCCCAGCACCGCGGGTACCCCCAGCCCCGACCGGGGGGCTCGGGTACGGCACTGGGCACGCGATCGCATGCCGGGTACCCCGCACCGCGCGCCTCACCGCACGCGCACACCCAGGCCCCGCCGGGTACTCGGCAATCCCTGGCGGACACGCATCCGACCGGGAGGAGCGCATGGTGAGCGACACGGTGCACGGCCCCGGACGGGAGAGGGCCATGGCACTCATCGTGATCGACATGATCAACACGTACGACCACGAGGACGCCGAGTCGCTCGTCGTCTCCGCCAGTCCTGTCGTGCCCGTCATCGCGGACCTCATCCGGCGCGCCCGCGACGCGGAGGCGCCGGTGATCTACGCGAACGACAACCTCGGACTGTGGCGCTCCCACCACGGTGAACTCGTCGAGTCCGCGCTGGCCGGGCCCCACGCCGACTTGGTCGAGCCGATCAAGCCCGACTCCGACGCGCTCTTCGTCGTGAAGGCACGCCATTCCATCTTCTACGACACCCCCATGTCCTACCTGCTGTGGCAACTGGACACCCGGAACATGGTGCTGTGCGGCCAGGTCACCGAACAGTGCATCCTCTACTCGGCCCTCGACGCGCACATCCGGCACTTCGACGTCACGGTGCCGAAGGACGCCGTCGCCTCCATCCACCCCCATCTGGCAAGCGCCGCGCTGGAAATGATGGAGCGAAACATGGGTGCCCGGATCGTCACGGCGGACCAGGTCGACTTCTCGCAGACCTGAGGCAACCGGCACAGATCGCGCCCTTTCTCGGGTACGGAGAGGAGGCGTGCGTTCTGGTGGACGAAGAAATGCGGGCGACGAATCAAGCCCCGATCGACACATCCCGAGCGGATCGACTTGTCGTGGAGATGCGGCCCGAGCCCCAGACCGGACCGACACTCATCAATGCCGCTCGTACCGCTCGTTCTTCGACCACCTTTTGAGTGCCTGAAGCTCAGTTTCGGCAGACCATTTCGGGCCACTCGCACCTTGATGCCATATCTCGTCCCGCGAAGGCGGTGAACATGGTGCGGATCGGCTACACGATGATGACCGAGCAGGCGGGGCCGCGTGATCTGGTCGAGCACGTGGTCAGGGCGGAGGACGTGGGATTCGACTTCTCGGTGACCTCCGACCACTACTTCCCCTGGCTGCGCTCGCAGGGACACTCCCCGTACGCGTGGAGCGTGCTCGGCGCAGCTGCCCAGGCGACGTCGCGCATCCCCCTGATGACCTACGTGACCTGCCCGTCCTTCCGATATCACCCCGCCGTGGTGGCCCAGAAGGCGGCCACGCTGCAACTGCTCTCGGAGGGCAGGTTCCGACTGGGACTCGGCTCCGGGGAGAACCTCAACGAACATGTGGCGGCCGGGAGCTGGCCCCCGATCGATGTGCGGCACGAAGTGTTCGAAGAGGCGGTGTGCATCATCCGCGCACTCTTCGACGGCGGTCACGTCACCCATCACGGCACACACTTCGACGTGGACTCCGCACGCCTGTGGGACCTGCCGGACGAACGTGTGCCGCTCGGGATCGCCGTGTCGGGCGCGCAGTCCTGCGCGATCGCCGGGCGCCTGGCCGACTTTCTCATCGCGACCGAGCCCCGGGCGGACCTCGTCGCCGCGTTCGACCAGAACGGCGGCGAGGGCAAGCCCCGCATCGGCCAGGTGCCCGTCTGCTACGACACGGACCGGGACGCGGCAGTGCGGCGCGCGCACGAGCAGTTCCGTTGGTTCGGCTGTGGCTGGAAGGTCAACGCGGAGCTCGCACATCCCGACTCCTTCGAATCCGCGACCCGGTTCGTGCGTCCGGAGGACGTCTCCGACTCCATCCCGTGCGGCGACGACCCCGACCGATTCGTGGCCGCAGTACGCTCGTTCGCCGAGGCCGGGTTCACCGAGGTGGCACTGGTCCAGATAGGCGGGGACACACAGCACGCTTACCTCGACTGGTCGCAGAAGACCCTCCTGCCGGCCCTGCGCAACGGCCTCTGAGCGTCCGATGCGAGGCCGGGACTCAGATCTCGTCCTCCATGCGGATGGCGGCCTTGAGATCTTCCTGGGCCTTGCCCCGCTCACCTTCCTCGGCTTCGATCAGGGCCGCGGCGATGGCATCCAGCTTGCGTTGGATCGCACGCTCCGCCCTCATCTCCGCGTTCTTGAGCAGTGCCAGAAGCAGCAACGTCACTGCCGTCATGGCTTCGCTCGCGAGCAGTAGCCACTCAGCCGACAGGCGTGCCGCATGCGCGGTCGCGGCGAACGCGACGAGGGCGATGCAGAAGCCGAAGAAGACGGGCGAGCTGGTGAACTTGGAGGCGGCCTCCGCCAACCGCTCGAACCGGCCCCGTTCGTCACCGCCCCGATCGGCGGGGTGCTGGATGGTCATGTGCGGATACCACCTGAGCTGTGGATTCTCCTCCGCCAGGAAGAGGACACAGGCTGTGAGTGCCCTTCGCGCGTCCCGTGAAACCTGTGGCGGCCGGGGTGGTGGCCATGGACTGGCCCCAGGAACCCGGCGGTGGAGGCCGACGTGGGAAATCTGCTCAGCTGAGGCGCCGATCGCGATGGCGCCCCCGCTCATTGGTGAGGTGGCCGCCATTCGACCATCAGGATGCCGGCATCGTCGCGGAGCCCGGTTGTGCGCGGCGTCGAGGCGTCGACCGACAGCACCGCCATAGCCAATCGTGGGCTGCGCGGCCGTGACGAGTACTCGTCCAGGCCTGCTCCGAGTCCTGCCCCGGCCTGTCACCGTCACCCGGAAAGCTCGTCCGGCACGGGCTGATCCGGCTGCACACCGGCCGAACGGGGCGCACCGCGCGGCCCCGCACCGGCTTCGTCCACGTCGGGCACGTCGCCACGGCGGCATGCGCGATCGTCCGACCGGGGATCCCATCGATCCTCATCAGCCGTCGGACGCCTGCTGGTCCGGCGGATCGCTCGGCACGGGCTCGCCGTGCGTCTCACGGCGGTGCATCTTCGTGGCTCCGCCGTCGTCGACGTCGACGTCGTACGGGTGTCACTCCGGGGGCTGCACGCCCTCGCTGGTCGTACCGCTCTGCTGCTCGACCTGCTCCTGGAGCCGCTGGGCCTGCTGCCGGAGCTTGCGGCGTTCGTCGGGGTCGGTCGTGCGATCAGCTTTCTCGGAGATCTGTTGCGCCTTCTCCCTCAGATTCTGGGAAGGACGCTGGGGTTCGCCTGCGACGGTCATGATCACTCCTTGCGCGATCGGGTGGAGCCGGCAGTTCCAGCGAATCAGGGAGCATCACCTCCTGCATCTCGGAGCCGATTCCCGGCGGCACGTCATGAACCACCTCGTCGTGCGAGGTGCGTCCCCACCACTACGGCCGCGCCGCCGAACGCCGTGCCTGGAGTACGCGGACTGGGCGCAACGGACACCCCCTTCGGATACTCGGGCACGGCCGGCGTCGCGGACGGAGGTGAGGACGCTGTCCAACATCCACGTGCCGACACCGGCGCCGCATCCACGCCGCACACCGGCCGGGGCGCCTACGACGCCACCGGTCGGTCCCGGTGCGGTCGGTGGGACGGGCTCGGCAAGCACCGTACCCACATGGCGCCCGCCCCATCCGGGTTCACTCCTACCGCCCGAGCCTGACTGACCGGTGCGCGCCGACGGTCTACCAGTAGTGCGGACGGCCGCCCACCGCGTGACCGAGCAGACCGAGCACCCACAGGATGAGGCCGATAACCAGCAGGACGATGCCGATCGTCCAGAGGAAGCCGATCCCGGTGAGGAATCCGACGACGAGCAGAATGACTCCAAGGATGATCATGGTGACCTCCTGTGTGATGAACTCCTGTCGAGTACCCTGCGGCCCGGCCGTGACACAGCGGCCGGGGTCGCGTGTCGCGTGGCACCCCATGTCCGGGCCCCGCACTCAGGGAGCTGTGGTTGGTGGTGCTGCTCGGTGGCGATGGTGTCCACCACGCCATGCTCGGCATTGCACGACTGCACAACCTCACCCTCGCCGGACAGGGCAGCCGTCCTCAGGGACAACGCCCACCCAGACCCACTCCTAGATCATTTACGGGATGACCGGGGTAGGCAGCCGAGGTTTCGCACGCGTCTGAACTGCGGGGGTCAGGATTTGCCGCGGCCGGTGACGAAGTCGCGGGCCCGGTCGACCAGGCCGATGCCCGGGGCGAGGAGCTTGTTCGCGGGCGGGGTGTCGGGGGCAGAAGGGTGCGGGCGGGTGGGGGCCATGGCCTTGGCCCGGCGCACCTTGTCCCCGAGCCCGTCGAGCGTCTCGGAGGAGCAGGCCCGGTCCAACATCGGGAAGAGGTTGTTCTCCTCGTCCTGGATGTGGGCGGTCACCTCGTCCATGAGCTGCCGCAGCAGCGGGCTCGTCTCCGGGTCGTCGGCATCCGTGCTCTCCAGCTGCTTGAGGAGCTGCTCGACCCTGCCATGATCCGCGATCTCCTTGTCCGCGAGCCGGTCACCGCCCTCGACGTGCTCGCGCACCGCCGGATACAGATACTCCTCCTCCGCGACCGAGTGGCGCACCAGCTCGATGGTGACCTCGTCCACGAGATCACGCAGTTCCCGCCCTCCACCGGCCAGTGCTTCGATCCGGCCGAAGATCTCCTCCACCTCCCGGTGGTCGGTCATCAATTCCTCGAGCACATTTCCGCCATGTCCCATCAGTTGTCCACCTCTCGCCAGTCGTCTCGGCGCCAGGCCGGTCCCGCCCGGCAGCCGGATATTCCCTTGCCGCGCGGGGCCGTGCAGCTCTGCGCGGGGTCCACGTTGTAGGACGCACGCCTGCCTGAACGTCAGTGGCGTCCACGGCGGAGTCGGACTTCGCCGGCACCCAGGGGCGCCGTCCTCTCAGCGACCAAGTGCGTTCTCCAGCTGCCGCTTGGTCATCGAAGAGCGGCCGTGGATGTTGCGCTTCTTGGCCTCTTCGTACAGCTGGTCCTTGGTGGGCCCTTCCGAGCCGCTGTGCGAGCGCTGTCCGCCGCGCTGGGACGCCGACTTCGGGTCACGGGTGGATGCCTTGCCGGCGGTCTTCGACTCGCCCGACCTGGCCCGTTCCTTGTTGACCGTCCGTGCCGCGATCTCCTTGGCCCGCTTGGGCGACTCGCCACGCTCCTCGGCGCTCTTCTTGACGTGTTCGTACTGCCGCTCCCGCTTGGAGCTCGATCCCGCAGGCATGGCGTGTCTCTCCTCACCTGAGCAGGTCCCACGTCTCGGCCCAGCGAAGGCACTCAGCCCGGCCTCACCGATATTTGTCCTGCTCGTGCGGCGGTGTGCCGCCGCTTTCTCCGCCGCCCTTGTTGCCCTTGTCGGTGCCGGCGGGCCCGCCCTTGGCCTGGGCCTGCCGCGCCTTGGACTCGGCGCTGTCCTGAATGTGGCGCCGCCCTTGTGGCTGCGTCGCTGTTCGGGGTGCCGTGAGTTGGACATCCGAGAGGCACCCCGCTCCTCCTCGGTGTCTCTTCGGAGCACCGAGTTCCCCGGGAAAGCCGGCTGACGCACTCGGCGGGGACACGCTCTTCTTCACGCCCGTTTGGTATGTCTGCGACAGTTTCGGCAACCGCTCACCCATGGGTCCGAACCACCATGCGGTGCCCTTCCTCGACGCGCCGGCCGGGTCTTCGCCACCTGACGGGCCGGACGGACCGAGCCGGGCTCCGCAGCCCGGCCGCAGAGCCCCACGACAGCGGACCCGATTGCAGCCTGGTGGACGCGCAGAGCGTGAAGGCCGGGGCAACGTAGCCGAGCAAGTGGCCTCGCGGGACCTGCCCGCGATCCGGCCGTCGTCGCCGGCACGCGACGGCATAGTCCGAACGCTCGACGTTCGCCCGACACACGGCGCGTCCGTCTGTGACATTGCCACCGCATCAGCATGGTTGGCCTGATGGTACGAATGGATGCTGTCGGTTGTCGCGCTGTGAGCACAGGCCTGATGACGATCGTCTGTGCTGTCTTCCTCGTCGGCTGCAGCACACTCGGCGAACGCGAAGCGGCCGCGTCGGGTGCTGCCCTGCGCTTCGAGGAGAGCGTCCGGCAGGGTGAGGGGGCACGCGCCTGTGCGGCGCTCGCTCCCGAGACCCGACGGGAGCTCGAGGAGTCCGCCAAGACGGCCTGCGTCAAGGCCCTGCTCGACGAGCGGCTGCCCCGCGCGGGAGCGGTGCGTGGGGTCCAGGTCTATGGCCGACAGGCACGGGTGGTTCTCGCTGCCGACACCCTGTTCCTGTCATTCTTCCCGGCCGGCTGGAAGATCACCGCGGCGGACTGTGTGCCGCGCCCCCAACAGCCGTACCAGTGCCAGATCAAAGGGGGATGACCGAGGATGCGCACCCTGTTCACGCTGCTCCTGCTCACCGTCGGCGCCGGTCTCGGCTACTTCACCGCCATTGGGCTGATGCACCGATGAACCGCCTGACGCGGTTCCTGAAGCACAACAGCCTGACCCTGGCCTTCGGCACCGGCTTCCTGCTCACCCTCGCCGGCCAGGCCGTCTCCGGCCACGCCGACTTCAACAACCAGCTCGTCACCGACGGCCTGCAACCCATCGGATTCCTCCAGTACCTCACGACCTCCGACTTCGCCGTGGACGTCACCGAGAACTGGCAATCGGAATACCTGCAGTTCTTCCTCTACATCTTCGGCACCGTCTGGCTGCTCCAACGCGGCTCGCCCGAGTCCAAGAAGCTGCACAAGGCCGGTGTGGAAAGTGACCGGGAACAGCGGGTCGGCGACCACGCCGGCCCCTCCTCACCCCGCTGGGCCGCCGACAAGGGATGGCGGCAGAAGCTGTACTCGCGCTCCCTGGGCATCGTCATGGGCACCATCTTCCTGTGGTCGTGGCTGGCCCAGTCCATCACCGGCGCAGCCGCCTACAACGAGGAACACCTGCGTCAACTCCAGGCGCCCATCTCCTGGGCGCAATACCTGGGCTCCGCCGACTTCTGGAATCGCACTCTGCAGAACTGGCAATCCGAGCTTCTGGCCGTCGCCTCGATGGCCATCCTCTCGGTCTACCTGCGCCAACGGGGATCCCCGGAATCCAAGCCTGTTGGCGCCGCCCACACCTCCACCGGAGCCGAGGGCTGAGCTACAGGTCTCTGGCAGGGTGTCCATGGCGAGCGTCGGTTCGATTGAGGCGGCACGATTGGGTGACCCGGGCGGGTGCGCGCATGCAGGCAGGACCTGATCGACTCGGGTTTTCGACTCTCGAATCGCGCAGGTCCGTGCTACTCCTGGGTGTCGACGATCAAGAAAACTACGTCTGCTCGGGCACCAGGACGCCGGCGACCCGGGCGATGTCGATCAGCACGCCGCGTGGTGGTGGCGTCACGCACGCTCGGCCGCAGCCGGACGGGCGGCGGGCGCCAGCATCGCGACGGCGACGGCGGTGCCGGCGATCAGGACCGCCACGACGATCCGGGCCCAGTCGGGCGCGTCCGCGGTGAAGAACACCGGGAGGCCGAGCAGAGCCGAGATCACTCGCGAGCCGACGACGAGGCGCAGGGCGCGGATGTTGCCCCTGCTGGCGGGCCGGAAGGCGGCCAGGGTGATGGCGCCCAGCACCGTGCCGGTGATGACAACGCCGGGTGGTGGCCCAGGGTGCTGCCACAGGCCGACGATGCCGACCAGGTCGACTACGGCGAGAACTGCGCAGAGGGCCATGCCGATGATGCGACGCATCAGATGCTCCGTTTCTCGTGCGAGCGGATGTCTCAGCGGTTGGCGTGCGAGGACTTCAGCCGGTCGACGCCGTCGCCGCAGGATGTCCAGACAGGCGGTGCGTCCGGTCGAGAGCAGCAACAGGGCCAGGGCCGGCCCGGCGATCTCCGGCCCTTCTCCCGTCGCCCAGTCGGTGTCGGTCGCCCGGAGAGTGAAGCCGGGCCAGGCGGCGCTCGGCGTGGAACGGCCAGCCCATCGCCCAGACCGTGCGCGGTGCTTCGCGGCTGTGTTCGGCTGGGACGGGAAACTCTCGAGCGAGCGGGAGGGCGATGTCCTGACCGTGGACGATCACGTCGAACAGCGCGTTACGGGTGTCCAACACCTTCGCCGTCCGCCGGGTGCCGGCGTGGCTGCGGATCGCGGCGACCAGGTCTGCGGGATCGCGGGAGCCGTGCCGTCGGGCCAGCACGGTATTGATCCGGTCGGGGCTGAACCGCGCACGCGGCGCGACCGCGACCATGTCCCAGGTGGTGATGGTGGGGACCGGGGCGAGGTGTCCCGCGACGTCCCGCACACGCCGGCCCCGGCACAGCGACTCCTGGTCCCATTCGGCCGGGGTGAGTTCTTCCAGCAGGTCGGCGATCCGCAGACGGGTCGCGCGGACAGCGGACCAGTAAGAGTCCGAGTCCCGGCCTGCGGTGAGTGACGAACACCGGCCCGCGCGTACGGCCCTTGATCAGCCGGGGCAACAGCCGGGCGGTGCCGGCGTCCCAGAACACGGGCAGGTAGCACACCAGGTTGCGATCTGCCGTGCGCCATCCACCGGCTGACCATCCGGTAGCGCCACTCGCCGCAGACCCCATTCCAGAGCCCTGAAACCGGAAGGCGTTGCCCGCACAGCGAAAACAGGGCTTCTGGCCCGTATTATCGCTGCACCCGGGCATGCGGCGGCCGGAACATCGTTCCTGGTCCGCCGGTACGGCCCGTGAGGGGCTTCAGCCCGGCCACGAACCGAGGAGAGCAAGATGTCCGAAGGCACGGCTACGACTACGACCACCGAATTGACTTCGCAATACATCAGCCAGGTGGCCAGCGACCTCGAACGCAACATCAAAGAGCAGGAACGGATCACAGCGGAACTGACCGAACTGCAGCAGCAGTTGACCACACTGCAGCAGGACCACACCGTGCTGGTCAGCATCCAACAGGCCCTCGGTGTCCCGGCAACAGTCCCTGACTCTGCCAGCCCCGACAGCGCCTCCGTGCCCTCCCCCAGGAAGAGGACCACGAAAGCGCCTGGCACTCGCCGGCCGGCGAAGACAGGCACTGCCCAACAGCCCAGGACCAAGAAGCAGCCCGGCTCGAAGCCCGCTGCCAGGAAGGCGGCAGCGAAAGCCACTCGCCCCACCCTGGTCAACCTCGTCCACCGCCATCTCACCGAGCAGAGCGAACCCCGCTCCGCGGCGGAGGTCGCCGAGGCACTCGGCCACGCGCACCCCGACCGCAACATCGCGACCACTGTCGTGCGCACCACCCTCGAAAACCTCGTGGCCAAAAGCCTGGCCCAGCGGACCAAGCAAGGCAGCTCTGTCTACTACACCGCTGCCGATGCGCCGAAGCCGACGGCACCCACGGGCGAAGCCCAGCCTGAAACCGCCGGATAGGCCGCGGGCCTGTGGAGGCTCGCACAAGCGGGCCCGCCTGCCATCCTCGGCAGCGGAATGCCCCCTTGCGTCGGAGGGCTTGAGGCGGGCGGCGGCCGTGCGGCGGGCCTGCTGTTCCTTGGCCAGGCACACCGCCTGACCCGGTCGACGGGGCTTCGTCCGGTCTTGGCTCCCCCTTTGACGCCCGGATGTGGGAGCCGTCGACGGCCGCCCGGGAGGCGGTGATCGCTCGCCGGGCACCGAGCACGGCTCCGGCCTGCCGCTAGTTCTTCTGCAGGGTGCGAGTGACACCCGCGATGACGGCGGTTGTCAGCACCCAGCCGAGGGCGATCAGCAGGTAGGCCAGCCACTGGAGGCTGTCGTTCGACCAGTACCAGGTCGTGCGCTGACCCAGACCCCCGATGGGGATCAAGAGGTCGAGTGTGTAGACGAGGGGCTGGAACGGGGCACCTTCGCCTTGTTTGACCGGCTTGGGGGAGTCCGTATAGAAGGACAGCGTGCCCAGCAGGATCAGTGCGAGGAGCCAGACGCCGGCCAGCCAGGGCCGGTAGCCGTAGCCGACGGTCACGTCGAGGAGATGGCCCCACGCGCGGGCTGCCGGGGACAGTGCGCGGCGCCGGTGGCGTTGCTTGGCGAGGAGGACGCGGCGGGCGTCGTCGTCGTGCCCGGCCTTGCGGTACCAGGCGGCCAACTGCTCGTACGGTTGTGGGTTGTAGCCCGGACTGCTGCGTATCCATGCCACGCGTCGGGCCACGGACTCCCGGTCTCCCACGGCCTCGTGGCGCTCGTCGTTCGCGTCCGCCGTCTTGATGGAGCCATAGACGAAGCCCGTCCAACTCGACCCTCTCCGGCCAGCTGTGCTCGTTCTCGTGGAGGTACGACACCTGAGCGCCCCGCAGGTCGAGGGTGCCGGACGGGGGTCGGGCAAGGGTGAGATCGAGGTCGACGGCTTGCAGGTGCATGGCGATCAGGGCCGGGGCGTCTCCGTCGTCGGTGGGCGGGTTCAGGACGGCTCCGTCGAAGGTCACGTTGTCCGTGACCTGGGTGCCGCGCAGCCGTACGGTGCCGTTCGCGGTGAATCCCTCGGAGAACTTGAGCGACGAGGCTACGGCGTTGTCGAGGTTGAGGGCCACGCCGCGTGGGCCGGGTCCTTCCAGTCGGGCGCCCTGCATGGCCAGGGTGCCCGGCAACTTTGCCCCCATCAGCCGAACTTCTCCGTATGCGACGAACCCGTTTCGGCAGAAGACGCCCCCTTCCATGGCCAGGCCACCGGCCGACAGGGCCCACCCGGCCGGTGCGATCAACTTGGCCCCGTTGAGGAGCAGTCCGCCGTTCACCCGGGCGTCGGTGAGTGACAGGGCGGTGCTCAAGCGGTTGAAGGGTGTGGGGGCACCGCCTTCCACCACGGAGTGCCGCAGGGAGAAGTTGCCCTCGATGCGGGCCGAATCGGCCTCGATGCCGGGTATCCGGCTGTCCGTGAACACGAGGGTCTGCGTCGACGCGCCGAGGAGATTCACCGCCTCCTCGAACCAGCATGCCTCCAGCCAGAGGGCATGGGCGATCTGCGCGCCGGCCAGGTCCAGGCATCCGGAGATCCGTGCCCCAGTGAGCCTCAGACGCGCCACCGCACCCGGCTGCCCGGTGTTCGCGCCCAGCAACAACGCGGCGACCACCGCCGCCCGCACCGTCCGCTCGGGCCCCCACCGCCCGCCGTCGGCGACCCTGTCCTCCTCCGCAATACCCGTACGCAGATCCACCCGCCGCCCCTCGGGGAACGCGTCCCACAGCTCACGCTCAGGTGAAGTCAACTCGTCGTAGGAAAGCACTCATGCAGAGTAGTGATCTTCCTTCGTGCTCGCCTGCCCCCATCGCACCCGGATCGGACGAAGTCCCTTTCTGCCAGGAGTTCTTACTCAGGTGCCGGGCGGCCCCGCTCGTTTATCTTCCCGAAGGGAACGTGCACGCTCGGAGTGCTGCGGGCGGTACCGGTGAGGTGGCTGACCTGGTCGTCGAAGAAGATGTGGGGCTTGAGGACCTCCATGATCGTGCTCTTGTCTATGCCACCGAGGAAGAAGGCGTCGTTGACGGTCACGCCCCAGTCCTTCAGGCTGCGTACCGGGCGTTCGTGAGCGGGTGCGTTACGGGCGGTGACGAGGGAGACGTGGACGCGGGTCTTGTAGTCGGCGTCTTGTGCCCGCTGTTCTTCTTCGCGCTGCTGGAGCCGGTTGATGGCGGCGAGGAAGTCCCGTAGTGGTCCCGGGTCGTGCGGGGTGGCAGCGTTCGTCGTCTCGTGGGAGTGGAAGCCCTTGATGCCGTCGGCCTGGTAGATCTGTTCCGAGGCGTCGTTGGCGAGGACTCCGTCGAAATCGAAGGCGATCCGGAGGTCCTGGTCATCGTCCTCGTCGGCCGTGGCAGGGCCGACGAGGACGCGGCCGGCGGGCAGCCCAAGCGTGACGGCCTCACGGACGTCGGTCTCGTTCGCGGACAGGAACAGGGACATGTTCAGGGCGGGCATGAAGCGGTAGGGCGAGCGGCCCTGCATGAAGATGGCCCGGCTGATCGGCAGGCCGTGGGACTGGATGGATCGCATGACCCGCAGCCCGGTGTCGGGATCGTTGCGGGACAGGATGATGACTTCGACCAGAGGGTCGTGGGGTGAGAGGTCGTTCAGGGACAGCAGCCTGCGGATGAAGGGGAAGGCGACCCCTTTGTCCAGCATGTCATCCAGGTGCGCCTCCTGATAGGCGCGGTAGGCCTCCTCCCCCTGATCACGGAAGACAGCATCCGCCTCGGCCAGGTCGAACAGTGCGCTGGAGGCGATACCGACGACGAGGCGGTTCTTGAGGTCATAGACGGCCACGGCGTCCTCCCCCACACTCATTCGCACACCAGCCTCAATCAGGGTAAGCCGCCACGTGCTACGGGAGCGGCCGTGCGGGGTACCTTCATGCGGGGCAGGGAGTGGAGCGGCTCGCCACGCACGTTGACCGCAGTTCGAGCCGGTCCTGGAGACAATCCGGGTGCCCCGGCTCGGTCGGGGCCGACCCCGCAGGCGCCCGAGCCGAGTACGGGCCGACAAGGTGTACAACTCCCGCAATAGCCGGGCCTATCTGCGATGACGCGGCATCAGGGCGACCATCCCGGTTCCGGCGGACCGAGTCCTCAACCGCCGAAGACTCCTCTCCTGAGGCGGTCGGCCGCCGAAGTTCGACAAGACCGACTACCGCGAACGACACGCAGTCGAATGCGAGATCAACCGCCTCAAGCGCCGCCGGGCCGTGGCCACGAGATACGACAAGCTTGCCGTCCGCTACGAGGCGACCGTGCTGGTCGCAGTCCTCAACGAACGGCTGTGACGAGCATGTTCACTCTGAACCTGAGGATCAAGCATGCTAACTGTATCGGTAGCTGCCGGTGACAGCATGGCGTCCTTCAGGTCGGCCAGGGTGATCCAGCAATCGAGCAGCAGCGAGTTCAAACCCTGTCTCCTCCCGAAGCTCACGAGCGACGGGCCGGTGAGGTCTCTGGCCGAGCTGTCGCTCGTGGGCGAACACCGCCGCGGGCATGGCGGGCTCTACGCGGCCGTGGCTCATGGACGGATCGATACCGGCCGGCTGCGTCAGGCACTGGCCGAAGTACCGCTGCCGCGGGCCACTGACGGCCGACTGGTCCTGGCCGTCGACATCACCTGCCGGCTGCGGCCCGACGCCCACACCTCACCAGAGCGGATCCTGTGTCACACCGACGGCCGAGGCTAAGACCAGCACATCCCTGCCCCCGGGCTGGCCATACTCGATCATTTGTGCACTCGAGTCCGGCCGCCGCTCGCGGACCGCACCCCTGGACGCACCGCGTCTGACGCCGGGAGACGACACGGCCACCGTCACCGCGCGCCAACTGCGCGAACTGCTGGAACGACTGATCACCGTCGGGCAATGGCGGACGGGCGACCCGGTCATCCTCGTCATCGCGGACGCCGGATACGACGCACCCCGGCTGGCATTCACGGTCGTTGTTGGTCGTGGCAGGGTCCTTGGCAGTGTTCGGGCTGTACGCACTGCCGGGTGATCTGCTGTTGCCGTGGGATCAGCCAATACGGATCAGGATCGGTGCGGGTGCCGGCGCGGTGATCCCAGGCGCGCTGGGCGCCTGGGCATCGCCCCTGATCGGTGCCCCGCCCCCACCGGCGGCACCGCCTGCGAGCGGGCCGGTGGTTTCGGGTGATCCTGCCGTGCCCGGAGCCTGCGCGGGTCCGTTGGCCCACAGCTGGTCGACACGCGAGCGCTCGGTGTCGTTCGGGTAGCGGTTGGTGCAGGACGGGCCGGCGGTACCGCCTGACATCAGCTCACTGCACGGCCCGCCGTAGTCGTCCGGAAGGCCCAGCACGTGCCCGGTCTCGTGGGTGACGACGCGGACCGAGTCGTACTGCTGGCTCTGGGTGTAGTCGAGGAAGACATAGCCACTTCCGTGGCCGTTGGTGGAGGCGTAGGACCCGCGCGGGTCGTTACCCTCGCGGTAGGAGAAGTCGGCACCCCCGCTCGACGCCTCCTGGAGCTTGACGTTGGACTCGGAGCTGTTCCAGATCGACGCCGCGCTCGCTATCTGCGAACGGAAGCTCGGTGCTTGGGAGGCGTTGTAGTAGAGGGTCACCGCCTGCGCGTTCGGCTGGGCGGCACGCTTCTCGGCGACGGACTTGCGGACGGCCTCGAAGAACGCCTTGTTGTTCGCGGCCTCCTCAACCGACCCGGTGTACTGCGCCGCGGAGGTACCGGTGGCACCGGACGGGGTGTCGGCCGTCTGGGCGCTGGCCGGCACCGCCGCGCCGAGCGCGCTGGAGGCCAGACCCAGGCCGAGAGCGAGGGCGAGGAGTCTCGCGGACGTTCGGGACGAGTTCATGTGGGGGGCTCCTACTCACTCGGTGACGCCGAGCGCCCGGTGTGCGGTCGACTCTGCCTGAACACCGGCTCCGAACTGCGGCGACGTCCTGTGGGTCGTCATTCTTAGAACGGCTCGACAGGGAGCGCAAAGGGTCCCTTCCACTATGTCGCCTCGTAGGTCCCCGGACGTCGCCAGGGCAGTGCACGGCTCTCCGGTCCGCACCTGGCAGGCAGGAGGTGAAGCTGTCGCGGCGTCAGAATCCTTACATCATAGGGCAAACGGGCGGTGCGGGCCGACCGGGGAAATCCCAGGACGCGCGGCCGGATCCATATCCAGGCCAAGGCGGACAAATCCCTGGATATCTGCCATATCCCATCTACTAAGCGTGCTGGTTTGTCGGCGGGGCCCTGTGACCGACGTCATAGAACATGAGCTTCCGCTTCTTTCGCGCCCCCCTGCCCCCTGGGCGGCACCCCTCACCGCTGAGCCGCCGCCGCTCAGTCCTGATCACGTTGGAGGCCGCCGAGCCCGGCGTGCAGCCCGGCGAGCGGCGCGGAGGCAAGGCCGATGGGTTCCTCAGCCGCCTCCGGCAGCGCGTCCGCCGCACCCGGTGGCTTCGGGACTGCGCGGGCCGGGCAGTCGTCAGCCACGCGAACGAAGTACGTGCCCGTCTCGAACAGGTCGCCTGGCTCGACACCGGTCCCGCCTGTACCGCTGTGCCTGTTCCGGTTTTGGCACCCGAGAGGCGCTGCTGGTGGTAGTGCTCAGCCGGGCAGCGGGAGACGCATCACGTCAGGTATGAGCTCCGGGTTCGGACGCCTAAGGGGTCACTTCACCAGGGTGTTGCGCCCGCCGCTGCGGCACCCAGGCGGCTAAGGCGACCTCTGGCACGTCCGGGGCGAGCTCGCAGCTGGCCACGCCCGGAGGCAGCGAGGCGTCCACGATCGCCACGGCGGGCCAGCGCCTTCCTCCTGGCCGGAGCCGGGGCAGCGGGCGCCATGGCCCTGCGCCGCCGCCGCACGCGGCCCTGACCGCAAACAGAACAGGCACCGCCCGCCCAGCCAGGACGGGGGTGCCTCTGCCCGGCCGGCCGCCTGAACGGCTCAGCCAGGACGACCGGTGATCGTCATACCGACCAAGCGGACAGCCAACAGCCGTACTGGCTGAGCCCGTTCAGCAACGCCACAACCGGCGATCTGTCCCCGCCCAGCACCAGCGACCGTGCACAGTGCAACACCACCGCGCCCGGATCGCGCACGGCCCGCGGCCTGCACAACTACCTGCGCCGACACAACGCCAACGCCCGCCACCCCGACGTGCTGGCCGCCCAATGCCGCGAACGCGCCCGCATCCGCAGGGAGAAGGGCGTCCGCTGGACGGACAGCCCGTCTCTGAAGCAGCGCCCTCAGGCCTGGGATTCGCTTCCCAGGTCAACGAATCCGCCCTCGCCGTCGTCGCGAAAGGTGATGGCATCCTTGCCGATGCCCAGAGCGTCAAGCAGGACGTCCAGCGCCGCGTCGACGTCAGCCTCAGCGCGGCTGACCCAGACGAGGACATCGGGGCATGCACTGCCTTCCAACCGGCTGGGGCTCTGCCTGACCGCTTGGCTGAGTCGGCAATGCTGCGGGAGGCCTCGGGCCCGAGCGGTACGAGGCTGTACTGGCCGTCCGCCGTGCGGAGGCGGAGCTGTTCGCGATGTTCACCGACGCGGACGTCATCGAGGCCGTCCGCTGGCGGTATTGACTGGCTAGTCCTCGGGCTCCCAGGCGATCAGCTGCTCGAACACCTGCTGGTCGCCCTCGATCTTCAGGTCGCTCAGCGTGAGGCGGCCCCAGACGAAGAGGAGCAGCTGCTCGGCCGTGCCCGTGGCCGAAGCGGAGGCGGGCGCGGCGTCGTCCGTGAGGGGTGCGGGCCAGGCGCCGGTGCCGTCCAGCGCGAGGAGCCAGGAGCGGCCCTCGGTGGCGTGGTAGTGGATGGTGGCGGCCTCGTGCGGCCAGGCCGTCGGGGTGGAGTTGCAGGTGTCGAGAAACTCGGCCACGCCGTCGATCGCGACGTCCGCCGGCATCGGCTGCACGGCGCCTGCGGCGAGCTGGGCGTCATAGGTGTGCACCAGCACCTCGTGCACCCGGCGCCGGGCAACGCCCCAGGCATTCGCCGGCGACACGCCGGCGCGCCACCACGCCCAGCACTCGCGCTCCGGGCCAGCCTCGCGCAGCGCACTCAGCAGCAGCTCGTTCGACTCGGCGTACCAGGCCAGCAGCGCCTCGGGCTCGCGCGGCGCCTCCGCGGCATCCTTGGCCGGCGGAGCCTCGGCCGGGCCCGCGGCGACGATCGCTGCCCACCAGCGCTGGCCCGTACCCAGGTGCTGCACCAGATCGAACAACGTCCACTCGGGGCAGGACGGCACCGGCGCGTCAAGGCTGGGCGCGGCGGCAACCGCACTCCGGAACGCGGCCGACCGCTCGTCGATCAGTTGCAGCAGGGCGGAAAACTCAAGACTCTCTGTCACATCGCTTACCTATCACCCCAGCTCAGCCGACCGCATCCTATTTTCCGGGCCGTCAGCTGCGGGAGTTGGAGCACCCAAGAGAACGCCTGGTCGTAGCCATATCCCCTTTCTGGCCGGCTCGTCGAACGAGTCATGGGGAAGGGGAACGGTCCTCCGTGGATGGTGCCGGATGACCTGTGGGGGCGGATCGAGCCGTTGCTGCCGGTCAGGCAGCGGCGTCCGCGCCATTCCGCCGGCTGCCAGTGGACGACCGTGGTTGCCTGCAGCGCATCCTGTTCGTGCTGCACACCGGGATCCAGTGGGAGTGGCTGCCGCAGGAGCTCGGCTTCGGGTCCGGGATGACGTGCCGGCGCCGGCTGCGGGACTGGCACGAGGCCGGGGTGTGGGACCGGCTGCACCAGGTGCTGCTGACCGAGCTGCACCGTGCCGGGAAGCTGGACTGCTCGCCTTGCGCAGTCGATGGCGCCGGACGTCGACCTGACCGACCCGGCAGCGGGTGCGCAGTCGAAGCCGTCCCTGACGGCGGTGCGCAGCGCGCGGCGCGCGGCGCGCAGGCGGCGCGTGGTCGGTGACGGTGACGGTGGCGGCGCAGTACGCCGACGGAAGGCAGCGCTACGGCGCCGTGCCGGTGGCCGCCGACCGGGCGGGCGCCTCGTTCACGGTGACCGATGCGCCCGCGGTGGTAGCCGGTCCGGTCCAGGCCGAGGTGCCGAAGTCGCCGTACGGCGTGAGGGCCCCGGAGGGTGATCTGTCCTCCGCTGTCGGAAAGTTCCTCGCCGCGTAGCTGACTGGTGGCGGCGAGGTCGACCGCTGCCTGGCGCCGCTTCCACACGATGACTGTCGCACGGCGAGCGCCCCTGCGGTCCGGTCGTAGCCGCCGGGCGTGGTGGGGGAAACCGCGGGTCCAGCGCGCCGGCCAGGGCTTCTCACATCTGCCCGCCGTCACGGGCGTTCAGGGGAGCCGATCTCGCGCAGGATCTCGAAGGCCTGCAGCAGGGGCGCCGGACCCGTGTCAGTGATGCCGGACGCCCGGCGGGCCCGGCGCGTCCGCAGTACAGCACGTACTGCGGAGAGCGCGGCGCAGGCGATGACGGCTGCCTTGAGGTCGGCGTCCGGCGTGTTCTGTGGCAGCCTGCGCCGGACCAGGACGGTGAGTCGTTCCTCGAAGTCCGAGAAGGCCTGCACGAGTCGGGCCGTGATGACGTTCTGGATGTCTTCGAGCGGGTGGCTGAGGGCGGTCAGTGTGGAGGCTGCGAACGGCTTGGCCGCCTCCAGCAGTGCGTTGCACACCGCGTCCAGGGGTTCTTCGTCCGCCGGACGCTCGGACAGGGCGTTCTCGACGTAGGCGAAGACCTCGACGCCGTCCGGCAGCAGGAGCGCTTCCTTGCTCTCGAAGTAGCGGAAGAACGTGCGCACGGAGACGTTCGCGTATGCGGCGATGTCCGCAACGGTGGTGGCCTCGAAGCCGCGCTCTTTGAACAGGCGAGCGGCTCCTTCAAGGAGCAGACGCCGCGTCTCCTCCTTCTTTCGTTCACGCAGGCCACCAGGGGCGATCTCACTCGGCATGGGTCGAAGCCTCCGCCATGGTGTCGCGACTGTCAATTGACACGCGTGCCACAGCCAAGGGTTTTACGGTCGCGAAGTGGCATGAGTGCCACTTGGCATGCATGCCATTTCCTCTCTAGAGTTCGTGTCACTCGTGACACTTTCCTTGGAGACCACGGTGCCCCGACCCTCACTGGACCGCACTGCGCCGGCCGGCGCCCGCACTGACGCGCATCCGCCGGCGAACACCGCCCCCGTACACGGCAGGCTGGGCCGCCTCGGCGGCTTCTGCGCCCGGCATCCGATCCTGGTCATCGCCGCATGGCTGCTGGTCCTCGGTGCCGCCCTGGTCGGGCGGCACCTCGCCGCGCCCACCTTCAGCGACGAGGTCAGCCTGCCCGGCACCGCCTCCCACACCGGCGCGGACCTCCTCGCCACCTCCATGCCCCAAGCGGGCCGACCCAGCGGCAAAGTTGTCTTCCACGCCGGCTCCGGCACCGTGGCCGACCGACGGTCCGCCCTCGATCAAACCCTGGCCGACTTGCGCGACCTGCCCCACGTAACCGCCGCTTCCGCCGCCGTGACCAGTGACGACGGACGCACCGCGTACACCACCGTCTCCTTCGACGAGCAGCTGAAGAACCTCGGCCACGACTACACCGAGCGACTCGACACGGCGACGGAGCCCGCCCGGGCGGCAGGGCTGGGCGTCGCCTACGGCGGCGACTTCGAACAGGTGGTCCGTGAACCGGCCGACGACAAGCTGAGCGAGGGCGTTGGCGTCGTCACCGCCCTCGCCATCCTGCTGCTGGCCTTCGGTTCGGTCCTCGCCGCGCTGCTGCCCCTGGTCACCGCCCTGATCAGCGTGGGAGTCGGCCTGGGCATCGTGGGTATCGTCGCCGGCACCCTCTCCTTCGCGACCTCTGCCACGACCCTCGCCGGCATGATCGGCCTGGGCGTCGGCATCGACTACGCCCTCTTCCTGACGACGCGCTTCCGCCAGGACCTCATCGACGGGCGCGACCCGGTCGAGGCAGCGGCCCGCACGGCGCGCACCAGCGGACGGGCCGTCCTCGTCGCCGCCCTGACCGTGGCCCTCGCCATGCTGAGCCTGTACGCGTGCGGGCTGAGCTTCATCGGCAAGATAGGGCTGGCGGCGACCCTCGCCGTGCTCGTGACAGCCGGTGCCGCCCTCACCCTGGTTCCGGCAGCTCTGGGCCTGGTCGGCAGGTACGTCGACCGGTTCCGGCTGCGCCGCCCCGTCGCCGAGAGCACGGGAGCGCACGACGGCTGGCACCGCTATGCGGGACTCGTCTCCCGGCGCCCGTGGACCTTCCTGGCCGTCGGCCTCACCGTCCTCGGCTTGTGCTCCGTGCCGCTGGCGTCCATGCGCCTGGGACACGTCGACGCCGGCGCGGACCGACCCGGCAGCAGCACCCGTACCGCCTACGACTGGATCGCGCACGCCGACGGGCCGGGCTTCGGGGTGGGGGCGAACGGCCCGGTCCTCACGGTGGTGGACGTGAGCCGGGCGAAGACGCCCGTCGACCGGATCTCGAACGACGTGACGGCGGCTTTGAAGGACACGCATGGCGTGGCCTACTTCAGCCCTGTCAAAGCGAGCGCCGACGGCAAGATCCTCGTCACCACGATCACCCCGGCCACGGGCCCACAGGACACCGCGACCGGCGCCCTGCTCGACACCCTCTCCGGGCGAACGCTGCCGAAGGCCCTCGACGGCACGGGTGCCACTGCCTACCTCACCGGCAGCGTGGCCGGGCAGGCCGACTTCCGTCACAAGGTGGGCGACCGGTTGCCGATCGTCATCGGCATCGTGCTGGTCCTCGCCTTCCTGCTGCTCCTGACCGTCTTCCGCAGTGTGGTGATCCCCCTCAAGGCCGTCGTCCTCAATCTCTTCACCACGTCCGCGTCCTACGGCGTGCTCGTCGCGGTCTTCCAATGGGGCTGGGGCAGCTCACTGCTCGGACTGTCCGAACCGGTGCCCATCGAGTCGTACGTCCCGATGATGATGTTCGCGATCGTCTTCGGACTGTCCATGGACTACGAGATCTTCCTGCTGTCCCGGATCGCCGAAGCCTGGCAGCGCACCGGTGACAACCGGCTCGCCGTGGGGGAAGGACTGTCGGCGACGGCGCGCGTGATCTCCGCCGCGGCCTTCATCATGACGGCGGTGTTCCTGTCCTTCACCGCCTCACCGACCGTGGTCGTGAAGATGCTGGCGCTGGGACTGGCGATCAGCGTGATCGTCGACGCCACGGTGGTCCGTCTCATCCTGGTGCCTTCCGCCATGTTCCTCATGGGCAGGGCGAACTGGTGGATACCCCGCCGACTCGACCGGGTACTCCCGCACCTGTCCGCCTGACCACATCACCCGTCCGCCCAGCCCATCGTTTCGGAGTAGGGAACCACGTGCCCCATAACCCCTGGAGCAAGGTCCGCATCCTTGTCGCGATCACCGCGGCACTGGCCGCTCTCGTCTGCGCGACCGATCTCCTGGTCGAGCACAGGACCGAGGAGCGCATCGCCGCCCAGGCGTCGCAGCGGCTGAAGCCTGAAGGATCGGTGCATGCCGATCTCACCGACCCGCTCGCCGGGCTACGTGCCCTCGGCGGACAGGTCGGTGACGTCGAGGTCAGCGCCAAGGGCGTACGCCGTCAGCAGGCGGTGATGGACGTGACCGTCCGGCTGGACGACGTCACGACGGACGGCGACAGCGCCGGCGGCAGCGGGACCGCCACTGTCGGATACGACCAGGTGACCCGGCGCCTGGGCGTTCTGGGTGACGGCCTGACGGCCGGCGCCCAGAACGGCAGCCTGGTCCTCAGCGGGAGCGTCGGCAGCCTGGGGTTGCCGGTCACCGTACGGGCCGAGGTGTCCACGGCCTCGAACGCCATCACCGTCACGCCCACGGCGGTGGACGTCCTGGGCCGCAGCATGGCGGTCCACGATCTCGACGCCCTGCCGGCCGCGTCCGGGCTGCGGGACAAGCTCGAGCCCCGGACCGTGGCCGTCACGGATCTGCCACGCGGCGTCGCGCTGACCTCGGCGCACGCAACCGACCACGGCCTCGTGCTCGCCTTCTCGATCGCCGCGGGCCCCACACCGGCCGCTGCCGGAGGAACCGCTTGACGGCTAGGGATCTTCCCGCGGTTCGGAGATCAGGGCGGGCCCACACGGACTGGTGACCTGGGGTCCGTTCTCAAGCTGAGCACGACAGCCGTCACAGTCAGGGCACTGAAGTCGTCACCTGCCGCGGGTTTGCGTGGTGTCCGTCAGAGGCGATGACGCGGACAAGGTGGGTCAGGCAGCCCCGCGGCTCACTGTGGAAGCGTGGAGGCCTCGCCGACGGCGGCGAGCAGTTCGAAGGGGAGCTCTCGATCGACTTGGCCGATGGTGAGCCCCAACCAGCGACCAGCGGACGACACCTGCCACATCTGCATGCTCCCAGCAAGGATGCACAGGGAGCCCAGGGGCTCAGGCACCTCCTCGATGTCTGGGTAGTCCGGGTTGTCGAGCCCGAGATAGGGCCACAGATCGACCTCGGTCGGACTGCCCCAACGCCCAGCCAGCACCGTGACCAGTGCGGTGAGGTCTGCCTCCAACTCCTCCTCGGCCGACGTGATCGTCTCCGGACCAGGAACGTCCCAGAAGTCCCGGCTCTCCCGGAGAACAGCGATGTGATATCCGGGCCCGCTCCATCCGTGTCGCGTCCTCGACCGGCCTTCCTGTTCGGGGAACGGCAGAGCGATCAAGGCATCGATGATCGACAGCTGCTCCTCGGCGGCGCCTGCGGACCGGGGCTGGATCGGCATGGCTGGAGTGTAAGGCTGGTGACGGATGTCGTGCCCAGATGGCAGCTATTCATTGGGCCCGACTCCCTGGGGAGTTGTGACCATTCCGTCCGAGATGAGTGAAGCCCTGTCAGCGGCTATGGGAGGTAGGTGACCTGCAGCACGGTGATCGTCTTGAACGCCTCCCCTACGAGGAGGACGGCGAACGCGTGATCGGTGACGATCATCCGCATGACGCCATCGTCTTCACCGTAGGGCTGGGTGGCGGCGATGGGCTCGTGGCATGCGTCGGCGAGTGCGAGGGTGAGGGCTTCGCCGGCGTCCGATGGCATCGCCTCGTGGACGGCCTCGGCGGCCGGGTCGTACTTGAGTCGGTACGCGGACAGGGGTCTCCCACGAATACGCTGTTACGACGCTATGAGTGACCGTGTGTGGTGCCTTCTCAGGCTGCGCCACGTGTGCGAATCCGTTCGGCATCAGCGAGGACTCGGTAGGTGACGTCGGCCCAGTCCGCGGTCGGGTCTTCGCCGCGGGACTCCACTGCTGCGATCTCCGGGCCGCGTTCGACAGCGGCCACGATGTCCTTGGCGATGCGCTCCCACCTGGCGAATACCTGCAGCAGTTCGTATGCCGGCGCCCGGTTGATCTCAGCGAGGAACCGCTGAGCGAGGGCCGGGTTGCCGAGGGCGTCGCGGATGGACTCGATGGTCCACGGCTGCTCGCTCATTCCGGCCTCCAAGCGCTGGCGGTTTCTGGTTCAGGCTAGCGCGTAAGTGGTACCACTTTTAGCTCTGCCAGAGGGACTCTGCCAGGACGTTGCTCGCGAGCCGCAGCGCCTCCACCGAGGCGGGCCCGTAACTGTCTGCCCCGCCGCCCGTTGCCACGGCATGGATGATGTGTTGGACGCCGATTTTGATCCCGCGGAGCTGTACGAGCCGCGCCTGCCCCTGTTCACCCTGTCGCAGGCGTATGACCTGCTGGAGATGCTCAACCACTTCAGCGCCTTCGACGACAGTTGGGGAGGCCAGGCGCGACGCTATGCCGCGGAGCTGGCCGCGCGGTTGCCGTCGCCTGACGCCTAGCGAGCTGGTGCACGGTGGGCGGTGAGGCGAGCCGTGCTCACGATCTGTGGATCGGCTCGGGGAGGACGTGCCTTCCCGGGCGATTGATCGATAGGTCATCGAGCAAGGCCGACGTTGCCGCGTCAGCTGGGAAGGCACACGCTTCCAGCGGGGCCAACTCGTCGAACGTCCCACCGCCGTGGCAGCATGATCGGCTTCAGCCAAGCGCCCAGGGAGGCATCCGCCATGTCCGGCCTCGACAGCCAGGTTTCCTACTGGGATGCCGCCGCTGCCACGAAGACGTTCACCCACCCGCTGTATCTGCCCTGGCTCAACGGGATCGGCAGGCAGGCAGCGATCCTCGACTACGGATGCGGCTACGGACGCATCATGGAGGAGCTCGAACGGCACGGCTTCGACGACCTCACGGGGGCCGACGCCTCGCCAGGAATGATCGAACGGGCACGCCACCTGCACCCCACCATGCGCTTTGCAGCCCTGGATGCACCACCGGTCTTGCCTTATCCGGACGCCGGCTTCGACGCGGTCCTGCTCTTCGCCGTGCTGACGTGCGTCCCCGGCGATGAAGCCCAACACCGATTGATCGCCGAGCTGAACCGCGTCCTCAAGCCCGGCGGGATCCTCTACATCAGCGACCTTCTGCTGCAAGGCGACGAACGCAACCGCAGCCGCTACAGCCGCTATGCCGATCGCTACGGCAGTTATGGCGTGTTCGAAACCGGCGACGGTGCGGTCTGTCGCCATCACTCCCGCGAGTGGCTCTCCACCCTGCTCGCCGGATTCGAAACCGTCGACACCCGGAACATCACGGTGGCGACCATGAACGGGCATGAGTCAACGGGGATCCAGATCCTCGCCCGCAAGCCCACGCTGAGGTGAGCGCAGCTTAGATCCACAGATCGTCGACGGCACTGAGACCCGGTCCGGTGGCCGGCCGTCGCACGCAAGGGCCGTGACAGCTCATCTCCGGCAAGAGCAAGCAACGCGCCGTCAAGGCCATGGTGGTCATGGACGGGGACGGCCGAGTGCTGTTATGCAGCCCGACCCGGCCCGGCAGCTGCGCGGACATCACCCACGCCCGGCGGTTAGGGCTGGTCGAGCTCCTGGTCCCGTTCCTGCCCCGGGCCCACGTCACCCTGAACGGCCAGGACTCCCCCACCCTGCGGGCCTCGCTCAGCGGCGAGGCCCACGCGGGTGCAGCCACAGCCGCTGGGAACACCGCGGCGCTGTGACCATGGACAATTCCCCCGCCGCCGAGCCGCGAGTCGGCCTCAGCCGCCTGTACCAGGTTCGCTGCCACGGCCAGGGCACGCCGACCACGGACGGCACGATCGGGTTCGTACCAGTCGGGATGGCCCGGTGTCGAACCCCAGTCCACCGCGTCGATCTCATCCAGCACGGCCGGACCCTCGCACGCGGCAGCTACCCCTGTTCAAGCCCCAACGAGGCTTTGAAAGTTGTTCTGTTGGCAGTCTCAGTCGTCGATGGCCGCCCCGTACAGCGCGTCCGTCGGCAGGCCGCCGAACGCGCTCGGGCCGTAGCTCCAGGAGCCGGAGGTGGTCAGGCCCGAACTGCCCGCGGAGAACACCCAGACGTAGCCGTCGTTCGTGTTCTCGCCGGGCGCCGAGGCGAGCAGGCCGAAGCGGCCGTCGTCGTTCGGGTCGGTGAAGGAGACCTGGCCACCGAACTTGTCGCCCTTCTCGACGGTGCCCGGGACGTTCGCGGTGCCCTGGTTCACGGACAGTGCGCCCGTGGACGTCATGCCCTTGACCGAGCCGCGCAGGACCGTGACGGCGCCCGCGTCCGCGACGCTGCCGATGTCCTCGCCCGCGACACCGATCGCCACGTCCCCGTATCCGTCGCCGTTGCTGTCGCCGACGGAGAGGTCGGTGCCGAAGCCGTCGCCCCGCTCGCTCGTGCCCGGCACGCCAGCCGAGTTCTGGGTCCACCACACGGGAGGGGTGCCCGGCCCCTCCTGGCCGGCGGGCCCGTCCGCGCTGCCGTAGTAGACGCCGACCATGCCGCCGGTCATGCTCGCGCCGCCGTCGTCCGGGCTGTGCGGCTCGCCGGTGACCAGGTCGTCGTAGCCGTCACGGTTGATGTCGCCGGACGCGACGACCGGGCCGCCGCGCACCGCAGTGATCGGCAGCGGCTCCTCGTTCGACGCCGTGCCGGGCAGGATGAACGACCAGCCGTACCCCGGCTCGTCGCCCAGGCTGGTGCCGGAGACGATCAGGTCGGCGAAGCCGTTGTTGTCGTAGTCGCCCGTGGTCATCGACTTGGGCTGGATGCCCGGCGGGTCGTCGGCGGAGGCCCGGCTGAGCGTCTGGCGCGGGGGCGAGGTGAGCGTGGTGCGCGACTTCTGCACCGGCCGCCGCGCCTGCGAGTCCGCGCTCTTGGCGGTGGGCTGGGGGGCGGACTCGAAGCCGTAGACCGTCACGCCGAACGAGTCCATGACGGCGAGCAGGTCGCCCGGGGTGGTGTCGCCGAAGTGGGCCGCGGCGAGCCCGGCGCCGAACCTGCCGCCCGTGGTGAGGTCGAGGTCGTCGGCCTGCAGCCAGTCGCTGGCCGAGCCGGTGAGGCCGTTGGGCGTGCCCCACAGGACGACCGCGCCGCCCGCGTCGGCGACGGCGCCGAGGTCCTCGCCGGGGATGCCGATGATCGCGTCGTCGTAGCCGTCGCCGTCGAGGTCGCCGGTGGCCAGCGACGTGCCGAAGCCGTCACCGGTCTCGGCGGCGCCGGGGACGCCGGTGGTGTTCTGGCTGAAGGCCTTGCCTCTGGTCGTGCCGATGCCCTTGGGGCCTCCATACTGCACGGTCACCATGCCCGCGCCCTTGTGCCCGCCGACCGCCGCCCTGGGGCCGCCGACGAGCACGTCGTCGTATCCGTCGCCGTTGAAGTCGGTGTTGCGGTCGTTGGCGTGTGTTCCGCCGGGGATTCCGGCGTAGGCGCTCGGAGCGGTCACGATGACCGCGCCGGTCACGAGGAGAAATGATGCCGCCGCGACGGCGGCCGAGCGGTGCTTGCGCATGAGCGGCTCCTTGGCTCAGATACGACCGGCTGGCTCGGGGGCGCGGGGGGTGTCCGGACAGGTCCCGTTCCTGTGTCCGGCACCGTGTTTGACACCGCATACGGAGGAAGGGTTGTACGGGAGACATGTCTGTTTCGCGGAAGAAGATCACCTCTTCGCCCGAAGACGATGCTTCGATCCGGGCACCCGGGGCGACGACAGACACACGCGTGAAAGGACGGAGCCTCACGCCGTGACTTCGTCCTTCGACGTTTGACCGGTACTGCGCGGACGGCGGCGACACCGCAGTGGCTGGGTCGTCGAGCGAACGATGTCCTGGCTGAACGGGTGCCGCCGGCTACCCCGCGGCTGCGAGCCGCAGGGCCGAGCACTTCCTGGCCTTCGTCGGCCTGGCCAGTGCCCTGATCGGCTGCCGACGCTTCACCTGGTCACGACATACTCCTGTCCTGATGAGATGGCCAGGTAGCGGGGCGTGCGTCGGAGGTGCAGGGATGCGCGTGACATGGACAGCGACGGCACTGGAGTCGCCGGGACGGCACTCCGCCGTCGAGAGGGATTCGGACGTCGGGGGGCTGGCAGATCACTTCAACGAACTGCGCTCTCGCGGCCAGGGGTACCTCGAAGTCCGACGGTCCGGCAGCGAGTTCCCCCGGCTGACCCTTGGCTTTCAAGGTGATCAAGCGGTCATTCATCTGTTCGACGATGCTGAAACGTCATCCCTGCTCGTCGGGGACGGCACCGCCGCGGCTGCCGTGGTCGACGTCCCGGTCATGGATGACCTGGCTGCATTCAGTGGCGACTTCGTCCTGACTGTCACTCACGCATGGACCCTCGTGGGCAACTTCATCCAGACAGGGGTACCTGGCGAACTGGGCGAATGGTGCGAGTTGTAACCACGGCACAATCGTGAATCGAGACACCGTCTCACTGCCCCCGGAAACTGTCGACAAGCGTGTCCTTGGAGATCAACGAAGCCGGCTCGGGCTCACTCCCACGCCTTCCCAGGCCGCGGCTGAGCAGCACGCAGATCCAGCCTGCACTCAAGCGGGCCGGCCGCAAGCGCGGCATCCGAGGCCGACGCAGGCCGAATCCGCGAGGTCTGGCTCACGCCGGCTACCTGTCGGCCTTCGCGGCCCCAACGGATCCTGGCGCCAAGGCCCACTACCGATGCCGACGCGACGCCCACAGAGACTGGCACGCGGCCGCTCTGCGTGACCTCGTCTACCGGATGCCCGGCCGGCTCCATCGCTGCCTACCGCAGCACGAGCATTTCACCGATGAGTTCACCGTCCTCGAACGGTCTACCCAGCGACACGACCGTTCTCGACAGGAGTGCCATGTCCACCATCCAGCCAGTGATCCTGACTGCCGACCACGACGCCCTGCTCGGCTTCTATACGAAATTGTTCGGCGCCGAGGAGATCTTCCGGGTGCCGGCTGAAGGCCCGGTCTTCTACCTCGGCTTGCGCATCGGTGACACCGACCTCGGGCTGGTGGCCAAGGCGAACCCGGGGACCGGGGCAGCGCCGCGGATCCTGCTCAGCATCGGTGTCGACGACGTCGACGAGACGCTCGGCCGGGTGGAGGCGCTGGGCGGCTCGGTCAGCAGCGGCCCCAACGACATGCCGTGGGGACAGCGCGTCGCCCACATCCAGGACCCCGACGGCAACCCGGTGAACCTCACCCAGCCGATCCCGGCCGGGTGACGCAGTTCCGCGGTGCTTGTGCCGGTCGTTGGCTACCTGCGGTAGGAGTCGGTAGTCGGTAGTGGCTTCGAGTCGTCAGCACGAGCAAGGCGCACAGGAGGTGGGTGGCACGGGCGGGGGCCAGTTGTGTCAAGGCTCCTCCTTCCGGTCGGCGACGGCACCACAGCGCGGCTGATGCGGGACCACATCCGTGGACTGTTCGGCCCTGTCGGCCGCAAAAACGGCCAGCAGCTCGCCGATTACGCCGGCCATGACACCCCACACCGCGGCGATCAGTCTCAGGTTCCACGGGTGGTGATGAGCCGCACCTCCCCTGCCTCCGCGACAAGGTCGACCGTGCCGAGCACTCCGGGCAGCCTGAGCTTCGCCACTGCGCGCACCGTGGCCGCCAGCCGCTCGCGCGTGCCCTCCGGTGCAGCAGGGCGCGGTCGATGCGCAGCGTGCGGAGCGCGGGCTCGCGGATCGATCCGGGAGCAGCGCGTGTCAGGTGCCGTGGTGCGAGGCCCACGACCAGGCGTGGGCGGCTCGGCGGTCGGCGGGGCGGTGGTCCGGGCGGCGTGGGTGAGACCGACGGGCTCTCCGAGGCCGTCACGGAGGGCGTGCCATCGGCCGTGGGCGGGACGACGGTCGGGAAGGTGGATGGTGAAGTGGCCTATGGATTGGTTGAGTTGATCGCCAATGGCGCTGAAGTCGGCACCGACGTCGGCGTGTCGTGCGGATGGGCCCGCCACGGCCGTCGCCCCGCAGGCGACGACCACGAGCGCATCACCCGACAGGAATCACCACTGCCTGGGAGGCCGTCACCGGCAAACAGCGAGAGAACCCCATTGCCTCTCTGCGGTCGCGGTTGCGGCACGTGGACGTCGGCGAGGCGATCGCCACCGCCACCAACCCGGGCATCCGGCTCATCATCTGCCTGGCCGCCGTCCGCGCGGCACGGCCGAAGAGTATCCGCACCATGCAACTGGAGGATGGGACATCGGCAACCCCGAGGGCGGCGGAACCTCAACTCCGCTGCCCCTTCGCCTGTCCGGCCTTCACGTCGGCCGCGTACCGGTCCACGTATTCCTGGCCCGACAGCTGCAAGATCGCGTATGTGATCTCGTCGGTGACGGCCCGCAGCACTGCCTTGTGGTGCTCCATCCCTGTGAAGCGCGAGAAGTCCAGCGGTTCCCCGAAACGGATCACGACCGGCCGCAGCCTCGGCAGGACACGCCCCCGGGGCCGGATCCCGAACGTCCCCACCATCGCGCACGGAATCACCGGAACCTGCGCGGCCAGCGCCATCACCGCCACCCCGACCTTGCCCTTGTACAGTCGGCCGTCGGGGGAACGCGTGCCCTCCGGATAGATCGCGAGCAGTTCTCCCTTCGCCAGTACTCCGAGCCCCTCCTGGATCGCCGCCTGCGCCGCGGTTCTGCCCGACCTGTCGATCGAAATCTGCCCGGCACCGCGGAGAACGAGCGCGGTCAGTCGGCCCGTGAGGCCCGGCGCTGTGAAGTACTCCACCTTGGCCAGGAACGTGATGCGCCGTTCCAGGACCGCGGGCATGAGCAGGGGGTCCACGAAGGACAGGTGATTCCCGGCAACGATCGCCGCGCCCTTGGCCGGAACGTGCTCGAGCCCCTCAGCGCGCGGCCGGAACAGCAGCCGTAGCAACGGCCCCAGAAGGACGTACTTGAGCACGTAATAGAACACGGCCGGCTCCCGACTCCTGCCTGGGCAGCGCCCGCCGGGGGACCCGACACGCGCACAGGTCGGCGTGGGCGCGCAGGGCGAGCCTGCATCTTGTACATGCGGCCGCGAAGGGCGCCCTCGGTATCTGCGGGGCCGGGAAAGGCCGCCCGCATGTGCCCCCGCACCCGTGACAGATCGGCTCCCAGTCGGAATTCCATGGCCGCGCGCACCCGGAGTTCGAGTCGACGGCGGCACTATTGGCCAAGCCGTCACTCATGTTATGGGATTTCCGGCAGGTATTGACGGTTCGTGCCCGCGAAAGGCCGCGGCCACGGGAGTTCTCGGGCTCCAATTTGAGGGTAATTTCCCAAGTGAACGCCTGCAACTCGCGCCGATGCGTGGCCTCGTTGCCTTGGTCTCCCAATCGTCCGTGCACCAACGAGCCACTTTCCGCCGTCTTTCGACAGCGGACCTGCTCTCCTGCAGCCCGTCGTGCACCCGGCCGTCTCCGGTCCCGTACCTGACGGTGCCTCTCCTCGAGTCGCGACCGACCGATCCGAGGCGGACGATTGAACCGGGGGGAGATTCCGCCGCGTGAGCCGGTGGCCAGCCCGTGGGGCCGGTCCGAGGAGGTAAGGCATGGCCCACACCGAACTCCGGCCGGGCGGCATCGAATCGGAGAACCATCCGTGGAAGATCCGCCTCGTCGAACACCCGAAACGATTTGAGTCCGCGCAGTTCCGCGCCGCCAAGAAGACGGCACACGAGATCCTTCGCGAGATGGAGGACGCGGACCTGCCCTACGGGCCCAGGCCCGTCGATCCTGGACCGAACGGTTCCGAGCACTGGGAGATGCACCACGGCGGCAGCCTGTGGGTCAAGGGATCCGGCGGCTGGCGGATGTACCGCGCCCGGGTCGGCATCGAGTGGAGCATGCAGTTCTGTGCCGACCCCGAGAAGGTGGACCGGCTCCGGCAGGAGGCCGCCGAACTGGTCGACGCCTTTCCGCTCACCCTGCCCGCCCTCTCGGAACTGGGTTACGGGCGCGCCGAGGATCTGCTGCGCACGCCGATCAAGGACGCCGACGGCGTCGAGGCGTGGACCGACTCACTGTTCAATTCATGCGTGCCTCTGAGTCACGGGAACCACCAGGGGATCCTTCCCAGCGTGCCTGGTGAACACCATTATCCCTGGCCGGTGAAGGGCGCGGACTTCGTCCGGTACGACGACTTCCAGCTGTGGGTGACCCTGCCGGACGGCACCCATGGTGCGGTCGCGCCGGTGGACCGCCGCGGCTCCGGCGACGGGCACGTCCGCCTGGCCTTCGTCCCCGAAGGCAGCGAAGCCGCAGCCACGGTCGCAGAGGCGCAGGACCTCGGCCTGATGGCCGTTCTGCCGGCGAACAGCTCGGTGGCGCTGCAGGCCTTCGCCCAGCAGGTCCCTCCCGGCCGCCGCACCGCCTCCGGACCGTTGACCCACTCAGCACCGCCCGGCCGCCGTAGCTCCGGATAGAAGGGTAGGACGGGTACGCCTCGGGCCGCCGTCGGCTGCCCGGACGGCACCGGCTAACCGGCGGGCGCGACCCCGCCCATGTGGTCAGGCTGATGGACGTGCTGGACGCGGACGGTGCGGCAACTCGTCCACTACGACCCCCGGCGTCGGGCCCATGTCGGCGGCGACCACCCACGGGCCGGCCGTTGGCTCTCCCGCGTGTCGGCCGGGACCGTGTCGGTCTCGTGGATGACTTCGCATGCAGCTCATTCCCACGGCTGAGCCCAAAGCTCGTCGTGAGTGCGGAAGGACTGGGTGCCTGGGCGCCCAAGACTGGACGAGTGCCCTGACCAGCGGGGCATTTGCCTTTCCTGAGCACATCGACTGCGAGCGGAGCACAGCCGCGTGGCTACATTTCTCTACAGAGTGGGCAGATTCGCCTTCCGGCACCGGTACGGCGTGGCCGTGGCCTGGGTCGCACTCCTCGTCCTGGCCGGCCTCGGGGCGTCCGCGGCGACGCCTCCCACCCCGAGCTCGTTCTCCATGCCGGGGACGGAGGCCCAGCGGGCCGTCGATCTGCTCAAGGAGCGCTTTCCCGGTGCCGCGGCCGACGGCGCGACGGCCCGCGTGGTCTTCAAGGCGCCGGGCGGCCGCAAGGTCACCGAACCAGGCACCCGAGCGGCCATCGAGAAGACCCTGTCCGCGGTCAGACACAGCTCGCCCCAAGTGGCCGATGTCGCCGACCCGTTCCGAGCCGGCACCGTGAGCGAGGACCGATCCACCGCCTTTGCGCCGGTCACCTACCGGGCCCAAGCGGCCACCTTGAGCGAGACGGCCAAGGACACCCTGCTCAGCACGGTGCAGAAGGCGCGTACCGGTGGACTGACCGTCGAGGTCGGCGGCAGTGCCGTACAGCAGGACGAGGGGGACTCAGGGGCGGAGATCGTGGGTGTCGCGATCGCTGCGGTGGTCCTGGTCCTCACCTTCGGGTCGCTGGTGGCCGCCGGTCTGCCCCTGCTCACCGCGCTCCTGGGTGTGGGCATCGGCGTCTCCACGATCAGCGCGCTCGCCCACACCCTCGACCTCGGCGACACCACCTCCACCCTGGCGATGATGCTGGGCCTGGCGGTCGGCATCGACTACGCGTTGTTCATCGTCACTCGCTACCGGACCGAACTGGCCGAGGGGCGGGACAGGGAGGAGGCCGCCGGCCGGGCCACGGGCACAGCGGGCTCGGCGGTCGTGTTCGCCGGCCTCACGGTGGTGATCGCCCTGGCGGCCCTGTCCGTGGTGGGTATCCCCGTGCTGACGAAAATGGGGCTGGCGGCGGCCGGTACGGTCGCCCTCGCCGTGATCGTCGCGCTCACCCTGCTCCCGGCGCTGCTGGCGATCGCGGGCAAGCGGATAGTCGGCCGACGGGGCCGCCGGGCACCCGCGAAGCGGGCTGGTGGTCGGTCGACCGTAGGCGCCCGCTGGGCGCGGTTCGTGCTGCGGCGGCCGGTGTCGGTGCTGGTCGCATCGGTCATCGGCCTCGGCGCCCTCGCCGTACCGGCCGCGTCCCTGAAGCTCGGCCTGCCCGACGAGGGTGCGATGCCGGCCGCCAGCACACAGCGCAAGGCCTACGATCTGATCTCCGAAGGATTCGGACCCGGGGTCAACGGCCCCCTGACGGTGGTCGTCGACGCCCACCGCAGCCACCACGCCGACGCGGCGGCACGGCAGGTCAGGTCCACGGTGCGAGGCATGGACGGTGTGGCCGCCGTAGGGAGGGCCACCTTCAACCCGGCCCACGACACCGCGGTGATCACAGTCGTACCGAGCACCAAGCCGGGCAGCGTCAAGACCGAGAACCTCGTGCACAGAATTCGGGACGCGGGGGCGGACTTGAGCGACGCCACGGGTGCCCCGCTCCTCGTCACAGGACAGACGGGTATGAAGGTCGACTTCTCCGCCAAGATCAACGGGGCCCTGCTGCCCTATCTGGGCATCACGGTCGGCCTGGCGTTCCTGCTGTTGATGCTGGTGTTCCGGTCCGTTCTGGTCCCGCTCAAGGCGGCCCTCGGGTTCCTGTTGTCCATCGGATCGGCACTCGGCGCGGTCGTCGCCGTCTTCCAGTGGGGCTGGCTGGCCGACGCGCTGGGCGTGGAGCAGACCGGGCCGATCGTGAGCACCATGCCGATCTTCATGGTGGGCATCGTGTTCGGTCTTGCCATGGACTACGAGGTCTTCCTGGTCACGCGGATGCGCGAGGCCCATGCGGCGGGGCAGACATCACGGCAGGCGATCGTCACCGGCTTCCACCACGGCGGACGCGTGGTGACCGCGGCCGCGGTGATCATGACGGCCGTCTTCGGCAGCTTCATCGCCTCAGGCGAGGACTCGGTCAAGATGATCGGTCTCGGCCTCGCCGTCGCCGTACTGCTCGACGCCTTCGTCGTCCGCATGGCGATCGTGCCCGCGGTGCTGGCGCTCCTCGGCGACGCGGCCTGGTGGCTGCCGAGGTGGCTGCGCAGGGTTCTGCCCGATGTCGATGTCGAAGGCCGCAAGCTGCACGGCGCACGCGAAAGCGCCGGACCCGCGATGGCGACGTTCCTTCCGGAACAGGACCGGCACGCCGCGTCCGTCCGCGGGTGACGCGAGTCCGTCGGCGCGTGGCAACTGAGCCCGGCTCCCTCAGCGAGGGAGCCGGGCTCGGTCTGTTCCGGGAAGCGGCCGCGCATGGCGCATCCCGCTCGGGCCGCTCATCGTTCGTGCCGTGGCCGTCAAGCGTTACTGCCTGGTGCCGATCGCCTCGACGGGACGCGTGCGCAGCACGGCCCGTGCCGGAACCAGTGCCGCCACTGCCGCGAGCGCCGCCGTTCCCACCATGCCCGGACGGATCGCCGATTCCCCGGCCGTGCCGGTGACACGGCGGATCGGCTGCCGGAGCGAGCCGGCGCGCGGGCATCGGCCGGTGGACGGAGCACACGCTGGTCGCGGCCGGCGCGAACCGCGGTGGCGCTCCTCATCCGGGATGACAGCCACAAGGACGAGGCAGCCGCTCCGGGCTCGCTCTCGCGGCAGAGGGCGTGTGGACGAAGCGCGTCTACGGTGACATACATGACCTATCTCGACTCGATCGCGCGGCGCCGCGTGCCGCAGGCCGTCGTCGACATGGTCCTGGCCCTGCTCGTCATGGTCGGGGGGCTGGCCGTCCCCGAGCAGCCCGCGGGCGGGCCACCCCTGAGCCATCCCGACACATGGCGACTGGTGCTCGCGCTGCTGTCGGGACTCCCGCTGGCCGTCCACCGCAAGTGGCCGCTGGCCGTGCTGCTATCCGTCGCCGCGGCCGTCGGCGCCATGCAGGCCTGCCACTATGTTCCGCCGCCGGTGGGACCGGCAGGCACCTCGATCGGGGTGCCCTACCTGGGCGTCGCCGTTGCCACCTTCCTGACCGCCGTACGGTCCTCGCGCCGCGTCGCCACGATCGTCGTCACGGCCGTGATTCCCGCTGTCGCCGTCGCCGAGGCGCTGATCGAGCCCGGCTTCCGCACGGCCAATGCCGTCACCACGATGATCCTGCTAATCGCGGCCTGGGCGCTGGGCCGGCTGTCCGGGGCCCGTAAGGCGCTGGCTCAGGACGCGGTGGAGAAGGCCGCCGCCCTGGAGCGGGAACAGGATGCGAACGCCCGCGCAGCCGTGGCTCAGGAGCGTGCTCGTATCGCCCGTGAACTCCACGACATCGTGGCCCACAACGTCAGCCTCATGGTCGTGCAGACCATTGCCGCGGACCGCGTGCAGGACCGCGACGCGGCCAAGGCCCACGAACTGCACCACATCATCGAACAGACGGGCCGGGCGGCCGTGGGAGAGCTGCGACAGTTGCTGCACGTGCTGCGGACGGACGAGAACGAGGACGGTGCCCCGGGCCGGCAGCTGCCGCAGCCCACGCTGCGGGAGATCCCCCGGCTGGTGGCGTCGGTACGCACGGCCGGGCTCGACGTCGACTTCACGTCCAGGGGCGAGCCCGCGCAGTTGCCCGCCGGCTCCGAGCTCGCCGTCTACCGTGTCGCCCAGGAAGCCCTGACCAACACGCTCAAGCACGCGGGTCACACCCGCGCGCGCCTCAGCCTCGACTGGGGGACGGACCGGTCCCTGACCGTGCGCGTGTGCGACGAGGGCCGACGGCCGGGCACCATCCTGCCGACGCCCAGAGCGGCGGTCAGAGGCGCCGGTCACGGACTGGTGGGCATGCGGGAGCGCATCGCCGCCATCGGTGGCGCCTTGCACACCGGACCGCGTCCGGACGGCGGATTCTGCGTTCACGCCACCGTTCCGGTGCCCGCCGGGAGCGAGTGTGGCACGACTGAAGGAGAACAGGGTCCATGACCGCCATCCGCGTGCTTCTCGTCGACGATCAGCCCATGATCCGGACCGGCTTCCGGCTCATCCTCGAAGCCGAACCCGACATGATCGTCGTAGGGGAGGCAGGGGACGGACAGGCCGGCGTCGACAGCACACGTGCGCTTCAGCCCGATGTCGTGCTGATGGACATCCGCATGCCGTGCCTGGACGGTGTCGACGCGACCCGGCTCATCGTCGAATCGGGTTCAGCCAGTCGCGTCATCATTCTCACCACGTTCGACCTCGACGAACACGTGCACGACGCCCTGCGGGCGGGCGCGAGCGGCTTCCTCGTCAAGGACGGCCCCGCCGACTCCCTGGTGGACGCGATCCGGACGGTCGCCCGGGGCGACGCGGTGATCTCGCCGCGGGTCACCCGCAGACTCCTCGACCGCTTCTCCCGCCTCGCCGACCACGCCCCGCCCGCCGTTCCACCGACCCTCGACGCGCTGACCGCCCGGGAACTGGACGTGCTGCGCGCACTCAGCCGGGGGCTGTCGAACGCCGAGGTCGCTCGGCAACTGCACGTCAGCGAGGCCACCGTGAAGACGCATGTCGCGCACATCCTCGACAAGTACCAGCTGCGCGACCGGGTGCAGGCGGTCATCCTCGCCTACGACACCGGCCTGGTCCGCCCGGCGGCAGGCTCCTGACCGTCGGGCCGGGACATGTGAGGGCGTCACCTCTTCGCCCGAATCACACGTCGGTCTCCGCCCGAGTCACACGTCAGCCGGGCCGCCGCCCTGTGAGGGCGGCGGCCCGGCTGACGCGCGCTGCTCGTGGGCGGTTACCCGTGCGCCGGGCCAGCGGGCTTGAGGGTGTACACGTTCTTCGGAGTCACGATGCTCGTGACGGCCTGAGCGAACTTCGTGCCCAGCGCATCACCCTGGAAGTCGATGTCACTGGTGGTGTGCACGACGAGCGTGGCCCTGGCCGCGGGCAGACGTACTACCACCGTCTGGTAGCCGGGCAGCGATCCGTTGTGCCCGATCCACCCGTGGACGTCGAACACTCCCAGGCCGTAGCCCACGCCCTGAAGACCCGTCGGCTTCATCGTGAGCCGCTCGGCCTGGGTGGCCGGGGACAGCAGTGTCCCCTCGGCGAGCGTGGCTGCCCAGGACCGCATGTCGTCCAGGTTCGAGATCATCGCCCCGGACGGGCCACCCAGCGGGTTCCGGTCCGTCGCGTCCTCGATCGAGCCGTCCGCCGTCTGGTCGGTGTACCCGCGGGCGTGCGGCGCCGGGAACTCGGTGCCCTGCGGCATGAACGTGTGCTTCAGGTGAGCCGGCTTCAGCACGTGCTCGGCCACGTAACGGTCGAACGGCTGCCCGGTCACCTTCTGCACCACCATCGACAGAAGGACGGTGTTGGTGTTGCTGTACTGGTACTTGCCGCCCGCCGCGAAGGCGACCGGATGCCTGAAGGAGTAGGCGAGCATCTCGGCCGTGGTGAACACGCGGCGGGGGTCGGTCAGATAGTCCTTGCCGAAGTCGGGATCGAGGAGGTAGTTGAACAGACCGCTGCGCATTTCGGCGAGGTGACGCAGCGTGATGTGGTCGCCGTTCGGGACGCCGGACACATAGCGCGAGATCGGATCCTCCAGGCTCACCTGCTTCTGATCGACCAGACGCAGCAGCGCGGTGACCGTGAAGGTCTTGGTGACACTGCCGATGCGCATGTTGAACCCCGGCGACATGGGCGCGTTCGTCGTCTTGTCAGCGGTTCCGAAGGCCCTTACGTAGCTGCCGTTTCCCGGCGCCCACAGGCCCACCGTGACACCCGGCGTCTTCGTCGTCCTGAGCACGTTCCGGATGGCGTTGTCGAGCTGGGCGCGCACCTCCGGCGTCAGTTTGCGCATCACCGGCTCGGCCGGGAAGGAGTGGTGCCGCTCCGACGGGCGAGGGGCCCATCCGTCGGCGTGCGCACCCTGCCCCACCCCGAGGACAGCCCCTGCGACGAGAGTCGCCCCGATCGTCGCGGCCACCCGACGGCGGACCCTGCGACGAGCGCGGTCGGTGATCCATGAACTGTGCGGCATGCTGCTGCACCCTTTCAACGCGCCGGACGGCCCTTTTGGCCGCCCGGTTCCTGTTCTCATCGTGGTGTCGTCCCCAGAGCCGTTCCTCTGCCTCGCGAGCGGTTTCGCGCCTCCGCCGCAGGGGTGAGGAGCCGCCGCCGTATCCCTCCTGCGGATCAGCAGGTGACGCGGCCGGCCCCGGCCCGACCCGCATCACCGGCAGCAGGTCGCGGCCCCGGCCCGGCTCGATTCACCGGCGGCGGGACGCGGGCACGTGGCGGCCCGATCCGAGGGTCACCTGTCCTGGTGACCTGTGGTGGCCTGCGCGCCCCGACGCGACCATGAACGGCATGAGCACGTCGAACGACCGCGCCGCCACGGCACATGCGCGCCCACCCCACACCGTGGTGATGGTCCTCTTCGACGGGGTCGCGGCCCTGGACGTCACGGGGCCGCTGGATGTGTGGGCGGCCGCCAATCGGCACGGCGGCCGGTACCGCATCGTCACCGTCTCTCCCGGCGGCAAGGAGGTCACCACCACCTCGGGCCTGGGCCTCACGGCCGACATGGCCCTGGAGGAGTTCACCGGCCGCGTCGGGACCCTCGTCGTGCCCGGCCGCCCCGACTGGTGGGCGGCGGTCTCGGACTGCGACCTGGTCAGCCACCTCGCGCGGCTGGCACGCTCCGCCCGGCGGGTCAGCGCGGTCTGTGCCGGAGCCTTTCCGCTCGCGGCGACCGGGCTGCTCGACGGACGCCTGGCCGTCACCCACTGGCAACTGGTCGACGACCTCGCCGCCCGCTACCCCGCGGTACGGGTGGACCGTGAGTCGATCTTCGTGCGGGACGGGCGGTACGTCACGTCCGCCGGTGTCACCTCGGGAATCGACATGACCCTCTCCCTGGTGGAGGAGGACTTGGGGCCGGAGGCGGCCCGGGCGGTGGCGAGATTCCTGGTGGTCTTCATGGCAAGGCCCGGCGGCCAGTCCCAGTTCAGCGTGCGCATGCAGGCCCGCTACCGCAGCAGCGCCGCCGTGCGCACCGTGCTGGATGCGGTGACCGCCGAACCGGGTGCGGACCACAGCCTGTCCGCGCTCGCGGCACGGGCCGGCGTCAGCGTGCGCCACCTGACCCGGCTGGTCCGCAAGGAGGCCGACACGACGGTCACCCGGTTCGTCGAGCAGATCCGCCTCGAAGCCGCACGGGGACTGCTGGAAACCGGAACGGACCCTCTCGACCTCGTCGCCCGGAGAAGCGGTTTCGGTTCCGCCGAGACCATGCGCCGCGCCTTCGTGCGGGCATTCGACATGACCCCCGGCGCCTATCGGGCGCGTTTCCGGATCCGTCGGCCGGCCCGTCGCCCCGTACCCGGCGAGCCAGCCACGGACGGCTGATCCGGTACGACGCGAACGCCGGGCCGCGACCGCCTCGCCCCCCTTGCCCCGAGGGGACAGCGGACGGACGCTGTGGTCATGGAAGGTCGGACGGAGCGGAGTCGGCCGCACCCGGTGGTGATGGTGCTCTTCGACGGCGTCCAGCTGCTGGACGTCACCGGCCCCCTGGAGGTCTACGCCTCGGCCAACGATCACGGCGCCGACTACCGGCTGCTCACCGCCTCCTGCAGCGGGAGGGAGGTGCACACCACGGCCGGGGCCAGGCTCGCCGCGGACACGGCCCTCGAAGAGGTCTCCGGCCGGATCGGCACCCTGATCGTCCCCGGTCGGTTCGACTGGCGGGCGGCGGTGGCCGATCGCGAGCTCATCGCCGGGATCAGCCGTCTGCTGCGGCCCTCACGCAGGGTCGCCTCGGTGTGCGCCGGCGCGTTCCCGCTCGCCGCCACCGGAGCGCTCGACGGACGCCGGGCGGCCACGCACTGGTGCCTCGCGGCGGAACTCGCGGAGAACTTCCCCGCGATCGACGTCGACCGGGACTCGATCTTCGTCCGGGACGGCAAGACCATCACCTCGGCAGGTGTCACCTCCGGCATCGATCTCACCCTCTCCCTGGTCGAGGAGGACTTCGGGCCCGAGGTGGCACGCGCGGCGGCGAAGTATCTGGTCGTCTTCATGGCGCGCCCCGGAGGCCAGTCGCAGTTCAGCGTCCGCCAAGCGGCGCGCCAGCCCCGGCACGAGACGCTACGGGCGGCTCTGGACGCGGTCACCGCCGACCCGGCCAGCGACCACAGCCTGGACGCCCTGGCCCGCCGGACCGGCATGAGCGTGCGGCAGCTCACCCGCCTCTTCCGCGCCGAAATCGGCACGACCGCCACCCACTTCGTGGAGCAGATCAGGATCGAGGCGGCCCAGACGCTGCTCGAGTCCGGCACCGACCCACTGGACGTCGTGGCCCGGCGCTCCGGCTTCGGCTCCGAGGAGACCCTGCGACGCGCCTTCCAGCGCGGACTCGGTGTCACCCCTGGTGCCTACCGTGCGCGGTTCCGCACCACACGCACCGCCCACACCGCGGAGCGCATGGCCGGCGCCGGCGGCTGACAGGCAGGACGGCCGCGCGCATCCGGCCGTGATTCCCTCGGATCCGGCAGAGATGTGTCCGTCCGGAAATGCGGGGGATTCTCCGAGGCTTTTCCCGAACGGCGCCGAGCGGTGCGACACGTTGCCCGGAACTGGACCGGGAAGAGCTCCGGCGCGGGAAGGAACTGTCTCCATGACCCACACCATGGCGGACTCCTCGACGGACTCCATGACCGGCTCCATGACGGACTCCATGACTGGCTCCGTGACGGACTCCATGACGGGCGAGACCATGGGCCGGGCGGTGCCCGCGCGATGGCGCGTGCGCCCTCCCGCCGTCGCCGCACTGCTCGCCCTGTCTCTCGTGAGCGCCGCCGCCACCGTGCTCATGCTGTCCCGGCCGCTCGGGGACGCCACTGCGTCCACGGGCCTGATCGCGACGGTCGTGGGCGCGCTGGCGTTCGGGTGGGTCATGGGATGCCCGCAGCGGGTGCGCCGGGCCACGGCGGCGAGGACGCCCCAGTACGCCTCCGACACGGAACGGGAGCAGCGGGCGAGGACACGCACCGCCGTCGCGGAGGAGCGCGCCCGGATCGCCCGAGAGCTGCACGACATCGTGGCCCACAACGTCAGCCTCATCGTCATCCAGGCCGCCGCCGCGGGGCGGATCCGGGAGAGCGACCCCGGCAGGATCCGCGAACTGCACGCCACCATCGAGGAGACGGGCCGGGCCACCGTCGTCGAACTCCGCCGTCTGCTGGAGGTGCTGCGCGCCGAGGAGGAGACCGGGGCGGAGGGGAGGCGGGATCGTGGGATCGCGGACATCCCTCGCCTGCTGGGCGCCGTGCGCGAGGCCGGGCTGCGCGTGCGGTGGACGTCGTTCGGCACCCCCCGGCCGGTTCCGGCCGGAACCGGACTCACCGCCTACCGGGTCGTACAGGAGGCCCTGACCAACAGCCTCAAGCACGCGGGGCTCACCCGCGCGGACGTCGTACTGGAATGGCGGGACGACCTGTTGACCGTGACGGTGCGCGACGACGGACGGCCCTCCGGTGCCGCGACGACCGTACTGCCGGCCGGCGGGAGACACGGCTTGGTCGGCATGCGCGAGCGCGTCGCCGCCCTGGGGGGCACCCTGCACACCGGCCCACGTCCCGAAGGAGGCTTCCTCGTCCGCGCTGCGCTGCCCCTGGAGCGGCACGGCGCGAAGGGATGACTCACGACAGGACACCACGGCGGCGCCGTCCTCCGGTCCTCACCCTCGGGAGCGAACCGGCGAATCCGCGCTGACCCCGATGCCGGCGGGCCGGGAACGGCGAAGGCTGGGACAGGTGAGCGGCCCACACCCCCGCGTGCCACAGGATTCACCGACCGACCCGGAGGAAACCCGTGAGCCGAACTCGACATCGCCGGCGTTCCGCCCTGACGTCCGCGTCGAGCAGGCAGCAAGCATCACGGTGGACGCGGCCGGACTCGCCTTCATCGACGCGGCGGGGCTTCCGCGTGGCATCCGCGAGTGTCGCGGTACGCCGCGTCGTCACGCTGCCGGGCCGGGAGACCGGCTGTTCGGCGAGTGAATGCCCGCCCGCACCGCGCCGACCAGCCTGAATCACCCCTCGTCGTCCGTGGCAAGGTGCGCTCCGCGGACCGCCCTTCGAACAGGGCACGGCCCAGCCAGGCACCGGTCGAACGAGGCGTCCACCGTGCCGGATCGGCCAGTCGGCAGAGCAACTCGCCGACTTCCCCCAGGCGTTCACCCATCTCACAAGCGAGTCGGGAACCACCGGCCCCAGTGACGCCCGTCGAACGAGCCAGGCTCCTGCCTCAAGGTCGGCTCTCGGCCGGAGAGAACGGGTCCGGGCGCGTCTGCGGCGCAGGAACGGGGAGCACGTCGAAGGCCGGGCTGAAGTTCCATCCCAGCAGACTGGGCCTGGCGTCGTACATCGCGAGACGCCCGATGGAGGCGGTCCGCAGGGCCAGGTGCGCGCCCGCGCCGGCGGGCAGGCCGAGCCACCGGGCAGTCAGGATACGGATGAGGTTGCCGTGGGTCACCAGCACCACGTCCCTGCCGCCGGCCAGCAGACGTCGGGCGCAGTCGAGGACGTAGTCCGCCCGCGCGGTGACCTCCGGCAGGCACTCGCCCGTGCACGGTCCCGACCGGAGCGCGCTGTCCCACACGTCGTGGCGGCACGGCGCCGCCGCACAGCCGTCGTCGACGGTGTGGCCGTCGGGGAGCCGGTAGCTCCACTCCCGGAGATCCGCGCTGAAGCCGGCCTCCAGCCCCGCGAGCATCGCCGTACGGCGGGTTCGCAGCGCCGGACTGCACAGCACGTGCGCGTCGCGGTGGACCGCGAGGTGCGGGCGCAGGAGCGCGGCCTCGCTCTCGCCCGCGGGCGTCAGTGTGGGGTCGTCCTGCCCGGTGTAGTACCTGCGGGACCGGTTCCACGCCGTCTCCGCGTGCCGGACGAGGACGATCTGGCGCATGGTGCGCGTCGCCTTTCCAGGGTGCGGCCGGGGCGGCCTCTCCGGGGCGGGGGCCGCCTGCCGCTGCTTCTTGCTTCTTGCTTCTTGCTTCTTGCTTCTTGCTTCTTGCTTCTGCGCCGTTACTTCTGCTTCTGCACGGTGTCCGCCGATTCGGCGGTGTGCCCACTGTTCTCCACGGGCACGGTGGTGATCGGCACCGGCGAGCTCAGCAGCCGGTTGACGGGACAGCGCTCGGCCACGGACATGAGCCTGTGCCACTGGTCGTCGTCGAGATCCCCCTCCAGGGAGATCTCCCGGACGACGGCCGGACCGTCGAACCGCAGCCGTACCCGGACGTCGCGCAGCGGCCACGCATGACGGTCCGCGTACATCCGCAGGGTCATCGAGGTGCACGTCCCCAGGCCGGCGAGAACGAACTCGAAGGGATTCGGTCCCGCGTCGCCGCCGTACGGGGCCGGCTCGTCGGCGACCAGTCGGTGCGAGCCGACGGCGACCGAGCGGGTCATGCCCGCCCGCTCGGTGACCAGCACGTCGCGGGTGGGCATGTCAGCTCCTTCCAGGAGCAAGGAGTACGGCGGTCTCGCTGGTGCGGGCGATGGCGTCACTGACGCTCGGCGCGAACCAGGACGCGAGGCGGCCACGGTGGTGCGGGCTGACGACGATCAGATCGGCGCCGAAGCGCTCCGCGGCCTGCTCGACGGCGGGTGCCACATCGGACACCAGACCGTCGAGCAGCTCGCCGTCGGCCTCGACGCCGGCCTGCCGCAGGGCGGACACGGCGCCTTGCAGGGTCCGGTGCGCGGTCGGGTCGTCCTCCAGTGGGACCACGGTGTCGTAGACCACGTCGGAGGTGTCGATGTGCAGGACCCGTACGGTCGCGCCGGTCAGCGAGGCGAGTTCGGCGGTGGTTTCGACGGCACTGTGACAGGCATCGGTACCGTCGACGGCGACCAGGATGCGGTGGAACATGGCGGGGACTCCTCGGAGCTGTGGGCCGGTCAGCGCTCGACGGCGGACCGGTCGGCGGGAACGGGGAGGGGGGCCGTGGCGTCCTGGTGCCGGTGCTCGACGGCACCGCGCTCGCGCTGGACGAGGGCGACCGCGGCGGAGACGGCCAGCAGGACCACGGAGAGCCACAGGCCCTTGGCGATGCCGCCGGAGGAGTCCGACAGCAGGCCGGAGACCAGCGGACCGACCGCCTGGCCGACGCTGAAGGCGACGGTCAGCAGGGCGATGCCGGAGGTCCAGGCGTGCTGGGGCAGCATCCGGCGGGCGAGCACGGTGACGGCGGTGGGCCCGGCCATGAACGAGCCGCCGAAGACGACCGCCGAGACGATCGCGGCGACCGTGCCGTGCCACAGCAGCACCGGCAGCACACCGACCAGGACGACGACGGACACCAGCGCCGGCGCCGTGCCGCCGCGCAGCCGGCCGATGAGCCGGCCCCACACGAGCAGGGTCGCGGCCGCGGAGGCCGCCCCCAGCACGATGAAGAACGTCGCTGTGCCCCAGGTCTTCATGCCCTGGCTGTGCAGCAAGGCGATGACGAAGGTCATGTACGACACGTAGCCGGCGCCGAACAGCACGTACCAGGCGAACGTCGGTGCGAGCACCTTCAGACCGGCCTTGCCACGCTGGGCGGCCGCCGCGCCGGTCGCCTCGGGCACATGGCGCGAGGCCCAGACCGCGGGGGCGACGGCGACGAGCGCGAGGACGCCCATCAGCAGCCATCCGGCCTGCCAGCCGGACACACCCCAGGCCGTGAGCGCCGCGGGCACCACGACGCCGGAGAGGACCACACCGATGCCCACGCCCGCCATGTAGACGGCTACGAGTGCCGCGGAGCGGGACTGCTGACCGCCGTTGTGGACGCGGGAAGCGAGCGCCGAGCCGACCACGAAGGTGACCGCGGTGCTCAGACCGCCGACGAACCGCAGGACGGCGAGTCCGGCGAGGTCCCCGGTGGACGCCGAGGCCAGCAGGGCCGCGGCGCTGATCACCATGGACCACACGAACGCCGCCCGGGCGCCGAAGCGGCGGGACCACCACGCCGCGGTGGCGGCGCCGATGATGTAGCCCAGGGCGTTGGCGGTGTTCATGCCTCCGGCGGAGGCGTAGCTCCAGTGCAGCTTCTCGCGCATGGCGGGCAGCAGCAGGGCGTAGGCGAACCGGGTGAAGCCCAGCGCGACCACGGGACCGGCGGCCAGACCCAGCGCGACCAGGAACTCCGGCCGAGACTTCGCCACCGGGGAGGGCGCGGAGTTCATCGCGGGCCCCCGGGGGTTCAGGGGAGTCGTGTCGGACATCGCAGAAAGCCTTTCTCGGATGCTTCGGATCCTTCGGGGTTCGCACGCGGGGACCGGGGTCGGCTCCCGCGCGCACGTCCGGTACCAACCGCCCTGCCGTGGGCGACGATGGCGGGTGGACGGGCCATGGATCCCACGGATCCGGCCACCGGCTGTGGGCCACGGCGCGGGGACGCCGCTACGACTCCGCCGCGGTCAGGCGGACCGGGACGTGACAGGAATGCCGCTCGCACAGGGGGCAGGGCAGCGGCAATGCCGTCCGCACCCGGGACCGCACCAGGGCGAATGCCCCGGCACCGACGAGCGGTGCCGTCAGATACACCCACAGCCAGGTGACGTCCCCCGCGAACAGTGCCGGGCCGAACTGCCGGGCCGGATTGAAGCTGCCGCCGGCCCCTTGGCCGACCAGCAGGATCAGCCCGGCGACCACACCGGCAACGACGACGGGCACCGGGAGGACCGGCCGAGGCCGGGTCGCGACGAGGACCACGGCGGCGAGCATCATGGCCGTGGCCGCGGCCTCCGCGGCGAAGACCAGGCTCCAGGGCACACCGTCGGCCGCCCTGACGGTGGCGTAGCCGACCTTCCGAGTCGCCGCCCGCTCGCCCCACAGCAGGCGTCCTGCCGCCACACCGGCCGCCGATCCCGCGAGTTGGGCCAAGACGTAGGCCACCGCATCACGCCCGGAAAGGGCGCGCAGCAGCCAGAAGGCCAGCGTGACGGCCGGGTTGAGGTGGCCACCGGAGCGCCGCCCGAAGGGAGAGGCGACCAGCAGGCCCACGGTGCCGCCGCTCACCAGAGCGTCGATCGCGAGCCTGCCCCCTGCCGCGGGGAGCGCGTGGGCCACCGAACTGTCCGTGCCGTAGAGCACCCGGAACAACGCGACCATCACGAACAGCAGGATCGCCGTGGCGGCAAACTCGCTGAACCACTCGGGCCAAGGAAGGCGGCGCCCACCGCTCGTGCTCACAGGGTCCTCCGGACAGGCAGCATGGGTACGGGTGTTCCGACCGGGCTGGAGTTCCCGGTCCGCCCGGTCGGAAGACCCGTCGACCAGGGTCCGAGTAGGTCTTGCACACGACTTGCACGGGCGGCCGTACCCGCGACGACCGGCGTCAGCCCGTGCCCTCTCGCCAACCGTGCCGAGGCGTGCGGACCCGGTGAGCACGAGGGGGCGGTCGTGCTCCGACGGTGCGCCGTCGTCCACTGCCTGGCCTCCGGATCATGGATCCGGCAGCCGCAGCACCACATCCACGCGCCACCCGCAGGGGCCCCGGCTGAACACGGCGGATTGAGCGAGGGAGCGGACGATCGGCAGTCCCCGGCCGTGTTCGTCCGGGCCGCCGTCACCGGAACGACGCCGCTCGCGCCGGGGCCGGCCGGAGTCACGCACCGTCAGGTGCGGGCCGCCGTCGCGGCTGGTCAGCCGGATCGCCATCTCGGAGCGGCCGTGACGGGCGGCGTTGCCGGCCAGTTCGCCGACCACCAGCTCGGCTGCGGCCCGGGCGTCCGCGTCGAGTCCCCAGTACGTGACGATGTCCGCGACGCAGTGACGGGCGGTCCGTACGCTGGGCGGTTCGGCGGGCAGCGCCAGCACGGCCGTCCGGACCGTTGTGGGAGGGGGCTGCGCCGCAGGTCCGGTGGGAGTCACGTAGTACGAGCCGAGGCCGGTCGCCAGCGGTCTGAGGATCCTGTGCTCTGAGGCGTGCGTGGAAGACATCGTGGGGACCCTTCGGAGGACTCGGCGGACGGTGGATCCGCTGGACCCTCGTGCAACCGCTGCCGGCGCGGGAGCCGTGGCTTGTCGACGGGCCCCGTTCCCCACGTTTCCGGACATCGGTCGCCGCGTGGATCCCGGGGCGGCGACGCCGCACGGTGGCCGGAACCGAGGGAGACCCGTCCCGAGCGTCACTGGTACGGGGCCGACCGCCCGGGTGACGGTGAGACGCGGGCGTGACCGCCACCCGCCCCGCAAGGAGCCGCCACCATGCCCTCGCCCACGCCTTCGCCGTCGCCTTCGCCCCGCCGTCCGTGCGGCCGTGACATCCGGCTGCACCTGATCGGCCCGCTCACCGTCGTCGGACCGTCGCTGTCGGAGCCGCTTCCGGACGTCCCCCGCGGACGAGCCGCCACACTGCTGGGACTTCTGGCCGCCCGCCGCAACCGGATCGTCGGCATCCCCACCATCATCGACGCCCTCTGGCCCGACGAGGCCCCGCCCAGCGCGGTGCAGACCGTCGCGGCCCTGATCAGCAGGCTGCGCAGGCTGGTCGGCCGGTGCCTGGAGCGTGTGGGCGCCGGCTACCGGCTGGACACCACCGGCTGGCGCGTCGACCTGGACGAGGCCACGCGCCTCGTGGCCACCGCCGAACGTCACTTGGCGAGGGGAGAACCGGCCCTCGGTGACGTCACGGCGCGGCGCGCGCTGGACCTGCTCACGGCCGGAGAGGCCGCGGAGGGGCTGCCGCAGGCACCGTGGACCGAGGACCTCGAACGCGAGGTGGACCTGCTGCTGCACCGAGCCCGGCACGCCGCCTGGTCGGCAGCGGCACGCCTGGGAGACCACCGGCAGTCGGCCGAGGCCGCAGCAGCGGCCCTGCGCGCCGATCCCTACGACGAGATGGCGTGCCGTGCCCTGATCGGCGCCCAGGTCGCGCTCGGCTCGCCGGGTGCCGCGCTGCTGACGTTCGACGCGCTGCGCCGCAGACTCCGTACGGAACTCGGTACGGACCCCGACCCCCGCACCACAGCCCTGTACCAGGCCGTGCTCGGCAACCGGCCCACCGGGACCCAGGAGCGGGGTCAAGCACTTCCCGCCTCCACGGGCGGAGTCCCCGGCGCACTCGTCGGGCGTGCGGACGAACTCGAACGGCTGCACAGGACCTGGCGCGGGGCGGTCACCGGCCGGCGGACAGTCGTGCTGGTCCAGGGCTCCGCAGGCATGGGCAGAACGGCCCTGCTCGCGGAGTTCGCCCGGCACGCCGAGCGGCACGGCGCCGCGGTCGTCCAGGTGCACTGCGCGGAATCCGCGCACCTCCCCGGCGGCATGGCATTGGCCCGAGCCGTGGCCCGGTACTGCGGCACGGCTCGCCCCCGGGACGTCCGAGAGGCCGCCGCAGGCCTGGAACAGCCATTGCGAGAACGCATTCCGGAGCTGCACACACTGCTGGACCCGGTGGACGCACCGGCGCGGGCCACTTTCGGGCCGTCCGCCTCCAGGCCGTCCGGCACCGGGCCGTCCGGCACCGGGCCCGACGCCACGGCGGCCTTCCTCCTGCGGACGGCCGCCCGACGGCCGTTGCTGCTGACGGTCGACGACGCGCACCTCGCGGACCGGGCCACCTTGGCGGCACTTCGTCAGCTGTACGCGGCTGCCTCCGGTCACCGGCTTCTGCTCGTCGCAGCGGTGGGGGACGAGGGTGCACCCGAGGGCCTGCTTCCGGTCATCCGGAAGGCCGACCACCTGACGATGGGTCCGCTGCCGGTGCCTGCGGTCGCGGAACTGGCCGCCCGCCACGGCCTCCCGGCCGTCGCGCCGGACCTGCTCCGCCTCACGGGCGGGCGTCCCGCGCTGCTCGTCGAAGCGCTTGCCGCCGCGATGCGCGGGGCTGCGCTCCCCGCCGGCCTGCCGGACGGACTGCCGGACGGCCTGGCCCGGGTGGCCCGTGACCTCGTTCACCGCCTGGGCCGGCCGGTCGCCGACCTGTTGCGGCAGGCCGCGCTCATCGGCCCACGGTTCCGCTTCGACGAGGTGGTGCACATCAGCGGCCTTTCCGGCCGTGAGGTCGCCCTCCGCCTGGAACGTGCGTTGCGCGCCGATGTGCTCCAGGCGGAGGGGAAGACGCTGTTCTTCGCCGGTGACGCGCTGCACACGGCCCTGGCCGCCTCCGTTCCCGCGGCACTGCGCGCCGCATTGACGGAGCATCACCGGGTGCGGCAGGCCGGGCGGGCCGGTCCTCTGCGCGGAGGACGTCCCGTCGCGGACGCGCGCCCGCGGCGCCGGGTCCCGCGCTGCGGATGCCGCCCGCGGTGAACCGGCGCAATCGCCGGCCGCGGCTCCTCGCCTGCGCGGTGGCGCGGGCGGATCGCGTTGCGCCGGAGGCAGTCCACCCGGGGCGGCCGCGTGCCGTCGCCCGTGCCGTGCCCGGTCACCGGATGGCCTTCGGATGCTTCGCAGCTCCCATGGGCTCTGGTCGCCGCAGGCGGCCCTTCCTGGTCACACCGGCAATACCGGGCCGGCCCTTCGCTGTCACCCGTCCAGCCGCATTCCTCGCCGGGCCTGGTGGGACAGCACACAGGCCACGCGCAAGTGCGACCGCCGTTTACGCGCCGCCACTGCCCATCGCATGCGGTCCCACCCGCTTCTGTTCGAATTGACACCGGGCAACCGGGCCCTCGTACTGAACGTGGGGCTCTTGGTTCAGAGCCTCCCCGGGGGGATCCCAAACCCGCTCTCTCTCCCCGCTCATGGAGCCTCAATGACGGTGCAGCAACAGCAAGCCATGATCCCGACAGTACTGGTGTACGAGGACGACCCCGGATTCCCTCCGCGGGTGAACATGCCCGTACCGCATCCCGTTCCCCAGCTCGACACACAACCCTTCCCGACGGCCATCGCGGACGCCGCGCCGCACCCGAACGGCGCAGGGCCGGGCACCGAGGCGTTCCGCTACTGGGTGGCGGCCGACGCTCTCAGCAGGGCCAGCCGGACCTGGGGTCCGCTGGTTCCGACCGGAACCCAGTGGCATCCGACAGTCGGTCGGGCCCTCACCGCGCACCTCAACGCGGGAACCGACCTCAACGCCTTCTACGACCGTAAAGGCCTGTGGTTCTTCCGCAGCACGGTGGCAGGTGTCACGGTCGCCGCGTGCGAAAGCCCCGAGGTCGTCGCGCACGAGACAGGTCACGCGATCCTCGACGCGCTGCGTCCCCAGCTGTTCAACGCCGCGAGTGCGGAGACGGCCGCCCTGCACGAAGCCTACGGCGACATCAGCGCGCTGCTGACCTCTCTCCACCTGGAACCGCTGCGGACCGCGGTGCTGGCCGAGACCCAGAGCAACCTCGAACTGTCCTCGCGGGTGTCGAGGATGGCCGAGCAACTGGGCGCTGCGATCCGGCAGGGTCACCCGAGCGCGGTGGACCCGGACTGCCTGCGCAACATGTCGAACGACTTCTTCTACATCGACCCGGTCCAGCTGCCGCCCAACGGACCCGCGAGCATGCTCTCCAGTGAGCCGCACTCGTTCTCCCGGGTGTTCAGCGGCGCATTCCTGAAGATCGTCGCCGGGATCTTCCGGCAGCAGGACCTGCAGGACCAGGCCGGTCTGGGCAGGGCGGCGGAGATCGCGGGACAGCTGCTGGTGGACGCCGTCGTGGCCGCGCCCGTGGTGTCCGCCTACTACGCGCAGGTCGCGGGCCACATGATCGCCGCTGACCTGCGCCGCAACGGCGGCAAGTACGGTCTGGCCCTGCGCTCGGCGTTCATCCGCCACGGCATCCTCTCCTTGGAGGCCGCCGCAGCCATCACCGAGCCGGCGGTGGCACGCCGAGCCGCCGGAATGGCCGAGGCGACGCCGGGCGGTGGTGAGCAGGAGGGACTGTCGGCCATTACCATCCAGGGGGCGACGTACGGCGTCACGCAGCCCGTCACCCTCGCCGCCCCCGCGGAGGAACGACGCTTCGGCATCGCGAGCTCCGATCCCGCCGGCGGCTCGCTGCGGCCCGCCGACCCCGAACGGGTGGCCACGTCGTACCTCGAGGACCTCTTCCGCCGCGGCCGCGTCTACGTACCCGAGGAGCACCGCTCCGAAGCGGCGTTCGTCGACGTCAGCCCCTCGCGGCTCAAGACGCACGAGATCACGCGGGGCACGAACGGCGACGGCCTCACTCTGGTCCGGCGGTGCTTCGACTGACCGATCGGCGTCATCAGCGGTGAAAGCGCAGACGGCGGACGGTGAGCCGTCCGTCGTCCTCGCGCTTGATGACGTGCGTCGTCCTCGGCGTCGGCTCCTCCCCCTCGTACACCGCCTCACCCCGCGCCAGCAGGTCACTGATGAACTTCTCGGTCGCTCGGCGCTCGGTGTCATCGCTCTGTCCGCCTTCACCCGCGCTCTTCTGGTCTTCGTGACCATCCGTGCTCATATTGCGCACTTTATGAGGTCGGCACCTGATGCCGGGGCCGACCACGCGGGCCGTCGGGGGCGACGTTCTTCCCGGCCGCCTTCAGGGATTCGTACGGCGCGTCCGCCGGCGGTTCAGCTGCCTGCCCGCGAACCGACCTGGTCGTCGCGGATCCGCAACGCCGCTCAGCCGTCCACGGGTCCTCGCAGGTCCACCGTGAAACCTGCGCGCTCGAGCGCCTCGGCTCCCCGCGTGGTCGCCGTGGCGAGCACGAGCCGCTCGGTGACGACCTCCACGACAGCGGCCTCGGTCTCGTTCACGACTGCGGTCAACTCCGTCAGACCCGGGCCGTCCCGCAACTCGACGCGCGTCCGGAACACCTGACGGCCTTCCGTCGCGGCACGAGCGAACACCGGGTCAGCCGCCGTACGCATCCCCGCCTCCCGTGCGAACGCACGCTCCTGGGCGTCATCGCCCACGAAGACGCAGTCGTCGGCCGCCACTCCCCCGGTGCTCGCGACCGCCTGGTCGAAGATCTTGCGGCTGTCCTTCGCACCCCAGTGCACCAGTGCCTCGTCCGTGAAGCGCCCGGGGAACGTCTCCCGCAGCGCGGCCGCTGCCCGTGCGGCGGCGCCGTCGCCGGGTCCTGGGTTCGAGATGATGCCCTTGCGAACCTCACGGAGGTCGTCGAGCACGGCCATGACACGCGGTCGAGGCTGAACTGTCAGGGAGCCGTCGGGTTCCAGGTGGGCATCCGCCAGGGTCGCCCCGATGTCGAAGAAGATCACAGGCATGTGAAGTGCCTCCCCGCGGGGAGCGCATTCGAGTCGCAACCGCCCGGGTGAAATACCCCCCGATGGTCAGGAATTTTGCGTGGGCCACGCCGGCTGCCCACGCCGTCCCGGGTTCCGTGCCGACCGCCGGCCGCAGTGCTGGCAGGCAGCTCCGGTGGGGGTGCAGCGGGAGTCAATGCGTACGGCCTGGCCGTCCGTATGCACGGCTACAACCACGACACCGAAAACGGAGGGGGTCGGGAAGGCGGGGTTCCTGGCGTCGAGGCGTCGGCCACTGTGGCTGTGTACCAGCAGGTATGCGTGGAGGTCGGCGCCCGGCCGCCGATACAGGCGCCCGTCGGACGAGCATGCAGCACTCTCGATCAAGACTCCCCGGCCCGGGCCCGGCAGCAGTCCGCTCAAGGGGCGTCCCGGCGCCGCGCTCGGTCGGCGCGCCTGGACTCGCCGCCAGCGGAGAGGAGTTGAGCAAGATGGCTGTATGGGCAGGGTGATCGGGATGGCATACGTTGAGGAGCGGGACGCCCGATGCAGACTGGACACCACTGCCCCTGAGGCGCTGCGCCACAAGCACCCCGGTCTGCCCTGGCACGACCTGAGCAGTCACTTCCACGCCTCCCAGCCCTTCTGGGCGACCGTAGGCATCGGCGAGCCCAGGGCACTACCAGCAACACGACACGTACCCTCCACGTCACGGCCAAGGACTTCGCTCTTGGCTGTGGTCGGGCGGCCGGCCCGGCCGGTTTGATGTTCAGGGAGTGTTTGAGCCCCCGACAGCCGCGCGGCCGGCCGAACCCGAACCCCGTCCAGAGCTGTTGCGGTGTGTGTGGCCTCGCGAAAGAGAACTTGACGACCGCTCACTGGATCAGGTCAGTATGCGGATGCTCCGGAGATGCCGGGCAGACGTAGAGCTGCAGATTGTCGGCGCTGCCGACTTCGACCGCGGTCGGCTGCGCGGGGTCGTGGCCGGCGACATGACTGGCGGCAAACGCGTCGGCTTGATCCTCGTACGGCGCCCAGCCGCGCGTACCACCGTCCCATTCGAAGGAGGCGATGGTCAGCAGCGGAACCATCTGAGCGTCGCAGACAGAGCAAAATCGGCGATACGGGTCGGTGCGGCCCCACGGGGGCCAGCCGCCGACCTTCCAGCCGGGAGCGTCAGCCAGCTCAGAGTCATAGAACTCCGCCGGATAGTCAGCGTACGAGCTGTCCACGCCGACGCCGGCTGCCTGCCATCTGCTCCAGTCCCCCAGCAGCTGCCGCACCTCCGCGCTCAGATCGAGGCTGTTGGGGTACTCGGTGATCTGCTCCGGCGCGAGCAGGCACGACTCCGGCACGTAGCCGTCGTGGTCCGCCTCATACGGTTCCGGCGGTGTGGCGAGAATGTCGCCGACCGCGCCGGCGGATCGCCAGAACAGCGCGGTCGACGGCTTGTAATCCGGTTCGTGGTCGTAGGGGCACCAGAGAATCTGGAGCAGATCGGCCTCGCCGGGCGGCCGCAACAGGGGTATGTCCCGCAGATACAGCTGGGCCACGGGCAGCATGGGCACCGGGCTCTCCGCGGGCCACGGGGGCCCGGCGTCGAGGCGCTCCATGAACACCGCGTCGTTCCGCTTCTTGATCGCCTCCTCCTCGGGCGTGTACTGAGGGCCGTGGGGATCACGGTGCAGTCGGGCCCGCCTGCGCCGCTCCAGCCTTATTTCTGCGGGTGACTTGCACCTGCCGCTGCCCGGGTGCGAGCCGTCGCAGTGCGGCCACGGCTCCTCAGCGGGCCACAACAACGGACCCCCCACTGAACTCTCGAACACCGAAGGCGACCCGGCACGAGGATGCAGCCGCATCGCCGTCCGCGCCAACGGAGCCAACTCGGGAAAGACCGCGGCGACGTCGACCGGCCGCGGCGGAGTGGTACGAACAAGGCTCATACCAGCGATCCTGCCACCAGCCACCGACAGTCCCCGGCCGCCCCCACCCGGCCTCGGCGCTCAACTGGCCAAGCCAAACGCCCGCTGACTCAGTCACAGTGACAACAAGCCTGCCTATGTGACGACTCATGATCGTGTTACGCGCTCTGGACTGAGTCGCAGGGCAGGCTCTGGGCTCCAGAGGAGCCGTGGCTGTCTGCTCGTCGTGCTGGGCGCTCTGCGCGTCCGGCCAGGTGAGAGATGCGGGCGCCATGGTGAGCGTGCGTAGAGTTTGCGTGGCGCAACGTCAGGTGTGGGTGAGGATCGGCACTCCCGCGCCCGGTGCGGAGGGGGTCTCGGTGTGTCGCTGGGCGGCGGGGATCTGCGCCCGGAAGCACGCGGCATCGCCTGCTCACCTTGCAGCAGTTGGACCGGCTCGCCGTCGACGTCGACCTTGCCGGTGTCCACCGCGGTCTTGATCCAGTCCAACGTCGCCCTGACGCGAGCGACATTCTCGTGGACGATGGTGCGTTCGTCCTCGCCGAGCTGGCGATCGTGCGTGCTGGGGACGACCCGGCCGACCGCCGCGACGAATGCGTGGCAGGCGGTGACCAGGTAGGCGACGTCCGGCCTGCGGAGCAGGTTGGTCGCGGCCGTGGTCGCCACCGATTCATCCCGGCCAGTGCGGTGTGTGGCCTCGTCAGGCGTCCACCGGGCCTTGCCCTCGGGCGGGGTGAGGATGGTGGCCACATCCTGCGGCAGGAATCACGCCTTGCAATTATCGTCATTCAGACGATAAGCTCGCGATCATGAACGCCGCACCTTCACAAACCCCCGCTTCCGCCTCGGAGACGAGCGACGAGGAACTGGCCCAGCGAGCAGCCGAAGTGGCCACGAGCTGGGTCTCCGCCGACATCTCCTTGTCCAAGGAGCAAGAGTGGGATCTCGTCGCTCTGCAGCACGCCGGGTCCTCGCAGGGCGAGATGCACGCCTTCGATCGCATCTGCGCTTGGCAGCGGCAGCTGGTTCAGAGACTGGCGGCCGCCGGTGACTCCGCGGAAGGACGCGACTGCGCCGCCGAGGCGAGGAGCGAGGCGGTCTCGCAGATGCGCGACATGTTCCTCTCCGGCATCCGCTCGGCCGAATGGCTCAACAAGACCCGGATCCACCCCGTCGACCCCCGCGCCGAGTTGCGCGCCCTCATCAGCCGAAGCCGGTAGACCGACAGACGGGACAGGCATCCCGACCGGAAGCACCGAGGAGCCTTCGGCGAAGGCATCTCACAGAGCACCAAGGGAGAGGAAACAAGAGGGAGTCATGGACTACACCGCCGAGGGGACCATCCGTCTGCACCCCCCGGTCCCGCTCGCACAGCTGCGAAAGCTGATCGAACAGGACGCGTACCAGGGCGGGATCCACGTCGCGCCGCACGGACTGGACGAGCGGGAACTGGCCAATCTGGCCTACCGGGTGCGCTGGATGCTCGCCGCGGACGCCGACGCCGGCACTGACGACCAGGGCCGGCCACAGGCCATCAAGCACCTGCAGGTGCGAGACCCCAGTGTCGAACGCATCGAGGTCGACAGGCGACTGCAGACCTTGTCGGCGTTGATCGGCACGGACCATGCATTTCACGGCCACCTCCGCTACTGGGCTGCCGACGCAGAAGGCGAGATCTGCCCCAGGAGGGACGGCGAATCGCCGATATGGGAGGACACCACCCCCGGTACTGGTGACGACAACCCGCAAACGTACGAGACCCCGGCCGCATCCAGGCTCACCGGATCAATTCCCGCTGCTCTGCCAAAGGCTGAAGAGCCGACGAGGCAGTCCGGGGCCGGTACCGCAGGCCCGTCACACTCGCGAGCAGACCGGCCCGAGTGCAAGTGGGTGGCGTGGTGGCCTTCGGGAGCGGCCCGGCGGCTCATGCCATCTGGTCCGCCACGGGTCGGGAGACCCGGTGCGCCATGATCGGTCACGTGCAACACAAAAGCGCTGGACGCGATGCGCCGCGCAGGACCAGGAGAATCACAGATGTCCATGCCCTCTGAGCTCCAAGAACGCTGGTGGAAAGCCACACCGGCGCAGGCCGCCTTGGAGATCGACGGCTCCGTATGGGCCGGCGATCTGCTCGAGGAACGACTCGGCGAGGACAGCGACCGCTGGATGCATGCCGTGGCGCTGATAGCCGCCGACTTCCCGGGCAGCATGGCGGAGCTGGCCGACACCGCTGAGGAGGCCGCCCGCGGCGGACAGTGCCCGCCGCCCCCTAAGTGGACGGTCATCCACGGGCCCTTGCAGCGGATGATCTACTTCGCCCCCGAATCAGCTGTAGACCGGATCGTCCGCTGGATGGGACCGGACGGACGGCAGCTGCTCGCAGAGCAGACCACATACTGCTCCACCGCGGCACGCGCGCTGATACGCCACGGCGACCTGGCCGTACGCAGGGAGCTCGCCAAAGACCGTGTACGGATGAACCGGGATGGTCCATGCCCGCCCGCTCCGGACGGGGCGATCATCGCAGCGCTGCTGGAACTGGACGACCCGGAAACGAACCTGTTTCTTCTGCGCGAAGACCGGCTCACCCCACGCCAGCAGTTCGACGTCCTGACGGGCCACCCCTTCGCGCCCGGCCGAACAGAACCCGTCCCGCGCTTGACTGAGACGCTGGCGCTGGCCGAGCGCATCGCCGAGCGTGTCCACCCCCGCGAGCTGGCGCGCCGCTTCGACGCGCCCGAGCCCGAACACATAATGCTGGCCCTGCGCGCCCGAACCGCGGATGGCGCAGCGCAGCTCGGCCCTTACCAGCAGCTCGTGTCCGGACTGCTGCTGGCCCGCGCCGACCGCGCCGATCTGCTCACCGAGGCGCTCGTCACCGCCCCGCTCCGGCCCAATGAGCGGCAGTGGTACAGACTGGCCACGACCGGCCAGGAGAACCCGGAAGAGACGCTGGAGCGAGCCGTTGTGCTCACCCAACGCATGGACGGCTTCCTCGACGAGGCCTGCGCCGCACTCTCCTCACGCCACGGCTACGGCGGTTCCGCCCAACGCGACCGCCCGAGCCGCCTCCTCGCCCACAGCCGAGCCCTGGCCGAGGACCCGTGGTATCCGCTTGACTGGGACGTGGTCCGCAGCCAGGTGGCAGATCCCGCGAACACGACCAGGCGGGGCATCCCCCACTACAACCTCCGCACCCTGGTACAGCACGCCGACTGCCCCCTGGACCTCGTGCGCCAGCTGACACACGAGGTGACTGCCGACGAGTACACCTTCCTGCATCTGTTCCGGCACCGGACCGAAGGACTCGACGTGCTCCGCTCCATGCGCCTGACCACGGACACAGGACCCATTGCCCTATGGGCAGCCACAGCTGATGGCGAAGACTGGCGTCCCGCCATCACGATCGCGGACGTGCTGCGCCTCGGCAAACCCGCCCACACACTGGTGGACTGGCAGACCAAGCGGATCCTGCCACCGTTTCCGGAGTACGTGGAAGAGGCTGCCAACGCTGCGTTGGACGCTCTGCTGAGCGATCTCACAGCGCAACAGCGGAGAGCCCTGAGCGAACGTCTTCCCTCCTTCGAGGGCACACTTCCGGAACTGCTCAACGCGCTGCGAACTGGGGCAGCTTGAACCCGGCGGCGGCGCAGACATGACGAACGCAGCCGTGGTCCGGACGGACTGGGCCGGCGTGACGTCACATGCCAGGGCGGGAACGGCACAAGCCCCGCTCATGGCGATTCTTGACGTGGAACGGCCGTTGTCCCTCTTCGCCTCACGTGCGTTGACCAGCTCTTACAACAGCAGTGTGCCGGTGGCGAGGGTTGCGCAGTACGTTCCCGTGTACAGGGGGTAGGTGGCCGTGTCGGCGCGTACGGTGCGTAGCGTGCTTCTGCGCACCGTACGCTGTCCGGCAGGCGACGGTGTTGAGGCCGGTGCAGGCATAGATGACGGCCGGGGCGGTATGGCTGTGGCGGAAGAGCGCCAGGTGCAGCACGGCGGGCAGCACGGCGACGACCGAGGCGAACCAGACGCGCAGCGGCCAGGCCCCCACCATCATTGGCAGCGTGCCCGGGGCGCCACCTCGACAACACAAATCAGCGCGGAAGCCGGTGGTCAGCCCACCTTCGCCCGCGGACCAGATCAGCGGCATCAACGGCTCGATCCGGTCCCACATCGCATCACTCATCACCAACCGGACTACGGCGGCGACATCCACGTGCTCGCCCTGGCCGGATAAAACGCTGGCTGGCAGCGCGTCGAACAGTTCCAGGGCGCACCGCCGAAGTCCTTCGCAGGGGCGAGACCCACACCTACGTGCGGGTCTCGTTGAGCTGTTCAGCCGAGCGGGTGCCGGAAAGGAACATCGCGCGCATCTGCGAGACCGCCTCGGTCGAACGCGTGCATCTCGCCCTGCGACGACCCCATGTTCTGCAGACCGATGAGTGCCCATCCCTCATCCATCGACAAGGGAGTGTCGACAGCCCAGCTCGTGACCAATTCCGCTGCCTGCTGGGCCAGATCCTCGTCGGTCATCCCTGAGGCGGGAGCGGTGGGTTGTGAAGGCGTGTCGCTCATGATCTCGAGATCGTCGTCCATGTGACGATAAAGGCAAGTGCGGCAGCGCTCCACGAGCCGTTTGCGCCCTTCTGGGGTCAACTGCTGTCGCGGTGCGTCACTCCGGGCTGCTCACGTCAGTAGTTCGGCGACGGCATCCGGGGCCTCACGCATTGCGTTGTGGCCGGTTGGGAGGTCGTGCACGTGCCAGTCCGGATCGGCTCGGAGTCGGGTGCGGAGTTCGGTGAAGGGGGTGCGGTCTTCCCATCCGGAGCAGTAGATGAATTCGCGGCGTGGCACATGGTCGACGGCACCGGTGAGCCGGACCGTCTGCGTGAACGAGGCGAGGGGATGGGGGCGGCGGCGGGGATCGCCACCGGCCGGCGGAAGCACGGCGTAGCCGGTGCTCGCGGCGCCGGCGATGAACGCTTGTCGGTAGCGCTCGGTGGTCGACAGCCAGCACGACTCGCCGTCGCGCGGCACGTAGGCATCGAGATACACAAGTCGCGAGACCCGGCCGCGGGCGCGGTCGGCGGCGGCGGAGATCACCATCCCGCCGTAGCTGTGGCCGACCAGCGTCGCGCTGGTGATGCGAGCGCGATCAAGGAGGTGCAGTACGTCGTCGGCATGGGTGTCGAGGTTGGCGGTCGCAACCGTCGCATTGTCGTCGTCAGGCCGCAGACCGGTCAGGGTCAGGGCGTGAACGGTGTGACCGGCACGCTCCAGCAGCGGAACCACCTCTTCGAATGACCACGAGCCGTGCCAGCCTCCGGGCACGAGGACGAACGTCGCCATGGGCTTCTCCCCTCTTCCGCCGCGGCATCGAGGCGCTCCCCCGATGACGTGTGTTCTGCGGGGCGCCGTCCGTGGCTCATGACCACTCCAGATCATCACGTCACGGCATGGCTGACCACCGATAAACTGCCGCGTGATGCCCGATCACCGCCAACCGCGTGGCACCACCACCGTCACGTCAGATGTGTGGCCGTCCGGCGGACGGCACCTCTGGCCGTCCGGCGGAGCAAGCGCCGTGCAGTCGCACGCGCGTGGACACCTGGTGTACGCGGCCACCGGCGTCCTGGCAGTGCGCACCGACCGCGGCACGTCGATCGTCCCCGCCAACCGGATCGCCTGGACTCCCGCCGGATGCACGCACCAGCACCGCGCCCACGGCGACACCGATATGCGGATCGTCTTTCTTGCGCCGTCCCTGGCTCGTCGCACGGCCGGCGGCACGGTGGTCGACCGCGTCGAGTGGGCCACGAGCAAGGCGAAGCCGGCGATGGCGCGCTGCGGCGGCGACGGCACCGGGGCGTGGGTGACCACGACCGCGGCGTCCACGTTCGGCGCATCGAACACCTCGGGCTGCCCGTCGTCGATACCGGCGGCGAGCCGGGTGCGGATCAACGAGGTCACCTCGGACGGCGCGGACACCGTCGAGCTGTACAACGGAGGAACGAGCGCGGTCAGCATCGGGTCGTGGAAGTACGTCGACAACGACACCACGCACTCCCCGGTCTCGATCTCGTCCTCCTCGCCGAGCGCGACCAGCATCCCCGCGGGAGGCTACGTCACGTTCAACTCCACGCTCGGTCTGGGCGACAACGACTCGGTCTTCCTCCTCGACAACACCGGCAACACCGTCGACTCGGTGACCTGGGCGACCGATGGCGCCAAGCCGTCGGACGAGCGCTGCGCCAACGGCACCGGATGGTTCCACCGCGACGCTCGGCGGCGCGAACTCCTGCTCCGGCAGCGGCGGTGGTACCGGCGGTGGCGGCGGTCAGCTGCTGGGTGGCGGCGGCTCGCTCACCAGCGGCTGCACCCCCGAGGCGCCCTCCGGTACGGGTTCCACCCCGACGGGCACCTCGGCGTGGCCGGGCGGTCTGGACGTCACGATCGCCGACAACGTCTGCGCGTTCACCACGTCCACCGGTCCTGAAGGCCGGGACCTGAGCGGCCTGGCGTTCGACCCGGCGAACCCATCGGTGCTGTGGGCCGCCAAGAACAAGAACTGGCTGTACAAGCTGGTCAAGAGCAACGGCAAGTGGATCCCGGACGCGTCGTGGAGCGCGACCGGCAAGCAGATCCGTTTCGCCGGCGGCACCGGCCAGCCGGACTCCGAGGGCCTGACGGTGGGCGCCAACGGCCACATCTACGTGACCTCCGAGCGTGACAACACCAACAACACGGTCCCCAAGGACACGATCATGGAGTTCGACCCGGCCGCGACCGGATCGACGCTGACGCCGATCCACCAGTGGGACATGACCTCGCAGTTCCCGCAGCTCGACACCGGCAGCAAGGACGACGCCAACCTGGGCTTCGAGGGCGTCGGTTACGTACCGGACAGCTGGCTGACCGCGAACGGCTGGGTCGACCCGCTCACCGGCGCCGCCTACAACCCCGCGAACTACCCGCTGCACGGGTCGGGCCTGTTCTTCGCCGGCCTGGAGTGGGACGGCACGCTGCATGTCTACGGCCTGAACTCCGACGGCACGTTCACCACGTTCGGCACGATCGCGACCGGCAAGGCCTCCGTGATGGATGTGACGTTCGACGCCGGAACCCAGCGCATCGTCGCGACCTGCGACAACACCTGCGGCGAGACGCACACTTTCATGAAGGTCGACGCCGGCGGCGCGATCGTTCCGGACGTCACCTACACGAACCCGGCCGTCATGCCGACCGACAACCTGGAGGGCTTCGCGATCGCGCCGACGTCGTCCTGCGTCAACGGCTTCCGCGAGGCGGTCTGGAGCGACGACGGCATCTACGGCTTCGGCTCCGGAAGCTCCTCCTACGGACACGCCATCTACAGCGGCACCTTCCCCTGCTGATCCCGCCGACCGCGGGAGGCGGCTCACGCACGGGGCTGCCTCCAAGGTGAGGCGCCCAAGCAGTACGCAGCGACGCAGCTCCCGGCAGACAGGGTGACCGCCAAGACCACCCGCTGACTGCCAGGAGCTTCGTCGTGCCGGTCCCGGGACCGCCTTCGGTCTGGAAGGACGCCGCGTGGCAGCTGTCCGAAGCCCTGGCGGTCCTGCTGAAGCCCCCTCTCGGGGGGCGTAAGCGGTCCTGACAGAGGTGGTATTGCCCGACCGCAGCAGACCCGCCACCGGTTACCCGGACCCGCCGCAGCCGTGGTCGACGAACCCCCTCAGCGGGTGGGGGCCATAGGTCTTCTTTCAGGTGGCGGCGGCGTCTTGTTTGTCGGAGTGCGCGATGACAAGCACTCCGTCCAGGTGTACGGTCACCTGCCCACCAGCGTCCGGCGCGGCATTTGCCAGCCAACTTCCGGACATATTTGCGGACTTCGGCCCGCTCGGTCCGGATCGCCGCCGGGGCCCGCTTCCCGCCGGGCTTCCTGCCGGGCTTTCCGCCATGGCGCCAACGCCGCTGATGCCGCCTGATCCCGACCGGTCTTGTGGACCGTCTCAACCAGCAGTAAATCCCCGGCCTGGGACACCGCTGCACGGCCGTCGTCCTCAACGCGGACACGCGGGGTAGGACCCGATGCGCTTGGTCACCTGAGAAGTGCTGCTTTCCTCGCAGCGAACAGGACTCTCGACAAGCCCTGTCGTTGCAGTTCAGGGGAACTTCTCGCGTTTGTGATCAAGCCTCGTACAGCTCAGCTCGTGAAGCCGGACGTCAGGAAACATCCTTCCGCAACGACGCGATGAGGAGGTCAAGGTCCCCGCGTGCCGTGTACGTACGGATCGGGTCGATGTAATCGCGTGACTCGATGATCTGACCGTCCCGGACACGCATGACAAAGACGCAGGGCACCTTGCTCATGGAGTCGTCCGGCAACGTGAACTCATAGGCGAACTCGGCGACGATCACTTCAGGATCGGCGGTCTCGTGAACGACGACATCGACGACCCGCCTCTTCGGCAAGGACCCCCGAGCTTCCGGCGGCACCGTGAAATGCTCCTGGAGTGCACGCCGACTCGTCAACGGCTCGGACTCCGGCGTCGCCATCGGATGGCGGACATCGGTGACCTCGCCATACAGGTCAGGCAACTCATCGAAGTTCCCGCCCGCGACCCCATGAACAAGCCGGAGAAACACTTCACGCGGACTCAGACTCACAAGACCTCCCCAGGTAATACGCACAGGCGGCTGGTGATCATTATCGCCTGATCCAGGCCAGTCTTGCGGGGTGTCTCGACCAACAGCACCCCACCCGCCTGACTGACGCGCCACATGACCGTCGCCCTGGTCGGCACCGCTCGTGAAAGCGCGAGGTCAGGCCTTATCGCCGGCCACGGCGGCCGGCCAGGTGCGGGGACGGCCGACGGGCCGACGGGCCGACGGACCCGTACCTCGCTCAGGATCGGGATGAACGGGGAACTGTCGGCGGCCTGCCCGGGGTCAGAGGGAAGGCCATCGGCCGCCAACGCCGGTCGGCAGCAGGTGGATCTTGCCGGCCAGCCCACTGCGGGACCGTCCGAGCAGGGCGGCCTTCAGCCGAGCTCGCCGTCGTCAGCGGATGCGTCAGCGTTCGGCGCGGACCGGATCGGCTTCGCCGTCCTGCCCGCCTCGTCCCTCCGACGCTCCCCCTTTTCGAGGTCGCCTTCTCGAGCGTGGCCAAGGTCGGTTCGCTGACCCGCATGCCGGCGGCGTCGTGATGGGCCCGCGTGGTAGTGGAGTCCACACTGATCAGGGACATGTCGATCTCGTCCCGAGCGGCCTCGGCAATCGCCTCGTCCAGCAGGGTCTGGACGACGCCCGCGTCCCGCCATCGCATGAAGCGGTTGTAGACGGTCTGCCAGGCGCCGAACCGCTCGGGCATCTCTCTCTCCACTGACTGCCGGTGCGGAACAGCCAGATCACCCCCTCGAACTGCTCACGCAGCCGCTCGGGTACGAGCCGAATCTTCCGACCAGCAGGAACGGCTCGATGAACTCCCGCTCGATGTCGGTGAGTTCTGCACGCGTCACACCACAGTCTTATCGGACCGGCCCCCGGCCCGGGCTTGATGCCGGATGCGTCGGGGGCCGGAGGCCGAGGAGGCGGTGTCACGCCGTGTACTGGTATGCCGGGTAGGTCAGGTACCCCGCGTCGCCGCCTTGGTAGTACGTGGCCTCGTCTACGGGAGCGAGCGGCACTCCGGTGCGCAGCCTCTCGACCAGGTCGGGGTTGGAGATGAAGGCGCGGCCGAAGCTGATGAGCTCGGCCCCCAGGTCGAGCCAGTGGTCGGCCTCTTCCCGGCCGGTTTGCTTCGGTCCCATCGGGAGCACAGGGTTCATGATCAGGGTGCCCTGCCATGTGCGGCGCAGGCCCGCCAGCACCTCCTCCTCGGCGGTGGCTTCGAGGTGGATGTAGGCCAGTCCGAGGCGGGACAGCTCGGTCAGTAGCGCGGTGTAGAGCTCGGGGACGTCGGTCTCCTCGACTCCCCAGAAGGTCGCGTCTGGGGACAGGCGGATACCGGTCCTGGCCGCGCCGATGGCCTCGGCGGTTGCGGACACCGCCTCGACGGCGAAGCGGATCCGGTTGCTCACCGAGCCTCCGTAGCGGTCGGTGCGCAGGTTGGCGTTGGACGAGAGGAACTGCGAGATGAGATAGCCGTTGGCGCCGTGCAGCTCCACGCCGTCGAAGCCGGCGTCGATGGCGCGGCGGGCGGCCTGGGCGTACGACTCGGCGTGCTCGGACACCTCGGCGGTGTCCAGAGCTCGCGGGATCGGCGCCGGCTGGAGCCCGGTCGGGGTGAACACCTTCCACCCCTCAGCCGCGACTGCCGAGGGACCGACCGGCTGCATACCGGTGGTGTCGGGGTGCGAAACCCGTCCGCCGTGCATGATCTGGGCGAAGATCCGTCCGCCGTTGGCGTGCACCGCATCAGTGACCGGGCGCCATGAGGAGACCTGCTCGTCGGTGTGCAGTCCGGGCGTGCCGGGGTTGGACTGCCCGACTACGTTCGGCTGCACCCCCTCGCTGACGATCAGTCCGGCCGTGGCTCGCTGGGCGTAGTAGGTCGCCATCGACGGCGTCGCCAGACCGCCGGCGGCGGCACGGACACGTGTCATAGGGGCCATCACCATCCGGTTGGGCAGCGTCAGGTCCCCCAGCTGGTACGGCGTGAACAGGGTCGTCATGTCATGGCTCCTTCGTGATCGGCGCCGGACACCCGGGCGCGGCAGCTACGCTAGAACCTGACACTGACGTCAGAGGCAAGGGTTGTGGCTCAGCCCACAGCACAGAGGGAGACGGCGTGCGCATCGGGGAGCTGGCATCACGGGCCGGAGTCAGCGTCCGGTCCCTGCGCTACTACGAGGAGCAGGGGCTGCTCACCAGCACCCGCAGTGCCAGCGGACAGCGGCACTACACGGACGACGAGGTCGAGCGGGTCGCGTTCATCCAGCGGCTGTTCGCCGCAGGACTGTCCAGCCGCACCATCGCCGAACTGCTGCCGTGCGTCGATTCCCCCAGCGAGAAGAACTCCGACGCCGCGCTGGAACGGATGGCGCTGGAGCACGACCGGCTGTCCGAGCACATCGCCGACCTCGTACGCACCCGGGACGCCCTCGCCGGGCTGATGACCACGGCGCGGGCACATCGGGAGCGCCAGCGGTCGGCGGTCGCCGACTGATGTCCGCAGCGCGGTAGCGAAGTCCTCGGTGTCGAGCGTGAGGTGAAAGCCGTTGTGCAGATCGCGCGCGGCGTAGGTGGGCAAGAGTTCGTCGATGTGGAAGGTCAGGCCGAGCCGGCCGTAGAGGGCGCGGGCGGCCCTCTTGCCGCCGAGGGATCCGCTGCCGGTCCGCTCCGCCACCGTCGAGGCCCGGAGGCACGGAAGGGGTTCTTCCGTGGGCGCAAGGCTTGGAAATCGGCTAAGCGACTGCTTAGTATCTGATCGGGGCGGGAACAACCTGCCCGTGCCGCCCCTCCCCCTCAGGAGTCCACCGTGAACTCACTGTTCTCCCTCTCCGGCAAGACCGCCCTCGTGACCGGCGGTTCCCGCGGCATCGGCCTGATGATCGCCCGGGGCCTGGTCGAAGCGGGAGCCAAGGTCTACGTCAGTTCCCGCAAGGCGGAAGCCTGCGAGGAGGCCGTGCGCGGACTTTCCGGTTCCGGTGAGGCGGTCGCGCTGCCCGCCGACCTGTCGCGCGAGGAGGAGTGCCACCGACTCGCCGCAGACATCGGCGAGCGGGAGGAGCGGCTGCACATCCTGGTCAACAACGCCGGCGCCACCTGGGGCGCGCCCCTCGACGAGTTCCCGGTGAGCGGCTGGGACAAGGTGATGGACCTCAACCTGCGCAGCCCCTTCCTGCTCACCCAAGCCCTCCTGCCGAAGCTGCGCGCCGCCGGGTCGATGGAGGACCCTGCGCGGATCATCAACGTCGGATCCATCGACGGCCTGCACGTCAGCCCGGTCTCGGCCTACTCCTACGCGGCCAGCAAGGCGGGCCTGCACCACCTGACCCGCGTCCTGGCCAAGGAGCTCGGCCCACAGGGCATCACGGTGAACGCCATCGCGCCCGGTCCCTTCGAGTCGAAGATGATGGCCGCGACCCTGGACGCCATGGGCGAGGCGATCGCGGAGGCGGCTCCGCTGCGCCGGATCGGGCGGCCGGACGACATGGCGGGCGTCGCCGTCTATCTGGCCAGCCGTGCGGGCGCCTACGTCACCGGCGCCGTCATCCCCGTCGACGGCGGCCTCGGCACCACGGTCTGACCGGCCGTCAGCAGCTCCCCTCCTCCCTCCCCCTCGCACAAGCAACCCGAACCCGAGAAGAAGAGCACCATGGCCTCCCTCCTGCTCTCCCGCCGAGACCTCGACTTCCTGCTGCACGAATGGCTCGACGTCGAATCCCTGACCGCGCGCCCCCGCTTCGCCGACCACTCGCGCGAAACCTTCGACGCGGTGCTGGACCTCAGCGAGACGATCGCCGCCCGGCACTTCGCCCCGCACAACAAGAAGAACGACACCCAGGAGCCGCGCTTCGACGGCGAGCGGGTGCACATCATCCCCGAAGTCGGAGAGGCCTTGAAGGTCTTCGCCGGCGCCGGGCTGATCGGCGGGGGCATGGACCACGAGGTGGGCGGCATGCAGTTGCCCAGCGTGGTGGCCAACGCCTGCTTCGCCTGGTTCCAGGCAGCCAACGTGGGAACGGCCGCCTACCCCTTCCTCACCATCGGCAACGCAAACCTGCTGCTGGCCCACGGCACCCCCGGGCAGATCGACACCTATGTCCGCCCGATGGTCGAGGGCCGCTTCTCCGGGACCATGTGCCTGTCGGAGCCACAGGCGGGCTCCTCGCTGGCTGATGTGCGCACCCGCGCGGAACAGGCCGACGACGGCACCTACCGCCTGTTCGGCAACAAGATGTGGATCTCGGGTGGCGACCACGAACTGACGGAGAACATCGTCCACCTGGTCCTGGCCAGGATCCCCGGCGGCCCGCCCGGGGTGAAGGGACTCTCGCTCTTCATCGTCCCCAAGGTCCTCGTGGGAGCCGACGGGACGCTCGGCGAGCGCAACGACGTCGCCCTGGCCGGCCTCAATCACAAGATGGGGTACCGAGGGACGACCAACACGCTGCTGAACTTCGGTGAGGGCGCCTTCCGGCCCGGCGGGGCCCCCGGTGCCGTCGGCTTCCTGGTCGGGGAACCCCACCGCGGACTGTCCTACATGTTCCACATGATGAACGAGGCCCGCATCGGTGTCGGACTCGGTGCCACAGCACTCGGTTACACCGGCTACCTGCACGCCCTGGACTACGCGCGCACCCGGCCCCAGGGGCGCCCGCTCACGGCCAGGGACGCCACCACCCCCCAGATCCCGATCGTCGGGCATCCCGATGTCCGGCGCATGCTCCTCGCCCAGAAGTCGTACGTCGAAGGCGCGCTCGCTCTCATCCTGTACTGCGGGCGGCTGCTGGACGACGAACGCACCGCCCCGACGGCCGACGAGCGGACCAGGGCCGGGCTTCTGCTGGACATGCTCACCCCGATCGCCAAGAGCTGGCCCTCCCAGTGGTGCCTGGAGGCCAACAACCTTGCCATCCAGGTCCACGGCGGCTACGGCTACACCCGCGAGTACAACGTCGAGCAGTTCTACCGGGACAACCGCCTCAACCCCATCCACGAGGGGACGCACGGCGTCCACGGCCTCGACCTGCTGGGCCGAAAGGTCGTCATGGACGGCGGCGCGGGGCTCCGCCTGCTCATCGAGACCGTCTCCACGACGACCGCCCGCGCGGCAACCGCGGACGACCAGATCGCCGGCTTCGGACGGCAGTTGGACGCCTCCGTCGCCCGCGTCGCCGCCGTGACGCGGCGCCTGTGGGAGGCCGGGGACGCCGAGACCGCCCTCGCCAACGCCTCTGTGTATCTGGAGGCCGTGGGACACGTCGTCGTCGCCTGGGTGTGGCTGGAGCAGATGCTGGCCGCCGCCGGACGCAGCGGCGCCTTCTACGAGGGCAAGCGCCGGGCGGGTCAGTACTTCTTCCGATACGAACTGCCCAGGACGGAGGCGCAGTTCACGCTTCTGGAAAGCCTCGATCGCACCACCCTCGACATGCCCGCGGACTGCTTCTGATCTTGCCCACCTTCCGAGCGTGGGTCTGAGCCGGTCATTCGTAAGATCGGCGGACGCAGGGGTTCTGGCCATGGCCGTGAGCTTGTCGCCATGGGATGGAACGCCAGTGGCCGGCTCGACGCCTGCGCCAACTCGCTCTACCGTTCCATCAAGAACCACCGGGACGGCCAGGCCCTCGCCGCTCGCCTGGACGCCGCCGACAGCATCCGGTTCCTGCTCGAGCTGCTCTTCGCCATCGACCGCCGTCCCCGCCCCTACAACAAGTACCTGGAGTGGGAACTCGCCCGATATCCACTGCCGGGCTGGAACACCGACGTATTGCTCCGTGCCGTGGACCGCATCCCGGCAACAGGCGACCCATCCCTGCAGCGGCACCTGTTCGCCCTGGTCGAGGCGGCGGCCCGAGAGGCCGGACACAGCGAGGTACTGGATGCATGGGGCGAGGACCTGGACCTCATGAGACCGCAATGAGAGACGGAGCGACTCCCTGCGGCCGTGGCCTACAGCCGCGAACGCCCGCCTGAACCTCGCTGCGGCGAGCAACTTGTGGTCGTCGGCAGCCGGCAGGACCGCCCCGGGCGCTTACTTTTCCTGCTTTCCCTGGCTGTTGCTGGAGGTGTCGCACAGCGCGCGGTCGACGAGGGCGCTGGCGGCCTTTTGCTGCCGGAGCGTTCGATCGAGGTCGTTGAAGCTGGTGGACAGGGAGACGGTGACGGTGCGGCTGCCGTTGTCGGTGGCGCCGTTCAGGGTGATGTAGCCGGCTTCGCCTCCTTCGTGGCTCCAGTAGCTGCCGCCGCAGGTCAGGGGGCGGTTGACCAAGCCGAGGCCGTAGCGTCCGCCGGGCCAGAATGCCTCGTACTGCTTGGGGACCGGGACGGTGTGCTGCATCTCGGCCATGCGCGCCCGGGACAGCAGCTTGCCGCCCAGCAGCCCCTGCAAGAAACGGTTGACGTCCGCCGTGGTGGAGACATAGCCGCCGAGGTCGGGGACGATCTGTTCGGTGACGTCGGTCCGTTCGCCGGGGGCGAAGACCTGGTAGCCGTCGGCGTGCGGGCGACGAAGGGTGGGCGTGGTGCCCGGCAGGTAGGTGTGGTTCATGCCGAGCGGTTTCAGGATCCGGCTTGCGACCTCCTCCTGCCATGGGTGGCCGGCGGCCTTTTCGACGATCATGCCGAGGACGACGTAGCCGGTGTTGGAGTAGCTCCAGCCGGTGCCGGGCTGGAATTCCGGGTGGTGCTTCATCGCCCGGGCGACGATCTGCTCGGGAGTGTAGGTGTCGTAGCGGTGCTGGTAGTACTCCTGCGGGGTGTCGAAGCCGGGAAGGTCGTCGTGGAGGCCGCTGGTGTTCTGCAGGAGCTGGCGCACGGTGATCTTCCGTCCGTCGTTGCCGTTGCCGTCGATCAGACCGGGCAGCCAGCGGTCCACCGTGTCGTCCAGTGACAGCTTGCCCTCGTCGGCCAACTGCAGGATCACTGTGGCCATGAGTGCCTTGCCGGTGCTGGCGATCCGGAAGTAGCCGTCGCGGGGCACCGGGCGGTTCGTGCCCGCCACCGCGACGCCGGCGGTGGCGACCAGATCCCGGCCGGAGGCGGTGGTCACGCGCGCCTGGACGCCGGTGATCCCCAACGCCTGGATGGCATCGGTGTCCCGGCGCAGGTCGTCTTGTCGGTAGCCGGGCGCGGACGTCGTGGCCGCGCCGTCCGAGGGCTGGACGGCCATGCCCACACCCGCGGTGCCGAGTGCGACCGCCGCGACGGCCAGCCACCCTCGGCCGATCCGGCGGTGACGCTGCTGGGACGGGTGGAGCTGCGGCGCGGAGGCCGGAGTTGTGGATTTCATGAATCCCACGCTAGGTAGGCGTCGAATCGCGCGTCGCTACCACAGGCTGCCGATGGAAACCTACAGGTGGCTGTAGTGCCGCAGGTGCGCCCGGCCCGTACAGTGGCGCGTCCAAGGGGCCGCTTCCGGTCCCGTACGACGGACGAGACGGACGAAGGCGAACCAGTGCACGGCGTGATCGGCGAGGCCCGCGCACGGTTGGTGGAGACCGGGCGCAGCGGACGCTACCTGCTCGGCACCCTGATGACCGCGACGATGACGCTCGTTGCGGCGCCACTGCTGGGCGTACCGTCGCTGGCAGCCCCCTGGGCGGAGCGTCACCGCCGACGCGCCGGGGCGCTGCTGGGCCGACCGGTACAGCCGCGCCCGCGCGCGCCGCGCCGCGACCTCGCGTGGCTCGTGACTCAGGTGGCCACCGGCCTACCCGCGGGCACATTCGCTCTGCTGTGCCTGGGTAACCTGCTCCTCACCCTTGTCGTCACCGTGGGGTGGTGGGCCTTTCCCGCGTCGGATCCGCCACGGCTGCTGCTGCTCGGTGTCCCTATCGACAACTGGGCCTCCGCGCTGACGATCAACCTGGCGCAGCTCTTGCTCCTTGCGGTGCTGGCGGACATCGCCCTGCCACCGCTCGCCCGGGTGCACGCGCGGTGCTGCCTGGCAGTCCTGGCACCATCGCCTGCGGTACAACTGGCCGCGCGTGTCACCGAGTTGACCCGGACGCGCGCAGACGTCCTGCAGGCGCACGGCGCGGAACTCCGCCGGATCGAACGCGACCTGCACGACGGCACCCAGGCCCGGCTGGTGGCCATCGCCATGCGGCTTGCCGTGGCCGGGGAGAGCCTTCCCCAGGACCCGGACGCGGCGGCCGCGCTCGTAGGTCAGGCCCGAGCCGAGACCGAGGAGGCGATGACCGAACTGCGCTCGGTCATCCGCACCATCTACCCTCCGGTCCTGGCCGACCAGGGCCTCGTCGGCGCGCTCAGCACCCTGGCCACCAGGGCCGGCGTACCGACCCGCATCGACATCGGCGAGCTCGGTGAGGTCCCTGCCGCGGTCGAAGCGGTCGCCTACTTCGCCGTCACCGAGGCGCTGGCGAACATCGCCCGACACAGCCGAGCCACCGAGGCTGCCGTCCACGTCACCCGTAACGGCGCAATGCTGTCCGCGGCGATCACCGATGACGGGACCGGCGGGGCGGACGCATCTCGAGGCAGCGGCCTGGACGGTATCGGCCGCCGAGCCGCCGCCCTGGACGGCATCATGAAGATCAGCAGCCCGCCGGGCGGGCCGACCACCATCACCGTGGAGCTTCCGTGCGTGTAGTCATCGCCGAGGACAACGTCCTGCTGTCCTCCGGACTCGAACTCCTGCTGGGCTCCCAGGGCTTCGAGGTCGCCGCGATCACGGATGACGCCCCCGGCTTCCTCGCCGCCGTCGAGACCCACCGTCCGGACGTCACCATCGTCGACGTGCGACTGCCCCCCACCTTCCGCGACGAGGGTGTCCGCGCCGCCCTCCAAGCCCGCCGCGACCGCCCCGGACTTCCCGTCCTGGTCCTGTCCCAGTACGTCGAGCAGGCATACGCCGGCCGCCTCCTGTCCGACACCCGCGGCGGCATCGGCTATCTGCTCAAAGACCGGGTGAGCCGGATCGCGGAGTTCACCGACGCACTGCGCCGCGTGGCCGCCGGCGGCACCGCCATGGACCCCGAGGTCATCGCCCAACTCCTCGCCGTCCGTGGCGATCCCGTCGACGCCCTCACCCCCCGCGAACGCGAGGTCCTGGCGCTGATGGCCGAAGGGCATGACAACACCACCATCGCCCAGCGGCTCTTCATCACCGACAACGCCGTCCACAAGCACATCGGCAGCGTCTTCCTCAAACTCGGCCTGTCGGTCGGCGACAGCGGCCACCGCCGGGTCCGCGCCGTCCTGGCCTACCTCCGCCGCCACGGCGGCACCGAACCCAGCCCCTGTTGAGTGATCGACCGGTTGACGAGCAAGATCAGCAGGCGGCGGATCGCGACCTGATCAACGCCGGATCATGCCCATAGGACGTCGTTGTCATGGATCAGGTCGCCTGCCGTTGCCCCAACAGGCGGGCCTGTTCCTTCTTCAGCGCGGAGAATCCCTGGCGCGCGTAGGCGGCGAGCTCCTCGCTGGGGAACGACACCACCGAGAGGTGCTGGTCATGCTTTCCCTGCGCCCACCGGGCGGCTGTGATCTCATAGCCCGACACATGCGCGCACAGTTGGAGCAGAAGCGGCGGCATCTCTGGTTCGCTCAACAGGTCCGCGTGTTTGATGACCAGGTCGCGCATAGCCTGGATGTTCGGAAGAAAGACGGTAGTGACCCACAGCCGCCACTCGGTGAGCTCTTCAGGAGTGGGCGGAGGCTCATGAGCGAACGGCGACTTTCCGCCGGGGCGGGCATGACGTTCCACGAACGCGCTGAACGTGCGGCTGTTGGCTTCCGTGAGGGCGAACAGGGGCCCGTAGAAGTCGCTGAGCTGGCGATTCACGCGAGCGAGGCGTTCTTGACGCTGCGACAGACGCAAGCCGTTGAGGTAGGTGACGACATAGCCGACGAACGCCAGCCCGATGGTGACAACCACTGCGATCATGAGGGGCGATGCTAGCGAGCAGCGCGCTCCCTGGTCGGACGGCCGTGGCAGATACGGATTGCGGCGATGCCCGCGAAGGCCAGGAAGTGGTCGGCCTTGCGTTCGTAGCGGCAGTGGAGTCGGTGGATGCCGCCGAGCCGGCTCAACGCCCGTTCGACTGTCCACGGTGTCGGCCCAGCCTGGCCGATGAGTCGACGCCCTTACGGGCTGTCCGAGGCATGATACGGCGACTGCGGAGCCATTGACGCAGGTGGTCGTCGTCCTATCCCTTGTCGGCATGGAGCTTGACGGGACGGCGCCGTCGGGGGCTTCGGCGGGAGCGGATCGGCGGTATGGCCCGCACCAACGACTCAAGTCCCAGACTGCCGTGGGGGTTTGGCAAAGAGTTGCCGATCGACTTCCGGCGTCTGTCTCCACGTACAGCCGGAGGTCGCCACGAACAAGATCGCGGCCAGTACGGTTCGGTCGCCGTACCGCCGCCGGCCGCCACCTTGGGGTCGTACCGGCGCGGCTGGCAGTTCGTGCCCGCCACTTCCGGCATTTTCGCGACAGCACCGACTGGTGCAGGCTAGTGCTCCAGCTGTAGGTCGTGGTCCGAGGGAGGCGCGTCGGCGAGGGACGACTGCTATTCCAGCCAACTCCCGTCGCGCATGATGACTCTCCCGCGTAGTTCCGGCTCGCCGCGCCAAGCGCGCACAGTCCTCGGGACCACGCGTACATACAGAAAGGAACCCTCTTCCAGGCGTGGATCCCACCCGAACTTGTCGGCGAACGCCTCCGCTGCGGCTCCGGGCACCTCCTGGTCCGGGAAGCACTCCGCCTCACCCTGGAGGAGCACCACGTCGAAGGTGTCCGGTAGCGCCAGGCGCACGCGCGGCTCTTCGCGGACGTTCCGCGCAGTCACGGAAGTGGCGCTGGTGCACATCCACATCGCTCGCCCATCCCACAAGAACCACAGCGGCACCTGGTGCGGCCCGTGATCGGGGTGAGCCGTCGACACCCATACATCCCGCTCGGTAACGAGCCGCTCCAGAGCATCGCGCACACGCTCCGCCGTCTGGCGACGAACGATTCCTGTGGTCTCGGTCTCCATGAGGACCGACCCTAGCCAAGCGGGCGCGAAGCGCGCCTGAGGCGCAGGACCTACTCCCAGCGACCGATGAACCCCTGAGCTTCTGACTCGGGGTGACCAACTTCGGTGCTCGGGGTGGCCGGCGGACACGCAGCCATGACGAGTTCTTCGCCGGTGCCGCAGACGGGTGGCCGGTACCGCCCGGCACGCGCGGGCCGAGCGGCTGATCGCTGCGCCCACTCCCCCGGCGGGCGAGAGCGACGTGCCGGACCGTGAGGTGATTCTTCGGCGCGAGGCGCAGGGCGACGATCCCGAGACCTGGGTCGAGCTGGGTGGCTGGTTGCTCTTGAACGGGAGGCCGGCCCACGAGTACCGCCCTTGGCTCCAAAAGGTGCGCGGCAGTCGGCTCAACGGGCAACGACAGGCCCGCGCCAAGCTGGTCGTGCGGATGGAGCGGAAGCTGCACGACGAGATGAATCCGATGTTCTCCGGCATCCAGCTGACGAACGACGTGTGGCTCGGAAGCAAGATCACTGGGGCGCCGGCAGCGTTCGACTACGTGTACTACCCGTGGGCGGCCCACCTCAGCGGAACGGGCAAGTAGTCCTCGCGGGCCCCCGGCAGCCGAAGCCCGCCGGGGGTCGCCGGGGGCCACGACTTGCTTTGCCGGTCAGCATTCGCTTTCGTCGTAGTATGCGTAATACCCCGCATTGTAGCCCCGACGGTAATCACTGTTACGGCTCGACGGACTGTAGTCTTCGCAATTTCGAGCGTCGTAGCGACCGTCGCTGTAACCGCGCCGGTAATCAGCGCGTGACTGAGGAACGAGAGTACCCGCAGTCTGTGCTGTGAGCGCTGCCGAGCTGGGCGGGGCAGCTACGGCCTGCGCTCCCACTCCTGACACGAATGTCAGGCTCCCAGCGGCGAGTGGGGCTATGAGCAGGACGAGGAATCGCTTCGCGCGCATGGAGCTTCCCATTCCAGAGATGGGGACGAGTATCTGGTGCCTTGTCCCGGCCAGGAGCGAATTCCTGCGACAACCGGCCAGGCGAACGCTCGGCTGCATCAGCCGTCCGGGCGACCATGTGGCGGCGGGTTCCGCCTTCGGCGCCACGTGTTTGAATTGCCGACCGCTGTCGGCTGTGGCGCCCACCTTTCGACGGTATCCACTCACATTCGCCATGTCCACTCAGGTCAAGCACGGTGCGGGTGGTGAGTGGCCATGCCCGCAGCCCGGCGGCGACGCCGACCTCGAAGTGCCCTGGACCGGCGCAGTCGCGGGAGTTCACGCTCGTGGTGACCTCCTCGATCCCGCCGACCCTCGCTCCGTTCGCGCACGCCGAGTTGTCCGACGGTCTCCGGCCGTCGGCATCCGGTCTCCCTCAGGGCACGGGTCATGGGTACGCTACGTGCCGTCAAAAGCCTGGAGACGACGGCCAATTGGGGTGCCAGGGGACCATGCGTATCGTCATCACCGTCGACGGTGGCCGGGACGGCAGCGCCGAGCTGCGCCGTTGGCTGACCGCGGAGCCGCGGTTGCGGGGGCGGATCCGGCTGGACACGCAGCCTCCGCCGCCCGGGGCGATGGGCAGCGGGGCGATGGACGCGCTCATCGCGATCCTGGAGCCGGGCGGGGTGGCGACGGTGTTCGCCGGGGCCGTGGTTGCTTGGGCAACCAGCCGCCGCAGCAGCCAGACCATCACCGTCACCAGGCCCGACGGCACGCAGATCAGCATCGAGTCCACACAGGTCAGGGCGGACGCAGCGCAAGCCGCAGAGCTGGTGGAGCGGCTGGCCGCCACCATCACCGACCCGCCCGCGCCCGAGCACCGGGCCGAACCGGACAGCGCCACCCCGCCCAGGCCGTGAACGGCGGCACCATCGCGGAGGCGGGACTGGCGATGCCGGGGGCGCGGGCGATCCTGGTCGGCACCGGCAGGCATGTCTCCGGGTCGGAGTTGCCGGGGCTGCCGTCGGTCGACACCACACTGGACGATCTGCAGCGCGTCCTGCGCGACGTGTGCGGCATGCCGGACGAGGCGATCCATCGGGTTCCGGCGCACGCCGGCCCGCCGGATGTGATCGAAGCGGTGGAGCGGGCGGTCGCCGATGCACCCGGTGTGGTGCTGCTGTACTACGTCGGCCACGGGCTGCTCGGCCCCGGGGACGAGCTGTACCTGGCCACATACGGCACCGAGTCCGCGGATCGTGTCTCCCACACGGTGCCGTATCGCACCCTCAAAGATCTGCTGAGCGACGCCCCAGGCGATGGCATCGTCGTCCTGGACTGCTGTTTCTCCGGGCGTGCCGCCGTGCCGGTGAGCGGTCGGTCCCGCGAGCCGTTCGCCTCGGCACGGCCCGGTGGGAGCGTTCTGCTCAGCTCGGCCTCGCACTTCGCGTTGTCCTTCGCGCCGGAGGGCGAGCGCCACACCCTGTTCAGCGGTCGGCTGCTGCGGCTGCTGGAGAGGGGCGACCCGGCCGGGCCGCCGTGGCTGACCATCGATCGGGTGTACGCGCTGCTGGAGCGCGAGTTCGAGGGCTCGCCCACGCGTCCGCACCAGCAGAGCGAAGGGCGGCTGGGCGAGCTGCTCGTCGCCCGCAACCGCGGCTACCGCCCGGTGCCGGGGCCCGGGCACATCCCACCCGCCGACGTACCGTGCCCGTACCCCGGGTTGCAAGCCTTCCGGGCGGAGGACAGCCGGCACTTCTTCGGGCGGGAGGAGGTCACCACCCGGTTGCTGGACGCCGTCAGCGGCAGCATCGGCCGCTCGCCGGACCAACCCCCGGTGATCTTGGTCGGCGCTTCCGGGGTGGGCAAGTCCTCGCTGTTACGGGCCGGGCTGCTGGCCGGGCTGGAGCAGCTCCACGAGGCAGCCGGGAGCGGCGGCTCACCCGACCACGTGCCCTGGCCCGCGCTGCTGTTGCCCGCGCCGGGACCGCAGCCGCTCCGGTCGCTGGCCGAGTTGTGGGCGCAGGCCACCGCGCGGCGGACAGACGAGGTACTGGCCGCCTTCACCAACGGCGACGGGTTCCCTGAGCCGCTGCCCGGCCGCAGAGCCTGCCGGCTGCTGGTGGTCGACCAGTTCGAGGAGGTCTTCACCCGCTGCCGGGACACCGAGCAGCGCGCCCGGTTCATCGGCCTGCTCACCGCCGGAGCCCAGGGTCAAGCCCCGCGTGTCGTCCTGGGACTGCGCGCCGATCACTACGGCAGCTGCCTCGCGCACCCGCCACTGGTCCGGGCCCTCGCTCGTGGGCAACTCACCGTATCGCCGATGGACGAGGACGCCCTGCGCGCCGCCATCGAGCGGCCCGCGGAGGCCGTCGGCCTGACCTTGGAGCCCGGCCTGACCGACCGGCTGCTGCACGACCTGCGGCACGGCGACGTCCTCGGGCCCGCAGCCGCGGCCGGCCCGGACGACACCGCCGCCCTCCCGTTCCTCGCGCACGCGCTGCGCGAGACCTGGCGCACCCGCAGCGGCGCGGTCCTCACCCTGGCCGGATACCAACGCACCGGCGGCATCTGGCAGTCCGTCACCAAGACCACCATGGAGCTGTACGAGTCCCTCGACGAGCCCGGCCGCCGGGCACTGCGCGACCTGCTGCTGAGCATGATTCACCTCACCGGCGACGGCACTGGCACGGTGGTGCGCCGCCGGATGCGGCTCACGGAGCTGCTGGACGGCAGATCGCCGCAGCAGCGGCGGCTGATCACCGAGATCTGCGACCGGCTGGCAAACGCCCGGCTGATCACCATGGACCGGACGACAGCCCAGATCTCCCACGAGGCGCTGCTGCGCGCCTGGCCCCAGTTGCGCCGCTGGATCGACGAGGACCGGACAGACCTGTTGCTGCGCCAGCAACTGGCGGAGGCTGCTGACGCCTGGCAGGCGGCCGGCCGCGACCCGTCCTTCCTGCTGCGCGGCACCCGTCTGGACGCCGCGGAGGACCTGGACCGCCGGGCGAGGCTCCGCCGGCAGCCGCTGCGCCGCAGGGACCTGGAGTTCCTGGTGGCCAGCGGCGCGGCAGTACGCGCGGAACGGCAACGTGACGCGCGCCGCACCCGGCGGCTGAAGCAGGCACTGGGCGGGGTCGTGCTGGCGCTGTGCCTGGCGCTGATCGCCGCAGGAGTGGCGTTCCAGCAGCAGCGTACGGCGCAGGACCAGCGGCGGCTCGCGACGTACCGGGCGTTGACCGCGGAAGCCGGGAACCTGCGCCAGTCCGACCCGCAGACGTCGCTGCGTCTGGGACTCGCCGCGTACCGGATCCGCCCGACGGCCGAGGCGCGGAAGGCGGTGTTCGACACGCTGGCACAGACACCGTTCGGCGGCAGCGCGCCGCTGCCCGACTGGCGGACGAAAGAGGGCTCGCAACAGGTGGCCGGGATCAGCCCCGACGGCAGGCTCGTGGCCACCACCGACCGGGAGAACCGGATCATCGTGTGGGATGCCCAGGGCACCGCGCACCTGACCCGGACGACGGTCCTTCCCCGCTGCCGCGACTACGTCGACGGGCTCGCCTTCAGCCATGACGCCCGGCTGCTCGCCACGGCTTGCCGGGACGGCTCGGTCAACCTGTGGACCCTGGCCGACCGGGACCACCCGCGCCGACTCGCAACATTGCGCCTGCCGTCGCTGCCCGGCTCTCCGGACGCCGTGGCCTTCAGCCCGGACGGCCGCACCCTGGCGGCAACAGGTTGGTGGAACAGGGACACCCTCGACGGATCGCTCGCCCTGTGGAGCCTCCGCGATCCGGCCCACCCGCGGCAGCTCACCATCCGCGGACACGTGTACGACAACAGCGCGCTGGTCTTCAGCCCGGACGGCCGCACCCTGGTCAGCTCCACCGGCCGGATCACCGCGCGGCAGGAGCCGGTCGACAAGGACTCGATCGTGCACCGCTCCGGCGCGACGTTCTGGGACGTCGCCGACCCGGCCCGGCCGCGGCGGCTCACCCGGCAGGACCTGCTGAACGAAACCATGGCGTTCAGCCCGGACAGCCGGCTGTTCGCCGCCCAACGCAACCGCACCGTTCTGCTGTGGGATCTCTCCGCACCGGCCCGGCCCAGGCTGCTGGCCTCCTGGACCGCCCACACAGATCTGGTCACCGCGATCGCATTCAGTCCCGACGGCCGCCGACTGGTCACCGGCGGCCTCGACGACGACGTGAACCTGTGGAACCTCGACCACCCCAGCCGCCCGGAGCGAATTCGGACGTTCTCCGGAAACACCGGGTCGGTCAAAGCCCTGGCCTTCGCTCCAGACGGTCATGCCGTGGTCTCGGCGACCGACAAATCGGTGAACCGCTGGTACGTCACCGCCCGAGGCCGGCCCACCGTCGCCGCGACACTGGCTCCGGACAGCTCGCTCGACGCGACCGCCATCACCCCGGACAGCCGCACCCTGGCGATCGGCGGCGTTCAGGAAACCATCGGCCTGTGGGACCTCACCGATCCCGCTCGCCGACGGCGGACGGCGACGCTGACCGGACACACCAAGACGGTCCGCGCGCTCGCGATCAGCCCTGACGGAAAGAGCCTGGCCAGCGGAGGCGACGACGGCCGCATCATGCTGTGGGACATCACAGACCGATCCCACCCCCGCCGAGCGGCCGCTCTCGCCCGCCCCGGCAACATCGTCCTCTCGGTCGGCTTCTCCGCCGACGGCTCCACTCTGGTGGCCACAGGTGCCACCACTCTGTTCTCACCGGCTTGGGCACGCTTGTGGAACGTCACCCGACCCAGCCGCCCCCGCGACCTCGGAGGCTTCTCGGGCCTGGGCACGCTGGGCGCGGCCCGCTTCAGCCCGGACGGACGGCTGCTGGCTCTGCCGGGCGGAATCCGGACGGTGCTGTGGGACCGGCAACGGCACGCCAAGCCGGTCGAACTGCCGGACGGAGACTCTGAGTCGGCGTTCGCCCCCGACGGAAAGACCCTGGCCACCGGCGGCGATTCCGACCAGGCCGTCCTGCTGTGGGACGTGTCCGATGGCGCCCATCCCCACCGGGTCGGCGCGGTGCCCGCCGACGGCCGCCGGACCTACATGCACCAGTTGGCGTTCCACCCCGGCGGCAACCTGCTCGCCGCCGCGGGCGAGGACGGACGCACCACCCTCTGGGACGTCGGCGACCGTACCCGGCCGCACCCCGCCGCCGTCCTCTCCGGGCACCACGACAGCGTCACCGACCTGGCCTTCAGCCCCGACGGCCGCCGCCTGATCACCGCAAGCTCCGACGACACCGCGCTGGTGTGGGACCTCGGCGATCTGCCGGCGATCAGCGCCGACCCGATCCGGACGGCCTGCCGTATCGCGGGCGGCGGGCTGACCCGCGATCAGTGGGACACATACGCGACCGGGCTGGGCTTCCAGCGGACCTGCCCGTGACCCCCGCGCATACAGCCGACAAAATCGCTGCACGGCATGAAGGGTCGACTGCCTCGGCTGGTGATCTCCAACCGCACTCGGTTTGCAGCCGGCCGCTGTGCGGCGGGCTTCGGGCGTCATCACGGTCGTCGTCGCGATCTCCATGACGCTGAGGGATGCCGTGGGAGCCCAGATGTGTTCCCCGGGTCGGCGCGTTACGACCGTGCCGGTTGATTGGCGATCAGAAGGGTGGTGCCGGCGGGGCGAAAGCCCAGGCGGGCATAGATGCGGGCGACGGCGTGCTCCGCGTAGGCGAGGAAGACCGTGTCCACTCCATGGTCGCGGGCGTGGGCGGCCAGGGCCGCGGTGACAGCGGCAGCGAGTCCCTGACGGCGGGCGGTGGGGAGGGTGCCGATGCCGCCGATCTCGGTCGTGCCGTCTGCCGGGTGGTAGTGGCCGACGGCGAGCGGGGTGCCGTCGGGGGCGAACGCAGCGATGAGTGTCTTGTGTCCGGCGCGGAGCGCGGGCCGAGTCGCTTCGACCGTTCCGTCCGCGGCCAGTTCCTCGGCCACCGTCGCCAGCTCCTTGCGGCCGGCCGAGCCCACCGCGGTGCCCGTCTCGGCGAAGGCCCAGCGGGGCAGGGCGAGCACTGCGGGCAGAGCCGCGTCGTCGGCCGTCAGTACGCGAAGCGTGACGCCGTCCGGCAGGAGGTGCGGGGGCAGCGGGTGGCCGGGGTCGAGCACCATCAAAGGTCGTTCTTGCACCGGGAGGCCGGCGGCCTCGATACGGGCGCGCAGCGTCGGCACTGCCTCGGCCAGCCACTCGAAAGCCTCCGGCACTCCCAGTTCGCGCTGGCGGGCTCGTACCCGGGCGATGTCAGTGGCAGCAATAGCCGCTGAGCGCTCGGTGCTTGGCTGAGCGTGGCTTGGACCGCCGTAATAGGGGGCGCCCGGCCCCTTTCGCACAAACAATCGCAACGGGCCGAACTCTTCAGCATCGGCGAACAGCAGCGGGACGGTGGCGTAGAACTGCTCGATACGGGCGCGCAGCGATGGGGTGCTCATGCGGCGCATCCCATCACGGTGCCGCGCCGCGCCACACCCGGATATTGCCACCGGCCGAAGGACGGCCGTGTGGCAGTCTCCCGGCCCGTCTCGACCGATGATGTGCTGGGGCGCTGTCCCCGGCCGACGGCGACGCTCGAAGTGCCTTCCTCATGGCCGACATGCCGCGCATGGCGTAATGGGCCGTTGCGGCGGCGCCCCGGGTCACGTTGTGCAGAGACAGCGGGTGTGGCGGGCAGGAAGAAGGTGGCGAACCCGGGCATGGGCGAAGAAAGTGTGGACCGGTCGGAGGGGTTCGGGGAGCAATTGCTCGGCCTGCTGCTGGACAGGGCCCGGCAGATGGCACCGCAGATGATCGCCCCGCTGGTCGCGGAGGAAGTGGCAAGGATCGGCGGTCGGGACGTCTCCATCCTGCTCCAGGACTACGCGCAGGAACTGCTGGTGCCACTGCCGGGCAGGAAGCTGCGCGTCGGCGAGCCTGAGCCGATGGCCGGCTCTCCTGCGGGCAGGGCCTTTCTGAGCTCGGACACCGTCGAGGTGCCGCAGGCCCACGGGGGCGTGCGGATGTATCTGCCGCTGTTGGACGGCAGCGATCAGGTGGGCGTGATGGCCCTGACCCTGGACACCGTCGGCGACGACGACCGGCGCCTGCTGCGCAGGCTCGCCGGCCTGGTCGCCGACATTCTGGTCACCAAGAGCGCCTACACCGATCTGTTCTTCCTGGCCCGGCGCCGGGAACCGATGAGTGTGTCCGCGGAGATCCAGTGGAACCTGCTGCCGCCGCTGTCCATGACGGTGCCGCAGGTCGAGGTGGCCGGCATCCTGGAGCCGGCTTACCGCGTCGCCGGCGACAGCTTCGACTACGCCCTCAACAACGGCATCCTGCACATGGCCGTGATCGACGCGATGGGCCACGGCCTGGACGCCGCCGTGATGGCCACCGTGGCCATCGGCGCCTACCGGCACGCCCGTCGCGTGTTCATCAGCCTCGCCGAGAAGTACGCCTTCATGGACGACGCCATTTCCCGACAGTTCGGCCCCGACCACTTCGTCACGGCACAGCTGATGCACGTGAACATCGCCACCGGCGAGCTGGAACTGGTCAACGCCGGCCACCCTGCTCCGCTGCTGATCCGCGCCGGCCGCGTCGTACAGCAACTGGAAAGCGCGACAACACTGCCCGTCGGCTTCGGCGGTGAAGTGCCCCGCATCAGAGAACACACGCTCCTGCCGGGCGACCGGGTGCTGTGCTACACCGACGGCATCATCGAGGAACACATCGCCGGCGGAGAACCATTCGGCGAGCAACGCCTCATCCACTGCGTCAACCACCTGGCAGAAGAACCGTCACAGGGCGTGCGAGCCGACCTGCGCCGCCTCTCCCACACCCTGAAAAGAGAACGGGGCGGACGCACCAGCGACGACGCCACCCTGTTCATGATCGAATGGCACGGGGACAGCACCGAGCACTCCGCGGCCTTCGGCTGAACGCGACAACGCCAACCTCACGTTCCAGAGGTCCTGCGTCGAGTCCCCATGCGTGCGTCGGTCTTCGAGAGCGCCCGTCGGCACCACCCGGCCGTCCCGGGGCCGCGTTGCCCGGCGCGCCGGGGAGCGTCCGCGGAAAATGAGTTGGGCGGGACATCGCTCGCTTGGTAGCGTGCGCAACACCGTGACAGGCCGCTAGGAGGTGAGACCCGTGAACGCTGTTCTGAAGTGGGTGCTCCCCCTTTCCCGCACGGTGCGCGAGTGACATAGGTGTCCTCGGGAGTGCCTCGACCGACAAGGCACTCTTGAAAGGCCATCACCATGAACACATCGCATTTCTCTTCGGGCACCGGGGACACCGGGGAGGGCCCGGTGACGATCACACGGGTCGCGGAGACCCATTGGCTCGCCGTCGAGGACGACCGGGAGGTCGGGCGCGGCGACGCTGTGCGCAGGCCCGACGGGCGGATGTTCGTCAGCATCGACGCGTGGCAGGGCGCGGTCTTCGACCGGCTCGCCGCTGCGATGGTGGCGGACCTGCCGACGCCGCTGTACGTGGTGGTCGACGAGACCGACCGCGAGGTCAGGGCAGGTTGGGAGCGGGCCGGTTTCACGACAGGGCGCCGTGAGCGGGAGTACGCCGTACCCACCGACCCACGGGTCACCGGGCTCGACGCGGTGCGACCGCCGTCGTCCGTGACGATCGTGCCCGCCGGCGAGGCGCAGGAGGACCTGCTGCGCGTGCTGGACCGGGCGATTCGCGACGAGGTCGAGGCCACGGTCGGCTGGCGGACGATGCCGGCCGAGGTGTTGCCTCGCCCTGCCGGGGTCACGATCGTGGACCCGTCGAAGTACGCGGTCGCGGAACTGTCCGGCCGATACGTGGGGTTGATCCGGGTGGCGCCGGTCCCCCGCAGGCCGCGGATCGGACTGATCGCGGTCCTGGCCGATGAGCGGCGCCGGGGCATCGCGCGGGCGCTGCTGGCGCACTCGCTGGGTTCGCTGCACCGCTCCGGGTCCGCATCGGCATGGGCCGAGGTGGACGAATCCAATGCCGCGGCCACAGCGCTCTTCGAGGGCGCCGGCGCCCGGTGCACGGGCGGAAACCTGGAGCTGGTGCGCCGTTGAGGCGCCGCCGCATCTCAGCGCGTCCCCATGTCTTTCACCGTCATCGACTCTAGGAATGAGTGATTTGCCGAAAACATCGGGCGGTCTCGAATTCGAGGGAACCGTCGTCGAATGCCTGCGCAACGCCACCTTCACGGTGGAGCTGCAGAACGGGCACAAGGTGCTCGCGCACATCAGCGGGAAGATCCGGAAGAACTACATCAAGATCCTCCCGTACGACCGGGTGCTCGTGGAACTGAGCCCCTACGACCTCACCCGGGGCCGGATCCTCTACCGGTACCGGACATGAGCCCGACCACCGCCAGCGCGCCGAACTCCCTGCAGTGAAGCCCAGGAACGAGAGCGCGTTTTCGCTGGCCGGTGACTCCTGAGGTCAGCCCTGCCGGCAGGTCGTCGCACCGACCGGCAGGGCCGACTACTGACTGGTGTACCCGCCCTCGCAGGGCCACTGCGCAGACCGACGCGTGGCGCGTCAGCCGGATTCCGGTGTGGCGCCGTGGCGGCTTGCGAGGTGCTCGAAGAATCCGTCCAGCAGGGCGAAGAGCCCGTCGACAGCCTGCCGGTGCTGGTCTTGTGACCACGGCTCAGCTGGGCGACCCTCGGGAAAGACGACCTGGACAACCTGGGCGGACCATACGAGGTTCGCACCGACCTGGTACGTGTCCGCGAGCCACTGCCGCAGTCCGTTCAGCAGCACTCCGCCGCCGGCATGGTCGTAACCGTTGAGGTACGCCGTCACCCCGTCGTAGGTGACGCGGCCGACGTACATGCCCGGCCGCTTCCTGAAGTTCTCCCAGAACCTCTGATGTGACTCGACCGGTCTTCCCCTCCTGCGGCCCCAGGCGGCCGGCACCCGGGAAAGGTCGGTGCCCATGCCCCAGGTGGAGTACGAGACCGCGTCCGAGCCCACGCCGAGGGCCGTGAGGAGAACGGCCGTCCGCTCGGCGGGATCGACAGGTCCGGACTTCCTGACCCAGACACACGTTCCCGACGGATCACGCTCGTGATGGGTGACGACGAAGTCCGTTCCCTCAAGGGTGAAGAACGCGGCACGCACAGTTCCGTGTTCGTCCCATGACTCCTCGATCGTCAACCGAAGTCGCCGGGCCACCGAGTCCAGATCCACCGCGAGCAGCGCCAGCGAAATCAGCGGTTCCGTTGCGGCTTGGAACATCGAGCATTGCCGCGCCGCATTGCCATCATCCGCTGGAGTCGAGGACGTGGCGGGCGCCCAGTCGGCTTCGGGTTCCGGAACGTTGATCATCTCGGGCAGACCTCTCCAGCAGCGTCGCGCTGCTCTTCTGGGCTCGTGCGCACGACCGCTTGGTCGCCTCGGGGTCCGAACAGGTGCAGGATCTCCACAGGACGCGTGTCGGCCGGACCGAACCAGTGCGGTTCACTGGTGTCGAACTCGGCGATTTCGCCGGGGCGGAGGGTGCATTCGCGGTCCCCGAGCATGAGGCGTAGCTCTCCGGCGAGGACGTAGAGCCACTCGTGGCCTTCGTGGGTCACCAGTTTCGGCTCGCGGGGGGCCAGTACGTGCTTGAAGACCTGTACGCGGCCCGGGTACTGCGTCAGCGGCACGAGGACGCTGCCGAGACCTTTGCGCAGGGGCGTGAGATGCACCCGAGGGTCACCGGTGGCCGGTGCACCCACCAGTTCGTCGAGTGCGATGCGGTGCGCACGCGCCAGCGGGATGAGCAGGTCCAGGGTCGGGCGCCGTTTTCCTGATTCGAGACGGGACAGCGTGCTCACCGAAAGTCCGGTAGCCGTCGCCAGTGCCTCCAGCGTGAGTCCGCGTTCCCGCCGCAGCGTGCGCAGTCTCGGCCCGATGGCATCCAGGATCCGCTCCAGTTCCGTGTCCATACCGTTCAGTGTCTGATCTTCTGACCGTTCAGTGTCTGATCTTTTGCGGTCCTCGCAAAAGTGCTGGGCAGTGGTCGTCGTCCTGCTCGAGCCTGACCGGGCCGTGCCACCCGATGCGAAAGGCAGACCATGACCGCCACAACCACTCATCCTGTTCAGCCCGTTCTGAGTGCGCGCAGACGCTGGACGGTGCTGGCCGTCTGCTGTCTGAGCATGTTTCTGGTGGGCCTGGACACCACCATCGTCAACGTGGGCCTGCCGGCCATCGGGCGCGGCCTGGATGTCGGGACCCGGGGCCTCGAGTGGACCGTTGATGCCTACACCATCGTCCTGGCCGGGCTGCTGATCTCCTCCGGTGCGCTGGCGGACCGGTTCGGGCGCCGGCGGGTGTTCCAGACGGGGTTGGCCGTGTTCGGCACGGCCTCACTGGTCTGTGCGATGGCTCCGTCGGCGGGCGCCCTCGTCGCGGCCCGCGCGGTGCAGGGCATCGGTGCCTCGATGCTCAGTCCTGTGGCTCTGGCGATCGTGGTGAACGCGATGCCCGATCCGCGGGAGCGAGCGCAGGCGATCGGTGTCTGGGCATCGGTCTTCGGGCTCAGCATGGCCGTCGGCCCGGTCACGGGCGGCGCCCTCGTCTCGGCACTCGGATGGCGGTCGTTGTTCTGGATCAATGCGCCGGTCATCGCGGCCGCCCTGGTGCTCAGCGCGGTGTTCGTGCCCGAGTCCCGGGGGGCCCGGGTGCGGCGACTTGACGTTCCGGGGCAGGTTCTCCTCACCGCACTCACCGCTGTCTGGGTCGGTGTCCTCATTGAAGGGCCGCGCATCGGCTGGACGTCGGCGGCGGCACTGGCCGCCTACGGGTTCGCCGCTGCGGCGACGGCCGGATTCGTGTGGGTGGAGTCCCGCCGGCACGAGCCGCTGATGGATCTGCGGCTCTTCCGCGGTCCCGTGTTCACCGGTGCGGTCCTGGGGGCCGTGGCGGTCTTCGTCGCCCTGAACGTGACGCTGCTGCTCAACACCCTCTATCTGCAGCACACCAGAGGGTTCACACCGATGGCCGCCGGGGTCGCGACCCTGCCCATGGCTGTCGGAGCGACCGTCTGCGCGCCGTGGTCGGGCCGTCTGATCGGGCGCAGCGGATCGCGGCTGCCCCTGACCCTGGCCGGTGCCTTCATCACGGTCGGCGGACTGTGCCTGGTGCGACTCGACCAGCACACGAGCCTGCCCCTCCTTCTCCTTGCCTACCTGCTGATCGGCATCGGATTCGGCTTCGCCAACGCGCCGATCACCAACACCGCGGTCAGCGGGCTGCCTCCCGCCCGGGCCGGCGTGGCCGGAGCAATCACGTCCACCGCGCGCCAGGTCGGCTCCGCACTCGGTATCGCCCTCGCCGGCGGCCTGGTGGCGAACAGCACCCCGGCAGGGCTGGCCCACGCGTCCCGCCCGGGCTGGATCCTGGTCGCCGCGTGCGGAGTCCTGCTGTTCCTCATCGCCCACGCCTCGCGGCCGAGGAAGACTTCCCTCAACTCATGAATCGGCCGGCCTGCAGAGGTGATCGCCGGTGGCTCACACGGCGGTGCCGGCGTACGACGACTCCGGCCTGCCGCCGCGCCCCCAGGAGAGGGGCGGTGACGGGTTCGTGCGGGTGACGGACGCCTTGGACGGCAGATCCTCGGTGCGGCCCCGCGAGGGGGTGCTGGGGCCGCGGGCCTGGTCAGCGGCGGATGAGGCCGAGGTCGGTGGCGGTGGCGACGGCGGCGGTGCGTGAGTCCACGCCGAGTTTGGCGTAGACGCGGGCGAGGTGGGATTTGACAGTGCCCTCGGTGAGGTGGAGGCGTTGGCCGATGGCCTGGTTGGACAGGCCGTCGGCGACCAGGGCGAGGACTTCGGTCTCGCGCCGGGTCAGGGCGGTGCCGGGCGTACGCAGCCGGTTCATGAGCCTTTCGGCGACCGTGGGGGCGAGGGTGGTGCGCCCGGTGGCAGCGGTGCGCACGGCGGCGGCCAGGTCTTCGGGTGGGGCGTCCTTGAGGAGGTAGCCGGTGGCGCCGGCCTCGATGGCGGGAAGGGTGTCGGCATCGGAGTCGTAGGTGGTGACGATCAGTACGCGGGGGGCGTCCGGTCGGGCGGTGATCTGGGCGGTGGCTTCGGCGCCGCCCATGCCCTTGCCGAACTGCAGGTCCTTGACTTCCTCCCCCTCGTGAACGAGGGGGATTCCTACGGCTCGCGCCGTGGGGTTTTCTGCTTCACTGCCGACTGCCCGCCCGGAGTTCTCCGTTGAGGTCTTACACCGGCTCCACAGACAGACACCGCCAGCCCGGCGGCCAGAAGGTTCTTCGCCGCGTTCACGTCCCGGTCATGGGCCGTGCCACAGCTGTCACACGTCCACGTGCGGACGTTCAGCGGCATCTCCGGCTGGAGGGTGCCGCAGTGGGAGCACAGCTTGGAGGAGGGGAAGAAGCGGTCCACCGCGACCACTTCCCGGCCGTACCAGCAGGCCTTGTACTCCAGCATGCTCCGGAACTGCGACCACGCGGCATCGCTGATGGCGCGGGCCAGGCTCCGGTTCTTGACCATGGTGCGTACGGTCAGATCCTCGATCACGAGCGTTTGGTTCTCACGCACGAGTCGAGTGGTCAGTTTGTGCAGCACATCGCGCCTGCGGTCGGCGATCCGAGCGTGGATCTTCGCGACCTTCGCCCGGGCCTTGCGCCGGTTGGCGCCGTCCCCCTTGGCTTTGCGGGACAACTCCCGCTGAGCCTTGGCCAGGCGCTCGCGGTCACGGCGCTCGTGCCGGGGGTTGGCGATCTTCTCCCCGGTCGAGAGGGTGAGCAGGTGGTCCAGGCCGACGTCGATGCCGACGGCCGTTTCGGTTGCCGCGAGCGGCTTCACCCGCGCATCCTCGCACAGCAGCGAGACGAACCAGCGTCCCGCGCCATCCCGGCTCACGCTCACCGTGCTCGGCGATGCCCCCTCGGGCAGGGGGCGGGACCAGACGATGTTCAGCGGGTCGGTCATCTTCGCCAGCGTCAGAGAGCCGTCACGGTACCGGAACGCCGAGGAGGTGTACTCCGCGCTCGCACGGGACTTCTTCTTCACCTTGAAGCGCGGGTACTTGGCGCGTTTGGCGAAGAAGTGCGCGAATGCGGCCTGCAGGTGCCGCAGCGCCTGCTGCAGTGGAACGGAGGAGACGTCGTTGAGGTAGGCCAGTTCCTCGGTCTTCTTCCACGCCGTCAGCATGGCCGAGGTCTGGTTGTAGTTGACCCGCTCCTGCCGCGCCCAGGCCTCGGTACGGGCCGCGAGCGCCATATTGTAGACCTTGCGCACGCATCCGAACGTGCGCGACAGCTCGGCTGCCTGCGCATCGGTCGGATAGAAGCGGTACTTGAATGCCCGCTTCACGTGAGTGGCCATGGTTCACAAACTAGCATGGCAACTTGTGACCGTGCTGAGGTAGTTGATGGTGGACGCTGATCCGCCCGCAGGGCGAATCAGCTTTCCCTGCCCTGCTCCGCAGGAGTCCGCTTCCTCCCCCGCCTGAAGGCGGGGGTATCCACGGAGGTATTCCGATGAGGACGACGTCGATGTCGCCTTCAGCGGCGCGGGTGACGGCGTCCTCGGCGGTGGCGGCTTCGGCCACGACGACGAGGCCGGGTTCGGTTTCCAGCACGGCGCGCAGTCCGGCTCGCACGACGGGTGGTCGTCGGCCAGGAGGAGTCGGATGGGGGCGTCGGTCACGGATGGGCCTCGGGCTCGGTCTCGGTGGGCGGGGTGAGGGCCAGCTGTGCGACCAGGGCGGTGCCGTGGCCGGGAGCGGAATCGATGGCCAGGGTGCCGCCGAGGGCGTTCATACGAGCGCGCATCGCCGCCAGGCCGAAGCCGCCGCTCTCGGGGTCGGGCGCGGGCAGCCGGCCGGGGTCGAAGCCGCGCCCGTTGTCGACGACATCGAGGGCGATGTGGTCGCCCAGGTAGCTGAGGGTGACATCGGCGGTGGTGGCCTCGGCGTGGCGGACAGTGTTGGCCAGCGCGGACTGGGCGATGCGCAGCAGGGCGACCTCGTGCGCGGTCGGCATCGGTGCGGGGTCGCCGGTGAGGTGGGAGCGTGCGGTGAGGCGGTGGCGGGCACTGGTGGTGGCGCACAACCGTTCCAGGGCGCCTACCAGAGTGGTGCCTTCCAGGGCCGGCGGGGTCAGGGCGGCGACGAAGCGGCGGGCCTCGGCGAGGTTGTCCACGGCGGCCTGGCGGGCCTGGTCGACATGGCGGGCGGCGGTGTCGGGTCGGCCCGGCAGGGCACGTTCGGCGGCGCGCAGCAGCAACTGGATGCTGGAAAGCCCCTGGGCGAGGGTGTCGTGGATCTCGCGCGCCAGACGCTCCCGTTCAGCCAGCACGCCCGCGGTGTGCTGGGCACGGGCCAGGTCCGCGCGGGTGGTGGTGAGCTCCTCGATCAGTCGCCTGCGCTGCTCGGTCTCAAGGCCGGCGACTGGCTCACTCTGGCCGGACAGAAGCTGAAGGTGACCGCCGTACAGGGCGATGCCTACTTCAGCCACACCCCGGTCGTCTGGACCAGCCTGGACACCTGGCAGAAGACCGCGCCGCCCACCGGCAGCGGTGACGGCCCGACCGCCACCGTCGTCGCCCTGAACACCACCTCCAAGGCCGATGTGGCGGCCACCGACCACCAGGTCGGCACCCAGACGGTCTCCACCTACGACTCGCTGTCCGCGATCGGCTCCAACACCTCCGAAAATGGCTCCCTGCAGTTGATGCGCGGCTTCTTGTTCGCCATCTCCGCACTCGTCATCGGCGCCCGTCTGGACCATCCAGCGCAGCGGCGACCTCGCCGTCCTCAAGGCACTCGGCGCCTCCACCGCCGACCTTCTCAAGGACGCCCTCGGCCAGGCCGTCGTCCTTCTCGTCGGCGGCACCCTGCTCGGCACCGGCATCGCCGCCGGCATGGGGGCGCTCGTGGCCGGCTCGGCCGTGCCATTCATCCTCACTCCAGCCACCGTCCTGCTCCCGGCCGCCGTGATGATCCTCCTCGGCGCTCTCGGAGCCGGCCTGTCCATCCGCCGCATCACCTCCGTCGACCCGCTGACCGCCCTGGGGAGCGCCCGATGAGCCTGCACCTGACCGACATCACCCTCGCCTACCCCGACGGCGACACCCGGTTGACCGCCCTCGACAAGGTCAGCCTGGAGGTCCCCAAGGGCAGCCTGACCGCCGTGGTCGGACCCTCCGGCTCCGGCAAGTCCAGCCTCCTGGCCGTCGCCGCCACCCTGATCACGCCCGACTCAGGCACGGTCACTGTGGACGGGACCGTCACTACCGGCATGACCCGCGGCGAGCGGACCGAACTGCGCCGCCACACAATCGGCATCGTCTTCCAGCAGCCCAACCTCATCGCCTCGCTCACCGCGGCCGAACAACTGCAGGTCATGGCCCAGATCGACGGCCGCCCGCCGGCCAAGGCCCGCCCCCGTGCCATGGAACTGCTCGAAGCCGTGGGGCTGGCCGACCACGCCGGCCGGCGGCCCCACCAGCTCTCCGGCGGTCAGCGCCAGCGCGTCAACATCGCCCGCGCCCTGATGAACGACCCCACGGTCCTCCTGGTCGACGAGCCCACCAGCGCCCTCGACCACGAACGCGGTGCCGCCGTCATCGACCTGATCACCCGGCTCACCCGCCAGCGGGCCACCGCCACGGTCCTGGTCACCCACGACCGCACCCACCTCACCGCCGTCGACCACATCGCCGAGGTTCACGACGGACGGCTCACCCTCCCGGCACGGGCCCACTGACCCGTTCCGACTGTCTCGCCATCGCGCACCAGGCGGCGCGAGCACCGCGACTGCGAACGCGGCTGACGACCGGTCGGCCTGGATGGCGGCCCGGTCGGTGAAGCCGGGCACGATGGGCCGCAATAGGGGCCGGAATCGGCCTTGTTGGCTCGGTGTCTGGTGATGCAGGTGGTATGGGGTGGACTCTGGGCGCATCGCCGGGCCGGGGTTCCGCAGCCGACGCAGGACCCCGACGCTTCGGCCCGCGCCGGGTGGTGCGATCGAGGAATTGCAGATCGAGCTGTGGACCGGGCTGGAAAGCCTTCAGCCGCGGGAGCGCAGTATGCGGCGCATCCGGTCGGCCCGGTCCAGGAGATGTGCGGACGACCGGGACAGCCTGTGCCGCCAGGTCTTCCGCTCGTTTCACGTAGGTCAGGTCGATACCGAACAGCGGGAAGAGCCATTTGGTGTAGGTCGTCGCCGGCATGGTTCCGCTGTGGTGGATGGTTGCGACGTGATCCAGGTAGGCCTCCGCGTAGGGCCTCAGCAAGTCGTTCTGGCCGGCGCTCCAGAACGGCGTCGCAACTGAGTGGACCGAAGCGATAGGCACCGCGCGGTCCGTCGCCAGCGTCTGCCACACCGCTTTCTTCTCGGCCGCGTCCGGGGTCGCAGCGCGGACCTGGAGCCTGCTGACCCACGCTTCGGGGTCCGGGTCGCGGTCGAGCAGAGCCTGTGCTTCGGCTGCGGTCGGGCTTCCGAGCTGAGCCTTGCGAACCAGGGCTCGCCACTGGAGGTCGATGTCGTCCCCGGCCTCGGCCTGGAGCCACGCAACATCCTCCGGTCCGCCCGCGGTGCGAGCGAAGCCGCGCAACGCCGCTTTGCGGTAGGCGCCGACACCGGAGAGGCTGCGGCACGCCGCAGCCACTGTTCGCAGCAACTCGTCCCGCTCCGACTCCGGGCTCCACAGATCTGCGGCCTCGACAGCCAGGTTCAGATACGGCTCGATCACCGACGCGGACGTCTCGACAGCAAGCACTCCGGTCAGGCACTGCACGGCTTCGGCGGCGCTCGCTTCGCCGTTGATCAGCATGTCCCAGGCCGTGGTGACGGCGACACCCCGCGCGGTCGCAGTGGGCAGGCGGGCGACGTTGCGGAAGAACGCGTCTCTGGTCGTGACGTCAGGTCTCGTCGAGGCGAAGGTCAGGTCTTCATCGTTGACCAGATACAGGTCGGCTCCTGCTGGTAGGTCGAGCCGGGTTCGTTCGCCCGCCACCTCGACTTCGACGAGTGCCATGCGCTCAAGGTGGTCCCCGGAACGCTCGTAGGCGCCGACGGCAAGCACATGCGGGCGTGGCCGGCCACCCGGACCCTGAGCGACCAGGGTGAACCCGTCTGCGTCGTGGTCGAGAGTCAGCCGGTCGGTGCCCGCTGTTTCCAACCATCCCGCGCGCCACTGGCCCAGGTCACGTCCGCTGGCGTCGGCGACCGCGTCGATCAGGTCATGCAGCGTGGTGTTGCCCCAGGCATGCGTGGCGAAGTAGCTGGTGAGACCGGCGGAGAAGTTTGCCTCGCCGACGTACGTCATCAGCTGGTGCAGTACGGATGCGCCCTTGGGGTAGGTGATGGCGTCGAACGTCGCTGCGGCCTCGGAGACGTCGCGGACCTGCTGGCGGATCGGGTGCGTCGTCGGTCCCTGGTCCATGAAATAGGCTTTGAGCTTCTCGCCGGCCAGATGTGCCGTCCAGGCGTCGGTGTACGACGTCACGCTCACGGCGGCCCAGTTGCTCGCGAACTCCGCGAATGCCTCGTTCAGCCACAGGTCGTCCCACCAGCGCATCGTGACGATGTTGCCGAACCACATGTGCGCGAGCTCGTGCAACAGGTACCGCGAGAAGATGTCCCACTCCGCTCTGGTCGGCGTGCTCCTGCGCAGGAACCAGTCCATCCAGGTGACGCAGCCGAAGTTCTCCATCGCGCCGGGGTACTCGGGCGTGAAGACCTGGTCGTACTTGTGCTGCGGAAACGGCATGCCGAACTTGTCGGCGAAGAACTCGAGCCCCTGGGTGGTCAGGGTGAACAGTTCGTCGGCGTCCCGGTCCAGGATGGAGGCCAGCGACTGGCGAGCGAAGAGCCCGAGATCATGACCGGCTCCGTGACGACGCAACTCGTAGTACGGGCCCGCGTTGATCACGGTGTTGTACGCCGCCAGCGGCGGCGTCGGCGGGAAGCTCCAGCGTCGCACGGAGCCCAGATCTTCGATCTGCGGGTCACCGCTGTTGCTCAACACCCGCCAGCCGACAGGAGCGGTCACGGTGAACGCCCACGGCGCCTTGAGGTCCGGCTGATCGAAGCAGGCCAGCACATGGTGGGCGTAGTCGGGAGCAAAGTCGGTGTAGAAGTACGTCTCGCCGTCGGCGGGATCGACCGCCTTGTGCACGCCCCAGCCATCGGCCGAGCACTCCGTCACCGAGACCACCGTGAGGACGTTGCGTTCGGCAAGATCGGTCAGCGCGATCCGGCCCTCGACAGCCGACCGCAGCGCGACCCCGTTGAGCGTGGCGCTCTCCACCGCCGCCGGACAATCGACAAAGGTCTCGGCCCCGGGCTTGTGACACATAAAGGTGATGGTCGATTCGCACCGGACCCGCGAGCCGGTCATCAGATCCGTAAGGTCGACGGCAACGTCATACCGCTCGACCGTCAGCAGGCTCGCGCGCCCCTCAGCCTCGGTTTGGGTCAGACTCCTGCCGATCATTTCTTTCCCTCTCGGAGATTCATTCATTCGCTGCGAACCACCCGCTCAGCAGCAAGAGGCCCACGTGAATCGGGTGTGTCCATCGCGTCGCCCATCGGCTGATCGGCGGCTTCCTCCCAGACCTTGGAGGACAGAGCACCCGGAAACGGTAAATGATCACCTCCCTGCTGCATTGAGTAGCTCCTACTCATCGGATGCCGTGGAGCCTGGCATGGCGCGCCGGTTCAGTCATAATGCCGAGATGAGTACCGAGGCTGCGCCGGGGTTCACCTGGCGTCCGATCGACCGATCTGACCTGCCCGCTTGGCTGCGCCTGCGTCAGGCGCTCGAGGCGGTGGACAACGACGGAAGGCCCCCGTCCGAGGCGGAGCTGGCGCAGCGCTTCACAGACTCCTACGTCGACATGGCGCGCGGCAGCATGGCCGCATGGGACGGCGAGCGTATGGTCGGCCACCACTGGATGAAAGCGCGGACCTCGGCAGAGCCCTTTCACGACTTCTGGCAACTGGGCGGTGTGGACCCGGAGTACCGGGGCCTGGGCATCGGTACGCGACTGCTCGACTGGGCGGAGCAGGCGGCCTCGCTTCTGCACAAGGAGCGTTTCCCTGGCGCGCCGCTGGCGCTGATGGACAGCTGCTCAATGGACAACGCAACGGCTGTCGAGTTGTTCCGGGCACACGGCTATGAGCAGGTGCGCTGGACGCATCACATGGTCGTGCCCGAGCTGCGCGCAGCGCTCGCCGCGATGCCGGCGTCTCCGGCACCGGCGGTCGTGGCGTTTCACGCGGTCAGCCCGGAGCGCTCGGAGGACGCGCGTGCTGTCCGCAACGACTCTTTCCGGGACCACTTCGGCAGCACGCCCGCCACGGAGGAGACCTGGGCGCAGTTCACCGGTGGCCCGGCCTTCCGCGCTGCCAACAGTTTCATCGCTTGCGAGCGCGGCGAGCCGCTGGCGATCGTGCTGTGCGAGGAGTTCGAGGCGCACCAGAAGATCACCGGACAGCGAGACCTGTACGTCTCCGTCGTCGGCACCGCCCGCGCGGGCCGCGGCCGGGGTATCGCCTCCGCCTTGCTCGCGCACACGCTCCGCGTGGCGGGCGAGGACGGCTACGACACCACATCCCTCGAAGTCGACGCGAGCTCCCCAACAGGCGCCCTCGGCCTCTACGAACGCCTCGGCTACCAACCCGACAAGACGTACGCGCTCCAGCGAAAATTCGTGCAGGCTTCCTAGTACTCCAGCTGAGGCCAATCCTCTGGCTACCCGCGCTTGCCGTTGGCTAGAGGCGGGTCGCGGTGCGGACGAGGTCGGCGACGGCTTTGGATCTGCTGTGTGGTGGCCAGGCGATGACGGTCGTGACAGCCGGTGCGTCCGGCACCGGCACCGTCGCATGATCGTCGCGCAGGTGGGCTCGGAGGGACTCGGGCACGACCGCGCAGGCCCGTCCGAGCGCGATCAGCTGGAACAACTGGGTGTGGTCGCGCACCTGCGGGCCAGGTCCGTCCGGATAGCCCCCGCCCCGTCGAGGCCAGCGTGGCAGGGGCAGGTCCGTCAGGGTGGTGACCTCGGCCATCGACATATGGGGTCGGTTGGCCAAGGGGTGCCCCGCGGGCAGGACCACGACCTGCTGTTCGGTGTGCAGGTCCTCGGTGTCGAGTCCGGCCGTCGTGTCGAAGGGCCGCTGGAGCAGAGCAACGTCGGCACGCCCGTCGCGCAGCAGCCTTTCCTGCTCGCCGGGCCCGCACAGCATTACCTCGACGGCGACCGCGCCGGGCTCGGCGGCGTAGGCGTCCAGCAGCTTCGACAACAGTTCGCTGGACGCTCCGGCTTTCGTGGCCAGCACCACACCGGGCGGTTCGACAGCTGCGCGGCGGGTGCGGCGCTCGGCGGCTTCGACCGCGTCGAGTGCGGCCCGGGCCTCCCGCAGAAGCACCGACCCGGCCTCGGTCAAGGCGACTGCGCGAGCAGTGCGGTGCAGCAGAACCACTCCGAGCCGCCGCTCGAGCTGCTGGATCGCCCGCGACAGCGGTGGTTGCGCCATGGCGAGCCGCTGCGCCGCCCGCCCGAAGTGCAACTCCTCCGCGACGGCGACGAAGTACCGTAGCTCCCGCGTCTCCACCGCGTCATCGTATCCGGCGCTCACCACGACCGATATCCGTGCGGTATCACCGCCCACCCGGTCGGTCTTGGACGTCCCACCCGGGTTCGCACCACGCTTGATGACATGAGTGAACAGACGATCGCGCTGGTGACCGGTGCGAACAAAGGAATCGGGTACGAGATCGCGGCGGGCCTGGGCTCCCTCGGCTGGCGAATCGGCGTGGGCGCGCGGGATCAACAGCGCCGCGACACCGCGGTGGAGAAGCTGCGCGCAGCCGGGACCGACGCGTTCGGCGTTCCGCTCGACGTGGCAGACGACGCAAGTGTGGCCGCTGCGGCCGAGCTGATTGCCGACCGCGCCGGAGGGCTCGACGTCCTGGTCAACAACGCCGCGATCACCGGCGGTATACCGCAGACGCCCACCACGGTCGATCCCGCGACCGTACGAGTCGTCGTGGAAACCAACGTGATCGGGGTCATCCGCGTCACCAACGCGATGCTGCCCATGCTGCGCGGCTCGGCATCGCCGCGGATCGTGAACATGTCCAGCAGCGTCGGCTCGCTCATCCTGCAGACCACGCCCGGCATCGACATGGGCCCGATTCCCGCTGCGTACTTGGCGTCCAAGACCTTCCTCAACGCCCTCACCGTCCAATATGCCAAGGAACTGAGCGACACCAACATCCTGATCAACTCCGGCTGTCCCGGCTTCACCGCCACCGACCTCAACGGCTTCCAGGGCGTCCGCACTCCCCGCCAGGGCGCGGCGATCGCGATTCACCTCGCGACCCTGCCCGACGACGGACCGACCGGCGGATTCTTCGACGACGGTGGAACAGTGCCCTGGTGACAGACTCACCACCGCTGTTCATCGTGGTTTGCCGGAGACGCCTCCCCGGCGGTGATGCAGTCGTTCTTGTCGCGCGGCGCGTGGGATCACGACGGGGTCCGGGACGACGTGCGGGACATGGTCGTCGAGCATCTGGGCGGCGGCGGAACGCTGGTGCTGGACGAGACCGGGGATGTGAAGAAGGGCGTGCACACCGTCGGTGTGCAGCGGCAGGGGCTTGTTGCCGTCGCGGGCGGTCTCACGTCTGCGTCATCCGGTTGATCCGTTCTCGTCGCAGCGACGACGGAATTTCGCGCGGTACTCCCTCGGCCGCTGGCCCGTGTGTCTGGCGAAGATGTCGCTGAACGCGCCGGCGTCGCGGTACCCGACGGCGGCGGCGATGCTGGTGACGGTCCTGTCGGTGGTCTCCAGCAGGTGTCCGGCTCGACGCACCCGGGCCGAGTGCAGGTACGCCAGAGGCGACTGGCCCGCTTCGTCACCGAAGCGGCGGAGCATGGTTCTCGTGCTGACGTGGAACTCCTGGGCGAGGGCGGGCAGGTCATAGGGAGCGCTGAGGTTCTGGTCGAGCCACCGCTTGACCCCGAGTGAGAACTCCCTGCCCACAGTGGGTATGAGCCGAGAGTCGACATAGGGGGCCTGCGTGGAGCGTGCGTCATCGACCAGCGCGATGCGCGCGGTGCTCCGGGCGACGCCCGGGCCGTGATGCTCGCGGATGAACTGCAGCGCGAAGTCGTACATGGCGCTGAAGGCCGCCGTCGTGGTCACCCCCCGGTCCGTCACGACCAGGCTGTCCGGGCGAAGGCGCACGCCGGTGTACCGGCGGGCGAACCGATCCGCGAACAACCAGGACGTGGTCGCTTCGCGCCCGTCGAGCAGCCCGGCTTCAGCGACCAGGAACGCGCCCACGCAGATCGACACGACAGCGGTCCCCGACGCCGCTTGCGACCGGATCGACGCTACTTCCGGTCCCAGGTGTGCGAGTGCCCGGCCGAGATCGAGCGTGGGTGACAGCTCGAAGCCCGGCACGATCAGGACGTCCACCGGGCGAAGGGCCGAGACGTCGAGGACCGAGCCGCCGGACGCGATCACACGCCGCCGGGGCGAGATGACCGTCACCTCATGGGCGGGCCGGACCGACCCCTGCGCCGCGGCGACGTGCGCTGCCATGGCCAGGAGGTCGGGGACTCCGAACACCTCCGACGCGAAGCAGCCGGGGTAGGCCAGGACACCGACTCGCAGCGGACTCATGCGGCTCCTCGGGCGCCGGTGAACGGGTGGCGATATTACCGGGATACGTGGCGATGCCGCCGCTTCTCAGCAGGGGTGACCGCTGATCATCCTTTCGGTCATGACCATCATGCGAGGACAGAACGACCCCTTGGACGACTTCGCGCGCAGAACCGTCCGCGTCGATGATGCCGACAAGACCGTGTACGTTGCCGGGTCAGGACCGGCAGTCATCCTCATGCCCGAGATGCCGGGCATCAGCCCCGACGTGGCGCGGTTCGCGCGCTGGGTGCGCGATGCCGGTTTCTGCGTGTACATGCCTTCGCTGTTCGGTGTCGACGGTGCCTATCCGCTCGTCGAGGCGCGCGAGACCATCGTCCGGCGCGCGTGCGTCAGCGCCGAGTTCCGGGCGTTTACCGGCGGTGGCACCAGCCCCGTCGTCACGTGGCTGCGCGGACTGGCCCGCCTGGCGCACGCCGAGTGTGGCGGGCCTGGTGTCGGCGCCGTCGGTCTGTGCTTCACCGGCAACTTCGCCCTGACCATGGCGCTCGAACCCGCCGTCATCGCCCCCGTGGTCAACCATCCCTCCCTGCCGCTCGACGACCCCGGCGCCCTGGAGATGAGCCCGGAAGACGCTGCCGCCGTGGCACAACGTGTAGCCCGAGACGGACTGCAGGTGCTCGCCTACCGCTTCGACAACGACAGATGGTGCACCGGCCGGCGCTTCGCGGCCTACCGGGCGCTGCTCGGGGACGCGTTCGACGGCCGCGTACTCAACTCCGACACGGCGAACACGGACCCTCCGCCCTTCTTCCGTGACGTCGTCGGTTGCGCACACAGCGTCGTCACGGCGCACCTCGTCGACCAGGACGGTCACCCCACCATGCAGGCCCGCGACGAGATCATCGCCTTCCTGGCCGAACGGCTCAACGCGCAGCCGCAATGAGCGCGTGACGCTCCCGCACGTGACGACGCGACGCAGCACCGCCGCTTCCCGATGCGATCCGGTCGTCGACCTCCGGGGGCTGTTGCGGCCAGGCCCCCCTCGGCCACGCATGACAGAAGCCGCCGGACGCCCTGACAGGTGGCTCCGATCATCGTGCCGATTCCATGAACCGTCTCGCCGGGCTCCTCTTACGCCGCGACGAGTCGGCTAGCGCGACACGCGGTAGCGGAGGTAGACGACTCTCGAGCTGAAGGTGCGGGTCTCGACGAGTTCGAGATCCACCCGGCGCTCGCGTCGGGGGAAGAACGGAATGCCACCGCCGACCAGCACCGGGTAGACGATGGTCCGGTACTCGTCGATCAGACCCAGCGCGGCCGCTTCGGCGGCAAGAGTCGCGCCGCCGATCGCGATTTCACCCTCCCCCGGCTCGGCCCGCAACCGCTCGATCTCCTCCGCCAGGCCACCGGAAGCCAGGCGGGCATTGCCCTGTACCGCCGACAGCGTGGTGGAGAACACCACCTTGGGGAGCGGCTTCCAGAGCGCGGCCCACTCGAGCATTGAGTCGTCGAGCGTTGGATCCTGGTCGGCGGTCTCCCAGTACAGCATCGTCTCGTACAGCCGTCGTCCCAACAGGTGGACGCCGACCTGTCGAATCTCGTCGATCCAGAAACGAAAGACATCGTCGTCGGGCGCCGTCCAGTCGAAGTCGCCGTCCGGCCCGACAATGTAGCCGTCAAGTGAGACGCCCATCGAATAGGTCACGCTGCGCATCGGAAGTCCTCCTCGGTAACGGGTTCGACAGTACGACCGCCGGACGCCGCGGGCTCATCGCGGCTCGCGGGATACCCTGGGCCGAGTCACCTCACGAGATCATTTCGTCGAGAAAACCTCACTCGACCTGATATTCAACCTCGGGCCTCGGACAGCGCCTCGTGCTTGATCGCTCGCGTTGGCAACCGAAGGCCGTGGGGATGAGTGTGGTGCATCATCCTGTCCGGCAGGAGTCGTTTACGGAAGGTGCGGATGGCTCGGTGCGGTCGCTGATGGCGCTGTCGCTGGTGGGTGAACATCGACGCGGCCGCGTCGGGCTGTACGACGCTCTACCGCGCGCCGGTCCGCAGCCTACTGGTCAGCGGCCCGGCACGTGGTAACGGAAGCGGAGCTCGAAGGTTCCTTCAAGGACGCCGGTCGCAGGGTCGAAGCGCCGTAGGTTCGCGATCTCGGCGCCCGTCCCACGGATGCCCGCGAAGTCGCCCGTCCCGCCCAGGATGACGCCCTTGCCGTCCTTACTGGGCCCTGCGGTCGTCACCGCGTTCAGTGCCCCCGTCCACGGCTGGCCGCTTTCGAAGGCGGGCTTGAACACCTTGGTGGCGACCTCGGAGGAGTTCTCGATCTGGTCGAGGACGATGGTGCCCCGCCCGGGAAAGAACAGCGTCCACACCGTATGGGTGAGCAGTTTTCCACTCTCGAAGTCAGTCTCGGGGAGTACTTCCTCGATCTCGGTGGAGAAACCGACCACGGTGCCGTTCTTGTCTCGCAGCTTGCCGCCCAGCGCGAATGCTTTCTGGAGGTTCGGCTCGGTGAACTTTGCGATTCCCTCGGGGAACACCGCCAGCGGCAGGTCACCGCGGTGTGTTTCGAACACGCCGTCCTTGGGGACCTCGGCGAAAAAGGATTCCTCGACCCAGCGCGCGCCGCGACCGTCCTTCTCGCCGACGATCTGCACCTGGCCGGCAGACCCGCCGGAATGGCCTCGACTCCCGTGGTCCCCGTGCCCGACAGCCTGGTCAGGGCGCCCCGACTCACCGAAATCGGCTGCATGAGTCAGGGACGGAGAAAGGGACGCCAGCGCAGTGGCCCCCACAATGCCTGTGATCATACGCCGGCGACCGCGACTGCCGAACCGTCGGCCACGTACTCCAGCCATCAACTCACTCCCGGTGCTTTTTCGTGCAAAGTCGGATGTGACTCACATAATGGCCGCCCTTTGGTCCCGCCCCGAGAGCAATCCGTACTCCCTTCCCGGCACGCACTTGCATCTGTTACGGGAGAGATGAGTACCGGTTACTCTGTCTCGCGATGGTGCCGGAAAACCATAGTCACCCTCATGAACATCGCTTATGTCTTCCTGTCACTCAACGCCACCGCACGACCGGCCCTGACCCAGCGACAGCCCTGCTCCCCGTGGAGGCCGACCCTCGTCCGCTCGTGACGGCGGCCCTGGTCGCCGGGCTCCTCGCCGGCTATGGCATCGCCATTCCGGTCGGAGCGGTCGCGACCTATCTGGTGGCCCTCACGGCACGCACCTCACTCAAGATCGGAGCCAGCGCCGCACTCGGGGTTGCGACGGCCGACGGAATCTACGCCCTGGCTGCGGTGGCCGGGGGCACAGCACTCACCGGCGTTCTCCAGCCCGTCATGGCTCCGTTGCGTTGGGCCTCGGTCCTCGTACTCGTCGCCCTGGCCGTCCGGGGCAGCGCCACCGCCGTGGACGAGTACCGCAAGCGCCGGTCGGTCACTGGTGCGGACCCTGCGCCGATGAACCCGCGTCGCGCGTATCTGGGTCTCGTGGGAATCACGATCATGAACCCGACCACCGTGATCTACTTCACGGCACTGGTGCTCGGCAGCGACTCGACGGTGAACTCCGCCCTCACGGATCAAGCGGTCTTTACCCTTGCCGCGTTTGCCGCGTCTGCCAGCTGGCAGCTGCTCCTCGCCAGCGGCGGCGCGCTGCTCGGCCGGGTCCTCACGGGCAGGCGGGGACGGCTCGTCACCGCCTTGGCCTCCAGCGCCCTGATCACGGTTCTCGCCGTCCGCCTGCTCATATCCGCCTTGTGACAGGAGGCCGGTGCGAGAAGCCGTTGTCTGCGCCTGACCACTGCGTTTCCGCTGGTCAGGCGCAGTTCGGCTGCCATGCGGCAGTGATGGGGTGGGTCGTTGTCCCATCAGCGGGGGCGCCGGGAGCGTAGCCGCAGGCCAGGCTGTGCGAGCGTGGCAGCGGCGGCGGCAGCAGCAGCGCGTACGTGTGCTCCACCATCCAGCTTTGCGACACCATCGGTGAACCCGATGGTGTCGTCGCTGTGCGCAGGAACCGGTTCAGTAGTACTGGATGGCCGGTTGCCATGCTTCGGTGGGCAGTGGGTGGATTCCCGGTGTGTGGTCGGCTCCGTGCCGGGTCGCCCAGCCGACGGAGGCGACCATCAATGCCGCTGTCAGGTCGAACGCGTTGAGGCTGTCTCCGTCTCCCGCGACCAGGTTGGCGATGTGGCCGCCGGCCACGAGGAAGATGTCGCCGCCGAAGGGACGATGGCTGGTGACCTGGGGCAGGATCTCCTCCCCCGCGCCGAGCAGGTCACGGTCGATCTCCTTGGACGAGTGGCCGGCGTTCAGCAGGAAGCAGCCGTCCTGGAGGCGGCACATGACATCGGCCGAGATCACCTTTTCGTGGCCGGTGGCCGTGACGAGGACGTCTGCGTGGGGGGCCAGGACGGACAGTGCGCCCACTTCGTAGCCCTCGAACTCTGCGATCACGCGGCGCTCGGCGGACTCCTCCGCGACAAGCACCCGGGCGCCGAAGGATTTGGCCGCGGAGGCCAGGCCGGATCCCACTTCGCCGTACCCGACGACCACTACTACGTTGCCGTGGAGTGACAGATTGGTACGGCTCATGAACGCGTTCCAGGTACTGAGCCCCACTGCGTACCGGTTGTGGATGTTGTTCTTCAGAGGCACCCGGTCGAGATCGAAAACGGGGTGGGGAAGATTGATGTCGCGCAGACGGTTGATGCCGGTTCTGGTCACTTCGACGGCGGCCTTGATTCCGACGTGGCCGCGCGCCGCTGCGGCGGCACTGATGTCGGCTCCCATTTCCAGGGTGTGGGTGGGCTGCCAGTCCACGGCTTCGTCGGCGGCGGTGTCTGCGCTCAGGATCGTCATGCGTTTGGACAAAAATTCCGCGACGTCACTCCGGGTGGTTTCCGGGTTGGCGGGCACGACCGCGATGTCGGCGCCCGCATCGGCCAGGGTTTCCAGATATACGGCGGTCTTGACGTCGACGTGGACCGCCGCGGCGATCCGTGTCCCGTCCAGGGCGGGCAGTTGGCGTGCGACCGCGCCGGTGAGCCACATGTGCCGGCGGGCCCAGGTGTGTCGTTGTGGCAGAGGGACGCTCTGCCAGGCGGAGGGGAAATCGACCATCACACATTCTCCTGTCGGTGCTGAATCCGTGGTTCGGGAGCCTTCGGAGCGTCTGATGCAGCTCGGTCGGCCTCACGAGGATCTCGGAAGAATGTAGACACCGAGGGCAGAATCGGGGGCCAGTAATCCTTACTCCATTCCTCCTGTGCGCGCTTACGTGAACAGCAGTGTGAAGGATGCGGTCATCACGGTGGTGTCGCCGTTGTGCGAGGTCCACAGGAATTCAACGATTCCCAGTTCCGGCCGGGATTCGGAGCGGCGCAGCGCGGTGACCTCGGCCTGGCTCTTGATTTCGTCACCTGGGCGTACAGGGGCGTGGAACCGCAGGTCTCGCATCCCGGGAGATCCCATACAGGTGGATCCGACGAGGACTTCCCGAGTGAAGTTCCCCATCACACTGCAGAGCGTGTGCATGCCGCTGGCTATCAGACCCCCGTATATCGAGCCGCGAGCAGCGTCGTCATCCACGTGAAACGGTTGAGGGTCCCACCTGCCTGCGAATTCTTTGATCTCCTCCGCACTCAGCGAAGCCTTCTCCAGGTTGAACACCTGGCCGATGAAGAAGTCTTCATATCTGCGCATGTGCCTGTCCTTCCCGACGGCCGCGCCGGCACGCATCGGGTGTCGGCTGTTACGGAAACCGGCCCACCGTAACGACGGGACTTGTTTTCGCGCATGAGTAGCAGCTACTTGTCCGCGCACGTGATGCGGGCCGGTCCGGACCGACGCAGCTGGACCTTCACCATCTTGGCCGCCTGCTGCGGCCGGATCCGCAGGCGCAGACCGTTTCCCCGTGCTATACGGCGCAGCTCGGCGAGTTCACTGTCGGAGAGCGCGCTACGAAGCGCGAGTACGGCTCCGCTGAGCGCCGGCACCATCATCAGTGCCGGAATCCTGTGGTCCGGCACTCCTATCTCGCGCCATTCCTGGGGCGTGCGTGCAAGAAAGGTCTGTTCGTCCTGTCGATGACTGGCGGCGGCTTTGCGAGCAGTGTCCATCGGGTCCTCTTCCCGTGTGCTGGTGGCAGTCTTTCTGCCGTCACCAGTGCACTGCGCTCGATGCGTGCGGGCATGAGGGGTCACCCCAATGCGGGGCCCGAATGTTGTGCCGACGAGGACGTCGGGCAGTAGGTCCCGGGCCCAACTGATCCCCATCCGATTCGCTCGCCGCCTGAGGTGGACTGGTCGGTGGAGGGGCCGATGGCGTTCTCCGTGCCGTAGAAGCGGCCCTGATCGCATATGACGTCGATCTCGGCGTTCTCTGATGACGCGTCGGGCGCGGGCCAGTCGCCGAGCAGCATCCCAGTCGGTGATGAATTGGCCGACGGTGTAGTCGTCGGCGGTTCCGGATGTCTCGCGGGATCCGAGTCGGTCGAGGGAAACCACGAACTCAGACGATCAGACAGCGGCCGCAGGTCACAGCTTAGAAGAGTCCGCCCGCGGAACCACGGCGCCGGGCGAGGGCACGCGCTCGTGCACGCCACCTGCCCTGCCGGTATGCGGCGGCAGAGTAGGAACTGCTCATCAGCCCGACGGCGCAAACGATGTTGAATGACCGCGGCTGCCGCCAGTAACGACTCTTTGGCAAGAGCGGTCCTGACGCCACATGGCAGCCGAAGTCCTGTGCGCTCCTCCGGATGCGGACCTGCACGTTCAGGTGACCCGGAAAGCGCTGAAGCCCTGCATGCCCAGGAGGCATGACATCGAGGAGGCATCTTTGCGGAAGCCATTCACCGTTGGAATCGCGGCGGCGGTGGGACTGCTCGCACTCACCACTGCTCCCGCCGTGGCCGCCGATGGCGGCCGACACGACGCGTCCGGCTGGACGGTGCCGAAGTGTCACACGGTCGCCGGTGACGGGTCGGTGACGTTCACCCGTGACGAGGGCAAGCGGCTGGTGCCCACCGCCCAGCGACTGCAGCCGGTCGCGTACACGACCGCCCTGATCGCACTCGATCAGCCGGACACGCTGCTCGCCGTGTCGAACAACACGCTGCTCACGTCGGGCGACGCGGGGTGCACGTGGGCGGCGGTGGGGACCGTGAACGGTCACTTCATCCAGCTCACCAAGGCCGCCGGCGGGGCCGCCTACGCGTGGGACCTGGAGGGCGGCGCCCTCGCCATCGTCACGCCGACCGGCGTCAAGCCGTTGGTCTCGCCGACGGCTCAGATCGCCGGGCTGGGCACCGACCCGGACGACCCGCTGCACGTGCGGCTGGTGAACAGCTCCGGCGGCGTGTACGACTCGCGTGACGGTGGCCGTACCTGGATGAAGTCCGGTACCCCGGCGGGCTCCCTGACCGCCGGATACGCGGCCGCCTTCGACCCCTCCGACCCGGACCACATCGTCCTCGGCGGCATGACCACCGGTGCGCGCGTGACCTTCGACGGCGGGCGGTCCTGGACCGCGTCCGACGGGCTGAGCCAGGTCAAGGGCGGCAAGGTGAACGCCTTCAGTCTCGCGGTCTCGCCGACCACGCCGGACGTGGTGTGGGCCATGGGCCTGGACATCGCCGAGATGGATTCCGGAGCGGCGTCCCAGGGCCGGCACATCTACCGCTCGACGGACGGCGGACTCACGTTCGCCCCGGTCGTGGACCAGAGTCCTTCGGTGATTCTCCAGAACGGTCCGGTCCTGGTCCCCCATCCGAGCGACCCGAACGTGGCCTACTTCGTGTACGGCACGTATTTCCAGCAGTTCGGCACGGACATCTACCGATACGACGCGGGCAAGGGGACAGTGGCGACGACCCACAACTCCAACGACCGGGTCATGTCGATCGCGTTCAACCCCGCCGGCGACTCGGTGATGTACCTCGGCCTGGCCGAGGAGGGCTGAGCGGGTGTGCCCGTTCCCGGGCCCGGCCTTCACGACCCGGGCCCGGGCCGGTCGGCGCCGGTGCGGTCGCCTCCTCGGCGGCCGAGCAGGTAGGTGCCCCGCGTGTGGGTGCCTCCCCTCCGGGTCCGCCGGCGGCGCCCTGGTGAGAAAGACCCACCCTCGGTTGCCCGAGGGTGGGCCAGGCCCGGGGGTGACCTGCGGCCATTGCACCTGAGCCGTGGTGGCACCGGCATGAGTAGGACGTACTCGGTGGGTGCGGGTGACGGACACGGCCCTGCGTGGGGCCGGGGCGGTGGCATGGGCGCAGGCGCTTATTAGTAGGGCGTGCCCTCCTGTAACTGATGCGCCCGGTCCCTCAGGCTGACTCGGGCGTGGAGTCGGCCCCCAGTCCCGCATCCAGCGATGGCAGGCGCCGACGGACGGCCGGGTGCTGCCGAGACCGCCGGCCGGCTCCCGGCCATGGCGGCCTGCACCCGCGGGCGGTCCGCGCCGATCCACGCACCGAACTCATATTCAGATTCCCTCCTGGAGGTTCACCTTGCGCAGGCCTTTGATGGGTGCGGCCCTCTCCGCACTCGCGCTGACCATGACCGCGTGTGGCAGCAGTGGGAGTGACTCCACGTCGGATGCCCCCGCGGCCGGCGCGAGCGGCAAGCCGATCACCGTGGGGTACGTCAACATGGAAGGCGGTGCCCTGTCGTTCCCCGATGTCCGTATCGGGGCGGAGGCAGGTGTCCGCTACGTCAACACCGAGCTGAACGGCGTGAACGGCCGCCCGCTCAAGCTGATGCGCTGCGATGTGGACGGCACGCCCGAGAAGTCGATCGACTGTGCCAACAAGTTCGTCGAGGCCAAGGTGGCCTTCGTGTTCCAGGGCATCGACCCGGGCGTGGACGCGATGCTGCCGATCCTGAAGTCGGCCGGCATACCGATCACCGGGCACAGCGCCGACGCGCCCGGGCAGCAGGCCGACGCGAACGCGATGGCGTTCGGTACGGCGGCTCCGGCGAGCCTGAGTGCGCCGCTCAAGTTCTACTCGCAGCAGGGTGTCCGGTCGTACGCCTTCGTGCTGCCGGAGGCGCCGTGGGGTCATGCGATCGCCGACAAGGTCCTCAAGCCGGCGTCGGCGGCCCTGGGGATGAAGCCCAAGGTGCTGTTCACCGATGCGGCGAACCCGGACTGGAGTTCCCTGGTCGCCACGGCCATGGCCGGGAAGCCGGACATGATCGGCGGGCCGGTGCTGACGGACGAGCAGTGTGCCGGTTTCGTCGGGGCGCTGAAGAACGCCGGCTACAGGGGGAAGGTCTTCGGCGGGACCTGCACCTCCGCCTTCGCCAAGGCGATCGGGAACGAGGCCGCCGCCGGGGTGGTGACGTTCTCCGACATGTGGCGGGCCGACGGGGCGGAGTCCGCTCCGGCGGCCAAGCAGAAGGAGATCAAGGTCTTCGAGAAGGGCATGAAGGCCGCCGGCAAGCCGGACACGCTCAATGTCTTCGCCGAGGCGCCGTTCTCCGACGCCGTGAACCTCGCGCGGATCCTGTCGACGATCAAGGGTGAGATCACCGGCCCCGCGGTCCTCGACGCGCTGAAGAAGACCAAGGACTTCGACCTGTTCCTGGGCCCGGTCGTCACGTGCGACGGCACGGCCTGGCCGGGGCAGAGCAACTGCGGCAACTCCATCCTCTTCTACGAGAACCAGCCCGAGGGCGGAGTGAAGGTCGTCTCCGACGGATACCTGCGGCTGACGCCGGCCGACCTGGCCCCGGCCAAGTAGACGCCGAGGGATCCGGCGATGAACTCCTACCTCAGCATGCTCGTCGTGGGGCTGGGTGTCGGCGCGGTCTACGCGGCCCTGGCGACCGGGCTCGTGGCGATCCACAAGGGCACGGGCATCGTCAACTTCGCCCAGGGGGCGATGGCGATGTGGAGCGTCTACACCTTCGACGAGATCCGCAAGACCGGCACCTGGATCCTGCCGGTGGGCAGCGTCCCGGTCGGGGACGCGTTCGCCACGGCCCTGACCGTGGCGCTGCTGTCCGCCGCCGGGCTGGGCGGACTGGTGCACGTGCTGGTCTTCCGCCCGCTGCGGCACGCGCCTCAGCTGGCGAAGGTCGTGGCCACGATCGGCATCATGATCTCGATGCAGGCGCTGGTCGTGCTCCGGTTCTCCTCCCAGCCGCGCACGGTGGCCGCCCTGCTGCCCAGCGACGCGCTGAGGTGGGGTGGCGTGGCCTTCTCCCGCGATCGCCTGTACCTGTCGGCGATCGCGGGGCTGGCCGCAGTGGCGGTGTGGGCCTACTACCGGTTCACCCGGATCGGCCTGGCCACCCGTGCGGCCTCGGAGAACGAGACCGCGGCTGCACTGTTCGGGTACTCCCCCGACCTGCTGGCGGGCATCACCTGGGCGCTGGCCGGCACGGTCACCGCGTTCGCGGCGATCATGGCGGCGCCGACCACGGGCCTGAACCCGACCAACTACACGCTGTACGTCGTGCCGGCTCTCGCGGTGGCGCTCATGGCCCGGCTGCAGTCGCTCGGAGCGGCCTGTGCGGCGGGCCTCGCGCTCGGCGCCGTCCAGTCCGAGATCGTCTTCCTCTCCTCGCAGACGTGGTGGCCGCAGTGGGCACGCTCCGGCGCGGCCGACACCCTGCCGTTCGTGGTCATCGTCGTCTGCCTGTTCGTCTTCGGCCGGAGCATCCCCGGTCGAGGAGGCGGTGAGACGGACTCCCTGCCCGAGGTCCGACTGCCGCGGATGCGGCCCGTGGTGGTCGCACTGTGGACGGGGGTGGGCCTGGCACTGCTCCTGGTGACCAGCGGAAGCTACCGGTTCGGCGTGGTCACCACCATGATCATGGCGGTGGTCGCGCTGTCCCTGGTGGTGCTGACCGGTCTGGTCGGGCAGATCTCGCTCGCCCAGGCGGCGTTCGCCGGCGCCGCAGGCTTCGCACTCTCGAAGCTGAGCACGAACGCCCATGTCCCCTTTCCGCTGTCGCTGTTGCTCGCCGGACTCGTCGCAGCTGTCCTCGGGGTGCTCGTCGGCCTGCCGGCCCTGCGCATCCGCGGGGCGCAGCTGGCGCTGGTGACCCTCGCCGGGGCCCTGACGATCGAGCGGTTCCTGTTCCGCAACCCGTCCTTCTCGGCGCCCGGCGGCGAACCCGTCCAGGACGCCTCGCTGTTCGGCCTGGACCTGGCCGTGCGCAAGGGGGAGGACCTGCTGCGCCTGCCGTTCGCGGTGATGGTGCTCGTCGTACTGCTGCTGGTGGTCCTCGCGGTGGGCAACCTGGTCCGCGGTGACACCGGGCGGGCGTTCCTGGCGGTGCGCTCCAACGAGCGGGCCGCTGCCGCGGCGGGCGTGAACGTGGCCGCGACGAAGCTGCTGGCCTTCGCGATCGCCTCGTTCCTCGCCGGAATCGGCGGCTGCCTGATCGGCTACAGCCGCGGGCAGTTGTCGGTGGAGTCCTTCGGTGTGACCTCCGGGCTGGCCTTCCTCGCCTTCGCCTATCTCGGCGGTATCACCAGCATCAGCGGCGCCGTCGTGGCCGGGCTGCTGGCCCCGGGCGGGTTGTTCTTCGTGTTCTTCGACCGCGCCGTCGACATGGGCGAGTACTACCTGCTGGTGTCCGGACTGGGTCTGGTCCTGACAGCCGTGCTCAACCCGAACGGCATCGCCGACAAGCTGCGGCCGGGACCGCTGCCGAAGCCCGTGCGGCGCCTGGTCGCAAGGCCGAGGCCCAACGCCGCGGTGGGCGCACCGCTCATGCCCGCCTCGCACGAGGGAGACTCCTGATGCCCGCCGACGACATCCTGTTGGAGACGAGGGGCCTGACGGTCCGCTATGGAGGGGTGCTCGCGGTCGACGACGCCTCGCTGCGGGTGTCGAAGGGCCGGATCACCGGACTGATCGGCCCCAACGGGGCGGGCAAGACCAGCCTCGTGGACGCGGTCACCGGCTTCACGCCCAGCAGCGGCGAAGTGCTGCTGGGCGGTGCGCCCGCGCACCGGTGGCCCGCGCACCGCCGCTCCCGTGCGGGCCTGGCCCGCACCTGGCAGTCGCTCGAGCTGTTCGACGATCTGACGGTCGCCCAGAACGTGCTGGTGGCGGCCCGCCGGCTGACCGTCGGCTCGGTCTTCGCCGACCTGTGGCGCCCCCGGCGCTCCGCGGCGGAACCGGCGGTGGCCACCGCTTTGGACCGGGTCGGTCTCGGCGATGTCGCGGACCGTCGTCCGGGCGAGTTGCCGCTGGGCCGGCGCAAGCTGCTCGGGGTCGCCCGGGCGCTCGCCGCCGGGCCTCAGGTGCTGCTGCTGGACGAACCAGCGGCGGGCCTGGACACCGGCGAGAGCGAGGAGCTCGGCCGACGACTGCGGGGCATCGCCGACCAGGGCACCGGCATCCTGCTCATCGACCATGACATGGGCCTGGTGCTGGACGTCTGCGACGACGTGTACGTCCTGGAGTTCGGTCGGGTGATCGCGCACGGCACGCCCGCCGAGATCCGCGCCGACGAGCAGGTCGTCGCCGCCTACCTGGGCGACAGCGCCAAGCCGCACAACACCGAAGTCGCCGAGGGCGCGGTCGAGGGGCCGCGGCCGGCCGCGGAGGCCGCCGGGCGGCAGAAGGAAGGCCACAGGTGAGCCTGGAGAGCACGGCGGGGGCCGTCCCCGCACAGCAGAGGAGCGGGCCGGTCGTCGCGACGCGGGGCCTGGTCGCCGGGTACCGGGGGCTGCCGGTGGTACGGGATCTCACGCTGCACGTCGCGGCCGGCGAGATCGTGGCTCTGCTCGGACCCAACGGTGCCGGCAAGACGACGACGCTGATGACCCTGGCGGGTCTGCTGCCCCCCATCGCCGGCGAGGTGACGCTGCTGGGCGAGCCGGTGCACGGCCGCAAGGTGCACACCCTGGCGCGCAGGGGCGTGGCACTCGTACCCGAAGGCCGCGGGCTGTTCCCCGGTCTGACCGTGGCCGAGCACTTCCGGCTCGCCCGGCGCCGGGAGGGCGAGGCGCAGGGCGAGGCCCTGGAGCGGGCCCTGGGCTACTTCCCCGAGCTCAAGCGGCTCATGGGACGCCGGTGCGGGCTGCTCTCGGGTGGCGAGCAGCAGATCATGGCCGTGTGCCGGGCGCTGGTGACCTCGCCGAGGGTGCTGATGGTCGACGAGATGAGCCTGGGACTCGCGCCGAAGATCGTCGAGCGGCTGCTGGAGGTGCTGCGGCAGATCGCCGTCGAGCAGGACCTGGCGGTCCTTCTCGTGGAACAGCACGTCCACATGGCGCTCGGTGTCGCCGACCGCGGCTATGTGCTCAGCCACGGCGCCCTGGTGATGGAAGGCGCGGCCGCCGACCTGGCCGGGCGCCGCGAGGTGCTGGCCAGCACCTACCTGGGCGGTTCGGCCCTGGACTGACCGCCGGGTGCTGTCCATCTGATGTGCCGTCGGCCGGGCTGGATCCCGGCCGCCGGCACATTGCCGGGTACGGTCCCTGCAGCCGGCGCGGCTCGTGACGGCTACGTCCGTCCCCCCTCTCTCCCGGCCCGTATCGCTACGGCCGGACGTCGGGTGGGTCCTTTGGCCGGCAGACCTCTGGTCCGGTCTTGATCGTTTCCGGCGCCGCCTCCCTCGTTCCCCCTCCCTGTACGAAAATGTCCGGTATGAGTGACCTGCTGCTGAACCGGGAGGGGGAACTGGAACGGATCGGGGCGGGTGTGACGCGGGTGCGGGAGGGGGGCAGCTGGTTCGCGGTCGTGTACGGGCCGGCGGGCGTGGGCAAGACCCGGCTGCTGGCGGAAGCCGGCCGACGGGCCGGTGCGGCGGGGCTGCGGGTGCTCACCGCGCGCGGGTCCGAGCTGGAGCGGGAGTACGCCTCCGGGCTGGTGCGGCAGCTGTTCGAGTCCCTGCTGCGTTCCGCCTCCCCGGAGGAGCGGGAGCGGTGGCTGGGCGGTGCCGCGGACGCGGCGGGCGCCACCCTGGGTCTGAAGGACGTGGCGCAGGATCAGGCGCCGGGCGAGTTCGCCATGCTGCACGCGCTGTTCTGGCTGACGTCGAACCTCTGCCACGACGGGCCGCTGGCCCTGCTGATGGACGATCTGCACTGGGCGGACGAGCCCTCGCTGCGTTTCCTGACCTATCTGCTGCCCCGGCTGGAGGACCTGCGGCTGCTGGTGGTCGCGTCGATGCGGCCCGAGGAGCCCATGGCCGCGACACAGCTGTTGGACCTTCTGCTGTCGGACCGGCAGGTGCACACGCTGCTGCCACCCCCGCTGAGCGTCGCGGCGACCGCACAGGCGCTGGGGGCGTGGCTGGGCAGGGACGATGTCGACGCCGTGTTCGTCAGGGCCTGCCACCAGGCCACCGGCGGCAACCCGCTGCTGCTGAGCGAGCTCGCGCGGGCGCTGGTGGCCGAGGGAGTCGAGCCGGCAGCGGACACCGTGACGCAGGTGGAGAGGCTGGGCTCGGCTGCGATGGCCCGGCGGGTGGCCGTGGAACTACGGCGGCTGGAGCCCGGTGCCATGCACCTGGCGCAGGCGGCCGCCGTGCTCGGCCCCGGTGCCGGCCTCGCCCCGGCGGCGGCGCTGGCCGGCCTGGATGTGGAGTCGGCGGGGCGGCATGCCGCCGAGCTGCGGGCCGCCCATCTGCTGCGACCCGCGGCCGACGGACCGCCCGACGGGGAGCTGGACTACGTCCACCCGCTGGTGCGCGCCACCGTGTACCGGGGCATCGACCCCGGGCGGCAGGCCGCACTGCACCGGCGGGCCGCCGGCCTTCTGCTGAACGGCGGAGCCCGGCTGGAACAGGTCGCCGCGCACCTGCTGCACCTGCCGCCGACCGGTGATCAGGAAACCGTGGACGTCCTGCGCCGGGCCGCCGCCCAGGCCATGGCCTCCGGCGCCGCCGAGGCGGCCCTGGCCTACCTGCGGCGGGCCGCCGCGGAGCCGCCCGACGCGCCGGACAGAGCCGCCGTGCTCGCCGAGGCCGGCGCCGCGGCCTTTCTCATCGACGGCCCGGCCGCCATCGGTTACCTCGACGCCGCCACCGAACTCGCCGAGGACCCCGTGGAGCGGGCCCGCCTGGCCGGCATGTGCGAGACGGCGCATCTGCTCGGCAAGGACGCCGACCACGCGGTCGCGGGCCTCACCCGGGCCCTGGACGGTCTCCCGGACGGCCACGACGACCTGCGGCGCGGCCTGGAAGCGATCCTGCTGTCCGTAGCGCTGCTCACGCCCGGCGTCGACGAGGTGCGCGCCAGGCTTCCCGAGCTGCGGAACCTGCCGCCCGCCGATTCCCCCGGCGCGGCATCGCTCGACGGCGTGATCGCCATGTGCGACGCCCTGACCGGCGACCGCGGCTGCCTGGAACGCGCCCGCCGGGTCCTGACCGGAACCGCCGTGCGCAGAGCCCCCGCCCACACCGCCTTCCTGCTCTCCAGCGCCTGTTTCGTCCTTTTCTCAGCCGACCCGGACGACGGCATCACGGTGTGCGACGCGCTCATGGCCCACGCCCGCGCCACCGGCTCCGCGCTGTCGCTGGGCAGCCTGTACGCCTACCGCGGCTGGGGCTGGCTGCTGCATGGTGCCCTCGCCGACGCCGAGAGCGACCTGCGCGAGTCCCTGAGACTGATGACCACGATCCGGGTGCCCCTGGTAAGGCCCACCGCGCTGGCCAATCTGGCCGCGGCCCTGCTCGAGCAGGGCCGGGTGCGAGAGGCCGGTGCCGTTCTGGACGAGGGCGGCCCACAGGACCCGGAACGCGACACCGGACCCGTCGGGGACGTACTGGTGGCACGCGCCGCGGTGTCGAGCGCCCAAGGCGACCACGAGCAGGCCCTGGAGACCGTGCTGGCCGCCGGACGGCGGGCGGCCGCCGTCGGCAGCACCAATCCCGCGATCATCCCGTGGCGCTACCTCGCCGCAACGAGCCTGCACGCACTCGGCCGGACCGCCGAGGCCCGCCGGTACGCGGACGAAAACCTCGCTCTGGCCCGCCGATGGGGTGCCCCGTACACCCTGGGCCGCGGCCTGCGCCTGACCGGGTTGCTCACCCCCGGCCCCGCGGGCATCGACGCCCTGCGGGAGGCCGTGGACATCTTGGAGGGTTCGTCCGCCCGTCTGGAGCACGCCAAGGCACTCATCGACCTGGGGGCCGCGCTGCGCCGCGCCAACGCGCGCAGCGAGGCGCGCCCCGCGCTCACCCGCGGCCTGGAACTCGCCATGCAGTGCGGCGCCATGCCGCTCGTCGCGCACGCCCGCACCGAACTCCAGGCGACCGGCACCAGGATCCGCAGCCCCCGGATGACCGGGCCCGAATCCCTGACCCCCAGCGAAGCCCGTGTCGCCGACCTCGCCGCACAAGGGCTGACCAACCGTCAGATCGCCCAGCGGCTCTATGTCACCGTCAAGACCGTCGAGGTCCACCTCTCCGCCGCCTACCGCAAACTCGGCATCACCCGGCGCACCCAGCTGTCGGCCGCCCGCACCGGCACGGGCTGAGCAGCCGTCCGTACCGGAACCGGCTGAGCGGCCGCCCGACCGGGCCTCCCGGCCTGCCTGACGCGGAGTCAGTACGGCAGCGGAGCCAGGGCGGTGTCCAGTCGGAAGACGGGCAGCGTCTCGCCGTCGCCCCGGAAGGTCTCGAAGCGGACCTGTGCGCCGGCGCGCCCTTCCGTGGGCCTGGCGCCGACGACATGGGCCAGCTCTGTCACTGCGTGGAAGGCAGGTCCGCGAGGCGGGCCAGGGCCGCGCGGTGCCGGTCCGCGGTGCCCAGCGCGATCGAGGTGCTCTTGGCCCGCTTGAGGTAGAGGTGGACCGGGTGCTCCCAGGTGAAACCGATGCCGCCGTGCAACTGCAGCGCGGCCTCGGCGACCATGACGACCGTCTCGGAGGCGTACGCCTGGGCCAGCGCGGTCTCCAGTGCCTGCTGCGGGGAGGCGTCGGCCAGCGCGGCGACGGCGTTGCGGGCCATGGCGCGTGCCTGTGTGACGGCGATCCACATGTCGGCCAGGCGGTGCTTGACCGCCTGGAAGGAGCCGACCGGCCGCCCGAACTGGTGGCGGTCCTTCACATAGGCGGTGGTCGTGGCGAGGCACCACTCCGCGACACCCAGCTGCTCGGAGGCCAGCAGCGCGGCCCCTGCGGTGAGCGCCTGTCGCAGCACCCGCTCGGCGTCCTCACCGGTGGCCAGCACGGTGCCCGGTGCGGACCGCAGATCGAGGTCGGCCAGCGGCCGGGTGAGGTCCAGTGAGACCACGGCCCGCCGGGTGACGGTGTCGCCGGCGGCGGTGAGGTCGACGGCGTGGAGGGCGGGGCCGTCCGGTCCGGTGGCCGGGACGAGGAGGGTGTCGGCGGACAGCGCGTCGGCGACGCTGGTGACCGTGCCGTTGAGCAGCCCGTCTCGGGTGATGTGGACGGTGCCCGGGTAGGCGGCCTGGGGCCAGGTGGAGAAGGGCACGGCGAGCGTGGCTGTGCGTTCGCCGGAGGCGATGGCCGGAAGCAGTTCGGTGTCCTGGGCGGCGAGCAGTGCGGCGGTGGCCAGGACGCTGCTGCCGAGGTAGGGCACGGGGGCGGCGGCGCGGCCGAGTTCCTCCAGGACCAGGGCGGTCTCCCGCCAGGTGGCGCCCGCTCCGCCGAGTTCCTCGGGCACGCTCAGGGCGGTCACGCCCAGTTCTTTCGCGAGGGCGTGCCACAGTTTCGGGTCGTGGACCTGGTCGGTCTCGACACGGGCGAGGAGGTGCTGGGGCGGGCAGCGGTCGGCGAGCAGGGCACGCACCTGGGTGCGCAGCTCTTCCTCGATGTCGCTGTAGAGCAGGTTCGCGTCGGTGGCGTCGGGGCGGGGTGCGGGGTGGGTGGTCACCTGGGGAGGTCCTTCCACGGAGTGTCCTTGTCGGTGCGGATCTCCTGCGGCAGGCCGAGGACCCGCTCGGCGATGATGTTGCGCAGGACCTCCGAGGTGCCGCCTTCGATGGTGTTGCCCTTGGCCCGCAGGTAGTGGAAGCCGAGCGGGCGGGTGACGGGGTCCGTGTCGAGGTCGGGGCGGCGGAAGGTCCAGTCGTCGTAGCGCAGGCCTTCTTCCGCGAGCAGGTCGAGCGCGAAGCCGGAGGCGGCCTGGTTGAGGTGGCCGAAGACGACCTTGGCTGCCGAGCCTTCGGGCCCGGGTTGTCCTGCGGCGAGTTGCTGGCGGAGCCGTTCGGCGGTCAGGCGCAGCGCCTCGGCCTCCACCCACAGGCGCAGCAGTGTCTCGTGGCTTCCGGGGGTGCGCAGCTCGGGGCGGTCGCGCCACAGGCGGGCCACCGCGCCGATCACGCCACCCTCGCGGGGCAGGGCGTGAGCGCCGATGGCGACGCGCTCGTTCATCAGTGTGGCGTTGGCGACCTTCCAGCCGTCGCCGACGGCGCCGATGCGCTGCGCGTCGGGGATGCGTACGTCGGTGAGGAAGACCTCGTTGAACTCCGCCTCGCCGGTGACCTGGCGCAGCGGCCGGACCTCGACGCCGGGGCCGGTCATGTCGACCGCGAAGTAGGACAGGCCCTTGTGCTTGGGTGCCGCCGGGTCGGTGCGGGCGACGAGGATGGCCCAGTGGGCCTCGTGGGCGATGGAGGTCCACACCTTCTGCCCGTTGACGACCCATTCGTTGCTCGCGGGGTCGAGGACGGCGCGGGTGGCCAGGGCGGCGAGGTCGGATCCGGCGCCGGGCTCGCTGAACAGCTGGCACCACACCTGCTCACCGGTGAACATCGGGCGCAGCCACCGCCTCTTCTGCTCCTCGGTGCCGAAGGCGAGGACGGTGGGCGCGGCCATGCCCAGGCCGATGGTGAAGCGGGCCATGCTGTGGGCGGGGGCGCCGGCAGCGGCCAGCTCGGCGTCGGCGACGGCCTGCAGGGCGCGCGGTGCGCCCAGTCCGCCGTAGCCGGGCGGGAAGTGGATCCACGCCAGCCCGGCGTCGTAACGGGCGCCCCAGAACACGGCCGGGTCGAGCGACGCGGGGGCGTGCTCGGCGAGGAACGCGCGGACGCGGGCGCGTATCGCGTCCGCCGTCCAGGGCGTCGCGGCTGCCGGGCGGAGCCCGGGTTGTGCCTGTGCCATGCGGACTGCCTCTCGGGGTGGGGTCTGCTCGCGGCTCGCCGTGGGCGGCGTGCGCGGTGCGGGCGGCGGTGCCAGGCGTGGTGCGGTGGGAGCCGGCGTCTGCTCTGCCACGCATTCGTGCGGGAATTTCCGCTGGGCAGTGTGCACCGGCGGGGTGGAATTCACCTTAGTGGCACGGAATCCGGTCCGGCCAGGTGACGCAGTGAACACTCACGGGCCGACCTGCGATGTTTTCGACGGACGCCGGACCGGTTGAGTAACGATTACTCAATTCCGCGAGTTCTGGCGTACGGAGGAGCTTTTCCGCGGTGTGGGTCGTTCTACTCTCGACCATATGGCCACGGAATGGCCGGGCATCGTCCGGCCGTCCAGCTCGGGCAACACTCCCGCGCGTTTTCCGTCCGACGAGAAAGGCTTTCCGACATGGCCGAGATCCACGGCACCTGCTCCGACCGGTTCAGCGGAGTGCGCGACGTCCTGTCCCAGTACCTCGACTCCGGTGCCGACATCGGGGCGTCCGCGGCGGTGTTCGTCGAGGGCGAGCCCGTGGTGGACATCTGGGGAGGCTTCGCCGACCCGGACTTCACCAAGCCGTGGGAGCGCGACACCATCACCCATGTCTTCTCCCTGACCAAGACGATGACCGCGATCAGCGCGCTGGTCCTCATCGACCGCGGCGAACTCGACCCGGACGCGCCCGTCGCCCGCTACTGGCCGGAATTCGCCCAGAACGGCAAGGAGGACGTCCTGGTCCGGCATGTCCTCGGGCACACCTCCGGTGTCGCGGGGTGGAGCGAGCCGCTGTCCGTCGAGGACCTGTGCGACCTGGAGAAGTCCACCGCGATGCTCGCCCGGCAGGCCCCGTGGTGGAAGCCGGGCACCGCGCTGGGTTACCACGCCTTCTCCACCGGCCACATGGTCAACGCCCTCACCTCACGGATCACCGGCCGGACCCTGGGGCAGTTCTTCGCCGAGGAGATCTGCGCCCCTCTGGGCCCGGACGCCGACTTCCACATCGGCACCGGACCCGAGTGCGACGACCGCATCTCCCCGCTGATCATGGGAAATCCGGCGGCCGACCCCTCGCAGCACAACGACCTCGCCCGGATGGCGCTGTTCAACCCCCTGATCACGCCGGTGATCTCACGGACCGTCCCGTGGCGGCGCGCCGAGATCGGCGGCGCCAACGGGCACGGCAACGCCCGCGCGGCCGCCCTGATCCAGTCGGTCGTGGCCAACGGAGGCGAGGTCGGCGGCGTACGGCTGCTGTCGGAGAAGACGTGTGCGCTGGCCGTTCAGGAGCAGGGCAGCGGCATGGACCTGATCATGGATGCCCCGCTGAGCTGGGGGATGGGCTACTGCACCGGAAGCCCCCTGCTGGAACAGCTCTTCGGCCCGCGGATCGTGGGCCACCGCATCGCGTTCTGGGGAGGCGGGGGCGGTTCCATGGTCGTCGCCGACCTCGACGCCCGGATGACCGTCGCCTATGTGATGAACCGCTGGCTGGCCGGCTCCTTCGACGCTCGCTCCTGCGGCATCGTCCAGGCCGCGTACGAGGCCATCGGCTGACGTCCGCCCGGCGAGGAGGGAAAGCTCCGGCCCACCCCGCGGCCGGGACTGCGCGCATGTGACGCGCGGTCCCGGCCGCGGGGTGGGCCGCATGTGTGTGCCGGGCCGTGCCGACGGCGGGCGACGGCAGGTCATGTGGCCAGGTGCACCCACACCCGGTGCACTCCGCAACACCGCTCGTTTCCCCAGCGCCGGGCCAGGATGTCGATCAGGGGCAGGCCGCGGCCGCTGGTGGCGGCGGTGTCGGGCAGGGGGCGGTCCGTCGTGACCGGCGGCATGCCCGGCCCCTGGTCGGCCACCTCGATGCGCAGGACCCGGCGCCCGGCGCCGAGGACGACGCACAGTGCCAGGCGGACGGGGCCGCCGGCGCGGACCGCGTTGGTCACCAGTTCGGAAACGACCAGGGCGGCCGCGTCGTTGAGAGCACCCAGCCCCCAGTTCTGAAGCCGGACGGCGACGTCGTCACGGGCCATCTTGGCCGCGGCCGCGGACGTGGGGAGTTCCCGCACCGCGGTGGCGCGGACGAGCGTCTTGAAGAGTGGAGAGCGGGCGGTGCACATCTCAAGTCCTCATGTCGATGAGAGACGGGATCCGGTCGGTTCGAGGGCGCAAGTCCTGTTCTTTTCCAGTGACATGGACCAGCCGCGCTGCGGGACTGGGGGCGCCCCCCTGGATCCGGTCCGGTCTCGAGCCGCCCCTGTCACCGGGGCACCGGACGCGGGCAGCGCGACGGCCGGCTCCGCCGGAGTGGTCCGGTGGAGCCGGCCGTCGCACCGCCGCAGGACGGTCAGGCCGTGAGCGAGGCGTACGCGGCCTGGACGAAGGGGTACGCGCGGTCGTCGACGCCGCCCTTCCACAGGTTCGGGACGTAGGCGACGGTCATCCGGGCGTCGAGGTCGGCGAGGACGAGGGAGCCGCCGTTGCCTCCCCAGAACGCGAGGCGGTGGTCCTTGGCGCCGGGGCCGAACATGACCGTGGCGAGGTCGCTGTTCAGGCAGTAGCCGTTGCCCCAGGTGAACGGGAGGGACATCGCGACATCTATGCCGGAGAAGGGCCGGTCCAGCACCCGGCGGCAGCCTTCCTCCGACAGCAGCCGGACGCCTCCGACCTCGCCGCCGCAGGCCAGGACGGACTGCAGGAGTGCTCCGGCGCGGGCGTTGCCGTGCCCGTTGGCGCCGCCGACCTCGGCGCGGCGCCACCACAGGTGGTGGGAGACGTCGGGGGTGACGTACGGGTGGCGGGTGATCCTGGCACCGACGGGCGACATGTCCTCGTCCAGCGCCGGAACGGGGCCTCCCGGCGTCAGGAGCGCCACGCGGTCGTCGCACTCGGGGCCGGTGCCGATGTGGAAGTCGGCGTCGGGCCCGAGGGGGGCGCACACCTCCTGGGCGAGGAACCGGCCCAGGGTGAGGCCGGTGACGCGCTGGGTGAGCACATTGACCATGTGGCCGGTGGTGTAGGTGTGGTAGGCGAGGACGGTGCCGGGGGCCCACCAGGGGGCCTGGCGGGCCAGCAGGTCCGTGGACTTCTCCAGGTCGCACATGTCCTGCGCGGTGATCCGCTCCGTCCAGGCGGGCAGCCCGGAGGTGTGCTGCAGGACGTGCCGGACCGTGACGCCGTCCTTGCCGTTCTGGGCGAACTCCGGCCAGTAGCGGGCGACCGGGGCGTCCAGGTCGAGCAGGCCGCGGTCGATGAGGATGAGCGCACACAGCGCCGTCATCGTCTTGGTGAAGGAATAGACGTTGACGATCGTGTCCCGCTCCCAGGGCCGGGTGCGGGCGGCGTCGGCATGGCCGCCCCAGATGTCCACGACCGGCTTGCCGTCGATGTAGACGGCGACCGACGCGCCGAGGTCGGTGCCACTGTCGAGGGAGGACGCGAGGAGGTCGCGGACCGCGCTGAACTGTTCGCTGTACGTGCCCTGGATCTCAGCCATGGGGGGATAAGGCCTTCCGTTGGAAAATGGGGGGACGGCCGGTCCGGTGCTGACCGATCAGAACCGTCCGCCGATATGACCGAATCTAGAAGACCGAAATCCAGAATGCACCGATTCTCCGGTATTCGAGTAGTCGCTGCTCCATCGCGGTGCGCACCCGGTGAATTTCCGGACGGATTTCACGGCGTATTTCTTCTGGTCCGGACGGATGCGTCACAGGTAGAAGCGCAGCACGGTCTCGGCGACGCAGGCGGGCTTGTCGGATCCGGCGACCTCGACGGTGACCGCGGAGACGAGTTGGTATCCCCCGGTGATCTCCTCGACGGTGACGAAGTCGACCGAGGCGCGGATCTGTGAGCCTGACGTCACGGCGGAGGGGAAACGGACCTTGTTCAGGCCGTAGTTGATGATCATCCGTGTGCCGTCGACGTAGTAGGCCTGACCGGTCAGGGAGGCCACCAGCGAGAGCGTCAGATACCCGTGGGCGATCGTCGCCCCGTATGGGCCGTCGGCGGCACGCTCGGGGTCGGTGTGTATCCACTGGTGGTCGCCGGTGGCCTCGGCGAACAGGTCGATGTGCTTCTGGTCGAGGGTGTGCCACTGGCTGGTGCCGACGTGGCCGCCGGCGTAAGCGGCCAGCTCGGCGGGAGTGGAGAAGATCTTCATGGCTTCATGTCCTTGTCGTCCGGTGCGGCCGTGCGGTGCGGGTGCGGTGGGGGCGCGGTGCGGGTGCGGCTCACAGGCCCACGGACTTGGCGATGATGGTCTTCATGACCTCGGACGTGCCGCCGTAGATCCGGGCGACGCGGATGGCCGTGTACAGCTGGGCGATGGGGTACTCCATCATGTAGCCGTAACCGCCGTGCAGCTGCAGGCACTTGTCGATGACGCGGCTCGCGGTCTCGGTGGTGAACAGCTTGACCTTCGCGGCGTCGGCGACGGTGAGTTCGCCCGCGTCGAGGAGTTCGACGGCCCGGTCCACCATGATCTGGGCGGCCTCGACCTCGGTGGCGCACTCGGCGAGCACGAACTTGGTGTTCTGGAAGGACGCGACGGGCCGGCCGAAGACCTTGCGTTCCCTGACGTAGTCGACGGTGAACTTCAGCGCGCCCGCGGCCATCGCACAGCTGCTGGAGGCGATGGTCATGCGCTCCTTGGCCAGGTTGTGGGTGAGGTACTCGAACGCCCGGCCTTCCTCTCCGAGCAGGTTCTCCACCGGCACCTTGACGTCGGTGAAGGACAGTTCGACCGTGTCGCTGCTCTTCAGGCCGATCTTCTCCAGCTTGCGGCCCACCGCGAAGCCCTCGGCGGCCGCGTCCACGCACAGGATGGTCAGGCCCGCGCGGCGGTCCTGCTCGTCGGGCGGGGAGGTGCGGCAGACGACGAGCACGAGGTCGGCCAGGGCGCCGCCGGAGATGAAGGTCTTGGCGCCGTTGAGGACGTAGTGGGTGCCGTCCTCCGAGAGCCCGGCGGTGGTGGTGATGCCCGCCAGGTCGGAGCCGGTGCCCGGCTCGGTCATGGCGATGGCGGTCATGATGTCGCCGGTGACGAAGCCCGGCAGCCAGCGCTTCTTCTGCTCCTCGGTGCCGTACTTCAGCAGGTAGGGCAGGATCAGGCCGGTGTGCACGGCGGCGTTGCCGAAGGTGGCGCCGGCGTGGGCGAGTTCCTCGTCGATGACGAGGCTGTACGTGAAGCTGGTCTCGCCGGCGCCGCCGTACTCCTCGGGCACCTGGATGCCGAGCACTCCCAGCTCGCCCAGGCGGCGGTAGAAGTCGCGCGGTGGGTGGCCGTCCCTCTCCCACTCGTGGCAGACGGGGGCGACCTCCTTGGCGATGAAGTCGCGGATCATGGCCCGGAAGGTCTCGTGGTCCTCGGTGAACAGGCTGCGGCGCATGGTGGTCTCGCTTTCTCGGTGCGGGGCATCCGCGCGTGGGTGTCGAAGAAGTGGGGTGGGGATCGGCGGCCTACTGCTCGCGGGTGCCCTCGTAGAGGGACTCGATCAGCTCGGCGTACGCCTGCTGGATCACCGGGCGCTTGACCTTCAGACTGGGGGTCACCTCGCCGTGGGCGAGGTCGAAGTCCCGCGTGAGTACGGCGAATTTCTTGATGGTCTGCCAGCGCTGCAGGCCCTCGTTGACCTGGTCGACGTAGCCGGCGACGAGCCGCCGCGTCTCGGGAGCGGCGCACACCTCGGCGTACGACCGGCCGGCCAGGGCCGGGTTGCCGGCGGCCCAGGCCATGACGGCGGGCTCGTCCAGGGTGATCAGGGCGGTGCAGTAGCTGCGGCCGTCGCCGATGACGACGATGTTGGCGGCGAAGGGACAGGCGCCCTTGAAGCGGCTCTCGATCTCCAGCGGGGCGACGTACTTCCCGCCGGAGGTCTTGATCAGCTCCTTGATCCGGCCGGTGATCCGCAGATAGCCGTCCTCGGTCAGCTCGCCGAGATCACCGGTGTGGAACCAGCCGTCGGGTTCCAGGACGGCCGCGGTCTGCTCGGGCAGGTTGTGGTAGCCACGCATGATGTTCGGGCCGCGCAGCAGCACTTCGCCGTTGTCGGCGATGCGTACCTCGACACCGGGCATCGGCCTGCCCACGCTGCCGGTGCGGAACTCCTCGAGGGTGATCACCGCTCCGGAGGCGGTCTCGGTCAGGCCGTAGCCCTCCAGGACGGGCACGCCGGCACCGCTGAAGAACTGGCCGATGTCCGGGGCCAGTGGGGCACCCCCGGACAGGCAGCCCAGGATCCGGCCGCCGAACGCGGCCCGGACGCCCCTGTAGACCAGCCGGTCGGCGATCGCGTGCCGGACGGCCAGGCCGCGCGGGACGCGGGACTTGCCGGTCTCCATGCCGGCGCCCAGCTCGGCGCCCTTGGCCTGGGCGACGCGGGTGTACTCGCGCGCTACCTGTTCGGCCCAGCGGAAGACGCGGTGGCGCAGCGCGCCGCGGCTGCGGGCGTCGGCGGCGATCGCGGTGTAGATCTTCTCGAAGAGCCGCGGCACCGCCGCCATGAGGGAGGGCTCGAGGAGCCGCATGTTGGCGGCGACGCGGTCCATGCGGCCGTCGATCGCCAGGGTGTGGCCGATCGCGATCTGGCCGGAGATCTGGTTCTTGCCGAAGGCGTGGGCCAGCGGCAGCCACAGGTACTCCAGGCCGTCGGGTCCCATTCTGTCCTGGCCGTCGGGCCCGGCCTTGTCCAGGTGGAGCGAGCTCATGGCCTGGAACGACCAACAGTCGTGGACGAGCCGTACGCCTTTGGGGCGGCCGGTGGTGCCGGAGGTGTAGATGAGGGTGGCCAGGTGTTCCCGGTCGATGTTCTCCACCGTCTTGTCGACGCAGTCGGGGCGGCGCCGCAGCTCCTCCTCACCGAGCTGTTCCAGCCTGGCCAGGGACATCACCCAGCCGTCGTCCGATGCCTGTGGGGGAACCGGTTCGAAGGTGACCACGGCGGTCAGTTCGGGGAGACTGCCACGCCGCTCGGCGACCTTGGCCACCTGGCCGGCGTCCTCGGCGAACAGCACCCGGCTGCCGGAGTCGGCGAGGATGTACGCCGTCTCGTCGACGTCGGTCGAGGGATAGACGGTGGTGGTGGCGGCGCCGGCGCACATGATGCCGAGGTCGGCGAGGACCCACTCCACCCGGGTGCCCGAGGCGATCGCGACCCGTTGCTCCGGGCGCACGCCCAGCGCCATCAGTCCGGCGGCCAGGGCCTTGACCCGCTCTCCCGCCTGCGCCCAGGACAGCGAGCGCCACTCGTCGGTGTCCGCACCGGAGGGCACGGGAAATCGGTAGGCCTCGGCATCGGGCGTCGAACGCACCCGGTCCAGGAGCAGGTGCGCCACGGACGCCGGGCGGTCGTCGACCGAGGGGATCGCAGAGGTCGAGGAGGTCGCGGAGGTCGAGGGCTGAGCATGGGTCACGGTTACCTCTGGAAGCCGAGCAGCGGACAGGTCGGCCGGCCTCGGGGCGCGGGCCGGTGGTGCGGCCCGGAGGCCGGTTCGTGGTGCCCGCGGCCCGTCTCCCTCCGGGGGTCGGGAGATGGGCCGCGGAGCGTGCGGCGCGCCGGGCTGCCGGGCGAGCCGAGGCGCCAGTCGCTGGGGTAGGCCGAGGCGCCGGTCGCATGGGGCGGGCCGGCGCACGGGCCACGAGGGCGAGTCGGCACACGGACCGGCAGAGCGAGTCGGCACCCGGACCGCCAGAGCGGGCCAGGGCGCGGCTTCCCGGGGGCGGCCGCGGCGGCGGTCAGGCCTTCGGGCCGCCTGCCACGTAGATCACCTGCCCCGAGACATAGCCGGCGCCTTCGCTCGCCAGGAACGACACCGTGTGCGCGATGTCCTCGGGCATGCCCGGCCGACGGACCGGGATCTCCGCGGCGATCTGGGCCTTGGCCTGCTCGAAGTCGACACCCACCCGCTCCGCGGTCGTCTTGGTCATCTCGGTGACGATGAAGCCGGGGCCGATCGCGTTGACGGTGACACCGAACGGGCCGAGTTCGATGGCGAGGGTCTTGGTGAAGCCCTGCAGGCCCGCCTTGGCCGCCGAGTAGTTGGCCTGGCCGCGGTTGCCGAGGGCGGAGGTGGAGGACAGGTTGACGATGCGGCCGAAACGCTGGGCGGTCATGTGAGCCTGGACGGCCTTGCTCATCAGGAACGCCCCGCGCAGGTGCACGTCCATGACCGTGTCCCAGTCCGACTCGCTCATCTTGAACAGCAGGTTGTCGCGCAGCACGCCGGCGTTGTTGACCAGGACGGTGGGCGGACCCAGTTCGGCGGCGACGCGGGCGACGGCGGCCTCGACCTGGGCGCTGTCCGAGACGTCGGCGCCGACGGCGACGGCCCGGCCACCGGCATCGGTGATGGCGTCCACCACCGGCTTGCACGCGGCCTCGTCCAGGTCCAGCACGGCCACCGCCATACCGTCCGCCGCGAGCCGCTGGGCGACTGCCGCACCGATACCGCGGGCCGCGCCCGTGACGACAGCGACGCGGGTGGGGGAATCCGACATGACGACACTCCTTGGAGCTGCCCCGGGCCGGTGCCCAGGGGGTGGTGGTTGAGTACCGGGCATGCGGCGCGGTCGCCGCTCCGTCCGGGTCCGTGGCGTCAGGGTGAAGTCCCGTTCACCTTTACGCCGGCGGCGCCTGCTGTCTCCCCAGGCGGCGCCGCCGGCACTTGTGCTTATCCAACGCGCGGTGATCGGCGTGGCGAATCCGTAGGAACACTGGCGCGGAACGCGAATCAGGATTCACGATCCTGCCGGGAAGGGTCATGCCGGTGTGGGGGCGGCTGCTTCCAGGGCGTCGACGCTGCCGGACATGAGCGTGCGCACATGCCGGGTCAGATGTTCGGCGGGCCAGTCCCACCAGGCGATGGCGAGCAGGCGGGCGATGTCCTTCTCGTCGTAGCGGGTGCGGATGAGGCGCGCGGGGTTGCCGCCGACGATGGCGTAGTCGGCCACGTCGTCGACGACGACGGAGCCGGCGGCGACGATCGCACCGTGCCCGATGCGGACGCCGGGCATGACCATGGCGCGGTGGCCGAGCCAGACATCGTTGCCGACCACCGTGTCGCCCTTGACGGGCAGCCCGGCGAGGAGGTCGGCGTGATCGGCCCAGGAACCGCCCATGATGGGGAAGGGGAAGGTCGAGGGGCCGTCCATGCGGTGGTTCGCGCCGTTCATGATGAACCGCACGCCCTCGGCCAGTGCGCAGAACTTCCCGATCACCAACTTCTCGGGCCCGTAGTGGTAAAGCACGTTGCGAGTCTCGAACGCGGTCGGTTCGTCGGGGTCGTCGTAATAGGAGTACTCCCCCACCTCGATGAGGGGGGACGTCACCAGGGGTTTGAGCTGGACGACACGGGGCTGCCCGGGGACGGGGTGCAGCACGGTGGGGTCGGCGGGAAGCAGGGGCATGGCGGTTTCGCTCCAGGTGCGATGCGATGACGGGCAGTTCGGCGTCCCGTTCTCTCCCCCACTGGCATCCGTCCGGGCCGCCGGGGGGAACCGCCGCTGCTCGTACGGGGTTCCGGGGCTCCAAGGCGGGAGGGGTGTGGGGGCCCAGGCCGCGCGGCCGAGGCGGGGAGGGCTGCGCCGGCGAGGCCGAGGAGAGTGGCGCGCCGTGAGGGGTGGGGGTGGACGTCTGCTGGTCGGTCACGGCCATCTCCTTGATCTGCCCCATTTGTTCGTCTACGCCTCCATGGTTCGGCTGATCCGCTGGGTGGCGGGTGAGCAATCGCTACTCGCCTTGCGGCAGGCTGCCGTGTGAGACCCGGCGGCCTCGCGCGTGGGGCACCGGTTCGGGGCGCATGGCCTCATTCCCGCACCGTCCGCCTGTCCGGCCGCGGGCCCCTGTGCATGAGCAGGCGCATGAATAGTGGATCTGCGTTTACCTTTGGACCGGCGGCGCTGCCGTCACCCTGGGCGCGCCGCCGGCGTCGTCGCCATACAAAGACGGCAGCCGGCACACCGCATCCGTAGGAGCACTGGTCCGGCGCGGTCACGCGCGACACCCGGGGCACAGGCCGACGGCCGAGAGGACTTCGAGATGGCACAGCGCAAGGCGGGCGGGACCGAACGGCAGCAGGCGCCGGAAGGCCAGGCGGCGCCCGGGGGCGCCCGGCTGCCGATCGAGACACTGATCGCCCGCGGGCGCAAACACGGGGTGCGCAAGCAGCTCATCCTGCGGCAGGCCGCGCGGCTGTTCATGGAGCGCGGCTACGCGGACACGGGCATGGCCGAGATCGGCGAGGCCGCGGGCATCACCGGCTCCGCGGTGTACCGGCACTTCCCCAGCAAGCAGGCCATCCTGACGGCCCTGATCGATCTGTCGCTGGAGCAGTTGGCCGCCGAGTTCCACGAGGTTTTGGAGGCGCCGGCGGCCTCCCCCGCCGAGACGCTGGCCGCCGTGGTCGACCGCTACCTGGAGTTCAGCCTGGGCAACCGGGATCTGACGGTGGTGGTCGACCGGGAGCTGGTCAAACTGCCCGTCGAGGACCGGCGCCGCTTCACCCGCCAGAGCCGGCTCATGCGCGAGGAGTGGGTGCATCTGCTGGTCGAGGCGCGCCCGGAGCTGTCGGACGCCGCCGCCCGGGTCGCCGTCACCTCGGTGATGGGCATGGTCGCCGCCGTCATCGGCTGGCGGATCGGCCTGGAGGACCGTGCGCTGCACGAGCAGCTGCGCGTCCAGGCGATGGCCGTGCTGAACGCCCCCGTCCCCGGCTGAAGCCACCGACCGGGCCGGGGCCGCGACCCGGACACGGCAGCCACGGCAGCGCCGGCGGCCGTGTGTGACCACCGCCACGACTCCCCCGCGCTGGACACAAACGCGAATCGCCGGTAACACTTTCCACAGCGGAGCCCGCCGAGCGGGCTGTCTCCCACCGCAGGGGCGCCCAAGGCGCACCCGCCCGCGCGGAACGTCGCGTACCTCGACGAGTCTCGGGGCCGCACCGCGCTCATACACGATCGACCTCTCTCCCTCTCACCTCAGCCTGCGTCGGCGCGGCCGGGGCGCGCCCTGGTTCCAGGGCTCGCCCGGCGGATGCCGTGTCCGCCGACCGTGGCCGGAACCGGGGCACTCCTGCCTTCTTCGGTCCCCGGTCAGGCCAGGCCAGGCCGGGGTGCGGGTCAGGGGCGGTCGTGTGATCCCGACGCGCCCGTGAGCGGGCGTCACCTACTGATGCGCTGTGCGAGGAGGCGAACCATGGGGCCGCTGACCGGTTTGAAAGTGGTCGAGATAGGAGCTCAGGGTCCGGGCCCCTTCTGCGCGACGGTCCTGGCGGACTTGGGCGCCGAAGTGGTGCGCGTGGACCGGCCCGCCGAAGTGGGTGTGCCGTTCGACGACCACCTGCTGCGCCGCAGCCGCACCTCGGTGGCGGTCGATCTGAAGGATCCTCAGGGCGCCGACGTGGTGCTGCGGTTGGTCGAAGATGCCGATGTCCTGATCGAGGGCTTCCGTCCGGGAGTGATGGAACGCCTGGGTCTTGGGCCCGAGGTGTGCCAGGAGCGCAATCCGGGCCTGGTCTACGGCCGGATGACCGGCTGGGGGCAGGACGGCCCGCTGGCCCAGGTGGCCGGCCATGACATCAACTACACGGCGATCACCGGCGCACTGGCGGCGATCGGCCGCCCCGGTGCGGGACCCGCGATCCCGCTCAATCTGATCTCGGACTTCGGCGGCGGAGGCATGCTCCTGGCCGTCGGCATCCTCGCGGCCCTGCACGCGCGCGGCACGACCGGCCTCGGCCAGGTCGTGGACGCCGCGATGGTCGACGGCGCCGCCACCTTGACGGGCATCTTCTACGGGCTGCGCGAGAAGGGGCTGTGGACGGACGTGCCCGGCACCAACTGGCTCGACGGCGGCACCCACTTCTACGACACCTACGAGACCGCCGACGGCCGTCATGTCTCCTTCGGCGCCGTCGAGCCACAGTTCCAGCAGGCGCTGTACGAGACCCTGGGTCTGGATCCGGCGGACTTCGCGGACCCGGGCGACCGCACGCTGTGGCCGCAGCGCAAGAAGCGGATCGCCGAGGTGGTACGCACGCGCACCCGCCAGGAGTGGGTGGAGGCGTTCGAAGGCGTCGATGCCTGCTTCGCTCCGGTGCTCACCCTCGAAGAGGCCCCCAGGCACCCGCACTACGTCGCGCGCGGCAGCTTCGTCGAGCTCGACGGCGTGACCCAGCCCGCGCCCTCCCCCCGTTTCGACCGTACCCCGTGCCCGGCGCCCACCCGCGCCGCCCGGCCCGGCGAGCACACCCGGCAGATCCTGGCCGGCGCCGGCTTCCCGGCCGGACGGATCGAGCAGTTGCTCGACGCCGGAGTGGTCGCCGCCGCCACCGAGGGGGCGTGACGCCGTGGAGATCAGTACGACCCTCAAGTACGCCGGTGATGCGGTGGCCGCCGCCGAGGAGGCGGCCGCCCTGGAGCAGGCCGGCGTGGATGTGGCGTGGGTGTCGGAGCTGTACGGCTTCGACGCGCCGACGATCATGGGGTTTCTCGCCGCCCGCACCGAACGGATCCGGATCGGCTCGGCCATCCTGCCGATCTACTCGCGCACCCCCGCGCTGCTGGCCCAGACCGCGGCCGGTCTGGACGCGGTCTCGGGCGGGCGCGCCATCCTCGGCCTGGGCGCGTCGGGCCCGCAGGTCGTCGAGGGCTGGCACGGTGTGCCGTACGACAAGCCGATCCAGCGCACCCGGGAGATCGTCGAGATCGTCCGCCGGGTGTGGCGGCGGGAGGCGGTGACCAACGACGGCCTGTATCCCCTGCCGCTGCCACCGGGGGCCGGGACGGGCCTGGGCAAGCCGCTGAAGCTGATCAACCGCCCCGTACGGGAGCGGATCCCGGTCTTCCTCGCGGCCCTGGGCGAGCGGAACGTCGAGCTGGTCGCGGAGATCGCCGAGGGCTGGCTGCCGTTCCTCTTCCTGCCCGAGAAGGCCCGTACGGTCTGGGGCGAGGCCCTGGACCGCGGGGGCGCCAAGCGTGACGCGGCGCTGGGGCCGCTGCAGACGGTGGCCGGCGGGCTGCTGGCCATCGGCGACGACACCGACGAACTGCTCGACCTGGCACGCCCGTTCGCCGCTCTCTACATCGGCGGCATGGGAGCCAAGGGCCGCAACTTCTACAACAACGTGGTGCGCCGCTACGGCTACGAGGCCGAAGCCGAGCAGATCCAGGAGCTGTACCTGTCGGGCCGCAAACAGGAGGCGGAGGCCGCGGTGCCCCGCGAACTGCTGCGCCTGACCAACCTCGTGGGACCGGAGGGCTTCGTCCGCGAACGCCTCGCGGCGTTCGCCGAGGCAGGCGTGACCATGCTCAACGTCGCTCCCACGGGCCCCGATCCGCTGGGCACCCTGCGCAGGCTGCGCGCACTGCTGTGACCGACACCCCTCGGTGACCGAAGCCCTTCGGCACCACCGCCGTGCCTCCAGGGGCACCGCCATACGCACCGCCCTTCACCCCCCGCACCTCCCTCCATCCCGCACCGCCCTTCATCCCCGCACCACCCGGAGCAAAGGACCAGCTGTGACCACCGAAGCATTCATCTACGAGGCGATCCGCACCCCGCGCGGCCGCGGCAAGAACACCGGCTCGCTGCACGGCACCAAGCCCATCTCGCTGCTGACCGGCCTGATCGGCGAGCTGCTCAGGCGCCACCCCGAGCTGGACCCGGCCCGGATCAACGACATCATCCTCGGGGCGGTCATGCCCGTGGGTGACCAGGGCGGCAACATCGCCAAGACCGCGGCGCTCGCAGCCGGGCTGCCGGACGACGTCTGCGGCCTGCAGATCAACCGCTACTGCTCGTCCGGTCTGGAGGCGGTCAACACCGCCGCCGCCCGGGTCCGTTCCGGCTGGGACCAGCTGATCATCGCCGGCGGTGTGGAGTCGATGTCACGGGTGCCGATGGGTGCCGACGGCGGGCCGTGGGTGTTCGACCCCGACACCGCCATGCGCGGCCAGTTCGTCCCGCAGGGCGTCGGAGCCGACCTGATCGCCACCCTCGAGGGCTTCAGCCGCGAGGACGTGGACACCTATGCGCTGCTGTCGCAAGAGCGGGCCGCGGCCGCCTGGGCGGGCGGGTACTTCGCCAAGTCCGTGGTGCCGGTGGTGGACCGCAGCGGTGTGCCGGTGCTGGACCACGACGAGCACATCCGGCCCGGGACCACGCTGGAGGGCCTGGCCAAGCTGCCGGCTTCCTTCACCCAGTTCGGTGAGCTGTTCGACGACATCGTGCGGCAGAAGTACCACTGGGTCGAGAAGATCGACCACGTCCACACCGCCGGCAACTCCTCCGGCATCGTCGACGGCGCCGCGATGGTCCTCATCGGCAGCGAGCAGGCCGGCACCGACCTCGGGCTGACCCCGCGGGCCCGGATCGTGGCCGCCACCATCGTCGGCAGCGAGCCGGTCATCATGCTCACCGGTCCCACCCCTGCCGCCCGCCGGGTCCTGGACATGGCCGGGCTCACCGTCGACGACATCGACATCTTCGAGCTGAACGAGGCCTTCGCCTCGGTGGTGCTGAAGTTCGTCAAGGACCTCGACCTGCCGATCGAGAAGGTCAACGTCAACGGCGGCGCCATCGCGATGGGCCACCCCATGGGCGCCACCGGCGCCATGCTCGTCGGCACCGTGGTCGACGAGCTCGAGCGCCGCGACGCCCGCCGTGCCCTGGTGACGCTGTGCGTCGGCGGCGGCATGGGCATCGCCACCATCATCGAGCGGCTGTGACCGGCCCCTCCCTCCCGGCCAACCCCCCGAGCGCACCGACCCGGAACAGGACACCTCTCATGACCGACACCAACATGATCCGCTGGGAGCAGGACACCGACGGCGTCGTCCTCCTGACGATCGACAACCCCGAAGGCCCCGTCAATCTGCTCAGCCCCCTCTTCGAGCGCTCGCTGGCGGCGACCGTGGACCGGCTGGAGGCCGAGCGCGACGACATCACCGGCGTCGTCATCACCTCCGCGAAGAAGAGCTTCTTCGCCGGCGCCGACCTGTCCTTCCTGGGGCAGACCGCCCCGGAGCGAGCGGGAGAGTTCGCCGCGGGCGCCGACCAGTCCAAGGCGCTGCTGCGCCGGCTGGAGACGCTCGGCCGGCCGGTGGTCGCCGCGATCAACGGATCCGCGATCGGCGGCGGCCTGGAGATCGCGCTGGCCTGTCACCACCGCATCGCCCTCGACGTCGGCCACAGCCGGATCGGCCTGCCCGAGGTCACCCTCGGACTGCTGCCCGGCGCCGGCGGCCTGACCCGTACCGTGCGGATGCTCGGCCTGCACAAGGCCCTGACCGAGGTCGTGCTGACGGGCCGGCTGTTCACCCCGGCCAAGGCCCTCGCCAAGGGCCTGGTCGACGAGCTGGCCGACAGCCCCGAGCAGCTGCCGGCGCTGGCCAGGCGTTGGATCGCCGAGCACCCCGAGGCCGCCCAGCCCTGGGACACCAAGGGCTACCGCATCCCCGGCGGCCACTCCGCCTCGCAGTCCACCAACGCCTTCCAGTCCTCGGTCGTGATGCCGATCGCCGCCACCTTGCGCAAGCAGGGCCGCGGCACCCCGATGATCGCCCCGCACCGCATCGTCGCCGCGGCGGTCGAGGGCACCCAGGTCGACATCGACACCGCCCTGAAGATCGAAACGCGCTACCTGGCCGAGCTGGCCTGCGGCCAGGTCTCCTCCAACATGATCAAGGCGTTCCACTTCGACACCCAGTACATCGCCAAGGGCGGCAGCCGGCCCGACGGCTTCCCGAGGCACCAGGCGAAGAAGGCCGTCGTGCTCGGTGCCGGGATGATGGGCGCGGGCATCGCCCACGTGTGCGCCACGGCCGGCATCGAAGTCGTCCTGAAGGACGTCAGCGTCGAGGCCGCCGAACGCGGCAAGGCCTACTCCGACAAGATCCTCACCAAGGCCGTCGCCGCCGGGAAGTGCACCGAAGCCGAGCGCGAGCGGGTGCTGGCGCGGATCGTCACCACCGACCGGGCCGAGGACGCCGCCGGCGCCGACCTGGTCATCGAGGCGGTCTTCGAGAACACCGAGCTGAAGAAGAAGGTCTTCGCCGAGATCGAGCCGCACCTGGCCCCCGGCGCGGTGCTGGGCTCCAACACCTCCACCCTGCCCATCACCGGCCTGGCCGAGGGCGTACAGCGGCAGGAGGACTTCATCGGGCTGCACTTCTTCTCCCCCGTCGACAAGATGGCCCTGCTGGAGATCATCGTCGGTGAGCGGACCAGCGACGAGACCCTGGCCAAGGCCTTCGACATCGCCCAGCAGATCGGCAAGACCCCGATCGTGGTCGGCGACAGCCGCGGCTTCTTCACCAGCCGCGTCATCGGCACCTTCCTCACCGAGGCCATCGAGATGCTGACCGAGGGCGCCCACCCGGCCTCGATCGAGCAGGCCGGCCTGCAGGCGGGCTACCCCACCGCCCCGCTCGCCCTCAACGACGAGCTGAACCTCAAGCTCGCCCAGAAGGTCCGCGGCGAGACCAAGGCCGCCTGGATCGCCGAGGGCCGCCCGCTGGTGCACATGGCCGCCTTCGACGCCGTCGACCGCATGGTCGACGAGTTCGGCCGCCCGGGCCGGCTGGAGGGCGCCGGCTTCTACGAGTACGCCGACGGCAGGCGCGTGGGGCTGTGGCCGGGTCTGGAGGAGGCATTCCACACCACCGATGCCGACATCCCGTTCGCCGACATGGTCGAGCGGATGCTCTTCATCGAGGCCATCGAGTCCGTCAAGTGCCTTGACGAGAAAGTGCTGCGCTCGGTCCCGGATGCCAACGTCGGGTCCATCATCGGCATCGGCTTCCCCGCCTGGACCGGCGGCGTCCTGCAGTACATCAACCAGTACGAGGGCGGCCCGGCCGGTTTCGTCGCCCGGGCCCGCCGGCTCGCCGAGCGGTACGGCGACCGCTTCACCCCGCCCGCCTCCCTCGTCGCTCTGGCCGAGAGCGGCGAGACCTACCAGTAACCACGACCGCCCCGGCGAGACCGCGTCGGAGTCCCGGGCCCGGAGATCGAACGGGCCCGGGACTCCGACGCACCGTGCCGGCCCCGTGCCCAGCGGTCGGATCAGGCAGTGCGGTTACGGGCGATGGAGGGAGGGACGGTGTGTGCGACGGCGGTCCGTGGGTGAGGCAGTGCGTGGGAGGGGCCCTGCGTGGGGCTGCGGATAGGATGAGAGCACGGCTGCCGATCTTGGGACTTCATTTCTTCGGCCGTCTGTGGCCGGTACGGCAGCCCCCCTGGCGGGGTTTTTCCGGTGACGGAGGCGACTGATCATCCACATGCACGGCGAGTTGCACGGCCGCGCCGCGGAACGCGCCGCGATCGACCGGCTTCTTCAGGAGGCGACCTCCTCCCGCAGCGGGTTGTTGCTGCTCGAGGGCGAGCCCGGCGCGGGCAAGAGCGCCCTGCTGCACTACGCCCGGCAGCAGGCCGGCGCGCTGGGCGTGCCGGTGGTGCAGGCGCTGGGTGCGCAGGCCGAGTCGGAGCTGGCGTTCGCCGGTCTCCACCAGCTGCTGCACCCGCTGCTGAGCCACCTGCCGGCGCTGCCCGAGGCGCAGGCCGCGGCGGTGTCGGCGGCGCTGCGGCTCGGCCCGGGGCACGCCGAGGACCGTTTCCTGGTGTCGGTGGGTGTGCTGACCCTGCTGACCGAAGCGGCGGCGGGCCGCGGGCTGCTGTGCCTGGTCGACGATGCGCAGTGGGTGGACCAGCCGTCGTTGGACGCCCTGGGGTTCGTCGCGCGGCGCCTGCAGGCGGAAGGGATCGTACTGCTCATGGCGCGGCGCGATCGCGGGCCGGAGCCGACGGGCGAGGTGTGGCCCCGTCTGGTCGTGGAGGGTCTGGACGAGGAAGCGGCGGGGGCGCTGCTGGCCGAGCGGTCCGGAACGGCGGTCGATCCTGGTGTGGTGCGTGAGCTCGTGGGGCGAACCCGCGGCAATCCGCTGGCCCTTGGCGAGTTCGGCGCGGAGCTGACGGCCGATCAGCTGCAGGGGCGCGAGATGCTGCCTGCCGCGCTTCCGCTGGGCGCGGGCGTGGAGCGGGCCTTCTTGGAGCAGGTGCGCCGGCTTCCGGCGCAGACGCAGACCGCGTTGCTGGTGGCCGCCGCGGAGGAGGTCGGGGACCTTGCCGTGGTGACGGCGGCGGCCGCACGGCTGGGCCTCGATCCGTCCTGCCTGGATCCGGCGGAGGCGTGCGCTCTGGTGTCGGTCACCGGGGAGAGAATCTCCTTCCGTCATCCGGTGGTGCGTACGGCCGTGTACAGCGGGGCGGGTTCCGGCCGGCGCCGCGAGGTGCACCGGGCGCTCGCCGCGGTCCTCGATCCCGAGGCCCGTGACGGCCGCCGGGCATGGCACCTGGCCGCGGCCACGGTGGAGCCCGACGAGGCGGTCGCAGCCGAGCTGCAGACGGCCGCCGAGCATGCGCGGGCCCGCGGGGGCCACGCCTCGGCGTCCGCCCTGCTGGACCGGGCGGCGCGGCTCACCCCCGAGACGGAACGGCGTACGCGGCGGCTGATCGCGGCGGCGCGGGCCACCTGGCAGGCCGGACGGACCGTGCGGACGACTGAACTCATCGACGAGGCGCAGGCGCTGGCGTCGCGGCCCGCCGATCTCGGGGCGCTGCTGCGTCTGCGCGGTGCCGTCGAGCTGGGCAGCGGGGTCCTCACGGACGCGTTCTCGACTCTGATGCGCGCGGCGGCGCTGCTGGAGCAGGAGGCGCCCGTCGCGGCGGCGAGGTGTCTGGTGCAGGCCGCGCAGACGGCGTCCTACGTCGGCAGCCTGGATCGGTTCGCCGAGATCGGGGGCGCGGTGGGCCGGCTGCCCGGGGAGCCCGCGGAGGTGGAGTGCACGCGCCTGCTGCTGCAGGGCATCGCGGCCGTGGTGGCCGGAAACCCGGTGCGGGGCCGGGAGTTGCTGGCCGGTGGGATCGACCGGGCGCGGCGGCTGGGCGATGTCCGGCTGGAGGTGTGGGCCGGGGTGGGCTGCCTGTATCTGGGGCAGGCCGCGCAGGCCATCGCCCTGTTCCACCGAGCGGCCGACGTCGCCCGTGCCTCGGGACACCTGGGTGCGCTGCCCGGTCATCTGGACTTCATCACCTCCCAGGAGCTGCTCAGCGGGCATCTCGCCCATGCATTGGCCCTGAGCGACGAGGCGTTGCGGCTGGCACAGGAGACCGGGCAGGAGAACCTGGCCGCGGTCCATCTGGCGCGGATGGCGATGCTTCACGCGCTGCGCGGGCAGGAGGAGCAGTGCCGCGCGGCTGCCGGCGCCGCGCTGCGGACCGCGCTGGCGCGGCGGATCGGTCTCGCGGCGGCGACCGCACGGCACGCTCTGGCGATGCTGGCCATGGCACGCGGCGAGTACGCCGAGGCGTTGCGGCTGCTGGACCTGCTCGTCGCTCCGGAACCGGGGTCCGGGCATCCGATGATCACGCTGTTCTCGCTGCCGGACCGGATCGAGGCCGCCGTCCGGGCGGGCGTGCCGGACACGGCTCGTGCCTCGCTCGAGCTCCTGGAGTCCTGGCAGGTGGGCGCGGAGCGGGGCGAGGCGAGGGCCCTGCTGGCGCGTTCGCGGGCGCTGCTCGCCGAGGACGACGAGCAGACGATCGTATGTCTGCAGGAGGCGGTGGGCTTGCACGACGGCAGTGTCCCGCTGGAACGGGCGCGCACCGAGCTGTACTTGGGTGAGACGTTGCGGCGGATGCGCAGGCGGGTGGACGCCCGCCGGGCTCTGCGGTCGGCGGCCGAGGTCTTCGAGCAGGTGGGCGCCGAGCCGTGGGCAGAGCGTGCGCGGCGGGAGCTGCGGGCGACCGGGGAGAGCGCGCGACGGGGCAAGGCGGCCGCGGGCGAGCAACTGACGCCGCAGGAACTGCGGATCGCGCGGATGGCGGCGGAGGGCAGTTCCAACAAGGAGATCGCCGCGCAGCTGTTCCTCAGTCCGCGCACGGTCGAGTACCACCTGTACAAGATCTTCCCGAGGCTGGGCGTGGCGTCGCGGACCGAACTGGCGCGCCTGCATTACGAGAACCCGGCCCTGTTCGACTGACCCGGTCCCGGTGTGATGCGCGCCGCTGGCCGGCGGTACGGGCGCGGGTAGGGTGACCTGCGCGAAGCGTTAACGTGCGGGTCTCCCCCACTGTCGGGAGACAGCCACTGCGCGGCATGGTGACCGGAACCGCTTCGTCCGGTCGGGCCGGGTTCGGGTCCGACGGCCCGGCGTTCGTCCGTGCCGGCGCAGGTGTCGCCGTCGCATGGGGCGAGGCGGGCGGAGTCGTACGGGTGCGGCGGGCACAGGAAGCGAGGTCGGCCTTGGCGCAAGCACCAGCACCGGATGCCGGCGGTCAGGCGCCCGGGCGCGTGGGTCCCTGGTCGGGGGCGGGCACCGCCGGCGAGCCGGAGGAGATCTTCGCCGGCCGTGCCCGGGAACTGGGCGAGCTGCTGGAGGCGATCGAGTGGGCTGCCGTCGGCGGTACCGGTGCCATCGTGCTGCGTGGCGAGCCGGGGTCCGGCAAGTCCCGGCTTCTGGGCCAGGCTCTGGACGCGCTGCGGGCGCGGGGCCGGCATGTGCTCAGTGTCGGGGCCGACCCGCTGGGCGCCTCGATTCCCTACGGCGCCCTCACCGGCGCCCTGTGCACCGGCCGGCGGAGCTTGCCCAGCCGGCTGACGGCGGAACTGCTCGCCGCCCTCGATCTGGTGCCCCAAGAGGGCCACCAGGGCGTGCACACGGCTGCCGCGCGGCTGTTCTCGATCCTGCGCGAGGACGCGCCCACCGTCGTGTGCCTGGACGATCTGCGGTTCGTCGACGAGGACACCATCGTGCTCGTCGGCCAGCTGATGCGGCGCCGTGGGCGGCACCCGTTGGTGATCACCGGCGCGCTGCGCCGGCTGGACCCGCCGCCCGCCGACGCGCTGTGCGTGCTGCTGGAGCGGCTGGGCCGAGACCGGCAGCTGCGGATGCTCGACCTGGAGCCGATGAGCGGTGAGGACATCGCCGCCCTCCTGGCCGCCGCACTGCCGCACCCCGCCTCTCCCGATCTCACGGAGCTGGTCCACCGGCACAGCGGCGGCAACGCCCATCTGGCCCTGCAGACCGTGCGCGGCCTCGCCGAGGGCGGTCGGCTGGTGCTGGACGCGGCAGAGTACCGGGCGGCGGGCAGCGAGGTGCCGCTGAGCGCGGACCGGCGCCTGGAGCTGCTGCGGCGCATGCTCGCGACCGACCCGCAGGTCATCCGGGTCGCCCAGGCCGCCGCCTTGCTGGGATCCATGCCGATCGCACGGATCGCCCTCGTCGCCGAGCTGGCCGGTCAGCCGCTGCATGCGACCGAGGCGGCCTTCGACCGGCTCGTCCACGAGGGCGTCCTGCGCCGCAGCGGCCACGACGGCTACGACTTCGCGCACCCGGTGGTCCGGGACGCGCTGTATCACCAGATCGGGCCGGCGGAACGCCGGCGCGGGCACCGGACGGCGGCCGCGTGGCTGATGGCGCTGCCCGCCTCGCCGGCGCTGGACGCCGAGATCGCGGTCCATGTCCGTGAGACGGCCGAGTTCGGCGACGAAGGCGCCATCGCGGTGCTGTCCAGGGAGGCGTCGAGGGCGTTCGCGGTCGCTCCCCGGGCGGCGATCCCCTGGTACCACCGTGCGCTGGCGCTCACCCCGCCGGAGCACTCGCTGCGCCACCAGCTGACGACCCGGCTGACCAGAGCCCTGTTCGTCGACGGCCGGCTGCGCGAGGCCATGGACGCGGGCGGCTCGCCCGCGCGGGAGCCGCTGCCGGGCGGCGCGAAGGACATGCTGACAGCGCTGGTGGTCGGAGCGCTGATGGAGAACGCGGAGTTCAGGCCCGCGCTCGCGCTCCTCGACAAGGAACGCGCCGCCGGAGCGGACAGCCTCTTCATCGCCGCGCAGGCCGCGCACCTGTACACACTGGAGGGACGGCCGGCCGAGGCCGAGGCGGCCGCGGCGGAGGCGGAGGCCAGGCTCGGTCAGGCGAGTCGCGGCGAACAGATCGACGCCCTGGCGTATCTGGCGCACATGCGGTGCGTGGCGGGGGCCTACGGTGCGCTGCCGCCGCTGGTGGCGCGGCTGAAGGAAGCAGCCGCCGGCGCGGACCGGCCCGGGTCGCGGCTGCACGCGCTGAGCACCTTGAGCTTCCTGTTCGCCATGCAGGGCGACACCCGGGCGTGCATGCAGTCGCTGGATGAGGCTCACGGCCTGCTGGCGGTCTGCGGGTGGAACCTGTTCAGGGCTCCGCTGGTCCTGGCGCGGGCGCAGACCGCCGCCCACACGGGTCAGTGGCAGGCGGCCCTGTCGGAGATCGACTCGGCCGCCGAGGACCTGCTTGAGTCCGGTTCGCTGTCCTACGTGGCCATGCTGCGCGGTATCCAGGCCTCGATCCACGCCCATCGGGGCGAGTGGAGCACGGGGCGGCGCGCGGCCGAGGCGGCGGCGAGCGACCATCGCACTCTGGCGGCGGTGGCGGTCGGCGCGCACGCCGAACTGGACTTCATGCGGGGCGATCTGGATGCGGCGCGGCGGCGGCTGCGCACCTATGCGTCGCAGCCGGCTCTTCCGGCCCATGTGCGTGCCCGGATGCTGGTCCGCCTCGCCGACGTCGAGGCGGAAGCCGCGGCGCCGGAAGCGGTCGCGCGGCTGCTCGAGGAGGCCGCGGACAGCGGGATGGACGCCTTCGACCATCCCGGGTTCGCCGACGCCCGCCTTGCCCACGGACGCGCCACGGGCGACGTCGACGCCCTGCGGGAGGCGGCCGGCATCGCCGAGCGGCACAGCCTGGCGCTGCTGCGCGGCAAGGCCCACCTGTATCTGGGCTCGGCCGACGTCGATGCCGAGCGCAATCTGCACCAGGCGGTCGAGGTCTTCCACGCGCTGGGCGCCGTGCCGTGGAGGCGACGCGCGGGGGCGGAGCTGCGGCGGCGGAATCTGAAGGTGCCCCGGCACCGGGCGGAGCCGACGACACTGCTGACGGCCACGGAGACGCAGATCGCCCGCCTGGTCCAGCTGGGGCAGGGTAACCGGCAGATCGCGCTCGCGCTGTCGCTCAGCATCAAGACCGTCGAGCGCTACCTCAGCCGTATCTACGTCAAGACCGGCCGCAGCGGCCGGCTGGAGCTGGCGCGGGCGCTGGACCAGGGGCTCTTGGACTGAACACGGGCGGTCGGCGCCCGGGGGCCCGCTCGGCGGTGCGGCACGGCCGGCGCGCGCGGTCCCATGGCAGTGTCCGCACGGCGCGCCCCGGCCCGCGCGGTCCGGGGCGGTGTCAGGACGGCGCGGTCGCCCGGCGGCCGGCCGGAGCCGGTGCGGCGGGCTCATCGGCGGTGGTGTCGGCGATGTGGACCACGACGGCGGTGCCGGTGTGCGCGGGAGCCGCGGTGACGACGAGCGTGTCGGTGATGGCGTCGGCCAGCGTGAGGTCGTGTCCGTCGATGTATGCCGCGGGCTCGGGCGAGGTCGGGGGGCGGCTCGCGTCGCTGACCGCGACGGCGATGTGTCCCTGGCGGCGGGCGAGCTCGAGCATCAGCGGCGGGGCGCCGTGACGCACGGCGCCGGCGACGAGTTCCTCGACGGCCAGCACGGTCAGCGCGCAGGTGGTGTCGTCGACGTTCCAGAGTGCGAGCGTTCGGTGGACCAGGCGCCCGGCGGCAGGTGCGGACAGCGGGCCGGGCTGGACCGACCAGGCGCAGGCGGGGCCGAGTACTCCTCCGATCGGCGGCAGGGGCCATACGGCGTCCTCGTCCTTGGGAGTCCGAGGAGACGGGGTCGTGGCGCTCATGGCCGTACCTTCCACAGCGGGGGACTTTCCGGATGTCGTCTCCTACGACATCGCGCGGCCGGTAATCGGACATCGGGGGCCGCCCCCAACACCCCTCCCCAAGGTTTTCGGCAGCACCCCTCCCCAACGTTTTCTGCGGCCTTCCGCCCACCGTGCCGGGACGCTCCTCGCGCCCGGCCGAGGTTGCTGGCACGAGGTGGGGACACCGGGCATGCTGTGACCATGGATGGTCCGCCCATGCTGCTGAACCGGCAGGTGGAACAGGCTGCGTTGGCCACGGCCGTCGAGGCGGCGGACGGCGGCGAGGGCGGTTTCTTCGCGATCGAGGCGCCCGCGGGCATGGGGAAGACGGCCCTGCTGGCGTACACCCGTGACCGGGCGCGGTCGGGGGGCCTGCGGGTACTGTCCGCGAGGGGTACGGACCTCGAGCGGGAGTTCTCCTTCGGCGTGGTCCGTCAGCTGTTCTCCCCTGTGCTGGCCGCGGACCCGGCGTCGCAGGAGGTGCTGCTGTCCGGGGCTGCGGGGGCGGCCGCTGTGGCGCTGGGCGAGCCGGTGGCGGCGGATGTGACGCTGCCGGGTGAGTTCGCGATCCTCCACGGCCTGTACTGGCTGACCGCCAACCTGTGCCGGCAGCAGCCGCTGGCGTTGCTGGTGGACGACCTGCACTGGGCGGACGCGCCGTCGCTGCGGTTCCTGGCCCATCTGCAGCCGCGGCTGGAGGAGCTGCCGCTGCTGGTGGTGGTGTGCCTGCGGCCGGACGAGCCGGACGCCGCGGCGGACCTGCTGGGCCACATCACCGCCGACCAGACGTGCACCCTGCTGCATCCGTGCGCCCTGGGCGCGGAGACGGTCGCCGAGATCGTACGGTGCGCTCTGGGGCCCGAGGTGGATCCGGCGTTCGCGGACGCCTGCCGGGTCGCCAGCGACGGCAACCCGCTGCTGCTCCATGAAGGGCTCCGCGCGCTGGCCGAGGCCCGCGTCGCCCCGACGGCGGCCAATGTGCCGCGGATCGAGGAGGTCGGCGGGAAGGCCCTGTCGCGGAGGGTGGCGGCCGGCATCGGGCGGCTCGCGCCGGAGCACGTGGCAGTCGCCCGGGCGGTCGCGCTGCTGGGCGAGGACAGTGATCTGTCGCAGGTGGCCGTGATCGCGGGCGTGCAACCGCAGGAGGCGTTCGCGGCGGCCGCCCGGCTCACGCAACTCGATCTGACGGGCATGACGGACAACGCCTCGGGACCCCGGGTGCGGTTCACCCATCCACTGGTGCGTGCGGCGGTCTACCAGGACATCGATCTGCTCTCCCGCGCCGACGCGCACCGGCGGATCGCACAGGTGCTGTACGAGCAGGGCGCCGACTCGGAGCGGTCGGCGGCCCATCTGCTGCGCACCCCCGCCGTGGGTGAGCCGTGGGCGTCCGAGGTCCTCGTGGAGGCAGCATCGCTGGCGGCGGACCGGGGATCCCCGGACGGGGCGGTCACCTACCTCAGGCGGCTGCTGGAGGAACCGCTTCAGGCGCCCGAGCGGCAGCAGACGCTGCTGCGGCTGGGTGACATGGCCTTGCGCACCGAGTCGCCGGAGCCGGTGGGATATCTGCGCGCCGCGCTGGCCGAGGCCGCGGATCCAGAGGCCAGAGCAAGGATCGCCGCCGTGCTGACACTGCTGCTGTCCTGGCAGGAACGCAACGACGAGGCGCTGGCGGTCTACGAGGCGGCGAGCGGCGACCGCGCCGGGCAGGATCCGGAGCTGTGGCGCGTGCTGGACACGGGGCTGCTGGACATGGCCCTGGACGATCCCGTGGCGTACGGGATCGCCCGTGGGCGCATGCCCGAGCTGGCCGCGGCTGCTCCTTCCGGCACGATCGGCGGCCGCATGCTGGACTGCCTCATAGCGCTGCACGAAGCGTTCGCCGGCGTCGACGCCAAGGCGGTGGCCGACCGGGCCCGCCGTGGACTCGGCGGCGGCGAGATGGTCTACGGCGGGGAGTTCGACCTGCCGAGCGCGAGCCGGATCTCGGCGTTCGCCTGCGGGGTGTTCGCGCTGGCGGCCGCCGAGGGCGACGATGTCCTGCCGCTGTTGGAACGGAGCCTGGACCAGGCCCGGAAGTACGGCGCGGTCAGCGACGCGCTGGCCGGCCACACCTACCGAGGGCTGGTGTGGCTGTGGCGGGGCGCCCTGGGCGAGGCACTGGCCGACGCCCGCGCCGCGCTGCGCCTGATCGAGCAGACGCACTACCTGGTGGACCTGCCCTATGCGCTGGCGGTGGCTGTGGCCGCCTTGGTCGAGCAGGGAGACGTGGACGAGGCCGCGCGGATGCTGCACGGCGTCGACCTCGCCCGGCCGCGGCGCAGCGGGCACTGGTTCCTGCTGCAGGAGTCGTACGGGCGGCTGCTGCTGGCGCAGGGCCGCCCGCAGGAGGCACTCGAGGCCATGCGGGCGGCGGGTGAGCGGTTCGCCCGGACGTCCGGGCGCAATCCCGCCCTGTGTGCGTGGCGTTCCGGGGCGGCTCGGTGCCTGCACGAGCTGGGCCGTGCGGACGAGGCCCGTGCCCTGGTGGAGGAGGAGCTCGCGCTGGCCCGTCAGTGGGGGGCGGCCCGACCGCTGGGCCATGCGCTGCGCATCGCCGCGACGGTCGACGGCGGCGAGAGCCGACTCGGCCTTCTCGACGAGGCGGCCCGCGTGCTGGAGGACTCCCCCGCCCGGCTGGAGCTCGCCCATGCCCTGGTGCAGTTGGGCGCCGCCACCCGCCGCGCCGACCAGCCGGCCCGGGCACGCGGCATCCTCAGCCGGGGCCTGGAAGCGGCCTACCAGTGCGGCGCGACGCCGCTGGCCGACATGGCCCGCAGCGAGCTGCACGCCGCCGGTGCCCGGCCCCGGCGGACCGCGGTCTCCGGGCCGGAGGCGCTGACTCCCAGTGAACGGCGGGTGGCCGACCTGGCCGCGACGGGGTTGAGCAACCGCGACATCGCCCAGCAGCTGTTCATCACCGTCAAGACCGTCGAGGTCCACCTCGCCAGCACCTACCGCAAGCTGGACATCGCCGGCCGCCGCCAGCTGGCCGACGCGCTGCAGGGCGAGCACGGCTGAGATGAAACGGCGCCACGCACCGCACGACCCCGGCATGGAAGCGGCGTCGGACGCGGCACGGCTGCACGAACTGGGCTACGAGCAACGGCTGCGGCGCACGCTGGGGCTGGTCGACAACGTGGTGGTGGGTATCGCCACGATCTCTCCGGTGGTCGGTCTGTACTCGGTGCTCCAGGTGGGGACATCGGTGCTGGGGCCGGCCTGGGTGTGGGGCCTGCCGGTGAGCCTGGCCGGGCAGTGCCTGCTGCTGACGGTGTACACGCGACTGGCCGGGCGGTTCCCGCTGGCGGGCCAGCCCTATCAGTGGACGAGGCGGCTGGTGGGGCCGGTGTATGCGTGGTTCACCGGATGGCTGGCGGTGTGCGCGTACACCGTCTCCAACACCACGATCGCCTATCTGGCGGCGCCGTGGATGCTGGCCCTGGCCGGGTGGGCGCCTACGCCGGAAACGACGGTGGCGGTGGCCGCACTGTTCGTCGTGGTCTGCGCGGTCGCGAATCTGCGGGGTATCGGGATGCTGCGGTGGCTGCTGAACTGCGGGGTGGCGGCGGAGCTCGTAGCCGTGCTGGGGGTCGGTCTGGCGCTCCTTCTGGTCTTCCGCAGGCAGGACTTCTCCTTGCTGGGCGAGACCTTGAGTGCGCGGGGGGCCGAAGGCGGCTTCACGGTCGGCGCGTTCCTGGCGGTGCTGGCGGTGGCCGGTTGGGTGTTCATCGGGTTCGACGCGTGTGTCGCGGTGGCCGAGGAGACACACGGTGCGTCGCGGAACGTGCCCCGCGCCCTGTGGTGGGCGCTGCTGAGCGTGGGCACTTTGGTGATCATGAACGCGATCGCGGTGTCGCTGGCACATCCCCGACCCGCACGGGTCGTGACCGGCCGTGACCGCGACCCGGTCGGCACCGCCGTGGTCTCCGCGTTCGGGTCCTGGTCGGCCAAGCCGTTCTCGGCCGTTGTCCTGATCGCGTTCTTCGCCTGCGGTCTCGCGGCCCAGGGCCTGACCGCCCGCACCCTGTACTCGATGGCCCGCGACGATGTGCTGCCCGCCTCGCGGCTGTTGCGGCTCACCAACTCCCGGCAGGCTCCCGGTGGGGCGATCGCCGCGGTCGCCGCCGTCAGCTGCGCCGGTCTCCTGCTGGGGCTGAGAGCCGCCGCGATCGGCAGCCTGATCACCTTCGGAAGTGCGGTGATCTACCTGGTGTTCCTCCTGATCGCCTCCGCCCATCTGCGGGCTCAGCTGCGTGCCGGCCCGGGCGGCGGACGGGTGCCCGTCGCGCGGCGGGTGGTGGTGGTCACGGTGCTCGCCGTGGCCTGGCTGGCGTTCGAGTTCGTCAACATCGCCTGGCCGCGGGCGATTCTGGCCGCACCCGGGGCGCCCTGGTATCAGGTGTGGGCGGCCCCGCTGGTCACCGTGCTCGCAGTGGGCACGGGGGCGCTGTATCTGGCAGCGGCCCGGCCGCAGGACAAAGTCCGCGCGCTCAGCGCGCACCATGGGTCGGACCCGGGTTCCGCGCCCTGAGCCCCCTCAGGACGCGGCGCCGCACTGAAGCATGGAGCGCAGGACGGCCTCGGCGTGGGTCCTGTCGTTGAGCAGTGGACAGTTCACCGTGCCTCCAACAGCTCGGTCGGAGACTCGAACCCGGATCGGCGGTAGAGCGGAACACTGCGTTCGGACGGCCAGACGATCAATACGTCCATGCCGCTGACCTGCGCATGCCTCCTCAGAGCTGCAAGAAGGGCTGCTCCGAACCCTCGATGGCGGTGTTCAGGCACCACGTAGAAGTTCGTGACATAGCCGATCGGGGTGTTGTCCTCGTAAGGCTCCGGCATCCTCTCCACCAGGTGGAGGAAGACGTGCCCGCAGATCTCGCCGTCGCTTTCGGCGACCCAGGCCAGCCAGCGTCTGCTCGCGAGCCGCTCCCGGATCCAGTCCTCAGCGTGGCTCACGGGCCGCACCGGCTCGGAGTGGTCTCCTTCATGGTCCTCATGCTTGAATGCCCAGCGCAGACCGGCTAGTACCGGAGCATCAGCCGCGTCGGCCTCGCGGACATGAACGTCGCTGATCATCAGGCAAGTCTGGCGCACCCCCCTGTTGTCGCGCTCCCGGATTTCTGGGTCCAGCACCCACCAGCGTGCCGGTCGGCCATGCATGATCAGGCCGGTGCCGGCCAGGCGACAGAGGCTGCTTCCTTGATCGGCAACGGCGCAGACAAGATCATCGGTGGCCCGAAGAAGTACCTGATGGGGCACTTCAACGCCATGCGCGAGTTCTACCGTGGTGCATCCCAACGGCAGCTTCTCATCGTGCTCTGGTGGGACTGACACGGACGGGGTGCTGATATCGGCGGGCGTGGTCACACACCGTCACACGTGCTCGTCCGCGGAGGCGGTAATGACGGGTTCGGGGCCGGTGGGCAGGAGTTCAAGCACGAGGGCCACAGCCTCTTCGGCGGTCTCGACTTCGCCGATCACGGTGAAGGGACTGCGTCGGCGAATCTTGAACCGCCCGTTGTGCAGGGGCTCGATCGATCCGGCCTGCACAGTCCAGGGGTAGCTGGTGGAGCTGCTGAAGAGCAGGGCGAAGTGGCTGGTGAACGGACACAGCCGCCGGAGTCGCGGTTGAGCGGCGGCAGTCTCGAGCAGCGGAACGATGCGCGGATATGGGCGGCCGGGCGAACGGATCTGGTGCACTGCATGCTTCCACTGCCAACTGAGTCGTAGGGCCTGCCAATGGGCCTCGACAACCTCAGCCGGCCCGCGACTGCGTGCTGCCGCCATGTCCGGCAGAACTGGTCTCGGAGGCAGGCGCGACTGTTGATCGCCGGTCTCGTCATTCACGTCCACAGTCATAGTGTCGCGGGCGTTGCCTGAAACCGATGCTCTGATAACGAAGATCATGGCCGGGTGAGAATGCGTATCCGGAGGAGTCGGAGCGAGTCTCGGCCGTACATGGCCCACTTGAGCGTCTTCACCCGGTTCACGTGTCCCTCGACGACCCCGAAGCTCCAGGGCAGGGGCAGACCGGCAGTCACTGCGTCCAGGTCCTGGCGCAGGAAGCCGGTGTGCCCCAGGCGGGCGGGTGGTGCCACGACGATCGTCGTCGAGACCGTCGTGGCCGTTCCTTTCCAGGACGAACGACTCGTGCCGGTCTCGCACTCTGCCAGGAATCCGGGAGTACAGAAATGAGCACCGGCTACTCGCGGCAGGCGCCGTGGAATCCACGTCGGTGCACACACCACCCGAGTAGTCACTACTCACCCGCCGGAACGGGTGGGGCTGCTAGAAAAAGCGGCGCCCGACGCGTGTTCACGTGGTGGTTTCCCTGAAACTCCCGGCGAGCAGCGCTCGAAAACGGGCTGTGTCAAAGGTGACCCATGAAAGAGACAGTGATGCGCAAGCGCCTTCGTACCGCGATCCTCGCCGCCGCCGCAGCCGGCGCCCTGCTCGCCTCCCCCATGGCCTCGATCGCCTCCGCGGACACCCCGCCGGTCCTGATCGACGACAGCGCCGCGCTGGTCGCGGCACAGCACGAGATCATCGACCAGCTCAACGCGATCGGCTGGCCGGACGAGGACGCGGACAACTTCTACCCCGGCGCGGCCGGCCACACCGACACGACCACGGGAACGGTCACCTTCGGCACCGTGGGCAGTCCGACGAGCTACCAGGTCGAGGCCAAGTGCGCCGCGTTCCTGACCGCCTCGCTCAAGCACGCCTACAGCTGGGCGACGGACTCCTACTTCACCAGCACCTTCGGCTCGACCAGCCCCACGGCCGAGAAGTACTACGACACCTTTCTCGCCAACCCTGCTTCGCTGTCACCCCACTTCAGGCCCACCGGCCAGGGACGGGTCACCGACCTGGCCGTCGGCAGCATCATCGCCGTCAGGTACAACAACGGCACCGAGGACGGCGCAAGCGGCCATGTGATGGTCGTCAGCCAGGCCCCCCGCCTGGTCGCCGACAGCCGCAACACCGATTCCGGCTCCTCGGTGTACGCGGTGCGGGTGATGGACAGCACCGGCAACCCCCACGGCGTGGCCACCACCTGGAACAAGTCCCCGCACTGGGCCTACAAGGACAGCCGTGTGGAGGGCGTCCAGGGCGGAACGTCCGTCAAGGAGTGGAGCGGCGCCGGGGAAGGCACGGTCTTCATCCGCGCGAACAACTCCACCGGTCTGCCCAACGGCTACTGGTGGGGCGCGAACGAGGGCGTGATGAACACGTCCGCCGACCGCCCGATGACGTTCATGGACGTCACCCGCGCCCAGTGAGCCGGACCTTCACATATCGCGCCGGTGCCGGGCACCGGTGGAATCAATCCCAGGAGAAATACATGAGAATGCGCCGCCTCGGTTCGATCGCTGCGGTACTGGCCGTGTCCGCCGCCTCGACGTTCGTGATGGCCGGAACGTCCCAGGCGCAGATCCCGCCGATCAAGATGGTGAACCTCGACGTCACGATCGCCGGCACTCCGCAGACCCTGGCGCACGTCGTGGCCACCGGCGATGAAGCGGTGAGCGCCGCGCCGTACCAGTTCGCGCCGAACCGGGAGTACTGGTTCAGCAACAGCTTCGGGGGCTTCTTCAACGGCAAGACGCCGACCCTGTCGGTCAGCGCCATCGACGAGAGCTCGCTGGCTGCGGACCTGGCCGACTTCACCCCGGAGTTCGACAATCAGCGGGACGTCAAGCAGAGCGACTGGACCAAGGGCGTCGCCCCGAACGGCCAGGACCGCGTGGGGTACTTCATGTTCGACTGCCGCGCGGCCGGCCTGGACTGCGGCTCCGACCCGGACCAGCGCGTCTTCGTGCAGGTCCAGGAGTCGGGCGGGCATCTGACCAAGCTGGTGTGGTACCGGCATCAGGCGCCGGAGAACGGCATGGCCTTCGACTCGGGCGACTTCTCGGTCGAACTCACCCAGGTCACCGAGCGGGACTTCCCGCCGCTCACCGAGGGCGGCTGGTTCTATGCCGCCCAGGGCGCGTAGGCAGCCACTCCCACCTCCCGGCGGCACCGCGGCCTGCGGTGCCGCCGGGCCTGCACCCGCGGGGCCGGTGCACGGACATGGGTTCAGCCGTTGTGCTGGGCAGCCTGGTGGCGGGGCCGCACAGGACGGGGCAGCGGCAGTCGGCGAAGGGGGCGGCGGCTGCCCGCCGATGATGCGCATGCGGGCGAGGCGCTCGGGTTGGGACGTGGGGCCGGGAGCGTCAGGCCCTGGCGCTGCTCGCGACCTGGGTGATGGTCAGGAAGACGGTGCTCCATACGGTGACGCCGGCGGCCAGCCAGGTCAGCAGCCACCGCTTGGGCAGGCCCAGCGCGGTCCCCAGTGCGGCGGTCCCCCAGGTGCCGAAGATCAGGGTTCCCACGAGACCGAAGCCCGGGGCTCCAAGCTTGTCGAGCAGCCGGCGGGCTCGTCGGCTGGTGCGTCCCGGGGTCTGGTCCAGGCGCGGGGCGCGGCGGGTGGGGTTGCGTCGCCGCCACGCATGCCAGCGGGGGCGGATGCGCTCTGCGGTGAAGATCACCAGGCCCGCGCAGGCCAGGGATCCCAGGACGACGGCCACAACGGCGAGGGCCGGGTGCAGTTCGCGGGCCAGGCCCCACGGCGATGCGGGCGCCCCCAGGAGGAATCCCGCCAATACGGTTCCGATGAAGCGCGTCATCTTCGGTTGCTCCTTGCACAACGGGCGCGTCTCACGCCGTGAAATGACCGGCCGTCCTGCCGCGCCTCGCCCATGGGCTTGCCGGGCCGGTGGCTGTGTCCCGCCGATATCTCCATGTGTCGCCACGGGAGTTCGGGGCGCACAGCGCCACAAGAGGCCGTGCACGGATTCAGACGGTACGGATTCGGACCGTATATCCGCCTTCGGGCGGTTCGGATGAGCAGTGGTTACTTGACTGTCGGTTGAGGAGCGCGTCAGCGCAGGGCGTCGGTGACCGCTGCGGCGGCTTGGACGACCCGTGGGCCGGCACCGTCCGGGATGCGGCCGGGCAGCATCACCACTCCGACGCAGCCGGCGACTTCGGGCAGGCCGACGAGTCCGGCTGCGGCGCCGCAGATGCCGGGCTGTTCCTCCCCGGTGGTGAGCGCGTATGGAGGGTCGGTCCGGGTGCCCTCGGGCAGGCCGAGGGTGCTGCGGATCGCCCGGCCGGCGGCGCTGTCGTCCAGCGGGTGGCGCAGCCCTGGCCGGCAGGTGATGTGCACGTCCGTCCAGCGGGGCTCGACCGCCTCGACGACCAGGGCCTCGCTGCCGTCGAAAAGGGTCAGGTGGGCGGTGGCGCCCAGGTCGTCGGCGAGGCTGCGCAGCACCGGAAGCGCCGCCCGGCGCAACTGCTGGTGGCTGTGACGGGTCAGCCGCAGCACCCCGAGGGTGAGGCGTGCGCGTCCCTTGCGGCAGCGCACCAGGGCGTGCTGTTCGAGGGTCGCGAGCAGACGGTAGACGACGCTGCGGGCGACGCCGAGGCGGTCGGCCAGCTCGGCCACGGGCAGGCCGTCTTCGGAGTCGATGAGGAACTTCAGAACGTGAAGGCCCCTGTCCAGGGTCTGGGAGCTCTCGGCGGGCACGGTGGTCTTCCTCTCTGCGTCGTCCGTCCACCCATGACCGCCGGGGCGGGTGTCCCGGAGGCCGACCCGGCCGGTCGGGCCGGCTCGCCCGATGGCGGGGGCGGGGTGAACGGGTATGCGCGTCCAGGGCATCAGGGAGGCCGGCAGGCGGGCATGGGGGGAGACCCCCGAACACTCCCCCACCCTTTGCGCGGGCCGACCCCGGCATGCTGAGCGGCAGGTCGCCCGGGTCGGGCCCGGGTGGCGGCCGTGCTGTGCGAGGTGGTGTGGGGCCGGCCGCCGTCGCGGTTTCGGAAGGGTCAGGCCACTTGGTGCCCGGGCGCCGGGGCCGCGGGCGGCGGCTCCTGGTGGAGCACACGTGCTGCGCCTTCCAGGAGCCGGTGCGGAACTGCAGCCGGTGGGCGGGGTGACCGGGGAAGGGACGTCGCCGGTGAGCAGGACGCGTTCGTGCCCGCCCTGGCGGCGTGGGTCGGGGTCGGGCACTGCGGGCATCAGGGCTCGGAAGTACAGGTGCAAAGGTGCGGAGACATGACGGTGACGCCCCCCAGGCCGACACGCGACAGCTGATGCGGAAAGGCTCAGCTGTGATCGTGCGGGGCCCGGGCTGGGGCAGCGGCGTCCGGTTCGGGTCAAGTGATGGAGCGCTGCTGGGGCCCTGACGGGCCGCTGCCCGATGCCGAAGGGGCGCGGCCGGGGCCCTGTTGCGGGGCGGCGGGGCCGATCAACAGCTGGGCTGCGGCTCCGCGCAGTGCGGCGAAGGTCTGGCCGGACAGGCGTGGCCGGCCGTCGCGTTCCAGCCGCCGGGTGACGAACAGGCCGAAGAGCAGGGCTCCCACCAGGGCCATGCCGGTCACCGCCCAGGCGCCGGCCAGGCCGGCGTCCGCGCGGGCGTCGAAGTACATGATCGAGCGAACGCCGCCGATGAGGTGCCGTGCGGGCTCGAAGACGGACAGGAACCGGAAGAACGGCGGCAGCGCCTGGAGCGGAACCGTGCCGCCGGAGGAAGGCAGCGCCAATGCCATGAAGATGAAGGTTCCCAGCAGCGAGGCAAGGGATCCGAACGCGGCGATCAGTGCCTGCTGGCCGATGCCCACGGCAGCGATCGCGACGGTGGTGAACACCCACAGCAGCCCCGCGTGCGGGGTGTCGACTCCCAGCAGAGCGCCGGCGGCCGCCAGCGCGGTCGCCGCGACCGGGGCCAGGGCGACGGACGTGGCGCACTTGGCGAGAAAGTGACCGGTACGGCTGACGGGAACCGGCGAACGGTAGGTCAGGGACGAGCCCGCCTCACCGAAGGCATGGCCGACCGCGGTGTCGAAGATGCCGCTGATGACGGAAGCCCCCAGATAGCCGGCCAGCAGGACCAGCAGGGTGTAGTAGAACGCGGACAGGCCGAGTCCGGAGTTGGCCGGCAGCGGATGGTGAGCGGTGACGGTCACCTTCACCGGGTCGGCGAGCAGCAGACGGGCGGCCGGGACCGCCGACCGGGCGGCGGGCTGGGCGAGCAGACCGTCTCCGATCCGGTGGGAGACCGCCGCCAGGGCCGGCTGCAGGCCACTGCTGGTGAAGGACACGCCGAGGCTGCCTGCGCGAGGGTTGGTCAGCAGGGTCACTTCCGGCCGCCGCGGTGCGGTGCCGCGCTCCTCGAGCAGGGTGTGCAGGCGGGCGGTGAAATCCTGCGGGATGACCAGCGCCACGTACACGCGACCGGAGTCCAGCCGGTCCGTGGCCTCGGCCATGCTCATCGGCTCCAGGCGCAGCCGCTGGTCCTTGTTCGAGCCGGCGATCAGCGCGTCGGTGATCTGCGCGCCGGTGCCGGGGCCGGACGACGTGTGCGGGCGGTCCTGGTCGACCACGGCGACCGGCAGGTGGTGCAGCCTTCCCGTGGGGTTGACGATGCCTCCGAGGTAGGCCAGGGAGAGCAGGAAGACCACCACGGCGGCGACGACGGTGGCTGTGCCCCACAGTTGCGGTCGACGCATCAACTGCGCGGCGGCCCCCCGGCGGAGGCGGCGTGGGGTCTCGGGCATCACACGGTCTCTTTCTGTGGCGTGGTCTGCGCTCACTTGTCCCCTCGGTCACAGCGGTCACAGGGGTACCGGGACTCGGGAAAGGCGCTGGCGTCGGCCTTCGCAGGCGTTTGCTGTGTCTGTTTCAGGAGGTTTCCGCGGGAGCGGCGGCGGCCGTCAGTTCGGGGGTGCCCTCGCGGCGGCGGGCCCTGCCGGCACGGCCCGCCATACGGCAGCCGAGGCAGTCGGCGTGGGCTGTCATCGGGTCCTTGACCTGCCAGGGCCACTCCTCGCGCGGCCGGGGACCGGTGGGCTTGCCCCAGCCCGCCAGGTGCAGCCCCCAGGTGACCAGGGCACTGAGCACGACCGTGGCCAGTCCCGCCCAGAGGCCGAGGGACGAGCCCACGCACATGGCGGCGCCGGTGCCGCTGAGGCCGACCAGGCAGATCACGGTCCCGGTCCACCCGGCAACCGTGTGGCCCATGTCGTAGTCGCCGTGGATTCCGCTCATGACTCTCCTTTGGGATCTTGGATCGGGGCGGCGGGACGCATCACGGTGCCGGGCGTGAAGCCTGCTGCGATGCTCATGGCTCTCGCTGCTCGTGCACGGTGCGGCCGTCGGCTGCGTACGCGCCGCCGGTTTGTCTGCCATCGTGCTGGCGCGCGCGGAGATGCGAATGAGTAAGCGCTGCTCGGTCGGTGTGCGGATCTGCGCGGCCGAACAGGCCGGTCAAGCCGCCGAGTTGGGTGAGCGCGCCCGCCCCGGTGCCCGTGTGGACGGGGCCGGTGACGGCGGGCAGCGCGGCCCAAAGTTCTGGACGTTGGCGTGGGGGCTACCAGGCGGCGCGGCCGCGCCGTGGACGTGCCGCGACGCGGGTGAGGGGGAAGACGGCGAGCGGCACCACGAGTGCCATCGCCGACAGGGCAAGCGAGAACGGCACCGTGGCCTTGGCGGGCACGGTGACGAGTTTGAAGGAGTCGATCGCGGCGTGGACGAGCGCGGGCGCCCAGATACTGCGGCCTGCCCGCTCGTACAGGTGAGCCAGCGGCCAGGTCGTGACGGCGGCGACCGTCATGGCGGCGATTCCCACGGCCGGGCCGGTGGTGAGGAGCACGGGCAGGTGGGTCAGGGCCAGCAGCGGCATCGAGGCCATGACGGCGCTGGAGAAGGATCGCCCGCGGCGCAGGCGGTCGTAGGCGTAGCCGCGCCAGGCGAGTTCCTCGGCCAGGCCGTGATAGGCGAAGACGCCGAGAAGGAGCCAGGCGGCGTCCGCGCGCAGCGTGATGCGGTAGCCGGTGAGGAGGGTGAACAGGGGATAGAAGGCCAGGCACCCGGCCGCCACGACGGCGGCGACGGCCAGGGCGCGGGGGCGGGGCCGGGTCAGGCCGAGGGACGTGGGCAGATCCCGCCACGGGGTGCCGTGCAGGAGTACGGCCACGGTGGCCGCGCACGTCGCTGTCGTGGTCAGGGCGGCCGTTGCGGTGCCCGGTGTCGGCACCCGCGGCCCGGTCACGTACAGCACGAGCCAGATCAGGGCGAATCCCGTGAGGAACCTCGTCATGCGGACAGCAGCCTTCTGAGGTGGCGGCGGTCGGTGGCGCCGGTCTTCTGGTAGATGCGGTACAGGGTGTTGCTGACGGTGCGGGGGGAGACGACGAGCTGGCCGGCGATCTCCTTGTCGGTCAGGCCCTGGGCAGCGAGGCGGGCGATGGTGCGCTCGCGCGGCGACAGGGAGGCCGTCTCGCCGAGGAAGTGCAGCGGCGGGGTGGCGACGTCGTCACAGTGTTCCAGCTGGGTGCGGGCCTCGGCCGTCGCGGTGGTCGCGGCCCGGTCCCGGCCCGCCCGGCGGTGCAAGCGGGCCAGTTCGGCGTAGCCCTCGGCCGCGTACAGGTGGGCACCGACCTCGGCGAGGGCGCGTGCGGCCCGGCCGAGCAGGGTTGCGTCGCCGCTGGCGATCGCGCGGGCGTAATGGAGGCGTGCGGTGAGGAACGGGCCCTGAAGCGGGTGATCGGTGTGGACCGCGGGGTGGGGGGCGAGGCCGAGACGGGCGCATTCATGCAGGGCCATGACCGCGTCCGCGTAGGCATGGCGGCTCAGGGCGTCGTCGACGGCCTCGTACAGGGCACGCGTGGCGGCGGTCTCGTCGCCGTCACGGTGGGCGGCTCGGGCCCGCGCCACCCGCAGAGCGGCGGCCAGGTGCCCGGGCTTGACGTCGGCGAGGCCGTCCGGGCCGCTTCTAGCGCCGGAAGCGGGGCGCAGACAGCTGCGGGCAAGCTCGGTGTAGATACGGGCCATGAGCTGCCAGGGCTGCCAGCCGACCTGGTAGGCGGGGGTGAAGACGACGTGGGTCAGGGCCTGACGGGGGCGTCCGCGCTCGTACAGGACACAGCCCAGGGCCAGTCCGCGCTGAGCGTCGATGCGCAGGGCGTGGTTGCGGTTGGCGTCGTGACAGGCGCGGACCAGGTTGTTCTCGGCCTCTTCGAGGCGTCCGGCGAACAGCATGGCGACGGCGTGGATCTCCTCGAGACACTCCTCGATCAGCGGCCGCAGCAGGGACGGGTGGGCGACGTCCTCGCGGACCCGGCGGTAGACCTCCAGGGCGTCCAGCGGCCGGCCCTGGCGGCACAGGATGACCATGGTGAGCAGTCCGGCCTCGATGCGGTGGCCGGGCAGCGCGTCCTCACGCAAGGGAGCACATGCCCGCAAGGCCTTGGCGAGGTGGCCGCAGAAGTAGGCGACCATGGCACTGACCAGGGCGGCGTCACCCGCCGGCAGCCGGCCGGTCATCTCCTCGGCCTCGCGGTAGCGGCCGGCCACGACCAGGGCCCGTGCGCGGACGGGGTCCAGGACGGGGGCGTAGGCGGGGTGGTCGGCGGCGAGGGAGGCCGCGAAGGTGTCGAGTTCGTCGAAGGCCGCGCAGGCCAGCAGGGTGTGGGCCTTCAGCTCTGCGGCTTCGGCGGTCCGGTAGGTGCGCCAGGCGGCCCCTGCCAGGCGGTACGCGGCCGGCAGTTCGTGAGCCGCGAGGGCGTGCCGGGCAGCGGCGAGCAGGTCTTCGTGTCCGGGCGTGTCGCCGACGTCCAGGTGCCACTGGGCCAGCCTGACCCGTTCGGCGGGCGGGCGTGCCGCGGGCTGGGGCAGGGCCGCGGTCCAGGTCAGCAGGTAGTGCTTGCGGCGCAGCGGGGCGACGTCCTGGCGCAGTACGTGTCCCAGGTAGGGGTGGGCGATGCCGACGGACGGCTGCGTGTGCCCGGCGCGGCTGCCCTGGCCGGTGTCGCCGGGGGTTTCGGCGGACAGCGTGTGGCCGGGTCGTTCGGCGTCTGCCCGGCGCGGGTCGAGGGACTGGATCAGGCCGTGGTCCTCCAGGGTCAGCAGCGTGGGCAGACCGACGAGGTCCTCGAGGATGTCGAGACGGGCGGGTTCGGCCAGGGCGATGAGTTCCAGCGCGCGGCGGGCCTCGGCGCCGATCGGCTTCAGGCTGCGGACGACCAGGTCACGCAGCGCGTCCGACAGAGGCACGCCCTCGCGCAGGTGCCACCAGCCGCCGGTGGGCACGAGCAGATCCTGGGCGAGGGCGGCGCGCACCAGTTCGCGGAGCAGCAGCGGGTTGCCGGCGGACATCCGGGCCAGGCGGGCCACGCTGGACTGCGTCAGCCGGTCGGCGAGCAGGGCGCCGGCCAGCCGGCGGCAGGCCAGCACGTCCAGCGGGGCCAGGTCCAGGCGGGCCAGGTGCTGGTCCTTCCACAGCGCATGCAGGTGCGGGTGGGCTTCGTCGGTGTTGACGGCCATGAGCAGCTTGTCGCTACGCCGGCCGGCCAGCAGGAGCAGCGCCTCGATCGCCTGCGGCGACAGCAGGTGCGCGTCGTCGATCCACAGCAGCCTCGGGCGGCGGGAAGAAGTGTGCAGCAGGCGCTGGACCGCCGGCAGGACCATGCCCGGCGCCAGCTGATCCACCGCGGTGACGGGGCCGGCCCCGGCCCCGGCGGACGCCGACTGGTCGCCGACGCCCGGCTCGTACCCGGACCCGGCCGTACCGCCTGTGCGCGGCAGCACGGCAGAAGCGATCTCGTGGCCCAGACGGCTCTTGCCGATCCCGGCGGGGCCCGCGAGAAGGACCCCGCCAGGCCCGCTGCGGCTGGTCAGGATGCTCAAGGCTGCCGCCAGCTCACGATCCCGCCCGGCCAGCGCCGGGGTGTCGACCAGGTGGAACAGGGCCGGTGTCCCGGGGAAGGGGGAAGGCAGGGATGGTGTGGTGGCGAGTACTGCCGAAGCCATGGAGATTTCCCTCGTGCGTGGGCTGCCGACATTGCGTCGCGCAGATCGGTCCATCGGGTTCACTTCTGTGGTACCGGCGCCTGGCGGTCCGCAGCATTGGGGAGCGACCCCAGGCAGGGACCCCAGGAATTAGGGGGCACCCCCGACCCCCACCCGGATGGCGGGTGGCGGACTCCGGGGGGACGGCCGCGTACGGGGGGCAGGGGCGGCGTGACCGCCGCGATCCGGCGCCCGCTTCGGAACGTGCCGACCTGCCGCATGGCGCGCCGGGCGCCGTGCCGGCCAGCCGTTCGCGGGCTGCCGTCCCGCGCACGGCTGTGCCACGGGCGGGTATCTACGGGTCCCCCGGGCGGCGCCATGGGCGGGGTATCTACGGGTCCTGCGGGCGATTCCCTGCGTGTGGCCGTCAGCCGTGGAGGCCGTCTGGCGTGGAGGCCGTCAGACGTGGCGGTCGGTCCCACGCAGGCGCCCCGGTGCGCCACTCGTACCTAATCCAGGCGCACAGGGCGGTTCGCGGGAGAGCGATCCCTCGCCGGCACGGACCAGGCTGCCCGCCACCGGCCCGAGGCGACCCGCTGCACAGGCCGCGGCCTCCCCCTGACACCCGCCGGACCCACCACACCCTCCGGCGGTACGGGCAGCTGCGTGCGGCCGAGCAGGGGGCCCGGCGGCATGGCGGCGTCGGCCTCCCAGGCCTGCCACCGCCACCTTCGGCAGGCGATGCGCGCGGACCGCGTCCATGACCACTCCCGACCGAGACGTGCAACGACCCGCAAGCCTCCGACGCCGGACCCTCCGCCGGCATCCGTAAGATCACCGGTCCTTCACCACACCCGCCCGGCCGAAGCGGGGGTGCACGAATTTCCGGGGAGCAACGCCTGCCTCAGAGGTGCCGGCGACGATCTCACCACGCTCAAGACGCCGCCGGACCCGGGCTCCGGGGCTCCGGGGCTCCGACCGACCCCGAAACCCGGGTTCCGGGACCCCGACCGACCCCACCGCCTACCGCCGCGGAACCTCGATGCGCACCTCGCAGTGACCCCGCCCAGCTGTGCCCCGCCCGGCACTCGGCACGGGCTGGACGCGGCTGTGCAGCGCCGTAGCCGTGGACGAATCCGGCAAGGTTGCCGCGGCCGTGATCATCACTGCGGCGGCGGGCCATCGGACCGAATGGCGGGGGCGGCTGAGCCGTCAGGGCCATGCGCATGGTGTAGGCATGGCATGGCCTGCGTACACCGGCCTAAATCTCCGGCGGGCAGTCGGTGATCCTTGTGCGGGCCGCAGCGATGAACTCCTCCGGCAAGGGACACGACTTCCTGGCGTCGGTGTCGATATGGACCCCGGTGATGACCGTCACGGCCACCACGTCGCCGGTCACCGCGTTCTCCATCTGATGACACAGGCGGATGACCTTGCTCTTCGCCTCGATGACGGCCGAGCGCACCAGTACGACGTCCCCGGCATGCACCTCGCGCCTGTAGGCGATCTGCTGTTCGACCGCCACCATGCCGCGCTGCCGGGAACGCAGATAGGCCGGGGTGATCCCGATGGCTGAGAACAGCTGCCAGGTGGCCTCGTCGAACTTGCCGACGTACCACATGACGTTCATGTGCCCCATGTGGTCGCAGTGCCACGGGTACACCGTCCCGCGGTAGGTGACATCCCAGTCCGGCATGACGGCTTGTCTCTCCTGTTCGGCTGGCTGACGCCCTCCTGTCCCCCGCAGGCCGGCGGCGTGCGCGGCATGGCCCGCAGCATGGAGGACGGGGGCCGGGACGGAGCGGGGGTTGAGGGCGGCCGGTGGTGGGTGTGTGGGAGGTGCGGCAGGCGGCGCCAGCGCCTGGCGGTGCAGCCCGGGGAAACGGCGATCTGCGCGCGGGTCCGTCCCAGGTCCCACGCGCAGATCGGTGCCCGAATCAGGCCGAAGCGGCACCGCCCGCGGCGGGGCTCGGGGCGGGCTCTCCGGTCCCGGCCCGTCGGCGTACCGCGGTCAGGGCCAGGCCGGCTGCCGCCCAGACGGCAAGGACGGTCAGGGGTTGCGCGGCGGCTGCGCCATCGAAGAAGGACACCGACCGCAGCAGGCTCGCGCCGGCGCCCGGGGGCAGCAGCTGCCCGAGCGTGCCGAAGGGAGCGGGGAGCATCTGGGGAGCCGAGGCGACACCGGAGAACGGGTTGCCCACCAGCAGGATGGTCACGATGCCGAGGGCGATACCCGGACCGCCCAACGCCGTGCCCAGTCCCATGACGGTCGCGCAGATCGCCAGGACCGTCAGGGCGACCACCGATGCCTCGGCGAAGTAGTTTCCGTCCAGCGCGCCGATCCAGCCGTGTGCCACTGCCGTGCTGGCGAGACCCGCGAACGCGGCGAAGAGCACCACGGCGGCGAACTTGGATCGGCGCCTGGGGATCTTCAGCGCGAACACCACACCGCCGATCATGCCGGTGAGGACGATCGGCAGCACGCTGGACGCGAACGCGGCACCGTGCGGGTCCTTCGCGGGTGCGGGACGCACGTCATCCACGGGCACAGCGGCACCGCTGGAGTGCGACAGCTCTCCGGCCAGTTGGGTGAAGGCGCCGGCCACGGCCGCACTGGCCGCAGAAGACACCAGGACCTTCGTGCCCCCCGTCGGCTGAACGGTGATCGCCGCATAGGCGTCACGGTCCAGCAGCGCCCGGCGGGCAGAGGCCTCGTCACCGCGGGTCGTGAAGTCGAAGGAGTCCGGTGCGCGCTGCTCGAGCCGATGGGTCAGGTCCGACACGGCAGCGGGCGGGCCCGCCACGACGACGGGCACACCATGCGGAGCCATCCGGGCGGCGGGCCAGGAGAAGGCGATCAGCACGATCAGCTGGACAACCGCGAGAGCCGCGGCCAACGCGCCTGCGGGCGGTGTCCTGTGCCGACCTCTGGCACCAGGCGCGTGGGCACCTGTGCCTGCGTGACCGGTGGCGCCACCGAGGACGTCCCCCGACGGGGAGAGGTTCATTGCTCCTCCAGAAAAAAGCAGCGTGCACGGCGAAACGCGCGCACGCCGACCCGCCCCTCGGCGGCTGTCACTCCGAGGAAGCGGCTTTACGGATCATCGCCGGAAAAACTCCACGGCCTTTCGTCGACGAAGCAGGCGTGGACGGCACCAGCGAGGCTATGCCCGCACCGACCACGCCCGGCGGAGTAACCGCTACTCCACCGTCGAACCTTCCTGCGCCATGGTCGTCATGGGTTTTTGCCACGGCAGCACCCAAGGGCCCGTCAGGGCAGCACCTCACAGCCGGCAACACCCACTCGTTCCGGTCTTCAACCCGCGGTCGCAGCATGAGGGTGGTGGAGCCGGGTACGCGATCCCAAGTCCAGCCCTGAGTTCCCGAAAAGACGACGGAGGCGGACGACATGGGTATAGGTGGGTGCATCATCCTCATCGGGGTGGGAGCGATCGTCACGTTCGCGACGGACTGGCATGTGAGCGGAGTCAACCTCCCCCTTGCGGGCCTGATCATGATGGCGGTCGGCCTCATCGGCCTCGTCTCGTACGTGAGCATCCTGAAGCGCCGGCGCGTCGAACCGCCTTCCCCGGGCGCACCCGTGATCGAGATCGACGACCGCAGCCGCCCGTACCGCTAGGGCGGCCGATCGCTGGGCCGACACGCTTGCTGTCCGACGGCGGGCTCGGCACGGCCCACGTACGCGTGCATGCCAGCGACGACAAGGGGCTCTCAGGACGGCGGTCGGGCCGGGCGGGTCGTCACACCGACGGGCCGGGCCCAGCGGGGTCGACGGTGTCTGCGGCAGCGGGGGTTCACAATCGATCAGAGATCACCGCGCCGCCCCGCCCCGCAGGTGCCGCGCTCCTGAGCGTCTCGTTCCTGGTCCGCGCAGGGCAGCGTCAGCGCGCCCGCCAGACCCGGCGTACGCCGATCTCCTCCCTGACCAGGGGCCGGCGCTCTGTGTACGTCTCCGCCGGCGCCGGGCTGGTGCGCTGCCCGTACCTGATGGAAACCAGATGACAGCGGCGAGAGGCAGCCGTCACACCCCCGAACTAGGGCCTGTGCGAGGGAACCTGATAGGAGCTGGTCCGGTGACGGCTGCGGAATTCGGCCAGCAGCTCGTCGGTCGTCTCGGCGCCGGCGCTCACAGCGGCGTGGACGTCGCGGAAGTAGTTTTCGTAGCCCGCGGGGGTGTAGAGACACAGGGCCCGTGCGGGGGCCGGGCCCGCGTTGCGGAAACCGTGGGGGGTGCCGCGGGTGGCGGCGAGCAGATGTCCGGGGCCGACCGTCACCTCCCCGTCTCCGGTGTGAAGCGTCAACTCGCCCTCGAGAACGTAGAAGTACTCGTCATGTCCGTCATGCACGTGTGGCCTGGCACCAATGGTGCCAGGAGCGAGGCTGAACTCCTCGAAGGCGAAGCGCCCACCCGTGTGCTCGCTGGTGAGCCGGAAGAAGTGCGCGACACCGGCGACGTCTATGAGTTCACCGTCCTGGGGACGGCGCAGCAGCGGACGGGCGGGCGTGTCGGCCTGATGATCGGTCATGGGGGCATTGTGACCCAGAGGCTGTGCGGCGCGTCATGAACGGAGCCAGCGGCATACGGCAGCAACGGTCGTGGTGCCGGTCGCGGCCATCCGCCCGGTCCGAACGGCGGCAAGGCGCTCCGGGCCTGCTCGACCAAGGACCGCCCGCCAAGGAGCCGCCACCTCGGCCTGGTCGCGGCAGTAAGTTGGTCCGATGACCGATTCTCTGCCGCCCGGCGGCGTTGTCCTTGACGCGGACGAGCTGGACGCTCGGTGGGCGGACGCCTGGCGGCCGGAAGAGGTCGCCGAGCGGTTGGACGGGGTCAGCGCGCCCTGGTGCATCGTGGCGGGATGGGCGCTGGATTTGTTCCGGGGAGAGCAGTCGCGGCACCACGGCGATCTGGAGATCGCCGTGCCGACGGCGGGGTTCACTGAAGTTCGGGACCGCTTCCCCGAGTACGCGTGTGACGCGGTGGGCTCGGGACGGATCTGGCCAAGGGCAGGAGCTGAGGTGCTGGCGGCCACGCGCCAGACCTGGCTACGGGATCCGGCGAGCGGTCAGTTCCTCTTGGACGTCTTCCGCGAGCCGCACGAGGGCGGGACGTGGATCTGTCGGCGGGACCAGAGCCTCCGGCTGCCGTACGACGCGATCATCGAACGCACTGCAGACGGCATCCCCTACCTGGTGCCAGAGCTGGTGCTGTTGTTCAAAGCGAAGGCGACACGAGCCAAGGATCACGGCGACTTCGACGGGATCCTGCCGCTGCTGAGTCAGGCGCGGCGCGACGTTCTCGGCGGATGGCTGAAGCGTCTGCATCCCGGACATCCATGGCTGGCGAAACTGGCGCAGCAGTGAGGCGGGCCGGCTACGAGATGGCCCCTCCCCAGCTGTCGCGCGCGTAAACGAAGGTCGGCGAGACCCCGGCACGACCGCCGGGACAATACCGCGGTGCGGGTCGTGGCAGGCGCGCCCCGGCACGCGGTCGTCACCGCTGTCCGCCTGCGCGAACCCACGACAGGGCCATGGTCGATCGCCGGCCGGCCATGCGATTGACTGGGGCCGGCAATGACCGAACGACGAGGAACTCTTGGGGGCCACGCAGTGAAGAGCGACGACACTCCGCTGATACCGGACGCGGAGTGGCTGGAGGAACGGCTGGGCGAAGGCTCGCTCTGGCGACCGGACGAGGCCGCTCTGCCGGCCGAGCTGACCGATGCGCCGTCGAGGGAGTTCCTGCTCACCGTCGGCTTTCCCGCCGTGCACCTCGACGTGATAGGGATCGACACGAGGCACGTGCGGAACGAGGACGGGCTGGAACCGTTCGACGCCGACGAGATCTACGGCAACCGCTACCCCGACGACGACTCCCCTCCCAAGAACTTCTGTTTCACCGTGGCCACCTGGTACGACCAGCATCTGATGCTCGACGCGGCGGACGGTGGCATCACCCACTACGACCCCAACGGGTGGGACCACGCGGCCGGGTGGAAGGGACCGGCCGCCGATTCCCTCCCCCTGCTGGCCGTGCTCCTCGGGCTGATCGCCGAATCGAGCGACGCCCTGGAGTCAGCCGACGACGCCGTACGCGCGGCCGCCATCACCGATCTGCGCAACCGCATGATCGGCCAGGACCTGTTCGTGGACGACTCTGCGTTCTGGGACGACATCTTCGAGTGGCTGGCCTGAGAACGAGGCCAGTGAGGACCGACGCCGCCGGACGCGGAAGTGAATCGCCGGCCCGACAAGTCCTGGGAGAGCGCGGGCGCTCCGGGGCAGCCGGGCGGGTGTCGAATGAGCGTGACGCGCCGATGGACGGTGTCCGGGTGGGGCTGGCTGCGTCAGGCGGTCTGGGCAAGGTCCGTGGCATGGCGGCGAAGTGCTGAGCGTCCTTGAGCTCGAATCTCTTCAGGCCGGGATCGAGCCCGGTCGGCTCCTTATGTCCGACGGTGCCAGAAGGCCGCCCAGACCTGAGCCCTGACGGCGGACCGGCCGCGGCGGCTGACTCGGATAAGTAAGTCAAGCCTTACTTTCATAGAAGTTTGGCTGCATAGTGGAGGGCCGAGTCGAGGGGAGGGCCGCTGTTGCCGCAGTTCAATAGGGATGCCGCAGGACAGGTCGAGGTGGAGCAGGCCCACGTGGCCGCGATGTACCGGCTGCTCGATGAGCGATTGGCGGATGCACGGGCCCAGCTGGCGGATGTGCTGAGGTCGTCGGCCGACAGCGCGGGCGAGGTGTACGAGCGCGATGTCGCCGCGGAGCGTCTGGCACATCGGATTCGCGGGCTGGAGGGGGCCGAGGAGGGGTTGGCGTTCGGCCGGGTCGATGGCGCGGACGGAACCGTCCTGCACATCGGACGGCTCGGCCTGCACGTGGGTGACCGAGACCTGCCACTGCTCGTCGACTGGCGAGCGGACGCGGCGCGGCCTTTCTACGAGGCGACGACCTTCCACCCCATGGGGCTGCGCCGCCGGCGTCATCTGCGGGTCGAGGGCCGAACGGTACGTGCGGTGAGCGACGAGCTACTGGACGGATCGTCGGCCGCGGCCGGCGACATCGTCGGCGACGGTCCGCTGACGGAAGCGCTGGAGGCGCAGCGCACGGGGCGCATGCGTGCGGCGGTGGCGACATTGCAGGCGGAGCAGGACGCGATCGTCCGGTCCCCGCATCGGGGGGTGACGGTGGTGCAGGGCGGCCCCGGTACAGGCAAGACCGTGGTCGCACTGCACCGGGCGGCGTACGTGCTGTACGCGTTCCCGGGAGCGGCCGCGCGCGGCGTGCTGGTGCTCGGGCCGAACGCGCGGTTCCTCGACTACGTTTCCCAGGTGCTCCCCTCGCTGGGGGAGAACGATGTGCTCCTGGCGACGTGCGCGGAGCTGGCCCGGGTGGAGCCCGCGGCCGTGGAGTCGTTCGATGTCGCGCGCCTCAAGGGGAGTTCCGCGCTGGCCGAGGCGCTCGCGGACCTGGTGCACTCCCTGCAGGCACCTGCCGGCGGCTTCGTGGTCCGGGTGGGGCAGCAGTCGGTCCGGCTGGAGAGCGTGGATGTCGCGGCGGCGCGGGAGGCCGCGATGGCGAGCGGTCTGGCGCACAACCGTGCGCGGGAGGTGTTCAAGGAGCACCTGATCGGCGCGGTCACGGATGCCCTGGAGCGCGGCGCCGTCGAGGCCCTCGAACATATCGACGCCGAGATCGCCGAGAGCACGGGCCTGGATCTCGATGCCGCGGCCGAGGCCGATCTGCGGGCTCTCGGCTTCGACGACGCGCCCGCCGCGGATCCGGCTGAGGTGTTCGACACGGACGCCGTCCGTGCGGACCTCTGGGGCGATGCCCACGTCGACCGTGCGGTGGAGTCCCTCTGGCCGCGGCTGACGCCCGAAATGGTCCTACGGGCCCTGCTGGCAGACGCTCGCACGTTGGCGAGACACCTGCCCTCGCTCGCCGGCGACGAACGGTCCCGGCTGGTGCGTTCGCCTGATGCCCCGTGGACGGATGCCGATGTACCGCTGCTGGATGAGGCGGCGGCCCTGGTGGACGGGCTGCCGGAGCGGTCGTTCGGGCACGTCGTGGTCGATGAGGCCCAGGAACTGACCGCGATGCAGTGGCGGATGGTGATGCGCCGGTGTCCGGCCAGGTCGATGACGCTGGTGGGTGACTTCGCCCAGGCGGGCCCTGCGACGACGGCGAGCGACTGGTCCCAGGCGCTGGGTCCGCATCTCGGCAACCGGTTCTCCCTGCACACGTTGACCGTCAGCTACCGCACGACCCAGGAGATCCTTGCGACCACCCACGGCTTGCTGGCGCGGATCGCCCCCGGTCAGACGCCGAGCCGGTCGATCCGCCACGGCGATCCTCCCCGCCACCTCACCGCCTGCCCGCACTCCGTCGCCACCACCGTGGCCGGGGAGCTTCGGGCGCAGGCGGCATCGCACCCGGACGACCTGCTCGCCGTGATCTGCGCGGACGACCGGGTCGAGGAGTTGGCGTCCGCGGATGTAGCGCAGTGGGCCCGCCTCGTGCCGGCTTCCGAAGCCCGCGGCCTGGAGTTCGACGCGATCGTCGTCGTCGCCCCGGAGGAGATCGCCGCAGCCCGCCCCGGCGGCGAGCGCGACCTGTATGTCGCCCTCACGCGTGCAACCAAGAGACTGTGCACGATCGCCGTACACACGGCGTCACAGCACACCTCATGACGCCTCTGACGAACGCTCGGAGCTGGTACCGCGATGGGCTGATATGGCGGGACATTCCAACGCCCCGCTGACGCCGGAAGGGCGTCGCCGGCTATGTGAGCGCCTGGATGCCGGGCGTCCGGTCGCGCACGTCGCGACGGAGGCCTCCGGGATCTCCCGCCGTTGCCTGGCCAGGTGGTATGCCCGCTGGCCCACGGCGAGCCGGTGCGGTGCTTCCACGCGATGGCCTCCGGGGTTCGGCGGTGGTCGGCCCATCGCCGCCCACGGACCGGACTGGCCATCGGCAGCCCTCAGGTGCAGCGCACAACCATCGGTGCTGCTTGGGAGTCTCTTCTTCGTTGCGCGTCGTCGTGATCAAGCGGGTGGTCCGCTTGAGCGAGATGCGGGGCACTGGTCCGGTTCGCGGACGCCGCCCGGCGTCCGGTAGTTGTGCAGGGGGTTTCGTGCGTCACTCCGTCCGTCTCGCCGTGGCGGTGGCCATTGCGGCTTCGCTCAGCAGCAGCCTGGTCGCGGTCTCGGCCGACCGTGCCGTCGCCGCACCGTCCAAGCTGTCGGACGACTTCAACGGCGACGGGTACCGGGACCTGGTCATCGGCATGCCCGCGAAGACGATCAGCGGCAAGGAACACGCCGGCGCTGTTCTCCTGGCCTTCGGATCCGCCCACGGCCTGACCGCCAAACACGTCTATATCACGCAGAACTCCAGCGGTGTTCCGGGTACTGCCGAGAGCGACGACAACTTCGGCAGCAGCATCACCAGTGGGGACGTGAACCGTGACGGGTACGCCGACCTGCTGGTGGGCAGCGAAGGAGAAGGCATCGGCAGCACGTCGCTGAGCGGCTCGGTGACCGTCCTGTGGGGCGGCACGTCCCCGTTCCGCAGCGGCCTCACCCTGCCCACGGGGGCGTCGTACCCCTCCCGTATGTTCGGTGCCGACATCGCCATCGGTGATTTCACCGGAGACGCCGCGCCGGACGTCGCCGTCAGCGGCGCGACATCCTTGTGGCTGTACTCGGGCACCTTCACTCGCACAGCAGCGCCGGCACCCCACGAAGTGTCCTCACAAAGCCCTACCGGTAACGGCAGTTGGAACATCGCGGCCGGTGACTTCTCCGGCGACGGCAAGGACGAACTGGCCGTGGTCCGCCAGAAAGGCACCCTCGTCTATGGACAGGAGCCCGGCACCACCAATGCCGACGCCTTCACCGAACAGACCCAGCTCCCCGGCGGCAACGCGGTCGCAGCCGGAGACCTCAACGGCGACGGCCGCGACGACCTCGCCGTCGGTCTGTCCAACTACCGTCTCTACCCCAACGGCCTGCCCGATCCCAGCAGCGGCGCCGGCTACGTCACTGTGTACTACGGCAGCGCCAACGCCCCCGGCGGCGTCAGTGCCACGCGCCACGTCTACCACCAGAACACCCCCGGCATCCCCGGCAGTAACGAAGCAGAGGACGAGTTCGGCGCGGCCCTGTCCATCGGCGACATCACTGGCGACCACCGCGCCGAGCTCGCCATCGGAATTCCCTACGAGTCCTTGGGCCGGGTCAGCAGAGCCGGTGACGTGCTGGTGCTGCGCGGCGGTGCCGGCGGGCTGACCACCACCGGCGCGGCACGCTACTCACAGGACAGCCCCGGCATCCCCGGCAGCACCGAGAACAACGACGCCTTCGGCTCCCAGGTCCGCCTCGCCGACTTCAACCACGACGGCAAGGCAGACCTCGCCGTCGCCGCCCCCTACGAAGACCCCTACAACAACCAGGGCAGCGGCGCCGTCTGGCACCTGCACGGCACCAGTAGTGGCCTGGGCACCAGCAACACCAGTGTCTTCGGCTTCAAGGACTACGGCATCGCACCCGGCTCCGGCATCGGCACCACTCTGCTCGGCTGAGCGCTGATCACCACCGGAACAGTGACAACGCCCGTATACCGCACGGATGCGGCATACGGGCGAGAGGTTTCACCTCGACGGGCGCGCGGGCATGCCGGGTCAGTTCGGTGTTGTGCTGATGCCGGCCCGATCCCGGTGGGGTGTGGTGGTGGGCGGTCGGGCAGTGCGGCGATGTCTGATCACGGTCGCCTGCCAGATGGCGAGGAGCAGCAGTGTGCCGGATTCGGCCAAGAGACTGAGGATGGCTTGTGGGGCGGGTTGCAGACCCTTTTCGGTGAATCCGAAGACGCCCACGGTGCGCGAGGCGATGAAGCCGCCGAGGGCGCCGAGCGCCGCACCGGCTGAGGCGGCTCGCAGCAGGAGCGGCGTCCCGATCAGCAGCAGGGCGGCGAGGGCGAAGGAGACGCCGGCCTGGAGCAGGAACAAGGGGCCGACGATGTGGATGAAGCGGTACTCGTCGATGTACAGCTGAGCGTGAATGTATCCGCCTGCGGCGAGCGTGGCGGCGATGGCCGACCGCAGGGCCAGCGCATGGAGTTGGCGGGTGTTCATGCCAGCCTCTGATCCTTGACGGCCAGTTCGCGGTCGCCCTGCCGATAGCCGACGGTGCGGATGCCGAGTGCGTCCTTGAGCTGTCGGGCGGGCACGACTTGCGGGGTGGGGGCGGGGGCCCGGCCCGGCTTGGGCAGCGGGTAGGCGGTGGTGGTGGCGGAGTGGAAGGTGATGTTGCCCTCTGTCTTGGTGAACAGCTGGTGGACGTGCCCGTTGAGGCAGGTGACCGAGGAGAAGCGGCGCAGGAGCGCGATGACCTTCAAGGCGTCGTCCGTGCTCCAGCCCCACTGTGGGTACATGGCGAACAGCGGGATGTGGCTGAAGACCACGATCGGGGTGTCCGAGGACAGTCCCGCGAGGTCCTTGCGTACGAAGTCGATCTGTTCGTTGCCGAGATGGCCGAGCTTTTCCAGGCTCAGGGTGTTGACCAGGGCGATGAAGTGCACGCCGTGGGTGTCGAAGCTGTACCAGCCGTCGCCGAGCGTGCCCGTGGCGGCGAAGGTCCGCCGGTAGGCGCGGCCCGCGTCCCCGATGGAGTCGTGCTCGCCCGGTACGGTGAAGACGCGGTCGGTCTGCAGGCCCGTCATCATCTGTTTGACCTGGTCGAACTGCGCGGCTGTGGACAGGTGGGTCAGGTCGCCGCTGTGCATGACGAAGTCGGGCCTGAATCCGAGTGAGTTGACCTGGTTGATCGCTTCGGTGAAGGAGCCGGCCACGTCCATGTTCGCAGGGCCCTTGAAGCCGATATGACTGTCGGAGACCTGTACGAACCGCAGGGCGGCGCTTCCCGTCGCGGAGGCCCCGTCGGCGGCCTCGGCGGTGGTGTCCTGGGAGTCGGCGATGTGGCTGATCACCTCTCCGCTGGCCACGGTCAGCACCACGACTCCGCCGAACCAGCCCGCGTGCCGGAGGAGTTGGCGCCTGGACATGCCGTGTTCCGTGGGTTCTTCGGGGGGCTGCAACGCATCGCCGGCGGATGCCTGGTCGTGACGGTCGTGGTGCTCGGTCATGGGGTCACCTCCACGGTGGCGGTCATGAACGGATGGATGGTGCAGAGGTAGGCGTAGGTGCCGGGCTTGGTGAACGTGTGGCGGTAGGTGGCGTGGGTGGCCAGGGCGGCCGAACGCAGCGGGCCACCCGACCCGGCGCTGGTGACGGTGTGGGCGTCGGTGTCCTGATTGGTCCAGGTCACCGTCGTGCCCGCTTTGACCTTCAGCGTGGCCGGGGAGAAGGCGAAGTTCTTGATCGCCACCGCCTCCCCGGTCACCGGCGCGGCCGACGCGGCCCTGCCCGGGCTCGTGGGCATGCTCATGTGGGGCATGGGCGAGGTGCCGGCCGGGGAGCCTGCCGTGTTGTCCGTACCGGTGGCACCGGGCATCCCAGCCATCTGGTGCTGGCCCGGGCCGGGCGTGATGGCGTTGGCACCGGCGGGCGAGGAATGCGACTGGCCGCACGCGCTCAGGAGCCCCAGTGCGCCGGCGGTGGCGAGGGCGGCGACGGCCAGTGCGGGCGCGACACGTGATCGCCGGCCTGGTGTACGAGGGTTCAGATGCATGGTGTTCGTTCTTCCTGGTCGGGTGGAGATGGGGATGCGCAGGCCGGGCACCCGCGTCCGCAACGCCCTGCTGTGCTGCGTTGCGCTGCGCTGTGCTGTGCGGCGGGTGCTGCGCGATGCGTCTTGCTCGGCGCTGCGTCTTGTGCGGCGGGAAGCCCCGGCGGCAGGCGGTGAGTTCGCCGCCCTGGCGCGCGAGTGACGCATCGCTGGTCGGCGGGGGGCGAATGCGCTGGAGGCGTCGAGTGTGACGTCGAACCGTCGCCGTGGGGGTGTGGGTCGCGGGACGGGGCTGCCCTCGGACGGAGGCTTCGACGTGTGGTCTTGGGGCGAGCGCGGCCGGCGCCGTGAACGCGTGCCGCGCGGGGTGTCCCTCGGTCACGTCTGATCATTCCTTGCCGCGTGGGGGACGGATGAGTGATGCCGCGTATGCCGGCTCTCATCTGGCTCCACGGGCGGCGGGTGTCGGATGGTTCGGATGATTCACACCTTTTGCGATATTTCTTCTTGGTCGCTGCGGCTCGGCCGGCCCCTCGCAGGCGGCGCACCCATGGCCGGATGGCGGAGCGGTGGGCCTGGCAGGGCCCCCGGATCCGCAGCGCCCGTACACACGGCGTCACCGGCACCACGCAGCGCGTAATGCGACAAAAACGCTAATTATGGGTGATGATCTGCATATGCCCTGGAGTTCCCGAAAACGCGGTCCCATGGCCGATCCGGATCGCTCCGCGCCCCGTGTCTCGGGTAGAGGGAAACTCTCGACCACCGACGAGGAACTGCTTCGCACTCTGTATGCCGAGCACGCAGGACCCCTGTTCCACTACGTGCTGCGACTGACCTCAGGAGACCGGCAATGGGCCGAGGATGTCGTACAGGAGACGTTGCTGCGAGCGTGGCAGCACCCCGACGCGTTCGACCCCGCGCGCGGCTCGCCCCGGGCATGGCTGTGTACGGTCGCCCGGCACCTGGTCATCGACGCCCACCGGGCCCGGCAGGCCCGGCCGACGGAGGTCGGCGGCGAGTCCCTTCAGCGGGTCGCCGAGCAGACACCGGGCGAGGACCAGATCGAGCAGGCGCTGCAGAGCTGGGCGGTGGCCGACGCCCTCAGGTCGCTGTCCCCGGACCACCGCGCCGTCCTGCTGGAGACGTACTACCGGGGCCGGACCATGGCGCAGGCCGCACAGGTCCTGGGCATCCCCCTGGGCACCGTGAAGTCGCGGACGTACTACGCCCTGCACGCCCTGCGGCTGGCGCTCCAGGAACGGGGCATCGAGCCATGACCAGGGCATGTGGGAGGTGTGGGCCATGAGCGCGGACCACGATGCCCTCCGAGTGGCGCTGGGAGGATACGTCCTGGGTGCGCTGCCCCCGGACGACATGGAACGGGTACGCGCCCACCTCGCGGAATGCGCCGACTGCCGGGCAGAACATGCCCAGCTGGCAGGACTGCCCGCGCTGCTCGCCACGGTCACCGCCGCCGAAGCCGCGGACCAGACGACGCCTGTGGCCGGCGAGGACCTCGCCGATCAGCTGGTGGCGCGGGCAGCCGAGAGCACACAGGGCCCCCCGCCCGCACGGCCCGACAGGCCGGTGGTGCCAAAGGCGCCCGAGGCGGGTCTGCTCGACAGACTGCTCCAGCAGGCCGCGGCCCGGCGCCGCAGAACCTGGCGGCTGCAACTGGCCGGCGCCGCAGCCTCCCTGACGTTCATCGCGGCAGCGGCCGGCGGCACCTGGCTGGCGACCATCGGATCCGTGGGCAGTCAGGCGACACGGCCCGCACCGACCACGCCGGCTCCCTTGCGCACCTTCTCCGGAGCGGATCCCACCACCGGCGTCACCGCCTCGGTGAAGGTCTCGCCCTCCGCCTGGGGCAGTGTCCTGCAGGTCTCCGCCAAGGGAGCGCCCGCCGGGATCATCTGCCGACTGCAGGCGGTCGGACCCGGCGGGACCAGGGCGGACGCCGCCACCTGGCGGGCGGGCCAGTATCCTCCCGGCACCACGATCCCAGGGGCGGTCCCCATGTCACCGGGAGCCATCGAGCACTTCGAGATCGTCGCCGGCAACGGTCAGAAGCTGGTCACGATCCGGGCGTGAGGCGAGCGGAGCCCGCCCGACGACTGGTCGGGCGGGCTCTTGGCGCACCCGTTCGACTCCTCCGGTGCGCCCGCCGCGCCCCCGGGGCGGCCTGGTGCGCTCCTGGCGGACGGGGACACGCTGCGCGCCTGACACCCGCGTGCCGCCGACCGAAAACGCGACCGAGCACCCCGCCCCGCCCTGGGGCATCGATTTCGGCGACCCGCCACGGCACCGCCCGGGCTTGGCGGCCGGGCTTGGCGGCCGGGTCCGCCCGGGACCGCTGCACGGCCGACCCCTTGCCCCGCCTCACCCGGTGACCGCAAAGGCCGGGCCCGGACGCCCGATTGCACGGGCGGCAGCGTCATCCACGCCATCGCCCCCACCTATCTGCCCGGCCCGTCCAGTACGACATCGAGCCCCGCCAGACCGAGCGAACTCACCCGGTCCTCGGGGAGTGACGATCACCCCAAGAATTCCGACAAAAGGTGCGAATAACTCGAACCGTCCGGCATCCGTCGCCCGTGCAAATGAATGAGCGCCACCTACAGATTCCGGCATAGCGACCGTCCCTCGGCGTCCTTGGCGGTCCCCGACGTTCCGGCCTCCACACACCCACAGAAGAGCCAGAAGACCATGTTCGTGACCGATTCTCCCCCGACGAGCCCACCGCTCCCCCAGCCCTGCCGCCACCAGGCGCTGCTCACCCTGCCCGCGCAGGAGGCCCATGTCTCCGCCGCCCGGCACTTCGCGGCAGAACTGCTGGAATGCTGGGGTGTTCCCGCCGGGGAGCGGGACTCCGCCGTTCTCATCGTCGACGAACTCGCCGCCAACGCCGCCCTGTACGGCCGCGAACGCATGACGCTGCTGCTCGCCCTCGACCATGGCACCCTGCACATTGTGGTCAGTGACTCCGGAATGGCCGTGGAACACCGCCCCCACGACATCGCCCCGGACGAACACGGCCGTGGCACCGGCATCGTCCAGTACCTCGCACAGTCGACCGAGATCCACCAGACACGCAGTGGACGTGAAGTCCGCGCGTGCCTGAAGTGCCCGGCATGACCGCCCCGGCGTTCCGGAAGACCGCTCCTGGCGTTGTCGGCCACGGTTGACCTGGGCGCGCTGGAGCGGGGCCTTCCAGTGCCTTCACGTGTTGGGGCTCCTCAAGATCGGATACGGGCGCCACACAGGGCACCCCTCTCGCCTCCTGCAGGCCTGCGCCACCGCAACGACGACCCGTGTTACGCACTCTGACACATCGTCAGGGCGCCTGCGGACCTCTCCCCGGCGCCCGCAAAGGCCATATCCGGCGCCCAAGCGACCGCCACTCACGCAACAGAAGGCGGGCTTGCCCCTATGCCGTCGCCCGCCCGGAGGGTGCGGCCGCCGCCGACTGCGACATGGCCGGGGCAGCGGTGAACAGCGCCTGGACGGCGGAGCGGACCTGCTCGGCGACCACCTCGGGGGTGGAGGTGTCCAGCTTGCCGTCGAGGTGCAGGAATGCCAGGCCGTGGACGAGGGCCCACACCGTGGTCGACAGCGCTTCCGCATCGGCGCCGGGGAAGACCGTGCGGACGATGCCGCGGACGTACTCCGAGATGGCGGCGGTCGCGCTGACCCGTTCCTCGCTGGTCGGATCGCAGGGCTCGGCGAACATCACCCGGAACAGCGCCGGGTGGTCGAGCGCGAAGCGGACGTAGGCGACGGCGACGGCGGCGAGCTCGTCGGGTGTCGCGGGCGAGGGGTGCGCCGCGGCCAGGTGCTCGGCGAGTTCACGGTAGCCCTGCGCGGCGACCGCGGAGACGAGCGCGTCACGGTCGGCGTAGTGGCGGTAGGGAGCCGTCGGCGACACGCCCGCCCGCCGGGCCACGGCCCGCAGCGAGAGCGCGGCGCTGCCGTCCTCCTCGAGCAGTTCCCGTGCCGCACGCACGCAGGCCGCGCGCAGATCGCCGTGGTGATACGAGCTGCTCGCTTGCGACATAGGTCACACCCCTCATGTTTGCAGCGCTTACATCGTCGCCCTAATGTGAACGGTGCACACATTGTATGCGATGGAGATGAAAGAGGTGAACGCGGATGACCAGCGAGCTGTTCTCGCCGTTGTCCCTGCGCTCCGGGCAGGTGCTGGGCAACCGGATCGCCAAGGCGGCCATGGAGGAGAACATGGCCGGCGACGGCCAGCTTCCGGACGAGGAGCTGTTCGGGCTGTACCGGCGCTGGGCCGCCGGCGGTAGCGGACTGCTGATCACCGGCAACGTCATGGTCCACGCCGAGGCGCTGACCGGTCCTGGCGGCGTCGTACTCGACCAGGCCGCGCCGCTCGAGCCGTTCATCGAGTGGGCCAAGGCCGGCAAGTCCGGCGGCGGGGCGCTGTGGATGCAGATCAACCACCCCGGCCGCCAGGTCCAGGCCGACATGCCCGGCGTCGTCTGGGGCCCGTCCGCGGTCGGCGTCGACCTGGGCAAGCGCAGCAGCCGTTTCGGCCGCCCCGTCGCCATGACGCCGGAGCAGATCGCGGCCACCGTGACCCGGTACGCCGTCACCGCCCAGCGCGCAGAGCAGGCCGGGTTCGATGGTGTGGAGGTCCACGCCGCCCACGGCTACCTGCTGTCGCAGTTCCTGTCGCCCCTGGTCAACCAGCGCACCGACCAGTGGGGCGGATCGCTGGAGAACCGGGCCCGGATGCTGCTGGACGTCGTCCGCGCCGTCCGGGCCGCCGTCTCCCCCTCCTTCGCGGTCGCGGTGAAGCTCAACTCCGCCGACTTCCAGCGCGGCGGATTCGACGCCGACGACGCACGCCAGGTGATCGAGATGCTCGAACCGCTCGGTGTCGACCTGGTCGAACTGTCCGGCGGCAGCTACGAGAGCCCCGCGATGACCGGCCGCCCCGCCGACGCGCGCACCCAGGCCCGCGAGGCCTACTTCCTGGACCTGGCCAAGGACCTGGTCAAGACCAGCCCGCTGCCGCTGATGCTCACCGGCGGCATCACCCGGCGCGACACCGCGGAAGAGGTCCTCGCCAGCGGCGTGGCGCTCATCGGCATGGGCACCGCCCTCGCCGTCACCCCGGACCTGCCCGACCGCTGGCGCCGCGGTCGCGAGGCCGACCGACCGTTGCGCCCGGTGACCTGGTCCGACAAGGCCCTCGCCTCGGCCGCCGGCATGGCGCAGGTCCGCCACCAGCTGCGCCGCCTGGCCCGCGGAAGCAGCCCCCGGCCCGGCACCCACCCGGTCTACGCCCTGCTCTCCGAGCAGCGTCAACAACGCCGGGCACTGCGCCGCTACCGCGCCTGGCTGCCCACCGCACAGGACACCGCGGCGTTGCCCGCCAGGAGCGCCGGCACGGCATCGTGAGGGTCGAGGTTGAGCGCCGGCGTCCGCCGGCAGATCAGTCGTGCGGCGCTTCGTCGGCGGCCGAGCGACGGCCCCCGATGGAGGCGACCAATGCGTCTGCCACGATCGCCGCATCTGCCTCGGCAACGTCTGCTGGGTATTCCGGCAGCAGATCGTCCCAGACGGGCATCCATGATCCGTACAGCTGGGTCTGTCCCTCGGGTCGGGCGAAGAACCAGATGTGCAGGTGTGCGCCTCCATCTCCGATGCGGTAGACGTGTGCGCGCGAAATGTGCGGCAGGGCCTGCACGTGGCGGACGATGTGAGTGGACAGGACCCCCAGTTCGGCTGCCAGTTCATCGGGCAGGTCAGCCATGTCGTAGTGCTGACGCGGATGCAGCATGAGCACCAGCGGCACGCCGACTCCCGTGATCCGGGTGAGCCGCCAACTGTCGTTGAACCAGATCCCATTGTCTCGGTCACGGCACGAGTCGCAGTTCGACGGGTCCTCGCCGTGTCGCGGAGGCTCGGGCAGAACCGGAGGACGCAGCGGCGCGACGCGCAATCCGTCCGACTCGAACGGGCTGATGTCCCAGCCTGTCATGCGCGCGAGCGGGAGCCGGCGCTCACCATCCGCAGCGGCAAGGGCGTGGTCGTAGAACTCGTCAGGTCGCAAGGCCATGGTCCGAAGACTAGTTCGGCACCGAGTCCACGTGAGGGCCGGGGTGACTTGGCTCCGCCCTGGTGAGGGGTAGACGAGGGTCCTGGTTGTGGATGACCTGCGGAACTCACGAAATCGCGGCCAGGGCCCGGAGATTGGCTCTGGCCTCTCTATCGTGAGTGATTTCGAGTAGAGGCCGCGAGGATGTCCGGCAGAACTGGTCTTGGAGGCAGCGGCACCTGTTGATCGCAGGCCTCGTCATTCGCGTCCACTGTCATAGTGTCGCGCGCGTTGCAGCGCTGCCGATCATGTCGCCTGCGGGAAGCACACCCGGTCGGGAGGACAGCAGACCGCGACGAGGTGGAACCGGACATGAGCCGACGTCAAGTGCCGTACACCGCGCTCACGTTGGAGCGCGGGGGTGGGGCGTGCCGGGCGGCGGCGCCCTGGGCGAAGGTCCGCAGGAGGTTCTCCGTGGTGCGGGTGACGAAGGTGCGGGTGCGGGCGTCCATGCCGTGATCGCGCCCCAGCGTGCCCGTCCCGGCCACCAGGCCCTCTACCCAGCGCATGGTGCCGGTCGCGAACACGCCCGCGCCGCCGGAGGCCGTGTAGTACGCCGAGTCGCTGTGGCTGGGCCGCCCGCCGCAGACCAGTGGGGAGTGCGCGATGATCTCCAGCGGTCCCGGCGTGGGGGCGCCGGGTGTGATCCGGTCGTACTCCACGCCGACGAGATGAGCGAAGGCGTCCCCGGAGCGTGCGCCGGTGCCGTCGTACAGCCAGTGATCGGCGACCCGGACGACATAGGGGGCGTCGACCGGAAAGCCCTCGTAGAGCACGCCAGTCAGGGAGGATTCGGGATCCGGAGCCGGCGGGAGCCGGTAGTCGGTGGTGACCAGCGCGGGGTGGGAGTCGTAGCACGGATCGGCGCGGTAGGAGCTCTTGTAGCAGACCACCGTACGGCCGTCCGCACTCTCTCCGGCCTCCAGCCGGACCCGGCGGAAGCAGGTGTTCGCGCCGAGGAAGGCGATGTTCGTCCCGGCGTCCCGGGCGGCGGTCACATGGGCTCGCTGCTCGGGCGTCCAGTACTCGTCGTGGCCCAGACAAACGACGGCGTGCGCGCCGCGCAGCACCTCGGGATCACGGTGGACGTCGACGCCGGTGGTGTAGGCGAGCGGTATGCCGAGGCGCTCGGCGAGCACCACCAGCGCTCGCTCGTACACCAGGAACTTCTCGGCGCCTGAGCTGTCGTAGGGGCGGTCGAAGCTCACCGCGAGGGAGCGGGTGGCGTACGCGCCGGACGCGCCGTTGTAGAGGCTGCTGCCGCCCCAGCGGTTGTACGCCTGCCAGGTGGCCGCGGCGTGCAGCAGGACGGTACGGCCAGCGCCCGTGGTGGAGCGGACGATCAGCGGAACGTACCTCTGGTGCCCGGTGTCCGCCTCCAGCCGCAGCAGATAGGCGCCCTCCGGCCAATCCGAGGTGTCCACCGGCAGCGTCACCGGCCAGTCGGCGCGCACGGTGCGGGTGGCAGGCAGGAGCCGCGGGGCCGGCTGGGCGCGGCCGGGAATGCGCTCGGACCTCCATATCCGGCGAGCTTCCCGGCCCCCGTACCAGCCGACCCGGATGGCGGACACCCGGAACGACGTGGCGGTGGTCGACACATGCAGCCCGAACTCCTCGCCCGGCCGCACGCTCACCCGGTCCGTGTAGCCGGCCACGGCGTCCGGCGGACCTGTGGAGGCCAGACGCCAGTCGCCGGTGCCCGGGGCATCCCTTTCCGCCTCCGGCCTCAGCCGCGCGTCAGGGCCCGCCGTGGCGTGCGGATGTGGCGGGGCCGCCGTGCATGCGGCGGTCGTGCCGAGGCCGACGCCTGCGCACAGGGTGAGGAATCGCCGCCGGTCGAGGTCGTCCGACGGCGTGGTGTCGTGTGCCGGAGCCACTTCACCTCCCGGATGCACGTGAGCTCCAGCGTCCCCACGCCCGCGCGTCCGGCGCAACTCGCGTTCGTCGGGCCAAGGCTGGTGAGGAGGCAGCCGCGGGTGCCTGACCGGGCCGTTCGGCGGCGCGGCCGAACGGGTGACATGGCCGGTGCCGTCAGACGCTGTCAGGACAGCAGCACGGGACGGCGGACGTCGTACGGGTGACCAGCAGGGCTGGGCCCACTGTCAGTGGTGGGCGGCAAGATGCCGGACATGACAACTTCTGCAGCAGTGATCGTGGACGCAGCCGCCTACACGCAGGCGGTCGAGGATGCCGTGAGTGCGGCGGCCGCCTACTACGCGGACGGCACTTCGCCCTTGGACGACGAGGCCTACGACCTGCTGGTCCAGGGGATCGCCGCATGGGAGGCCGAGCATCCGGATCAGGTGCTGCCCCAGTCCCCCACCGGAAAGGTCGCCGGTGGCGCGGTCGAGGGCGATGTGCCCCACACGGTGGCGATGCTGAGCCTGGACAACGTGTTCTCGCCGGAGCAGTTCGCCGCCTGGGCGGCCTCGCTGGCCCGCCGGATCGGCCATGAGGCGGAACGTTTCAGTGTCGAGCCGAAGCTCGACGGACTGGCTGTCGCCGCCCGCTACACCCAGGGCCGGCTGACCCGCCTGATCACCCGTGGCGACGGGATCGCCGGGGAGGACGTCTCCCACGCGATCGGCACCATCGAAGGCCTGCCGTCCGCGCTGTCCGAGCCGGTCACCGTGGAAGTACGCGGCGAAGTGCTGATGACCACCGCCCAGTTCGAGCACGCCAACGAGGTGCGTACCGCACACGGCGGGCAGCCGTTCGCCAATCCGCGCAACGCCGCGGCGGGCACCCTGCGTGCCAAGGACCGCGCCTACACCGTGCCGATGACCTTCTTCGGCTACGGTCTGCTGCCGACGTCCGCCACCGACGCCGACCTGGCCACACGCGTTTCCGTTCTCGCCCACAGTGAGCTCATGGCCCTGGTCGCCGAGCTGGGTGTGAACACCACCGCCACCACCGCGGTGCCCGGCGTCACCGCCGACACGATCGAGCAGGTCCTGGCCCGCGTGCAGGAGATCGCCTCGCTGCGTGCCGAGTTGCCGTTCGGGATCGACGGCATTGTCATCAAGGCGGACCTGGCCGCCGACCAGCAGGCCGCCGGATCCGGATCGCGGGCCCCGCGCTGGGCGATCGCCTACAAACTGCCCGCCGTCGAGAAGATCACCCGCCTGCTCGAGGTGGAGTGGAACGTGGGCCGCACCGGCATCATCGCCCCGCGCGGGGTCCTGGAGCCGGTCGAGATCGACGGCTCCACCATCACCTACGCCACGCTGCACAACCCGGCCGACATCACCCGCCGCGACCTGCGCCTGGGCGACCACGTCATGGTCCATCGCGCGGGCGACGTCATCCCCCGCATCGAGGCCCCCGTCTCCCATCTGCGCACCGGCGCCGAACAGCCCATCGCCTTCCCGGAGGTGTGCCCGCGGTGCGGGTCCGGCATCGACACCAGCGAGGAACGCTGGCGCTGCGAGCAGGGCCGCAACTGCCACCTGGTCGCCTCCCTCTCGTACGCCGCGGGCCGCGACCAGCTCGACATCGAAGGGCTGGGCGCCACCCGCGTCGTGCAACTCGTCGAGGCCGGCCTGGTCGCCGATCTCGCCGACCTGTTCACCCTCACCCGCGACCAACTCCTCTCGCTGGAGCGGATGGGCGACACCAGCACCGACAATCTGCTCGCCGCCCTGGCCACGGCCAAGACGCGGCCGCTGTCGCGGGTGCTGTGCGCCCTCGGCGTCCGCGGCACGGGCCGCTCCATGTCCCGGCGCATCGCCCGGCACTTCGCGACCATGGACAACATCCGAGCCGCCGACGCCGACGCTCTGCAGGCGGTCGACGGCATCGGTGCCGAGAAGGCCCCGTCCATCGTCGCCGAACTCACCGAACTCGCCCCGTTGATCGACAAGCTCGCCGCGGCCGGTGTGAACATGACCGAGCCGGGCGCCACTCCCCCGTCGGCGGCCGCCGCGGACACCGGGACCGGCAGCGCCCCGGACGCCGGTCCGCTCGCCGGGATGACGGTCGTGGTCACCGGCACGATGACCGGGCCTCTGGAACAGCTCAGCCGCAACCAGATGAACGAACTCATCGAACGGGCCGGCGGCCGCTCCTCCTCCAGCGTGTCCAAGAAGACCAGCCTGGTCGTCGCCGGCGACAACGCCGGATCCAAGCGCGCCAAGGCCGAAGACCTCGGCATCCGGCTCGCCACCCCCGACGACTTCGCCGCACTCGTCGCCGACTACCTCACCTGACCACAGGGCTGGCCGAACCGACACGTCGCGCGTCGCGCGTATGCGCAGCCACCGCGCCGCGCCGCGTCGGCGACTGATCGACCTGGTCCGGCGAACGTTCCCAGTCGCTCGGCACAGCAGCCGCTGCCGACAGCCGTGCGTCAGGGACGGCGTGAAGCGTGGGCTGTTCGTCAGTAAGGGGATGCCGGGAAGCGGGCGTTGATGAGTTCCTGTGCCTCCTCCTCGGTCGCCACCGCGGGCGGCGAGCCATCGAGGGGGCGCTGCGCCGTCTCCTTCATCAGGTACACGCACACCATGCCGACCAGTGCGGCCGCCATCGCGTAGTAGGCGGGCATCAGGTCCGTGCCGGTCGCGCTGATCAGGCCAGTGACGACGAGGGGGGTGGTGCCGCCGAAGAGGGAGGTCGCGAGGTTGTAGCCGATGGCCAGCCCGCCGTACCGCGCCTCGGTGGGGAAGAGTGCGGGCAGCGCCGCGGACATGGTTCCCAGCAGGCAGACCAGCGAGAAGCCGAGCATGGCCATGCCCACGATCACGGCCGCGAGGCTCCCCTGCCGCAGCAGCAGGAAGGCCGGGAGCGAGAGGAAGAAGTAGCCCGCCATTCCGGCCATGAGCAGCGGCCTACGGCCGACCCGGTCGTTGAGCCGGCCGACGAAGGTGATGACGGCCATCAGGACCACCATCGTCACCAGCAGGACCACCAGGCCGTGCGTCTCCTCGTACCCGAGCTTGGTGGTCAGGTAGGTGGGCATGTACGACAGCAGCATGTAGTCGTTGATGTTGTACGCCGCGACCAGGCCGAAGCAGAGCAGCAGCGCCGGCCACTGCTCGGCGAAGATCCGCCGGAACTCCTTGCCGGGGCGTGCGTCCGGGTTGCCGTGCTCGAACGAGATGGGCGCGGTGTGCTGGGCCTCCAGCTTCAGATAGGCGGGGGTCTCGTCCAGCCTCATCCGCAGATACACGCCGATGAGGCCGAGAGGTCCGGCGGCGAGGAACGGGACGCGCCAGCCCCAGTCGTTCATCGTCCCCTCGCCGAGCAGGGCGGTCATGACGGTCACCAGGGTGGCCGCGGCGACGTAGCCGGCAAGGGTTCCCAGCTCGAGGAAGCTGCAGAAGAAACCACGCCGCCGGTCCGGGGCGTACTCGGCCATGAAGGTCGCCGCGCCCCCGTACTCACCCCCGGTGGAGAACCCTTGGATCAGGCGGAAGAAGACCAGGAGGGCGGGTGCCCAGTTGCCGATGGTCGCGTGACTGGGGATGAGTCCGATGCAGAACGTGCCGAGGGCCATCGTGATCATCGTTGTGGCCAGCACCGTCCTGCGGCCGATGCGGTCACCGAGCGGCCCGAAGAACATCCCGCCGAGCGGGCGCACGAGGAACGCGATGGCGAAGGCGGCGAACGAGGCGAGCAGGCGGGCGGTCGGGGTGCCCGCGGGGAAGAAGACGTTACCGATGGTGACCGCGAGATAGCTGTAGATCCCGAAGTCGAACCACTCCATGGCGTTTCCGAGGGCCGCCGCTTTCACCGCGCGCCTCACCAGGCGCTCGTCGGTCACGGTGATGTCGCTGCGGCGCAGCCGCGGGTGAGTCCGGCGGTAGACCGCCCGGAACAGGTTTCGGTGGCGTCTTTGCGCCTGCCATTCGTGTTCGGTGACGGTTTCACCGTCGGCTGATGCCACAGCTGCCGCCTCCCTCGCAATCAGCCGCAGGAGCCCCTCGCGCGGCTTGTGCACCTCCGAGTACCGCTTGTCGCCGATCTTTATCAAAACGCGACATGCCGGGCCGATGGCGAGGCGCACACCGGGTGCAGGACAGGCGCCGGCTTTGCATTGATGTGCGGCGTTCGCGGCGCAGGCGCGCATCGCGCGCCTCGGTGGCGGGCAGGGCGCGGCCCTGCGTAACCGTCAGCCGCCGTCCACGACGCACCGGCCAGTCGTAGGAGCCCTGTCGGGGTCAGCGTGGCATGAGGGTGGGGCTCGAGGGCCTCCCGGCGGTCGGCGATGGATGTCGCAGTCTTCACCGAACCCAGAAGGCCCTCACCTTTTCAAGCGCCCGACACGCGTGTCACCGACGTTCCCGGAAGGCGTTGGCAACGCTGGTGATCAATACACCTAGGAACCGAATCCGCCGATCACATCACTCATCTGGTAGCTGTAGATCTCCCGCTTGCACGACGAGCAGTCGCTCGGCGCGTGCTCACTCAGGGACCAGAGCTGAGGCGGGAGGTCGGTGGTCCGGCCGTGCGTCAGGTAGAGATCCTCGGGGCCGATGGCCGACTTCAGGACGGTCGAACCGGCGACGAGACGGTCGGTGCCGTCGACCGTCTGCACGGTCGCCTGCAAGAGGCGGCCGGTGCTGTAGCCGTTGCTGCGGTGGAAGTACCACTTGCCCTCGTACCGCATGACGCCCTGGATCTTGTGCCACAAGGGTTCGCCGTTGAACGTCCCGGTGGCGGGCAGGCCGTAGGCCGCGTCCGCGTTGGCCAGGGTGCCCGCCGAGCCTTCGACGGCTGCCGTCAGTGCGGTCATCGGGTAGGTGGCGACCCGCCCGGGACTGTCGCCGCCGCCGTTGAGGTTGCAGTACTCACCGATGACCATGTGGTCCGTGCCGGTGCGGTCCAAGGAGACGTACGACACCTTGGGGCGTCCGGTCGAGTAGCACTGGTTCTTGTCCGTGTCCCCGGCGTTCTTCGCCGTCGTCATCTTCAGCGAGGCGACCTGGGGCATGACGTACCGGTAGCCGAAGCTGTACCAGACGTTGCTCTGGCGCCCGATCAGCTTCTTGTCCGTGACGTCACTCTCCAGTCCGTCGGGCGTCGGGTCGTTGACCGCGTCGTCGTTGTCCGGATTGAGGTCCAGGATCTGGCGCATGTCGAACACCCGCAGGCCGTTGGCGGTGTCGGCGACGTACAGGTAGTTGCCGTACCAGGCCATGCCGCCCGCGTGGATGCCGTTCTGTGCCGCGCAGGACTTCGTCACGGGCGCACCCGATACGCACGTGCCTTCGCTCGCGTGCAGCGCATCGAAGGAGATGTGGTTCTTGGAGTTGACGTACGGCCAGACAAGCAGCACATGACGGTATTCGTGCGAGGTCGTGTTGAAGAAACTGACGCGGACGCCCTTTTCGTTGCAGGCGTCGTCGGCGGCAGGCAGCAGACAGTTCATGCCGTCCGAGGCGTAGTCGCTGCGTCCTGGGTTCTCCGCGTCATAGGAGCCGATGGCCAGCGGGTTGGAATTGGAGGCCCCCCACTTCTCGTCCTCCTGGGCGTCCGAGACACCGGTGATGGCCTGTGGCACCCACTCCGTGGACGTGGCGTCATCGCTCTTCCAGCAGACGCGGTGGTAGGGCGCCAGGTCGGAGTCGTAGATCGTCTTGGTGCCGCATGCGTCGTCCCAGGCGGCGTCCCGGTTGGTGTTCTCCACCATCATGAGATCGCTGAGAGTCTCCTTGGGCAATGCGGCGTCCAACTGCGACACCAGCCCGCTGAGATCGCTGCCCTTCTTGAGCTGGAAATCCCCGGCGCGACCCGCGACCAACGCGGCGGTCCCCGTCGAGGTGGCACCGACGAAGTCGTCCTGTTCCCCAGCGCCTTCAGCGTCGAAGCTGTCGTCTGGCATACCCGCTTCGTAGGCGGTGGTGGGATCGTCAGCCGCCGCGGCGGGGGAGGCATTCGACACTGGCACGAGCCCGAGCAGCACGCCGGTCGCCAACGCACGGGCGACGAAGCGTGCCTTGCGGGAGGGTCTTCCCATCTGGAGCCTTTCACTCAAGCATGGCTGACGCAACATCAGCCACATGAGTGAAGAACATTAGCAATCATGATCGAGAGACTGCATGTACTTGTCAGTCGCGCGCGCATGCCGGTGGATGCGTCCGCCTCGCCGCTGGTAGTCGGAGCGGAGGTGGGTTGCCCCAGCGGTCTGCGGGATTTGCCTTGAAAGGCGAAGGCGCTCCACGGCACCGTCAACGTCGCCTCGATCCGACTCTGGCGGCTCCGCTCGCGATCCGTGAATGGCTAGTCATCCGAGCCGGCAGACGACGGCGCTACCTCGACGACGAAGAATGGCGGTATCTCCGTCGCCGAGGTGGGTCAGAAAGCGCTCGAGCTGGGCGGCGTCGTACCAGCCGGCCAGACGCAGGTCGAGTCGGAGCTGTTCGAGGGCTTCGGGGTGCGCCGCAAGCTCGGTGTAGCCGACTTCGCCGAGGAAGGCGGCCGCGTCATGGCAGTGGACGAGCCAGTGCGGGTCCTGCCAGGCGTGAAAGCCGGGAGTGCGGCGGGTCACTTCGTGCAGGGTCTCCTCGCTGACGCCGCCGAGCCCGTAGGAGTCGGCGAATTCACCGGCGAATTGTTCGGCTGCGGTGCCGTCGGCGATGCACCACGGGCAGAAGCGTCCACTGACTTCCTGCGCGGTGTAGAAGGTCGCGGTGTAGATCCATCCCGTGGCGCGGTTGCATCGGGCGCACGTCTCGCCGCTCGCGCGAATGGACCCGCTGGCGATGGGGTCGGGGTGGTAGCGGAAGAAGGGCAGGCCGACGCTCACGGTTGGTGCCTGGTCGGTACGTCGGTGGCCACGCTCTTCCCTTCCATGGGGTGCAGTATGTCAGCAACGCGGCCGGACCCGACGGCTCTTGAGGTTCCGGTCAGTGTGGGAGGACTTGCTGAATCCCGCAGTGACGGGGGCCAGTGCGACCGGAATGCTTGCTCTGGAAGGGAGCCAGGAATCGTGACCACGTACACGCTGCGCCCGATCGGGCGTGTCGAGTCGACGCTGACCGATCGGGCTGCGGCGCCCCGGCAGCCGGATGAGGGAGCGCCTGATGCCTGGCTCGTGTTCGATGAACGGTACGCCCCCGCTCTGAATGGCCTGATGCCCGGCGCTGACGTACTGCTGCTCACATGGCTCGACCGCGCCGACCGCGACACGCTCACCGTGCACCCGCGTGGTGACGCCGGCCGGCCCCTCACGGGTGTTTTCGCGACGCGTGCGCCCGATCGTCCCAACCCGATCGGTCTGCATGCCGTCCGCATCCTCGCCGTCGCCGGCACGCGCATCCACGTCCGCAATCTCGAGGCCCTCGACAAGACCCCGATCCTGGACATCAAACCCCTGCTCACCTCTGATCGCTGACGCTCCTGACAGCCGGCCGCAGGCGCCTGCGGGTCACCACGGGATCAGAAATCCATCAGCTGGTCACGACCGGGTGGTAGCGCAGGTTCACCGCCGTTGAGTGATCGTCGCCATTGAGCAGCTCAAGGCGGACGGGGGCGCCCCCGGGGTTGTCGAACAGCCGGATCCCGTCGCCGAGCAGCACCGGCACGATGTGCAGGTCGATCTCGTCGATCAGTCCGCGCTCAAGGAGTTGCCGGCCGATGGTGGGCGAGAAGACCTCGAGGTTCTTGCCTCCGGCGGCCTCCAGCCCGATCCGGACCGCCTCGGCTGCATCGCAGCTCAGGAACGTCACGACGTCGGCGGGCTGAGCGTCTTCAGGGTGGTGTGTCAGGACGAAGAGCGGCCCCTGCCACACGCCGCCGTAGATGGTGCCGGCATCGGGGTAGGCGTCCCAGCCCTCCCGACCGCCCAGCACGGCGCCCGTCGTCTCGGCGTATTCCTCGATGAGGCCGGGCCGGAACGAGAAGCCCGTCATCCAGTCCATTGCATGGTTCGGCCCCGCCACGAACCCGTCCAGCGACATGGTGAAGTGCCAGAGCACCTTCGGTGGTGGCCTGAGCGGAGCAGGCGGGGGACGCCTGCTCCCAGGGACCGTCGACGGCCCACCTCCGCGGCGGCCGGTTGCCGGACCGGACGCGGAGGCGCGGAGGCGGAGCCGGTGACGTGACGGTGACGGTGGCGGACTAGAGGGAGTCGAGGCCGAGTTCGTGGTTCTTGATCGCCTCGCGGACGGCGCTCACGAAACCGTTCCAGAAGTGGTCGGCGTAGGGGCTGTCGGTACTCGGCACGCCGGCCGTCGTCCTGCGCTTGGCCGCGCCGGAGAAGTCACCGAACATCGCCGCGCGCAGCGCCGTGGACAGCTCCAGTTGGGCACCGGCGCCGGTACGGGTGCGGTTGACGATGTTGGCCGGATCGTCGCCGTTGATGGGGTCGGTGGCGCCCGCGAAGACCACGGTCACGTTCCAGTCGGCGTTGGTCGCGGGGGAGGTCAGACCGTACTTCGTGAAGGCCGCCATCAGGTTGCGCTTGAGCCGCTCGTCCGCGCCGCCGATGTTGATCTTCTTTACGGTCGTGTCGTCGAAGCCGTGCAGGGAGACGGCGTAGAGGTTGTTGGCGCAGACGGCGAGGGCGGCCGGGTCGTCACAGTGGGTGGAAGTGACGTGCTGCGAGGCCGAGTTGGCAAGCGCCTCGAACATCCAGTAGTCCCGCTGCGGCTCTCCCGGCACCGCCGCGCTCGCCGGGTCGGTGTTGGCGTCGAAGGGCGTGTAACCGGCGATGGCCATGCACAGCTCGCTCGTGCCCGCCTCGATTCCGCCGCCGTGCGGCGCGATCACCGCCGTGCTGCTGACGGGGCTGCTCGTGGCCTTGGCATTGTCCGTGATCTGCACCGGCGCGCCGATGCGGAACCGGCGCATCCAGTCGGTGCCCTCCTTGGCGGCGGTACGGGTGTACAGCTCGGTGTTGGACCCGTACAGGTCGGCTGCCGCGGCCGGCGTGGCGCCGCTGCCCATCACGGCGTTGAGGGTGGGCAGGCCGGCGGCGACGGCGGCGACAGAGGCGAGGACGGTGCGTCTGCTGGTGTTGGTCATGGAGCGATCTTGCAACACGGCCCGAGGGACCCCGTCGGCGGGCCCCCATGAACATGACATTCCGGGTGCCTCCTGGGCCTCGCCTCGGACCGGAGCGCGCGAAACCACGGGACGCGCGGGACCTGCGGGACGCGCGGGACCCGCAGAAATTCGGATGCTCCGACTCTGCGGAGCTTCCTACCCTGCCGTGCATGGACCACGAACCCGCACTCCTGAACGTGATCGACGTCGAGGCCACTTGCTGGGAGGGGCAGCCCCCACCGGGGGAGACGGGGGAGATCATCGAGATCGGGCTCACCGTCGTCGATCTGGCGGCGCGGCGCCGTGTGTCCCGGCATCGCATCGTGGTGCGGCCGGCGCGCTCGCGGGTCAGCGACTTCTGCACCGAACTGACCGGTCTGACGCAGGCGGAGGTGGTTGGTGGCGTCTCGTTCGCCGAGGCGTGCCAGATGCTCGTCGAGGAGTACGACGCGCGGGAGCGCCCCTGGGCGAGCTGGGGTGACTACGACCGGCACCAGTTCGAGCGGCAGTGCCGGGCCGGCTCGGTGCCGTACCCGTTCGGGCGCCCCGCGCAGGCGGCGCACACCAACGCCAAGGCCGTGTTCACCGAGGCGTACGGGCTCCGCAAGCGCCCCGGCATGGCCGGCGCACTGCGCATCGCCGGTCTGCCGCTGGAGGGCCGGCACCACAGCGGCGAGGACGACGCGTGGAACATCGCGGCCCTCGTACTCGATCTCGCAGAGCGTGGGGCCTGGGCCGTGGGGAGTTCGGCAACTCCGCCCTACGCAAGCGAGGCAGGACGACCCACTGGGAACTGATCGGGCTGATGACTCGGTGCACCCCGGCCAACTGGTCACGACGTCGCTAGGATCTCCCATCATGATCGCTGATCTGCAGTGCGTGGTGCTGGACTGCTCCGACCCCGGCGAACTCGCGGAGTTCTACCAGTCGCTCCTCGGCGGCGTCGTCAACCAGCCGGATCGGCGATGGGCGCTCAGCGAGGAATGGGCCACGTTGCACACGGCGTCCGGCTTCGTCCTGGCCTTCCAGCGGGTGGCGGAATACCAGCCGCCGCTGTGGCCGGACCCGAGCCGGCCACAGCAGTTCCATCTGGATTTCGGTGTCGCCGACCTGGACCGTGCTCAGGAACAGGTGCTGGCCCGGGGCGCCAGAGTGCTGGACGACGGTGCGGACGGACGGAGTTGGCGGGTATACGCCGACCCCGCAGGCCATCCGTTCTGCTTGGTCCGTCATTGAACACGAGCCGCGGGAGACAACGCCCAGCGGTCCCCGGGAAGACGTATCCGCGCAGCCACATGCTGCGGAAGCCGCGGCGGGGACCCCGGTCGTGTCCGCTCAGCGGTCCTAGAGCTGTGGCTGCGGCATCCGCTGCCAGCTGAACGGGCCGTACGTCGTGTCGCTGACGGCGTAGTCGGCGTTCGGGTCTGCGGTCAGTTTCAGCCATTCCAGCGGGGTGGTGCTGCCGTGCACGACGATCCGGTGGAAGTTCGAGACGTTGTAGTACGGGTGCTCGTTCCACGCGTTGTTGCCCGGATCGTGGGCACACACGCCTGCGCCGGTGGCCGGTTCCGTCTCGCCGGTGCACGAAGCCGTCGGCGACAGCGGGTTGTCCGAGCGGTACAGGTGCGAGTCGCCGTTGAGCATCAGCACCGGACGGCCGAACTCGGTCGTCTTCGCCGCGACCTCGCTGATGATCGGCTCGTAGTTCGTCAGGTGGTCCTTGGTCTTGCCGTCGAGGTCCCACATGTCGGCCTGTGCCGTGATCACCACGGCCTTGGCGTGCCTGGCCCGCGCGTCGGCGAAGGCAGCATCGAGCCAGCGGACGTCGGCCGCGGTCCGGTTGGTCCGCTCGTCGGTCTGCGCTTGAGTCGCGGTCGGCGTCTTGTACCAGGGGTCCGTGTCGTTGTTCGAGCCACCCGGAACGTTGATCGTCACGAAGAGGATGTCGTTCTGCGTCCACCTCACGTTCTCGACGTACTGCGCGTCGCCCGGGTGGTCCGGATCGTAGGCGGTGGCCTGGGAGACCACGTTCAGTGTCCCGCTGCCGAGGGTGTGGCCGGGCCGCGCGAAGAAGTCCTGCCGGATTCGGGCGAGGTTGTCGACAGGGTTGCCGCAGTGGTAGCTGACACAGTCCGCCGTGTCGGTCGTCAGGCCGTTCGCGCCGATGTACTTGATCGCACCGGTGGCCGGGTCGTAGAAGCCCCCGCCCTGGCCGGGTGAGGCGAGGCTCGACGCCTTGTGGCAGTCGGCCCACTCGTTGTCGCCGGGCGTGTAGACGAGCGGCTTGGTGAAGGCCTGCCACGTGGACGCGATCGAGGCGTCGTAGGCGTCGGTGCAGAACTCCTTGCCCGAGTGGATGTCGCCCACGTGGACGACGTCGCTGATCGTCGGGTCACCGTTGACGGTGCCGATGAATGCCGGGGTCTTCTGGAACTGCGAGGTGTCGGCGGTCTGCCCGGCGGGCGCGTACGCCGATTTGCCGTACGGCGAGTCCCCGAACACCGCGAGCCTCAGTGGACTGCCGGCCGTCGATGCCGTGGCGGTCGGCATCACGGAAGTGGCAAGACCGACGGCAACAAGCGTGACAAGCCCACGCATTGGCATGCGTCTCGACATGCGTCCCTCTTTCAGGTCCGGTTGAGGGGGGCGGCGCCCCAGTGAACTGGACCCTCGGGAAGGGGGACATGGCGTCAATGGCGTCCTGGAGGTGACGAGCAAGCGAAATCTCGGCCGCTCCCCCGGGCCGGATCGGATCGCACTCTCCCGATCCGCCGGCTGCGCGTCAGGACGGGGCCAATACGCAGAACTCGTGGCCCTCGGGGTCGGTCAGGCACGTCCAGGGGACGTCGCCCTGGCCGACGTCGAGGTCGGTGGCGCCGAGGGCCCGCAGCCGGGCCACCTCCGCCGCATTGTCGTCACCGGGGTACGGCAGCAGGTCGAGGTGGACGCGGTCCGGCACCGTCTTCACGTCAGGCGTGCGGAGGAACTCCAGATAGGGGCCGACACCCTTGGCGGAGCGCAGCGCCGCCTGATCGTCGGTCACCTTGTGCAGGGTCCAGTCCATCGCCTCACCCCAGAACCGGGCCATGGCCCGCGGATCCAGGCAGTCGACCACCACCGCGGCGATCGGCCCGGTGTCCCGATAGATCCCCCGAGGCTCCAGCACACAGAACTCGTTGCCCTCCGGGTCGGCGAGGACCGTCCACGGTACGTCGTCGCCCTGGCCCACGTGGGCGGGCGTCGCACCGAGAGCCTGAAGGCGCGCGACCAGCTCCGCATGATGGGCCGCAGAGGTGGTGGCGAGATCGAGGTGCACACGGTTCTTCGTTGCCGTCTTGGGTTCCGGGACGGGAACGACGTCGACGCCGACGGCGACCGGGTGCGGCCAGACGAGGCCGCCGGGGGGTCCGACGTAGGTGGTCACGCCGGGGCTGTAAGCAGTCCAGCCGAGCGCCTCCGCCCAGAACCGGCCGACCGCCGCAGCATCAAGAGCCTTCATGATCACGTGAGCAGGTCGCAGCGCCATGCCGGTGATCTTATGCACCCGCTCTGCAACGACCTCCGTCGTCAGCTGATGTTGACCATCCAGGTGATGCCGAAGCGGTCGGTGCACATGCCGAAGACGTCGCCCCATGCCTGCTTCTCCAGGGGGACGGCGATGGTGGCGCCGTCGCTCAACTTCTCCCAGTATCCCCGGAGTTCGTCCGCGTCGTCGCCGCTCAGGCTTACGGCGATGTTGTTGCCCGGCATGTGCTCCATGCCCGGCGGGGTGTCGGCGGCCATCAGGGTGAAGCCGCTGCTCGTCTCGAGCATGGCGTGCATGATCTTGTCGTCCTGTCCGGTGCCGCCGCCGAACTGGCCGAAGGTGTTGAGGGCGAGTTCGCCGCCGAGGACGCTCTGGTAGAACTCCATGGCCTGTCGTGCGTTGCCGGGGAAGCTGATGTAGGGGTTGAGGCGAGAAGTCACAGAATGACCCTTTCATCACGATGGGCGGGTTCAGGCAGCTTACGCCTGGAGAGGGCCGGTGGCGTGGCTCGGCAGTCGCGGTTGCTCGCCCAGGACCCCTCCGGCGGATCGGATCCGACCGCGCGGATGTTCTCGGCGGAATGGTTGATTGCTGTTGGGCTTGCGACGGGGGTTGTGAACTGCTGTCTGGGAGCATCGCACGGGGGTGTTCTGGCATGCGTGAGTGAGTGTCCGGGTTGCGGTGGGCGGGTGAGGAACAAAGGTTCCTTCATCGAATAGGTGACCTTTGCGGGTGGCGGTCGTTGAGTTTGGTGGGGGTTCTGCCGGGGTTGGAGGGGAGGGTGGTCGTGGCGGGTGGGCTGCGGGAGGTGGCGGCACCGTTCGTGGTGTCCGGCCCGTCCGGGGTGGCGGTCCGTGACCGGCTCAAGCGGCTGACCGCCGACGACGAGCAGGTGCTGCGTCTGGTCGGTGACCATCTCGGCTCGCTCGCCTCCCGTGACCTGAAGGCCCGTTGCGCGGCCGGACTCGATCACGACGGCGATGCGTGGGCGGAGCGCAAGCGGCTGCTGACGGGGCAGTCGTCGTCCCGGTGGGCGGGGTCGATCACGAAGGCCACCCACGACCAGTGGGGACTGGCCCGGCGTGCCCAGCTCGCGCATCTGCAGGGCCTGGAGGCGGGGGTGCGCACGGTCGCGCACCGGCTGTCCCTCCCGCTCGGGCACAAGGGCAGCAAGCATGCGCCGGGCGGCTACTCCTCGTCGCGCGAGTGGCATGCCAAGTCCCGCCGCCTGCACGTCCTCCAAGACCGGCTGGAAGCGGCGCGGGCCGACTGGCAGGCTGGCGTCGTGCACGTGGTGCGCGGCGGCAAGAAGCTGCTGACCACCCGCCACCACCTCGATGCGGCGGGCCTCGCCGAGGCCGAGTGGCGGGCCCGCTGGCAGGCCGGGCGCCGGTTCCTCCAGGCGGACGGCGAGTCCGGCAAGCGCTACGGCAACGAGACCATCCGCATCACCCCCGACGGCGAGGTCAGCATCAAACTCCCCGTCCCGCTCGCGTACCTGGCCAACGCCCCGCACGGCCGGTACGTGCTGGCCGCGAGGGTGGTGTTCGCGCACCGGGGCGAGCAGTGGCGCGACCGCGTCGCAGCGAACCGGGCCGTCGCCTACCGCATCCATGAAGACCCCGTGCGCGGCCGCTGGTATATCACCGCCTCCTGGACCATCCCCCCGGCCGCCGTCGTCCCCCTCCCGGCGGCCCGCGCGCACGGGATGATCGGCGTCGACACCAACGCCGACCACCTCGCCGCCTGGCGCCTCGACGAACACGGCAACCCCGTCGGCGAACCACTCCGGTTCGGATACGACCTGTCCGGCAGCGCCTCACACCGCGATGCCCAGGTCCGCCACGCCCTCATCCGGCTGCTGCACTTCGCCCGACGCCGCCGCCTCGCGATCGCCATCGAAGACCTCGACTTCACCGCCGAGAAGACCCGCGAGAAGCACGGACGGCGCAAGACGTTACGCCAGTTGATCTCCGGCATGCCCACCTCCCGGCTGCGCTCCCGGCTGGTGTCGATGGCGGCCGAACTCGGCATTCCCCTCGTCGCCGTCGACCCCGCCTACACCAGCAAGTGGGGCGCCCAGCACTGGCAGAAGCCCCTCACCAGCAAGACCAGGAAACCCAGCCGTCACGATGCCGCGAGCATCGCGATCGGCAGGCGCGCCCTCGGGCACCCGATCCGGCGACGGACGGCACCGCCCCGCGACGACCGGAGTGATCGTCGCGGGCATCGGACCGCCCAGGCCCGACCGGGCACCCGAGGGCGTGAGGAAACCCGCCCCCGTATCCCCGGACCACGGACACGATCTGTGTCACCGGATGCGGAGCGAAAGCGGGTGACCAGGGCATCCAACACCGTTCGGGATGCCCGCAGCGACCAGGCATGGGTCCAAGACCCACTCCTGCTCACTGAATAGGAACGGTGGAGGAGATCGACGCGTCTCGATTACCGGAGCAGCGCAACGCCGATGGGCCGTCCGCCGCGGTCGTCGCTTCGCTCCCGTCCGCCGCCGGGCCGCGCGCGGGCAGCCGGCGCGACGTCGCCGTCGTGTGGTGCGTCAACGCCGTCGACGGACTCGGCAGCCAGGCCTCCGGGCTGGTGGTCCCTCTGCTGCTCCTGGATTTGGGCCACGGCCCCGGAACCGCGGGAGTGTTCGCCAGCGCTGCCGCCCTCGCCGGTGTGCTCCTCGGGCCCGTCGTCGCCGTGCCGGCCGACCGGGCGCACCGGCGCCGCCTCATGACCGGCGCGGCGGTGCTGGCGGCCCTGGCGATGGCCGGTCTGGCCATCGCCTGTCTGCGGCACCCGCCTCTGTGGATCCTGTTGGGCCTGGCCTTCACCGAGCTCCTATGCGCGACGGCGTACGAGACGGCGGCGCGCGGGGCCCTGCGCCAGCTGGCGATGCCCGAGGACCTGCCGCGCGCCGTGGCCGGTCTCCAGGCGGGCGATCAGACGGCGCTGGTGGCGGGTCACCGCGTGGAAGAAGCACCACACCGACGCGCGGCTGACCCACACCGACCTGGGGGACGAGATCGTCCTGGTCAGCCGGCGGGACTCCTTCGACTGGCGGACCCTGCGCCTGACCGACCCGTTCGCCCTCGCGCTCTTCCGTCTCCTGGACCAGCCGCACTCCCCCGCCGCCCTGCACCGCAAGGCGACCTCGGCGCCCGCCTTCGCCGACCGCACCCCCGGAGACGTGCAGGCCCTGCTGGACGACTGGACGGCTCTGGGCGTGACCTTCACCGACGCGGGCCAGTACGTCCACATCGCGCCCGCCTCCGTCAACCAGGACCTGCTGCGCCTGGACTACATGCGTCACGTGCATGCCCGCCCCACCACCGAAGAGGCCGACCGAGTGGACAAGACCGAGGAACCCGTCCGGTCAGCCCACAGCACACCGGCTCCCGCCCTCCCCTGACCCGCCACGACTCCCAGCCGCGAGTCTCCGCCGACCCATCAGCCCCGCCGCCGGTCTCCGGGCTCCGCCGACCCACCAACCCCGCGCCCGCCGGCCCCCGGCATCCCTCCCCGCTCCTCCACACCTGCCGATCCGACCCTCCGCCACCGACAAGGACCGACCATGCCACCCAGCACACCGAGCCCGGCCGTCCAGGCCTGGCGCGACCACGACTCCCAGGCCCGCACGCTGCCGGGCATGTCCCTGGGCCGCGTCCCGCTCAGCGCGGATGCCGGCGACGCCGAACGACTGTGGGCCATGGGCACGCGGCGCGCCGAACTCGACGCACCGGTCGACCTCGCCCTGCCCGGGACGGCCGCCGCCCGGGCGGCGATCGACCGGCTCTGCCTGATCCGCGACCTGACGGCACGCGCCGTACAGGTCGACTGGGATCTGCGCCTCCCCCCGGACCGGGCCGACCACCTGTGGAAGGTGCTGTCCCACCTACAGCCGCCCCGCACCCTCGCAGGCCTCGACGACGCCGACGCCGACACCGCCCTGCACGCCTGGCGCACCCGCCACTACCTCTGCAAACTGATCTGGCGTCAGGGGCCCGGCTTCCTCCAGATCCGGGATCGCCGCTGGGGTGATCTGCGCCGGTTCACCGCGGACGACCCCCGTTATCCGGCGGCCGTCGCCCGACTCGACCGGGGCGCCCACACGAGGGACATCCCCGCCGACATCCTCGAAGAACTCGACGCCGAACACCTGGTCCTGCGAGCGGACGACCTCGTCTGGTGGCTGCCGTACCGCGTCACCCGCTGGCTCCAGGAGGCGATGGCCGTGTAGGTGCAGGTGGAGGGTGAACTCCCCGGGATCGGGTCACTCCGTCGGCATCGAGTCCGGGAGTCCCAGCGCGGCTGACACCTGGCGCCAGATGGCGGTGAGGGCGCTGTCCAGGGTGACGGTCGGGTCGCGGAGCATGAGGCGGATGCCGTAGCCGTCGCTCAGGGACAGGACGAGGGTGCTGAGGTCGTCGACGTCGGTCGGTGTGAACTCGCCGGAGGCGATGCCACGCCGCACCGCTCCGGCCACCCAGTCGTGCAGCTGCGCGTACAGGTCGACGGCGAAGGTCCGGGTGGTCTCGTCGCGCAGGGCGCGGGCCCACAGTTCCTGCCACAGCCGCCAGTCCTGCCGCAGTTCGGGATCGGTCGGCAGCAGGCTGCGCAGGATGCGGGCCAGGATGACCGCCGCCGGCGCGGTCTCCGCGTCGCGTTCGAGGCCGACGGCGGTGTTGGCGAAGGAGTGGGTCATCGCCTCGGTGAAGAGCTTCTCGCGCGTGTCGAAGTGGTAGTGCAGCAGCGCCGTGGACACGCCGGCCCGCTCGGCGACCATGCGCATCCGGATCTTCTCGAAGCCGATCTCGGCGATGACCTCGCACGCCGCGGTCAGGATGCGCTCGCGTGTGTCTGCCGTGCGCACCTTCGTGGTCACGCTGCGGCTCCCCTCGCTCGATGGTCGTACGCCATGACCATTTTCCCTCATTGCGGCCTCGCCGGTGTCGCGGCCTCGGGCTGCGGCGGTCCGTCGTACACGTGGAAGCCCCGTCCGGACTTCCGGCCCAGCAGGCCGGCCTCCACCATCCGGGAGAGCAGGGGTGGCGGTGAGTAGTGCGGTTCGCGGAACTCGGCGTACAAAGACTCGGCGATGGCGCGGGTGGTGTCCAGGCCGATCAGGTCCGTCAGGGCCAGCGGGCCCAGCGGATGCGCACAGCCGAGGACCATGCCGCGGTCGATGTCCTCGGCCGTCGCGGCGCCCGACTCCACCATGCGGACGGCGGCCAGAAGGTACGGGACGAGCAGGGCGTTGACGATGAATCCGGCCTTGTCCCGGGTCCGGACGACCTCCTTGCCGAGGACGCCGGTCACGAAGGTCTCCGCCCGTGCCGTGGTCGCGGGCGAGGTCAGCAGCGAGGGGACGAGTTCCACGAGCCGCAGGACCGGGACGGGGTTGAAGAAGTGCACGCCGACGACGCGGTCGGGGCGGGTGGTCGCGGTGGCGAGCCGGATGACCGGGATGGAGGAGGTGTTGGTCGCGAGGATGGTCCGGTCGCCGGTGATCACGGAGTCGAGGCGGGTGAAGACGTCGAGTTTGAGGTTCTCGTCCTCCGGTACCGCCTCGATCACCAGGTCGTGGTCGCGCAGGGCCTCGATCTGGTCGACGACGGCGATCCTGGCCGCGGCGGCCTCGCGTCGTTCGGCGTCGAGCCTGCCGTGCGCCGTGGCCCGGTCGAGCGAGCGGGTGATGCGCCGCAGACCGGCCCGGGCCGCCTCGGCATCGCGTTCGACGACCGTGACCGGCACGTCGGCGCGTGCGCAGACCTCGGCGATGCCGGCGCCCATCAGGCCGCAGCCGACGACCCCGACGCGCTCGATGTCGGTCATGCCTCTTCCTCTCCCATGGATGGTTCTCTGTCTCGGCGCCGCTCGCTGTCCCGTCGGCCGGGGCCGGCCCGCGGGCCGGGGCGCACGGCGGCCCCGGCCCTGGGAAGAGCGCGTCATGCGACGGGCAGGTCAAGAACCCCCGTGCCGCGCTTGACCAGCTCGCCTGCGATGATCAGCCGCTGGATCTCGGACGTGCCCTCCCAGATGCGGTCCACGCGCAGTTCCCGGTAGAGCCGCTCGACGGCGTACGCGCGGTCGTAGCCGCGGCCGCCGTGGATCTGCAGGCAGCGGTCGATCACCCGGCCCGAGGCCTCGCTCGCCGAGAGCTTGGCGATGGCGGCCTTGGCGTGCAGCGTCTTGCGGTCCTCGGCCGAGGCCTGGTCGATCTCCCAGGCGACCCGGTGGGTGTAGGCCCGGTTGACCGCGATGTCGACGGCACAGTCGGCGAGCATGCCCTGGATCAGCTGGTACGACGCGATCGGCGCCCCGAACTGCTCCCGCTCCACCGCCCAGTCACGGGCCAGCTCCAGGGCCCGTTCGGCCGCCCCGGTGGTGCGTGCCGCGATCATCAGCCGCTCCTCGGTGAACCAGGAGCGCGTGATGTCGTAGCCCTCGCCGATGCCGCCGAGCACGGCGTCCTCCCCCACCTGGACGTCGGTGAAGGTGAACTCGGGGTGCTCGTAGACGAAGGTGTGCATGAAGCGCGGCACCCGGGTCATCTCGATGCCGGGGGTGTCCTTGTCCACGAGGAACAGCGTGGGCGCGCGGTCCGGGCCCGCCGCCGCGAGCACGATCATGAAGTCCGCGTGGTCGCCGACCGTCACGAACCACTTCTCGCCGTTGAGCACCCAGCCGTGGTCGTTCTTGGTGGCCGTGGTGGCCAGGTTCTGCGGGTCGGAGCCCGCGCCCGGCTCGGTGACGGCGTAGCAGTCGCGCCGCTCGCCCTTGATGACCGGCACGAGGAAGCGCTCGCGCTGCTCGGGGGTGCAGAAGCGGAGCGCGTTGGCGGGGCGCCACACCATGTCCCACAGGGCGCCGGTGAGCCGTCCCAGTTCCTCCTGCACGGTGACCTGCTCGGCGATGGTGAGTCCGGCGCCGCCCCATTCGGCCGGCATGTTGACGGCCTGGAGCCCCGCGTCCAGGACGGCGTCGCGGATCTCGGCGTGGGCGCTCGCGGGGAGGCCGTTGTTCTCCTCGCACTGGATCTCGTAGGCGGCGATGACGTCGGTGAGGGCGCGCGCGTCGGCCTTGAGCTGCGCCTGGCGCGGGGTGAGGCGGAAGTCCATGGATGTCCTCGCTGTGCGGTGGTCGGGGGGTGGGCGGTTTCAGGGCGTGCGGTGGATGCCAGGGGGTTGGGCGGATTCCGTGCGTGAGCGGATGCCGTGCGTGGGCGGATGCTGTGCGGCGGCGGATGCCGGGGCTGGGGCGGTCTCAGTGCGTGGGCAGGGCCAGGGCTTGGGTGCCGCGCTTGATCAGCTCGTTGGCGATGATGAGCCGCTGGATCTCGCTGGTGCCCTCCCAGATCCGGTCGACGCGCAGCTCGCGGTACATGCGCTCGACGGGATAGGTGCGGTCGTAGCCGCGGCCGCCGAAGATCTGCAGACAGCGGTCGGCGACCCGGCCGGCGGCCTCGCTGGCGGCGAGCTTGGCGGTGGAGGCCTTGGCGTGCAGCGTCTTGCGGTCGGTGCCCGGCTGGTCGGCCTCCCAGGCGACCTGGTGGGTGTAGGCCCGGTTGACCGCGATGTCGACGGCGCAGTCGGCGAGCATGCCCTGGATCAGCTGGTACGAGGCGATCGGGGCGCCGAACTGCTCGCGCTCCACGGCCCAGTCACGGGCGAGCTGCAGGGCGCGCTCGGCCGCGCCGACCGTGCGGGCCGCGATCATCAGGCGTTCGTCGGTGAACCACTCCTTGGTCAGCTCGTAGCCGTTGCCGACGCCGCCGAGCACGTCCTCGTCGGCCACGAAGACGTCGGTGAAGGTGAATTCGGGGTGCCCGTTGACGGCGGAGTGCATGAAGCGCGGCACCCGCGTCATCTCGACCCCGGGCGCGTTCTTGTCCACGAAGAACAGCGTGGGCAGCCGGTCCGGGCCGGCGTCCGCCTGCACCAGCAGGAAGTCGGCGATGTCGCCGCAGGTGACGAACCACTTCTCCCCGTTGAGCAGCCAGCCGCCGTCGGTGCGGGCGGCGGTGGACGTGCCGGAGGACGGGTCCGAGCCGGCGCCCGGCTCGGTGACGGCGAACGCGTCGAACCTCTCCCCGCGGATCACGGGCATCAGGTACTTCTCGCGTTGCCGCTCGTCCCCGTGGGCGAGGACGTTGGCGGGCCGCCAGGGGATGTCCCAAAGGCAGTTGGTGACCTTGCCGAACTCCTCCTCCACGATGACCTGGTCGAGGAGGCTGAGACCTGCTCCGCCCCACTCGGCGGGCATGTTGATGGCGTAGACGCCGGCGTCCATGGCGGCCCGGGTCAGTTCGGTGACGAGCTGCTGGGGCAGGGGGCCGCCGGCCTGCTCGGACTGGTCCTCGTACCGCATGAGCAGGCGTGCGTAGTCGGCGGCACGGCGCTTCAGGTCGGCCTGCTCGGGGGTGTAGCGCATGTCCATGGGGGCCTCTTCGGTCGGCGGGACGGCGTGCGGGGGCGGGTGGGGCAGTGCCGGTCAGGCGAGAACGGCTCGGGAGTCCAGGGCGAGGGCGCCTCGGGGCCGTACGAGAAGGGGGTTGACCTCGATCTCGGCGATCTCCGGGTGGGCGGCGGCGAACGCGGTGATCGTCTCGACGGCGGCCGCGGCAGCGGCGATGTCGACGGGCGGGCGGCCGCGCACCCCGTCGAGCAGGGCGGCGGTGCGCAGTCCGCGCAGGAGGTGCAGGGCGCGGTCGGCGGGGACGGGCGCCAGGCTGAAGGCGACGTCGTGCAGTGCCTCGGCCAGCACACCGCCGAGGCCCACCATGGCGACCGGGCCGAAGCGCGGGTCCCGGTTGACGCCGACGATCAGCTCGATGCCGTCGGTCAGGTCCGCCATGGCCTCCACGGAGTAGGCGGAGGCGCCGAGCCGGACATGCATCTCCCGGAAGGTGGCCAGCAGTTCGTCCGGTCCGGCCAGGCCCAGTGCCACGCCGCCCGCGTCGGACTTGTGCAGCAGATGGAGGGCTTTGAGGACGTAGGGCCCGGTGAACTCCTGGGCGGCGGCCATCAGTTCTGCCTCGTCGTGGATCTCGCGCGCGGCCGGGAAGGCGAGTCCGGCTTCTTCCAGGGCTCTGCGGGTCTCCATGTAGCCGCTCTCGCGCAGCGGGGACGCGGGCGGCGGAAGCGGTGTGACGGCTGCGCGCCGCGCTCCGGGTGCCGTCGCGGCGAGGGCGCGGGCGGCGTCCTCGGTGGCGGCGAAGACCGGGATGCCCGCCGCGGCGAGGGTGCGGCAGCTGGGAGACTCCGGATACATGGACTGCACCACGACCGGTTTCGCGGTGGCGCGGTGCCGGGCGGCGATGAGACGCGCGGCCTCCTGCTCCCCGTCCGCGAGCACCGTGCCGCCCCCGCCGAGCCCGCCTTCGGCGGCCGCGTAACCGCCGAAGTAGCCGGTCATCAGGACGGCGTCGACCTCCTCGGCGGCGAGCAGCGCGGCGACGGTCTCCGCGTACGAGCCGGGGTCCTGCTCGCCCATCCCGGCGAGGTCCACGGGGTTGGCGACCGCCGACGGTTCCCACAGGGCGTTGCGCAGCTGTCGCCGGGTCGGCTCCCGGAGTTCGGGCACGGTCAGGCCGGCCGCCTCGACGGCGTCCGCCGCGATGACGCCGTGGCCGCCGCCGTCGGTGAGTACGGCGACCCGGCGGCCGGACGCCCGCCGCGCACCGGTCAACGCGGCCAAGGCGACGGTGAGTTCGCGGGGAGTGGCGACCAGTTCCACACCGGCGTCGCGGCAGGCCGCGGTCACCACGTCGGCCGAGGTGGTCAGCGCGCCGGTGTGCGACTGGGCGCTGCGCGCGGAGGCGTCGCCGCGTCCGGCGGTGAGCAGCACCACGGGCTTGCCTGCGTCGGCGGCCGCCTCGGCGAAGGCGCGGCCGTCGGCGAAGTCCTCGGCGTAGACCGCGATGGCCCGGGTGCCCTCGTGCCGGGCGCAGTCGGCGAGCAGGTCGACGAGCGTGACGTCGGCCTGGTTGCCGAGGGAGACGAAGCGGGAGAAGCCGAGTCCGTGCGGGCCGAAGCGGAGCTGGAGTTCGAGGGCGAGGTTGCCGCTCTGGCTGAGGAGCGCGACCCCGCCGGGGGTGAAGGTGTCGGAGGCGAGGAAGAGGTCGGTGGTGTTGTCGGCGATGCCCAGGCAGTTGGGCCCGACCATCACGGCACCGGCGGCACGCACGCGTTCGGCGACGGCCTGCTGGCGGACCCGGCCCGCGTCGCCGGTCTCCGCGAAGCCGGCGGTGATCGCGACGATGGCCCGCGCCCCGCACCGCAGGGCCTCGTCGACGGCGTCCTCGAAGCCCGCGGCGGGCACCGAGACGACGGCCAGGTCGACGGGTTCACCGATGGCGCTCAGGCTGGGCGCGGCCAGGCGGCCGAGCACCGTGCCGCCGCGCCGGTTGACCAGGTGCACCGGGCGGCGGCCGTTCGCGCGGACGGCCTGCGCGGCGATGGCGTGGCCGTACTTGGCGGGGTCGTCGCTGGCTCCGACGACGGCGACGGAGACGGGGTCGAAGAGGGCCGACAGGTCACGTCCCATCTCACTTCACCAGCCGCAGCGCGGAGTTGGGGCACGCGGCGACGGCCGCTTCGGCAACGCCCTCGCCGCCGTCGGGCACTTCGGTGGCGCGCACCTGCGCGTACCCCCACTCGTCGAGGTCGACCAGCTCGGGCGCGGGTTCCTGGCAGAGGCCGTAGCCCTGGCAGCGGGTGGAGTCCAGCAGGAGTTTCATGGTGCGTTCCTTTCGGTGCGGCGGGCGGGGTGAGAGTGCGTGGCGGGGATACGGAGACGGCTGAGGGGCCCGGATGCGACTCACGGGGCCGGACGCGGCTCAGGGCACCGGCACCGTGAAGCGGCGGCCGTCCTCGGGTGCCGCGCCCGCACAGGCGCGGCAGGCGGAGCGGCGGTGGGCGTCGACGCGGTCGGGGAAGTGGGCGAGGAGGGTGGCGACGATGCGGGCGGCGGCGTCGAGCAGGCCGCAGGCCCCGCGGCCGGGCAGTTGCCGTGACCAGCGGTGCAGCTGGTCGGCCGAGTCGGCGCCCGCCCGGCCGCGGGCGAGGCTGGTGAGGGTGCGGGCCAGCGCCCCGGTGCCGGCGACGCACACCCCGCACTGTCTGGCGCTCTGCGCCGCGAGGTAGGCGGCTGCCTCGCCGGCCACGCCGACCGGGCAGTCGTCCGGGTGCAGGAAGTGCAGCGCTCCGCAGCCGAGGGCCGCGCCGGCGGAGCGCAGGACGTCGTGGTCGAGTGGCAGGTCCGTCCAGCCCGGGCCGTGCAGGCCGCCGAAGAGGCCGCCCAGCAGGACTGCCTCGGCCGTGCCGTGCCCGCACAGGTCGGCGAGGACCTTCAGGTGCGTACCGGCGGGCACCTCGGCCAGCGCGGGCGCGACACCGGCACCCGCACCCGCTCCCGCACCGGCGCCCGAGACGGTCACCAGATGGGTCCCGGCGACGGCGAGAGCGGCCTCGGGGCGCGAGTAGATCAGCGCGATACGTGCCAGTGTCTCCACGTTGGCGACGAGGGTGGGCGCGCCGCCGACTCCGCTCTCGAAGGGACGCGGGGGTTTCGCCGTGGGCAGTGCCGGGCCGCCGTCGATGCGTCGTACGACCGCGGTCTCCTCCCCCGCGACGTAGGTGTGCTCCGTGCGGACGACGTCGATGCGCAGCCTGGGGGGACACTCGGCGAGTGCCCGGCGCACGGCCCGCTCGGCGGGCTCGTCGGAGAGGTAGACGCAGCCGCGCTCGGCGCCGGTCATGGCCGCGACCAGGCGGATGCCGTCCAGGACCGTGTGCGGCCGGTGCCGCAGCAGCCAGCGGTCCTTCACCGAGCCCGGCTCGCCCTCCTCACCGTTGGCGACGACGACGGCCCTGCCCGGTGCGTCGCGGACGGCACGGATCTTGACGGCGGCGGGAAATCCGGCGCCGCCCCGGCCGCGCAGCCCCGCAGCGGCGATGCGGTCGAGCAGCCGGTCGGGCGAGGTCAGTGGTGCGTAGCCGCCCGCGGCGAGGTAGCGGGAGATGTCTTCGCTGCCGCCGGACAGCCAGGCGCCGGACAGCAGCGGGGCGAGGAGTCCTGGCCGGCCGTCGGGGAGGAGGGAGAAGACGCCGGTCATGCGGTGCTCCTGGGGTCGGAGTGGCTGTGGCTGGAGAGGCCGGTGTTGTCGCTGGCTCTCAGCCGCGCCAACGCCCGTTCCAGATCCCGCCGCTGTGTGGCCGTACGCGTGTATCCGGCCCCGGGGAGGCCGATCAGCATGCGGTGGTGGTCGAGGACGACTTCGCCGGCCAGCAGCGCCGACCGCGGGTCGGTGGTCGTGGGTCCCGTCGCGGCCTCGACGACCAGGTCGGTGACCTCGCGGAGGTAGCGCAGCCAGCCGCGCTGCGTGCCGCGCAGCACGAGCCGCTCGACGCGGTGCCGCTCGGCGGCCACGAGGTCCGCCGGCGGGCGATCGTCGGCCCGGGCGCGCAGGGCGGCGACCGCGGCGGGCAGTTCCTGTTCGGGCTCCGGCGTGAGGCCGAGCCATACGAGACTTCGGCGAGCGCTCATGCGTGCCTCCGGGGTCGCACCGTTTCCGGGTGCTCCGGAGACGGGGTGGCGCGGCGATGGTGTGGACGGCCATGGCGGGGACGGGGATGCTCCACCGCCGTGACGAGCCGGGCGGGGAGCCGTGCGGGGTGCCCGGCCGGGACCGGGCACGGCGTGGACAGAGGTGGATGGGGTGGACGGGGACAGCGACGGGTGTCCGGACCCGTGCGAGGTGCGGGCCGGCGCTGTCCACCGGCCGGGGACCGTGTCCACCGACCGGGTCCGTGGTGGCCGGATCTGGGCGGCCGATGGGGGGCGGACGGTGGTCCGCGGGCTTGCGGAACGGGCCCGGGGCGGCCGTCTGCGGGCCCGGGCCTTCCGCCTGCCACGAGACTAACTAACCAATTAGTCAGGCCACAAGTCTTGACTTGATCCCGTCGCCGCCGCACTCTGACTAATCAATCAGTCAGCCGGATCGCGCAGGTCCGCAACGCCTTTCCCGGCGCTGTGCCCGCCGCCCGTTCCGGCCACAGCCTCACCGCCCATCGCCGCCGCCGCGGCGCGGAGGAGGACCCCATGCATCCCTTGACCACTCGGGCAGCCGACCCCGTCTCCCCTGCCCCGCCGGAGCCGCCCCCGGAGCATCCCGGAGAGGCCCTGCCGGCCCGCTACTACACCGATCCGGCCATCGCCGAGGCCGAGACCGACCGGATCTTCGCCAAGTCCTGGCAGCTCGTCTGCCACGAATCCGACCTCCCCGGACCCGGCGCCCGGCTGACCGCCACCGCGGCCGGCCGCGAGGTGCTGGTCGTCCGCACCGAGGACGGCAGCCTCGCCGCCCACCTCAACGTCTGCCGGCACCGCGGGACCCGCCTGGTCACCGCCCCCGAACCGGCCGGCAAGGCGATCCGCTGCCCGTACCACGGCTGGACCTACAAGCTCGACGGACGCCTCGTCGGCGCCCCCGAGGCGCGTCGCATCCCCTGCCTGGACAAGCCCCGGCTCGGACTGCACCCGGTCAACGTGGAGTCCTTCCTCGGCTTCGTCTTCGTCAACCTCGACATGGAGGCGACCCCGCTCGCGGAGAGCTGCGGCGGGCTCGCCGAGGCCGTCGGCCGCTACGCCGGCCCCGGCCTCGTACCCGTCGGCAAGCACCGCATCCACGACCTGGCGGGCGGCGAGGAGCAGAACGCCAACTGGAAGGTGATCGTCGACAACTATCTGGAGGGCTACCACGTCCCCGTGGCGCATCCCGCGCTGATGCGGCTGCTGGACTACCAGGCGTACACGGTGGACGTGCGGGAGAACTATGTCCTGTTCGAGTCCCCGCTGCGCGACAAGCCCTCCTCGAACTGGACCGAGCGGCTCTACCAGCGGCTCGCCACTCCGATGCCCGGCCTGACCGAGGCCGACCGGCGGGTGTGGCGGTACGCCGTGATCTATCCGAACACGCTGATCGACTTCTACCCTGACCACGTGCTCGCGTGGACCGCCCTGCCCACCGCCCAGGACCGGGCGGCGATTCCCGGCGGCTTCTACACCCGGCACGGGGAGAGCGTCCGCACCAGGCTGGCCCGGCGGCTGAACATCCACATCGGCTGGGTCACCAACGACGAGGACGCCGAGCTGGTGGAGCGCGTGCAGGCCGGACTGCGCACGCCCGGGTTCGAGCCGGGTCCGCTGTCCCAGCGCGAGGCCGCGGTCGGCTGGTTCGCCCGCCGGGTCCGGGACGACCTGGCGGGGGACGGCCGGGAAGGGGCCGCGCAGTGACGTCCTCCCGCGCGCCGTACACCGTCCGCCCCGGGTCGGACTTACCCCTCCCCCGCTGACGCGCGCACGCACCTCCCCAGACCGGTCTTCACTACGGAGTCAGGGCCTCCGTGAGCCGACCAGCCGGTCCAGCCCTGGAGTTGTGCCGTTCCTCGACGGAGAGGACGTTCCGTGTCCCCCGAGGTACCCCCACCCACCCGACGCGCCGTGCTCCGGGCAGGCGCCTTCGGCCTGCTCGGCGCCGCGGCCGGCGGCTGCGGGTTCATGCCCTCGAAGACGCCCGACGCCCGGCAGCTCGCCCCGGTCAAGGCGCGCGTCGACGGCGATCTCGTCTACTTCAACTGGGCCGACTACGTCGACCCGTCCGTGTTCAAGGGCTTCGAGAAGGAGTACGGCGTCAAGGTCGTCCAGTCGAACTTCGACTCGATGGAAGGCATGGTCGCCAAGCTCAACGCCGGCAACCGCTACGACATCATCTTCCCCAGCGCCAAGTGGGCCCAGCGCCTGGTGCGCGGCGGCCGGCTGCGCCGTATCGACCACTCCCAGCTCACCCACTCCCACGCGGTGTTCGGCACGTACACCTACTTCGCCGACCCCTGGTACGACCCCGGCTCCGCGCACACCGTCCCCTTCACCGCGTACAAGACCGGCATCGGCTGGCGCCGCGACAGGATCGGCGAACTGACCGGGTCCTGGCGGGACCTGTGGAGCGACAAGGCCCGAGGCAAGGTGTTCCTGCTCGACGACCGCGACGAGGTCCTCGGCATGGGCGCCCTCGAACTCGGCCTGGGCGTCAGCACCGGGGACACCGGCGACCTCGACCGCATCACCTCCCTGCTGAGCACCCTGCGCCCGCGACTGCGCGGCTTCTCCAGCGACAGCTACAACAACCTCCTCAACGGCAATGCGGTCATGACCCAGGCCTGGAGCGGCGACATGGCCGCCATGCTCAACCAGGCCAAGGACCCCTCCGTCTTCGGCTTCCAGGCCCCCAGGGAGGGCACGCCGATCAACTCCGACTGCTACGCCATCCCCTGGAACGCCCCGCATCCGGGCACGGCGATGCTGTTCATCGACTACATGCTGCGGCCGGAGAACGTGAAGAAGAACATCGAGTACATCGGCTACCCGATGCCGGTGGCCGGCTCCGAGAAGGTCTACGCCCAGCTGGTCGAGCCGTTCCCCGAGTGCCTGGTCACCCAGGAGGACCTGAAGGCGGACCTGTTCTTCCGCAACGGCGGCCGCGCGGCGGAGGACGCCCGCGACACCGCATGGACGCATGTGAAGGCGGGCTGACCATGGCACTGATCCGCCCCTCCTCACGCCCTCGCATCCGCCCTTCCTCACGCACCCGCACCCGCTCTTCCGCACGCACCCGCCGCCGGGACACCGCCGGAAACCGGATGTGGGTCTGGTTCATGCTGCCGGGCACGCTGTGGATGACCGGCTTCCTGATCGCCTCACTGGTCCTGGTGGCCGTCCTCGCGGTCGGCACCACCGACGACCTCGGCAACCCGCGCTTCGGCTTCGACCTGTCCGCCCTGCGCGCCCTCGCCGACCCCGCCTACACCGAGGTCCTGGCCCGCTCCCTCGGCTACGCCCTGCTGACCTGCGCGATCTGCCTGCTCATCGCCTACCCGGTGGCGTACACCATCGCCCTGCACGGCGGCCGCTACAAGCACGCTCTGATCGCCGCGATCGTGGTGCCGTTCTTCGCCAACTACCTGGTCCGCATGTACGGCTGGTCGGTGGTCCTCTCCGACGACGGCCCCGTCCTGCGCGCCCTGCGCGCCGTCGGACTGGCCGACGGAAGCACGAAGATCCTCAACACCGGCGCCGGCGTGGTCGCGGGACTCGTCTACGGCTTCGTCGTATTCATGATCATCCCGCTGTACGCGGCCCTGGAACGGCTGGACGTCTCCCTGATCGAGGCCGGCCGCGACCTGTACGGCGGCCCGGTCCGCACCTTCTTCTTCGTCACCCTGCCCGCCACCCGGCAGGGCGCGGCGGCCGGACTCGTGCTGGTCTTCCTGCCCGCCATGGGCGACTTCGTCAGCGCACAGCTCATGGGAGGACCGGACCAGATCATGATCGGGAACCTCATCCAGGACAAGTTCTTCCAGGGGCAGAACTGGCCGCTGGGCTCCGCACTCACGATGCTGCTGATGCTGGTGCTGCTGATCGGGATGTTCGGCTATCTGCGGCGCACCCGCAAGGACGAGGCGGAGGCCCGCCGATGACCCTGCTGAAGCTCCCGTCCACCGCCGCTGCGGCCCGCCCCGCCGCCCGGACCCGCTCGCGGCGCGGCCGCGCCGACCGCAAGCCGCGCGTCCTCGTCGCGGTCACCGGGCTCTTCTTCGCGCTGCTCTACCTGCCCATCGCCGTCGTGGCCCTGTACTCCTTCAACTCCAAGAAGTCCCTGACCGTCTTCGGCGGGTTCAGCCTGCGCTGGTACCGGGCCTTCGTCCACGACGACGTCATCATCGCGTCGTTGGGCACCAGCCTGCGGATCTCCCTGGTGGCGATGGCCGGTTCGGTCGTCCTCGGGGTGGCGCTCGCGCTCGGCCTGGTCCGCTGCCGCACCCGGCTCGGCTCACTGGCCGGACTCGTCATGCTGGTGCCGTTGATCACGCCGGAGATCGTCACCGGTGTCGCGTCGATGCTCCTGTTCAAGGGCCTGGGTGTGGCCCTGTCCACCGGCACGGTGATGCTGGCCGAGATCACCTTCTCCATCTCCTACGTCACCGTCATCCTCCGCTCCCGGGTGGCCGCGCTGAACCCGGAGGTGGAGGAGGCGGCGATGGACCTGGGCGCCACCCGCTGGCAGGCGGTACGGCTGGTGACGCTGCCGGCCCTGCTGCCCGCCGTACTGGCCAGTGCCGTACTGATCTTCGCGCTGGTCTTCGACGACTTCGTCCTCGCCTACTTCACCACCGGCGTCGATCCCCAGCCGCTGTCGGTGCGGATCTACTCGGCGATCCGCTTCGGCGTGCAGCCCACCATCAACGCGGTCGGCACGCTGATGCTCGCGGGGTCCATCGGCCTGATCGCCCTGGCCCTGTTCATCCCGCGCCTCTTCGGCCGCCGCGGCGGCCTCGACATCCTCTCCGGAGAGTGACTCATGGACGCGACCGAAGCGACCCCGGCCGTCCGGCTCGACGGCGTCTCCAAGCAGTTCGCCGACTCCTACGCCGTCCACCGCCTCGACCTCGACATCGAGGCCGGCCACTTCTTCTCCCTGCTGGGCCCCTCCGGCTGCGGCAAGACCACCTCGCTGCGCATGATCGGCGGGTTCAGCGATCCCACCGAGGGTTCGGTGCTGCTCGCCGGTGAGGACGTGACCGCGCTGCCGCCGAACAGGCGGAACGTCAACACGGTCTTCCAGAGCTATGCGCTGTTCGACCACCTGAGCGTCGCCGACAACGTCGGCTTTGGTCTCAAACGCAAGGGCGTCGCCAAGGCCGAGATCCGCCGGCGCGTCGGCGAGATGCTGGAGCTGGTCCAGCTCGCCGGCCTCGCCGACCGCAAGCCCCGTACGCTCTCCGGGGGCCAGCGCCAGCGCGTCGCTCTCGCCCGCGCGCTCGTCAACCGCCCGGCCGTCCTCCTCCTCGACGAGCCGCTGGCCGCCCTCGATCTGAAGCTGCGCCGCCAGATGCAGGTGGAACTGAAGCAGATCCAGCGCGAGGTCGGCATCACCTTCGTCTTCGTCACCCACGACCAGGACGAGGCCCTGACCATGTCCGACCGGATCGCCGTGATGAACGAGGGCCGCATCGAACAGTGCGGCACCCCCGAGGACGTCTACGAGCATCCCGCCACCCGCTTCGTCGCCTCCTTCATGGGCACCTCCAACCTGATGAGCGGCACCTACCGGGGCGGCGAGGTCACCCTGGACCAGGGGCCCGCCCTGGCGGTCGGCGCCCGCACCGGCATCGCGGACGGCACGGCCGTCAGCGTGTCCGTGCGCCCCGAGAAGATCTGGCTCTCGGACTTCGAACCGGGCATGTCGATGCTGAGCGGTGTCATCCGCGAAACCGTCTACAGCGGCCCGACCACGACCTACCTGATCGAACTCGCCCCCGGCGTCACGCTGTCGGTCCTGGAGCAGAACACGGCCCGGGCCCGCATGGAGGACCGCTGGAGCGGCGGCGAGACGGTGGAGTTCGGCTGGCGGCCCGAACACTGCCTGGTCCTGGCCTGACCCCACTCCACGACGAAAGCGAAGCTCATGCATCACGACGTGATCGTGCTCGGCGCCGGACTCGCCGGGCTCGCGGCGGCCCGGGACCTGGCCGCCGCGGGCACCGACGTGCTCGTCCTGGAGGCCCGGGACCGCGTCGGCGGCCGGGTCGAGCAGACCCGGACACCCGACGGCCGCACCGTCCAGCTGGGCGGCGAAGTGGTCGGCCACGGGCACACCGCCTATCTTCAACTCGCCAAGGAACTCGGCCTGGAACTGGTCCCCAGCTACGTCGCCGAGCCCGGCCGGATCACCCGTGCCACACCGGAGGGCCGCTCGGCCGGCGATCCGCCGCACTGGTTCGGCCCCGGGGACGCGCCGGTGCACGAGCGGCTGGGCGCGGAGTTCACCGCGCTCGCCGCCACCGTCGATCCCGACGACCCCTGGTCGCATCCGGACGCGGCCGCCCTGGACCGGCTGTCCGTGGCCGACTGGCTGCGCTCCCGGCACGCCTCACCGGCCGTGGTGCGCCTGTGGGACATCGGTCAACTCGCCCTGGCGGGCGGCTCGTACGAGCGGATCTCGCTGCTGGCCGCGCTGCGCAAGAGCGCGGCGGTCCCCGGTCCCGGCACGGGCGACTACGACTACGACGACTGGGAGGGGCTGCGGCTCGCGGAAGGTTCGGCGACGCTCGCCGAGGTCCTCGGCCGCGAGCTGCGCCCCCACATCCGGCTCGGTTCGCCCGTCGCCGCACTGGACGTACGCACCGGCCGTTGCTCCGTCCGTCTGGTCAGCGGTGAGGTGCTCACCGCCGGCGCCGTGGTGAGCGCCCTGCCCGTGGGACCGCTGCGGAATCTCGCGATCAGCGGCGTGAGCGAGGCCCGGCTCGCCTCGCTGCACCGCCAACGCCAGGCGGTCGCCGCGAAGTTCGCCGCCGTGTACGACCGTCCCTTCTGGCGGGACGACGATCTGAACGCCCTGTCCGAGACCGAGGGTGTCCTGGGCAGCACCTGGCCGCAGAACGAGGGCATCCTGTCGGCGCTGATCCCGCCCGAGCGGTACGGCGTGCTGCTCGGCACCCCACCCCAGCTGCGCACCCCCGAGCTGCTCGCCGAGATGGCCGGCATGTTCGGCGCCGAGGCACTCCGGCCGACCGCCTGCCATCTGCGGCTGTGGGGCACCGACCCGTGGACCCAGGGCTACGTCACCCAGTGGCCGCCGGGCGAGGTCATGGCCGTCGGACCGCTGCACGGCACCCACGAACCGCCGTTCTACGTCTGCGGCTCCGACCAGTGGGTCGCCGGATACATGGAGGGCGCCGTCCGCACCGGCCGTGCCGCCGCCGAGGAGGCGTTGCGCCGTGGCTGACACCCTCCGGCTCACGACCGTCCTGAACCATATCGACGGCAAGGAGGTACCGGCCGCCTCCGGTGCGGTTCTGCCGCTGATCGACCCGGCCACCGGGCAGCGGCACGGCGCGGCCGCGCTCTCCGGCGCCGAGGACGTGGACGCTGCCTGCCGGGCGGCCGACGAGGCGTTCCACGGCTGGTCGGTGACGACTCCGGCGCAGCGGCAGACCGCGCTGCTGCGCATCGCCGACGCCCTGGAGCGGGAGGCGGACGCGCTGGCGAGCGCCGAGGTGACCGACACGGGCAAGCCACGCGCTCTCTTCCTGGCGGACGAACTGCCCGCGATCGTGGACGTGTTGCGGTATTTCGCCGGCGCGGCCCGGAACCTGCCGGGCGCCGCGGCCGCCGAGTACACCCCGGGCCGCACCTCCGTCCTGCGCCGCGAGCCGGTCGGGGTCTGCGCCCAGATCACCCCGTGGAACTACCCGCTGATGATGGCCGTCTGGAAGGTCGCCCCCGCGCTGGCCGCCGGCAACACCGTCGTCCTGAAACCGTCCGACACCACGCCCTCCTCCACCGCGCTCCTCGCCCGGCTGGCCGCCGAACACCTACCGCCCGGCCTGCTCAACGTCGTGTGCGGCGACCGCGACACCGGGCGGTCCCTCGTCGCCCATCCGCGGGTACGGATGGTCGCCGTCACCGGGAGCGTCCGCGCCGGCCAGGAGATCGCCGCGGCGGCGTCCGCCGACCTCAAGCGGCTGCACCTCGAACTCGGCGGCAACGCACCGGTGCTGGTCCACGAGGACGCCGATCTCGCGGACGCGGTCGAGCAGTTGTCGTCGCTGGCCTTCTACAACGCCGGGCAGGACTGCACGGCCGCCACCAGGATCCTCGTCCACGAGCGGATCCACGACGCCTTCCTGGACGCCTTCGCCGGCCGAGCGGCACAGCGCGTGCCCGGCGCGCCCGACGACGAGCACGCCGACTTCGGTCCGCTGGCCAACGCCGCCCAACTCGCCACCGTGCGCGGCCTGCTGGAGCGCCTGCCGGACCACGCACAGGTCGTCACGGGTGGCACGACGGTGCCCCGGCCGGGCTACTTCCACCGGGCCACGGTGGTGGCCGGCGTCCGGCAGGAGGACGAGATCGTACGCAGCGAGGTGTTCGGCCCTGTCGTCACCGTCCAGCCGTTCGCCGAGGAGTCCGAAGCCCTCCGCATGGCGAACGCCGTTCCCCAAGGGCTGGCCGCGAGCGTCTGGACACGTGACCACGACCGCGCCATGCGCGCGAGCCGGGCACTGCACACCGGCATCGTCTGGGTCAACACCCATGGCACGACAGTCTCGGAGATGCCACACGGCGGAGTACGTCACTCCGGCTACGGCAGCGACCTGTCCCTCACCGGCCTGCTCGACTACACACAGGTCAAGCACGTCATGTTGTGAGGGGCGGGAGGGCACGTCGCGGCGCCTCAGTTTCCTACAGGAGGCATCAGTATTCCCACTGGACTGTGGCTGGATCGGACATCTGACAGGTGTTCGTATCTCGCGATACTCAGGGCTGGGCGATCCGCCCTCCCCTTTCCGCCTTCGGAGGCCACTGATGTCCCAGACCAGTGTTCAGACCGCGGCCGTGCTCGAGGCCTGGCTGTCGGGTGCCGAGAGCGCCTTCGGCCAGCTCAACCCCGCCGGTCCGCTGTACGTCGGCGGCGCCGCCGCGGAGGCCGCGCTCACCGACCCGAGTGACTCCCTGTACGGCTTCTGTTCCAGCCCGAGCGGGTCGCGCGGCAGCTGGTGCTGCTGATCGTCGCACCGTAGGGGAACCGCGCGGCACGTCGCGACGCATGCGTGCCGCGCGGTTCCCCGCGCCGTCTCCCGGCGGCACCTGGCAGGCCTCGGACCGTACGGCAGAACAGGGAGGGCGGATGGTGATCGGATCGGAGCCGGACGGCGGGGAGGAGACGGAGTGGTTCGCCGAGCCGGTACGAAGCATCGCGCGTCCGTGGCGAGAAGACCTGGCCAGGCGCCTGGCGGCCACGACCGGCCTGGGCCGGGACGAACGGGACGTCCTGCTGGAGGCGGGCCACACCGCGCTGCAACAGTCCCTGCACGCCAAGCTCTCCCGCCTGTTCCTCCTCGAACTGCACGCACTGCGCATGGCAGGGGGCGCCGGTCCGGACACCGGGCATGCGGCGGACACGCGCACATGGGCCGCGTTCATCGAGCAGGCCGGTGAGGAGGGCTATCTCGACAAGCTGGCCGGCCGCTACCCGAGTGTCGGCCGCCGGGTCGCCGCGGTGGCGCGGATGTCGGTCGCGGCCACGGCCGGCCTCGCGGAACGTCTCGCCGCGGACCGGGACCTACTGCCTCCGTTGCTCAGCGGACCCGCAGGACCGGTCCAGGCCGTGACGTTCGGCGCGGGCGACAGTCATCAAGGCGGCCTGACGGTCAGCCGGGTCGACTTCACCGGCGGAAGCGTCATGTACAAGCCCCGGCCGTCCGGGACCGACGTGGCTCTGGGCGCCCTGCTGGACGAGCTGTTCTCGGACTTCCTCGCCGCCCCCGCGCCGGACGAACGGATCCGGGTGCCACGGACGCTGGCGCGGGACGGCTACGGCTGGGCCGAGTTCGTCCACCACCGCTACTGCGCGAACGACGCCGAACTCGCGGCGTTCTACCGCAACATGGGGCACTGGCTGGCCGTGCTCCGCTTCACCGGCGGCACCGACATGCACGCCGAGAACATGATCGCTGCCGGACCGGTGCCGGTGATCGTGGACGCCGAGACGCTTTTCGACTCCCCCGCGCCCTTACCGCCCAGCGGCCGCGGCGACGCGGTGGACGTGGCGGCGGCCGCCATCCGCCGCACCGTGCTGCGCACCGGGCTGCTGCCCGTGCGGGGCACCGGCTTCGCGCTCGGCGGAGTGGACATCTCCGGGGTCGGCGCGCTGCCGGGCCAGCAGCCGCTGATCCCGAGCCCGGTCATCGCGGACGGTGGCACCGCGGCGGCCCGCTTCGAGGTGGACCTGGTGGCGATGCCCACGGCCGGCAACCACCCCAGCCCCACCCCGGTGCTGAGCGCCTACTGGGACCGCATCCTGGCCGGCTTCCGCGAGATGACCGCGCACCTGCGCCGGCCGGGCGTGGACCCGTACCGGTTGCTGGGCCGGTTCGAAGGCGCGCGGGCACGGCGGATCCTGCGGCCGACGCAGGCGTACGTCGACATCGGCCGGATGCTGTGGCACCCGGCCTCCTTGCACGACGAGGCCGCGGCGGTCGAACGGGCCCGGGACATCCTGCGACGCAACGCCGAGGTGCTGCCCGGTGCGCCGACGGACCCGGCGGCCATCGACGACGAGATCGCGGACCTCCTGGCCGGCGACGTGCCGATGTCCGGCTTCACGGTGGACTCGGCCGTCGTACGGAACACGGTCGAGGACTGGCGCACCGCGGACCTCGCGCTGGAGGAGTCCGTGATCCAGGACGCGCTGGTGGGCGCGTACCTGAACGAGCGTTCGCTGCCGGCGCGGGTGCAGGCCGCCGCCCGCGACCCGCACGCCCGCGACCGGGAGCGGCGTCGCCGGGAGCTGGCCGCGCGAATGGTGCGGCGGCTGTGCGGCGGGGCGGTGCGCGGCGAGGACGGCACGGTCACCTGGATCAGCCCCGTGTTCACGCCCGCCGGATGGTCCATCAGAGTGCTGCCCGCCGACCTCTACACCGGGCAGGGCGGGGTCGTCCTGACGCTCGCGGAGTACCAGGCCGAGGTGCGGGCCGGGCGGGCGGACGAGGTGCCCGGCGTCGCCGAGACGCTGGAGGGCGCCCTGCGCGTGCTGATCAGCACCGAGGACCGGACGCCGACGCCGTCGGCGGGCGCGTTCAGCGGCGCCGCGTCGCAGGTGTGGACGTGGCTGGCCCTGCACCGGGTGCTCGGCGAGCACGGGCTGCTGGAGCGGGCCGCCGAGCGGGCGGTGCTGCTGGAGGGCCGGCTGGTCGAGGACGACGTCGAGGTGGATCTCCTCAACGGGGCGGCCGGTGGCGTCGTACCGCTGCTCGACCTGGCCGCGGCGACCGGACAGGACCGCTGGCTCGCCGCCGCCGCACGCATCGGCCGCAGGCTGGCCGACCTGGCCACGGTCGACGGCGACGGGGTCCGCTGGACGACCCGGCTCAACCCGGAGGGCATCGGCGGCTTCGCCCACGGCGCCACCGGCATCGGCTGGACGCTGGCCCGGCTCGCCCTGAGCGACGCGGGTTCCGCGGCCCGGCGCAGCGACTGGAACCGCCTGGCCGAGCGGGCCTTCGCCTTCCAGGAGTCCCTCTGGCAGCCCGGGCACGGCAACTGGCTCGACGTCCGCGTCGGCGCCGAGGAGGACTTCTTCACCAGCTGGTGTCACGGCAGCGCCGGGATCGGGCTCGGCATGCTCGACCTGTACGAGCGCACCGGCGACCCGGCCCGCCTCGACATGGCGCGGCGCGCCGCACGGGCCTGTGCGGCCGAGGGCTTCGGCTGGAGCCACACGCTGTGCCACGGCGACCTCGGCCTCTGGCAGTTCCTCACGGCCATGGACTTCGGCGATTCCGCCGAGCTGGACGGTGAGATCCTCACCGGCCTCGAACAGCGCGGCCCCGTCGGCGGCCTGGCCCGCGAGGCGTTCTCCCCCAGCCTCATGTCGGGGCTCGCGGGAGTCGTCCACACCCTCCTGCGCATGCACCGCTCGGCCGCCCTGCCCGACCCCCTCGTGCTCAACCCCCTCGTGCTCGACTGACCCCGGGACGCCATCGCCTCCGGCGCGCTCGGGCCGGAGGCGGTGCGGCCCGTCAGCCGTCGTAGGGCATGACCGTGAGGACCTTGCCCTTCGGTGTCGCCTGGAGGTAGCCGCTCTGGCCGTAGGAGTTGCTGAGGTAGACGGACATCCCGACGGGGCTGTCGAAGGTGGAGTCCGGCAGATTCAGCACCAGATAGCGGATGTTGGCATCGTCGACGTTCAGCTTCCGCTGGGCTTCGGACAGCAGGGACGGGACCTTGTCCCAGTCGAAGTCGTCCAGGCCGACCGCCGTCTTCCCGCTCCCCAGCGAACCGCTGATGATGCCCTTCTCCACGCCCTGACCGGACCGATAGGTGTACGAGTCGTACTTCCTGTCGTCGCCCTTCACCATCAGGTCGGCGGAGACGTACTGCGGATACACCGTGAGCGAGGCGAATCGCGTACGACCGGTCTCCTTCTCGAACGCGCTGACCGCCGTACGGATGCCGTCCGGGCTCAGCAGGTTCGTCGTGCCGGCGGGCGCCTTCGCCGAGGGCGTGACGTCCGTCGCGGTCGAACCACTGGCCGACGGCGACGTGACGCCGGAATGGCGGGGCCCCGCCCCCGCGGATCCCGACGTGCCCGGGCTCCCGTCCGGGAGCAACGCCCAGACGAGAACTCCGGCCAGCGCCACGCCCGCCACCGGCAGACCTATCAGCGCCCAGCGTCGGCCAGAGCCCGGCGGCACGGAGACGGTGGGGGACGCGGGACGCGCGTCCCACGGCCCCGTGAACGCCGTCGGGGCGGATGGTGTGCCGTAGGACCCTGCGGTCATGGAGGGGGCGGGGCCGAAGCCGGCGGTTGCCGCGGGCGCAGGGCCAGGAGCGGGGCCGGGCGGCGTCTGCGTCATGGAGGGCGGGGACAGCTGGTACGAGGTGGGCAGTTGGTATGAGGTGGGTTGGTACGAGGTGGGTGTGCCGGCCTGGCGGGCGGCGGCCTCCAGCATCCGCTCCAGCTCCTCGGCGTCCGGCCGTGCCGCCGGATCCCGGACGAGGACCCGCAGCAGGACGTCTCGCAGCGGACCGGCCTTGACCGGCGGCGGGATGTCGTCCCTGAGCACGGCGGCGAGCGTCGCCAGGGTCGTGCCCCGGCGCAGCGGGTGGTGGCCCTCGACCGCCGTGTAGAGCATCATCGCCAGCGACCACAGGTCGGAGGCGGGACCGCCGTCGTCGCCGGAGACGCGTTCCGGCGCCATGAAGTCGGGTGTGCCGATGACCGATCCCGTCGCCGTGAGCGTGGTCGTCGCCTCGCGGATCGCCGCGATGCCGAAGTCCGTCAGTACCGGACGGCCGTCGGGGCGCAGCAGGACGTTGGCCGGTTTGACGTCGCGGTGCTGGATCCCGGCGTCGTGCGCGGCGCGCAGCGCGGCCAGCACCTCACGTCCGATGCGCGCCGCCTCGCCCGGGTCCATCGGCCCGAGCGCCAGCCGGTCGGCCAGGGAGCCACCGGTGACGAGTTCCATGACGATCCAGGGGTAGCTGCCCGGCCCCTCGTCGACGACATGGTGGATGGTCACCACGTTGGGGTGGGCGACGCGGGCCAGCGCCTGCGCCTCTCGGAGGACCCGCTCCCGCAGCATTTGGGCGGCCTCCGGGTCGTACTCGGCCAGACCGGGATCGGGCGGCCGGACCTCCTTGACCGCCACGCTCCGCTGCAGCACGAGGTCCCGCGCCCGCCAGACCATGCCCATTCCGCCCCCGCCGAGCCGTGCTTCCAGCTCGAACCGCCCGTCGACAACCCGTCTACCGCCGTTGTCGGCACCCGCATCACTCATGCGCGGGAGCTTAGACCGAGCACGCACGGACGAGGGACTCGGCTGCTGTGGGCCACGATCACCGAGAGGCGGACCGGCCACGCCGAACTCGGCGTGGCCCCGCGGATTCTCGTCTCTTGTTCCTCCTTACAGGCTGTGGGCGGAGATGTCGCCGTGGGTGGTGGTCGCGTGGATGGTCAGGGCAGCGCCGGCGCCGTCGGTGTTCCGGAGCGCGTTGTGGATGCGGCCGTAGCCGGTGCCGGCGTCCAGGGAGGCGGACACTCCGCGGGCGGCACCGACCGAGATGTCGCCGGACTCGGTGCGCAGGACGACCGTGCCGCGCAGGGCCTCGGTGATGCGGAGGTCGCCCTTCTGGGTGCTGATGTGTGCGGGGCCGTTGAGGCGGCCGAC
>NZ_JBEYUW010000014.1:0-235204 GCF_040643735.1 Streptomyces sp. NPDC047085
GGGCCGCCGGGGGGGGGGCGCCCCCCGGCCCAAGGGCGGGGGGCGCGCCGCGGTCTGCAGGCGCTCCGGCAGCAGCGCCATCGCGCCGCCGCCGGTCGCGCCGATCAACCGCAGACCCGGGTACTTGTCCAGCCATCCCGCGAACGCGATCATGGCCATGCCCAGGGTGACGTCGTCGAACCGGCCGATCTGCTCGACGAAGCCGATCTCGTCCACCCGTTCCGTACCGACCGGTTCGGCCGGCGCGTGCACCAGGACCGGCACTTCCGCCTCCGCGGCCAGCGCGAAGAAGGAGTCGGCGCGCTGCGAGCCGAGCAACTCCCCGTGGACGCTGGACGTGGTGATCAGGCCGACGAAGGCGGGATCCTCCAGGGTCTCCCGCACCCCGTCGAGATGATCGTCGTCTCCGAACGGGTTGGCGTAGACGTACCCGCGCAACTGGTCCGGGAACTTCCGGATCAGGTCTGACATCCAGGCGTGGAAGCCGCGCAGCCGGTCGCGGGGCTGGGCGTAGTTGTCGACGCCCGGTACGCGCGCCATCGCGCCGGCCCCGACGGGGCTGCCGATGATGGTGAGATCGATTCCTGCCTCGGCGCGAGCGGCGAGCATGCCGTCGACGTCGGTCAGGCTCGGGGGCATGGGGAAGCGTTTGGCCGCTTCCGGTGGGGACAAGTGTCCGTGTATGTCGATGATCACGTGTCGGGTCCCGGTTTCGGTGTGAGTGCGCGGACGACCGCGGCACAGTCCTGGTCGCCCAGTCCTTGCTCGGTGGCGCGGACGTGGGTCTCCGCCGCGGCGGTCGCCAGCGGCAGACTCAGGCCGACTGCTGCTGCCTGCTTGGAAGCGAGCATGAGGTCTTTCGCCATCAGCCGCAGCCGGAAGTCCGGCTCGTCGAAGCGGTCGGAGGCCAGGCGCCGCGACTTGAACGCCATGACCGGCGAGGCGAAACCGCTGCCCGCGATGGTCCTGAGGACCTGCTGTCGGTCCAGGCCGCAGGCGGCCCCCAGCGCGCCGGCCTCGGCCATCGCCTGCACCTCGATGCCCATCAGCAGGTTGAGGAGCAGTTTCATCCGCATGCCGGAACCGAGTGCGCCCAGATGGACGACCTCCTTGCCCAGCGTCTCCAGCAGCGGTCGGGCAGCCTTGAACGCCTTCTCCTGGCCGCCGACGAAGAACCGCAGCTCTCCCTCGCGGGCGTGGTCACGGTTGCCGAGCATGCCGACGTCCAGGACCGAGGGGACGTCCCCGGCGATCTGCACGACCTCGTCGGGGGAGACGGTGCTGGCGCAGATCAGGACGCCGGGGTAGGGGCCGTCGGCCAGTACGCCACCCGGTCCGTGCAGCACGGCGCCGAGGGCCTGGCCGTCGGCCACGACGCAGATGGCGGCGCTCGTCCCCGCCACGGCCTCGGCGGGGTCGGAGGCGATGCGGGCGCCCGCCTCGGCAAGCGGCCCGGCCCGCTCCGGGGTACGGTTCCAGACGCGGACCGGTATCCCCTGGTCGAGGAGGCGACGCGCCAGGCCGGAGCCCATGGCGCCCAGACCGAGGACGGCGACGGGGCTCTGGGTGGTGCGCGTCATGACGACACCCCCTTGGTCTCCTTGATGATGCGGAACCGCATCGACTGCCTCTGGTCGACCCACTGGCGCAGCGGGGCCACGAGCTCCTGGTGTTCCTCGCTCTGCTGCCACGCGAAGAAGTGCTCGGGTGTCTCCCACTCGCTGGTGATCACCCACATACGGGAGTCGTCGACGGGCTCGCCGAGCCTTTCGACGATGTGGCCGGGGGTGCTGGCCACGGATTTCCGGAGCTGCTCGTACAGATCCAGGAATCCCTGCTCGCCGCCCTCGATCACGCGGACCGCGAAGACGACGCCCATGCGTTCGGCCGACGGGCTCTTGTGGTTGGTGCCCATGTCTCCTCCTGATGGTTGAGATCCGGCAGGACACGCATCCAAGGACTCATGTCGCCCATACGGCTGCAACTCCGAATGGGGGACGGCCCAGTCGGGACAAGGGGTTCACGTTCCGTGATTAGGCAATTCGGGTGAGTGATGGGCTGCTCCATCAGGGGGGTGTCGGCGGTGAGGAACGGGCCTGGCGGTCCTCGATCACGCGGGCCAGGGCGGGGAGTGCGACCGTCACCGCGCGCTGCTCCGGCTCCGGCAGTTCGTCGATGAGCTGCTGCAGGGCGGCGGCGCGCTCGGTGCGCCGCCGCCGGAACAGCTCGAGGCCGGTGTCGGTGGCCTCCACCAGGACGCCCCGGCCGTCGGTGCGGTCGGCGGTGCGGCGTACGAGGCCCGCGCGCTCCATGCGGGTGACGAGCTGGGTCATGTTCGGCTGGGAGACGTTCTCCGCCCGGGCCAGCTCGGTCAGGCGCTGGGGCCCCTCGCGGCCCAGCCGGCCGAGCGCCGAGGAGGCCGCGGTGCTCAGCCCCCCGGCCGTGGCGCTGCGGCGTACGTACCGGACCAACTGCTCCACGGCGATCATCAGGCCCTCGGCCGACCCGTTCCCGGGAGCAGGCTCCATAACATGCTTATGCATATCCAGATCATGCATCCTCGCGCACGTCGGGGCAAAACAGGCCGCGCGCGGTTCGACGCGGCCGAATCCGACTCGAACTGCGGTCGCACGGTGTGCGCGGCTGCAACGAGGCGCGAGCCTCCGATGGTTGGGCCGTCACCGGGCTCGTCCGATCCCAACGCGGGTGACCCTGGCCGTTTCTGACACGCGAACTTAACGTTCCTGATGGTGAGGAAGTGGCGTAGGCCACGGTGATCGGTGCCGTGATCAAGGTACGGTCTGACTCGTACCTCCGAATCAGGGGGTACCTGAATGCACGAGCAAAAAAGGGGGAACTCCGCCATGTCCGCAACCCTGGACGGCACTCTCAGCTACTCGAACACCGTGCCGCGTGCCGGCGTCCACCGCGCCGCCATCTGCGAGGTGTTCCTCACCGACTCCACCCGGGTCGGCGAGGACGAGTACCTTTTCGCCGCGCAACTTCCGCGTGTGCACAGCTACTACAGCGATCACGTCACCGCACCCGCCGCCTACGACCCGCTGCTCCTCGTCGAGGTCTTCCGGCAGGCGTCGATCTACGCGGCGCACACCTTCCTCGACGCGCCGCTGGACAACAAGTTCATCTTCAACGGCGGCGAGCTGATCGTCACCGACCCGGCCGCGCTGCACATAGGGGCGCGGCCCGGCCAGGCCGAGATACGGGCCCGGCAGACCGGACTCAAGCACCGGGAGGGCCTGGTCACCGGCAGCACCCTCGACATGGTCCTGACGATCGACGGGCAGGAGGCCGCCACCATGCGCACCACCTGCCAGTGGATGCCGGGCCCCGCCTGGAACCGGATGCGCGACAAGGGCCGCGCCGCCCTCACCCTCACCCCGGCCCGCCCGCACCACACCGGACGCCGCGTGGCCCCCATCACCGTCGGCCGCACCTCGCCGCACAACGTCGTGCTGGCCGAGGCCGAGGTGCGCGACTGCGAGGTGCTCGCCCAGGTCGTCGTCGACCAGGCCAACCCCGCGCTGTTCGACCACCCGCTGGACCACATCCCGGGCGCGCTGATCTTCGAGGGCTTCCGGCAGTCCGCGGTGTACGCCGCCTACGAGCTGTTCGGCCTCTCGCCGCGCGGCCTGCTGCTGTCGCGTGTGGAGACGGACTTCACCCGCTTCGGCGAGTTCGAACTGCCCACCGACTGCCTGGTGCGGGTCGTGGACTCGCCGGCGCCGGACACGGTCGCCTTCGAGATCACCATGGTCCAGGAAGCGGAGCAGATCGCCCGGGCCCGGGTGCACCTGGCCCGCACGAGCCCCATCACCGGCGCCCTGGTGAATCGCTTCTCCTATGCCGCCAGTGTCTGAACCTCCTGGGCCGTCTGAGCGACCCGAGCCCTCCGCCCCACCGTTTCCGGTACCACAAGGAGACATCGCAGTGCCCCAGCCCATGATCTGGTTCGACTTCGGCGGCGTGCTCTCGCCGCCGCTGGACGACCTGTTCGACGCGTACCACGCGCGCACGGGCATCACTCCCCGTCAGTTGAAGACCGCCCTCGCCGCCGTCGGCGCCGAACTGGGCGTCGAACCCCTCGCACCCATCGAGCTGGCCCTGCTCACGGAGGCCGAGTGGGGACGGTCCATGGTCCGCGTGCTGCAGAAGGCGAACCCCGGCATCGATCTGTCGCGGGCGCGCTTCGACCGGTTCGGCGAGCAGTGGTTCGAGGGAGTGCGCGCCAACCCGGTGATGACCGCGACCGTGCGGCACGCCAAGGAGCACGGATTCCGCGTCGGCATCCTCAGTAACAACGTTGTCGAATGGGAGCCGTACTGGCGTGCGATCGTGGCGCCCGCCGGTGAGGTCGACCACGTCGTCGACTCCTGCAAGGTCCGCGTCCGCAAGCCGGACCCGGAGATCTTCCGCCTCGCCGAGCGGGAGGCGGGCGTGGCCGCCGAGGAGTGCGTGCTGGTCGACGACCTGCCCGAGAACTGCGCGTCCGCCCGGCGGTGCGGCTGGCGCGCGGTGCGCTTCCGCAACAGCGCCCAGGCCGTACGCGAACTCGCGGCCCTCACCGGCCTGCCCGCCCTCGTCTGACCCACCGCCCCTGTCCTGGAGGACACATGACCACCGCTGTCCCGCCCGCGACCGTCGCCGTCACGGACATCCCCCACCTTGACCCCGTCCCGGCCTTCACCCCGCTCGCCGAGCGCGGCCCGGGCGGAGTGCCGCTGATCCTGCTGCCCAGCGGCCACCGGGCCGTCCATCTCACCCGCTACGCCGATGTGCACCAGGTCCTCACCGACCCCGCGTCGGGCCGCACCGAGACCAACGTCGAGGGCGGACCGAGCTTCCTGCCCACGGTGATGCCGAAGGAACTGCTGCTCAACCTGGACGCCCCGCACCACGCCCGGGTCCGCGGCTTCGTCGCCGCCGACTACAGCGCGGCGGGCGTGGAGCGGCTGCGCCCGGTGCTGGACCGGGTCCTGGACGAGGGGATCGCGCGGCTGCGCGCCGCCGAGTCCCCGGACCTGTTCTCCGACCTGGCCGACCGCGTCCCGATCACCGTCAACTGCCACTTCCTCGGGGTGCCGGTCGACGACGTGCCGTACTTCCGGCCGTCGGCGCGCGTCGTGCAGATCGCCTCGCACGAGAACGTCCCCGATCTGGTCGAGCACTTCTACCGCGTCTACGGCTATGTGCAGGACCTGGTGACCGGAGTCCGCCCGGCGCTGCCCGACGGGCTGATCGACCGGTTCCGGGCCGGCCGCGACCGTGCCGAACCCCCGCTGGACGACGCCGAGTTGACCGGCATCTTCTTCGGCTCGCTGCTGGGCGCCGACCAGAACATCGTGTCCGTGCTCACCAAGTCCCTGTACGTGCTGCTGTCCGCGCCCGCCCTGTGGCGCCGGCTCGTCGAGGAGCCGGAGATCGCCCCGCGCCTGGCGGAGGAGCTGATCCGGCTGATCCCGCTGGGCACGATCTCCGCGTTCCCGCGCATCGCGGGCCGCGACCTCGAGACCAGCGAGAGCGTCGTGCCGCGGGGCAGCGTGGTCTACCCGGACGCCTTCGCGGCCAACCGCGACCCCGAGGTGTTCCCGGACCCGCTGGTCGTCGACCCCGACCGGCAGCCGGCCAAGCGGCACCTGCAGTTCGGCTACGGCATGCACCACTGCATGGGCGCTGCCCTGGCCCGCATGGAGATCGTGGCCGTACTGACCCGGCTGGCCCGGGAGTTCCCGACGCTGGCGCTGGACATCGACCCGGCGCAGGTCCCCTGGGACAACGGCACCGTGCTGCGCCGGCCCACCTCGCTGCCCGTGCGCTGGTGAGGAACCCCGGCGGACGCCGCCGGGGACGACCGGTGCCGTGAGGCACCGCGAAGGGCGGGTGCGGGACGCCGTACCCGCCCTTCGGCGCGCCGTCATCGCGGCTCGCCGAACCACTCGCGCAGCGTGCCGGTCAGCGGGCCCCCGTCGGAGGCCCAGGCGACGTAACCGTCCGGGCGGAGCAGGACGGCGTCCCAGGGCAGCGGCCGGGCACCGGCGGCCCGTACGGCCCGTACCGTGCGCAGCACATGGGACCAGCCCTCGGCCTGCTCCGCGTGGGTCGCCCCGTCGCTGCCGAGGAGGAGCAGGACCGGGCGGCCGTCCAGCAGCAGCCGGGTCACGTCGGTCGGCCCGTCGTCCGTGGTCAGGGGCAGGTTGGGCAGGAAGTGCCCCTCCCAGCGGGAGGCGTCCGCGGTGCGCGCCGGGTACACCGTGTCCTGCGCGCTGATCATGTTCCCGAGGTGGGCGTTCGCCTCGTCCAGGCCGAGCAGTTCGGCGACCAGTTCGCGCAGCGGGTCGAGTCCCGGGTCGGGCCGCATCAGGGCGAGCTGGGCGCGGGTGTTGTCGACCACGCGCCGGGCGGCGGGCCGGCGTTCGGCGTCGTAGGTGTCGAGCAGGTCCTTGCCCGCGGTGCCCGCCAGGGTGTGGGCGAGCTTCCAGGAGAGGTTGAGCGCGTCCTGGAGACCGAGGTTGAGGCCCTGCCCGCCCACGGGGAAGTGGACGTGGGCCGCGTCGCCGGCGAGGAACACCCGGCCCTGGCGGTAGTCGCACACCACGCGGGCGAAGTCGCTGAACCGGGAGAAGAACACGGGGTCGGCCATCGGCACGGGACGGCCGAGGATGCGCTCGCCCTCGGCGCGCAGCTCCTCCAGGGTGAGCGGGGAGTGCCGGTCGGGGTGGGGTCCGCGGAAGTCGATCGTGATGAACCGGCTGTGCCCGTACGGGTTCACGCCCGCGACCGTCCAGCCGCGCGGGGTGCGGTGCCAGCCGTAGGGCACGCTCCCGGGGTCGGTCAGCCGCACCAGGCCGAGCAGCGCGGACACGGTCGCCGGATGGGTGTCGGAGGCGAAGCCCAGCAGTTCCCGCACGGTGCTGCGGGCGCCGTCGGCGCCGACGACGTACCGGGCGGTGAGGCGCCGCACGCCCTGCGGACCGTCCGCGGTGACCTCCACGGAGTCGGGCCCCTGCACGAGGTCGGTCACCCGGTGGCCGCGCAGCACGGTGACGCCCCGCTCGCGGGCCCGGCGCTCGAAGTCCCGTTCCAGATCGGCCTGGGAGCGGCCGACGACGGGTCCCGGTTCGGTGGCGGGGGCGGTGATGACCAGGCCCGGCATCCCCGCGAAGTGGAAGCCGTCGGCGGACTGCCGCGCGAGGCGCTCCTCGGTGGCGGGGTGCGCGCGCAGATGGCCGCGCCGGGCCAGCCCCTGCACGGTCCGGGCGTGCAGCGTGCCGGCCTTCGGCTGGTCCACCGTCTCCGGGTTCGCCTCCAGTACGACCGTGGAGACGCCGTGGTGTCCCAGCTCGGCGGCGACGAGCATCCCCACGGGACCGCCCCCGACGACGACCACGTGGGCGTCGACGGGGGCGGTGGCGGAGTCGTCCAGGGGGCGGTGCATGGCGTGGAGTCCTTTCCGGTTGCCCGCCCGCGCGGCCCGGGCGCGTGGCCCGGACCGGGCGGACAGGGGAGGCCCGGCGCCGCGACGGGGGGATGGGGGCGCCGGGCCGGTCTCGGGGTGACGAGCACGGTGCTCAGTGCTCGGTTCGCTGGGGCCCTTTAAAGCGTGCTGGTCTGCCAGCGTGCTGGCCTGCCGCTCAGCGGTTCAGGCGGCGCTCTTGCGCGGTCCGCCGCGCAGCAGGGCCGCGATGACGAGGCACAGCACCAGGCAGACGGCCGCGAGGCCCCACAGAACGGTGTGGAAGGCGGAGTCGTAGGCGTGCGCGAGGAAGTCCACGAAGCCCTTGCGGTCCGTGGCCCCCGACAGCTTCGCGGCCCCGGTCAGGTCGCCGCCCGCCGCCTGGTCGGCGACCCGGTCGGCGCCCGAGGCGCCGGCGTGGGAGCCGATGCCGTCGTGGATGCGGGAGCCGAGCACGGTCGCGAGCGCGGAGCCGTAGACCGCGACTGCCACGGCCTCGCTGCCCAGCCGCAGCGTGTTCAGGAAGCCCGCCGCCATGCCCGCCTTGGCAGGGTCGACCAGTTCCAGCGCCTGGCCGTCGACCAGACCGGCGGACAGGCCCATGCCGGCGCCGGTCACCAGCATCGGTACGGCGACCGCCACTACGGCCACGTCCGGGGAGAACAGGGTGAGCGCCACGTCGCCGACGACCAGGCAGGCCAGGCTGACGTAGATCAGGGTGAGCGCGGAGACGCCCTTGGTGACCAGCTTGGCCGCGAGCATCGGGCAGATCAGCACCGGAGCGGTCAGCAGCAGCATGATCAGGCCGGCGGCGCCGGTGTCGCGGCCGGTGACGGCGGTCAGGTAGCTCGGCAGGTAGGTCAGCATGGTGACGAAGCCGAAGGACGCGGCGACCGGGACCAGGCACAGGCCCACGAAGCGGCGGTCGCGCAGCACGCTCAGGTCCAGCATGGGGTGCTCGACACGGTTCTCGACGACCGCGAAGACGACGAGGGCGACGACCGCGCCCGCGAACAGCCCGAGCACGCCGGCGCTGCCCCAACCCCACTGCGAGCCCTGCACGATGGCCGTGGTGAGCAGTACCATCGCCACCACGAACAGCGCGCTGCCCGGCACGTCGACGCGCGCGCCGCTGCCGCCGTCGGCCGGCATGGCACGGGAGATGGCGGGCACCGCGAGCAGCACCAGCGCCAGGGCGACGGCGTGCACCGCGAACACCCAGCGCCAGCCGAGGCCCTGCACCAGCGCTCCGGCGAGCGAGGGGCCGATGGCGACACCGACACCGGCGATGGTGCCGAACAGCGCGAAGGCCTTGGCGCGTGCCGGGCCGTCGAAGACGGTGGACACGATCGCCGCGCCGCACGAGAAGATCGCCGCGCCGCCGATGCCCGCGAGGGCGCGGGCGACGTCCAGCCACAGCACGTCGGTGGCGACGGCGCTGGCCAGCGAGGCGACGGCGTACACGGCGGCGCCGGCCGCGAAGGCCTTGACCCGGCCGACGATGTCGGCGACCGAGCCCCAGACGAGGGTGAAGCAGGCGAACGCCACGTTGAAGGCGTTCACCACCCACTGGAGGGGGGCGAGGCCGGCGTGCGTGTCCGTACCGATGTCGGGGAGGGCGACGGCGGTGCCCGAGATGGACATGGGCACGACGAACACGGCGAGCAGGACGGCGGCCAGGGTCAGCGCACGGCCGGGCTGGGTCCCCTCCGCCGCCACGGGGGGCGCCGACGACGTGGTCTGCGTACTCATCAGGGCACAACTCCAGGTTCGGCCCGGCCGTTGACGGCCAGGTACGGATTTCATCGAACCTTAAGCTGGCACACTCGGCAGGTACGATGCAACCCATACCTCTGGAAGGAGGGTCCGATGCCCGACCTGGAAGGCCACCCCGCGCTCGAGGAAATGGACCTGCGCGCGGTCCTGAACGCACTCGCCGACCCACTGCGCTACGGCGTGATCTCCGCCCTGCTCCGGGAACCGGAGGGCACGGCACGCACCTGCGCCTCCTTCAACCTCCCGGTCTCCAAGTCCACGACCACGCACCACTTCCGCATCCTGCGCGAGTCCGGGCTGGTCCGGCAGGTGGACCGGGGCAACAGCAGGGCCGCCACGCTGCGCAAGGACGACCTGGACAAACGCTTCCCCGGCCTCCTGGACCTGATCCGCGCCAACCCCTGACGGGAGCCGACGGCACAAGGGGAACGGGCCACGCCTCGACGCCGTTCCCCTTCCTTGACCCCCTCGGCGCACCGGCCTAGCCTTGAAATGGACACGTCTGGACAGGTAGAGCGACTGGACAGGTAGGTCGGCGATGACGCACCCGCAGGTCCCAGTCGGCAGCAGTGAATCCGACCGCCATCGGATCCAGCTGGAGATCCACGGACTCGACGTGATCGGGGACGCGGAGCGCAAGGGCAGTCCCCGGACGCTGTTCTGGCCCTGGTTCGGGGCGAACGTCTCCGTCCTCGGCCTGAGTTACGGCGCCTTCGCCCTCGGCTTCGGCATCTCGTTCTGGCAGGCCCTGGCGGCCGGAGTGCTCGGCATCGTCGTCTCCTTCCTGTTGTGCGGCTTCATCGCGGTCGCGGGCAAGCGCGGCTCGGCGCCCACGATGGTGCTCAGTCGCGCCGCGTACGGCGTGCGCGGCAACCGGCTGCCGTCCGTGATCTCCTGGGTGCTCACCGTCGGCTGGGAGACCGTCCTCACCGCGCTCGCGACCCTGGCGACCGCGACCGTCTTCAGCCGGCTCGGCTGGGGCGGCGGCACCCAGACCAAGGTGGTCGCCCTCATGGCGGTGGCCGCGCTGACGGTCGTCGGCGGAGTCATGGGTTTCGACCTGATCATGCGGCTGCAGGCCGTGATCACCCTCGTCACCGGCGTGCTCACCGTCGTCTACATCGCTCTCGTCGCCGACCGGATCCACTGGAGCACCGTCAGCGCCCTCCCGGCGGGCTCCACCCAGCAGTTCATGGGCGCGCTGGTGTTCATGATGACCGGCTTCGGGCTCGGCTGGGTCAACGCCGCCGCCGACTACTCCCGCTACCTGCCCCGGAGCGCGTCCAGCCGGGGCGTGATCGGCTGGACCGCCTTCGGCGGCGCCCTCGCCCCGCTGCTCCTGCTGGTCTTCGGCCTCCTCCTGGCCGGCTCCTCGGGCAGCCTGAGCCAGGCCGTCGCCGCCGACCCCATCGGCGCGCTGACGACCCTGCTGCCGACCTGGTTCCTGGTCCCGTTCGCCGTGGTGGCCGTGCTCGGCCTGGTCGGCGGTGCCGTGCTGGACATCTACTCCTCCGGCCTGGCCCTGCTCTCCGCCGGACTGCGCGTGCCCCGGTATCTGGCCGCGCTCCTCGACGGCATCCTGATGATCGCCGGCTCGATCTACATCGTGTTCTTCGCCGACACCTTCCTCGGCCAGTTCATGGGCTTCCTCACCACACTCGGCGTGCCGATCGCCGCCTGGTGCGGCGTCATGCTCGCCGACCTCGCCCTGCGCCGCCGGGACTACGACGAGGGCGACCTGTTCCGCCCGAACGGCCGCTACGGCGACGTACCCCTGCCGCCCCTCGTGCTCACCCTCGGCGCCACGGCGGCCGGCTGGGGACTGGTCACCAACACCGCGGCGGACTGGCTCACCTGGCAGGGCTATCTGCTCCAACCGCTCGGCCTCGGCGGCAAGTCCGGGACATGGGCCCCCGCCAACCTCGGCGTCCTGGTCGCCCTGGCGCTCGCGTTCCTCGGCACACTGCTGCTGGGCCGGGGCCGGGTCCGCGCCCAGGAGGCGCGGGCGTCGAGCCCGCCCCTGCACGAGGGGGAACACGTCACATGACCGGCCCGGCCCCGTCCGAGCGGGAATCCGCCCCGACACAGGCGGGTGCCGCCCCCGCCGGGCTGCTCGCCGTCATCGACATGCAGCGTGTCTTCGCCGACCCCGCGAGCCCCTGGGCCACCCCCCGGTTCGCCGACGCGGCGGCAGGCGTACGACGGCTGCTGCCCGCCTTCGGCGACCGCGTCACCTTCACCCGCTTCCTGGCACCCGAGCGGCCCACCGGCGCCTGGCGCGCCTACTACGCCCGATGGCCCTTCGCCCTCCAGCCCCCGGACGCCGAACTGTGGCAGCTGACCGACGAGTTCGCCGGCCTGGCCGACCACGTCGTGGCCACCACCACCTTCGGCAAGTGGACCCCGGAACTGGCCGCCCGCGTGGGCCCCGAGGGCCGTCTGGTGCTGGCAGGCGTCAGCACCGACTGCTGCGTGCTGTCCACCGCCCTGGCCGCCGCCGACACGGGCACCGAGGTGCTGGTCGTCGCGGACGCCTGCGCCGGCGCGGACGACGACTCGCACATCAAGACCCTGCACGTACTGGACCTCTACCGCCCCCTGGTCCGCGTCACCACCATCGACGACCTGCTCGCGGAGGCCGGGCCGTGACCGGCGTCCCGCTCAGGCACCAGCGCGTCAGCCGGGTCCTCGCCCGGGAGATCCGGGGCGGCCGCCATCCGGCCGGGGAGCGGCTGCCCGGCGAACACGCCCTCGCCGAGCGCTTCGGCGTCAGCCGTACGACGGTCCGCGCGGCCCTCGCCGAGCTGTTCGAGCAGGGCCTGATCACGACCCGCAGCGGCAAGGGCTCCTACGTCCTCTTCGACGGCCGCCCGCCGGACGACCCGCTCGGCTGGGCCCGCGCCCAGGCCCTGCGGGGCGACGCGAGCCGGGAGCGCCTGCTGGCGGTACGCGAGACGCACGACACCGCACTGGCCACCGAACTCGGTCTGGAGAAGGACGCGTTCGTGTGCGTGGAGCGGACCCGGGAGCTGGTCGCCGACGGCACCGTGCTGTCGTACGAGCGCAGCCACCTGCCGCCCGTGCCCGCCGTCCGGGAACTGCCCGCCCGCGGGCTCGGCACGGGGGAGTCGCTGTCCGAGGTGCTGCTGCGGGCCGGGCTGCGCCCGGACCACGGCGAGCAGCGGGTGTGCGGGCGGCGCATCGACGCCCACGAGGCGGAGCTGCTGCACAGGGCGCCGGGGGAGTGGTTCCTGGAGACGCGGCGCACCAGCCGGACGGCCGACGACGCCTTCGTCGAACACGTCGTCAGCCTGCTCGACCCCGACCACTTCCGCCTGACCCTCACCTTCGGCTGACCCGCGACGGACGGCGCCCCGGGTGTCCGGTGCCGCCCGCCGCGTCAGGTGCGCCCGGTGCCCCGGATACAGGTCCAGTTCTCCGTCCAGTTCCACGGCGAGCACGGTGGCGTGCTCGTCCACGTCGGGCGTCGTGGGCGCGTCGATCCAGGTCACGCCGGGCACCTCGTGCAGTCCGCCCTCGACCTGAGGGCCCAGCTCGGCGCCGGTGCCGAGCACGGTGACCCGGCGGACCCGGTTGTGCAGCCCGCGCACCGACACCGCCTCGCGCGGCGGGTCGAAGCAGACCAGGTACAGCGTGCGCCGGTCGGCCGAGAGGGAGCTCGGGCCGTAGTGGTGCCCCGCCGGCAGCCCCGCGACCGTCCCGTACACGGCCGCCGCATGCCGGCCGATCCAGGCCCCCAGCCCCTCCAGACGTTCGGCCTGCGCCGCCGGGATCGTGCCGTCCTCGCGCGGGCCCACGTCCAGCAGCAGATTGCCGCCGTCCGGGCGCCGGCCCTCCCCGGAATCCTCACGCATGCCCCGAGGCCGACGGGGTACGCGGCCGGAAGCACGCGCGGGTGCCACCCGTGCGCGAGACCGTACGACCGCCGCTATCTGGGGATCTGCCATGGACACACCCACTCACGACGCCTTTCCGACGCCGGCCCAGCAGGCGCTCGACGCGCTGGCCGTGAATGCCGAGGACCAGGCCGCCCTGGACACCCTCGCCCACAGCGACGTGCTGGTCCCGGTGCCGGACGACGCGGCGGACATGGAGGCCGCCGACCCCTCGACGGTGTCCCTGCCCGTCCTGGACCAGCCCGGAGGAGAGCCGGTCGTCCCCGTGTTCACCACGGAGGGGATGATGGCCGAGCTGCTGCCGCAGATCCACCGCTACCGGCTGATACCGCTCGGCGCACTGGCCTCCCAGTGGCCCGAGGAGGACCTGTCGCTCGTGATCGACGGCAGCTCGCCCCACGGGCTCACGCTCACGTCGCAGGGGGTGCGCACCCTGCTCGCCCGGTGAGACCACGATGAGCCCCGGTGAGCCCACGGTGAGCCGGGGCTTTGTCCCGCCGGACGACACAATGTCCGCATGGCACTGATCTCCGGTGTGGCCGGCGGGCTGGTCCTCGTACTGGTCCTCGGCAGCATCCTCCGCACCCTCGTCGTGCCCCGAGGCCTCTACTCCTCGCTGGTGTTCCGGCTGTGGTGGGTGCTGCGCAGGCTGCTCCGGCTCACCACGCTGCGCCGCGGCTACGACGCCATCGACCGTACCCAGACCTGGCTCGCCCCGCTGATGCTGGTCGGCACGCTCGCCACCTGGCTCGGCGGGGCCCTGCTCGGCTTCGGGCTGCTGCTGTACGCACTGTCCCCGCTGTCCTGGGCCAGCGCGTTCCGCGAGGCCGGCTCCAGCCTGTTCACGCTCGGCTTCGCCAGCGGCGCCCGGCTGAAACTGTCCGTGATCGACTTCATGGCCGCGGCCACCGGCCCCGTCCTGATCGCCCTCCAGATCGCCTACCTGCCCACGCTGTACGGCGCGTACAACCGCCGTGAACTGGAGGTCACCCTGCTGCAGGCGCGGGCCGGAGAGCCCGCCTGGGGGCCGGAGATCCTCGCCCGGCAGTGGCTGGTCGACACCGAGAGCGCGCTGCCCGAGCTGTACCGGTCCTGGGAGCGGCTCGCCGCGGACATCGGGGAGAGCCACTCCACCTACCCGATCCTGCTGACCTTCCGCTCCCCGCGCCCGCACTGCAACTGGCTGGTCGGACTCATCGCCGTCATGGACGCGGCCGCGCTGCAGCTGGCCCTGGCCCCGCGGACCGCCCCGCCAGAGGCCCGGCTGGTGGTGCGCGCCGGATTCACCGCCCTGCGTGACATCGCCCGCGCGCTGCGCATCCCCTTCGACCCCGACCCGATGCCCGAGACGCCCGTCCAGCTCACCTTCGAGGAGTTCGACGCGGCCGTCGCCATGCTGGAGACGGCGGGCTTCCGGGCGGAGCGGACCCCGAAGGAGTCGTGGCCGCACTTCCGGGGCTGGCGGGTCAACTACGAGGCGATCGCCTACGAGCTGTGCCGCCGCTGCGACGCCGTACCCGCCCTGTGGACCGGTCCGCGCGACTTCCCCGGCGAGCCCGTCCCGCCGCGGCGCCCGACGGACCGGCGGCCGCCCGAATCAGGACGGCCGGAACTTCCCCCCGCCTCCGGGTAGTCAGCCCGCCCTCCGGAGGGAAGATCCCAGCGGAAAGGTCCGCGCCTGTGCGAAGGAGCCGATGATCGTGAGGGTCGTTCTGCTGGGCACCGCCGCCGGGGGCGGCTTCCCGCAGTGGAACTGCGCCTGCGCGCTGTGCGCGGCCGCCCGGGACGGCAAACTGCCCTCCCGCACCCAGGAATGCGCCGCCGTCACCGGCAACGGCCGCGACTGGTGGCTGCTCAACGCCTCCCCCGACCTGCGCACCCAGCTCACCGCCACCCCGGCCCTGTGGCCGGGCCCCGGGCCCCGGGACACCCCGCTGCGCGGTGTGCTGCTCACCGACGCCGAGGCCGACCATGTCACCGGGCTGTCCGCACTGCGCGGAGCCGCGGGCCTCAAGGTCTACGCGGCCCCGCCGGTCCGTGCCGTCCTCACCCCCGCACGCGCCGCCCTGGACCGCTACGCCGCCTGGGAGTGGGCCGACAGCCAGGCCGACGGGGGCTTCGTGCTGGCCGGCGGGCTGGTCGTCACGGCCCACCCCCTGGGCACCAGGATCCCGAGGTACGTGCCCGCACAGGCGCCGCAGCCGGAGGGCCCGTGGGTGACGGCGTACCGCGTCGAGGACCTGGCCAGCGGGGGAGTGCTGGTCTACGCGCCCAGTGTCGGGGCCTGGAGCCCCGCCCTGGACGAGCTGTGCGCGTCGGCCGACTGCGTGGTGCTGGACGGCACGTTCTTCGCCGCCGACGAGATGGGGACGGCGGTGCGGGCCGGTGCCGGGCAGGCGGCCCTGGGACACCTGCCGGTCACGGGCCCCGAGGGATCGCTCGAGGCACTGGCCCGCCACCTGGGCACCCGCCGGATCTACACCCACCTCAACAACACCAACCCGCTGCTCGACCCGGCCTCACCCGCACGCGCGCGCGTGGCCGAGCACGGGGTGGAGGTCCTGCCGGACGGGACGGAGCTGCTGCTGTAGGGCCTGTCTTCCGGATCTTGCCGCGTCGCGGACCCTAGCCGACCCGTTCGGCCAGCATGCGCTCCAGCACCGCTCGCTGCAGTGGCAGCACCTCGGCGTACAGCTCGCGGCCCCTGGGGGTGAGCGCGACCCAGACACCGCGCCGGTCCTCCGCGCACACCGAGCGCTCGACCAGGCCCTCCTTCTCCAGCCGGCCGATCAGCCGGGACAGCGCCGACTGGCTGAGATGGACCCGTCCGACCAGGTTCTGCACCCGGCACTGGTCGCCCTTCCCGGGCGGCTCGGTGGCCAGCAGGTCCAGCACCTCGAAGTCGCTGGCGCCGAGCCCGTACGGGTGCAGAACCCGGTCGATCTCGCACATCGTGTGCGCGTGCACCGTGAGGATGTCCCGCCAGCGTTCCTCGAGCCGGGTGTCGGCCGTCTTGACTGCCATACCCGCACCGTAGCACCGTTTCGGCCAATTGTTGAGAGTGCAACTAGTGCGGGTGCAAGCGCTCGTACGCCGCTCGGGCGGCGGCTCAGGCGGCCGGGTCCTGGAGCAGCCCCACCATGTTCCCGTCCGTGTCCTTCACCGAGGCGATCAGCCTGCCGCCGCCCACGTCCTTCACGTCCTGCACCAGCTCCGCGCCCGACTCCAGCAGAGCCGCCAGCCGCTCCCGCAGATCGGTCACGTGCCAGTACGGCACCGGACCGGTGAGACCCTTCGCATGCCCGCTCGGGTCGAGGCCGACGTCCTGCCCCTCCGCCTTGAAGCCGACGTAGTAGGGCTCGTCCGCATACGGCTCGACCCCCAGCAGGGCGGCGAAGAGGGGCTTGGCCTTCTCCAGGTCCTTCACGGGGTAGATGATCGTCTGCAGGCCGGCGCTCATGGCACTCACTCCTTGTCGATGCGTGTCCGACGGGCTTCCGTCGGTGCATTCACGCTAGAGAAGGGAGCCCGCCGCCGCTTCTCCGATCCTGACCGGTTGCGGCGGCGGGCTTCCCGGACCCCGTCTCACTCGTTGTGCAGCACCTCGGCGACGGTCAGACGGGCGGCGCGGCGGGCCGGGACGAGTGCGCCCATGACCGCGATGACGACACCCGCGAGGGCCGGCCCGGCCAGCGTCGGGGCGTGCCAGACGTCCGTCATGTACGCCGGCAGGGTGATGTCGACCCCCGCCGCCATCCGCGGCAGCACCAGCTCGTAGCCGACGATCCCCAGCGGGATCCCGATCAGGGAGCCCACCGCGCCCAGCACCGCCATCGAGGTCACCGTCATCACCGTGACCTGGCGGGGGGTCATCCCGATCGACTTGAGCATGCCGAGGTCGCGGCGCCGGTCGTGGGTGTTGAGGACGGCCGTGTTGAACACGCCGAGCGAGGAGACCAGGGCCAGCATCAGGGTGAGCGCGGACGCGGAGCCGACGATCGTGCGCGTGACGTTGTTCGGGCCGCTCACCTGGGGGGACAGACCCGGGTCGGCGGCCCGCACCGCGCGCGCGTAGGCCTGCCGGTCGGCGCCCTCGCGGAGTCTGACGTGGTAGGCGATCGGCTGCACGTCCGGCATCAGGGCGGTGACCGTCGGCCAGGCGCCGACGACCAGCCGGTCGTTGTCCATGGTCTCGCCGACGATGGTCAACCGGACCTCGCGGCCGCCCTCGCGCAGCCGCAGGTGATCGCCGACGTGCAGGCCGTTCCGGTGCAGGAACGCCGTGCCGGTCACGACCTCTCCGGTGCGGTGCATCCAGTGGCCCCGGACGAGAATGCCGTTCAGGGGCAGTTCACCGCGCCGGCCCTCGAACATGACCACCTCGGTGGAGCCGACGAGCAGCGCCTCCTCGTCCGACCGCGCCGTGACCCGGGTCGCTCCGGGCAACGACTCCAGCAGGGCCTGGAGCTGCCGGTCATCGTGCACCGGCCGCACCTCCTTGCCGTGCCGGTGGTTGCCGACGTAGACGGTGACGTCGAAGGGGTGCTGTCCGGCGTTCCCGAAGTCGGTCAGCGTCGCCGCCAGACCCGTCGCGAACGTCACCGTCGTCACGCCGAGGGCCACGGCGGCCAAGGTGAGCGCGCTGCGCGCCGGACGGGCGAACGGCAGCCCCAGGCCGAGGCTCACCGACCGGGGCAACCGGGCACTCGCCAGCCGTCGCTGGATCCCGAGCGCCCGCCCGGCCCGTGGAGCGCTTCCCGCGCTGATGGCCCGCGCCGCCGACATCCGGCGCGCCCGCATCGCGGGTCCCAGCGCGGCCAGCACGCAGACGAGCGGCATGCCGAGCAGCGCGACCACGTTCACCCAGGGCGCGATGCCGACGCTGTCGTGCAGCACCCCGGAGTTCGGCCCGGTGAACACGAACTGGAAGAACGGGTGCGCCAGCAGGTTTCCGGCGACCGCCCCGAGCGCACAGCCCAGGACGGACGGTACGGAGATCATCACGAGGTAGACGCCCAGCACCTGCCCCGGCGTGAACCCCAGCGCCTTCAGGATGCCGATGTGCCGGAACCCGGAGACCACCGCCCCGCCGACCACGTTGGCGACGATCAGCACCGCCACCAGGATGCCCAGGACGCCGAACGCCATCAGGTACGGCGCGTACGCGCGCGCGTTGCCGCCGACCCGGTGCTTCAGCGCCAGATACGTCTCGGATCCGGCGAGCGCGCCCTTCGGCAGGCTCTGCGTCACCTCGGCCAGGCCCGCGCGCAGCGCGCTCTGCGACGACGCGTCCCGGAACCGGAACAGCATCTGGGTGCCGGTCGGGTGCAGGGCCGCGATCTGGTCCGGGACGACCCAGGCGTCCGCCGTGTGGCTCAGGTCGAAGGCGAACCCGACGACGGTGAGCGTGGGCCCCGACGGCACGCGGAACTTCTTGCCCATGTCGTCGGCGGTCCAGTCGGACTGCCGGTTCAGGACGATCTCCCCGGGCCGGCCGGGCCACCGGCCCGCCCAGAGGTTGACCCGGTCCACCGGCCCGCCGGGACCGGAACGTCCCACCACCGTGACCTCGCCGCCGAGACCGAAGTCGTTCGCACCGCGCGGATGGTCCACCGTCGCCCGCCGGAACGGTCCGGCCGTCGCCAGGACCCCGGACCGCCGTGCCGCGTGCGCGAGTTGGGCGTCCGACACCTTGGCCGAGTCGAACGCGGCGACGACATGCGGCCCGTGCTGCTTGCCGAAGGCCCGGTCGAACGGCGCCGACGCGGCGTCCACCAGTCCCAGCGCGACCACCATCGACCCCGTCGACACCAGCGTGACCAGCCAGATGACCAGCGTCTGAAGTCTCCGCCTGCGTACGGCCGCCCGGGCGGCCTTCCACACCGCCCTCATGCGGACGGCTCCAGGGTGTGCTCGCCGGTCACCCGGCCGTCGGCCACCCGCACCAGCCGGCTCGCGCAGCGCCGCGCCAGACGTTCGTCGTGCGTGACGATGACCAGCGTCTGGCCGATCTGGTTCAGGTCCAGCAGCAGGTCCATCACCTGCTCCCCGGCCCGGCTGTCCAGAGCCCCGGTCGGCTCGTCCGCCAGCAGCAGCGCCGGACGGTTCATCAACGCCCGTGCCACGGCGACCCGTTGCCGCTCGCCTCCGCTGAGGACCGCGGGGTACGCGTTGCGGCGGTCCGCGATGCCCAGCTCCTCGAACAGCTCCAGCGCCCGCCGCCGGGCCTGCCGGGCCGGCGTCCCGGTCAACTGGGCGGCCAGGGCCACGTTGTCGAGGGCCGACAGGTCGTCGACGAGGTTGAAGAACTGGAAGATCATGCCGATCCGGCGCCGCCGGTACAGCGCGAGTCCCTTCTCGCTCAACTCCCCTACGTTCTCGCCGTGGACGACGACCGTGCCGGCCGACGGCCGGTCGAGACCGGCGATCATGTTGAGCAGCGTGGACTTGCCGCATCCCGAGGGCCCCATCACCGCGACCGCCTCCCCGGCCCGGATCTCCAGCGACATCCCGTCCAGGGCGACCGTCTCGCCGTACTCCTTGCGCACCCCGTCGAGCCGTACGACGGTGTCTCCCGTTCCCACCTCAGTGACCATGCACAGGACGCTAAGGGGGAGACGGGGCCCCGGGCATCCCTCCCCGGACGGCACTGCGCGGCGGGACTCATCCCAGGGATGCAGGGCGCTGAATCCCCAGGTCGATGCGGATGTCAGTGCCGTCTGAGAGAGTGAAGCCATGGGGGAGTACGACGTGTTGACGGCGGCGCTCGCGGTGGCGTGCGCGGCCGTCGTGGCGCTCACGGTGGCGCTGGTGCGCACCCGGCGCCGCTGGCAGGCGGCCGTGGGGGAGCGGGGCTGGCTGCTGGAGCGGGAGCGGGAGAGCGCCGCCGAGGCCGCGATCGCGGCCGAACGCGACCGGATCGCCCGGGAGTTGCACGACATCGTCAGCCACAACGTCAGCCTCATGGTCGTCCAGGCGAGCGCCGCCCGCGAGGTGCTCGGCACCATGCCCGACGAGGCGGCGACCGCGCTGCGGGCTGTCGAGGACGCGGGGCGGGGCGCGATGACCGACCTCAGACACCTGCTGGGACTGCTGGCGCCCGCGCAGAACGGCGAGGACGCCGACCCGGGCCCGGCCCGCGCAGTCGACCCGGGCCCGCCCCGCGCCGACTCGGGAACGGTCCGCGCCGCCGACCCGGGAACGCCGCTCGCCCCGCAGCCCGGTCTCGACCGGCTCGGTCACCTGGTCGACCGGATATCGTTCGCCGGCCTGCCGGTCGAGGTCCGGATCTCGGGCGAGCCGCGTCCGCTGCCCCAGGGCATCGACGTGACCGCCTACCGCATCATCCAGGAGGCCCTGACCAATGCGCTCCGGCACGGCGACGGCGGCAAGGCGGAGGTGACCGTGCGCTATGCCGACCACGCCCTGCGCGTCGAGGTGCTCAACACCGGCCCCAGCGTGCTGACCGGCACCGCACCGGCTGCCGCGCTGGCAGCACCGAGACCGCACAGCGCGGGCACCGGGCGCGGCCTGCTCGGGCTGCGCGAGCGGGTCGCCGTCTACGGCGGTGATCTCGACGCCCGGCGAAGACTCGGCGGCGGCTACCGCGTCCGGGCCCGCATCCCCCTGGACCGCCCGTGACCGCGCACGAGCCCGAGCGGGCGCCCCGCGTGCTGATCGCCGACGACCAGACCCTGATCAGGACCGGCTTCCGGCTGATCCTCACCGCCCGGGGCATCGAGGTGGTGGGCGAGGCCGCCGACGGCATCGAGGCGGTCGCCGCCGCCCGCGAACTCGAGCCGGACGTCGTGCTGATGGACATCCGGATGCCGGCCATGGACGGCCTGGAGGCCACCCGGCTGATCCTGCGGCAGTCCCCGGACCGCAAGGTGCTGATGCTGACCACCTTCGACCTGGACCGCTACGTGTACACGGCCCTCGCGCTCGGGGCCAGCGGCTTCCTGCTCAAGGACGTCACCCCCGAGCACCTGGCAGCGGCCGTACGGCTCGTCGGCACCGGCGACGCCCTGCTGGCGCCGCAGATCACCCGGCGCCTGGTGGAGCGCTACGCGGCCGAGGCCGAGCGGACGGCCCAGGCCGTTCCCGCCGACCTGGCCGCCCTCACGCCCCGCGAGCGGGAGGTGCTGACCCTGATGGGACGCGGCCTGTCCAACACCGAACTCGCCGCCGAACTCACCCTGAGCGAGGCCACGGTCAAGTCCCACGTGGCCCGGATCTTCGCCAAGCTGGGTCTGCGCGACCGCGCCCAGGCGGTGGTCGTCGCCTACGAGACGGGGCTGGTCAGACCGGGCCGCTCCTGACGGCACCGCCGCACTCAGGTCGAATCGCGGCGCACCAGTTCCGTCGGCAGGATCACCGCGGCCGGGTCCTCGCCGCCGATCTGCGCGAGCAGCACCCGCACCATCTCGGCGCTGATCCGGTCCCCCGGCTGGCGGATGGTGGTGAGCGCCGGGGAGGCGGCGGTCGCGGCGGGCGAGTCGTCGAAACCGCCGACGGCGATGTCCTCCGGCACCTGCTTGCCCGCCCGGGTGTGTTGGCCCGCCAGTGACGGGGACCTTGGGCGGGAAGTTCACCAGCGGGTGGACGGGGTTGTCCTCACAGTTGAACTCCATCAGCTCGCAACGGCTCGACGACTGAACCGGCTCGGCCACGACGACAGGGCGTTCTCCCCGATGACGTGGTTCGGCCATCGCCGGTCCACCCCGGGCCGGGCTCGGCCGCGAGGGGGCGGCCGGGCCCTTCGTCTTGGCAGGCCCGGCCCGGGCGTGTACATACCGCAGTCGTACGGCCGTTCGGTACCGGACAACGGCGGCCGAGACCCGGACGCGATCGTGCTGCCTGCGCCACAGTGGGGAACACCGCGCACGAGGACGCCGGGAACGGAGGCGGACGCATGATGGGCACTCCCTCGGGCCACATACGGCGGACCATTCTGGCCTGGCTCCAGGACCCGGCGGCCCACTTCCCCACGGGCCGCCGCCGCGACCCCGCCGAGACCGGCGTGACCGCGCGGGCCGTCGCCGCCAAGCTCGGCGTTCCGCGCCGCACCGCCACGGCCCACCTCGACTTCCTCACCCGGCTCGGCCTGCTGCGCACCCACCGCGTCCGCTGCCGCACCTACTACCGCCGCGACGAGATCCGCATCGCCGAGGTGACCCGCATCTTCGAGAAGGGCTGGTGACCACCGGCACCGGCCCGCCCCCTCCCGCGATCCGCGCGGGAGCGGGCGCCGGAGGGCCCGGATGGCCTGGGCGGTCCCGATGGCCCGGCTGGCCCCGGCGGCCCGGCTGGCCCGGCTGGCCCCGGCGGCCCGGCTGGCCTGGGCGGCCCCGACTGTCCGGTTGGCCTGGGCGGCCCCGGCGGGCCGGACGGCCTGAGCGGTCCCGGCGGCCCGGACGGCCTGAGCGGTCCCGGCGGTCCGGTTGGCCTGGGCGGTCCCGGCGGTCCGGTTGGCCTGGGCTGCCCCGGCGGTCCGGTTGGCCTGGGCGGCCCCGACTGTCCGGTTGGCCTGGGCGGTCCCGGCGGTCCGGTTGGCCTGGGCGGTCCCGGCGGTCCGGTTGGCCCGGCTGGCCCCGGCGGTCCGGTTGGCCTGGGCGGCCCCGGCGGCCCGGACGGCGTGAGCGGTCCCGGCGGTCCGGTTGGCCCGGTTGGCCCCGACGGCCTGGCTGGCCTCGGCGGTCCCGACGGTCCGGTCGGCCTCGGCGGCCCGGGCGGCCCCGATGGGCCGGGCGGTAACCTGGTGCCCGGCCGTGATCGCCCGTCGGGGCGGGGGTCGAACAGGAGATCTGCGCACATGACAGCCCCGGAAGCCGAGAGCATCCGTGTCCGCCCCGGACCGCCGCAGCGGCCCGAGTGGCGTGCCCAGGCGCCCGTCGTCGCGGTGGTCGCCGCGGGCGGTGCCCTCGGGGCGACGGCCCGCTACGCGCTGCTCCTGGCGTGGCCCACCCCGCCCGGCCACTTCCCGTGGCCGACGTTCTGGACCAATGTCATCGGCTGTGCCGTGATCGGCGTGTTCATGGTGCTGATCACCGACGTGTGGGCCGCCCACCGCCTGATGCGGCCGTTCTTCGGCACGGGCGTGCTCGGCGGCTTCACCACCTTCTCCACCTACGCCGTCGACATCCGCCGCCTGATCGGCGTCGGCCACGCCGGTACCGGGCTGCTCTATCTCGCCGCGACCCTGCTCGCGGCCCTCGCGGCGGTGTGGCTGGCCTCGGCCGCCGCCCGCCTGCTGTTCCTCCGGAGGCGGCGATGACCTCACTCGACGGCAGGGCCCTGCGGCTGACCGTCTACATCGGCGAGGACGACACCTGGCACCACAAGCCCCTCTACTCCGAGATCGTGCACCGCGCCCACGCCGCCGGGCTGGCCGGTGCCAGCGTGTTCCGGGGGATCGAGGGGTTCGGTGCCTCCTCCCGCATCCACACCAGCCGGCTGCTGTCCCTGAGCGAGGACCTGCCCGTGGCGATCGTCGTGGTGGACACGGAGGAGCGGGTCCGGGCCTTCCTGCCGCAGCTGGACGAGCTGGTCGGCGAAGGTCTCGTGACGCTTGAGGAGTGCGAGGTCGTCCGGTACGTGGGCCGTGCGCCCGGCCCGGACGGAACGGATGCGAAGGGTAAGAACTCGTTGTGAACTGGCTGCTGGTCGTCCTGGGGGCCGTGGTCGGCGCACCCCTGCGCTATCTCACCGACCGCGCCGTCCAAGCCCGCCACGACTCCCTCTTCCCCTGGGGCACCTTCGTGGTGAACATCACCGGCTGCCTGATCCTGGGCCTTCTGACCGGCGCGGCCTCGGCCGGGGCCGCGGGCCCGCACCTGCAACTGCTGCTGGGCACCGGTCTGTGCGGCGCCCTGACGACGTACTCGACCTTCTCCTACGAGACCCTGCGGCTGACCGACGCCGGTGCCTGGCTCTACGCTGCCGGGAACGTGGTCGCGAGCGTGACCCTGGGCCTGGGGGCGGCCTTCGCGGGCACCGCTCTCGCCGATGCCTTGTGGGGCCAGGGTCCCTAGGGTCGGTCCGCCGGACAAGGCCTAGGCGCTTGGCGTACGGCCGGGCATAGTAAGTACTGTCTACAGCACTGTCGACCAACTCTCCTCAGAACTGGATTCCATGAGTGCCATCTCCGTCGGTCAGGCCGTCGTCCTCGGAGTAGTCGAGGGGGTGACCGAGTTCCTCCCCGTGTCCTCCACCGGCCACCTCAAGATCGCCGAGGGGCTCATGGACATCCCCGTCGACGACAAGTCCGTCGTCGGGTTCTCCGCCGTCATCCAGGTCGGCGCCATCGCCGCCGTGCTCGTGTACTTCTTCAAGGACATCAAGCGGATCGTCTCCGCGTGGTTCCGCGGCCTGACCAACCGCGAGGAGCGCTACCACCACGACTACAAGTTCGCCTGGTGGGTGATCGCCGCGACCATCCCGATCGTGCTGGTGGGCCTGGCCGCCAAGCCGCTGATCGAGGGCCCGCTCGCCTCGCTGTGGGTGGTGGCCGGATCGCTGATCGTCGGCTCGGGTGTGATGTGGGCGGCGGACCAGATGGGCCGGCACAAGCGCGGTGAGGACGACACCTCCTTCAAGGACGCGATGCTGGTCGGCTGCTCGCAGATCCTCGCCCTGCTCTTCCCCGGCTTCTCCCGCTCCGGCGCCACCATGTCCACCGCGCTCGTCCTGGACCTGGACCGCGTCGCCGCCACCCGGCTGTCCTTCTTCCTCGGCATCCCGGCGCTGACCGGCGCCGGCATCTACGAGCTCAAGGACGCCCTCGGCGCGGGCGTGGGCGCCGCCCCGCTGGCCGCCGGCACGATCGTGTCCTTCGTGGTCGCCTACGCCTCCATCGCCTGGCTGCTGAAGTTCGTCGCCAAGCACTCCTTCAACGCCTTCGTCATCTACCGCATCGTCATCGGCGTGGCCCTGCTCGGCCTGCTCGCCAGTGGCACGCTCAGCAGCTGAGCGCACCTCTCACCACCCCACGGGGTGCGGATGCCCGTATTCAGGGCGCCGCACCCCGTGCATGTTTTCGTACATCCCGCCTTGACAGGCGCCTTCCGCAACCCGCAGGATCGCTCCCGTGAACCTGTCAGACAGCCAGACAGGTGGTCGGACCCCGCGGCGCGTGAGCGCCATGGAAGCGGTTCTCGGCCACCTCCGCGGCGCCATCGAGCGCGGCGAGTACGCCATAGGCGACAAGCTCCCCTCCGAGGCCGAGCTGTGCCGCACCCTCGAGGTGTCCCGGCCCGTGCTCCGCGAGGCGCTGCGCGCGCTGCAGACGATGGGCCTGACCATCTCCCGGACCGGCAGGGGCACCTTCGTGGTGGCCAACGCCGTGGAGGACCCGACCTTCGGCGACTACGCGGCCAGCGATCTGCTGGAGGTGCGCCGGCACGTCGAGATCCCGGTCGCCGGGTACGCGGCCCTGCGCCGCACCCCGGAGAACCTGGACCACCTGGCCCACCTGCTGGACCGCATGGAACGGGAGACGGACACCACCGCGTGGGTCGCGATGGACACCCTCTTCCACCTCGCCGTGGCCGAGGCCGCCCAGAACCCGGTCTTCCGCCGGGTCATCGAGGAGATCCGCGACGCACTGGCGCGTCAGTCGGCCTTCCTCAACGAGCTGGGCGGGCGCCGCGAGCAGTCCAACCGCGAGCACCGGGCCATCGTCGAGGCGCTGACCGACGGTTCCGAGCACGACGCGATCGAGGCGATGAGCCACCACCTCGACCGCGTCGAGACCACCCTCACCGACATCGTGCGCCCCGGGCGCACGGAGCAGCCCACGGAAGGCGGACCCGAGGCGTGAGCGAACAGCACCTCAAAGACGAGACGCGCCCATCGTCCACCCATGTAGACGCCGGAGACGCCGGCTACAGCAAGAGCCTGAAGCACCGGCACGTCAACATGATCGCCATCGGCGGTGCCATCGGCACCGGCCTCTTCCTCGGCGCGGGCGGCCGGCTCGCCGACGCCGGACCCTCCCTGTTCGTCGCCTACGCCGTCTGCGGCGTCTTCGCCTTCCTCGTCGTCCGCGCCCTCGGCGAACTCGTGCTCTACCGCCCGTCCTCCGGCGCCTTCGTGTCGTACGCCCGGGAGTTCCTGGGCGAGAAGGGCGCGTACACCGCGGGCTGGATGTACTTCCTCAACTGGGCGACCACCGGCATCGCCGACATCACGGCGGTGGCCACGTACACCCACTACTGGGGCATGTTCTCCGACATCCCGCAGTGGGTGATCGCGCTGATCGCCCTGGCCGTCGTCCTCACGGTGAACCTCATCTCCGTGAAGATCTTCGGCGAACTGGAGTTCTGGTTCGCGATCGTCAAGGTCAGCGCGCTGGTCGTCTTCATGTGCATCGGCATCTTCCTGCTGGTCACCCAGCACCCCGTGGACGGCGGGACCCCCGGTCCCTCCCTGATCACCGACCACGACGGCGTCTTCCCGAACGGGCTGCTGCCCATGCTGCTGATCATCCAGGGCGTCGTCTTCGCCTACGCCTCCGTCGAGCTGGTCGGCGTCGCGGCGGGCGAGACCGAGAACCCCGAGAAGATCATGCCCAAGGCGATCAACTCGATCATGTGGCGCGTCGGCCTGTTCTACGTCGGCTCGGTCGTCCTGCTCTCGATGCTCCTGCCCTGGAACGAGTACACCGCCGGCGAGAGCCCCTTCGTCACCGTCCTGTCCCACATCGGCGTCCCCGCGGCCGGCGACGTGATGAACCTGGTCGTCCTCACCGCGGCCATGTCCTCGCTCAACTCCGGTCTGTACTCCACCGGCCGCATCCTGCGCTCCATGGCGGTCAGCGGCTCGGCCCCGAAGTTCACCGCGAGGATGAGCCGCAGCCAGGTCCCGTACGGCGGAATCCTGCTCACCAGCGGTATCTGTGTCCTCGGTGTCGGCCTGAACTACGTCGTCCCGGCGGACGCCTTCGAGATCGTCCTCAACTTCGCGGCGATCGGCATCCTCGCCACCTGGGGCATGATCATGATCTGTCACCTGCTCTTCTGGCAGAAGACCCAGAAGGGCGAACTGGCCCGGCCCTCCTACCGGCTGCCGGGATCCCCGTGGACCGAACTCGTGACGCTGGCCTTCCTCGCCACCGTCCTGGTCCTCATGTACGCCGACGGCGGCGCCGGACGCACCACCGTGCTGTGCCTGCCGCTGATCGTCGGAGCGCTGGTCGCGGGCTGGTACGCCATCCGCGGACGCATAGCGCGCACGTCCACCACCGGAGCCGACGCGTGATCCGCGCCGCACTCCCTGACAAGCAGGCAGTGATGTACAGCAGTTCCCCTGCGGACGCACCCATCGTCCGCGAGCCCCTCCACGCCCCCGTCGCCCACCTCATCCGCGGCGGCGTCGTCGAGGGCATCCACTACGGCTCCGTCGTCGTCCTCGGCGCCGACGGCCAGGTCCAGTTCCAGCTCGGCGACATCGAGGCCGCCTTCTACCCGCGCTCGGCCATCAAGCCCGTCCAGGCCGTCGCCATGCTGCGGGCCGGGCTGCCGCTGGACGGCGAACTCCTCTCGCTGGCCGCCGCCAGCCACTCCGGCGAGGAACGCCACCTCGCCGGCACCCGGCGGATCCTCGAACTCGCCGGCCTCACCGAGGACCGGCTGCGCAACGTCCCCGACCTGCCGTACGACCCCGCGGTCCGGGACGCCTGGATCCGGGAGGGCCGTGCGCCCTCCCGGCTGGCGCAGAACTGCTCCGGCAAGCACGCGGCGATGCTCTGGACCGCGCGGCTCAACGGCTGGTCCCTGGAGGACTATCTGGACCCCGCGCACCCCCTCCAGCAGGCCATCGCCGAGATCGTCGAGGATCTGACCGGCCAGCGCGTGGCCCAGGTGACCGTGGACGGGTGCGGCGCGCCGCTGTTCTCCATCTCCCTGCACGGCCTCGCCCGCGCCGTCTCCCGCATCACCACCGCAGCTCCGGGCACGCCCGAGGCCCGGGTCGCCGACGCGATGCGCTCGCACGCCGACATGGCCTCCGGCAAGGGGCGGGACGTGGCTGCGTTGATGCGGGCCGTGCCGGGGCTGCTCGCCAAGGACGGCTTCGAGGGCGTGCAGGTCGCTGCGCTGCCTGATGGCCGGGCCATCGCCGTGAAGATCGCCGACGGGGCGAATCGCGCCCGCGTTCCGGTCGCCGCGGCGGCGCTCGCGCGCGCGGGCGTCGACCCCGGGCTGCTGACCGAGTTCGCCGGAGAGGCGCTGCTCGGGGGCGGGGAGCCGGTGGGCTGCGTGCGCGCTGTCCGCGCGCTGGACCCGGTTCCGCTGACGGCTTGCGCCTGATGGTCTGCGGACCGGCGCGTTCGTAGGGGCGCTCCGGTCGCGTTCTCGCTGCGGGCCGTCTGTGGCTGGTCGCGCAGTTCCCCGCGCCCCTTCCAGGGGCGCTGTCACCTCTGTATCTCAGAAAGAGAACCTCTTCGTCATGACTGCCGCCACCCGCCCCGAGCACGATCTCCTCGGCGACCGTGACGTACCCGCCGACGCCTACTGGGGGGTTCACACCCTGCGCGCGACGGAGAACTTCCCCATCACCGGAACTCCGATCTCCGCCTACCCGCACCTGATCGACGCGCTGGCCGCCGTCAAGGAGGCCGCCGCCCTCGCGAACGAGGAACTCGGTCTGCTGGCGCCGGAGAAGGCGGCCGCGATCGTCGCCGCCTGCCGGGAGATCCGCGACGGCAAGCTGCACGACCAGTTCGTCGTGGACGTCATCCAGGGCGGCGCCGGCACGTCGACCAACATGAACGCCAACGAGGTCGTGGCGAACCGGGCGCTGGAACTGCTGGGCCACGCCAAGGGGCAGTACGCGTTCCTGCACCCCAACGAGGACGTCAACCTCGGCCAGTCGACCAATGACGTCTACCCGACCGCCGTCAAGATCGCGACGGTGTTCGCGGTACGGGGACTGCTCAAGGCGATGTCCGTCCTGCAGGACGCCTTCGCCCGTAAGGCCGTCGAGTTCCGTGGCGTGCTCAAGATGGGCCGTACCCAGTTGCAGGACGCCGTGCCGATGACGCTCGGCCAGGAGTTCTCCGCCTACGCCGTCATGATCGAGGAGGACCGCAGCCGTCTTGCCGAGGCCGTCGAGCTGATCCATGAGATCAACCTGGGCGCCACGGCGATCGGCACCGGCCTCAACGCCCCCGTCGGCTACGCCGAAGCCGCCCGCCGCCACCTCGCCGCCATCACCGGGCTGCCCCTGGTCACCGCCGCCAACCTGGTCGAGGCCACCCAGGACTGCGGCGCGTTCGTGCAGATGTCCGGCGTGCTCAAGCGGATCGCGGTCAAGCTCTCCAAGAGCTGCAACGACCTGCGTCTGCTGTCCTCCGGTCCGCGTGCCGGCCTCGGCGAGATCAACCTGCCCCCGGTGCAGGCCGGTTCGTCGATCATGCCGGGCAAGGTCAACCCGGTGATCCCGGAGGTCGTCAACCAGGTCGCCTTCGAGGTGATCGGCAACGACGTGGCCATCACCATGGCCGCCGAGGCCGGACAGCTCCAGCTCAACGCCTTCGAGCCGATCATCCTGCACTCCCTGTCGGAGAGCATCACCCACCTGCGGGCGGCCTGCGTGACCCTCGCCGAGCGCTGCGTGGACGGCATCAGCGCGAACACCGAGGCACTGCGCGCCACCGTGGAGAACTCCATCGGCCTGGTCACCGCGCTCAACCCGCACATCGGGTACACGGCCGCCACCGACATCGCCAAGGAGGCCCTCGTCACCGGCCGGGGCGTGGCCGAACTGGTCCTGGAGAAGGGCCTGCTCCCGGCCGAACGGCTGACGGATCTGCTCCGCCCGGAGGTGCTCGCCGGCACCCCCACCGCGCCGGCCATCTGACGGAGCCGGCAGGCCGCGTGCCGCCCGCCCGACCGGGAACACGGGACGGGCGGGCGGCACGCGAGTTGCGTCGTCACCCCCGGGGACAACACCCCCGGGGACAACACCCCCAGGGACCACACCTTCGGGGACCGAACCCTCACGGCGCCCGGAAGACAGGAGTGCGGCATGATGACGATCATGACCTCGCAGTTCCAGCCGGTGCTCGACCGCATCATGGACGAGATCGACCGCACCCCGGGACGCGGCCGGTCCGCCGACTACATCCCGGCCCTCGCCGCCTGCGACCCCCGCAGCTTCGGCATGGCCCTCGCCGAACTGGACGGCACGGTGTACGGGGTGGGGGACTGGCAGCAGCCGTTCTCCACGCAGTCCATCACCAAGGTCTTCACGCTCGCCCTCGACCTGGCCCGCGAGGGCGACGCACTGTGGGAGCACGTGGGGCGCGAACCCTCCGGCAACCCGTTCAACTCCCTGGTGCAGCTGGAGTACGAGAACGGCATCCCGCGGAATCCTTTCATCAACGCGGGCGCGCTCGTCGTCACCGACCGCCTCCAGACCCGTACCGGAGACGCGGCCGGGGAGCTGCTGGCCTTTTTGCGCGCCGAGAGCGGCAACCCGGACCTGGACTTCGACTTCGAGGTCGCCGCCTCCGAGACCGCGCACGGCGACCGGAACGCCGCCCTCGCCCATTTCATGGCGTCCTACGGCAACATCGACAACCCGGTGCCGGCCCTGCTCGACCAGTACTTCCGGCAGTGCTCCATCGCCGCCTCCTGCGCCGACCTCGCCCTCGCCGCCGGCTTCCTCGCCCGGCACGGCATCCGCGCCGACGGCAGCCGGCTGCTCACCCGCAGCCAGGCCAAGCAGGTCAACGCGGTGATGCTGACGTGCGGTACGTACGACGCGGCCGGCGACTTCGCCTACCGCGTCGGGCTGCCCGGCAAGAGCGGCGTCGGCGGCGGGATCATCGCGATCGTGCCCGGCCGGTGCACGCTGTGCGTGTGGAGCCCGGGACTCGACGAACGCGGCAACTCGGTCGCCGGCGTCGCCGCCCTGGACCGGTTCACCACGCTCACCGGACTGTCGGTGTTCTGACGGAAGTGATCTGAGGAAGTGGTCTGAGGGAGCGTTCTGAGGGAAGTGATTTGACGGAAACGTCATCGGTCCTCACACGCCGGACACGTACGGGCTGCCTGCAGGGGAGGGGAACGTCGCCTCCCGGCCACCCGGTGTCGACACGCTGAGCCAGTGTTGGCCATCGCATTCCCCGTCGATCTCCGCCGCTGCCGGCTGCTCGGCCTGACCGGCACCGCCTGCCTCGCGCTGGGCGGTGAGACGGCCGGTGCCCTGCCCGTGCGCGATCTCCTGGCGCCCGCCTCCGCGCAGGCCGCGCTCGGACTGGTCGGGGTCTACTTCGGTGTCGTGCTCCTCATAGCGGCCTGGGTGCTGCTCGGGCGCCTGGTGCGCGGCCCCCAGCCGCCGACCCCGCGTGCCCTGCTGCTGGTGCTGGCCGTCTGGGCCGGCCCGCTGCTGCTGGCGCCCCCGCTGTTCAGCCGGGACGTCTACAGCTACCTGGCGCAGGGCGCCATGGTCGACGCCCACATGGACGTGTACGCCGAGGGGCCCGACACGCTCGGCGGGCCGCTGGCCGACGAGGTCGCCCCGGTCTGGCAGCACACCGCCGCACCCTACGGTCCCGCCTTCCTGGGCCTGGCCTCCGCGCTGAGCGCGCTGACCCGCGGCGAACTGCCCGCCGGACTCCTCGGCATGCGCCTGCTCGCCCTGCTCGGCGTGGCCCTCATGGCGGCGGCGCTGCCCCGCCTGGCCCGGCACAGCGGCGCCGACCCGGCGGCCGCGCTCTGGCTCGGCGCCCTGAACCCGCTGGTCCTGCTGCACCTGGTCGCGGGCGCCCACAACGACGCGATCATGCTCGGCCTGCTGGGACTGGGGCTGGTCGCCGCGCGCGGCCGGTGGCCCGTGCTCGGAGCCGTCCTGGTCACGCTGGCGGCGCTGGTCAAGGCGCCCGCCGTGCTCGGCCTCCTCGCGGTGGTGGCCCTCCAGGCCCGCGCCGGGCGCCCGCCGCTGCGCGCCGTCCTGACCACCGCCGTCGGCGCCGCCGTCACCACGGTCGCCGCCACCGCCGTGGCCGGCACCGGCTACGGCTGGATCGGCGCCCTGGACACCCCCGTCTCCCCGCACAACTGGGCGCTCACCAGCCTGCTCGGCCGGGCCACCGGCGCTCTGCTCGACCACCTCGGCAGCAACCTGGCCCCGCTGGCCGTCCCGGCCTGGCATCTGCTCGGCCTCGCCGCGACCGCGGTCGCCGTCCTGCTGATATGGCTCAGGCTGCGCTTCCGGCCCGTGTACGCGCTCGGCCTCAGCCTGCTGACGGTCGCCGTGTTCGGCCCGGCGATCCGGCCCTGGTACGTGCTGTGGGGCCTGTTCCTCATCGCGGCCGCCGCGCCCAGCACCTCCGTACGGCACCGGGTGGCGGCGCTGGCGGGCGTGCTCGCCCTGGCCGTCCTGCCCAGCGGCGGACCGGCGGACGCCGGCCAGCTCGTGCTCGCGGTGTCCGGCGGGGTGCTCGGCGTGGTCGTGCTGTGGCAGGCCCACCTGACGGCGCAGGCTCCGGCACCGGGGCGTACGGCATGAGCGGGACACCACAGACGTTGCCGACGACGAGGAAACCGACGTTGCCGAACCCTCGCACCGACCGGGGCCGCCTGCTCCTCGTGCTCGCCCTCGCCATCGCGGTGACCGTGTTCACAGCGACCGTGCCGCTGCTGCGCGACTTCTTCGACCTGCGCGTCTACTACGGCACCGTGCACACCTGGGTCCACCACGGCGGCCGGATCTACGACTACCACGTGCCGGGGACGTCGTACGGCTTCACCTACCCGCCGTTCGCCGCGCTCGTCATGCTGCCGCTGGCGGTCCTCGGCCGGAACACCGCGATCGTGGCGTCCCTGCTGGTGAACCTCGCCGCGCTCGCCGTGGTCCTGCGGATCCTGGCGGGGCCCCGCTGGCGGCGGCACGGCTGGTACCGCTGGTCGCTGGCCCTGTGCGGGCTGGCCCTGTTCGAGCCGCTACGGGACACCGTCAGCTTCGGCCAGGTGAACCTGCTGCTGCTCGCCCTGGTCCTCGGCGACTCCTGGCTGCTGACGACCGGTCGGGGCCGCTGGGCGGGCGCCGGGATCGGGCTCGCCGCCGCGATCAAGCTCACCCCTGCCCTGTTCATCGGTCTGCTGCTGCTCGCCGGGCGCCGGCGCGCGGCCGGGACGGCGACCGCCGTCGCCCTGGCGGCGACCGCGCTGGCCGCCTGGGCGGACCCGGACGCGTCCCGCTTCTACTGGACCGAGGCGCTCTGGGAGACCGGCCGGGTCGGCCGGCTCGACTACGTCTCCAACCAGTCGCTGCAGGGTGTCCTGGCCCGGCTCGGCGAGCCGGACCGGGCGCTGTGGGCCGTGGCGGTCCTGCTGGTGCTGTGCGTATGGGCGGCGAAGGCGCGCCGCGCGGTGGCGGCTGGCGACTGGACCGCGGCCTTCGCCCTCACCGGAGCGGCGGCCTGCCTGGTCAGCCCCATCACCTGGGTGCACCACCTGGTGTGGCTGCTGCCGTCCTTCGTGGTGCTGGCCCGCGCCGGACACCGACGGATCGCGGGCGCCCTGTACGCGGTGCTGTGCACCAGCGTGGTGTGGCTCTGGTTCGAGGACGCCTCGGGCATCGACGGCTTCCTCGGCAGCAACGTCTACACCTGGATCACACTGGGCCTGCTGCTGGGTCTGCCGACCGGTCAGCCGCCTGCCGCCCGGCCGCCCTTGACGCGCAGCGCGATCGCCACGGCACCCGCGCCGAGCACGGCGAGACCCGCGACGGTGGCGGTCCCCGACCAGTCCGAGTCGTCGTCCGGCGCCGGGGACGTGGCCGCCGCGACCGGTACGGCGGTCTGCCCGCCCTTGGGCGCGGGGCGCAGCCCGTCCAGCGACCCCACCGGATCCACCCGGCCGGCGGCGGCGAAGCCCCAGTCGAGCAGCTCGCGGGCCTCCTCGTACACCGCCAACCCGCCGCCTTCCTGAGGGTTCATCACCGTGACCACCAGGGTGCGGCCGCCCCGGCGGGCCGCCGCGACCAGGGTGTTGCCCGCGTTGCTGGTGTAGCCGTTCTTGATGCCGATCAGCCCCGGATACGGCGCCACACCGTCCTCGCCGGTCAGCAGCCGGTTGGTGTTCTCGATGGCGTACGGCCATCCGTCGCCGGGGAACTCGGCGCGCGCGGTGGAGCAGTACCGGGCGAAGTCGGGGTTGCGCAGCCCGGCGCGGCCGAAGACCGCCAGGTCGTACGCCGAGGACACCTGGTCCGGGGCGTCGTAGCCGTCGGGGGAGACGACGTGGGTGTCCAGAGCGCCCAGGGAACGGGCCTTCGTCTGCATCCGGGCGGCCGTGGCGTCCCAGCCGCCGTTCAGGGACGCGAGCACGTGCACGGCGTCGTTGCCGGAGTTGAGGAAGACCCCGTTCCACAGGTCGGACACCTGGTAGGTGTGGCCCTCCTCGACACCGACGAGGCTGCTGCCCTCGCCGACGCCCGCCAGCTCCTCGTACCGGACGGTGTGCCGCAGCCCGGCGGGCAGGCCGGGCAGCACGGTGAGGGCGAACAGGGTCTTCAGGGTGCTCGCGGGCGGCAGTTTGCGGTGCGCCTCGTTCGCGGCCAGCACCTCACCGCTGTCCGCGTCCGCGACCAGCCAGGACAGCGCGGAGACGTCCGGCACCTGCGGCGCCCCGGCCAGCGGGCGCACCTGAACGCCGGAGCCGTAGAGCAGCGACGGCTGCGGGACGGCCGCGTGCGGCCGGGGCGGAGCGGGTTCCCCCGCGCGGTGACCCGTGGCGGCAGCGGCCGGCCCGAGTGCCAGCGCGCCCGCCACGCACAGGGAACAGGCCGACACGACCGCCCGACGAGAGAATCCGGTGTTCATATGATCAAACTAAGAAGGGGAGGGTGGCGCGGCGCGCTGCCCGCGCCGAACGGCCCAGCGGAGCAACCCGGATGCCGCACTACGGGGTGCCCGGGTACCGCTCATGCCGTGGCGGGGGCGGTATCGCTCAGCCAGCGGGTAGCGTCGGCTGGACGCGGCGCAGGAACGCGGCGTTGTCGGGGGTGTCCCGCATCCGCTCCAGCAGCGTCTCCAGGGCGGCCGGACCGCCCTCCCGGGAGCGCAGGGCGCGCCGCAGCCCCCGTACGGCCGTCAACTCGGCCGGGGTGAGCAGGAGTTCCTCGCGGCGCGTGCCCGTGGTGTCGATGTCCACGGCCGGGAAGACCCGGCGGCCGGCCAGCTCCCGGTCCAGCCGGAGCTCCATGTTGCCGGTGCTCTTCAGCTCCTCGAAGAAGTAGCCGTCGGCACGCGAGCCGGTGTCCACCAGCACGGTGGCGAGGATGGTGAGCGAGCCGCCCTCCTCGGCCTGCCGGGCGGCGCCGAAGAACCGCTTGGGGCCGAGCAGCGCGCCCGCGTCCACCCCGCCGCTGAGGGTGCGTCCGCCGGCGGCGGAGGCGTTGTTGTGGGCGCGGCACAGCCGGGTCAGGGAGTCCAGCAGGACGACGACGTCCTCGCCGGCCTCGACCAGCCGCTTGGCCCGCTCGACGACGAGGTCCGCGAGCGCGATGTGTTCCCTGGCCGGCCGGTCGAAGGTGGAGGCGTACACCTCGCCGCGCACCGAGCGGCGCATGTCGGTGACCTCCTCGGGGCGCTCGTCCAGCAGGACGACCATCAGCCGGCACTCGGGGTGGTTGCCGGCGACGGCGGCGGCCAGCTGCTGGAGCAGTACGGTCTTGCCGCTCTTCGGCGGGGCCACGATCAGTCCGCGCTGCCCCTTGCCTACCGGCGCGAACAGGTCGGTGACGCGTCCGGCGAGGCCGGACGCCGGGTGTTCGAGGCGGATCCGCTCGTGCGGATGCAGCGGGGTCAGATCGCGGAAGTGACGGCGGCCCCGCAGCCGGTCGGGCGCGAGCCCGTTGACGCGGGCGACCTCGGTCAGGGTGCGCTGTGCCCCGCGGACGCCCTCGACGAGATCGCCCTTGCGCAGGCCGTACCGGCGGATCAGCGCCGGGGGCACCTGGGGGTCGGCGGGGGAGGAAAGGCAGGTCGGGGCCCGCAGATACCCCTTCCCGTGCCCGTCGATGTCGAGGACACCGGTGACGAGGCGTTCGGCCGGGGCCTGCGGCGCCGCTGGAGTGGGTTCGAGTGTGGTGGTCATGGATGGGACGTCCTTTCTCGGACGGTCTCGGATGGTCTCGACGGAAGGGGAAACAGAGGGGGAGGGGGAAGCCGCGTGGGGGAGACGGACGGACCTGCCTCCGGGCGGCGCGAACGACACCTCGGGTACGGCGATGAAAGCCCTGGTCACGAGGTGATGCTGAGAAGAAGCCCGGGCCGGACGGAAACCATCGGCACGAGGGCTGGGTGAAGAGACAGCGGCAACGGCGCCCGGACGACGGGACGCACACCTGCGCTGATCGCACTATACCGGTGCTCTCGGGATGGTCAACAGGAAGCCGTGCGCCGATATTCCCTCGCTGTTTTCCGGCCACCGCGCCCGCCGGGTTGACGCGCGACCCGGCTCCGTCGCGGCCCGCGCATGCCTACGATCGACCACGTACCGTCGCCCGGACGACCGTCAGGAGCATCGTGGAGACCTCGCCCGCCAGACCCCCGCACCGCCTGGACCCCGCCGGGGGCTGCCCGCACGCCGACAACGCGCGGCTGCTGGCGCACGGTGCCGTGACCCCGGTCGAACTGCCGGGCGGGATCGAGGGGATGGCCGTACTCGGGCACGAAGCGCTGAAGGAGTTTCTGCAGCATCCCGAAGTCGCCAAGGACGCACAGTACTTCACGGCACTGCGGAAGGGGCGGATCGCCCCCGGCTGGCCGCTGCTGACCTTCGCGACGGTGCGGGGCATGACCACTGCCGACGGTGAGGACCACCGGCGGCTGCGGTCCCTGGTCAGCCGGGCCTTCACGCCCCGCCGGGTCGAGGAACTCCGCCCGCGTGTCGAAGAGCTGACCTCCTCACTGCTGGACGACCTGGCGGCCGCCGCTGAGGCCGGCGACGGTGTCGCCGATCTGCGCCGGCACTTCGCGCTGCCGCTGCCCATGGGCGTCATCAGTGAACTCCTGGGCGTCGGCGTGGAGTTCCGTGCCCGGCTGCACCACCTGAGCAGCCAGGTCGTGGCCACCGACATCGGCCCGGACGAGGCCGTCGCCGCCAACCGGGAACTCGTCGCCGTCCTCGGCGAGATCGCCGCCGCGAAGGCCACGCAGCCCGGCGACGACCTCACCAGCGCTCTCATCGCCGCGCGCGACGAGGGCGGCGACCGGCTCGACCAGCAGGAGCTGATCGGCACCCTGGTGCTGATGATCATCGCCGGGCACGAGACCACCCTCAACCTGATCACCAACGCCGTACGCGCCCTGTGCGGCCATCGCGACCAGCTCGACCTGGTGCGCGCGGGCCGGGCGAGCTGGGCCGACGTCGTGGAGGAGACCCTGCGCTGGGACGCGCCGGTCAGCTACTTCCCGTTCCGCTACCCGGTGCGGGACCTCACGGTCGACGGCACGCTGATACCCGTCGGCACCCCGGTCCTCGCGGGCTACTCCGCCGCCGGACGCGACCAGGACGCCCACGGCCCGGACGCCGACCGATTCGACGTCACCCGGCCCGCCCGCGCCGACGCGGTACGCCACCTCTCCCTCGGGCACGGCGCCCACTACTGCCTGGGCGCTCCGCTGGCCCGCCTGGAGGCCACCGTCGCGCTGGAGCGGCTGTTCACCCGCTTCCCGGCACTGGAACTCGCCGTCCAGGAACCGGAATTGATCCGGCACGCCAGCTTCGTCGGCAACAGTGTGCGAGCCCTTCCGGTGCGCCTGGTGCCCTGAGGCGCGCACGGGGCGGGGCGGCCGGGGGTGTCGCGATGTCGTGGATCCGTATCAGATGTCCTTAGACCATAACGATCCCGGACGTCAGGGGACTTGACCGCCAACCGTGCACTATCGTCACGACATGTCCACGCCACCGCAGCCCTCGCAGCCGGCCGACCAGCCCGCGCCGCAGCCCGGTCCGCCGGCGCCGCAACCGGGTGCGCCTGCGCCGCAATCGGCAGTCCCAGCACAGCCGGCCGCCTACCCGTATCCCCACCCGCAGTCGCCTCCGCCGGGGAACTTCTACGCGCAGCCCACGCTGGTCGGTCAGCCGGCCCAGCCGCAGCCCGGCCTGCCGGCCCAGCCGCAGCCGGGAAACCCGTACGCCCAGGCCCCGCAGTACGGGCCGGTGCCCGTCCCGCCGCCCGGCGGCGGTGGCGGTGGCGGTGGCGCAGGACGGGCGGTGCTGTGGGCCGCCGTCGGCGCCGTGGTGGCCTCCGCGGCCTGGGCGGCCGGCGTGTTCCTGCTCGGTGGCGTGGGCGACAGCGCCGATCTGCGGGGCTACTCGGCGCCCGCCAACATGTGCTCCGGCGCGGACTACTCGTCGTTCAAGGACGAGTACCCCGAGAACGACACCTCCCCGACGCACAACTCCCTCAAGGACAAGGCGCTGGACGAGAGTTACTGCAGCCTGAGCCTCAAGAAGTCCGGATCGACCTACGCGGACGCCTATCTGTCCGTCCAGGTGGACCTGCACCGGAAGACCGACCCCGCACCGGAGTTCACCGCCACCTGGAAGAACTACGGCGACAGCCACACGGGTTACGACGTGAGCCCGGTCAAGGGCATCGGCGACGAGGCCTACCTGGTGAGCCAGGACACCACCAGCGGCTCCTCCTCCAGTGGCTCGCGCTACGCCACCCTCGCCGTGCGCGACGGCTGGATGACGTACACGATGAGCTACAGCGCCTACCTCAGCTCGTACGACCAGGACAAGAACCCGCCCGCGCTCAGCGACGTCACCGACTGGCTGAAGACCGACACCAGGGCCACCCTCGATCAGCTGAAGAGCTGACGGCGTGCACCTAGGGCCTGTCTTCCGGATCTTGCCGGGGTCGCGGGCCCTGGCACGCACATCTGCGGCGTTGTCGTCGGTCGCCGACTCCCCCACGCTCGAATGGGGCTCGCGCGGGGGGACCCCCACGCGTCGACTCCCTCCTCCGCCTTGCAGCTGCACGCACCAGACCCCGCTCGGGTCCGCCAGGAAGCTCGGTCGGCCGGAGCCGGCCTGATCCGGAAGACAGACCCTAGGCTGAAGGCATGTTCAGCCCCGAAGGCCCCACGCTGCGCGAGCTCGCCGTACAGGCGCTGTCGTCCGTCGAGCACGGCTACGACCTGCTCGCCCCGAAGTTCGACCACACCCCCTTCCGCACCCCCGACGCGGTGCTGGAGGCCGTGGCGAAGGCGCTGGACCCGCTCGGCCCGTTCGAGGACGGGCTCGACCTGTGCTGCGGCACGGGCGCGGGCCTGGAGGTGCTGACCGGGCTGTGCCGCGGCAGCGTCACCGGGGTCGACTTCAGCGCGGGCATGCTGGAGGTCGCCCGGCGCCGGAGCGCGGGTGCGGCGCGGGGGCAGCGGGCGCGGACCGCCGGGCCGGACATCGCCTGGGTGCGCGCGGACGCCCGCGCCCTGCCGTTCACGGCCGCCTTCGACCTGGTGGTCAGCTTCGGCGCGTTCGGCCACTTCCTGCCCCGGGAGCTGCCCGGGCTGTTCGCCCAGGTGCACGCGGCGCTGCGGCCGGGCGGCCGGTTCGCCTTCCCCGTCCTCGCCCCGCCCCGCCCGTCGGGCCTCGCGTTCTGGATGCTGCTCGGCTTCGACGCGGTGATGCGGGTGCGCAACGCCGTGTGGCGGCCGCCGTTCGTCATGTACTACCGATCCTTCCGGCTCGGCGACGTCATGGGGGAGTTGACGCGGGCCGGCTTCGCGGTCGAGCTGCGGGCCCTGCCCGAGTTCGGGCGGCGCGACGACGGCAGTCCCCGCGCCCGGCTGGTCGTGGCCCGTCGGCGGACGGGGGTCACCCGGCCGCAGGAAGGGTGAACTCGTAGACCAGCGCGTCCTGTTCGGCGTTCACCACCAGATCGGTGATCTCCAGCGGGCGCGCGTACTGGTCGTGCACCCGCCGGGTCACCCGGACCGAGGAGGCGTCGCCGACCTGGGTGATGGCGTCCCGGTGGTGCAGGGCCAGGCCGGCCTTGCGCATCCAGTCGTAGGCCCGGCGCAGTTGCGCGGGGGTGGCCCCGTCGGCCCGGTCGCGGTAGCGGCCCAGCTCCGCGACCTCGGAGAGCGCCACCGCCGAGAACGACGTCACCGCCGTGCGCAGCGACCGGCCGTCGGGGGTGTCCGACCGGTAGCGGTGCACCAGCGTCGGCCGGTGCGGGGCCAGCCCCAGGGCTCGCGCATGCTCGGGCGGCGGCGCCTCCCAGGTCACCGTCGCCCGGTCCACCGCGTACGGGTCGTCCGGCCGGGCGCCCACCGGGAAGGTCAGCGAGAGCGGGTCCTGGACCGGCCGTCCGGACAGCGTGGCGTGGCTGCCGCGCCGGTCGGTGGCGACCTGACCGTCGCGCCGCAGCACCTCCAGCGCCTGCCTGACCGTCTCCCGGCTGACCCCGAAGTGTGCGGCCAGGTGCCGCTCGCTCGGCAGCCGTTCCCCCGGCGGAACGGTGCCGTCGCGCAGTTCGTCGAGCAGCAGCGACGCGACCCGCCAGTACAAGGGCCGGTCGTCGCCCTGCGGGGAACCGTCCGGGAGAGCATGCGGCGGATCGCTCGGGGCATCGTGCGGGGCATCGTTCGGGAGATCGTGCGGGGTGGTGCGGGCCATGCCGCGCCTCCTGTTGGTGACCAGACGTAGCCGTGCGGGCTCATTGCGCGACCACATCTAGCATTGGTCTAAACCACAAGGGAAGAGCGGCCTGCCGGTTCGGCCGAAACCGACCCGCGTGATCCGGACGTCACAGGGCCCGGTACAGGGCCTCCACCAGGGCCATCTTGCGCGGGTCGTCCGCGATGTGCGGCCCCATCCGGTTCATCGTATAGCCGAGGGAGACGCCCGCGTCGGGATCGGCGAGCCCGCAGGAACCGCCGAATCCGTCGTGTCCGAAAGCCCGCGGATCGGGGCCGTAGGAGCCGTTGGGCCCGCTGAGCCACAGACCGAGCCCGACTTCCGTCTCATGCTCGAAGCCCGCCCCCAGCACAAGATCGCGACACCTGCCCTGCCCCTCGCGCACCCGCTCCGCCGCCTCGGGCGACAGGATCCGCCGGCCGCCGTGGGAGCCGCGCCCGGCGAAGACGCCGTAGAGCGCGGCGACGGCCCGCGCGGTGCCGTGCCCGTTGGCCGCCGGGATCTCCGCCGCCCGCCACTCCGGCGAGTTCGCCTGCGCCGCGCCCACCAGCGGATTCGCCAGCGCGGCGATCGCCGCCGGATCCAACTGACTGAAAACGGCGGCCTGTTCGCCGGCGTCCACGACCCGCGGGTGCACCAGTTCGGCCGCCCGGCCGGACTCCTTCTCCGGCAGACCGATGGTGAAGTCGATCCCCAGCGGACCGGTCACCTCCCGCTCCAGGAACGCCCCCGGCCTCAGTCCCGAGACCCGCCGCACCACCTCGCCGACCAGGAAGCCGTACGTCAGCGCGTGATACCCCGAGCGCGTGCCGGGCTCCCACCACGGCTCGGCCGCCGCCAGCCGCGCGGTCGTCAGCTCCCAGTCGTAGAGCTGCTCCAGGGCGTGCGGCTCCCGCAGGCCGGACAGTCCCGCGCGGTGCGACAGCAGATGCCGGACGAGCACCCGCTCCTTGCCCGCCGCCGCGAACTCCGGCCAGTACGCGGCCACCGGCCGGTCGAAGTCCAGCAGCCCCCGGTCGGCGAGGATGTGCGCGCACAGCGCCACCGGGCCCTTGGTGGTCGACCACACGTTGACCACGGTGTCCCGCTCCCACGCGCGGGTGCGGGCCGGGTCCGCCCAGCCGCCCCACAGGTCCACCACGGTCGCGCCGTCGACGGTCACCGCCACCGCGGCGCCCAGCTCGTCCCGCTCCCGGAAGTTCTCCTCGAACGCCTCCCGCACCGCCGTGAACCGCGGGTCGCAGTGGCCGTGGACCTGTGCCTCGTGCGCGGACATCGAACCTCCGTCGTCGCCGGGAAACCCGGGCCGCGACACACCACCGGCCCGGGGCCCCCTGAACGTACCGACTGGTCGGACTGGAGGGAAGGGTGCGGACGCGCACCCTCAGGCGTACGACCGCAGCCAGCGCAGCTTGCGCTCCTCCTGGAACGGGCCGCCGCCCTCGTGGTCGTTGAAGTCGTACACCTCGATCGCCTTGTCCTCGTGCGCCCAGGCGTTGAACGCCGCGAACACGGTCGACGGCGGGCAGGTCTGGTCCTCCAGGGCGGCCGAGAACAGGGCCGGGGCCCGGCCGCGGGCCGCGAAGTGCACGCCGTCGAAGTACGAGAGCGTGCGCAGCACGTCGGCTGCGCGGCCGCGATGCGTCTTGAGGAACAGGCCTATCTCCCGGTACGGGTGACGGTCCGTCAGCGTCACGGCGCGCGGGAAGTCGCACAGGAACGGGACGTCCGGGGCGACCGCGGCCAGGTCGGGGACCAGACCGCCGACGGCGAGCGCGATGCCGCCGCCCTGGCTCTCCCCGATCACCACGGTCCGCGAGGCGTCGGCCAGCGGGTGCGCGCGGGCCGCCTCGACCGCGCGGACGCCGTCCGTGAACACGCGGCGGTAGTAGTAGTTCTCGGGCGCGTCGACGCCCCGGGTCATGAACCCCGGATAGGCGGGCGCGGCGCCCACCGGGTCGGTCGTGCCGCCCCCGCCGCCCCAGGCGCTGCCCTGTCCGCGGGTGTCCATCACGAAGTGCGCCCGGCCCGTCGACGCCCACAGCAGCTTCTCGTGCGGCAGCCCGCGCCCGCCGCCGTAGCCGAGGAACTCCACCACCAGCGGCAGCGGCTCCTCCGCCCCGGCCGGCAGCAGCAGCCAGCCCTTCACCGGGTGACCGCCGAACCCGGCGAACGTCACGTCGTACACCCGCACCGTGGCCAGGCCGGTGTCCACCGGCTCGAAGCGGACGTCCAGGTCGTGCTCGCGAGCCTCCTGGAGGGTCTTGCCCCAGAAGGCGTCGAAGTCCTCGGGCGCGCCGGACTCCGAGCGGTACGTGCGCAGTTCGTCGAGGGGGAGGTCGAACAGGGCCATCAACAACCGCCTTGGTGAAGGGAGGACACGTCAGGCCACCGTACGGGTGCGGGCGGGCCGCCCGGTACGGGGAGGAACGGGTCAGGGGCGGGTCAGGGGCGGGTCAGGCTCGGGGCTGGGTCCATCGTGGTCCCGTGCGTGCCCACTCCCGCTCCCACTCGTCCAGCCGGTGACGCAGCGCGATCCGGCGTTCCACGGCATGGCCGAGGAGCACCACCCCCGCCGCGCCGGCCGTCGCGCACACGCCGATGGTGACCGTGTGCTGCCACACCGCCACCTCGTTGGGCGGCGGGGCCACACCGCGCCCCTGGCCGTCGAACCAGACGGTCACCACGTCGCCGGCCCGGGACCCGGCCGGCACCCGGGCCAGGGCGGTACGCATGCCCTTGCCCGGCTCGGTCCAGCGGACCTGCGCGCGGTACGGATGGTCGCGGTCGCCCTGCACCGTGGGCAGCGGCTCGGCGGCGGAGCCGACCACCACCGCGTGCACCCGGTGCCGCTCGGCCCGCTGCGTCAGGGCGAGGTTCTCGGCCCGGTCATGGGCGTACAGGCCCGCCGCCACCCCCGTCAGAGGCGCGACCACGAACAGCAGGACGGCGACAACCAGCACCGTCCACGCCTCCACGACGTCCGACCGGCGCCGCAGCGGATTGTGCCGCCAGCGCCAGCCACGCATCCGGGTCCGCATGTCCACCTCCTCGCCGTCGGCCGGAGCCGGAGGACCGGAGGAACCGGATCACCGGTCCGCCGCCACCCGCGCACGAGCGTCCACACTCGTTTCGTACCCCGTACGGCGCACCTCGTTCACCCGGCGTACCGCGACTTCAAGCCCACCTGGAGCACGGTTCGCGGCACGCGCCCCACGGCCACGCCAGCGGCGCACCGGCGCGTTACGCGGTCCCTCAGCCGAAGCGTTCGATGCGGATCCGGTCCACCGGCTGGCCGACCGCCACCAGCAGCCGGGAGGCGTGCTCGGCGAACCCGTTGGAGCCGCACACATAGGCCTCCCACCCACCTGCAGGCGGCTCGGTCAGGAGCGGCGCCACATGTGCGGCCGCCATACGACCCACCGGCGTCCCCGCCGGGGCGCTGCGCGTGAACACGGCCGTCGTCTCCGCGCCCAGCTCCCGGGCGTAGATCAGCTCCTCGGGGCTCCGCGCCGACACCAGCATCCGCAGCGGCACGGACAGGCCCCGCGCCCGGTGGTACCGCACCATCGACATCAGCGGTACGACCCCGGAACCGGCCCCGAGAAGCAGCGCGGGCCGGTCGCCCGGCCAGGCGAAGAAGCCGCTCAGCGGACCGCGCACCTCCACCGTGTCACCGGGCCGGGCCACCGTGTGGAACCAGCCCGAGACCTCACCGTTCGGCACCCGGTCCAGGGTCAGCTCGATGTGTCCGGAATCGTCCGGCGCGGACGCGATCGAATAGTGGCGCTGCGCCACATAGCCGTCCTCGGCGGTCAGCCGCAGCATCAGATGCTGTCCCGGCAGATGCCCCGCCCAGCCCGGCACCGCGAACCGGAAGGTGGCCGCGTGCGGCGTCTCGTGCCGGATCCCGGTCAGCGTGGCCGTCTGCCACGCCGACGCCACCTGCTGGTCCACGGCGATGCGTGCGGGCACCGCGAAGCGCGTCCGGGGTGCCGGGAGAGCGGCCGGGGCGCCGGGGCCTGTGGGCGCCGACGCGGCGGGGTGTGTGGGCGCCGGTGCGGTGAGGCTCGTGGCCGTCGTCTCGGAAAGCGGATCAGTCACCGGAGTACCGCTGTTCCTCCCACGGGTTGCCCCGCTCGTGGTAGCCGTTGCCCTCCCAGAAGCCCGGCTCGTCGTGGTCGAGGAGCGTGATGCCCGCGATCCACTTGGCGCTCTTCCAGAAGTACAGATGCGGCACCAGCAGCCGCGCGGGACCGCCGTGTTCGGGCGCCAGCGGCTCGCCGTCGTACTCCCAGGCGATCCAGGCCCGCCCGCCGGTGAGGTCGGCGAGCGGCAGGTTCGTGGTGTAGCCGGTGTGCGAGCGGGCGACGGCATGGGTGGCGGACCCATGGGGCCGCACCACATCGAAGAAGGCGTCGAGCGAGACACCGCCGAAGCGGACCCCGAACTTCGACCAGCCGGTCACACAGTGGATGTCGCCCTCGTACGCCGACGCGGGCAGCGCCCGTGCCTCGTCCCAGCTCCAGGTGGACGGCCGTTCCACCATCCCGTCGATGCGGAAGGACCAGTCGGCGGGCGCGAGGTCGGGGGTGACCTCGGCGGACAGGACGGGCCAGTCGTCGCCGGCGTCGTACTGCCCCGGGGGCAGCCCGGGGTTGTGGACGCGCCGACGGCCCGTGAAGCCTCGGGTGACGTTCATGGTTCAACCGTACGCTGTCGCCGTGGGTGCTCCGTCCCTGGTCAGCGCGTCGGCCATTGCGGCTGTATGAACACGGGGCGGGCCCGGGAATAGCCGTCCGGTGGTCCCCCTTGATCTTGAGTGCCGGTCCGTGCGCCGGTGACAGTACGAGGGAAGCGACGGAAGTGACGGAAGCGAGGAAGAGGATGCCCAAGGCGTACGTCTTCACGCGGTACGGCGGCCCCGAGACCGAGGCGCTGGCCGACGTGGACCGGCCCAGCCCCGGCCCGGGCCAGATCCTGGTGGCGGTCCGCGCGGCGGGGGTGAACCCCGTCGACTGGAAGCAGCGGGAGGGCTACCGCCGGCCCGGTGAGACCGCCGAGCGCGTCTTTCCGGCGGTGTTCGGCAACGAGGCCGCCGGTGTCGTCCAGGAGGTCGGCGAGGGGGTGACCGGGTTCGCCGTCGGCGACGACGTGTTCGGCAACACCGTCGACGGCGCGTACGCCGAGTACGCCCTGCTCAGCACCGCTGTGGCCGCGCACAAGCCCGCCGCGCTGTCCTTCACGGACGCCGCCACGCTGCCCGTCGCCGCGGCCACCGCCTACGACGGCGTCCGTGAGCTGGATCTGCCCGAGGGCGCGACTTTGCTGGTGACGGGCGCGGGCGGCGGAGTCGGCGCCGCGGCCGTACAGATCGCCCGTGCCCGAGGACTGCGCGTCGTCGGCGTGGCGAGCGAGGGCAAGAAGGAGTTCGTCGAGTCGCTGGGCGCCGTGCACGTGCCGAGCGGCCCGGACCTGGCCGCGCGCGTGCGCACCGCCGCTCCCGAGGGCGTGGACGCGGTGTTCGACCTGGTGGGCGGCGACACGTTCGTCGAGGCGGCCGACCTGGTCGACGACGGGGCCCGGCTGATCACCGGTGCCAGGCCCGTGCCCGAGGCCGTCGCCGCGAAAGGCGGGTCCCGGGTCGTCCGCGCCCGCACCGCCGCCGTCCTGGACGCACTGGCCGACCTCGTCCTGCGCGGCGCCCTGAATCCTCATGTCACCCGCACCTTCCCGCTCGACCGGGCCGAGGAGGCCCTGCGCACGGTCGAGAACGGCCATGCCCGCGGGAAGATCGTCATCGAGGTGACCGCATGAGCGACCTGACGAAGCCCGCGGAAGCGTTGGGCGGCGGCGCGACCGCGCCCGACCCGGCGGACCTGCGGGAGCAGGCAGCGCCCAGGGCGGCGGAGATTCCGCAGCACGCGGGCCGCGCGCAGGACGCGGGCGCCGGCGTCCCGCACGTCCTCGACAACCCCGGGCGTGCTTCCCTGACCGGCCCGCACGCCCACTTCGCCGAGCGGCGGGGCCGGGTGCTGCGCTACCCGGTCGACGTCTCCCCGTGGCTGGCCCTGCCCGACGAGCCCGACGCGGACGACTGGGCGAACGTCGCGGCGCTGGCCGGACCCGGAGCGGAGGTACCGCTGCTCGGTTTCCGTGGCGAGGTGCCCGAGGACTGGGAGATCACCTTCCACATGGAGGGCGTGCAGCTCGTGGACGACGGCCTGGCCGCCGCGCCCGACCCGGAGGCGGTCCCCCTCGGCCCGGCGGACGTACCCGAGATGCTGGACCTCGTGGCCCGCACCCGGCCCGGACCGTTCCTGCCGCGCACGATCGAACTCGGCACCTACCTCGGCATCCGCCGTGACGGCGCCCTGATCGCCATGGCGGGGGAGCGGCTGCATCCGCCGGGCTGGACCGAGATCAGCGCGGTGTGCACCGACCCGGCCTTCCGCGGCGAGGGCCTGGCCACCCGGCTGATCCTCGCGGTCGCGCACGGCATCCGGGAGCGCGGCGAGACCCCGTTCCTGCACACCGGCGCGCAGAACACCAGCGCCATCCGGCTGTACGAGTCCCTCGGCTTCCGGCTGCGCCTCCGCACCGCCTTCCTCGCGGCCCGCGCGCCCGAGCACCACACGGACGGCCGGGCCGCCGTACAGGTGCCGTAGCCGACAGCCGTCATCCACCGGCCGTCAGTCACCAGCCATCGACCGCCGGGCGGCCCGCTCCTTCAGGCGGACTCGGCTCCCGCCGGGCCGGCGTTGTAGCGCTCCAGGTAGGCGGCGAAGCGGACCAGGTCCTCCTCGGGCCAGTCCGCGAGCCGTTCCTGGAAGGCGGCGCGGCGGCTGCGGGTGACCTGGGCCAGGATCTCCTGGCCCGCGTCGGTCAGATGCAGCACCTGGACCCGGTGGTCCTCGGGGTCCACGCGCCGCTCGATCAGCCCGGCCCGCTCCAGCGCGGCGACCTGGCGGCTCACCGTGGACTTGTCCAGCGCGTAGTGGGCGGCCAGGTCGGTCGCCCGGCAGCCGCCGCTCTCCTCCAGGTGGCCGAGCAGGGTGTACGACACCAGCGACAGCTCGGGATGCATCCGCCCCGCCGAGGCACGGGCTCGACGGGCGAAGCTCGTCATCTCGCGCTGGATCGTCTCCACGGCCGTCTGTGCCGCAGTCATCGGAACACCTCCACGGAATATCTCTCCGCCGAACTGGTTGTATAGTACAACTTGAAACGAGAGTTGTATAAGCCAACCATTGGAGGTCGCGTCCGATGAGGTCACCGGCACTGCGCCATGTGCTCACGCACCTGATCACCCCGCTGCTCATGTGCCTGGGCATGGGGCTCGCGTACATGGGGGCCTTCGTGACCCCGGAGCCGCACCACCTGCCCGTCGCCGTCGTCGGCGCGGGACCGAAGGCGAAGGTGTTCGCGCAGACCGTCAAGGACACCGCGGGGGACAAGCTCGACGTCCGCACCGTCGCCACCCGCGCCGACGCCGTCCGGCTGCTCGAGTCCCGTGACGTCACCGGCGCCTATGTGCCGAGCGCCAAGGCACCCGAGCTGATCGTGGCGAGCGCCGCGTCCGACATGGGCGCGACCGCCGTCGAGAAGGTCTTCACGCCGGTGGCCGCCGAGCAGGGCGCCCCGCTGAAGGTCACCGACGTGGCCGCACCGGCCGCCGACGACCCCACGGGACAGGGGCTGTTCTTCCTGCTGATCGCGGTCAGCATCGGCTCCTACGCCTCTGTCGCCGCCCTCGGCGCCGCGGGCGCCACGCTTCCCCTGCGGATACGGGCACTGCTCGCGCTCGGTGTCTCCGCCGTGGTCAGCGGCATCGGCGCGCTGCTCGCCGGTCCGGTGTTCCACCTCGCGCACCACGACCTCGCCGGTGTGTGGGGGATGGCCTGGCTCTACTCCGCGGGCATCCTCTTCATCGGCGTCGGCCTGCACACCTTCCTCAAGCGCTGGACCACGCTGACCATGATGGTGCTGTTCGTGATGCTCAACTTCACCAGCTCCGGGGGGTTGTTCCGGCCCGAGCTGCAGAACGCGTTCTTCGGCACCCTGCACGCCTTCTGGAACGGCGCCGGCTTCGTCGAGGGCCTCCGCAGCCTGCTGTACTTCGGCAGCGACGGCCTCGCGCGCAACGTCTGGACGCTCGTCGTCTGGCTGGTCCTCGGCCTCTCCGTCACCGCGGTCGCCGGCGCCTTCGAGCGGGCCGGGAAGCACGTGCCGAAGCATGCGGCCACCGCGTCCCAGCCGGCCGAGGCCCCTCTTCCCGAGCCCGCGTCCGGCGTGGACCGTGCCGAGGAACAGGAGGAGCGGCAGACGCGGCGGCAGGCCGAGGCGGAGGCCGAGGAAGAGGTCGAGGAGACGGTGGGGGTCTAGGGGACAGCGAAGGGCCGAGAGGCGGGTGGGGGTCCAGGGGGCAGCGAAGGGCCGGGAGACGGTGGGGTCCGCGGGGCCGTCGTGCCGGGTCGTGGCGACCGGCTCACCGGGCCGGTGACCCGATGACCACCACCCGGGCCCACTCCGGTGGCGAGTCCGGCCGGTAGTCGGGATCGTCCTCGTTCCACGAGCCACCGGGCCGGGAGAACAGGCCCACCACCGTCCGGCAGGACGGCCGTGTCCCCGGCCACGGTGTCTGGCCGTCGGTCAGGACCACGACGACGTCGGGCCGGGACCGCAGCGCGCGGGCGAAGCCCGTGCGCAGGTCCGTCCCTCCGCCGCCCACCAGCGGGATTCCGGCGGAGCGGCACAGCGGGTGCACGGTCTGGGCCGCCGCGTCGCAGGACACCACGGTGACCAGGTCCCGACGGCCGCCCACGGCACGGGAGATCGCGGCGACCTCCAGGAGCGCGCTGCCCAGTTCGGCGTCGCTGACCGATCCGGACGTGTCGACGACCACACACACCCGGGGCGGCCGGCGTCGCAGGCTCGGCAGCACGGTTCTGGGCAGCGCGGTCGAGCGCCGGGCCGGGCGGCCGTAGCTGTAGTCGTCGCCGGCGCCCGGACCCGAGGTCGCCGAACGGACCGCCGCGCCCAGCAACTCCCGCCAGGGCTGCGGCGGATGGAACACCTCCTCGGCCCACCGCCGCCACCCCTCCGGCGCGCTCCCCGGCCGTCCGGTGATGCCCTGCGCCACCCGGAAACGGACCAGATCCCGTTCCTGCCCGGCGAGTCCGTGCGCGCCGTCCGGCCCCAGGTCCCACTCCCGCCGCCGTCCGTCGGCGCCGCTGCCGCAGTCCAGCCAGGCCAGGTGCTGCAGGCGTGGCCCGAGCCGGAACTGCCGCAGGTAGTCCTCCATCAGCTCGCCCTCGGGCAGCCCCAAGTCCGGCGGGCAGACGGCTCCTTGGGGCCGGACGAGCCCGTCGCCGTACACGTCGTCGTTGATCTCGAGGTCGGCGGCGATGTTCATGCGCAGCCGCTCGCCCGCGCCGGTCAGCCCGCGCTGCCGGGCGACCCGGTCGCCGCGCCCGTGATGGTCGCGCAGCAGATGCGCCACCTCGTGCACCCACACCCCGGCCAGGTCCTCGACGGGGGTGCGGTCCACGAACGCGGGCGACACGTAGCAGCGCCAGTGCTGGTCGACGGCCATGGTCGGCACCTGTCGCGACTCCACGGGGTGCAGCGCGAACAGCGCCGTCGCCAGATACGGGCGCACCCGGGCCGCGTGCAGCCGGGCGGCGAGCAGCTTCTCGAGGTCCAGCGTCCCCGGTGCCTCCGCCGTCATCGGCCCGCCTTCGTGGTGGCCGAGGCCCTGCGGGCGGCGTCGGCGCGGCGGGACAGGGACACCACACCGGCGAGCCGCTCGATCACCTCCGGTACGTCCCAGTCCTCCCGGCGCAGCGAGGCCAGCGTGGTCGCGGGAACCACCACCACGTCCGGGGCGCCGGTCTCCATCGCGTGGACCAGCAGCGTCCACGCGGCGTCCCAGCGGGCCCGCTCCGGCCGCTTGCGGACCGCGTCGACCACGCCGTCGAGTGCGGCCTGCCGCAGATCCCCGCGCTCGGGCAGCACGGCGCCCTCGGGGTCGGCGAGCAGTTCCTCCGGGTCCGGGAGGTCCATCCGGTCCAGGTGCGCCAGCAGCTCGAGGCCCGGCCCGTCCCCGACCGTCCCCCTGACCAGCAGGGCCAGCACGTCACGGGCGGACCCGGCGGCGGTCGTGAAGGCGATCAGCCGCAGCGTCATGTCCCAGCTGCGCGGCGACGGCCAGGCACCGCCCCGGCGGGTCTCCGTGGTGGGCAGCCGGTGCACGAGCGCCGGGCGCGCCGAGAGGAACCCGCACACCGCATGGCGGGCGAGGGCCACCGCCTCCGGCAGCTTCTCCGCGTCGAGCCGGGGCAGGGTGGCCCGGGGCCAGGTCCCGCCCAGGCCGCGTACGACGACGTCGTGGTCGTGGGTCCACTGAAGGTGGACGAACCGGTTGGCCAGGGGAGGGCTGAGTTCCCAGCCGTCGGCCGCCGAGGACCGGGGATTGGCGGCGGCCACGATCCGCACGCCCGGCGGCAGCCGCAGCGCGCCGATCCGCCGCTCCAGCACGAGCCGGAGCAGGGCCGCCTGGACGGCAGGGGGCGCGGTGGACAGCTCGTCCAGGAAGAGCAGCCCGCGACCGGCCCGCACGAGCCGCACCGCCCAGTCCGGCGGGGCCATCGGGACGCCCTGCTCCGCCGGATCGTCCCCCACGACGGGCAGCCCCGAGAAGTCGGACGGTTCGTGGACGCTGGCGATCACGGTGGTGAGAGGCAGATCGAGGGCGCTCGCGAGCTGGGTCAGCGCCGCGGTCTTGCCGATGCCCGGTTCACCCCACAGCAGCACGGGCAGATCGGCGGCCACCGCCAGCGTGAGCGCCTCCAGTTGGGTGTCCGGGCGGGGTTCGGTGGCGGTGTCCCCCAGCAGGGCCAACAGATCGGCGGCGACGTCGAGTTGGGAGGAGGAGGGAGCGGCGGACGAAGCGCTGAAGGGGACCGCGGAGGGTGCACTGGGCGTGACGAAAGCCGTGAAGGAAGACATGAGTGATCACCTGAGGGTGTGTGAGGTGCCGACAGCAGGAGCCGAGAGGGCACAGAGGACGAAGACGTGGAATCGGGAGGGGAGCAGCGCGGAGGCGCGATCAGTAGAAGGTCCGGTAGGAGGGCGGGCGGCGGCGGACCCGGGTCCGGTGGCGCTCCGGGCCGGCCGGGCCCCGGGTGCGTCCGGTCAGCCCCGCCCGGTAGAGCCCGTACGCGATCCGTCGTTCGGCGGCCGCTTCGAGCTCGTCCCGCAAGGGGCCGTCCCGCAGCAGCGCCTCCGGGCCGAGCAGCTCCTCGACCACGGCCAGCGCACCCGCGATGTCTCCGTGGTCCAGGCGTTCCCGGACGCCGTCGAGGCAGTCCGGACGCCGGTGCGCGGCGTCGATGGCCTGCAGGCAGGGAAGTGGCGGTCCGCCGAGCGCGGCCAGCAGTTCCTCGCGGCGGATCTCGTCCGGGCTGTGGTCCAGCGGGGCCAGCACCCCGTCGGCCAGGCCGATCCGGTGCCGGGCGCCCCGGCACTCCACGAGACGCGGTCCTCCCGCCGCGCCGGCGGGCAGGGGTGTGTCGGCGGGCCGGTACCCAGGCACCAGCGCGGAGGCGACCAGCGGGTGCAGCCGGTCGGGCGGGAGCAGCCCCGCGCGGAGCAGCTCCAGGTCGGGAAGGACCCAGGTCGCGGCGTCGGGCAGCACGGGCAGTGCGGCGAGGCCGTCTTCCGGAGGGGCGACGGCGGCCCTCGGCATGACGGGTCCGGCGCGGCCCGCGCCCTCGCCGGCTTCCGGGACCTCCAGGACCAGCCGATGCCCGGCCCCGCACCGCACCACGAACGCCCCCGACGCCCGCCCCTCCGCGCGCAGCAGGATCCGGGCCTCCTCCGCCCACCGGCCCACGGCACAGGCCCGCTCGGTCGCGAGGTTCGCGAGGTCCGGGAGGTCCGCGAGCGGGGCCGGCACCGGGGGACCCGCGTCGGGCGGCTGGTCGGCGCCGGACCGTACCCGCAGCTCAGCGGCCCTGCGCGCGTCCCACAGATGCCGGTGCAGGTCGAGCCGGAACCGTCGGCTGGGCCGGGGATGCGGATGCCCCGCCCCGCTGCCGGCCGCGGGGCCGGCCCGGGGATGCGGATGCCCCGCCCCGCTGCCGGCCGCGGGGCCGGCCCGGCCCCCGGAGGGCGCACCGGAGCCGTCCCACAGCGCGAGGCCGATCCGCTGACCGGCGTCCGCCCAGGCCGGCGGCGTACGGGCCACCAGGTGCACCGGGGCCGGCCCGGCGCGTCCCGGGACGTCGTACCGCGCCAGGGTGAGGGTCAGCCCAGGGCGCAGCAGCCCGTCGGGCGCGATCCTCGGCATGTGCCAGCGCAGCAGGTCGGGAGCGAGGTGACGGAGGTCCGCGCGGATCCGGGCCGCGAGGTCACGGCCATGGACGCGGGCGACGGAACGCAGATCGAGGTCGATGTCGACACCGGCGGCGGCACAGGCCCCCGCCCAGTCCCCGGCACGGCGGCGGACGGTCGCGGTCTCGATCACGGACGGCGGCACGGCGAACTCGCGCACGCGCAGCCACTGGGAGAGTCGGGAATCCCCGTACGCGGTCTGAGTGAGCATCAGCACTCACCTTGCGCGGACGGGACCCCCAATCTGGCAGCAGAGTGAGTGGTCATCGCCGCGATCGTAACGGGCCCCTGCCGCGGTGCGCCAGGAAGTTTCGAACTCGGCTCCGACGACGGCGGATCGGGGTGCTGGGGTATGGTGGCGGTCCGGCCGCGGACGGTTCGCGGCCACAGACTGCCGAGGAGGTGAGACCCATTACCGCTGTGTCAGCTCGGGTGCTCGCTCCTCGTCACCGTCATGTGTGACAGCGCGGACCACCGGTACCGGTGACCGCGAGCGTGCCCTTCGGCCTCAGGTCTCCGAAAGGCTCTCGGCTTCCATGACCTCTGCTTTGCCCGTTCTTTCCCCCACCGCCGTCGTCTCCGCGCTGCGTGCCGCCGGGTGCGTCTTCGCCGAGGACGAGGCGGAGTTGCTCCTCGCCACCGCCCGCACCCCTCGCGAACTGGCCGCGATGGTCGACCGGCGTGCCGCCGGACTCCCGCTCGAACACGTCCTCGGCTGGGCCGAGTTCCACGGACTGCGCATCGCCGTGGAGCCGGGAGTCTTCGTGCCCCGCCGTCGTACCGAGTTCCTGGTCGACCGGGCGCTGGAGCAGGCGCCGGACGCGCGGGTCGTCGTCGACCTGTGCTGCGGCTCCGGCGCGCTCGGCGCCGCGCTGGCCGCCCGGCTCGGCGCCGTCGAGGTGCACGGCGCCGACATCGATCCCGCCGCCGTGCGCTGCGCCCGCCGCAACCTCGCCCCGTTCGGCGGCCACACCCACACGGGCGACCTCTACGACGCCCTGCCCTCCGGTCTGCGGGGCCGCGTCGGCATCCTGACGGCCAACGTGCCCTACGTGCCGTCCGCCGAGGTGCCCCTGCTCCCGGCGGAGGCCCGCGACCACGAGCCGGCCGTCGCCCTCGACGGCGGCGCGGACGGCCTCGACGTGCTGCGCCGGGTGGCCGCCGGGGCGCCCGAGTGGCTCGCACCCGGCGGCTGCCTCCTGTCCGAGACCGGCGAACACCAGGCACCGGCCGCCGTCGAGGCCTTCGAGCGCGCCGGCCTGACCGCACGGCTCGCCGAGTCGGAGGAGTGGCAGGCCCATGTGGTGATGGGCATACGGGAGTGACCGGCGGCCCGGCTACGGCAGCCGCCGAGCCTGGGCCGAGCCCTACGGGAGTGACCGGCCGCCCCGCTACGGCAGCTTCTGAGCCCGGGCGATGAGCAGCGCCACGTCGTCGTGGTTGTCGGGATGGTGCAGCGTGCGCAGGAGCAGGTCGCAGACCTCCTCCAGGGGGCGGGCCGGGTCGTCGAGCAGGGCCAGCAGGGCGTCCAGACGTTCGTCCAGCGAGTGACAACGGGTCTCGACCAGCCCGTCCGTGTAGAAGACCAGCACGTCGCCGGGGTCGAAGTCGACGGTGACGGTGGAGAACTCGACACCGCCGACACCCAGCGGCACCCCGGTGGGCAGTTCCAGCAGCTCCGGCGGCCGGCCGGGGCGGAGCCGGGCCGGGGGCAGGTGCCCGGCGTTGGCGATCCGGCACTGGCGCAGATGCGGGTCGTGGACGGCGTACACACAGGTGGCGATGGAGTGGTCCAGGGCCGAGGTGGTCTTGTCCAGGTGCTCCAGCAGCAGCGCCGGGTCGAGATCCAGCGCGGCCAGCGTGGTGGTGGCGGTGCGCAGCCGGCCCATGGTGGCGGCCGCGGTGATCCCGCTGCCCATCACGTCGCCGACCACCAGCGCGGTCTTGCCGCCCTCCAGCGGGATGACGTCGAACCAGTCGCCGCCGACCTCGCTCGTGGCGCCCGCGGGCTGGTAGCGGGAGGCCACCTCCAGGCCGGTCGTGACCGGCGGATGGCTGGGCAGCAGGCTGCGCTGGAGGGTGAGCGCGGTGTTGCGGGCGTTCTGGTACCAGCGGGCGTTGTCGATCTGCACGGCCGCGCGCGCCGCCAGCTCCTTGGCCAGCAGGACGTCGTCCTCGTCGAAGGGGACGGGGTTGCGGGTGCGCTTGAGGTCCAGGGCGCCGAGCACCTCGCCGCGGGCGATCAGCGGGACGGCCAGGTAGGAGTGCAGGCCCGCCCGGCCGAGCAGCATGGCCGCCTCGGGGTCGCGGGCGATCCGCGGCAGGTCGTCGGCCTTCACCTGGGGCACCAGCACGGCCTCGCCCGTGCGGACGCACTCGGTGACCAGGAGGTCGGGCGCGTACCGGGCGATCCGGCCGGGCGGGTCGGCGGCCCGCAGGGCGTCCGAGTCGGTCTCGCCGCGCAGCGCCAGGGCCTGGATCACCGCGGGCTCCGACGGCCCGAGCGTGCTGGGCCGGCCCTCCACGACCGCCTCCAGCAGGTCCACGGCGGCCACGTCGGCCAGCTCCGGCACGGCCACCTCGGCCAGTTCGAACGCGGTGCGCTCCAGCTCGAGGGTCGTACCGATCCGGGCGGACGCGTCGGCGATGACGGCGAGCCGTCGCCGCGCGGCCTCCGCCTCCACGGAGGCCCGGTGCTGCTCGGTGATGTCGACCAGGGACAGGGCCACGCCGAGGACGTTCTCCATCGCGTCGTCGAGGCGGTACAGCGACAGCGACCAGGTGTGGTCCTCGTCCGGATCGGCCGGGGTACGGCCCACGACGGTGTCGTCGATCAGCGGGTCGCCGGTGTCCAGGACCCGGCGGGCCGCGCTCTCCAGGGCGTCGAGGGCCAGTTGCGGCAGCACCTCGCGCAGCGTGCGCCCCACGTGCCGCTCGGCCGTGACCCCGTTGATCTTCTCCAGCGCGGGGTTCACCGAGACGAAGCGCAGCTCGGTGTCGAGGACGGCGAGTCCGATGGGCGACTGCTTCACCATCCGCTCGGACAGCGCCACGTCCTGCTCCAGCCGGCGGACCGTCGACTGGTCGGCGGCCAGGCCCAGCGCGTACACGTCGCCCCGGTCGTCGAGCAGCCGCATGTTGCGGAACTCCACCAGCCGGGTGCTGCCGTCCTTGTGACGGATCGGGAAGCCGCCGGCCCAGCTCTCGCCGGTGCGCATCACATCGGCGAAGAGCTTGCCGACGAGGTGGAGGTGCCGCTCGTGCACCATCAACCGGGCCGCGTACTGGCCGAGCGCCTCCCGCGCGGTGTAGCCGAACAGCTCCTCCGCCTGGGGGCTCCACAGGACGATCCGGCCGTCGGTGTCCAGGACCACCGACGCCACGCCCAGGACGTCCAGCAGACCGCCGGGCCGCACCGGCCCGCGCGCGGGCTCGCCGCTCTCCGTCACCGGAGCCTCGGCTGCACTCATGCCACGCACCGCCTTCGCCCGTCCGCACGGCACGTCGTCCCCCGTGCCGACTCCCCTTGTTCTATCGCGCTCACACCCGACTCTCCGACGCCGTCGTCGTCCATCTCCACCATCTCTCAACACAGGGGCGGGCGTGTGCCGAAGTCACCACGTCGGTGGCGGGCGGGGTACGGCGGTCGTCCCGGGGCCGTGCGGTGCCGTCCGGCCGGAGAGCCCGGCAGGGCCGGTCCCGGGGCGCCCGTGAGAGTTCACGCCCATGTTGCTCGCTTGGTCTGTACATGACCAGCCGACACGGCCAGACTGTCCGCCGACCGAGTGTCCCCACCCCCCTCTTCGAGGAGTCGGCATGCCCGCGCTCGCCCGGCAACGTTGTCACACAGTCCTCGCCGGACTCGTCACCCTGGCCACCGCCGCCGTCGTGTCTCTCGGCGCCTCCGCCCCCGCCTCCGCCGCGGAGACCTGGAGCGAGACCGGGTCCGACCGTGCCGAGCCGCTGACCGAGAGTCAAGGTCTGACCTCCGTGGAGATCCCGGCGAACAGCCCCAACCACTACACCGGCATCGGCACCATCCCGTTCGGCGTCTCCAGCCGCGGCTGGAACCACGTCGGCGACCCCGACGCCTCGTACAACGGCTACTACATCGAGCCCTACCAGCGGGACTCCGGCAACTCCAAGATGTTCCGGGTGCAGGCGCCCGGCGGCGCCTGGTCGGAGTACGTGCACACGCTGAGCGCCGGCGAGGCCCTGAACAACTCCTGGGACGCGATCTCGCCCGACGGCCAGTGGATGCTCGCCGGCGAGTGGGGCACGATGAACCGCCTGCTGGTCTTCCCGACCCCGGGCGTCAACCCCGCCACCTCCCCCTCGGCGAACCTCCCGCAGGCCTCCACGGTCAACCTCGACCACGCCGTGCGCGACATCCAGGGCTGCGACTTCTCCGGTCCGACCACGCTCCTGTGCTCCTCCGACGACCCGGACGGCTCCCTGTTCGGGGTGACCAAGCCGCTGCTCCGGATCGACCTGTCGGCGGCCCCGAACGGCACGGCGGACGTCTCCGGGCATGTCACGGCCCTGCGGCAGCTGCCCTTGCGCAGCTCCTGCTCGGGCACCTTCGAGACGGAGGGCATCGACTACGACCGCCGGTCCGGCATCCTGCGCGTGATCGTCATGTCGCCGGGGTTCTGCGTGCTCACGGACAGCAAGACGTACAAGTTCTCCCGAGGGTGACCTGACGTACTCCCCGGCGGCCGCCGGAGGCGACGCACCCGTTCTCCCGCCGCTGGGGTGTGCTCGTCGGCCGGTGGTGCTTTGCTGGGGTTGGACGCGGTTCGGCGGGGTACCCCGTTCCACCGCAGCGGGGCCACGAAAGGAGCGATCATGAAGCAGACGGAGCGGTCGCACCCGGAAACCGTCTCGGTGGAGATCAGCGGATGCTCCAAGGAGGACGCCCGTGTCGTCTTCGACGTGCTGAGCGCGTGCTTCGCGTCGGACCGCGGCAAGGACGAGGTCCCGAAGCAGCTCCACGAGACCCGCCCGATGGTGTGGCTCGGTACGTACGACGTCGCGCAGGCCCGCAGGGAGAGCTGCCCGCCGGTGCACCTCAGCTCGTCCGTCCTCGCCGACATCCAGGGCGGCTACTGGGCCGTCGACCGGTTCCGGCACACCCTGGACTCGATGTTCACCGTCCACGAGACCTGCACGGCCTCCGGCGACCAGGAGCGCGACCTGCATTTGCGCCTGGAAAGCCGCTGACCCGGGCCCGCACCCGAGGGCGCCCCGGTCGGCTGTTCCCCGGCCGGGGCGCCCTCGTGCGCCGCGCAGTGGCCGGACTCACCCTCCCGCGTTTATGCAACTAGTTGCACAACGCCGGGCCCGTCCTCTACAACAAGAGGGACGACACCGCGCACGGAGGGCCCGATGAGCCGTTACCCGCACCTGATGTCCCCGCTCGACCTGGGATTCACCACGCTGCCCAACCGCGTGCTCATGGGCTCCATGCACGTGGGCCTGGAGGAGGCCGAGCGAGGCTTCGAGCGGATGGCCGCGTTCTACGCCGCCCGCGCGCGCGGGGGAGTGGGGCTCATCGTCACCGGCGGCATCGCGCCCAACGACGAGGGACGGCCGTACGAGGGCGGCGCCAAGCTCACCACCGACGCGGAGGCCGAGCGGCACCGGGTCGTCACCGACGCCGTGCACCGCGAGGGCGGCCGCATCGCGATGCAGATCCTGCACTTCGGGCGGTACGCCTACCACCAGGACCTCGTCGCACCGAGCGCCCTGCAGGCCCCGATCAGCCCGTTCGTGCCGCGCGAACTCAGCGACGCCGACGTCGAGCGGACCATCGACGACTACGCCCGCGCCGCCCGCCTCGCCCGGCAGGCCGACTACGACGGCGTCGAGATCATGGGCTCCGAGGGCTACCTCATCAACGAGTTCATCGCTCTCCAGACGAACCGCCGCGAGGACCGCTGGGGCGGCTCGTACGAGAACCGGATGCGCTTCCCCGTCGAGATCGTCAAGCGCGTGCGCGAGGCCGTCGGCGAGGACTTCATCATCGTCTACCGGCTGTCCATGCTGGACCTGGTCCCGGGCGGCTCCTCCCTGGAGGAGGTCGTCACCCTCGCCAAGGCCGTCGAGGCCGCCGGCGCGACGATCATCAACACGGGCATCGGCTGGCACGAGGCCCGCATCCCCACCATCGCCACCTCCGTCCCGCGCGGCGCCTACACCTGGGTCACCAAGAAGCTCATGGGCGCGGTGAACGTGCCGCTGGTGACCACCAACCGCATCAACACCCCCGAGGTCGCCGAGGAGTTGCTCGCGAACGGCCACGCCGACATGGTCTCCATGGCGCGTCCGATGCTCGCGGACCCCGACTTCGTCGCCAAGGCCGCCGCCGGCAAGCCCGAGGCCATCAACACCTGCATCGGCTGCAACCAGGCCTGTCTGGACCACACCTTCAGCGGCCAGATCACCTCCTGCCTGGTCAACCCGCGCGCCTGCCACGAGACCGAGCTGGTGCTCTCCCCGACCCGGCTGCGCAAGACCGTCGCCGTCGTCGGCGCCGGCCCGGCGGGCCTCGCCTGCGCGGTCTCCGCCGCCGAACGCGGCCACCAGGTCACCCTGTTCGACGCCGCGAGCGAGATCGGCGGCCAGCTGAACGTGGCCCGCAAGGTCCCGGGCAAGCAGGAGTTCGACGAGACGCTGCGCTACTTCCGCCACCAGCTCGACGAGCAGGGCGTGGACGTCCGCCTCGACACCTGGGTCACCGCCGCGGACCTGGCCGACTTCGACGAGGTCGTCGTCGCCACCGGCGTCACCCCGCGCACACCCGACATCCCCGGCGTCGACCACCCGCGCGTCCTCGGCTACCTCGACGTCCTGCGCGACGGCGCCCCGGTGGGCGACCGCGTGGCCGTCCTCGGCGCCGGCGGCATCGGCTTCGACGTCGCCGAGTTCCTCACCGACGGCGGTGACAAGGCGAGCGAGGACCCGGAGACGTACTTCCGCAACTGGGGCGTCGACATGGACTACGCGGCACCGGGCGGCCTCGCGGCCCCGCGGCGGCCGGCCCCGCCGCGCTCGGTCCACCTGCTCCAGCGCAAGACGACCAAGGTCGGCGCCGGACTCGGCAAGACCACCGGCTGGATCCACCGCACCGAGCTGAAGCACCGCGGCGTGACCATGGTCCCGGGCGTGCGCTACGACCGCATCGACGACGCCGGACTGCACATTACCGTCGGCGACGAGAGCACGGTCCTGGAGGTCGACACGGTCGTGCTGTGCACCGGGCAGGAGCCGCGCCGCGACCTGTACGACGAGCTGATCGCCGCCGGACGCGGTGCGCACCTCATCGGCGGCGCCGACGTCGCGGCCGAGCTGGACGCCAAGCGTGCCATCAAGCAGGGCACCGAGCTGGCGGCGACGTTGTAGGGGCGGTACGGCCGATCCCTAGGATGAGCCCATGTCCCTGCCGCACGCCATCCTCACCGCCCTGCTGGAGAAGCCGTCGTCGGGGCTGGAACTGACCCGTCGGTTCGACAAGTCGATCGGATACTTCTGGTCCGCGACGCACCAGCAGATCTATCGCGAGCTGGGGAAACTGGAGACCGAGGGCTTCATCCGCACCCTGCCGGCCGAGCAGCCGGCCCGCGGGCAGAAGAAGAGCTACGAGGTTCTGCCCGCGGGCCGCGCCGAACTGGCCCGCTGGACCGCCGCCGCCCAGGACCCCAGGCCGCTGCGGGACGTCCTGCTGCTGCGCCTGCGCGCAGCGGCGGTGGTCGGCACGGCGGGCCTGGAGGACGACCTGCGCCGCCATCTGGAGCTGCACCGGCGGCAGTTGGCCGAGTACCAGGACATCGAGCAGCGCGACTTCCCGCCGGACCGGAACACCCCGGAGGACCGGCTGCGCCACCTGGTCCTGCGGGCCGGCATCGACCTGGAGACCTTCTGGACCCAGTGGCTCACGCACGCCCTGGAGGAGTTCGCCGAACTGCCCGGCGAGGCGCCGGGACAGGACGGTCCGGAACCGACGGACGGCACACCCGACTGAGGGCCCCGCCCGCTCGGAAGGACGTACGGCTTTCAGCGCCCGTACGTCCTTCCGCGCCTGTACGTCCTTCCGCGCCTGTACGGCTGTCAGAACCGGTACGGCTTCGAGCGGCGGCGCAGGAACCAGGCCGTGGCGATGACGCCCGAGCCCACCAGGGCCCCGCCGACCGCCAGGGTGATCGGGCCGTAGTCACGGGCGGCGCCGCCCAGACCGCCCGCGACGCCGCGCGACGGTGCCGCCTTCGACGTCGACGAGATCGTCGGCACGGAGGGCGCGGCGGGCGAGGACACGATCACGGACTGGGTGCCCGCGGTGACGCCGTTGGAGCAGACCACCACCACCGTGTACGTCCCGGGGCTCACGCCCGACCAGGCCGCGGACTGGCTGATCGTCGTGCCCGAGAGGGCGACCTGCCGGCCCTGGGCGAAGTTCGCCTGGCCCTTGGCGAGCAACGAGGCGGTGCCCCAGCTGCCGTTGTTCTGGGTGCAGGAGCTGGTGACCACGGAGACCGTGGAACCGGTGGTGCTCACGGAGATTCCCGAGACCGCGGCGGACGGCCCGGCGATTGAGACCGGGAGCGCGGCGGCAGCAGCCAGGGTCAGACCGGAGCGGAGCAGAATTCGTGAGTTGCGCATTGGCTGGCCTCCGGCGGCACGGTTGGCGGTACGTCCCATGCGCCGCCGAGGTCGGGAAACGTCCGTGCTGCCTTCATGGGAAGCCAACGCGGCCTCGTACCGGCCCGCACCCGTAGCGCGTCCGCTCAGGTGACGGTTGCTCCGTCCGGGGCCGGTTCCGCCGCCCCGTGCAAGGCGACACGCCCGACGGCGCCGGCGCCGACACCGGCACCGGTCGTCAGCCCTCCGTGCCCGCGGTCACCGTCCGCTCCGCCGAGAACCCGCCCCAGGTGCCGTCGGGCAGCCGTGCCCGCAGCCGCACCCGGTGCCCGGATCCCGCCTCGCGCCCGAGGTAGAAGCTGTAGCGGGCCCGGCCGCGTGGCGGCTCGCCGCCCCACACCAGGGAGGTGGCGGTCCGGCCGTCGAGCTGGATCTGGTACTCGGTGATCACTCCGTCCACGTCCGGCGGATCCCAGGACAGGTCCGCGTAGTAGGCGCCCGCGGACCGGTGCGTGGTGGCGGTGAAGCCGGTCGGCGCGGTGTCGCGGCCGTCGTCGGAGCCGGGTGTGGTGAGGCGGACCGGCACGCTCGCGGGCGAGAGGTTGTCGGCCGCGTCCCGGGCGCGGACGGTGAAGACGTAGCGGGTGCCGGCACGCAGCCCGGTGACCACGGTCGCCGTCTGGCTCCCGCCCACGCTGTGGATCTTCGCCCCGCCCTGGTAGACGTCGTACGACACCACGCCCCGGTCGTCCCGGGAGGCGGACCAGGACAGCTGGACCGCCCGGCTGCCCACCGTCCGCCCGGCCGGTCTCGACGGGCGGGTCGGTGCCGAGCGGTCGGCCGCCGTCCTGGGAGGCGTCCTCGCTCGCACCGCGCGGCTCGGCGGGCCGAGACGGCCGTCGGTGTCCCGGGCCCGCACGGTGAAGACATACACAGTGGACGGCCTGAGCCTGGTGACGTCCACCATGTGCTGCGAGCCCGGCACTTCGGTGACTTTCGTGGGGCCGCGATAGACCTCGTAGCTGCGGATACCGGGTCCGTCCGGTACGTCGTTCCACATCACGTGCACGCTCGTGGCGCTCCCGGCCGCCGCGGTGACGCCCGTCGGGGCGCCGGGCGCCCGGCCCTCGTCGTCGGCCGCGCCGCTCCAGCCGCAGGACGCGACCAGCACCAGGACTGCGCAGGCCGGCAGGGGCCGGAGGGCAACACGTCGCACGGCTCTGCCTCCCAGGGGACGGCATCACGGCAATGGTCCGGACCAATATGGCGCGGTTGGTGCGGCCGGGGCAAGGGGGCCGTGTTGGTGACCGTGCGGGGGAGTTACGTATGCTGGGGTCTCCCTATGGCTGAACTGCCTGAGAAAGCAGGGGAGTTCATGCCTGTGGCGCGGAAACGCTGTCGTCGCCGAACCCGCGCCGACGCGGGTGGCCGGGGGGTCTGAGCCGACAGCGACTCAGACCCCCGGCCCCTGTTGTCTTCTCACGGCGCGTCAGGGCGATACGAGAAGCCAGGCGATGCTCCATCCGGCCCCATACGGCCCGCCGTCCGTGCGCACCCGCACCAGATTGTGCAGGGTGTCCGGAATGTTCCTATTGAGAGGATTTCCGACAGTGCGTGTCCAGCCGTTGACGCTGGCCGCGGCCGGTGCCGCCCTGCTTGCCCCGACGACACTCCCCGCTGCCGCCGTCCCACCGCAGGAGCGGCTCGTGGCTCATCGGGAGGGCGGCGTGAGCGCCGCCGACCTGCTGGCCCGGGTGCGTGCGTGCGACCGGGTCTCCCGGGGCCGGTACCGCACCGACGACGGCGCGGCGGCCACCGTCGCCGTCTGCGGCACCCGCGACGTGGTGTTCTGGAAGGCCGACCTGGACATCGACTGCGACGGCCGGCCCACCGCCCGCTGCAACCGCCGCTCCGACCCGTTCTTCTCCGCCGCCACCGCCTTCCAGCAGTCCGACGGGCGCTATCTGAACGCCGAGACGCTGCCCTACATCGTGGTTCCGGCCCCGAGCGGTATCTGGAACCACCGGGCGCAGGGCGTCCGGGGCGGGTCCGTGGCCGCCGTGATCTACCGGAACCGGGTGCAGTACGCGGTCGTCGGCGACACCGGCCCCCGCGACCTCATCGGCGAGGCCTCCTACGCCACCGCCCGCGGTCTCGGCATCCACCCCGACCCGCGCGGCGGCGGCGCGCCCTCCGGCGTCACATACATCGTCTTCAAGAACGCGCGCATCCACCCCATCGAGAACCACAAGTCGGCGACGACCACGGGCGAACGCCTGGCCCGCCAGTTCATCGGACAGGCCGGCTGACGAACGGCATTTGCTGCGACGGCTCCGGGGCGGCAGTCAGCACGGCGGGCCCCGCCCCGGCCGGCCTCACACCTTCCGGTAGCTGTACGCCTCCGCTGCCGCTGCCTCCACCGCGTCCAGGTCGGCGCCGGTGGCCGCCGTGACGACCGCGGCCACCGCGCCCTCGACGAACGGCGCGTCCACCAGGCGGGCGCCGTCGGGGAGTTCGTCGCCCTCGGCGAGCAACGCCTTGACGGTGAGGACCGCGCTGCCGAGGTCCGTGAGGACGGCGACGCCGACGCCGCGGTCCACGGAAGCGGCCGCGGCGGAGATCAGCTCGGCGCTGGTGCCGAGCCCGCCGCCCTCGGTGCCGCCCGCCGCGGCGACGGGCACCGACGTGGCCCCGCCGGCCAGCCCCTTCGCCAGCTCGGCGACCGAGGTCGCCACCTCCGCGCTGTGCGACACCAGCACGATCCCGACCAGTTTCTCGTCACTCATCTCAGGCTCCCGCCGCCGCTTCTTCGAGCCCGGCGATCAGCAGGGCCGAGGACGTCGCCCCCGGGTCCTGGTGGCCGATGCTGCGCTCACCGAGATAGCTGGCCCGGCCCTTGCGCGCCTGGAGCGGGGTGGTGGCCACCGCGCCCTCCTCGGCCGCCGACCGCGCCGCGGCGAAGCCGTCACCGAGCGCGTCCATGGCCGGGACCAGCGCGTCGACCATGGTCTTGTCGCCGGGCGCCGCGCCACCGAGCTGCATCACCCCGTCCACGCCCGCCCGCAGCGCCTCGGCCAGCTGTGCCTCGCTGACCTCGCCGGCGTCCCCGAGCGCCTTGCCGGCCCGGCGCAGCAGGGTGCCGTAGAGCGGCCCGGACGCGCCGCCGACCGTGGAGATGAGCTGGCGCCCGGCCAGGGTCAGCACCGCACCCGGGGTGTCCGGCGCCTCCTTCTCCAAGGTGGCCAGGACGGCCGTGAACCCGCGCTGCATGTTGCTGCCGTGGTCGGCGTCACCGATGGCCGAGTCGAGGGCGGTGAGCCGTTCCGCCTCCCGGCCGACGGCAGCGGCCGTGACCGTCATCCAGCGGCGGAAGAAATCGGCGTCGAGCACTGGATCTCCTTGCGTCGTAGGGAACTTGACCGCTGCGTCCGCCGTCTCACATGCCCCAGCGCAGCGCCGGGGTCTTCACCGGCGCGTCCCACAGCCGCAGCAGCTCCTCGTCGACCTGGCACAGGGTCACCGACGCGCCCGCCATGTCGAGGGAGGTGACGTAGTTGCCGACGAGCGTGCGGGCCACGGCCACGCCCCGCTCCTCCAGCACCCGCTGCACCTCGGCGTTGAAGCCGTACAGCTCCAGCAGCGGGGTGCTGCCCATGCCGTTGACCAGCACGAGCACGGGGTTGCGCGGGGTCATGTCGTCGAGGATGGCGTTCACCGCGAAGTCGGCGATCTCCCCGGAGGTCATCATGGCCCTGCGCTCCCGGCCCGGCTCGCCGTGGATGCCAATGCCCAACTCCAGTTCCCCGGCGGGCAGATCGAAGGTCGGGGAGCCCTTGGCCGGGGTGGTCACGGCGCTGAGCGCGACGCCGAAGCTGCGGGAGTTCTCGTTCACCTGGCGCCCGATGGACTCCACCCGCTCCAGCGGCTGTCCCTCGGCCGCCGCGGCGCCCGCGATCTTCTCCACGAACAGGGTCGCCCCGGTGCCGCGCCGGCCGGCCGTGTACAGGCTGTCGGTCACCGCCACGTCATCGTTGACCAGCACCTTCGCGACCTGGATGCCCTCGTCCTCGGCGAGTTCGGCCGCCATGTCGAAGTTGAGCACGTCACCGGTGTAGTTCTTCACGATGAACAGCACACCGGACCCGCCGTCGACCGCGGCCGCGGCCCGCGCCATCTGGTCGGGCACCGGCGAGGTGAACACCTCTCCGGGACAGGCCGCCGAGAGCATGCCCGGACCGACGAACCCGCCGTGCAGCGGCTCGTGCCCCGACCCGCCACCCGAGACGAGCGCCACCTGACCGGCCACGGGAGCGTCCCGGCGCATGATCACCCGGTGCTCCACATCGACGGTCAGATCCCGTGGATACGCGGCCGCCATGCCCCGCAGCGCATCCGCCACCACGGTCTCCGGGACGTTGATCAGCATCCTCATCTGTCTCTCCTGGAAGCCTGGAGGGCAGGCCGTCGACCTGCGCCTTCGCTGGTCACATTAGGTGAGGTCGGGTTTTCGGGTGACTCGTCGTCAGGTAGGGGCGGTCGGACCGGTCCGTGCTGCCCGGGATCGTGCCGGCTCCGGCTCTCGGTACTGACAGTATCGGCCTTGCGGCGTCCAAGGTCACCTCCACGGCACGAATGCGCGAGGTCGCCGTCCGTGACCGGAACGCGCACAGGCGCGCGAGGTTTCCGGCCCGGGTCCCGGCGGGCACAGACCCACTCCCGCCGCATGGAACCCGCTTCCCGGGTTGCGGTGATCAGGGGGCTTCCGGGGCCGGGATTGCGGTATGTTCCCCTGCCGGGGGACGGGGAGGGGTGCCGTGGGGTCGACGGCGAAGCCGCAGCTGCTGCTGGTGCACGGGATCGGGGGAGTACGGGACGCCGACGAGGAGCGTCGGGAGTGGAAGCGGGCGCTGGCCGAGGGGGCGCGCGCCGCGGGATGCGAGCGGCACATCTCCGCGCTCACGGCCGACTGGCTGGCCGACAGCCGCTTCGCCGACTACAGCGACCTCTTCCGCCGCCGGGGCGCACAGGGCGAGTCGCCGGAACCGGACGCACTCGACGACGAGGCGGCGCTGATCACGCTCGCCCTGGCAGTCGCGTACGTCGACGAGCTGGACGGCTCGGCCGGCCACGACGGCGACCTCCGGCGCATCCGGGCACAGGCGTCCTTATACCTGGAGCGGGACGCCGCCGAACGCAAGTCCCAGGGGCTCATGTCCCCGGCGAGGCAGGCCGCCGCGGTGTGCGCCGCGCTCGCCCGGGTGCCGGGCGTCCAGCTGGGCCTGCAGCGGGTCAGCGCGGCACGGTGCCTGTCCATACTGTCGCAGCCGGGCCGCTATCTGCGGCGCAAGGAGCGGCTCACCGGGGACGACGGCAGGGTGACGACGCTCGACGAACGCATCCGTGAACGCGTGGCCAGCGAACTCGACCCGGACCGCCCCCTGGTCGTCATCGGCCACTCACTGGGCTCGGTCGTGGCCCTGGAGACGCTGGCCGCCTATCCGGGCAGGGCCGAACTGTTCGTGACCATCGGCGCCCCGATCGCCATGAACGCGTTCATCTGGCCCCGGTTACGACCCCAGCCGCCTGCGGTCCCCGACCGGGTCACGGAGTGGCTCGACGCATGGGACGGGGACGATCCCGTCGTACCGCTGCGCCGGCTGAGCGAGCTGATCGCGCCCAATGCGGCAGGGGTGCTGCCCCGGCCCCTGCCGCTGTCGTCGAGAGCGGCCTGGACCCATTCGGCCCTGACCTACCTGCGCCGGCCCGAGGTCGCCGGGCCGGTGATGCGCACGCTGGTCCGGCTGGGAGAGGCCGGATCGTGAGCCGAGCACGGGGCACGGCGTTGCGGCATCCCCGGCACGCCCTGGTCGTGGCCACCCAGTGCGGGGAGGAGGACGAGCTGCCCGAGCTGGTGGAGACCGCCGCCGAGCTGCACGCGGTGCTCACCGACCCGGCGCTCGGAGCCTGCGAGGAGACTCCCGCTGCCCACGCCGCGACGGTGCGCTCCGGTTGCGCGGACCGTGCCTGCGTGGACGCGACCGTCCGCGAAGCGATCACGCGCGCCGGTGCCGCCCATGCCGTTCTCGTGCTGGCGCTCATCGGCCACGGACAGTCGCCGCCCGGCTCGAACACCCTCTACTACATGTCCGCTGACGCCGAGTCCGGCAACGGCACCCACGCGGTCGACGTGAACACCCTGATCAGCTGTGCGGTCAACCAACCCGGGATCGCGGGTGTCGTCCTGCTGCTGGACACCTGCCACGCCGGTGCCGGACTGCCTTCCGCGCAGAGTCTGCTCGGCGGCTACCTCCAGGGGCGCACCCGTATTTCCGCACTCGCCGCCTCGCAGTCGCAGCAGGCCGCCTACGACCTGGATTTCACCCGCGAACTCACCCGGTTGATCCGTGAGGGATTCGACGACGTCGGCGAATTCGTGCCCCTGCGCAGATATCGATCGGCACTGACCGAGAAACTCGTCCAGCAGGAATCCGCCGCGCTGGAGTACGACGGGTCGCTGAGCGTGGCGGAAGAGGGACTGTGGCTGGCGGTGAACGCCAGGCACCGGGTCCAGCGGTCCTCCGTCCAGCTCAGCGATGTCGGCGAGGAGGATCTGCGGGAGGCCCTGCGGACCTGGCCCGAGGCCGCCGTCGCGCCGCGCACGGACGGGCGGCTGGATCTGGAGGACCTCCGCGACCGGGCCGCGCGCAGCGGCACACTCGGCGGGGTCCGTGTCGCGGAGGTCGCGCACGCCCTGGTACAGGCGGGCAGGACCGAGGCATTCATCGTCGGCTGGGCCGGAAATGCCCTCACCACCTTTACGATGACGCGTGCCATGAAGGAGCTGAACAAACGGCGCCGGGTGGGCACGCATCCGCTGCGGCCGCCCGCGGAATTACAGGGAAACGACCTGCTGCGGTATTTCCTGCAGCACGAGGCTCTGCGCGGAACGAGCATGGACGGCCGCACCTCGTGTGATCTCAGCCTGGCCCGGTGCCTGGTCGCCATCGCCGAGGTGTGCATGATGGACCTCACCGATCCGGCTCTGGAGGCATGGGCGGCCGAGAACGGCACCATCGTGGCGCTGAACGACGCGCGCGACGAAGTCCGTACGGCGGAGGGTGAACGCCGGGCCGGCGCGGTCATCAGCCTGCACGCGGCCCGGCTGGACTGGCCGGAATCCGTCTCGGCCTGGGTGCGCTACGACGGCACCTGCTCACCGCCCCGGCACTTCCCCTGCCGCGCCAGCCAGTCGGGCGTGGAGGAGCTCCTGCCCGATGTCGTCTACTGGGCCGAGGACCAACTGCCGGCCGGGACCTGGCTCAGCCACCTGGACATCGTGGTGCCCGCCGCGCTCTTCCCGCACTGGCGGCCCGAAGAGATCAAGGTGGGCCTCCAGTGGCTCGGAGTCGACCGGACCGTCACCCTGCGCTGGTCGGACCGCCTGGTGGAGCCACGCCATCTGCGGGGCCTGAACGAGCTGGGCAGACGTCAGCTCGAGGCGTGCAGCACCGCCGCCTTCACCCGCTCGGCGCCCGTCGACTGGCTGGGGTCGGCGGACGTGACCGACCTGCAGGAGCTGAAGTCGCGTCTGGCAATGGGGTGGTACGAGCGGGCCATCGGGCTCGGCCACCGCGACCGGGAATTCGCCCAGCTCCTGCAGACCCTCCTGCCGTACACGCCGGTGCTGCTGTGGCCGGGTGACGACCGGACGAACCTGCCCGAACCGCCGCCCGGTCTGATGCGCAGATGGGAACGTCTGCCGGCCGAGTTCACCCGCGCCTACCGCCGACGCTGGCTGACGAACCACGCCGGCCCCGGCGGGAGCGAACAGGGCGGCGACGAAGCGGACTGGGACGAACTGGCCCGGCTGCGGGCGGCATGGCACGACGAACCCTGGCTCGACTTCTGCCGCTGGTACCAGAAGAGCACAGCCTCTGCCCTGAGGAGTACGTGATGGCGTGGAACCCCTACTACGTGGGAACGGGCGAACCCCACCACACCGAGCTGCCGCCGCCTCCTCCCTGGCGCACCTTCCCCCGCCGCACCGCACCGCGCACGTTCCAGCCCCCCGAAGGACTGACCGACGCGGTCAACGCGGCCCTCTTCCTGCACCGCCCGCTGCTGATCACCGGGCCCGCGGGCAGCGGGAAGTCCTCGGTGATCGAGCAGGTCGCCGACGAACTGTCGCTCGGCCCGGTCCTGCGCTGGCACATCACCTCGCGCAGCACCCTGACCGACGCCCTCTACCGCTACGACGCACTGGGCCACATCCACACGCTGCGACTGGCGCAGTCCAAGGACAAGGCCGCCGAGGCGACGGACGACATCGCACAGTTCCTGCAGCTGGGACCGCTGGGCACCGCCCTGCTCCCGGGCGCCGACCGGCCCAGGGCCCTGCTCGTCGACGAGATCGACAAGAGCGATCTGGACCTGCCCAGCGACCTGCTCGACGTATTGGAGCGCGGCGAGTACGAGATCCCCGAACTCGTCCGCCACTCACGCAAGGACGTACAGGTCAGGCGCTGGCGCGGAGACAACGAGAATCCGGCGGTGGATCCCCCGCCCTACACCGTCCATGGAGGCAGGGTCAGTTGTGACCGCTTCCCCTTCATCGTCATGACGAGCAACGGGGAACGGGAGTTCCCGGCCCCGTTCCTGCGCCGCTGCATCCGCTACGACATGCCGCCCCTGACCGCCGACCTGCTGCGGGCCGCGGTCGAGGCCCACCTCGACCAGGTGGTGACCGACGACGCGCAGCGCCTCATCGACGACTTCGTCAACCGGGTCTCGCTGGGCGAGACCCTCGCCGTCGACCAACTGCTGAACGCGGTGAAACTGGTCACCGACGGCAACGCGCCCGCCGAGCCGCAACGCCAGCGGCTGATCGACTGCCTGCTGCGCGACCTGTCCGGTGCCTGACCTCCTGGGGCGCGTACTCGACGCCCTCCTCCACAGCCTGGACGACACCGGCCTGGACGCCGTCACCGTGGCGGACGCCCTGTGGCTGGCCGCGGGCCGGGCGGGACGGCAGGGGGCCACCGGGCCGGGCGGGCGGCCGGCCCACGAGGAGACCGCCGCCCCGGAGCGGCCCCCGACGCCGGCACAGCTCCCGGACCGGCCCCGGGAGCAGGAGTCACCCCTCCGGTCCGCCGCGACTCCCGGCACCGCGCGCGTCCGGTCGTATCCGCTCTACGAGGAACTGGACGACGAACCCCCCGCGCTGTCGGGGCCGTCGCTCTCCGTGCCGGCGGGCCGCGCGCTGTCCCAGACCGTGGAACTGGGACATTCCCTGCGCCCCTTCATGCGGCGCTACCCACGCGGCCGCAAGACGGGCCTGGACATGCAGGCCACCATCGACTCCTTCGCCCGGGACGGCGAACTGGTGCCGGTGATCGCGCCGTTGCCCGAGCCCTGGTTCGAGGTGGTCGTCATCGTCGACACCCATCTGACGACCGACGTGTGGCAGACGGCCATCGACGAGTTCGTCAACCTGCTGGAGAACACCGGGGCGTTCCGGCAGGTCCGGCGCTGGCACCTCACCACGGACGCGCAGAGCCCCTATCTGACCGACGCCCGCGGCCAGTTCGTGAACGTCTCCAATGTGACCGGTTCGCAGCAGCGCCGGTTCTACCTCATCCTGTCCGACTGCGCGGCACCCGCCTGGTACGAGCCGGCGGTGTGGCAGCTGCTGCGCCAATGGGCCCTGCGCGCGCCGCTGTCCATCGCCAGCCCGCTGCCCGCCAGGCTGTGGCATCGTACAGCCCTCGATCTGCCGGCCGTGCACGTGCGCAACCGCGTTCCCGGAGCCAGCAACGCCGCGCTCCGGGTGACGCCTCCCGCCCACCTGCCGTGGATCCTCCAACCCGGCGAACCCTATGTCGCCATCCCCGCGCTCACCCTGACCGCCCACTCGCTCCAACGCTGGGCCCATGGGTTCGTCCGCGGCGCTCCCGAAGGCTACGAGGCCGTTCTGGTGGGCCCGTACGGAAACGCGCCGTCCCCCTTCCTCGGCCTCAGCGCCCAGCCGGCCGAGACGGAGACCGAGGAATCCGAGACGGACGCGGCGCGGGCCTTCCTGCAGACCGCCGCCCCCGCGGCCGTGCGCCTCGCGGCGCTCTGCTCGTCCTTCCGCCGCCTCAGCCTGCCCCTGCTGCAGCTCATCCGGCAGGAAGTCGTCAGGGAGGCCGGCAACGCGGACATCGCCGAGCTGCTGACCAGCAGCCTGCTGCGGATCGACACCTCCCGCAGCGGACCGCCGCTCATCCTCTTCACGGAGGCCGCGCGCACACAGCTGTCCGCCCTCGTCGGCCGGCACGACGCATGGCGTACGTACGAGGCACTCAGCCACTACATCGCCCGCCGCACCCGACTGCCCGCGAAGAGCCTGGACGCGATCGCGGCGCTTCCGGCGGACGGTCTGCCGGAGGACCTGCGCCCGTTCGCCCAGGCCTCTCAGGAACTCCTCACCGCCCTGCGCAAGGGAGCCGCCGCTCTCGGCCCGACACCCCAGGAGACCGGCGAGGGGAACGCGACCGAGCAGCTCACACACCGGTGGGACGCCTTCGGCCGGCCCGACGACGACCCGAGCACGCCCCTCCTGGAGAACCCGCATGTGGAGGAGGCGTTCGCCAGGGTGAGGAGCGCGGTGTGGCACGGCGGCTTCGACGGTCTGACCTCTGCCCAGCGGCAGGCGGCCGATCGGATCGCCAAGGCCTTCATCGGCTTCCTCGCCGAGAACCTCGCGGAGCAGGGCGACGACGACACCCCGCTGGAGCCCGTCGCGTTCCTCGCCGCGCTGGGGCAGTCCCTCGCCCGCCGCGGTGTCGCGGCGGAGGTGGGGGTCGACGCCTCCTTCCTGGTCAGAGCACACGTTCCGGGGCCCGACGGGAACGTCGTCGTCCTCGCCGATCTCTTCACCTTCGCCGGCCGGCCCGTGGCCCGTCCCATCGTGTTCGTCGACACGGTCACCGGCCGCTCCGGCCTCCGGGTCGCCCCGTTCGCCATCGTGCTGTTCCTGAACAGAGAGGGACCCACGGGCCTGGAATCGATGAGTGACCGGGTCCGGGTCACACCGGGCAGCCCCACGACGGTCCAACTGCGCTTTCCCCGCTGAGCCCGGCTGAGTCCCGCTGAATCCCGCTGAGTCCGGCTGAGCCCCGGCCGGGCCGCCGCCGGGCTTCGGCCGGGGTGGTGCCGGAGCTTCGGCCGGGCCGTTCCGGGGAACTCGGCCGGCGGGAGCGGGAGCGTGAGGCCCGCCGGTCGGAGGAGGTGCCGCTTCCGTGGACGACTGGGAGATCCCCGAAGACGTACGGCTGTCGCCGCACGAGCGGATCGCGTTGCTGGAGATCGAGGCGAACCTCCTGCGGGACCGGCGGCTCGCGCACCGGATGCGGCGGAGGGAGCGGGACCGGGACCTGTGGCTGCGGCTGGCCGTCGCGCTGCTCGCGGTCGCCTCCCTCTTCGTGGCCGTGATGGGGATCCGCACCTCGGATCCGGCGCTGCTGTGGTGCTTCGCCCTGCTGTGGCCGCTGACCCTGCTGCAGACCCTCCGCCTGCTCCGCCGTGCCGCCCACCGGCACAGGACCGGCGACCGGCTCACGCCCTGGCTCTGAGCGGCGGCGCCGTGCACCCGGCGCCCGGGCCGCGTACTCCCCGCGACGCAGGAACGATCCGGAGGAGGGGCGCTAGGCTCCCAGACATGCGGATCTCCGTCTCCTCCGACATGGACGAACCCGTGGCCCACCTCCTCGTCGAGGAGCTGCGCCGGCGCGGTCACGAGGTGTGCGAGCATGGCGCGCTGCGGGCCGGGTCCGACCCGCAGTGGGCGGTGTGCTCGGAGGCCGCCGCCCGGGACGTGGCCGACGGGGCGGCCGACCAGGCGGTGGTGTGCTGCTGGACCGGCACCGGGGCCTCCATCGCCGCGAACAAGGTTGCGGGCGTCCGCGCGGCGCTGTGCACGGACGCGTACACGGCCGACGGCGCGCGCCGTTGGAACGACGCCAACGTCCTCGCGCTCAGTCTGCGGCTCACCTCGGAGCCGGTGCTGAAGGAAATCCTCGACGCCTGGTTCGCTGCCGAGCCGAGCCAGGACGCCGAGGATCTGCAGAACGTGGCCCGCGTCGGGCGTCTCGACGCCACCAGGACGGTCTCCTGAGGAGTCCGCTGAGGACGGTCTCCTGAGGACGGGTCCCGGCGACGGCGTACGACGGTCCGGTGCGGGCCGACGGAAAGGTCGTCGTTCGTTGAATGTTCGTTGAATGCCGTTCGGCGAGTGGGGTGGGTCGAATTCAGTGGGCGCCGAGTCCGCCGCCGCCGAACGAGCCGCTCGACCCCGTGCTCCAGCGCGGGCGCTCCTTGGTCGCGCTCGGCTTGCTGTCGATGTTGCCGACCTCGTACGGGGTGACCGGGCGATCACCCTTGGGAACCTTTGGAACCTCCAGGTAATCCCTGTTCTCCCGGATCTCGCGCACCGGCCCCTCCGGAGGCAGGTGCGGCTGCTCCTCGGGGCGCGGCCGGGGAGACTCGCGGTACTTCACGCGGGAGTTCATCCAGTAGCCCCCGGCGAGGAACGCCAGCACGGCCACGGCCACCACGAAGAGCCCGAGACTCATCAGGCCGCTGGCAGCGGCCATCTGCATCGTTGCGGTACTCATAGAACAGGAATACCCCGCCCGGAACAGGACGAACCGGACACCTTGGGTAGTCGGACGCCCACGCGGGGTCACCTGGGTTTGCGCCGCCGGGACTCGGCTACCCGCCCGGTGTGACAACGCCGACTTCACAGCAGCAGCTCTATCGGTTCCTCGAGGACCGGTTCGCCTGTGCCCAGGCCTGCACCGCGTGCGCGCGGGCCTGCGCGGTGCGCGCGAGCCTCGTGGATCCGGGCGGGACCGAGCCGCGGGACCGCGTACGCCGGCTGGCCATCATGTGTGCCGAGGTGTGCGACGCGACCTGCGCCATGCTCTCCGATCAGAACCACCAGGACGAGGAACGGATCAGAGTCCGGCTGGAGTGGTGCCGCTCGGTCTGCCTCGAATGCGCGAACGCCTTCGACGGGGAGTCCGGCGCGGACACCGCCGAGGCCGCGTGCCGGGCCTGCGCCGCGGCGTGCGAGGAGTTCATCGCGATCCTCGACTGACTCCCGGCGATCCTCGGCTGCCTCCGGGCGGGCCGTCCGACCCCGGCCGCGCCATTCCCAATTTCTGAAACACGTTCTACGGTGTGCGCCGTCAGGACCGCCCTTGGGGAGCCTGGAGGCGCCGTGCATCTCGACCACACGCCCGAGCAGCAGCGGCTGCGCAGCGAACTGCGCGCCTACTTCGCGGACCTGGTGCCGGCGGGCGCCTACGCCCGGTACACCGAACCGGCCGCGCAGAAGCGGTTCTACCGCGAGACCATCCGCCGGCTCGGCGCCGACGGCTGGCTCGGCGTGGGCTGGCCCAAGGAGTACGGCGGGCGCGGGATGACGGCGATGGAGCAGTTCATCTTCTTCGACGAGGCCGCGCAGGCCGGCGTACCGCTCCCGCTGATGGCGCTGAACACGGTCGGCCCGACGATCATGCGGTTCGGCACCGAGGAGCAGAAGGCGTACTTCCTGCCGCGCATCCTCTCCGGCGAGATCGACTTCGCCATCGGCTACAGCGAGCCCGGCGCCGGCACCGACCTCGCGTCCCTGAAGACGCGAGCCGTACGGGACGGCGACGAGTACGTCGTGAGCGGGCAGAAGATCTGGACCACCAACGGCGACACCGCGGACTGGGTGTGGCTCGCCGTGCGCACCGACCCCGGGGCGCCGCCGCACAATGGCATCACCATGCTCCTGGTGCCGACCTCCGACCCGGGCTACTCCTGCACCCTCATCAACACGCTCGCCTCGCACGACACCACGGCCAGCTACTACGAGAACATCCGCGTCCCCGTCTCCCGCCGGGTCGGCGAGGAGAACCAGGGCTGGCGGCTGATCACCAACCAGCTCAACCATGAGCGCGTCACCCTCGCCGCCCACGGCACCATGGCGATCCGTGCCCTGCACGACGTGCAGCGCTGGGCGATGGAGACCAAGCTGGCCGACGGCCGTCGCGTGGTCGACCTGCCCTGGGTGCGCCGGCTGCTCGCCCGTACCCACACCCGGCTCGACGCCCTCAAACTCCTCAACTGGCAGATGGTGACCGCCGTCCAGGACGGCACCCTTACGCCCCAGGACGCCTCCGCCGTCAAGGTCTACGGCTCCGAGGTCCGCCGTGACGCCTACGCCTGGCTGATGGAGATCGTCGCGGCGGCCGGCCCGCTGAAGGAGGGCTCGGCGGGCGCGGTCCTGCACGGTGAACTGGAGCGCGGCTACCGTTCCGCCGTGATCTTCACCTTCGGCGGCGGCAACAACGAGATCCAGCGCGAGATCATCTCCTGGATCGGCCTGGGAATGCCGCGCGTACGACGGTGATCCTCAGTCTGTCCAGTTTTGCCCCCTGTGCGACTGATGCTCTGAATATGGCATATGGGGTATCCATGGCAGTATGGCAGGTGTGGCATTTGGTGCTGAAGACAGGCGAGAGGAGTTCGTCATGATCGCCAAGCTGCTCGGCAAGCTGTCCTTCACCCGCCACTACGGTGCGTACGGGGAACACGACTGGGACGCGTACGCCGGCGACTAGTCCGACCGCACAACCGGCGGGCGCCCCCGGGCGACCGCCGGCTCCCCGCCACACCGCCGACGACATCGGCCTGGACAGGTACGGGAGCCAGGGACGATCTCATGGGCCGAATGAACGAGCCGCCGCGGTTGCCCGAAGGCGGCTTCGCCGCGTGGAGCCGTGACCGGCTGGCAGTGGCGCGCCGTGGCGCCGACGAGTGCGGGGACGTCTGGCAGCTGGAGCCGGACGTCTACGTAGTCGCCACGGCCGGGCCGTGTGAAGAAGTCCTGCGCCGCGCGCAGGACTTCGCCAAGGCACCCTCGCCTCTCTTCCCGCCGTTGAAGCGGTCGCGCGGAGCAGCGACGCCCGAGGAGCGTGCGCGCGCTCACGCCGCCCGCATGCGCGGACTGCGCGCGCAGGCGGTGGCAGCCCGGATCGGTGAGATCGCGCCCAGGGCCGCTCGATTCGCCGACCAGTGGCCCACGGACCAGGACGTCGAGACCCTGCCCCTGGTCCGGCACGCCCTGGCGGAGATCGGCGTGCATTACCTCTTCTCCGAGGACGCTCCCGCCCTGCTGCCCTTCGCCTCACAGCTCTTCCTGGCTCGGGAGGTCCTCGTACGCCCCTCGCGCTGGGTGTGGCCGCGCTGGTTCCCCACACCGGCACGGCGGTTCCGCACACGGCAGCAGGTCGCCTTCACCGACGCTCTGCGGCCCATCGTCCGCCGACGCCGTGCATCGGGCCGGCTCGGTGACGACACGCTGGGACAGATGCTCCGGCCCTCCGCCCGCTACGGCCTGCTGCCGGACGAGGCGATCCTCGACACTCTCCCCGGAATCACCGTCGCCACCTTCGAGACACCTACCCGGGCAGCCGGATGGATCCTGCTCCATCTGGCCCGGCACCCCCAGGCGGCGGACCGCGCAGCGGCCGAAGCCGCCCTGCTGCCCGCGGACCCGGCAGCGACGACCAGCACCCACCTGGACGGCCTGCACTACACCCAGGCACTGGTACGCGAGGTGCTCCGGCTGTACCCCCCGAGCTGGCTGCTGACCCGGCGCGCCACGCGACAGACTCAGCTCGCCGGCTACACCATCGACGCCGGGTCCACCGTTCTCGTCTGTCCCTACACCGCCCACCGCGACGCACGGGAACACTCCGAGCCGGACCGGTTCCAGCCCGAGCGCTGGCTCGAGGATTCGGGCTCGCCGGCCAGACCCGGGGTCTTCCTCTCCTTCGGCACCGGGCCGCACAGCTGCGAGGGAACCGCTCTGGCCATGGCGATGTTGACGCTCCTGACCGCGCAGACCGCCCGCCTCTACCACTTGAGCGAGCCGCCCGGACCGGAACCCGGCTACCAGGTCACCACCTTCGAAGGGCTCGCAACGGCCGGCCTGCGCCTGCGTGCCACCGTGCGCGGCTGAGGGCAGTCCTGCTTTTCTGTCACAGGCATGGCCGGTTCATGATTCGCTCGTCGTGTGCCGCTGGTCGAACTCGTCGGCGAGCATGCCCATCAGGACGAGGTCGTGGTGCCGGCCGGCGACGAAGACGTGTTCCCGCAGGCGCCCCTCCTCGGTGAAGCCGAGCCGACGAAACAGTGCCAGCGATGCCTCGTTGTGGTCGAAGACCGCTGCCAGGCATTTGTGATAGCGCCGCTCGGCGAACATGAAGCGCAGCAGGAGCACCACGGCTTCTGTCGCGTAGCCCCTGCGCCGGTGGTCGGCGCCGATCGTGACATTGAACTCGAACCAGCCTGAACGAGGGCCGGTGCGATGTGAGCCGACCGTCCCCACCAGCTCTCCCGTGGCCCTCGTTTCGACCGCCAACCGGAAGCGGTCGTCCTCGCACGGGGCAACGGCTTGCTCCGTCGCCCAGGTCCGGTAACTCTCGGCGGACCGCGGCAGATCCAGCCGGCTCCCTCGTCGACCGTCATCGTCGGCGAAGCGCATGAACGCCGCCCAGTCGTCGGGCTCGATGGCGCGCAGGCGTACCCGTCTACCGGTCCAGGACGATGCCATGCCCCATTTGATCACTCCGCGGTGCGAGCGAGACTGAGAGGCACGCCGAGGCAGGTGGTGCCCGGCGTGCTCCCCCTCGCGTCCTCGTCCGGAGCGGCGACGGGGACAATGGCGACGGAGTGGCGGCTTCCCGTCGGATCGTGGAGGTGCTTGTGGGGCTGCGGACCCGGATCGCGGACGAGCTCAAGGCGACCGTGCACGGCGGGGACCTGAAACTGGAGCGGTACGAGGGTCCGCCCGGCGATCCCGGGCTGCTCGGCGTCACCCCGGGCGATCCCGCCTGGCGGGTGCACGGACACCCGACCGGCATGCTCACCGGCGGGTTCGCGGCGCTGATGCTCCAGTCCCTGCACCCTCTGGCCATGGCCGGCGTCGACCAGCACTCGGACTACCGGTCCGACCCGGTCGGCAGGCTCGTCGGCACCGCTAGGTTCATCACCACGACGACCTTCGGCTCCACGTCGGCCGCGCGGGAGTCGATCGCCCTGGTGCGCCGGATCCACACCCGGGTGCACGGTACGGCCCCGGACGGACGGCCGTACCGCGCGGACGACCCCGAGCTGTTGACCTGGGTGCACACCGCGGAGGTGCGCAGCTTCCTGGCGGGTTACCAGACGTACGCGCCACGGCGGTCGCGGCTCACCCCCGCCGAGTGCGACGCGTACTACGACCAGGTCGCCCCGGTCGCCGAGATGCTGGGCGCACGGAACGTGCCGCGCGACGCGCGGGAGGTGGAGCGCTACTTGACCCGCGTACGCCCTCAACTCCAGGCGACCCAGGCCGCCTTGGACTCGGTCCGCTTTCTCCGCGGCTTCGGCCGGACGGGACGTGAGCGGCTGGTCGTGCGCGTGCTGATGAACGCCTCGGTCGGGCTCCTTCCGGACTGGGCGCGCGCCGAACTGGGCATTCACCGCCCGGCCGGGGTTCGCGCCGGCTGGGACCGGCCGGTGGCGACAGCGGTCGGCCGCACGATCGAGTGGGCGCGCGGTCCGTCCGAGATCCATGCCGCCGCGCGGCGCCGGCTGGCCGCGGGACCGGCACCCCTGCCGTGAGGACGACCCGGTTCCGATCGCGGGGCCGCCTCTGGCCGTCGTAGATCATCGCGTGTTACGAAGAACCATGTCTGCAAACGAAGGAACCCGGACGTACGACGCCGTCGTCGTCGGCGGGGGGCACAACGGTCTGGTCGCCGCCGCCTACCTGGCCCGGGCGGGCCGCTCCGTGCTGGTGCTGGAACGCCTGGACCACACCGGCGGCGCCGCCGTCTCCACCCGGCCGTTCGCCGGGGTCGACGCGCGGCTGTCGCGCTACTCCTACCTGGTCAGCCTGCTGCCGCAGAAGATCGTGCGCGACCTCGGCCTGGACTTTCGCGTGCGCGGGCGCACCATCTCGTCGTACACCCCCGTGGAGCGCGGCGGGCGGGCCACCGGGCTGCTCGTCGGCGGTGGCGAGGAGCGCACCCGGGAGGCCTTCGCCCGGCTGACCGGCGGCGAGCGCGAGTACGCCTCCTGGCAGCGCTTCTACGGCATGACGGGCCAGGTCGCCCAGCGCGTCTTCCCGACCCTCACCGAGCCGCTGCCCACGCGGGAGGAGCTGCGCCGCCGGATCGACGACGAGACCGCCTGGCGGGCGCTGTTCGAGGAGCCGATCGGCGTCGCCGTCGAGGCGAACTTCACCGACGACCTGGTGCGGGGCGTGGTCCTCACCGACGCGCTGATCGGCACGTTCGCCGACGCCCACGACGCCTCCCTCGCCCAGAACCGCTGCTTCCTCTACCACGTCATCGGCGGCGGCACCGGCGCCTGGGACGTGCCCGTCGGCGGCATGGGCGCCCTCACCGACGCGCTGGCCGCGGCCGCCCGGGGGGCCGGAGCGGTCATCGAGACCGGACACGAGGCGCTGCGCATCGCCACCGACGGACACACCGCCGAGGTCACCTTCCGCACCGCCGACGGCGAAGGTGTCGCCGCCGCCCGGCACGTCCTGGTGAACGCCTCGCCGCAGGAGCTGGCGGCCCTGACGGGGGACGCCGCCCCCGAGCCCGCCGAGGGCGCCCAGCTCAAGGTGAACATGCTGCTCAAGCGGCTGCCCAGGCTCCGCGACAGCGCCGTCGACCCCCGCGAGGCATTCGCCGGCACCTTCCACATCGCCGAGGGGTACCAGCAGCTGGCCGCCGCCCACGCCCAGGCCGCGGCGGGCGAACTCCCGGCCACACCACCGTCCGAGATCTACTGCCACTCGCTGACCGACCCCTCCATCCTCGGCCCCGACCTCGCCGAGCGCGGCTACCAGACCCTCACCCTCTTCGGCCTGCACACCCCGGCCCGGCTCTTCGCCCGGGACAACGACGGAGTCCGCGAGGAGCTGCTGAAGGCGACCCTCGCCCAGCTTGACGCCCACCTCGCCGAGCCGCTCGGTGACTGCCTGGCCACCGACGCCGAGGGCCGCCCCTGCATCGAGGCCAAGACCCCGCTGGACCTCGAACGCGACCTGCGCCTGCCCGGCGGCAACATCTTCCACCGCGCCTTGTCCTGGCCCTACGCCCAGGAGGGCACCGGGCGTTGGGGCGTGGAGACCCGGCACGGAAACGTCCTGCTGTGCGGAGCGGGCGCGGTACGCGGCGGCGGCGTGAGCGGCGTGCCGGGGCACAACGCGGCGATGGCGGTGCTGGAGGGGTAGCGGGCAAGGAATCCGACCGAAGGGATCCGAGCCGAGGATTCTGACCGATGGGATCCGACCGACGGATTCTGACCGAAGGAATCTGACTGAGCGTCAGTAAAACTCTTCCGTCGTCCGGAGGACTGCGGCATCCTGCGCGCATGCAGACGGAGCTGAGCAAGAGACTGGGAGTCGAGTACGCCGTCTTCGGCTTCACGCCGTTCCCGGCCGTCGCCGCGGCCATCAGCCGGGCCGGCGGCTTCGGCGTGCTCGGCGCGGTCCGCTACACCGCCCCCGACGACCTCAAACGGGACCTGGACTGGATCGAGGCGCACGCCGAGGGCAGGCCCTACGGGCTGGACGTGGTGATGCCGGCGAAGAAGGTGGAGGCCCCGAGAAATCAAACACTGAGCGAAGCCGACGTCGAGGCGATGATCCCCGAGGGGCACCGGCAGTTCGTGCGGGACACGCTTGCCGCACACGGGGTGCCGGAACTGGCCGAGGGCGAGGCGTCCGGGTGGCGCATCACCGGATGGATGGAGCAGGTCGCCCGCACCCAGCTCGACGTCGCCTTCGACTACCCGATCCGGCTGCTCGCCAACGCGCTCGGCTCCCCGCCCGCCGACGTCGTCGCCCGCGCCCACGACCGGGACGTGCTGGTCGCCGCGCTCGCGGGCAGCGCCCGGCACGCCCGCAAGCACCAGGAGGCGGGCATCGACATCGTCGTGGCCCAGGGCTACGAGGCCGGCGGGCACACCGGGGAGATCGCCTCCATGGTGCTGACACCCGAGGTCGTGGAGGCGGTCGATCCGCTGCCCGTGCTGGCCGCCGGGGGCATCGGCAGCGGACAGCAGGTGGCGGCCGCGCTCAGCCTCGGCGCCCAAGGTGTGTGGCTGGGCTCCATATGGCTGACCACCACAGAAGCAGACCTGCACTCCCCGGCCCTGACCCGCAAGCTGCTGGCCGCCGGGTCCGGGGACACCGTCCGCTCCCGCGCCCTGACCGGGAAACCGGCCCGTCAGCTCCGTACCGAGTGGACCGACGCCTGGGACGACCCGGCCGGACCCGGCACCCTGCCCATGCCGCTGCAGGGACTGCTGGTCGCCGAGGCGGTCTCCCGCATCCAGAAGTACGAGGTCGAGCCGCTGCTCGGCACGCCCGTCGGGCAGATCGTCGGCCGGATGACCAGCGAACGCAGTGTCCAGGCCGTCTTCGACGACCTCACCCGCGGCTTCGAGCAGGCCGTCGACCGCATCAACCGCATCGCCGGAAGGAGCGGCCAGTCGTGAGCGCAGCCGTGAGCACACCCCCCGCCGGCTTCTGGGCCCAGGCCGCCCAGAACCCCGACCGCACCGTCCTGATCGCCCCCGACGGCGAGCAGTGGACCGCCGGACGCCTGCACGCCGCCGCCAACCGGCTCGTCCACGGGCTGCGCGCGGCGGGCCTGCGGCGCGGTGACGCCTTCGCTGTCGTCCTGCCCAACGGCGTCGAGTTCTTCACCGCCTATCTGGCCGCCTCCCAGGCCGGGTTCTACCTCGTCCCGGTCAACCACCACCTGGTCGGACCCGAGATCGCCTGGATCGTCGCCGACTCCGGCGCCAAGGTACTGATCGCGCACGAGCGGTACGCCTCCGCCGCGCGCGACGCGGCGGACGAGGCGGGTCTTCCCGCCACCCACCGCTACGCGGCCGGCACGATCGACGGCTTCCGGCCGTACGCCGAACTCCTCGCCGGACAGCCCGAGTCGGCGCCCGCCGACCGCACGCTCGGCTGGGTCATGAACTACACCTCCGGTACGACCGGACGCCCGCGCGGCATCCGCCGCCCGCTGCCCGGAAAGGCCCCCGAGGAGGCCTACCTCGGCGGCTTCCTCGGCATCTTCGGCATCAGGCCGTTCGACGACAACGTCCACCTCGTCTGCTCGCCGCTCTACCACACGGCCGTCCTCCAGTTCGCGGGCGCGTCCCTGCACATCGGCCACCGCCTGGTCCTCATGGACAAGTGGACCCCGGAGGAGATGCTCCGCCTCATCGACACCCACCGGTGCACCCACACCCATATGGTCCCCACCCAGTTCCACCGCCTGCTCGCGCTCCCGGACGAGGTGAGGGCCCGCTACGACGTGTCCTCCATGCGGCACGCCATCCACGGCGCCGCCCCCTGCCCCGACCACGTCAAGCGGGCCATGATCGAGTGGTGGGGGCACTGTGTGGAGGAGTACTACGCGGCCAGCGAGGGCGGCGGGGCCTTCGCCACCGCCGAGGACTGGCTGAAGAAGCCCGGCACGGTCGGCAAGGCCTGGCCCATCAGCGAACTCGCCGTCTTCGACGACGACGGCGACCGGCTGCCGCCCGGTCGACTCGGCACCGTGTACATGAAGATGAGCACCGGTGGGTTCTCGTACCACAAGGACGAGGCCAAGACCCGGAAGAACCGCATCGGCGACTTCTTCACCGTCGGCGACCTGGGTTACCTGGACGAGGACGGCTACCTCTTCCTCCGCGACCGCAAGATCGACATGATCATCTCCGGCGGGGTCAACATCTACCCGGCCGAGATCGAGTCCGCGCTGCTCGCCCACCCCGCCGTCGCCGACGCCGCCGCCTTCGGCATCCCGCACGACGACTGGGGCGAGGAGGTCAAGGCCGTCGTCGAACCCGCCCCCGGCCACGAGCCCGGACCGGACCTCGCCGCCGCCCTCCTCGACCACTGCGCCGAGCGGCTCGCCGGGTACAAGCGCCCCAAGAGCGTCGACTTCATCGCCGAGATGCCCCGCGACCCCAACGGCAAGCTCTACAAGCGCCGGCTGCGGGACCCGTACTGGGAGGGGCGCGCACGGCCGGTGTGAGGGTTCTTGACCTGTCGGGTCCGGCGGCCCGAGGATCGGCTGTCATGACGCAGGGACACGGCAGCACGGTCGACGGGGTGCTGCGGCGCAGCGCCCGACGCACCCCGGCGCGCGTCGCGCTGGAGTACCGGGAGCGCACCTGGACGTACGAGGAACTCGACGACGCCGTCTCCCGCGCCGCCGCCCTGCTGCTCGCCCAGGGCCTCGGCCCCGGCGACCGCGTCGGCGCCTACGGCCACAACTCCGACGCCTACCTGATCGCCTTCCTGGCCTGCGCCCGCGCGGGCCTGGTCCACGTGCCGGTCAACCAGAACCTCACCGGCGCCGACCTGGCGTACATCGTCGGCCAGTCGGGCAGCGCACTCGTGCTCGCCGACCCGGACCTCGCCGGACGACTCCCGGACGGCGTACGGGTGATGACCCTGCGGGACGCGCCGGACTCACTGCTCGCCCGGCTGCCGGACACGCCGCCGTACGACGGGCCCGAACCGCGCACCGAGGACCTGGTGCAGCTGCTGTACACCTCCGGGACCACCGCGCTGCCCAAGGGCGCGATGATGACCCACCGGGCGCTGGTGCACGAGTACCTGAGCGCCATCACCGCCCTCGACCTGAGCGCCGGCGACCGGCCCGTGCACGCGCTGCCGCTGTACCACTCGGCGCAGATGCACGTCTTCCTGCTGCCCTACCTCGCGGTCGGCGCGACCAACATCCTTCTGGACGCGCCGGACGGCGACCGCCTCTTCGACCTGATCGAAGCGGGCCGTGTGGACAGCCTGTTCGCCCCGCCCACCGTCTGGATCGGCCTGGCGAACCGCCCCGACTTCGCCACCCGGGACCTCGGCGGCCTGCGCAAGGCCTACTACGGCGCCTCGATCATGCCGGTGCCCGTGCTGCGACGACTGCGTGAACGGCTGCCGGGGCTCGGCTTCTACAACTGCTTCGGGCAGAGCGAGATCGGCCCCCTGGCCACGGTCCTCGCCCCCGACGAGCACGACGGCCGGATGGACTCCTGCGGCAGGACCGTGCTGTTCGTGGACGCCCGGGTGGTCGACGACAAGGACGAGGACGTGCCCGACGGCACGCCCGGCGAGATCGTCTACCGCTCACCGCAGCTGTGCGAGGGCTACTGGGACAAGCCCGAGGAGACCGCCGAGGCGTTCCGGGGCGGCTGGTTCCACTCCGGCGACCTCGCGGTGCGGGACGCGGACGGCTACTTCACGATCGTCGACCGGGTGAAGGACGTCATCAACTCCGGTGGGGTGCTGGTGGCTTCGCGCCAGGTCGAGGACGCGCTCTACACGCACGAGTCCGTCGCCGAGGCCGCCGTGATCGGCCTGCCCGACGAGCGGTGGATCGAGGCCGTCACGGCGGTCGTCGTCCCGCGCGGCGACGTGACGGAGGACGCGCTCATCGCCCACGTGCGCGAGAAGCTCACCGCCTTCAAGGCGCCGAAGCGAGTGCTGTTCGTCTCCGAGCTGCCGCGCAACGCCAGTGGGAAGATTCTCAAGCGGGAACTGCGGGAGCGGTTCGGCGGCTAGCCGGCGGGGCACCCCTCCGGCGCCTTCCTGCCCCTTCCGGCTCCTCCCGGCCCCGTACGGGCTCTTCGGGCCCCTTTCCGGCCTCATGAACTAAGTTCAAGCCAACTTGCACTAAGTTCAGCTCCCGGTTTGCACTAAGTGCAAGTCTCGGTGCTACCTTGTTCTTGCACTTAGTTCAAGCGCTCCGGCGTCGGGCCGGGCGGCGCTCACCGTGAAGGGGAAACGACCATGAACGCATTCATCGCCGCCATGCAGCTGTCCGTCGCCGGCGCCTTCCTCAGCATCCCGGTGGTCCGGGCCCGCTTCGGCGCCACCGCCACCAGCGCCGCGCACGCCGAGCTGCGCCGTCAGGGCGTGCGCACCACGGTCCTGGAGGAGAACGGGATGCGGTTCGACGCCGGCGGGCACGAGACCTGGGCGCCGGTGTCCATCGCGACCGTCCTGGCCGCGACCGCCGCCCTCAACCTGGCCGGCAGCTCGTGGACCGGGGTGCTGAACTGGATCGTGCTCGGCCTGGTCCTGGCCATCAACTGCGTGATCCTGTGGAGCAACCTGACCGCCACCAGCTCCGTGCAGGCCGCCTTCGCCCGCAAGGGCGACCCCGAACTGGCCCGTATCGACGTCGCCGCCCTGCTCAAGGCCGCCGAATCCGGCTTCCCGCGCTGGGTCTGGGTCCTGCAGAACGCCCGCCACGTCATCGTCTTCGGTGCCGCCGGCCTCGCCCTGACCGCGGCCGTCCTCGCGTGATGCTCCAGGGTCCGGCCCGACCGGTACGGACGAACGCCCCACCCCGGCCCCTCCACGAGGGGAGCCGGGGTGGGGCGTCGGTCTGTGCCGACCCCGCCGGGACGCGTGCGCGTGCCGGGGGAGGGCGGCGCCGGCTAGCGCGGCCGCAGATCCACGATCCGGCGGATCTTGCCCACCGACCGCTCCAGCGACTCCGGCTCCACGATCTCCACGGCCACGGACACCCCGATGCCGTCCTTCACCGCGGCGGCGATCGACAGGGCCGCCGCGTCCCGTGCCTCGGGCGTCGCGCCGGGGCGGGCCTCGGCCCGTACCGTGAGGGCGTCGAGGCGGCCCTCCCGGGTCAGCCGCAGCTGGAAGTGCGGCGCCACGGCGGGCGTGCGCAGCACGATCTCCTCGATCTGGGTCGGGAACAGATTGACCCCGCGGAGGATCACCATGTCGTCGCTGCGCCCGGTGATCTTCTCCATCCGGCGGAACACCCGGGCCGTGCCCGGCAGCAGCCGCGTGAGGTCCCGGGTCCGGTACCGGACGATCGGCATGGCCTCCTTGGTCAGCGAGGTGAAGACCAACTCGCCCTGCTCACCCTCGGGCAGCACCTCGCCCGTGATCGGGTCGACGACCTCCGGATAGAAGTGGTCCTCCCACACATGGAGGCCGTCCTTGGTCTCCACACACTCCTGGGCGACACCCGGGCCGATCACCTCGGACAGCCCGTAGATGTCGACGGCGTCGATCGCGAACCGCTCCTCGATCTCGCGCCGCATCTGCTCGGTCCAGGGCTCGGCGCCGAAGATCCCCACCCGCAACGAGGTGCCACGCGGGTCCACGCCCTGCCGTTCGAACTCGTCGAGCAGCGTGAGCATGTAGGACGGGGTGACCATGATGACGCCGGGTTCGAGATCCCGGATCAGCTGCACCTGGCGGGCCGTCATGCCGCCGGACGCGGGTACGACCGTACAGCCCAGGCGTTCGGCGCCATAGTGGGCGCCCAGGCCACCGGTGAACAACCCATAGCCGTAGGCCACATGCACGACGTCGCCGGGCCGGCCGCCCGCCGCGCGGATCGAGCGCGCCACCATGTCGGCCCACACCGAAAGATCGTTGTCCGTGTAGCCGACCACCGTGGGCAGCCCCGTGGTGCCACTGGAGGCATGGAGGCGGCGTACACGGTCCCGGGGCACGGCGAACATGCCGTACGGGTAGTTGTCCCGCAGGTCGGTCTTGGTGGTGAAGGGGAAGTGGGCGAGGTCGGCGAGCGAACGGCAGTCCTCCGGACGGACACCGGCCTTGTCGAAGGACTCCCGGTAGAAGGGCACATGGTCGTAGGCGTGCCGCAGCGAGGCGCGCAGCCGCTCCAACTGCAGCGCCCGCAGCTCCTCCGGCCCGAGCCTCTCGCCCGCGTCGAGCAGGTCCGTCGCATCCGCCATCGGGACTTCTCCCTCGTCAGCCTCACAATACGGACGACCGATCATTCGGTCGAACTGTTCGGGGCCAGTAATTCAGGCCATCCGGCTCCAGGCAAGAGGCGGACCAGGATTTTCCCGCCGGACCTCGCCCTCGCCCGGAACGGGGCCCAAAGCCGTTGCGGCGCCGGGAGGCGGAACGGGATGATCGTGTGCATGCCGATCTTCACCACCGCCGACGGTACCCGGCTCGCCTACCACCTCCGGGGCGACGGCGAGCCGCTCGCCGTGCTGCCCGGCGGGCCCATGCGGGCCTCCGTCTACCTCGGTGACCTGGGCGGGCTGGCGGAGCACCGCCGCCTCGCCCTGCTCGACCTGCGGGGCACCGGCGACTCGGCGGTGCCGGCGGACCCGGCGACGTACCGCTGCGACCGGATGGTCGAGGACGTGGAGACGTGGCGTGCCCACATGGGTCTGGAGCACATGGACCTGCTCGCCCACTCGGCGGGCGCCTGCCTGGCGCTGCTCTACGCGGCCCGCCATCCGCACCGGATCCGGCGGCTGGTCCTGGTCACCCCCAACGCGTCGGCCCTCGGCCTGCGGACCACGCCCGAGGACCGGCTGGCCGCGGCCCGGCTGCGGTCGGGCGAGCCGTGGTTCGCCGAGGCGTTCCCCGCGTTCGAGGCATGGCTCACGGGCGGCGCCGACTTCGACGAGGTGTTCCTGCCGTTCTTCTACGGCCGCTGGGACGACGCCGTCCGGGCCCATACCGAGCCCGAGGAGCGGCAGACCAACGACGAGGCCGGCGACCGCTACTTCGCCGACGGCGCCTTCACCCCGGACGCCACCCGGGCCGCCCTCGCCGCGCTGACCGCCCCGGTCCTGGTGTACGCCGGCGAAGTCGACGGAGGACCGCGCCCCGACCTCGCGCGCCGCGCCGCCGAGGTCTTCCCGGACGCCGAGTTCACCGTCCAGCCCGGCGCCGCCCACTACCCGTGGCTGGACGACGCCGAGTACTTCGTCCGCCGCACCCTCGCCTTCCTCGACGGCGCCACCGACACCGCTCTGCCCTCGGCGAAGTAGACCGCCCGGGGACGGACCGGCCCGTTAGCGTGCCCGGCATGGACACCGCCCTGCCGCACACCGTCGAGGCGAACGGCATCACCCTGGCCTGCCGCAGCTGGGGCCCCGAGGACGCGCCGCCCGTCCTGCTGCTGCACTGCCGGGGTGCCGACGGCGCGGACTGGACCGCGATCGCCGAACGGCTCGCCGCGCCCCCGCACGCCCGCCGGGTGCACGCCCCCGACCTGCGCGGCCACGGACGCAGCGACCGGCCCGGGGACTACGGGTTCGAGGCGATGAGCGAGGACGTCCGCGCCCTGCTCGCCGTCCTCCGGATCGACAGGGCCGATGTCGTGGGCCATTCGCTGGGCGGCATCGTGGCGTACCTGCTGGCGCAGCGCCATCCCCAGGTCGTACGGCGTCTGGTGCTGGAGGACGTGTACGCGCTGCGGCCGCTCGATCCGCCCCGGCCGCCCGCCGAGCGGCCCGAGGGGGAGCTGCCGTTCGACTGGGCCATGGTGCGGGTCACCGACGAGCAGATCAGCGCGCCCGATCCTGTGTGGTGGGACCACATGGGCCGGATCACCATGCCGACGCTGGTGATCGCGGGTGGTCCCACCAGCCATGTCCCGCAGGACCAGGTCGCGCAGCTGGCGGAGCTGATCCCGGACACCCGACTGGTGACCGTCGACGCCGGGCACCTGGTGCACGGGACGCGGCCGGAGGAGTACCTCGCCGTGCTGGAGCCGTTCCTGTACGGATGAGTGCCTACCGGTCCGCCGCCACCGCCACCTCGCGCGCCCACCGGTAGTCCGCCTTGCCGCTCGGGGAGCGCCGGACGGCGTCCGTGATCACCAGCTGGCGGGGGATCTTGTAGCCGGCCAGCCGGGCCCGGCAGTGGTCCTGGATGTCGGTCAGGGACGGCCGACGGGCACCCTCGCGCAACTGGACCACGGCCGCCACATGGTTGCCCCACTTCGCGTCCGGCACCCCGGCGACCAGCGCGTCGTACACGTCCGGATGCGCCTTGAGAGCCTGCTCGACCTCCTCCGGATACACCTTCTCGCCGCCGGTGTTGATGCACTGCGAGCCCCGCCCGAGCACGGTGACCACGCCTTCCTCGTCCACCGTCGCCATGTCGCCCAGCAGTACCCAGCGCTGCCCGTCCTTCTCGAAGAACGTCTCCGCCGTTTTCCGCGGGTCGTTGTAGTAGCCCAGCGGGACGTGACCGCACTGGGCGACGCGGCCGACCTCGCCCACGGCCACCGGCTCGTGCGTGGCCGGATCCACCACCTGCGTACGGGAGTTGACCCGGATGCGGAAGCCCCGCTCGGGTCCCGAGTCCTCCGTCGCCGTGCCGTTGAAGCCGGACTCGGAGGAGCCGAAGTTGTTCAGCAGGAGGGCGTTCGGGACGCGTTCGCGGAACTGCCCGCGCACCGTCTCCGACATGATCGCGCCGGACGAGGACACGCTGAACAGCGCCGAGCAGTCCGTGCCCTTCATCGGGCCGTCGAGGGCGTCGATCAGCGGCCGCAGCATCGCGTCGCCGACCAGGGACATGCTGGTGACCTTCTCCTTCGCCACGGTCCGCAGCACCTCCTCCGGCACGAACCGGCGGTGCAGGACGACCCGTTGGCCGAAGTTGAAGCCGATGAACGCGGTGAGGGTGGACGTGCCGTGCATCAGCGGGGGAGTGGGGAAGAAGGTGATCCCGGACCCGCCCGCCGCGACCCGCTCGGCCAGCTCCTCCGGCGCCTTCACCGGCTCACCCGTCGGCGCCCCGCCGCCCAGACCCGCGAAGAACAGGTCCTCCTGGCGCCACATCACGCCCTTGGGCATGCCGGTCGTGCCGCCCGTGTAGATGATGAACTGGTCGTCTCCCAAACGCGCCGGGAAGCCCCGGCCGGGCGATCCGGCCGCCTCGGCCCGCGCGAACGGCACGGCACCCGGCACCTCGGTCGGCACGGCACCCGGCACCTCGCGCGGGACGACGCCGGGCGCCTCCCCGCCGCCCGCACCGACCTGGAGCAGGTGCCGCAGCTTCGGCGCACGCGGCAGGGCGGCCGCCACCCGGCCGGCGAACTCCGCGTCGAAGACCAGCGCGACCAGATCCGCGTCCCGGTAGAGGTAAACCAACTCCTCTTCCACGTATCGATAGTTGACGTTGACGGGAACGATCCTCGCCTTCAGGCAGGCCAGCACCGTCTGCAGATACTCGACGCCGTTGTACAGATGCAGGCCCAGGTGTTCCCCGGGCCGTATCCCGCTGTCGATCAGATGGTGGGCGACGCGGTTGGCCGCCGCGTCCAGCTCCGCGTACGTCAGGCGGCGTTCGGCGCCGGTGCCCGGATGGTCGAGGTACACGAGCGCCTCGCGGTCCGGGACCACGTCGACGACCGACTCGAACAGGTCGGCAAGGTTGTACTCCACCGCTCCTCCTGACCCCGGCAGCCCTGACGAAGAAAGGCGCATCTGTCGGTCCGCCGGTCATCAGAGCAAAGGGCGCCGCAAGTGTGAAGGGTCCGCGCGGAAGAAATCTGACTGCATGTCAGAAAACCCTTGAAGTGCCTCCCCGCCTCCTGCAACCTGTTCTCGTTCTTACCGAGGGGAGATGGCCCATGGGTGGGACCGAACACCTCACCGTGCAGCGCGAAGGCGCCACACTCGTGCTCACGCTCAACCGGCCCGAAGCGAAGAACGCGCTCTCACTGCCGATGCTCGTCGGTCTCCACGACGGCTGGACCGAGGCCGACGAGGACGACACGATCCGCTCGATCGTGCTCACCGGGGCCGGCGGATCCTTCTGCGCCGGCATGGACCTCAAGGCCCTGGCCGGGGACGGCATGGCCGGGCAGCAGTACCGGGACCGGCTCACCGCCGACCCCGACCTGCACTGGAAGGCCATGCTCCGCCACCACCGCCCCCGCAAACCGGTGATCGCCGCCGTCGAGGGGTACTGCGTGGCCGGGGGCACCGAGATCCTGCAGGGCACCGACATCCGCGTCGCCGGGGCGTCCGCGACCTTCGGCCTCTTCGAGGTCAGACGCGGCCTGTTCCCGATCGGCGGCTCGACGGTCCGGCTGCAACGCCAGATCCCGCGCACCCACGCCCTGGAGATGCTGCTCACCGGGCGGCCGTACGACGCGGCGGAGGCCGCCCGCATCGGGCTGGTCGGACACGTCGTGCCCGACGGCACCGCGCTCGCCGCGGCACTGGAGATCGCCGAGCGGATCAACGCCTGCGGACCGCTCGCCGTCGAGGCCGTCAAGGCGTCGGTGTACGAGACCGCGGAGATGACGGAGACCGACGGGCTCGCGGCGGAACTCGCCCGCGGCTGGCCGGTCTTCGACACCGCCGACGCCAAGGAAGGCGCCCGCGCCTTCGCGGAGAAGCGGCCCCCCGTCTACAAGCGCGCCTGAACCGCCGAAGGAGTCCCGCAGGATGCCCGAAGTCCTCAAAGCGCCCCTCGTCGTCGAGTTCCCCTTCACCCGGTCCCTCGGTCCCGTCCAGAGCGCCTTCCTCACCGGGCTGCGCGAACGCCGGATCCTCGGGGTGCGGACCGCCGACGGCCGGATCCTCGTCCCGCCCGTGGAGTACGACCCCGTCACCTCCGAGGAGATCCGCGACCTCGCCGAGGTCGCCCCCACGGGCACGGTCACCACCTGGGCCTGGAACCACGAACCCCGCCGCGGCCAGCCCCTCGCCGCCCCCTTCGCCTGGGTCCTGGTCCGGCTCGACGGCGCCGACACCGCCCTGCTGCACGCCCTGGACGCCCCGGGCCCGGACGCCGTGCGCACCGGCATGCGCGTCCGCGTCCGCTGGGCCGGCGAGCGCTCCGGCGCCATCACCGACATCGCCTGCTTCGAGCCGTACGACGGTGAACCGGAACAACCGGGCGGCCACACCGGCGTGTTCGAGAACCCGGTGACCGGCATCGTCACCCCGGCACGCCTCGACTACACCTACTCGCCCGGCCGCGCCCAGTCCGCGTACATCGAGGCCCTCTCCGAGCAGCGGACCGTCGGTGAGCGCTGCCCGTCCTGCCGCAAGGTGTACGTCCCGCCGAGGGGTGCGTGCCCCACATGTGGCCTCGCCACATCCGAACGGGTCGAAGTGGGTCCCCGCGGCACGGTCACCACGTTCTGCATCGTCAACATCAAGGCCAGGAACCTCGACATCGAGGTGCCGTACGTCTACGCGCACATCGCCCTCGACGGCGCCGACCTCGCCCTGCACGCCCGGATCGGCGGCATCCCCTACGACGAGGTGCGCATGGGCCTGCGGGTCGAGCCGGTGTGGACGCCCGGAGCGCGCTACCCCGACCACTACCGGCCGACCGGCGAACCCGACGCCGACTACGACACCTACAAGGAGCTGCTGTGACCAGCGCGGGAGCACCGGGCGGCCGGGACATCGCGGTCGTCGCCTTCGCCCAGACCGCCCACCGGCGCTCCACCGAGGAGTCCTCCGAGGTCGAGATGCTCATGCCCGTGCTGCACGACGTGCTCGCACAGACCGGGCTGAGGACGGCGGACATCGGCTTCACCTGCTCCGGCTCCAGCGACTACCTCGCCGGCCGCGCCTTCTCCTTCACCCTCGCCCTCGACGGCGTCGGCGCCTGGCCGCCCATCTCCGAGTCCCACGTCGAGATGGACGGCGCCTGGGCGCTGTACGAGGCGTGGACGAAGCTGCTCACCGGGGACGCCGACACCGCCCTCGTCTACTCCTACGGCAAGTCCTCACCCGGCTCGGTCCGCGACGTGCTGACCCGGCAGCTCGACCCGTACTACGTCGCCCCGCTGTGGCCCGACTCCGTCGCCCTGGCCGCGCTCCAGGCGCAGGCCCTCATCGACGCGGGCGACACCGACGAGACGGCCCTCGCCGGCGTCGCCGCACGCAGCCGGGCCGACGCCGCCGCCAACCCGCACGCCCAGCTCAACGGCCCGGTACCCCAGGGCGATTACGTCGTACGGCCCCTGCGCGCCGGCGACTGCCCGCCCGTCGGCGACGGCGCCGCCGCCGTGATCCTCGCGGCCGGGGAGCGGGCCCGCGAGCTGTGCGAGCGGCCCGCCTGGATCCGGGGCATCGACCACCGTGTCGAGGCCCACGCGCTGGGCGTGCGCGACCTGACCGACTCCCCGTCCACCCGGCTCGCGGCCGAACGGGCCGGCGCCTTCGAACGGCCCGTCGACACCGCCGAGTTGCACGCGCCGTTCTCCTCGCAGGAGATCGTGCTGCGCAAGGCGCTCCGGCTCGACGACCGTGTGCGCGTCAACCCCTCCGGCGGCGCGCTCGCCGCCAACCCCGTCATGGCCGCCGGGCTCGTCCGTATAGGCGAGGCCGCCGCCCGTGTCCACCGCGGGGACTCCGACCGCGCCCTCGCCCACGCCACCTCCGGCCCCTGCCTCCAGCAGAACCTGGTCGCCGTACTCGAAGGGGATCCACGATGAGCAAGGAGCCCGTGGCCGTCGTAGGGATCGGCCAGACCAAGCACGTGGCGGCCCGCCGGGACGTGTCGATCGCCGGACTCGTCCGGGAGGCGGCCGGGCGGGCCCTGGACGACGCCGGGTTGTCATGGGCCGACATCGACGCCGTCGTCATCGGCAAGGCGCCCGACTTCTTCGAGGGCGTGATGATGCCCGAGCTGTACCTCGCCGACGCCCTCGGCGCGGTCGGAAAGCCCCTGCTGCGGGTGCACACCGCCGGCTCGGTCGGCGGATCCACCGCGCTCGTCGCCGCGAACCTCGTCGCGGCCCGCGTCCACCGCACCGTGCTCACCCTCGCCTTCGAAAAGCAGTCCGAGTCCAACGCCATGTGGGGCCTGTCGCTGCCGATCCCCTTCCAGCAGCCGCTCCTCGCCGGCGCCGGCGGCTTCTTCGCCCCGCACGTCCGCGCCTACATGCGGCGCAGCGGCGCACCCGACACCATCGGCTCCCTCGTCGCCTACAAGGACCGGCGCAACGCGTTGAAGAACCCCTGGGCCCACCTCCACGAACACGACCTCACCCTGGAGAAGGTCCAGGCCTCGCCCATGCTCTGGGACCCCATCCGCTACTCCGAGACCTGCCCGTCCTCCGACGGCGCCTGCGCCATGATCCTCACCGACCGCGCCGGAGCCGCCCGCGCGCCCCGGCCGCCCGCCTGGCTGCTCGGCGGCGCCATGCGCAGCGAGCCGACCCTCTTCGCCGGCAAGGACTTCGTCTCCCCGCAGGCCGGCAAGGACTGCGCCGCCGACGTCTACCGGGAGGCCGGCATCGCCGACCCGCGTCGCGACATCGACGCCGTCGAGATGTACGTCCCGTTCTCCTGGTACGAGCCCATGTGGCTGGAGAACCTCGGCTTCGCCGCCGAGGGCGAGGGCTGGAAGCTCACCGAGTCCGGGGTGACCGAGCTGGACGGGGACCTGCCCGTCAACATGTCGGGCGGGGTGCTGTCCACCAACCCCATCGGCGCCTCCGGCATGATCCGCTTCGCCGAGGCCGCCCTCCAGGTGCGCGGACAGGCCGGGGAACACCAGGTGGACGGCGCCCGGAAGGTGCTCGGCCACGCCTACGGCGGCGGTTCGCAGTTCTTCTCCATGTGGCTGGTGGGATCCGAACCCCCGGACTCCTGACGGACTCCTGAAAGGTCCTCATGACACGGCCTGTCGGCCGTCGTAAGCGGTCGCTAGGCTGACCGCGGACGACGAACCGGGAGGAGCACGGACGTGGCCGAGAGCATCACCCAGCAGCAGCCGCTCATGGGCTGGGACAAGCCGGAACTGGACCTCAGCAAGGCCGAGTGGCAGTCCAGCAGCCGAGGGCTGGGCGACGTCCAGATCGCCTTCGTCGAGGGATTCATCGCGATGCGCAACAGCGAGCGGCCGGAAAGCCCTTCCCTGATCTTCACCCCCGCCGAGTGGGGCGCCTTCGTCTCCGGGGCCCGCGACGGCGAGTTCGACCTCACCTGATCCGGCTTCCTGAGCCGACTTCCTGAGCCGGCTTCCCGGGTCACCTCCGGCGCGGGCCGAACCGGGGGAGTTCCGGCCGGATTTCCGGACACGCGACCGGTCACGCCCTGCCGGGCCGCCGCCTGAGCCAGGCTGGCCCCAGCAAGGGGAAGGTCGCACACCGGAGGTGAGGAACGATGAGCGCTGCGCCGGTCATCGCCGCGGTCGACGGCTCTGAGGACAGCCTGCGCGCGCTGGAGTGGGCCCTGGACGCCGCCCGTCGCCGCGCGGCACCGCTCAGGGTGGTGCACGTACGGCAGTACGCGGCCTGGGGCCAGGCGGACGTCCTGGTCGCGGGGCCGCCCGACGAGGGGGGTGACCCGGTCCTCGACGAGGTGCGCGCCCTGCTGCGGGAGCGTGCGGGCACGCCGGCCGTGGAGTACGTCGCGGTGGAGGGTGTGCCGGGCGCGGTGCTGCCCGAACTCGGTACGGACGCCCAGCTGTTGGTGCTGGGCTCGCGCGGCCGCGGCGGTTTCGCCAGCCTGTTGCTGGGCTCCAACGGACTGGCCTGCGCACGGGACGCCGCGTGCCCCGTGGTGGTCGTCCCCCGGCCCGGCCGCGAGGTCCACGGCGAGGGCACCCCCGAACCCGGGCCCCGGGTGGTCGTCGGCCTGCACGTCGACAGCCCCGAGGAGGCCGCGCTCGACCTCGCCTTCACCGAGGCCGCGCTGCGCGGCGCCCGCGTCCAGGTGATCAGCGCCTACCCGTGGCCCGTGCAGACCTGGTCGGCGCCCGGGCAGCTGGTGCCCCCGCCGGTCGACCAGGAGGCCGTCGAGAACGAGACCCGCTCCCTCGCCGAAGGCTCGTTCGCGCCGCAGCGCACCCGGCATCCCGAGGTCCGCGCCGACATCGAGGTCCTGCCGGGCGACGCGGCCGGACACCTCGTCGCCGCCTCCCGGGACGCCGACCTGGTCGTCGTCGGCCGCCACCGGCGCCGGCTGCTCGCCCCGGCCCGCATGATGGGCTCGGTCACCCAGGCCGTCCTGCTGCACGCCGCGAGCCCGGTGGCCGTCGTGCCGCCCGCTGAGCCGGAGGAGTGACGCGCCCCGCCCCGGCACGCTGCGTGACGGACACGTCCGCTCGGGCGACGCCGACGAAGCGCCCGCACGTCATCGAACACGCCCGGGCACGTACCATGGCGGCATGTCGTTCCTCCGCCGCCGCAGCGCCACTCCCGCCGGACCCGACTTCGACGTGCTGGCCATGGACCCGGGCGACTGGCCGGGCAATCTCGGCGCGGGCCTGCTGCCCGCCCCCGACGGCTCCTGCCAGGGCGTCTTCCTGCGCTACGACCTCTTCGGCGGCCGCGGCCCCGCCATGATCATCGGCAATCTCCCCGAGGGCTCCCCGGCCCGGGACGTCACCGAGGGCGAGATCCCCTTCGAGGTCGGCCAGCTGCTGCTGGCGCTGGAGAACGACGAGGAGGTCACCGTCGTCGGCACCGAGGACACCCCCGTCCTGCAGGGCGACAACCTCCTGATCGTGCGCCGCCTGAAGCTCTCCGAGAGCCGGATCTCCTGCGTGCAGTTCGACCGCAGCGACGGCGTCCTGGTGACGATCGCCGCCTGGGACCGCCCCATCACGGACGACCTGTACGCCCTGCTGAAGCCGCTCCCGGCGGAGCTTTTCCAGCAGGGCTGACGCGCCGGCCGGGGCAGCCCCCCGGCTAGCCGACGGAGCCCTCCAGACGGACGTCCGCCGCACGGACGAACGCCACCCGGTGGCCGTACTGGATCTCGTAGTACAGGTCCTTGCCGATCACGACCCGGTGCGAGTCGGGGGTGAACGTGACCGCGTAGTAGTACTCGCCCGGCATCACATCACCGACCACGTACTTCTGACCCGCCGGGACGGTGTACGGCAGCGGCACCACCGACTGCGCGGGCACGCCCGCCGGGTAGGCCTCCTTCTCCGGGTACGCGCGCCCGTACACCGGGATGCTCGCCACGCCGTCCTTCGGGGTGAGGAGCAGACCGGACGCGGGCACCGCCGTCGGCTCCTTGGCCGGGTTCTGGAACCACGCCTTCTGCCCGAGGTACCAGATGGCCGTCCAGTCGCCCCAGTGGTCGGCGATCGCGAACTGCTGGCCGGTGGAGACCCGCGAGGACAGGTCGTTCACCCCGTTGGTCGGGCTGGTCTTCAGACCGATGTCCTTGATCAGCGGCGCGTTCACGTCGTGGTCGGTGTACAGCCGCACCTCGCTGGAGCCGTGCGCCGTGCAGGGCACACCGCTGGTGGTGCAGCCCGAGTACACCGGCTGGTTCGCCGCGTAGTCCGGCCGGATCGTCACCAGCCCGGCGTGCTTGCCGCCCGTGCGCTCGAAGGGGTGGCCGAGCAGCTGGAAATAGTGCCGCCAGTCCCAGTACGGACCCGGGTCCGTGTGCATGCCGGGAATGGTCGAGGTGGTCGGCCCCGGCACGTTGTCGTGGCCCAGGATGTGCTGCCGGTCCAGCGGGATGTCGTACGTACGCGCCAGGTACTTCACCAGCCGCGCCGAGGACCGGTACATGGCCTCCGTGTACCAGGCGTCCGGCGAGGCGAGGAAGCCCTCGTGCTCGATGCCGACGGACCGGGCGTTGACGTCCCAGTTGCCCGCGTGCCAGGCCACGTCCTTCGCCTTGACGTGCTGGGCGATCAGCCCGTCGGTGGAGCGGATGGTGTAGTTCCAGGACACATAGGTCGGGTCCTGGATCAGGTTCATCACCCCGTCCCAGGCGCCCTCGGTGTCATGGATGACGATGTACTTGATGCGCTGCGAGACGGGACGGTCGCCGAGGTCGTGGTTGCCGTAGTCGCCGGCGCCGAACTCCGCGTACGGGGCCGGGACCGACACGCAGGACACCGACGCCGGGCACTCCACGCCGTCCGCCTTCACGGTGCGCAGACCGGTCCGCCGCAGCTGGGCGGTGTCGGCGGCGAGGTCCGGCTGGGCGGCCAGCGCGACCAGCTGGCCGTCGTCCGTGCTGCGCTCCTCACCGGTGCGCAGCACGTCGTACACGTCGTTCGCGTACGCCGCCGCGGTCGCCGTGTCGTCGGCGCCGGAGAAGCGGGCCACCGAGCCGTACCAGTCGGCCGGGTCGGCGCTCAGCGGCTCGTCCATGTCCTTCTGCGCGGCGGCGAGCAGCGCGGCGCCGCCGGCCACGTTGGCCGCCGGATCGGTGCGCAGCCGGTCCGCCGGGATCCCGGTCAGCTCGGCCGCCTTGGTCAGCGTCGAGAGCCGGGCCGGAAGCGCCGACTCGTCCGGGACCTTGATGTCGGGGTGCAGGGCCTCGCGGGCGCTGTCACCGCGGGCGTCCTCGGAGCCCTCGGCGAAGTGTTCCGTGGTGGCGAGGGCGGTACGGGCGTCGGTGAGGTGCATCGGGCCGTAGCCACCGGTCACGCTGGGCGCCCCGGCGTGCGAGTCCCAGCGGGACTGGAGGTAGGAGACGGCCAGCAGGACGCTCTGCGGTACGTGGTACTCGTCGGCGGCGCCGGCGAAGGCGCTCTGCAGTCGGTCGGCCGCGGACGACTCGGTGGCGCCCTGGGCCGGGGCGGCACCGAGCAGGGGCAGCAGCAGCGCGGCGGAGGCCAGCGTGCCGGCGGTCCGCCGCAGATGTCTGTGGCCGGGTACGGACGTGGGGTCGGTGGCGGATCCTCGCAATGCTGCCTCCTGGGACGGGCGGGCGTGACGGGGCGTGCGGGGCCGAGCTGGGTCAGTGGTATCGGGTTGCCGACGATCCGTCAATGATGCCTTCGGAGCGGTGATTTCCCACGTCACGAAGGGGTTCGGCGAGTTTCGCCACGGCGGTGCGCGGGCCTGCGGGGCATCAGTGGTGTACACCAGTGATCGCACAGGCACGGACATACGAAGGCCCGCGGTGCGCCGCCGCTCTGGCGCACCGCGGGCCTTCGTCCCCGTCAGCGAGTGCCGACCGCCGCACGGACGGCCCGGCGGGCCATCTGGCAGTCGTCGTGCAGCCGCCGCAGCAGCAGCCGCTGTTCCTCGCCGGACGGCACAGCACCCGGGTGGGCCGTGCCCGGTGCCGCCGGGGCCGTGTCGTGCATCGAACGCTGGACGGCCGTCTCGTAGGTACGGATCTCCCGGGTGAGCACGAGCATCAGGTTCACGAGGAAGGCGTCCCGGGAGGCCGGACCCGCCGACTGGGCGATCTGGCTGATCTGCCGCCGGGCCACCGGCGCGTCCCCGAGGACCAGCCACAGCGTCGCCAGGTCGTACCCCGGCAGGTACCAGCCCGCGTGCTCCCAGTCCACCAGCACTGGACCGGCCGGTGAGAGCAGGATGTTCGAGAGCAGGGCGTCGCCGTGGCAGAACTGGCCCATCCCCTGGCGGCCCGCCGCGTGCGCGATGCCGTGCAGCAGCTTCTGCAGGTCGCCCAGGTCCCGGTCGGTCAGCAGGCCCAGCTCGTGGTACCGGGAGATGCGGGCCGCGTAGTCCAGCGGGGCGTCGAAGGTGCCGGCCGGGGGCCGCCAGGCGTTCAGCCGGCAGATCGCGCCGAGCGCGGCCCGGATGTCCGGGCGGGGCGGCGCCTCCAGCGGATGCCGCTGCAGCGCCGCCACCCGGCCGGGCATGCGCTCGATCACCAGGGTGCAGTTGTCCGGGTCCGCCGCGATCAGCCTGGGCACCCGGACCGGCGGCCGGTGCCGGACGAACGAGCGGTATGCGGCTATTTCGTGGCGGCTGCGCTCCGCCCAGGCGGGGGAGTGGTCCAGGAGACACTTGGCCACGGCCGTGCTGCGTCCGGTCGTCCCGACCAGGAGGACGGACTTTCCGCTGCGGCGCAGCACCTGCACCGGAGCGAACTCCGGGCAGATCCGGTGCACCGAGGCGATCGCGGTGCGCAACTGCGCTCCCTGGGGTCCGGACAAGTCGAGTCTTCCGCTGAGCGGTTGGGGACCCCCCTGGCCCGGGACACGGCGCGGCCGGCCCACGCCCAGCACGGGGGCTCCCGGTCGCGCCGCCGGGTCGAGGTACGGTCCGCCGCCCGCCGGGCGGGAACGCAGCGGCCGGGACGGAGCGGACACGGAGGACGATGCTGCGTACATGGGAGATACAGATCCCTTCGTGTGCCTGCGGTGCCTGCCTGTACGACCGCGTTCGAACGAATGGCTTCGAACGAGTCGCTCAAAGTGCTTGCTTCGAGTACGTACGCCCACCCGACCCGGCCGCCCGGGTGCACCCTGGGGAATGCACCCGCCACATCGACATATGCCACACATGCGGCGGCATCTTCGAAAGAGGCGACCGGGTCGGGGTGGCGCTTTCCTACCTGACACCCGATGACCACTGGCACACCATCTGGCGCACCCTGGCGAACCGTGGCGAATAGTCGCCCGGCAACCTCCACGGGGCTACTGTCAACTCAGCCGAGAACCTGGGGGCTTGACGTGAGCGGACAACCCAACACCCGTCTTTCCGACCTGTTCGGCCTGGCCGGCTGGTCGAAGGGCGAACTCGCGAGGCTGGTCAACAAGCAGGCGACGGCCATGGGCCACCCCCAGCTGTCGACCGACACCTCGCGGGTGCGGCGTTGGATCGACATGGGAGAGATCCCGCGCGATCCCGTGCCGCGGGTGCTGGCGGCGTTGTTCACCGAGCGTCTCGGCCGTGTCGTGACCATCGAGGACCTCGGTCTGGTACGGCACGGGCGTGCGGGGAAACGGCAGGGCGACGGGAATGCGGAACCTCCCGACGGAGTGCCGTGGGCGCCCGAACGGACCGCCGCGGTCCTCACCGAATTCACGGGAATGGACCTCATGCTCAACCGACGCGGCTTGGTGGGCGCGGGTGCCGCGCTCGCCGCGGGATCCACACTCAGCAGCGCCATGCACGACTGGTTGCACACCGACCCCACCCTGAAGGCCGACGCGCCTGTCCTCGACGACCCCCTGCACGCCGACCCCGCTGGGTTCGACCGCTATGAGGCCGCCCCCATCGGGTCGCAGGAGATCGAGGAACTGGAGCGTTCGGTCGAGGTGTTCCGCGCCTGGGACGCGGCCCGTGGCGGCGGGCTCCAGCGCAAGGCGGTCGTGGGCCAGCTCAACGAGGTGGGCGGCATGCTCGCCTACCACCATCCACCCCATCTCCAGCGGCGCCTGTGGGGCGTCGCGGCCAACCTCGCCGTCCTCGCGGGCTGGATGTCGCACGACGTCGGCCTGGAGCCCACGGCCCAGAAGTACTTCGTCATCGCCGCCCATGCCGCCCGTGAGGGCGGTGACCGGCCGCGCGCCGGTGAGGCCCTGTCCCGGGCGGCCCGGCAGATGGTGCACCTCGGCCGGCCCGACGACGCCCTGGACCTGATGAAGCTCGCCCAGTCCGGTGCGGGGGAGCGCCTGCAGCCCCGGACGAAGGCCATGTTCCACACCATCGAGGCCTGGGCACAGGCCTCCATGGGCAAGGGGCAGGCGATGCGCCGCACCCTCGGTCAGGCGGAGGACCTCTTCGTCTCCGACCGCGACGACGCCGAGACGCCGGACTGGATGCAGACCTTCAAGGACGAGGATCTGTACGGCATGCAGGCGCTCGCCTACCGCACTCTCGCGGAGTTCGACCCGGGGGCGGCCACACACGCCCAGTACTACGCGGAGAAGGCCCTGGCCCTGCGCATCGACGGGCGGGAGCGGTCGAAGATCTTCGACCATCTCTCCATGGCCTCGGCCTGTTTCATCGCCGACGATCCCGAGCAGGCGGACCGGTACGCACGGCTCGCGCTGATGTCGATGGGGTCCAACTCGTCCCGGCGTACGTGGGACCGGTTGCGGCAGATGTACCGGCTCACCGCGGAGTATTCCAGCTATCCGAGGATCCACGAGCTGCGGGAGGAGATCAGGCTCGCCCTGCCGAGGACCAGGAAGAGCGACGACAGCGCACAGGCATAGACGACAGCGCACAGGCATAGAGGCTCGTGCGCCTTACGCCGAGAGGGTCAGCCCTCCGGGGTGACCCGCCCGGAATGATGAGTCCGGGGTGACCCGTTGGTGATCCGTTCGGGGTGACCCGTCGGCTTATGCGGTCACCTGGGCGACGAGCACACAGGCGTCGTCCGTGCGCTCCGTTCCGCCGAACTCCTCGACCACCGTCCGTACGCAGTCCTGCGCGGTGCGCGCCGCGTCGAAGCGTGGGGCGAGGTCGAGCAGGCGGTCCGCCGCCGTGGTCCTGTGGTGCGCCGGCACCAGTCCGTCGGTGTGCAGCAGGAGCAGGTCGCCCGGCTCCAGGGTCACTTCGGCCTGCCCGTAGGCGGCGCCGGAGGTGGCTCCGAGCAGGACGCCGTCCGGTGCGTCCAGCACCCGCCCCGTCCCGTTGCGGTACAGCAGCGGGGCGGGGTGTCCTGCCTGCGCCCAGACCAGCGCCCGGGTCTCGGGCCGGTAGAGGCAGCAGACGGTGCTGCACAGGGCGGGCTGCACGGTGGCGTCGAGTAACTGGTTGAGCATGGTGAGCAGTTGACCGGGCTGGGTGCCGGCCATCGCCATGCCGCGTGCGGCGCCGAGCAGCGTCGCCATGCCCGAGGTGACGGTCATGCCGTGCCCGGTGAGGTCGCCGACGCTGAGCAGGGTCGCGCCGCCGGACAGTTCCAGGGCGTCGTACCAGTCGCCGCCGATCATCGTGGTCGTCGCGGCGGGCAGATAGCGGGCGGCCAGGTCGAGCGTCGGGGGCCCCGTGCGCGGGAGCCGCAGGGAGCCGCGCCATGGCGGCAGCACGGCTTCCTGCAGCTCGACCGCGAGCCGGTGCTCGGTCTGGGCCTCCCGGCGGTGGCGCTGCATCGAGTCACGGGTCTCGCGCACCGTCCGCCGGTGGCGGCGCAGCTCGCTGACGTCCCGCAGCACGGCCCACATGGAGGCGGTGCTGCCGTCGGCGCCCAGCACGGGCTCGCCCATCATGTGCACGGTCCGCACGGAGGCGTCGGGCCGTACGACGCGGAACTCGCCGTCGATCGGCTTGGCGTCCACCAGACAGTCCGTCACCATCGCGGTCAGCCTGGGCCGGTCCTCCTCCAGGACCAGCGACGGGAGTTCGTCGAGGGTGAGCGCGGGCGCTGCCGGGTCGAGGCCCAGGATCTGGTACAGCTCCCCGGACCAACTCGCCTCGTCCGTCAGCAGGTTCCACTCCGCGCTGCCGACCCGGCTGAGCAGTGAGCCGGAGGGGACGGCCGCCGGCGCGGACCGGGGGGACGGAACCGCGGCGGCCCCGGCGAATCCGGCGTGGTCGGCACGGTCGGGGTGCTCCACGGATTCGGCGGGCTCGGTCTCCAGGTGCTCCGGGCCGTCCCGCAGCTGCGCCAAGTGAGCGTCGAGATCGTCGAGTTGATGCAGCGCGAGGTCGTACAGCGCCCGCTGCCAGCGTTCCTCCGGGTCCGAACCGTCGCTCTGCGCGTCCCGCCGTACCGCGTCCACGTCGCCCTTGAGTCGTCGCGTCTGCGTTATCAACGCCTCGACCGAGCCGCGACTGGGTGGCTGGGCGGGTGGGCGGTCCGCGGAGACAGGGGACGGCATGACGCACTCCGATGGGGGATGGTACGGCCAACGGGGACGGAGGGACCGTTACGACTGTTGCACAGCCCGCGACGCCTCGTAAGGGATTTGGCAACACACGATACGGTGGTGCTTCGGGCATATGCCAGAGTCTTCCGGGCGTGCTCTGACCGGACGATTCGCCTAGGTGTGCGGCCGCTCAAGTCGTAGACGGACTACGGGATTTGACCGACTGTCGAACGCTTTCCCGTAGCGCTCCATCGCATGTTCGACGCTCGCGTGTTCCATGATGGCGCGGACCGGTCGATGCGCGCCAACTCTGTCCGGATCCGACGTCCTCTGAACCGCGGCTTCCGCCTCCTTATAGGCATGGACATCTTCGTCGAGCAATCCGCACAGGCCCGTCTGATCACCGCCGAGGACCAGGAGGTCCCGGTGTCGGCCACCCTGCGCTACAGCGCGGACGACCCGCTGGCCGTCTTCGTGGACTTCCCGCCCGAGGCCACCCTGGAGGGCGGCGAGGTCACCTGGACCTTCGCGCGCTCGCTGCTGGACCAGGGGCTGCGCGCCCCGGCCGGACACGGGGACGTACAGATCTGGCCGCACGGCCGCACCCGGACGGTCCTGGAGTTCCACTCGCCCCAAGGGCTGGCGCTGTTGCAGTTCCCGACCTCGGCCCTGCGCCGGTTCCTGCTGCGCACCTACACCGTGGTCCCGGCAGGTCAGGAGGATGTGGCGGCGGTCGTCGAGCGGGGTCTCAGCGCCCTGTTCGGAGGCGTGTGACGGCCATGTGGCGCGGCGGTGGCCGACTTTGAATATTGTTCACTTCCGCCTCACCGCCGGGGTCTGGACCCTGACGACCGCCGGCGGCACCCTGGCGCGCGGTGTGCCGCACGGGCACGCCGGTGACGAGGACGGGGCCAATGACACCGATCAGCCGACGAGGCTTCGTGGGGCTCGGCGCCTCCATGGCGGCCGGCATGGCGCTGGGCGCCAGCTCGCGCACGGCCGCCGCGGCCGAGACCGCAGCAACCGGCACGATCAAGGACGTGAAGCACGTGGTCATCCTCATGCAGGAGAACCGCAGCTTCGACCACTACTTCGGCCGTCTCAAGGGCGTCCGCGGCTTCGACGACCGCAGCGGCATCACCCTGAGCGGCGGCTACCCGGTCTTCAACCAGCCGAACGGAACGGGCCGTCAGTACCCGTGGAAGCTCAGCGCGACCCCGGCGGCGGGCGGCAAGGACGGTGAGACCCTCGCCCAGTGCAGCGGCGACCTGCCGCACTCCTGGTCCTCGCAGCACTCCGCGTGGAACAAGGGCCGCCTGGACAACTGGGTCGCGGGCGTCGGCAACGTCCGTACGCTCGGCTACCTCGACCGCTCCGACATCCCCTTCCACTACGCGCTCGCCGACAACTACACCGTCTGCGACGCCTACTTCTGCTCCGCGCTCAGCGCGACCGGCCCCAACCGCACCTTCCTGTGGAGCGGCAAGGTCGACTCCACCAGTTACGACGGAGGCGACGAGTCCGGCCTGACCTGGCAGAACTACGCCGAGGCGCTCCAGGCAGCCGGGGTGAGCTGGAAGGTCTACCAGAACGCGGCGGACAACTACGGCGACAACGGCTGCGCCTACTTCAAGAACTTCGCGGGCGCCAAGCCGGGCGACCCGCTGTACGACCGGGGCATGTCCTCCGTCCCGAGGGTCACCGGCTCGACCCCCGACGACATCGCCGCCGCCATCAAGGCCGACGTCGTCGCGGGCACCCTCCCGCAGGTCTCCTGGGTCGTGCCCAACCAGGCCTTCTCCGAGCACCCGTACGCCCCGCCCGGCGACGGCGCCCACTTCGTCAACCTCGTCTACCAAGCCCTGGCCGCCGACAGCGCCGTGTTCGACTCGACCGTGCTGTTCCTCAACTACGACGAGAACGACGGCTGCTTCGACCACGTCCCTCCCCCGGCGCCGCCCGCCGGCACCGCGGGCGAGTTCCTCAACGGCGTGCCCTACGGCTTCGGCTTCCGCGTGCCGATGATCGTCATCTCGCCCTGGACCCGCGGGGGCTGGGTGTCCTCCGAGGTCTTCGAGCACACCTCGGTGTTGCGGTTCCTGGAGACCTGGACCGCGGCCCTCGGCAAGCCGGCCGCCTGCCCCAACATCAGCGCCTGGCGGCGCAAGGTGAGCGGCGACCTGACCGGTGTCTTCGACTTCGGCAACCCGGTCTACGGCCCGGTCTCGCTGCCCGCGACCGGCGTCATCGGCATGAGCACCTGCGGGCCGCTGCCCAACCCGGTGCCCACGAACAACGCCCTGCCCGCCCAGGAGCCGGGCACCCGTCCGGCCCGCGCGCTGCCGTACCAGCCGGGCGGCTACCTGGACCACCTGGAGTTCGGGGCCGCCGGCAAGATCCTGGCCTGGTTCACCATGACCAACCAGGGCGGGCCGGCCTCGCGGGCGGCCCACTTCTCCCTCCACCCCAACGCCTACCGCGACACCACGCCCTATCAGTACACGGTCGACGCGGGCGGCACCGCCTCCGACTACTTCAACATCGGCACGGGCTTCGGCGCCGGCAAGTACGACTTCACCATGGTCGGCCCGAACCGCTTCCTGCGCCGCTTCAAGGGCGACGCCACCAAGCCGGGCAAGTCGGCCGAGGTGAGCACCCGATACGCCGTGGAGTCCGGCACGGGCAAGCTGGCCGTCTACTTCAAGATGGCCAACTCGGGTGCGGCGCCGGTGAAGTTCACCATCACCGCCAACCACTACCGCAGCGACGGCCCCTGGACCTACACCGTCGCCGCGGGTGCCTCGACCGAGGACTACTTCAACGCCGTCGCGTACCAGAACGGCTGGTACGACTTCACGGTGACCGTCGACTCCGACGTGACCTGGTCGCGCCGGTTCACCGGGCACCTGGAGACGGGCGCCGCGAGCGTCAGCGGCTGACCTCCGCGTACAGGTCCGGGCGCGGAGCAAGGTCGACGGCCACCCGGCCGCCGGTCTCCAGCGCCCGGACCCCCGCCTCGGCGACGACCGAGGCGGCATAGCCGTCCCAGACGGTCGGGCCGGTGACCTCGCCGCGCCGGGTGGCGTCCACCCAGGCCTGCACCTCGCGGTCGTAGGCGTCGGCGAAGCGGACGAGATAGTCCTGCGCCACCTCCTCGGTCGCGCCGCCCCTGGTGGTCACCACCATGGTGTGCGCGTCGCCGATCCGGGCGCTGCCCGCCTCGCACACGGCCTCGCAGCGCACCTGGTAGCCGAAGCCGCTGTTGACGAAGACCTCCACGTCGACGAGGGTGCCGCGCTCCGTCTCGAACACCACGAACTGCGGGTCGATCAGCCCCTCAGGCGCGCCCGCAGAGGACGCCGGACGCAGCACGGTGACCGCCGTCAGCTCCTGCCCGAGCAGCCAGCGGGCCGCGTCGATCTCGTGCGAGACGGAACTGTCGATCAGCATGGCGCTGGTGAAACCGGGCGGCGAGGAGACGTTGCGGTGCGTGCAGTGCAGCATCAGCGGACGGCCCAGGGCGCCCCCGTCCAGCAGGGACTTCAGGCGCCGGTGCTCGGCGTCGTAGCGGCGCATGAAACCGATCTGCGCCAGCCGGCGGCCGAGCCGCGCCTCCGCCTCCACGATCCGCAGCGCGCCGGTGGGGTCCGGCACCATGGGCTTCTCGCACAGCACGGGCAGCCCGCGCTCGAAGGCCGCGAGAAGCGCCTCCTCGTGCGCGGGGCCCGGGGAGGCGATCAGCACGGCCGCCACACCGGGCGCGTCGAGCGCGGCCAACGGGTCCGTATGCACGCCGACCCCGTCCAGGCCGGCCACGGCCGCCTTCGCCCGCTCGACATCGGGATCGGCCACGGCAGCCACCCTGGCGCCGCTCACCACTCCGTCGAGGCGTCGTATGTGATCGGCTCCCATGTGGCCGGCACCCAGTACCGCCACGCCCAGCAGGTCACCCATGTGTGCTCCCTTTGCACCGACGATCAGGTCGTAGCGTACGCAATGTGTCGGAGATCGCACGCGTGGCGTGAGGGGACCGACATCCGGGGCAAGCGCCCTGGAAAACGGGCCTCGTTCACGCGTTCGTCACGCACCGTCGGCCTGGCCAACTCCCTTGGATACGCAGCGTTTACATGTGTTCGACGGTTCAATCAAACTGAGTTGCTATGGTGCTACTTGTCGGTAGCGAATTGCTGCCGGGGGGAGCACGAGGAGCCGTTCGACCCACGGCTTCCCGGGCGGGGGGTCGAGGCCTGCGATCCGGCCACGGGGCCCATGCGGCCGCGGCTCTGACGCGTTCACGCGACGCGGCACTCGAACTCCGGTTTCCTCGCCCAGCTATTTCAGACAGGTGAGATTCGTCCTATGGCACGTTCCCTGGTCGATCTGCTGACCGCACACGCCTCGAACCACCCTGACCGCACCGCGTACCGCTACCTCGTCACCGGCGACTGCGACGGGGAGATCCAGGAACTCACCTACGCCCGCCTGGCCACCCGCTCCCGCGCCGTCGCCGCCTGGCTGCAGGAGCGCGGACTGGCCGGCTCGCGCGCCATGCTGCTGTACCCGCCCGGCCCGGAGTTCATCTGCGGCTACCTCGGCTGTCTGGCGGCCGGCGTGGTCGCCGTACCGGGCGTGCCCCCGCAGGGCCGGGCGCAGAACCACCGTGCGCTGACCCGGATGAAGCGCCTGCTCGCCGACGCCGACGCCAAGGTCGTCCTGGGCGGCCGCGACGTGATCGCCGCGCTGGACGGCATGGCCGAGCACCTGCCCGAACTCGACGGGATCGCCCGCGTCGCCACCGAGGACATCCCCGACGAGGCCGCCACCGCCTGGCGCGAACCCGAACTCACCCCGGACACCGTGGCGTTCCTCCAGTACACCTCGGGCTCCACCTCCGCCCCGCGCGGTGTCGTCGTCACCCACGGCAACCTGCTGGACAACGAGCGCGTCATCACCGAGCGCATGGGCCACACGCCCGAGGCGATCGCCGCGCACGGCCACGAGATGTTCGTCAGCTGGCTGCCCGTGTACCACGACATGGGCCTGATCGGCCCGGTCCTGAACACGGTCTACCTCGGCGTGACCGCCACCCTGTTCTCCCCGCTGCACTTCCTCCAGCGGCCCGACCGCTGGCTGACCGCCGTCAGCCGCTACCGCCCGCACACCAGCGGCGGGCCCAACTTCGCCTACGAACTCTGCCTGAAGCACGCCGACCCGGACCTCCTCGGCGGCCTCGACCTCAGCTCCTGGAAGGTCGCCTTCAACGGAGCCGAGCCGGTGCGCCCGGCCACCCTGCGCCGCTTCGCCGACACCTTCGCACCCGCCGGATTCCGCCGCGAGGCCTTCTACCCCTGCTACGGCCTGGCCGAGGCCACCCTCATGGTCACCGGCGGCACCGTCGGCATCCCGCCCACCCTGCTCGCCGCCGCCGCCGGCACCCCGAACGCCGGGGAGGCCGACGCGGCCGCCGTGAGCTGTGGCCGGCCCGGACCCGGCGTCACCGTGGCCATCGTCCACCCCGAGCGGCAGGAGGAACTGCCCGAGGGAGAAGTCGGCGAGATCTGGGTCGGCGGGGACAGCGTCGCCCACGGCTACTGGCGCAACGCCCTCGCCACCCGCCAGACCTTCCGCGTCCAACTCCCCGGACAGGACGGCCGGTTCCTGCGCACCGGCGACCTGGGCTTCCAGCGCGACGGCGAACTGTTCGTCACCGGCCGGCTGAAGGACCTCATCGTCATCGACGGCCGCAACCACTACCCCCAGGACCTCGAACTGACCGCCGAACTGTCCCACCCGGCACTGCGCCCCGGCTGCACCGCCGCGTTCTCCGTGGAAGCGGGCGAGCAGGGCGAACGGCCCGTCCTCGTGGCCGAGATCGCGCCGGACCGGGCCGGCGAGGCCGAGAAGATCACCGACCGGATCCGCAGCGCGGTCGGCGAGGCCCACGGGCTGTCCCTGCGGGACGTCGTCCTCGTCCAGCCGGGCACGATCCCCAAGACGTCCAGCGGGAAGATCCAGCGCCGCGCCACCCGGACGGCGTACCTCGACGGCACCCTCTCCGAGGTGACCGCGGCCCCCGTGGAATGACACCGGCCGCCGGGCCGCACCCATCGGTGCGCGCGGCCCGGCGGCGCTGCATGCGCGCGGCCTGCGCCGCCCCGCGCCACCCCCGTGCCGCCCCGGCCGCCGCTGCCGTCGTACGGCCGCCGGACCATGCCGTACGACCGCCCCCGCACCCCTGCCCCGCCTCTTCGCCGTGCCGCGCCGCCCGCCGCCGGTACGGACTTCCGCCTGAGCCCGAGTTCACGAGGACACCTGCCCAGATGCCTGCGAACGAGTCCCCGAAGCACACCTCCGAGCCGTCCCTGACGACCGCCGAGGGCGTCCGGGCCTGGCTGACCGCGGCCGTCGCGGAGGCGGCCGCGATCGACCCGGCCGCGGTCGACCCCGACCGGCCGATCGCCGAGTTCGGCCTCGGATCACGCCAGTTGGTGACCCTGGCGGCCGAACTCGCCCCGCTGCTCGGCCGCACCCTGGAACCGTCCCTGGTCTTCAACCACCCGACGATCGGCGCGCTCGCGCGGGCCGTCTTCGAGGAAGCGCCGCAGGCCGCCGTCCCGTCGGCGGGAGCGGCGACGAGGGAGCGGACACCGTCGGCGCGTACGGGAGGGGAAGCCACCGGCTCCGGGGATGACGTGGCGATCATCTCCATGGCCTGCCACTTCCCCGGCGGCGCCGACACCCCCGAGGACCTGTGGCGCCTGCTGACGGGGAGCGAGGACGCCATCTCCGAGGCCCCGCCCGGCCGTTGGGACACACGCGGACTGTACGACCCCGACCCCGAGGCCACCGGCAAGGCCTACACCCTGCGCGGCGGCTTCCTCGACGGCGGCATCGACCGCTTCGACGCGGCGTTCTTCGGCATCTCCCCGCGCGAGGCCGCCGCCATGGACCCCCAGCAGCGGCTCCTCCTGCAGACCAGCTGGGAGACCTTCGAACGCGCCGGAATCCTCCCGGAATCCCTGAACGGCAGCTCCACCGGCGTCTACCTCGGCCTGTACGACAGCGGCTATCTCGCTTCCGCCTCGCTCGGGCAACTCGACGGACACGTCGGCACCGGCTCGGCGGCCAGCGTGGCCTCCGGGCGCATCGCCTACACCCTCGGCCTGCAGGGGCCCGCGGTGACGGTGGACACCGCCTGCTCGTCCTCCCTGGTCGCGCTGCACCTGGCGGCCCGGGCGCTGGCGAGCGGGGAGTGCGACCTCGCCCTGGCCGGCGGTGCCACGCTGCTGGTCACGCCGCGCGGGCACGTCGAGTTCAGCAGGCTGCGCGGGCTGTCTCCGTCCGGGCGGTGCAGCCCCTTCGCCGCCGGGGCCGACGGTGTCGTCTGGGCCGAGGGCTGCGGCCTCGTGCTGCTCAAGCGCCTCGCGGACGCGCGCCGGGACGGCGACCGGATCCTGGCCGTCGTCAAGGGCTCGGCGATCAACCAGGACGGCCGCAGCCAGGGCCTCAGCGCCCCCAACGGCCCGGCCCAGGAGCGGGTGCTGCGCGCCGCCCTCGACGCGGCCGGGCTCGCCCCGCACGAGGTGGACTACGTCGAGGCGCACGGCACCGGCACCCCGCTCGGCGACCCCATCGAACTCCGCGCACTGGCCGACGTGTTCGGTCCGGACCGGCCGGCCGACCGGCCCCTCGGCATCGGCTCGCTGAAGTCCCACGTCGGACACACCCAGGCGGCGGCCGGCATCGGCGGCGTCATCAAGACCGTCCTCGCCCTCGGCCACGAGCGCATACCGGCCTCCCTGCACGCCGAACACCTCACCGACCACATCGACTGGGCCGGCAGCGGGCTGCGGGTGATCACCGACGCGCCGGCCTGGCCACGCGACCCCGAGCGCGTTCGCCGGGCCGGGGTCAGCGCGTTCGGCATCAGCGGCACCAACGCGCACGTGGTCCTGGAGGAGGCACCGGCCGACGCCGTACGCGAGGAGGCACCGGCCGACGCCGTACGCGAGGCCGCACCGGCCGACACCGTACGCGAGGCCGCACCGGATCGCCCTGCCCCGTCCGGCCCCACCCTCTTCCCCCTCTCCGCCCGGAGCCTCCCCTCCCTCCAGGGCCAGGCCGCCCGGCTCCTCGGCGCCCTCGAAACCCGCCCGGAGCTGCCCCTCGCGGCGGTCGCCGCGACCCTCGCCCACCACCGCACCCACTTCGACCACCGAGCCGTCGTCCAGGCAGCCGACCGGGGCCGGCTGCTCAACGCCCTGCGCGGCCTCGCCGAGGGACACGCCGACCCCGAGCACACCGTGGGCCCCGCCGAGCCGGCCGGCCCCGCCGGAAAGCTGGCCTTCGTCTTCCCCGGGCAGGGCAGCCAGTGGGCCGGGATGGCCCGGGACCTGCTCGACCAGGACCCCGTGTTCGCCGACGAACTCGACCGGTGCGACACCGCCCTGCGCCCGTTCACCGAATGGTCCGTAGCATCGGTGCTGCGCGGCGACCCGAGCGCGCCGTCCCTGGACCGCGTGGACGTCGTCCAGCCCGTGCTGTTCGCCGTGATGGTGGCCCTGGCCGCCGTGTGGCGAGCGCGAGGTGTCCGTCCGGACGGCGTGATCGGGCACAGCCAGGGCGAGGTGGCGGCGGCCTGTGTCGCGGGCACGCTCAGCCTCAACGACGCGGCCGCCGTCGTGGCCCTGCGCAGCCAGGCCCTGACCCGCCTGTCCGGCACCGGCACCATGGCCGTGATCGCGCTGCCCGACACCGAGGTCCGGGCCGCGCTCGACGGCCTCGGCACCGACGTCTCGGTCGCCGCCGTCAACAGCGGCCGGGCGACCGTCGTCGCCGGCGCCGTAGAACCGCTCGAAGCGCTGCTCGCCGCCATGGAGGCACGCCAGGTCTTCGTCCGCCGTCTCGACGTCGACTACGCCTCCCACAGCGCCCAGGTCGAACCGGTGCGCGAGGCGATCGTCGAGGAACTCGACGGCGTCGTCACCTGCCCGACGGACATCGACTGGTACTCCACGGTCACCGGCGAACCCGTCACCGGCGAGCTGGCGGCCGACTACTGGTACACCAACCTCCGCGAGACGGTTTGCTTCGCGCCCACCGTCGAACGCATGCTCGCCGACGGCTACCGGCACTTCGTCGAGCTGTCCCCGCACCCCGCGCTGCTCACCGCCCTGCGCACCATCGGCGAGGACACGGGCCACGACCTGACCGCCGTCGGCTCGCTCCGCCGGGACGACGAACACGGCGCCGGGCCCGCCTCCTTGGACCGGGCCGCCGCCGAACTCCACGTCCACGGACGCCGGATCGACTGGCGCCGGCTGGTCCCCGACGCCGACCGGGCCGACCTGCCGACCTACGCCTGGGACCCGCAGCGCCACTGGACCGACCCCGAGTCCGGCAGCGGCGGCCCGGGCCTCTTCGACCGCGCCGCGCACCCGTTGCTCGGCATCCAGCTCCAGTCCGCCGACGAGACCCGCTGGACCTTCCGCAACGAGTGGTCCCCGGCCACCGCCGACTGGCTGCCCGACCACACCGTCTTCGGCCGCACGGTGGTCTCCGGCACCACCCTCGTGGAGCTGTGCCGGTCCGCCCTCGCCGTGGTCCGTCCGGACGCTCCGGCCGACGTCACCGACCTGCTCCTGCTCAGCCCGCTCGTGCTGCCGGACACCGGCACGGTCGAGGTCTCCGTCGAGGTCGTCACCACCGGCCCGCTCCCCGAGATCACCGTGCACAGTCGCCCGCGCGGCCAGGGCGCCTCCGGCTGGACCCTGCACGCCACCGCCTCCGCCGCCCCTTCCGCCCCGCTCACCGTCGGCCCGCCCCCGCCGTGGCCCGAGACGGCCGAAGAGGCCTGGCCGGAGCGGACGTACGACCGCCTGGCCGGCCTCGGCCTCGGATACGGCCCCGCCTTCCAGGGCGTACGGTCGGTGGTCGCGCCCGGCGACGGCGAACTCCTCGCCCGCCTCTCCCTGCCCGCCGCCGCCCGGGACGTCGCCGACCCGTACCCGGTGCACCCGGCCCTGCTGGACGCCGCCCTCCAGGTCACCGCGGCCTTCGGACCGGCCGACGGGCGCGCCATGCTCCCCGTCGCCCTCGGCCGCTGCACGCTGTCGGCGCGGAGCGCGGGCGACCTGACCGCCCGGGTGCGGCGCACCGGCGGCACGGCGACCGACCTCACCCTGGAGGTCACTCTCTGGGACGCCGACGGCCTGCCCGCCGGACGCCTGGAGGGCGTACGGCTGCGAGCCGCCGACCCGGCCGACCTCGACACGGGTTCGGAGAACGCGCGCCATCTGTACGAGGTGGCCTGGACGGCAGTGTCCGACGAGCCCGCGGCACCGCAGGGGATCACCTGGGCCGTGGCAGGCGACCCCGTCGATCCGCAGGTCGCGGCGGCCCGGCGGGCCCTGGGGCACCGGGAGACGGGCGCGGACGTCGTCGTACGCTTCTGGCCGCTGCCCGCGCCCGACGCCGAACCCTCCTTCCTCGCCCACGAGTTGGCGGCGACCGCGCTCGGTGAACTGCAGGCACTCATCGCCCGCGCCGAGGACCAGGCGCCGACGCGGACCGTCTGGGTGACCCGTGGCGCGATCGCCACGGGCGACGGTGATCCCGTGCCCGGATACGCCCAGGCGGTGCTGTGGGGCCTCGCCCGGAGCGCCCGCGCCGAACACCCGGACCTCGGGCTGACGCTGCTGGACCTCGACGACACTGATCCCAGGGCGGCGCTGACGGCGGCCGTCGGCCTCCCGGCCGAGCCCGAACTCGCCGCACGCTCAGGTGGGTTGCTCGCACCGCGGCTGGTGCGGGCCCGCACGCCGGAGGTGCTGCGGATCCCGGCCGGCGACCAGTACGAGCTGGTCGGACTGCCCGATGCGCCGAGCCTGCGCCCGGTCGAACCCCGGGTGCCGGGGCCGGGCCAGGTGCGGATCCAGGTCCACGCGCTCGCCGTCGCCGTGCCCGCGACGAACGGTGGCCCCGCTCGGTGTGCCGGTGTGATCGCGGAGGTCGGCGCCGAGGTGGCCGAACTCGCCCCCGGCGCACGGGTGATGGCCGACGTCGACACCCCGCCCGGATCCGAGGCCGTGGTCGACGCGGGCCGCGTCACGGTCCTCGCCGAGGACGTGCCCTTCACCGTGGCCGTCGCGGACGGTGACGGGACGCGACCCCACACCTTCCCCCACGTCTTCCCGGTCGCCGCCGCCCGGGAGGCGCTGCGCAGGGGCGCCGCCACGGCACGCCCCGTCGTCCTCGACCTCGCCGGCACCCCCGCCCCGGTCCCGACCGACGGGACCGTGCTGATCACCGGCGGTCTGGGCGCCGTAGGCCGCCACATCGCCCGCCTGCTCGCCGAACACGGCGTCCCGCGCATCCTGCTGACAGCACGTCAGGGCCGGGAGGATTCCCGTGCCGCCGAGGCTGTGGCGGAACTCGCCGCGCTGGGTGCCCGTGCCGAGGTCGTCGCGTGCGATGTCGGCGACCCGGTCGCCGTCGCCGACGTGCTGGCCCGTGTGGAGGAGGAGTGGCCGCTGCGCGGTGTCGTGCACTGTGCCGGGATCCTCGACGACGGGGTGATCGCCGAGCTGACACCGGAGCGGCTGGCCGGGGTGCTGCGGCCCAAGGTCGACGGTGCCGTGCACCTGCACCGGCTCACCGCCGCCGCACCGCTGGAGCTGTTCCTGCTGGTGTCCTCGGCCGCCGGTGTCGTCGGCAACGCGGGTCAGGGCAACTACGCGGCCGCCAACGTCTTCCTCGACCAACTCGCCCACCACAGGCGTGCGTCGGGCCTGCCCGGCAGTTCCGTGTCCTTCGGTGCCTGGGCGGGTGAGGGCCTCGCCGCCGCTCACGCGGACCTGGAGCGCATGGCCCGGCTCGGCCACCGGGCCCTCACCCCCGACCAGGGCCGCGACCTCGTCGAACTGGCGCTGCGGCGGGACGCCCCGCATCTGGTCGCGTGGGCTCTCGACCTGCCCCGCCTGCGCGAGTCGGGAGCCGCCGGGACCGCCCTGTGGCGCTCCTTGCTGCCCGCACCGCGCGCCGCCGGCGACGCGGGCGGCGGGCTCGCCGACCGGCTGGCCCGGCTGCCCGAGGCCGAGCGGGCCGAACGCGTCCTCGCCCTGGTCCGCGAGGAGATCTCCCGCGCCCTCGGCCTGCGCGCGGCGGAGTCCGTGCGCCCCGACCAGCCGCTGCGCGACCTCGGCATGGACTCCGTCACCGCCGTCGACCTGCGCAACCGGCTGGCCGCCCGCCTCGGCACCCGGCTGCCCGCCACCCTCCTCTTCGACCACCCCACCGCCGACCGGCTGGCCGCGTACCTCCTCGCCCACGCGCTCGGCGGCACTCCGCGCCGGGACACGCCCCGGCCGCACACGGTCGCGGCGCCCGGCGCCGACGAGCCGATCGCGATCGTGGGCATGGCCTGCCGGCTGCCCGGCGGCGTCAGCGACCCGGAGAGCCTGTGGCGGCTGGTCGCCGACGGCCGGGACGCCGTCGGCCCGTTCCCGGCCGGACGCTGGGACGTGGCGGACCTGTACGACCCCGACCCGGACGCCCTCGGCAAGTCCTACGCCCGCGAGGGCGGCTTCCTGGACGACATCGAGTCCTTCGACGCGGGATTCTTCGGCGTCACGCCGAAGGAGGCCGCCGCCATGGACCCCCAGCAGCGGCTGCTGCTGGAGACGGCCTGGGAGGCGCTGGAGCGCGCCGGGATCGTCCCCGCGCGACTCGCGGGCAGCACCACCGGCGTGTACGTCGGCATGTTCGGCAGCGACTACCTCGCCGGCTCCCGCCTGGACCAGCTCGACGGCTACGTCGGCACCGGCTCCGCGCTCAGCGTCGCCTCCGGCCGACTGGCGTACACGCTCGGCCTGCACGGCCCGGCGATGACCGTGGACACGGCCTGCTCGTCCTCCCTGGTGGCGACGCACCTGGCGGCCCAGGCGCTGCGCACCGGGGAGTGCGACCTGGCCCTGGCCGGCGGGGTCACCCTGATGGTGACACCGGGAACCTTCGTGGAGTTCAGCCGGCTGCGCGGCCTGTCCCCGAGCGGCCGTTGCCGCTCCTTCTCCGACGACGCCGACGGCGCGATCTGGGCCGAGGGCGCGGGCATGCTCGTCCTCAAGCGGCTGAGCGACGCCGAGCGGGACGGCGACGAGGTGCTCGCCGTGCTGCGCGGCACGGCCGTCAACCAGGACGGCCGCAGCCAGGGCCTGTCGGCGCCCAACGGCCCGGCGCAGGAACAGGTGATCCGCCGCGCGCTGGAGCTGTCCGGGCTCGAACCCGCCGACATCGACCACGTCGAGGCACACGGCACCGGCACCACCCTGGGCGACCCGATCGAGGCCAACGCCCTGTCCGAGGTCTTCGCGGGCACCCGTCCCCAGGGCCGTCCCCTCCACCTGGGCTCGCTGAAGTCCAACATCGGCCATGCGCAGGCCGCTTCCGGTGTGGCCGGCCTCGTCAAGGTCGTCCAGTCACTGCGCCACCAGACCCTGCCGCGCACCCTGCACGCCGGCACGCCGAGCCGTCACGTCGAATGGGAGGGCAGCGGCCTCGCCCTGCTCCAGGAACCGGTCGCCTGGCCGGCGACGGGGGAGCGGGTCCGGCGGGCCGGGGTCAGCGCCTTCGGCATCAGCGGGACCAACGCCCACGTCATCGTGGAGGAGGCCCCGGCCCCGGCCGGGCGACAGCGGCAATCGCAGGGCGAGGAAGTCCCGGACGGGACACGGCTGTTCGTGCTATCCGGGCGCAGCGAGGCCGGGCTGCGCGGGCAGTCGGCCCGGCTCGCCCGGCACATCACGGCCGGCACCGCCCTCCCGGACGTCGCGCACACCCTGGCCCGGCACCGCAGCCACTTCGAGTGGCGTACGGCGGTCGTCGCCGACGGCCGGGAGGAACTGCTGTCCGCCCTCAAGGCGGTGGGCAGCGGGCGCAGGCCCATGCCCGCGCCCCGGGAGGAGCAGACCGGCAAGGTGGCCTTCGTCTTCGCCGGGCACGGCGGCCAATGGACCGGCATGGGGCTGGAGTTGCTGTCCCACTCCGCCGCCTTCCGCGAGGAGCTGACCCGTGTCGACGCGGCCGTCCGGGGGCACGCCGGCTGGTCGGTGCTCGACGCCCTGCGCGCACCCGAGGAGTTCTCCCCGCTCGACCGCACCGAATACCTCCAGCCCGTCCTGTTCGCCGTCAACGCGGCCCTGGCCGCCGCCTGGCGGGAGCTGGGCGTCACCCCGGATGCCGTCGTCGGACACAGCCTCGGCGAGATCGCCGCCGCCTACAGCGCGGGCGCGCTCACCCTGGACGAGGCCGTCGCCACGGTCACCGCACGGGCCGCGGCGGTGGTGCCGCTCGTCGGACACGGCGGCATGCTCGCCGTGGAGCTGCCGCGCGCGGAGGCCGAGGACCTGCTCGCGCCCTACGCCGGCCGGCTGTTCGTCGGCGCCGTCAACAGCCCCGGCGCCACCGCCGTGTCCGGCGAGAGCGAGGCGCTCGCCGCCCTGCGCCGCGAACTGGAGGAGCGCGGTGTCCCCGCGCGCGTCCTGTCGACACCGTTCGCCTCGCACACCCCGCTCATGGAACCGCTCCGCGCGGAACTGCTCGACCGCTTCTCCGCCGTCCGGGGCACTCGCACACCCACCCCGCTGTACTCCTCGGTGCTGGCCGAACCGGTGCCGGGCGACGGCCTCGACGCCGCCTACTGGTTCGCCAACCTGCGGCAACCCGTGCGCTTCGCGGACACCGTCCGGCGCATGCTGGACGACGGATACCGCTACTTCGTGGAACTCAGCCCACACCCCTCGCTCATCTCCTCCGTCGAGGCGGTCGCCGCCGAGGCCGGGATCGACGCGGTCGGCATCGGCTCGCTGCGCCGCGGCCGCGACGGCCACGACGTCCTCCTCGGCCAGCTGGGCGAGCTGTACACGGCCGGGCACACACCCGACTGGACCGCCCTGTTCCCCGGCGACCGGCGCGCCGACCTGCCGACGTACGCCTTCGCCCGCGAACGGCACTGGCTCGCCCCGGTCCGGTCCGCCGCCACCGGCGCCTCACCGCTCCTCGGCACCCACGTCCAGGCCAGCGACGAACCCGGCCGGGACCTGTTCCAGACCGAGATCGACCTCAACGACAGCCGCTTCGCCTACCTGACCGACCACCGCGTCACGGGCGAGGTGTGGCTCCCGGGCGCCGCCTTCCTCGACCTGGTGCTGGAAGCCGCGACGACGCTCGCGGACGGCGACGCCCAGCAGGCCGGCGGCGACGACGCACGGTCGGCCGACGGCGACGACGCCCAGCAGGCCGACCGCGGCCACGTACAGCTGGCCGACGTCCGGTTCCTGCAGCCGCTGCGCCTGGACGCCGACCGGCCCGTACGGCTCCAACTGGTGCTGCGGCCCGCCGAGGACGGCTTCCGGGACTTCACCGTCTCCTCGGCCGCCGCCGCCGAGCGACGGCCCCGCTGGGAACGGCACGTCACCGGCCGCGTCGCGACCGGCCGCGTCGTCACCGGCCCCCAGCCGGTCGCCGACGAGGGCCCGGGGCTTGCCGCGCTGCGCGAGCGCTGCGCCGAACCGGTCGACGTGCCCGGTGTCTACGCGGGCCTCGCAGCCCTCGGCATCGACTACGGCCCCGCCTTCCGGGGCCTGACGGAAGGCCACCGGGACGGCGCCACGACCGCCGTCGCCCGCCTCGCAGCACGGCCCCCGGCAGGGCACCTTCTGCACCCGGCCACCCTCGACGCCTCCTTCCACGCGGCCGCACTGCCCGCCGGAGCCCCCGAGGGCAGGGCGTTCGTGCCCGCCGGCGCCGGGCGCGTGCGGTTCACCGGCCTGCGCGCCGCACCCGCCTGGGTGAGCTGTGAGCTGCGCTCGGTCGACGGCGACACCGCCACCCTCGACCTGCGCCTGTGGGACGAGCAGGGCCGACTCGTCCTCGCGGCGGACGAGTTCCGGCTCGCCGCGCTCTCCCCGCTGGACGGCGCGCTCTTCGAGACCCGCTGGCAGCCGCGCCCCGAGGCACAGGAGCCGCCCGCCGACGGCAGCTGGCTCATCCTCGCCGACGACAGCGGCGTCGCCGACGAACTCGCCCACCGCATCGGTGACTCGGCGCCCCTCGTCGTCGCGCGCCGTGGCACCGCCTACGGCATCGAAGGCCCCGGTCGTTACGTCCTCGACCCGGCCGATCCCGCACAGCTCACCCGGCTCCTGGACGAGGCCTTCGCGGACGCGCCCCCCTCCCGGGTGGTCCAGCTGTCCGCGCTCGACGCCCCGCCGGTCTCCGACGAGGCCGGCGCCGAGGAGGCGGCCCGCCTGTGCTGCCTGAGCACCCTGCACCTGGTCCGGGCGCTGACCGGGCGGCCGCACGGCAGGGCGCCGCGCCTGTTCGTCGTCGCCCGCGGCAGCCAGGCCGCCGGGGACAGCACCGCGGTGACGCATCCGCAGCAGGCCCTCGCCTGGGGCTTCGGGCTCGCCGTGGCCCAGGAGCACCCGGAGCTGGCGACCACCCTGGTCGACCTGCCCGCCGACGGCGGCACGGACGCGCTGTGGACCCAGCTGTGGCACGCGGACGACGAACGCCTGGTCGCGCTGCGCGACTCGGGCCGGCTCGTGCCGCGCCTGGCCCGCACCCGCCCCGACGACGGCGGACACGCCGAGCGGCCGGACGGGGTGCACCTGATCACCGGCGGCCTGGGCGGCCTCGGCCGCGTCGTCGCCGAACGGCTGGCCCGCCGGGGCGCCCGCCGGCTCGCCCTGCTGAGCCGTGGCACGCCCGACGCGGCCGCCGCCGCCTGGATCCGGGACCTCGAACAGCGCGGGGTCAGCGTGCACCTCGCCCGCGCCGACGTCGCCGACCGCGCCGGACTCACCGCCGCCCTGGACGCCGTACGACAGGCTGCCGGACCCATCACCTGCGTGGTGCACGCCGCCGGTGTCCTGGACGACGCCACCCTGGCGAACCTCACCGAGGAGCGCGTCCGGCGCGTCCTCGCGCCCAAGGTGCTCGGCACCGCCCTGCTCACCGAACTGGTCCCGGAGGCCGACAGCCTGGTCCTGTTCGCCTCGGCGGCCGGCCTGCTCGGCTCGGCGGGGCAGAGCCCGTACTCGGCGGCGAACGCGTTCCTCGACGCCTGGGCGCATCACCTGTCCCGGACCGGCCGGCGGGCGCTGAGCCTGGACTGGGGGGCCTGGGCGGGCGTCGGCATGGTCGCCGAGTCCGGCACCCGGGCCGCCGAGACCAGCCGCTCCGGCCTTGTCGCGTTCTCCCCGCAGGACGGCGGCGAACTGTTCGAGCGCGTCCTGAACAGCGGTCGCCGCCAGCTCGCGCCGATCGCCCTCGACTGGGACCTGCTCGCCCTCGACCCGGACGCCGCGCGCGGCCGCCCCCTGCTGGCCGACCTGGTGACCGTCCCGGCCGGCGGCGGGGACACCGACGACCTCGTGAAGAAGGTGTTCGCGGCCACCGCCGGGCAGGAGCGCGCCGAGTGGCTGGAGACCTATGTGCGGGCGCGGGTCACCGAGGTCTCCGGTGGCGCGGTGGACGTGTTCGCCACCACCGCCCTGAAGGAACTCGGCCTGGACTCCCTGATGCTGGTCCGGCTGCGCAACGTCTTCGCCCGCGACCTGGGCGTGGAACTGCCCGCCGCCGACGTGTTCTCCGCCGCCGACATCCGCGGTCTCGCCCGCGCGCTCGCCGCGGGCCTGCCCGAGCGCGCCACGGCGGCCGAAGCGCCCGACCCGCAGAGATCCGAGCCCGCACCGGACGTGCCCGAGACCGAACTGCGGCCCGCCACGCGGGACGTCGTACGGCTCCTGCGCAGCGCCCAGCCGGGCATGCCCGCGGCCGCCCACGGCGTCGGCCTGGCCGTACGGCTCACCACACCGACCACCCGGGAAGCCCTCACCGGCATCCTCGACCGGCTCGCCGCCCGGCACGCTGCCCTGCGCACCGCCGTCGTCACCGGCGCCGACGGCGGGCGGCAGCTGCGCGTGGACCGGCGGCTGCCCGCGCCGCCACTGCGCTGGACCGACGGCACGGACGTGGACGCGGCCGAGCGGCTGCGGATGCTCCTGGAGCAGCCGTTCGACCTGGCCACCCCGCCACTGTGGCGGTTCGAACTGAACGACGCCGGACCGCGGGGGCAGATCCTCGTCTTCGGCGCCCACCACGCCGTCAGCGACCTGCAGTCCCTGCTGCTCGTGGCCGCCGAGATCGACGCCGAGCTCTCCGGCGTCGCACTCGACGGCACCGTCACCAACCGGGATGTCGACCTGCTGATCGAGGCCCAGCAGAGCGCCGGCCACGGCCCCGGCGACGACTGGCGCGCGGCCTTCGAGGGCAGCGAACGACTCGACCTCACCCTCGCCCGGCCCCGCCCGGAAACCCGCTCCTACCGTTCCGGCAGCGTCACCGTGACCGTCCCCGACGGGCTCATGGAGCGGGTCTCGGCCGCCGCGAGCACCCTGGGCGTCACCCCCGCCGCGTTCTGCCTCGGTACCCTCACCGTGCTCCTCGCCCGCAAGCGCGAGCGGGAGCGGTTCGTGCTCGCCGTGCCGGTGGACACCCGCATCCACGCCGATGCCCCGGACGCGGTCGGCTTCTTCGGCGTCCCGGTGCCCTTCCCCGCCGGGGCGGCGGCGGACGAGCGGGTCGCGGACGTGCTGGTCCGCACCGACGAACGCCTGCGGCAGATCCTGGCGAAGGGCGCCATGTTCTCCGACGCCCTCGCCACGCTCGCCCGCCAGGGCCTGCACCGGGCGAACGCGCCGCTCGTCGAGGTCTACTTCAACTACGTCCGTTTCTCGGGCCGGTTGAGGAACCTGGAAGTGCTGCCCGCCGGGGTCGGCCACACCGACCTCGACCTGATGATCACGATGACCCCCGACGCGGGCACGGTCCGGCTCGACCACAACCTCGACATCCTCGACGCCGCGACGGCGACCGAACTGGGGGAGGAGTTCCTGCGGTTGCTCGCCGAGGTGACGGAGGACGCGAGCGGAGCCGTTCGGGAGATTCCAGGGGCCGTGGCAGCGACCGGGGCCGAGACTGAGACCGATGCCTGCGTAGGGGGCACGACTGAGGCCGAGGCCGGGGCCGTACCGGAGACTCGCGAGGCCGACGTGGTGACAGCCGCCGAGGGCCCGCGGCTCGCCCTCGCCGCCACCTTCGCCCTCGGCAACCTGCCCCTGATGTGCGAGGCGGCGCTGGAGGACGAGCGGGCGACCGTCGCCGAGGCGCCGTACCACCAGGTGCTCGCCGCGCTCCAGGACCCGTCCGGGGTCCTCGCCGACCCGGCGACCTCGGTGGGCGTCGTGCTGCTGCGCGCCGCCGACCTGGAGCGCTTCGGGCCGGTCGACGACACCGTGCTCGCCGAACTGCGCACCGCCTACCCGGCCGCGCTGAAGGCCCTCGCCGAGCGCACCCGCCGCCCTCTGGTCGTCGGCGTCCTGCCCACCACTCAGCCCCAGGAGCGCCTCCTCGCCTGGGAGCACGGGATCGCCGCCGAGCTGGCCGAACTGCCCGGCATCGCGGTCCTGGGCCCCGACGAGTGGACCCGCCACCACGCCGTCGAGGACCGCTTCGACGAGCGCACCGAGCGACTCGCCCACCTGCCGTTCACCCCGGCCTTCCAGGCGGCGGTCGCACTGCGCCTCGCCGAGGTGGTACGGGCCGTACGGCGTCCCGCGCCCAAGGTGATCGCCGTCGACGGCGACGAGACGCTGTGGGGCGGCGTGGCCGGCGAGATCGGCCCCGAGGCAGTCGACCTCACCGGCCCCCGGGCCCTGCTGGCCCGCAGGCTGCTGCGGTGGCGGGACGCGGGCGCGCTGCTCGCGCTGGTCAGCAACAACGACGAGGCGACGGTCCGCGCCGTCCTGGAGCGGCCCGACAGCCTCCTCAAGGCCGAGCACTTCAGCGTGCTCTCCGCCGCCTGGGGCCCCAAACCGACCCGCCTGGCGGAGGCCGCGGGCACCCTCAACCTCGGCCTGGACAGCTTCCTGTTCCTGGACGACAACCCGGCCGAGATCGCCAAGATGCGGGCGGCGCTTCCGCAGGTGCTGTCCGTGACCTGCCCGGGGACCGCCGAACTCGAGGAGTTCCTGGGCAGGTTGTGGCCCCTCGTCCCGGCCGCGACGACCGCCGAGGACGCCCTGCGGGCCCGCTTCTACGAGCAGGAACGCGCGCGGGACGCCGTGCGCGCGGGCGCCGGCTTCCAGGAGTTCCTGGACCGGCTGGAACTCGAGGTCGACATCCGCGAACTGACCGAGCAGGACGCCGAACGGGGCGAGCAACTCGTGCGTCGTACCAACCAGTTCACCCTGCGCGCCCGCTCCGCCGACGGCGGCGACCTCGCCCGGTGGCGGGAGCGGGGCGAGGTGTGGACGGCGGCGGCCCGCGACCGCTTCGGCGACTACGGCCAGATCGCCCTGCTCGCGGTGCGTCCCGAGGGCGACCGACTCGACGTCCTCGCCTGGCTGATGAGCTGCCGCGCCCTCGGCCGGGGCGTGGAGGAGCGGCTGCTCGCCCGGCTCGCCGACCGGGCCGAGGAACTCGGCTGCGCCAAGGTCCGGTTCACCGCGGAACGCACCCCGCGCAACGCCCCCGCGCGCCGGCTGCTCGCCGCGCTCGGCGGCGGTGACCCGGACGGTGAACGGCTGGACGTCGTGGCCACCCCCGAGCATCTGCGGGCGTTCCGCTCGTGGGAGCAGCAGTGAGGAACCAGACCGAGCACAACCCGAAGGGCTCTCATGCGTGACGTGAACGACGAGCCGGTGCACTCCGGCCGGCAGGCGGCGATCGCCGAGTCGATCGAACAGGGCGGCGGGGGACCCGGCGTGGCCGACCTGCTCGCGCGGATACGGGCGGCGGGCTCGGCCACCGAGTCCGCCCCCGACGCCGCCCCTGACCCGGCCCCGGCACCGGATCTGGAGGGCCTGACCGCCACCATCGCCGCCGCGGCCGGCCGCCACCTGCCCACCGGTCATCTGGCGCCCGACGCCGACTTCTTCGACGCGGGCGGCACCTCCGTGGGCGCGGTGGAACTGGCCGCCGAGCTGGAGGGCGAGCTGGGCATCGAGATCGACCTCGACGAGGTCTTCGCCGACGCACGCCCCGTCAGCCTGGCCCGCCGCTGGCTGCCCCTGCTGGGCGGACCGGCGACACCGGCTGCAGCGGTACCTCCGGCACCCGCACTCCTGCCCGCATCCGCACCCCTGCCCGGATCCGCACCCGCCACTCCGCCGCCGCCCCCCACGACCCCGGCCCAGCACCCGAGCACCCTCCCCATCCCGTCCCCCCGCACACCCGCGGTCGTACCGGCGGCACCGGCCGCACCCGTCGTCCCGGCCGTCCCGCACCGAGCCGACGGCCCCCACACCCGAGCCCGTCAGGAAGACCTGGACCAGATCCTGGCCGACCTCGCCCTCGCCGACCGGCTGCCGTTCACCGACGTCCCGGAGCCGCTGCCGCCGACCCGGATCCTGCTGACCGGGGCGACCGGGTTCCTCGGCAGCCACATGCTGCTCGACCTGCTGCGGCACACGGACGCGCACGTGTACTGCCTGGTCCGCGCGGCCGACGAGGAGGCCGCGACGGCCCGCCTCGGCGCACAGCTGCGCAGCTACCGGCTGCCGTGGTCCTCGGAGGTCCGCCGTCGTATCACCGTGCTGCCCGGCGACATCCGCCGCCCGCGCCTCGGCCTGTCCGACGAGCAGTGGCACGCACTGGCGTACGAACTGGACAGCATCGTGGGCGTGGCGGCGGCCGTGGACTTCCTGCGCGGCTACCACTCGCTGCGCGGCAGCAACGTCCTGGGCACGCTCACCCTCGCCGAACTCGCCGCCACGGGCCGGCCGAAGCCGCTGCACCACATCTCGTCCATCGCGGTGTTCAACGAGGTCGGCATCACCTCGATGGGCGAGGACGACCCCCTCGCCCACGTCGACCGGCTCGTCTCCGGCTACGACCAGTCCAAGTGGGCCGCCGAGGTGGCCCTGCGCCGCGCCCGCGACCACGGGCTCGTCGTCACCGCCCTGCGCCCGGGCGGCATCGGCGGCCACACCAGGACGGGCGCCTACAATCCGCAGGACCTCAGCAGCGGCCTGATCTCCGCCTTCGGCCGCTTCCGCACCGTCCCCGCGTTCCGCTATCTCAACGCGGCCCCCGTGGACTGGGTCAGCCGGGTGGCGGTCGCCGCGATCTGCGAACCCGACGCGTGGGGCTTCGACTACAACCTCACCGGCGTGCCCAACACCCTCGACGACGTGGTCCGGGACATGGCCTTCGGCGGCATGCACGTGCGCGTCCAGGACTGGGACGAGTGGCGCACCGACACCCTCGCCCGCCTGGAGGCCGAGCCCGTCCCCGAACTCGCCTTCCTGACCCGGGTGTTGCAGAGCCCCACCGCGCTGAAGCTGTGCGAGGCCACGCTGCAGGGCCCCGCCGCCTGTGCCGAGCGCACCGACGCCCTGGTCGCCGCCCTCGGCCTCCCGGCCGCCGCCCGGTACGACGCCCAGGCCCAGCTGAAGACCTTCGAGAAGCTCGCCGACGACGGCCTGGCCCGGCTCCCGCACAAGGACGACCAGCCGTACCTGTGGTTCGCCGAGACGACCGAGGGCACCGTGGGCCCGGTCGGCGCCGCGGCCGTGACGCCCTGCTCCATGGCGCTCACCCTGTCCATCGCGAGCATGTACCAGCTGGTCAGGGAGCGCCGCGTGGACGTCACCGGCGAGGTGACCTGCACCGCGATCCACCCCGCGCCGCTGACCGTGGAGAAGGGCGACGTCTGGGTGCGCCCCGAGGAGGGCATCCCGCAGCGGCACGGCCTCAGGCACCAACTCCTGCGCTACCGGCTGACGTTGCGCGACGCCGACGGCGGCCGCTGGTGGCTGGAGGGCCGCAAGTACGCGCGGGCCCGCCGGGACCTGTGGCGGCAGACCCGCTCGCTCAGCGTGGAGATCGGCCGCGAGGGCGAGGCCGCGAGCCTGCTCGGCGAACTCGTCGTACCCGCCGACTCCTACGTCCGCGACCAGATCGACGGCATCAAGGTCGATCCCCGGCTCACCGGCCAGGAGAAGCGCGCCGCCAAGCTGACCTGGCTGGCCTGGTTCGGCCTGGAGATGGGCCGCGGACTGCTCGCCCCCTTCGCCCGGGCCGCCGCGGACCTGCTCGACCTGCGCCGCACCCCGACCCTCACGGAGCGCCACCGATGATCTTCAGGACCACTCCCTCCCGGGCGGCCCGGCCCGCACTGCGCAGGGTCCGCACGGCCACCGCCCTCCGCCCGCTGCGCCACCGCCTCGACCCGGCCCGCGTCGAGGAGATCCCCTTCCGCACGAGCGACGGCGTCCGCCTCGGCCTCACCCGCGTCGGCACCGGCGACCCGACCCGCCCGGCGGTCCTGCTGCTGCACGGGCACACCGCCTCGGCCGACATGTTCCTGCTGCCCGAGACCCGCAACCTCGTCGACGTCCTCCTCGACGACGGCTACGAGCCCTGGCTGCTGGACTGGCGGGGCAGCTGCCGGCTGCCGTACAACGAGACCGGCCGCCGCTACACCTACGACGACGTGGCGCTGTACGACATCCCCGAGGCCGTCGCCCACATCCGCGAACGCATCGGCGAGCGGCCGCTGTTCGTGGTCGCACACTGCATCGGCTCTCTCACCCTGTCGCTGAGCATGGCGGCCGGACTCGTCCCGGGCCTGGCCGGCGTGGTGTCCCAAGGGGTCTTCCTCACCCCGAAGCTGGCGGGCCGGACCTCGCTGCGGATGTCCGTGGCGGGGGAGTTGCTGAAGACGCGGATCGACCACATCCCCGTCGACTTCCGCAAGGTGGGCCTGTGGTCCCGGTACACCCCGCTGTTCGCGCTGGCCTCCCGGAAGGCCGACTGCCCCGACCCCACCTGCCAGATGCTGCACAACTCGGCCTGGGGGACCGGTGCTTCGCTCTTCGTGCACGAGCACCTGGCCGAGGCCACCCACGACCGGCTCGCCGAACTCCTCGGCCCCGCCCCGCTGTGGATCCTGCCCCACCTGCGCCGCATCGAACTGGCCCGCAGCGTCGTGCGCTGGCACGACACCGACCACCGCTACCGGGCCCTGCCGCCCAACGCGCTCGACGCCGCCGACCGCATCGACACCCCCGTGCTGCTGCTCGCCGGCAGCGAGAACGGGCTGTGGCTGGACTCGCAGAAGCTCTGCCACGAGGTGCTGGCCCGCCGGCAGCCGCAGCTGGACGTGTCCTACACCGAGATACCGGGATACGGCCACCTGGACACCTTCCTGGGCCGGGGCGCCGCCCTCGACGTCTTCGGGCACATCCTGGAGTTCCTCGGCGAGCGGCGGTGAGAATTCCTCGGCCGGTGCCGGTGACGGAACGCCGCACCCCCCATTACCGTACCGGTCAGTAACCGCAACGGACCGGACCGGATCCAACCGGACCCCACCGCACGATCCCAGGAGGCCCCCATGCCGCAGCTCGAAGTCGACGGCGCCGCACTGACGTACGACGACGAGGGCCCCCGCGACGCGGCGGACGTGCCCCTGGTGTTCGTCCACGGCTGGACCGCGAACCGGCACCGCTGGGACCACCAGATGGCGCACTTCGCCGAGAGACGGCGGGTGATCCGGCTGGACCTGCGCGGGCACGGGGAGAGCACCGGGGCCGGGGTGCGCACGATCGCGGAGCTGGCGAGCGACGTCCTCGCCCTCCTCGACCACCTGAAGGTCGAGCGGTTCGTGCTGGTCGGCCACTCCATGGGCGGGATGATCTCCCAGACCATCGCCCTGGCCCACCCCGACCGGGTGGAGCGGATGGTGCTGGTCAACTCGATCGGCCGGATGACCTACAGCCGGGGCCGGGGCCTGCTCATGGCGGCCTCCACCCTGGTCCCCTTCAAGCTGTTCGTCGCCGCCAACATCCAGCGGGCCTTCAAGCCGGGCTACCCGCGCGAGGAGATCCGGGAGCACATCCGCGCCTCGGCTGACACCCCGCGCGAGGTCGTCATGACGCTGTACGGCGCCATGCGGGCCTTCGACGTCCTCGACCGCGCCGGGGAGATCCGCACGCCCACCCTGATGGTGCACGGCTACCACGACGTCCAGCTGCCGGTGCGGCAGATGCTCCGGATGGCCAAGGCCTACCCGGACGCGGTGGTCCGCATCATCGACGCGGGTCACGAGCTGCCGGTCGAGAAGCCGGCCGAGCTGACCGAGGCACTGGACCGGTTCCTGACCACGGCGTCCTGACGCCTCGGCCCGGACGCCACAGCACCGCGTTTCTGACCGCGAAGGCAGCCGGGGCCGGCCGCTTGGCGAAGTTTTTGCCCGTGGCCGGTTCCGGGTGCCGGGGGCCCGGTGTCCCGGCGGTCCCCGGATCTCGCGCGGGCAAAACCCGGCCGAAACCGTGGGGCGCCGGGGCCGTCCGGGTTACTCCCGCGTTGACCGCCGCCCGGGCCTGACGGAGGCTCGTCGTATAGGTGCTCGATACAACCGGTTCGGCGGTCCTCTCCTGTCCACCCCGGAAAGCGCAGGTGCGCGCGGGGTCGGCCACCGACCGGAGGCAGGAGGCAGCGCATGTGCGGCATCACCGGATGGGTCTCCTTCGACCGTGACCTCGGCGCCGAGGCCGCCGTACTGCATGCGATGACCGAGACGATGGCCTGCCGCGGCCCGGACGACCGCGGCACCTGGGCGGAGGGCCCGGCCGCCCTCGGACACCGCCGGCTCGCCATCATCGACCTCCCCGGCGGCCGCCAGCCGATGTCGGTCCGCACGCCCGAGGGAACCGTCGTCCTGGTCTACTCCGGTGAGGCGTACAACTTCACCGAGCTCCGCCGCGAACTCACCGACCGCGACCACCGGTTCACCACCGACTCCGACACCGAGGTCGTCCTGCGCGGCTACCTCGAATGGGGCGACGCCGTCGCCGAGCGGCTGAACGGCATGTACGCCTTCGCGGTCTGGGACGCCCGCCACGACCGGCTCGTGATGATCCGCGACCGCATGGGCATCAAGCCGTTCTACTACCACCCGACCTCCGACGGCGTCCTCTTCGGCTCCGAACCCAAGGCGATCCTCGCCAACCCGCTGGTCCGCCCCCGCGTCGCCCTGGACGGCCTGCGCGAGCTGTTCACGCTGATCAAGACGCCCGGCCACGCCGTCTGGGACGGCATGCGCGAGGTCGAACCCGGCACCGTCGTCACCGTCGACCGCTCCGGCCTCACCACCCGCGTCTACTGGCAGCTGGAGACCCGCCCGCACACCGACGACCGCGACACCACCGTCACCACCGTGCGCACGCTCCTCGACGACATCGTGCGCCGCCAGCTCGTCGCCGACGTCCCGCGCTGCACCCTGCTCTCCGGCGGCCTCGACTCCTCCGCCATGACCGCGCTCGCCGCCCGGCAGCTCGCCGAACAGGGCGAGAAGGTGCGCAGCTTCGCCGTCGACTTCGTCGGCCAGACCGACAACTTCGTCGCCGACGAACTGCGCGGCACCCCCGACACCCCGTTCGTGCACGACGTGGCCCTGCTCGCCGAGACCGACCACCAGGACATCATCCTGGACGCCCAGACCCTCGCCGACCCCGCGGCCCGCGAGAAGGTGATCCGCGCCCGCGACGTGCCGGCCGGGTTCGGCGACATGGACGCCTCGCTCCTGCTGCTCTTCCGCGCCATCCGCGACCAGTCCACGGTGGCCCTGTCCGGCGAGTCCGCCGACGAGGTCTTCGGCGGCTACCAGCAGTTCTTCGACGAGCAGGCCCGCAGCGCCGACACCTTCCCCTGGCTGGTGCGGATGAGCCGCGACTTCGGTGACGACGCCGGTGTCCTGCGCTCCGACCTGGTCAAGACGCTGGACCTGGAGGGGTACGTCGCGGACGGCTACCGCACGGCCGTCGCCGCCGTCCGGCGCCTGGACGGCGAGAGCGACTTCGAGTACCGCATGCGGCGGATGAGCCATCTGCACCTGACCCGCTTCGTCCGTGCCCTGCTCGACCGCAAGGACCGCATGAGCATGGCCGTCGGCCTGGAGGTCCGGGTGCCGTACTGCGACCACCGGCTCGTCGAGTACGTCTACAACACGCCCTGGTCGCTGAAGTCCTTCGACGGCCGGGAGAAGAGCCTGCTGCGGGAGGCCACCGCGGACCTCCTGCCGCGCTCGGTCTACGACCGGGTGAAGAGCCCGTACCCGTCCACCCAGGACCCCCTGTACGCCCGCGCCCTGCAGGACCAGGCCAAGGACCTGCTCGCCCGGCCCTCCCACCCCGTCTTCGACCTGGTGGACCGCGAGCGGGTCCGGGCGGCCGCCGAACGCGACACGCCCGTCAGCACCCAGGCGGCCCGGCGCGGCCTGGAGCGCACCCTGGACCTCGCCGTGTGGCTGGACCTCTACTCCCCGGAGCTGGTCCTCGGCTGATCCTCAGCGCAGGCCGATCGCCCGGTCCGCGGCCGCCGCCGTCGGCTGCCACCACGTCGTCACCGGCTCCCACACCCGGATGTCCCGCCCGGTGCCGAGCCGGGCCGCGGTGAACGTGCGGCCCCACTGGGACGCGGACGCGGCCACCGTGAGCGAGTCCGCCCGGCGGGCCTCGGGGTCCGCCGGGTCGCCGATGGTGCGGACGGCCGCGTACGCCGTCTTCCCCGCCCCGAGCCGGTACGTGCCGCTGCCGCCCTCCGGCACCGGCAGCGCGGCCCCGTCCAGGTCACCGAAGGTGACCGTGGGCACGCGGTCGACGTCGCAGGCGCGGGTGCCCCGGTTGGTCACGCCGACGCGGACCACGGACCGGTCGGCGGGCGCGGCCTTCGCCCGCACGGTCAGCGCCTTTTCCGCGCACCGGGCGGGCGCGGCGTGCGCCGTGGCCGCCCGGCTCTGCGGCGCGGTGAGCAGCAGGGCCGCGGTGGCGGCGGAGACGGCGGGTACGGCGAGGAGGGCGCGGAAGCGCATGGTGGGTTCCCCCTGTCCTGGTCGGATGCGGTCCGGGTCTTGGTCGGTGACGTCCGGCGGATCGGGTCGGAAACGTCCGGCGCGTCGAGGCACGCCTGCCCGGTGTGACGCCCGGGACGGCGTTTGCACCATTCCGGCCGTCAGTCGGACGTGCTGGCGGTGGAGCGCCAGTCGTTCCCGTCCGCCGGGCAGGAGCTGCCGCTGGGCGGCAGGGAGCCGTACAGCAGGAAGTCGTTGACCTTGCGGTGCACGCACGTGGACGAGGAGTAGCCGGTGTGCCCGTCGCCCTTGTTGTCCAGCACCACCGCGGACGGGCCGAGTCGCCGGGCCGTCTCCACGGTCCAGCGGTACGGCGTCGCCGGATCACCCCGTGTGCCCACGAGCAGCATCTTGGCGGAGTGGACGTTCCTGACCCGGTCGCGGATGAAGTCCGTGCCCTTGGGGCGGCCGAAGCACATCAACAGCTGGGTGAGCCGGTAGCGGCCGAAAACCGGCGACGCCCGGTTGTAGGCGGCCCGCAGCGTTTCGAGGTCCTTGGTGATCCGGGCGGCGGTGGGCCGGTCGGGGTCGTCCGCGCAGTTGATCGCCATCAGCGCGGCCGGCAGGTTGTCCGCCGGGACGTCCTGGGGGGCCACGAGGCCGCCGTCCTTCCCGCCGTGCCCGTCGGCCCGCAGCGGCAGACCTATCCCGCCGGCGGCGAAGTTCAGCACGCCCCGGGTGTCGCCGTCCTCGACCAGCGAGGCCAGCGCGCGCTCCAGGGAGGGCCACAGCTCCTTGCTGTAGAGGGCCTGACCGATGGCGCCCACCAGGTCCTGGCCGGAGAACGTGCCCCCGAAGTCCGTGGGCACCGGGTTCTCGTCGAGCGAGCGCACGAGCTTCACCACCTGGTCCCCAGCCGTCCGCCGGTCCCTGCCGAACGGACAGGCGATGTCCGTAGCGCACCAGTCCAGGAAGTCGTCCAGCGCCGTCTGCTGCCCCTCGGCGCTCGCCACGCCCTGCTCGGACAGCGGCTCGGTCAGGGTGTCCACGCCGTCCAGGGCGATCCGGCCGACCTTGTCCGGGAACTGCGCCGCGTACACCGCGCCGAGCCGGGACCCGTACGAGAAGCCGAGGTAGTTGAGCTTCTTGTCGCCCAGGGCCTGGCGTATGACGTCCAGGTCCCGTGCCGCGTTGACGGTGCCGATGTGCTGCAGGACCGGGCCGGAACGCTTGGCACACTGCTCCGCCGACAGCCGCAGATGCTTCAGCACCACCTGCGGGTGGCCGATGTCGATCTCCTGGTTCGTCGCGACCGACGCCACGGACTCGCCCTCGCCGCAGCTGACGGGGGAGGAGCGGCCGACGCCGCGCGGATCGAACGCGACCACGTCGTACCCGTTGGTCAGGTCCATGAAGTCCTTGCCGCCGTCGGCGAGCTGGCTCACGCCCGCGACGCCGGGGCCGCCGAAGTTCAGCAGCACCGATCCGCGGGACGAGCCGGTCGCCCGATAGCGGGCCAGCGCCAGGTCCAGCTTGCCCGCGCCTGGGTGGGCGTAGTCGAGCGGGACGGTCACCTTCGCGCACTGGAGGTCCCGGGGCATGTCCGGCGCCTTGCAGGCCGCCCACACCACCTTCTGCCCGTAGAACCGCGACAGGTCGGGCTCGGGCCGGGCGGCCGCCGCGGGCAGCCCGGCTCCGAGCAGCGCCAGCGTGAGGGCCCCTGCTCCCGCGCCGCGCCGCACGGCGGGCCGAGTGGACAGCTTGACCAGCATCGATCGCCTCCCGGGCGCACCCGCTGGGGTCCCGGGCTACGCCCTCCTCACCATAGGCGGGCCTCGTACGGCACGCCTCCCGGCGAGCGGGACGGCGGCGCGAGCCGTACCCTTCGCCCTCTCTGTGGCTATCAATGATGAATCGATCGCTTTATAAGCAGTTCGAATGATCGCCCCACTCGTGAGGGTGAAAGAGGGTTTGGCCGTAACTCGGGCGGTTCCCCTGCGTTTTATGTGCTGCGGGTGAGTGCCCGCGATCTTCTCTGGAAGGCAGGGAACCTATGAGACGGGCTACCCGAAACGGTGTGCTCGCCGTCGCCGCCTCTGGTGCGATGGCCATGGCGATGCCGGTGGCCGCCAGCTTCGCGGCCGATGGTGCCTCCGCGGACGGGGCTGCGGCCGGCTCGCCCGGGCTGATCTCCGGCAACGCGGTGCAGGCCCCGGTGCATGTGCCAGTGAACGTGTGCGGCAATACGGTGAACGTGGTGGGGTTGCTCAACCCGGCCATGGGCAACACATGCGCGAACACCGGCGGTGCCGGCACGGGCGGGTCCGCCACGTCCGGCTCGGCCACGGCGCAGGGCGTCGCGAATGACTCGCCCGGTGTGGTCTCGGGCAACGTCGTCCAGCTCCCCGTCGACCTGCCGTTGAACGCCAGCGGCAACAGTGTCGATGTGGTCGGTGTGGCCAACCCGGTCTTCGGCAATCAGTCCGTCAACACGGGGGGTAACACCACCACCCCGCCGAGGACGACGCCGACCACGCCGACCACGCCTACTACTCCGAGCACACCCACCATTCCGGCCACGCCGACGACGCCGACGACGCCGACCACTCCGGCCACGCCGACGACGCCGGCCACGCCGACCACTCCGGCCACGCCGACCACTCCGGCCACGCCGACCACTCCGACGCCGCCCAGGACCACGACGCCGCCCAGGACGTCGACGCCGCCCAAAACTCCGGCGCCGAAGCCTCCGGCCCCCGTCAAGGCCCACCCGGCTCCGCGTCCCGTCCCCGAGTCGGCCTCGGGTCAGCTCGCCCAGACCGGAACGGACCTGACGGCCCCGGCGGTCGCCGGTGCCTTCGCCCTCGTGGCGACCGGTGCCACGCTGTACCGCCGCTACCGTCCGGTGCGCAACCGCTGATCCCGTTTCGCCGCACGGCCCCACTGGACGCAGGCCCGGTGGGGCCGTCGTCGTGCGCCCCTTCGGGGTTCGCCGCGTGATCCGGGCTCGCGCCCTCGCCCCTGCCACCGCGGGTGTGCCCAACAGGCCTGTACGCACGGCTGGTTGAGGCGCACCGACGGCCGATCCGTACGTGGCGCGGGCCCCGGCCGATCGGCAAGGATACTGCGGGCGCGGCCCGATGCCGTGCCGTCCGCCGACCGCACCTCACGGAACATGGAGCACACCGATGACGCCACCGGGCCCCCAGGACCTCGTCGTCACGCAGGCCACCCTCGCCGACTGGCCGGTGATCAGCGGGTGGGCGGCGGCGGAGGGCTGGAATCCAGGGCTGAACGACGGACCCGCCTTCTTCGCCCAGGATCCCGACGGCTTCTTCCTCGGCCGCATCGACGGCGAGCCGGTGTCGGCCATCTCCGTCGTGAACCACGGCTCCGACTACGCCTTCCTCGGCTGCTACCTCGTCCGCCCGGACCTGCGCGGCCGCGGCCACGGGCTCACCACCTGGAAGACCGCCCTGGCCCACGCCGGGAACCGGACCGTCGGCCTGGACGGGGTCGTCGCCCAGCAGGACAACTACCGCCAGTCCGGCTTCGAACTCGCCTACCGCACCATCCGCTTCACCGGACCCGCCCCCGCGGGCGAGACACCGGCGGGCGTCCGGCCCGCCACGCCCGGCGACCTGGCCGCCGTCATCGCCTACGACGGCGCCTGCTCCCCGGCCGACCGTCCGGCCTTCCTCGCCCAGTGGCTGACCGGCCCCGGTCACCGCGCCGTCGTCCGGTACGACGGCGACCGTCTCACGGGCTACGGCGTGCTCCGCCCCGGCCACGACAGCCTGCGCATCGGTCCGCTCTTCGCGGACACCGCCGACGACGTCCGGGCCCTGTTCGCCGCGCTCACCGCCGACGTCGCCGGCCGCGAGGTCGCCATCGACGTGCCCGAGCCGAACCGGGCCGGTGTCGCGCTCGCCGAGGAGGCGGGACTCAGCGCCTCCTTCGAGACCGCCCGCATGTACACCGGGCCGGTCCGTGAGCACGCCAGGGAGCGGGTGTTCGGCGTCACCACGCTCGAACTCGGCTGACCGGAAAGGTCCCTTGGGGAGGCGGGACCCGCCGGGTCAGCTCGCGGCGCCCTGGCGGCGGCGGTGCAGGTCCCGCACCTCGTCCACCAGCTCCGGCACCGGTCCCTCGACCAGCACGCCGGGGGCCACCTCGTTCACCGCGAGCGTCCGCACCGGCGCCTGCGGCACGCCCAACTCGTCGAGCCATTCGCCGAGTTGCTGGGAAGAGGCGACGTACACGATGCGGCCGAGCCCGACCCAGGCGTGCGCGGCCGCACACATCGGGCAGTGCTCGCCCGAGGTGTACACGGTCGCGGCGGCCCGCTCCGCGGGGGAGAGGTGGGCGGCCGACCAGCGGGCCAGCTCGAACTCCGGGTGCCGGGTGTGGTCCCCGCCGGCCACCCGGTTGCGGTCCTCGGCGAGCACGGTGCCGTCCTCCGCGACGAGTACCGATCCGAAGGGTTCGTCGCCCGCCTCCAGCGCCTCACGGGCCAGTTCCACACAGCGGCGCAGGTACCGCAGCTCAGTGTCCTTCACCATCGACGTCCGGCCTCCTCGCGGCACGATCTCCGACTGCGCAGGTTACGGGCACCGAGGGTGACACAGCCGCGCGCGCAGGCCCCGGCGCCGCACCGTGCCGTACGGCCGGAAAGGCGTACCGGTGCCCGCCCGCGACCGTCGCCAGCGCGAGCACGGCCGGCGGCAGCGCGGTCCAGGGCAGTGCCCCGGCGCCCATGGCGTCCAGCGCGAGCCCGCCGCTGAGCGAGCCGGCCGCGATCCCCGCGTTGTACACGGTCGTCTGCAACGAGGTCGCCACATCGGCGTCGGCCGGTCCCGAGACGTCGACCAGCGCGGTCTGAATGAGCGTCGGCGCCCCGCCGAAGGCCACGCCCCACAGGGCGACGGCGCCGAACAGCACCGCGTGCACGCCGGCGCCCACCCCCAGCAGCACCGCCGCGAACGTGGCGAGCGCCGCCAGCAGGGTGGCACGCAGATGCCGGTCGACCAGCACACCGGTGAGCCAGATCCCGGCCACCGTCGCCGACCCGAACACCGCGAGCAGCAGGCCGGTACGGCCGTATCCGGCGTGCTCGGCGAACGGGGCCACGTACGTGTACATCACCTGGTGCCCCAGCAGCAGGAACAGCGTCACGCACAGCACCGGTCGGATCCCCGGCCGCAGAGCGACCCGGGTGAGCGGCACGCGCGCGTGCGGGGGCTCGCCGGGGAATCCGGGCACCCGCAGGCACACCCACACCACGACGAGCACGGCGAGCACGGCCAGCGACCCGAAGGCCGCCCGCCAGCCCACCGCCGCCGCCAGCGCCGTACCGGCGGGCAGGCCCAGCGACAGGGCGAGGGTGATCCCCGCGAGCACGACCGCGATGGCGCGGCCGCGCCGGTCGGCCGGCACCATCCGGGCCGCGTAACCGACGAGCATCGCCCACAGCGTGCCGCCCGTGACCCCGGCGAGCAGCCGGGCCACGAAGGTGAGCGGGTACGACGACGACAGCGCGACCAGCGCGTTGCTCACCGCGAATCCCAGCAGCGCCCCGCACAGCACCGGCCGCCGCGGCAGCCCGCGCAGCGCCGCGGTGACGGGGACCGCGGCCAGGAAGGAGGCCGCCGCGTAGGCGGTCACGAGGAATCCGATCCGGGACTCGGCGACCCCCAGCCGGGGCGCCATCTCGGGCAGCAGGCCCGCGGGCAGGAGTTCGGTCAGGACGGCCGTGAAGGCGGCGCAGGACAGGGCGAGCAGCCCCGACCACGGCAAGGGACGGCCCTTGACCTGGGAGGACAGGAACATGCGACCATGGTCGAACCTTGACATCAGTGTCAAGGCAAGCGCGGCCGTGAGCGGCCCCGGAGCGGGCGGAGAAATCGGAGCGCAGACGTGAGGCGGGCATGAGGATCGGGAGGCGCGCATGAGGATCGGCGAACTCTCCCGGCGCACCGGCGTCCCCACCCGGCTGCTGCGCTACTACGAGGCACAGGACCTGCTCCACCCCGAACGCGCCGACAACGGCTACCGCAGCTATCCCGAGTCCGCCGTCCAGGACGTCCAGCAGATCCGCGGGCTGCTCGACTCCGGCCTCACCACGGAGATGATCCGCGCGATCCTGCCGTACCTGTCCGGCCCCGGGGAACTGCACCCGCCCGCCGAGTGCGTGACCCCGCGGACGGCGGCCCTGCTGCAGGGGCACATCGGCCGCATCCAGGCCCGCATCGACTGCCTGGCCCGCAACCGCGACCGGCTCACCGCCTACCTTGCCGTCGTACGGCCGGAGGACTCCGACCCGGCCGGGCGGTAATTCCGTTGCCCCACCGGGCCGCGGATGCTGGAGTGAGGCCATGGATCATGCGACGGTGCTTGCCCTCTACGACCGGGACATGCGGGAGAACGCTCGCCCCGAGGGTCCCGGAGCCCGGGTCGAACGGGCCGGTGCCGTGGTGCGCCACGTGTCCGGCGGGCAGGGCTGGAACGCCGTCCTCTGGTCCGATCTCGACGCGGCGGGCGCGGACCGGGCGATCGGCGAACAGATCGCCTACTTCACCGGCCTGGGCCGGGACTTCGAGTGGAAGCTCTACGGCCACGACCGGCCGGCCGACCTCGGCGCCCGCCTCACCGCCGCCGGATTCCGGGCCGAGCCCGAGGAGACGCTGATGATCGGCGAGGCGGCCCGCCTGGCCGTGGACACCGAGCCGCCCGAGGGCATCAGCTTCGTCGAGGCCACCGATCCGGCCGGAGTGGAACTCGTTGTGGACGTGCACGAGCAAGCCTTCGGCACCGACGGCAGCGGGCTGCGCCACGAGTTGCTCGCCCGGATCGCCGCCGACGCCGGCACCGCCGTGGCCGTGGTCGCGCTGGCCGGTGCCGAACCGGTCGGCTCCGCCCGCATCGAGCTGGTGCCCGGCACCCGCTTCGCCGGCCTGTGGGGCGGCGGCATCGTCGAGCCCTGGCGCGGCCGGGGCATCTACCGAGCGCTGGTCGCCCACCGCGCCCGCGTGGCCGCCGCCCGCGGCTACCGCTACCTCCAGGTCGACGCCTTGCCCACGAGCCGCCCGATCCTGGCCCGCCTGGGCTTCCACGCGCTGAGCACCACGACGCCGTATCTGTACGGGGCCTGACGAGTCAGTGCGGGGGCTTGACGAGCCGTCACACCGCCGCCGCAACCGGGGAGAGTCCACCCCGGTTATTGCCGGGACTTTCTGTTCACCGAGCCGTCATGCCATGTACCTTTCAACCAATCGACGCGTGTAGAACCCTCAAGCAGGCTCTACGCGCGCAGACTTGGCGCCCGCACCGCCTCTCCCCACCCTTGATGGAGGTTCGCAGGATGCTCGGATCCAGAAGATCCAGCCGCAGACTCCCCACCGCCCTGGCCGGGTTCGGACTGCTCGTCACGGCCGCGGCCCTGCAGGTCGGCACCAGTGCCGCCCCCGCGCACGCGGCCACCACGCATCGCGTCCTGTTCGACAACGCCCATGCGGAGACGGCCGGCAACGCCGACTGGATCATCTCCACCAGCCAGCCCGACCCGCTCGGCCAGGACGCCACCCCGTCCGCCGAGACCGACTGGACCGGCGCCCTGTCCTCCTGGGGCGTGGCGCTGCAGAAGACCGGCGGCTACAGCCTGAAGACGCTGCCGTCGGGCTCCAGCCTGAGCTACGGCGGCACCTCCTCGACCGACCTGTCGAACTTCGACACGCTGGTCCTGCCGGAGCCGAACACGCTGTTCACGGCCGCCGAGAAGACGGCGATCATGAACTTCGTGAAGAACGGCGGCGGCCTGTTCATGATCTCCGACCACAACGCTTCGGACCGCAACAACGACGGTTCCGACTCGGTCAAGATCCTCAACGACCTGATGACGAACAACAGCGTCGACTCCACCGACCCGTTCGGCTTCTCGATCGACGCGCTGAACATCACCAAGGACTACCCGCCGGCCATCAGCGACAGCACCGACCCCGTCCTGCACGGCGCGTTCGGCAACGTCACCAAGAGCCTGATCGCCAACGGCACCACGGCCACCCTCAAGCCGGCCGACAACCCCGCGGTCAAGGGCCTCGTCTACCGCACCGGTTACTCCGGCAACACCGGCGCCTTCTTCCTGACCAGCGCCTTCGGCAGCGGACGCGTCGCCTACTGGGGCGACAGCTCGCCGATCGACGACGGCACCGGCCAGTCCGGCAACACCCTGTACGACGGCTGGAACGACACCGGTGCCACCAACGCGGCCCTCGCCCTCAACGCCACCGCCTGGCTGGCCGGTGACGGCGCCAGCGGCGGAGGCGGTGGCGGTGGCGGCACCTGCACCTCCGCCCAGCTGCTGGCCAACCCCGGCTTCGAGTCCGGCGCCGGCTCCTGGACGGCTTCCAGCGGCGTCATCACCAACGACACCGGCGAGGCCGCCCACACCGGCTCCTACAAGGCCTGGCTGAACGGGTACGGCGCCGCCCACACCGACACGCTCGCGCAGACGGTGACCATCCCCGCCGGGTGCACGAGCGCCACCCTGAGCTTCTACCTCCACGTCGACACCGACGAGACGACCACCTCGACGGCCTACGACACCTTGAAGGCGCAGGTCCTCAACAGCAGCGGAACCGTGCTGTCGACCCTCGCCACCTACTCGAACCTGAACGCGGCCGCCGGCTACACCCAGCGCAGCTTCAACCTCGCGAGCTACGCGGGCCAGACGGTCACGATCAAGTTCACCGGCACCGAGGGCTCCACCCTCCAGACGTCGTTCGTCGTCGACGACACCGCGCTCAGCGTCGGTTGACGCCCAGGGGCCCGGCCTCGGCCGGGCCCCCACCGGGTCAGCCCGCCGGGACCGTCCGCTCCGGCGCGTTCCAGCCCGAGACCCGTACGCGCGGCGCCGAGCCGTGCAGGTCCGCGGTCCGGTAGGTGGCGGTCAGTGTCACCGACTCGCCCGGCCACAGACTCACCTCGTTGTCCGACCACTGCACGGGCAGCACCGGCTTGCCCTGGGCGTCGACCAGGTGGACGTCCGTGAACAGCGCCGGCGTCGTGCCGCTGCCCGTGTTGCGCAGGGTCACCGTCGTGGTCGACGTGCCGCCGGACGCCCGGGTCGACGCCGTCGCCGACACCGGCACCTGCGCCATCGAGGCGAGCCCCTTGAGGTCGGCGAATCTGGTCGTCGGGGTGTAGTACCAGTCGGTCTTCGCCCAGTCGAGCGTGTCGGGCCTGGTGGAGAGCCAGTACACGTTCCGGCTCACCTCCTTGCCGTCCGCGTCGGTCAGGGTCAGCCGGAGCAGGTAGGTGCCGGACAGGCCGCTCACCGACGCCGGCAGGGTGAGGGCGGTGCCGTGCGCGCCGTCCCCGTTCACCGTCACCCCGGTCACCGTCTTGTCGTACTTCTGCGTGCCGTCGGGGTTGAACAGCGTGGCCCGCGCGGTGAGTCCGCCCGCGGAATCGTGCCGGTTGTTCACGACGACGACCGAGCGGTTGTCGTAGGAGTACTGCACGTGCAGCGGCTCGTTGGCCTTCTTCGCGCCGAAGTAGGCGCCGCCCTGGTCGAGATAACGGTCCATCAGCTGCCAGTGCAGCGACGTCCAGCCGCTGTTGAACATCCAGTAGATCACCCCGGTCGCCGGCGCGGCCGAGTCGGACGCGTTGCGCCCGTAGGCCTCGTACTGGGCGCGGACGGCCTCGTACTGGGCCAGCTGCGCCTTGCGGACGTAGTCGGCGAGGCTCGTCGGGGTGCCGTAGCGGCCGGCGAGGGCGGCGTCGTAGATCTTCAGGGTGTTGAAGGTGGGGGACGGTGACCGGTGGTACTGCTTGGCCTGCGGGTTCTTCCACAGGGTGTCGAGTTCCGCGGGTGTCATCATCCGGCGCAGGCTGTCGAGCGTGGGGATGTCGGGGCCCGCGCTCGTCTCGGAGTTGAAGCCGGTGGCGCCGCCCTCGCGCTTGGCGTACCAGTAGTCCGGCGGGACCCAGTCGTAGGGCCCGGTCATCTTCATCCCCGAACGGCCCAGCTGGGGGGAGGACTTGTCGGAGGCCGCGGGAACCACCGGGGTGGGCCAGTCGGCGGCCTCCAGGGCGTCCAGGTAGTTCTTCTCGATCGTCGCGTCGGGCGCGAAGTCGCTGCCGATCAGGAAGGAGATGACGCTCGGATGGCCGCGCAGCCGGGCGGCCTCGGCGGCCATGGACGCCTTCGCGACCGGGTAGTCGGCGGCCGTCCACTTGTCCCCGGCCTCGCTGCCGTTGACCTGGCCCTCCCACTTGTCGCAGCACTCCCAGCCCGGCAGCGTGAGCACGCCGAGGCGGTCGGCGAGGTCGAAGAACTCGTCCGGCTCGAGGTGGCCTTCCAGACGGATGGTGTTCAGGCCCAGGTCGAGGGCGTACTTCAGCCGGTCCTCCACGTACGTCCGGTCCCAGCGCAGGAACTCGTCCGGGGACCAACCGCCGCCCTTGATCAGCAGTTTGCGCCCGTTGATCCGGTACTGGCGGGCGCCGTCGGCGTTCAGCGGCGCCTGGACGTCGCGGATGCCGAAGGTCTCGTGGGCGGTGTCCGAGGCCGTGCCGGCGACGGTCGCGGTGAGGTCGAGGTCGTACAGCGGCTGCCCGCCCATGCCGGCCGGCCACCACACCTTCGGCGAGGTCAGGTGCAGTCCGGGCACGTCGGCGGGGGAGAAGGTGACGGTCTTCGTCTCGTGCGCGGCGAGCTGCACGGTCTTGGTGAAGCGCGTCCCGGCGATGCTGCCGGAGACCTCGGCCGTGACCGCGTCGGCGCTGTCGTTGCGGGCCTGCGCCTTGACGGTCAGGTCGGCGGTGGCGAGGGACGGTACGGCCAGCTTGGTCACCACGTGCGCGTCGCGCAGCGCCACCGGGCCGTCGCGGCGGACCAGGACGTCACGGACGAGACCCATGCTGCGGTCCGGCGGCGGCTGGAGCCAGTCGAGCCAGCTCATGGTGAGGTTCTGGTTCGGCTCGTTGGGCTGGATCCGGAAGGCCACCGTGTTGGTGCCGGGCTTCACCAGCGAGGTGATGTCCAGCTCGTGCCGGGGATAGACGCCGGTCACGTCCGCCGCCTTCGCCACCTGGTGGCCGTTGACGTAGACGTCGGCCGCCGAGATGACACCGCTGAAGTCCAGGTGGGTGCGCCGGGAGATGTCCTCGACGATGAAGTCGGAGCGGTACCACCAGGGGACCTGGAAGTCGGCCCGCGGGATCTTCTCCATGTTGATGGAGTGGAAGGGATCCGCGTACACGCCGTTGGCCAGCAGGGCCGCCAGGACCGTGGAGCGGGGGCCCGCCGGGTACCAGCCCTTGGCCGGATAGCCGGGGGAGGAGACGGTCGCCGCCGCGTCGCTCACCTTCGCCGTGGACTGGATCGTGTACCCGGACAGCGGAGTGGCGGATCCGGCGGCCGACGGAACGTGTGTCACCCTGGCGTGGGCCGCGTCCTTGGCGTCGGCGGCGATCCCCCTGGCGTGGGCGGCCCGCTCTGGAGCGGGGTCGCGGTCCCGGGTCACGGCCCAGGCGGTGGTGGTGATCGTGCCGACCAGGCCGAGGAGTGCGGCGCTCGTGGCGAGCCGGCTTCCGGGGGCGGGGCGAGGGAACACCATGGTCTCCAAGCTCGTAAAGTTAGGAAACTTTACTAACTCGGCACAACGTAGGGGGCCGCACGGGCCGTGTCAACGACCCCGGCCGCGAGGGCCGCGCCGACCGCGCGGCGACCGCGTGCCGACCGGCGTGAACCGGTCAGCCGCCGCCCGTCCGGCGTTCGAAGACCAGATCCCGGGCCGTGCCCAGGGCCGTTGCCACCGCGCCCATGAGCACCGCGTCCTCGCCCAGCCGGCTCGGGGCGATGCTCGGCCGCAACGGGGTGAGCGTGCGCAGATGTTCGCGGACCGGCCCGAGCAGCAGGTCCACGCCCTGGCCCACCCCGCCGCCGAGCACGACGAGGTCCGGGTCGAGCACCGCGGCCGCCGCCGCCACGGTGTGCGCGATCCGCTCGCCCTCCAGCTCCACCGCCCGCACCGCCGCCGGGTTGCCCTGCCGGGCCGCGTCGAACACGGCCTTCGCGGTGAGCTGCCCGCTCATCCCGAAGCGCCGGGCCGCCTCCACCACGGCCACCCCCGACACCGCGTCCTCCAGCCGCTCCGGCTTCTGCCGCCCCGGCCAGGGCAGGAACCCGATCTCGCCGGCCAGCCCGTGCGCCCCGGTGAACAGCCGCCCCTCGCTGACCACCCCCATCCCGAGCCCGGTGCCGATCAGGATGTACGCGAAGAGCCGGCTGCCCGCGCCGACGCCGTACGTGTACTCGCCCAGCGCGGCCAGGTTGGCGTCGTTGTGCACCTCCAGCGGGACGCCCAGCTCCTCACGCATCCGGTCGAGGAGCCCCGCCCGCCCCCAGCCCGGCAGATGCATCGCGAACCGCACCCGCCGCTGCTTCTCGTCGTAGACACCGGGCGTGCCCACCACCCCGTGCACCACCTCCGCCGGGTCCACGCCCGAATTGCCGATCACCTGACGGGCGGTGCCCACGACCAGGTCGGCCATGGCGGCCGAGGCGCGGGCGCGGTTGCGCACGTCGGCGCGGGCGATCACCGTGCCGTCCAGGTCGACCACGGCCACCCGCAGCCAGCCGCGCCCGATGTCCACGCCCAGCACGTGACCGGCGGCCGGGTCCGGGGCGTACAGCACGGCGGTGCGCCCGCGCTCGGGGGCGTGGGTGCCGACCTCGCGGACCAGCCCGGCCGCCTCCAGCGAGGCCAGCGCGCTGGACACCGTCGGCTTCGACAGGCCGGTCTCGCGGGCCAGTTGGGCGCGCGACGCGGCACCGAGGGCGCGCAGCCGGTCCAGCAGCAGCCGCTCATTGGTGCTGCGCAGGCGTCGGCGGCTCCAGGGCTGTTCCTGCGGCTCTATGGCGTCACCAGCGGGCATCGCACCATTCTCATGCATTTCTGACGCATACTTGACGCCTCTAGTAAGGCTCCTTAACTTTATCGGCCAGTCAGTCCGGCCGGGCGAGTCGCCGCCCCACACGCGGTCCGTGCGCCCGTCGCGTCAGGAGTCCCCATGTCCGGTAGCCCGCCACCCACGGGTGGTTTCGTCCGCCGTGTCGGTCTGTTCCAGGCCACGGCCATCAACATGAGCCAGATGTGCGGCATCGGTCCGTTCGTGACGATCCCGCTGATGGTCGCCTCGTTCGGCGGCCCCCAGGCGGTCATCGGATTCGTCGCGGGTGCCGTACTGGCGCTCTGCGACGGGCTCGTCTGGGCCGAGCTGGGCGCCGCCCTGCCGGGCTCGGGCGGCAGCTACGTCTATCTCCGCCAGGCCTTCCAGTACCGCACCGGCCGCATGATGCCGTTCCTGTTCGTGTGGACGGCCATGCTGTTCATCCCGCTGATCATGTCGACCGGTGTGGTCGGCTTCGTTCAGTACCTCGGCTATCTGGCCCCGGACCTGGGCCGCACGTCCGGCGACCTGATCGGTCTCGGTGTGATCGCCTTGGTCGTTCTGTTCCTCTGGCGCGGTATCGAGCACATCGCTCGTATCACCGCCGTCATGTGGACCGTGATGATCGCATCGGTCGTCCTGGTGATCGTCGCCGCGGCCTCCGACTTCAGCCCCCACCGGGCCTTCACCTACCCCGCCGGCGCCTTCGACCTGGCCGGCAACCATTTCTGGCTCGGCTTCGCCGCCGGCCTGACCATCGGCATCTACGACTACCTCGGCTACAACACGACCGCCTACATGGGCGCCGAGATCAAGGACCCCGGCCGGACCCTGCCGCGCTCCATCATCTTCTCGATCGTCGGCATCATGGCGATCTATCTGCTGCTCCAGATCGGCACGCTCGGCGTCGTCGACTGGAAGCGCATGACCGACCCGAAGGACATCGCCTCCACCTCGGTGGCCTCCGCCGTTCTGGAGGAGACCTGGGGGAAGGGCGCCGCGGACACGGTCACCGTGCTGATCCTGGTCACCGCGTTCGCCTCGGTGTTCACCGGCCTGCTGGGCGGCTCCCGGGTGCCCTACGACGCGGCCCGCGACCGGGTCTTCTTCCGCCCGTACGAGAAGCTGCACCCCAAGCACCGCTTCCCGATGCTGGGCCTGGCGACGATGGGTGTGATCACCGCGATCGGTTTCCTGATCGGCCGGCACACCGACCTTGCGACGCTGATCCAGTTGCTCACCACGGTCATGGTGATCGTCCAGGCGCTCGCCCAGATCGTCGCGCTCACGGTTCTGCGCAGACGGCAGCCGGCGCTGCCCCGCCCGTACCGCATGTGGCTGTACCCGCTGCCCAGCGTTCTCGCCCTCGTCGGCTGGTGCGTGATCTACGGCTACGCCGACAAGAACTCCCCGGGGCGCCATCCCATCGAGTGGTCCCTGGCCTGGCTGGCCCTCGGCTGCGTGGCGTTCCTGGTCTGGGCGCGGCTGGAGAAGGTGTGGCCGTTCGGGGCGAGGGAGATCAGCGAGGAGTACGCGGCCGGCCGCGACCCGGACGCCCAGCCCGCCGCGACCTGAGGTGCGGCCGCGCCATTTGACCTGCAGGTAATTGCCTGCGTAACGTCGAGTGCGCGATCGGAGGGGTGACACCAGGATGGACAAGGTCTTCAAGGCGCTGGCGGACGAGACGCGCAGACGCCTGCTCGACCGGCTGCACGAGCACAACGGTCAGACGCTGGGCGAGTTGTGCGAGCGCATCGACATGACGCGCCAGTCGGTCACCCAGCACCTGGCCGTCCTGGAGGCCGCCCATCTGATCAGCACCGTGCGGCGGGGGCGGGAGAAGCTGCACTACCTCAATCCCGTGCCGCTCCACGAGATCCAGGAACGGTGGATCGACAAGTTCGAGCGTCCGCGCCTCGCCGCGCTCGGCGCCGTGAAGCGACGAGCCGAGGAAGCCATGACCGACAAGCCGAGTTTCGTGTACGTCACCTACATCGCGAGCACCCCCGAGAAGGTCTGGGAAGCGCTCACCGACGCCGACCTGACCGCTGCCTACTGGGGGCACAGCAACGTCTCCGACTGGCAGGCCGGCTCCCGCTGGGAGCACGTCCGCACCGACGGCTCGGGCGTCGCCGACGTGGTCGGACGGGTGGTCGAGAGCGAGCCGCCGAGCCGGCTGGTCACCACGTGGGCCGCGCCCGACCAGGAGGGCCAGGAGGACCGGCACTCCCGGGTCACCTTCGACATCCGGCCGCACGAGGACATCGTCCGGCTCACCGTGACCCACGAGGACCTCAACGACGAGGGCGAGCGCTCCGACGTCGCGTCCGGCTGGCCGGCGGTGCTGTCCAACCTCAAGTCGCTCCTGGAGACCGGCAGCACCCTGCCGCAGGCGCCGTGGGAGATGGGCGGCCACTGAGGCCGGACAGGAGCGAGGCCGGTCTGCCCGGGCGGACCGGCCTCGCGATGGTTGGTGGCCTTCACTTCCTTCGACGGGTCCTCCTTCCCTCGTGTCGTGTCTTTCGTGGCTCGGGAGAGCTCTATGGCTGCGGGGCGCTCTTCGCCGCCGTACCCGCGCACAACAGTCCGAGGACGATGGCCAGCGCGCCGATGATGACGTTGTTGAGGATCACGCCGGTGTCCGGGCCGCTGCCCACGATCCACGGCGCGATGATCATCCAGACACCCATGGCGCACATGGCCCAGCTGAGGCCGTACATCCGTTCGGGGGCTGAGGTGAATCCCAGTGCCAGCAGCCCTATCGCGATGCCCACGATCAGGTTGTGGGTCACGAGTGCCGGCTGGCTCGTCGTGTAGTGCAGGATCCACGGGGATGCCGCGCAGTACAGGCCGAGCAGGAAGACCGGCCCGTCCACGAGCGCCACATCGCGACCGCCGAGCATGCGGGCATACCTGTCCCGCATTTCGGATATATCGGGGTGAGTCGCCATATCACCCCTGTGCGAGACGTTGGCCATGTTCGTCTCCTTCGTGACTCGCAGGCCTGACCGCGTCTGGTGCGGTGCGCGGTACACGCCGCCCTCCCAGTTTGCTCTTATTCGCCCTTTATGTGTAGAGGTCGGTCGCGCAGGGCCGGGGCGACTCCGGCGGGGCCGGCGGACCGGGCTGGCAGACTGCGGGTTCATGACACAGGAATCGCCGGTTGTGGGGACCTCCGTCACGCTCGGGCTGCTGGCCGCGTGGGCCGTGCACGACACCGAGGAAGTGGTCACGGTGCCGAGGTGGGTGCGATCCGGGGTCCCGGCGCTGCGGAAGCGGTATCCCAGAGTGCCGGAGAGGGTGTGGCGGCAACTGGAGTCGGTGGACGGCCGGGAGTTCACGACCGCCGTGGCCGCGATGGCCGTGGTCGTCGCCGCGGCGGCCGCGGACGGGCACCGGACCGGCGGACGGTCCGCCGTCTACCAGACCGTGCTCAACGGCTTCGGACTCCACGGCCTGGTGCACCTGGCCCAGGCGGCCGCGTTCCGCGGCTACACGCCGGGCTCGGTCACCACCCCGCTGGTCGTCATCCCGTTCACCCTGTGGGCGCGCGGCCGGCTGCGCCGGGCCGGGGTCCTGCGCCCCGCCCGGCCGCTGGACGCCGTCCAGGGCCTCGCGTTCGCCGCTGCCGCCGCGGTGGGCACCCACGCGCTGGCCCGCCGCGTACTGCGTCGCCGCTGACCGGGCCACGGGAAGCTGCCACGCACCGGTTCACTTGGCGCTTCTCCCCGTCAGGACCCGAAGGTGCGCCCGCCGCGTCCGTGCCGTCCGCCCTCAGGGGCGGATGGTGCGGGCCTGGGTCTGCGACAAGGCGATGCGGCGGCGCGGGACATCGACCTCGATGATCTTCACGGTGAGGGCGTCACCGACCTCGATGTCGGTCTCGGACGATGCATCCAGCTCGTTGGTGTGCACCAGCCCCTGGAAGCCGTCCTCGCGGTCTTCGATGCGCACGAAGACGCCGAACGGCACGATCTTGGTGACCGGTCCGGTGACCACCTGCCCGATGCGCTGCGCGACCTGCGGCCACGGGTCTTCCTGCACGGCTCGGAGCGACAGCGGCACCCGTTCCCCGACCATGTCGACGTCGAGGATCTCGGCCGTGATCTCCTGGCCGACGCCGACGACGTCGGACGGGTGGTTGATCGGACGCCAGGACAGCTCCGGAATGTTGATCATCGCGGTGAAGCCGCCGATGTCCACGAAGGTGACGCCGAAGTCGGCGATGGTCGTCACCGTGCCCGTGACGACCTGGCCGCGCCGCAGGGTCTTCAGGAACGCCCAGTCCCGGTCGCTGGGCGTCGGCTCGGTCTGCCAGCGTGCGCGGAGAACGCCGTCGCTGTCCGGCAGCACGGCGGTGAACAGCGGGTGCCGCTCATCGGTGGCCAGGGATACGACGCCGGCAGCACGCGCGCCGGCGACTCGGGAGGCCACTGCCTCGAACTGGGTCTCGTCCACGACCGCGCTGGTGATCCGCCCGTCCTCGTCCTCCCAGAGGACTTCCACCAGCCCTTCCCCGGGCAGCGAGGCCAAGGCCGCGTCGACGTCGGTGAGCAGGTCCGGCCAGACCGCCAGCCGTGCGCGAGGGGTCAGCCGGGAGCGCACCGCCTCGATGTTGTCGCGGGTGAGGCGGTGCCATCGAGAGGCGTTCGCGGCGTAGGTCTCCTCCAGGAAGGTGGCGCGGTGGGCGCTGACCGCCCAGCTCAGGCGGGCCCAGAAGTCGGCGTCGGCCGGGCGCTGCACGTGCTGGGGGTCGTCGGGGGCGAAGTCGTACGGCGATGCGTCGAGTCGTTCCCGGGAACAGTCCGAGCGAGCGGGTGCGGGCCAGCGCCGCTTCGCAGGGGCGGTCGCTGCCGACGTAGAGGTACTGGTCCCAGCCGACGTGCACGGTGAAGACGCCCTCGGCCTCCAGACGGCACCAGGCGCCGTTGTCGCGGAGCATGGCCCGGACGAGTTCCAGGCCGGCGGCGATCGGTACGAGGGCACCGTCGTGGAACCCGGTGAGGCCGGCTGGGAAGAGCCCGGCCAGGCCGTAGCCGTCGACCGGTGGTTCCAGGCCGAAGTGGGCGAAGCCGCCGATCTGCGGCTCGCGGATGGCCAACTGGTCCACACCGGTCTCTTCGGCGAAGCCGGCGACGGCCTCCAGATAGGCGGCTTCGACCGATCCGTGGTCACTGGTCGCGGGCTCGGCACCGGCGTAGTGGCCGTGCTGATCGCGGTCGGCAGGGTCGTACTTGGTGACCTGGTAGACGTAGGGCAGCACGTCACTGCCCACCGGAGGCCGAAGCCGCCGCTGCTGCGGTCTGGTGGCGTCCATGGCCCAGAGCGTACGGTGAGCCCCCGCTTCGCCACCTGGGCGGGGCAAGAGGACGTCGATGTGGTCGTTCCGCAGCGGGGAAAGGCGTTTCACGTCCTCCTCAGATCGCCGGCGACGTTTCTCCGAGATTCGTGGCGCGCGGTGTCGATCCGGGCCTGTGCCGTTCGTGTAGGAGGTGACAGTCAGCCCCGGCACCGGGAACCCGCCGGGAGGACGCCGGGACGGAGCCAAGGAGAATCCCCATGAAGCACTACCTGCTCAGCGTGGTCCAGCCGGCCGGCGGGCAGCCGCCCGCCCCCGAGGCGCTCGCCGAGATCATGCGCAATGTCCATGCCTTCAACGACGAGCTGCGCGCGGCCGGCGCCTGGGTCTTCGCCGGCGGCCTGCACGGCCCGGAGACCGCCACCGTGCTCCGCCCCAAGGACGGCGACGTCCTCATCACCGACGGGCCCTACGCCGAGGGCAAGGAGTACCTGGGCGGACTCTGCCTGATCCAGGCGGCCGATCTCGACGAGGCCCTGGAGTGGGGGCGCAAGGCCGCCCTGGCGACCACCCTGCCCATCGAGGTACGGCCCTTCGTGGACCAGCACTGATGGCCGAGGCGGCCGACATCGAGGCCGTCTTCCGTGCGGAGTACGGTCACGCGGTCGCCGTCCTCGTCCGCTTCCTCGGCGACATCGACCTCGCCGAGGAAGCGGTGCAGGACGCCTTCACCACCGCCGTGCGCACCTGGCCGGAGGCCGGCATACCGCCGAGCCCGGCCGGCTGGATCATCACAACTGCCCGCAACCGGGCGATCGACCGGCTGCGCCGCGAGTCCTCCCGGGACGCCCGGCACGCCGAGGCGGCCCGGCTGTACGCGCCCGACGCACCGCCCGAGGAAGGCCCCGTGCGCGACGACCGGCTCCGCCTCATCTTCACCTGCTGCCACCCGGCCCTCGCCCCGCAGGCCCGGGTCGCCCTCACCCTGCGCCTGCTCGGCGGACTCAGTACCGCCCGGATCGCCCGCGCCTTCCTGGTCCCGGAGCCCACGCTGGCCCAGCGACTGGTGCGGGCCAAGGCCAAGATCCGCGACGCGGGTATCCCGTACCGGGTGCCGCGGGACGCCGACCTGCCCGACCGGCTCGGCGGCGTCCTCGCCGTCGTGTACCTGATCTTCAACGAGGGCTACACGGGCGATCCCGCCCTGTGCGCCGAGGCCGTACGGCTCGGCCGGCTGCTGGCGGAGCTGATGCCGGACGAGCCCGAGGTCATGGGCCTGCTCGCGCTGATGCTGCTGATCGAGGCGCGCCGCCCGGCCCGGACGGATGCGGACGGCACGCTGGTGCCGCTGCCCGAGCAGAACCGCGAGCTGTGGGACCGGGCCCTGATCGCCGAGGGCCAGGACCTGGTCCGCCGCTGTCTGCGCCGCGACCGGCCGGGGCCTTACCAGATCCAGGCCGCGATCAACGCCGTGCACAGCGACGCGCCGACCGGCGCCGCCACCGACTGGGACCAGATCCTGCGGCTCTACGACCAGTTGACCGTCTTCGCCCCGACGCCGGTCGTGGCGCTGAACCGGGCGGTCGCGGTGGCCGAGGTCGAGGGCCCGGCCGCGGCACTGGACCTGGTGGACGCGCTCGACCTGCCCCGCTACCACGTGCTGCACGCCGTCCGCGCCGACCTGCTGCGCCGCCTGGACCGGCCCGCCGAGGCGGCGGCGGAGTACACGAGGGCCGCCGAACTCGCCGAGAGCGACGCCGAGCGGGCGTACCTGGAAGGGCGCCGACAGGCACTGGACCGCCCGAAGGCCTGACGCTCGTGTCGGCGTGACCCTCGTCACCATCACTGGATCCAGTGGCCGGAATTTACTTGACCACATGAAAGGTTGCTATTTACATCTGACTCTTCGAGACCTACGCTCGGGCCGACCCGCCCGTGCACGACCAGCGAGGCCCCCGTGACCCACCCCACCCCTGAGCAGCCCGCCGACGTCGTGGCCCGGCTGCGTGCCACCTTCCGCACCGGCCGCACCAAGTCCGTCGAGTGGCGCACAGGCCAGCTCCGGCGCCTGCGCGCGATGCTCACGGAGAACGGCGCCGACCTCGCCGCCGCCCTCCACGCCGACCTGGGCAAGAGCGCCACCGAGGCCTACCGCACCGAGATCGACTTCACGATCCGGGAGATCGACCACACCCTGGACCACCTGGACGAGTGGCTGCGCCCGGAGCCCGCGCCCGTCCCGGCGCACCTCGGCGGCGACGCGACCGCCTGGACGCAGTACGACCCGCTCGGCGTCGTCCTCGTCATCGCCCCCTGGAACTACCCGGCCCAGCTGCTGCTCGCCCCCATGGTCGGCGCGCTCGCCTCCGGCAACGCGGTGGTGGCCAAGCCCAGCGAACTCGCCCCGGCCACCTCGGCCGCGCTGGCCGAGCTGATCCCCGCCTACCTGGACACCGACGCGGTCGCCGTGGTCGAGGGCGGCATCCCGGAGACCACGGCCCTGCTGGCCCAGCGCTTCGACCACATCTTCTACACCGGCAACGGCACCGTCGGCCGCATCGTGATGCGTGCCGCCGCCGAGCACCTCACCCCGGTCACCCTCGAACTCGGCGGCAAGTCCCCGGTGTTCGTCGACCACGGCACAGACCTCGACGTGGTCGCCGACCGGCTGGCGCGCGGCAAGTTCCTCAACGCGGGCCAGACCTGCGTCGCCCCCGACTACGTCCTCACCGACCCGGAGACCGCCGCCGCCCTGGAGGCCGGGCTGGTCCGCGCGGTCGAGGCCCTCTTCGGCGCCGACCCGGCGGCCTCGCCCGAGTACGGCCGGATCGTCAACGAGCGCCACTTCGACCGGCTCTCCGCCCTGCTGGACTCCGGCCGGCTGGCGGTGGGCGGCGGAAGCGACCGTACGGACAGGTACATCGCGCCGACCGTGCTCGCGGACGTCGACCCGAAGTCCCCCGTGATGCAGGAGGAGATCTTCGGCCCGATCCTGCCGATCGTCACCGTGCCGGACCTCGACGCCGCGATCGACTTCATCAACGACCGCGACAAGCCGCTCGCGCTGTACGTCTTCACCGAGTCCGAGGAGACGCGCCGGCGCATCGCCGCCGAGACCTCCTCCGGCGGCCTCGGGTACGGCCTGCCGCTCGCCCATCTCACCGTCTCCGACCTGCCCTTCGGCGGGGTGGGGGAGAGCGGCATGGGCAGCTACCACGGCCGCTACTCGATCGAGACGTTCAGCCACCGCAAGGCCGTTCTGGCCAAGCCGCTCGGCTGAACGGACGGTTCCGGGGCCGGTGTGCGAGACTCCGCCGATGACCGCTGAAACGATCACCGCGGACGCCTCCGGCACCTTCGAGCTCGGCGACCTGCCCGTCCGCCGCATAGGCTTCGGCGCCATGCGGCTGACGGGCAGCGCCGCCTTCCACCTCGGCACCTCCAGCGACCGCGCCCGTTCGATCGCCGTCCTCCGCCGGGCCGTGGAACTCGGTGTGAACCACATCGACACCGCCGCCTTCTACTTCTCCGCCCTGCGCTCCGCCAACGAACTCATCAACACCGCCCTCGCCCCCTACGGGGACGACCTGGTCATCGCGACCAAGGTCGGCCCCTTCCGCGACTGGTCCGGCGAGTGGGGCACCTCGGCCCGGCCCGACCAGCTGCGCGGTCACGTCGAGGAGAACCTGCGCCAGCTCGGCCGCGACCACCTCGACCTCGTCTACCTGCGCCGCATGCGCCAGGACTCCATCGCCGAACACTTCGGCGCCCTCGCCGAGCTGCGCGAGGCCGGCCTGATCCGGCACCTCGGGATCTCCGCGATCAAACCCCGGCACCTGGCCGAGGCGCTGGAGATCGCCCCGGTGGTGTCCGTGCAGAATCAGTACGGACTGGACGCGCCCGACCCCGAGGCCGACGAACTCCTGCGGATGTGCGGGGAGCGGGGCGTCGCCTTCGTGCCCTATTTCTCCGTCGCGGCCGAGGGTGGCGAGCGCGGCGCCGCCGAGACGCCGTACGAGGAGCACGTCCGCGCGGTGGCCGAGGCGCACGGCGTCGGCCCCGCCCAGATCCGCATCGCCTGGACCCTGCACCAGGGCCCGCATGTTCTCGCGATCCCCGGCACCGGCAATCCCGATCACCTCGCGGAGAACGTCGCCGCCGGCGCCCTGCGCCTCACGGAGGAGGAACTCCAGGGCCTGAACGCGTTGCACACCAAGGGCGCCTGACGGCCGGCCGGAGGGATGGTCGGCCGACGTCGGCCGTCCCGGTCGGCCGCACAGCACAGCGGGCGGTTTCCGGCAGCGCTTCGGTCATGGTCGAGAGCCCCTCTCATAATGGGTGTGCGGGCGCACGGCCGTACGACGGAACGGCGCCCGGCTGACTACAGTGGTGTAGACGGTGCTTCTGGACCGTACGACGAACACGGGGTGAGGATCGTTCCCATGACCGACGCGAAGGACGAACGCCGACCCGCCGGTGAGCTCGAAGCGAGCATCATGGCCGCGCTCTGGGCCGCCGGCGGCCCTCAGACGCCCGGCCAGGTCCAGCTGAGCCTCGGCGCGGACCTCGCCCGGACGACGGTGACGACGATCCTGACCCGGCTGCACGACAAGGGCGTGGTCGACCGGCACCGGCAGGGCCGCGGCTACGCCTACTTCCCCGTCCAGGACGCCCAGGGCCTCACCGCGCGCCGGATGCACACCGAACTGGACCGGGACAGCGACCGCGAGACCGTGCTCGCCCGGTTCGTCGCCCAGCTCAGCCCCGACGACGAGCGCATCCTGCGGGACCTGCTGGAATCCGGCGAACAATGACCGCGCTGCTCCTGCTGCCCCTGCTGCTGCCGTGCGCCTTCCCGGCGCTGGCCCGGCGGGCCCTGGACCGGCTCGCCCCCGTCGCCGCGCTGTGGGCGATCACCCTCTGCGCGGTCGTCCTCGCGGGCTGCTCGCTGGCGGCGCTCGGCGCGTTCGTCCTGATCGGCCTGCTGAAGATGCCGCTGTTCGCCGCGCTCGGCGAACTGATCCAGCCGTTGCACACCGGCTCCGACCTCATCGTCCTGCCGGTCGCCGCGACCTCCGTCGGCGTCCTCTCCGTGTGCGGCTGGAGCCTCGTCCGCTCGGTCCTGCGCCAGACCCGCGCCTTCCGCGCCGCGCGCACCGAGGCCGGGCTCGGGCCCGCCGCGGGCGACCTCTGCGTCGTCGACTCGCCGCGCCCGGACGCGTACGCCCTGCCCGGCCGTCCGCACCGCATCGTCGTCACCACCGCCATGCTGCGCAGCCTCGACGGCGCCGAGCGCGAGGCGCTGTTCGCCCACGAGCGGGCGCACAACGAGGGCGGCCACCACTACTTCCTCGCCGCCGCCGAAATCGCGGCGCACTGCCACCCCGCCCTGCGCCCGGTCCGCGCGACGATCCGGCTCGCCGCCGAGCGCGCCGCCGACGAGGCCGCCGCGGCCTGTGTCGGCGACCGGCGCCTGACCGCTCGGGCCATCGCCCGCGCCGCCCTCGCCGGGCAGTCCGCGAGCACCGTCCGCCCCGACTTCGCCGCCGCGGCGACCACGGGCCCCGTCCCGCTGCGCGTCCAGGCCCTCCTCGCCGCTCCGCGCGCCCGGCACCGCGCAGGCCGCCGCATCGCCGCCCTCCTGCTCGCCTGCACGGCCGTCTCCTGTGTGGCGGCGGCGGCCGGGACGGTCGACTTCCACCATCGCGTCGAGGTCGCCCAGGGCGACGAAAGGCCCTGACGGCACCCCTTGCCCGGCCGGTACGCCCGGCCGCCCCAGGAGTGACTGGCGTCGGCGAAGTTTTACGTATAACCTCTCCGGCTAACCACCCCACCCGGAAGGCCCCGATGCGACGCGTTGCCCTGGTCACCCTCGTCGTGGACGACTACGACGAGGCCGTCCGCTTCTACACCGACGCCCTGGGCTTCCGTCTCGCCGAGGACGAGGCCCGGCCGGACGGCTCCCGCTGGATCGTCGTGGAGCCCGGTACCGAGGGCCACGGCACCGGCCTGCTGCTCGCCCGCGCCAAGGACGAGGACCAGCGCGCCCGGATCGGGAACCAGACCGGCGGACGGGTCGGGTTCTTCCTGCACACCGACGACTTCGCGCGCGACCACGCCCGCATGACCGCCGCCGGCGTGACCTTCCTGGAGGAGCCGCGCCACGAGCCGTACGGCACGGTCGCCGTCTTCCAGGACCTCTACGGCAACCGCTGGGACCTGCTCCAGCCCGCCGACTGAGCCACCTCCCGCCACACGCTCCACCCGACGCACGCTCCACCCTCCGCTTCGAACCGCCTGCCCAAGGAAAGACCAGCCATGACCGCTACGCGCGTAGACATCGACGTGATCCGCCGCCTGCCCAAGGCCGTCCTGCACGACCACCTGGACGGCGGCCTGCGCCCCGCCACCGTCGTCGAACTCGCGGCCGCGGTCGGCCACACCCTGCCCACCACCGACCCCGACGAACTGGCCGCCTGGTACTTCGAGGCCGCCAACTCCGGCGACCTGGTCCGCTACATAGCCACCTTCGAGCACACCCTCGCCGTCATGCAGACCCGCGAGGGCCTGCTGCGCACCGCCGAGGAGTACGTCCTGGACCTCGCCGCCGACGGCGTCGTCTACGCCGAGGTGCGCTACGCCCCCGAGCTGAACACGAACGGCGGGCTGTCGCTGAGCGAGGTCGTGGAGACCGTCCAGGAGGGCCTCGCCGCCGGTATGGCCAAGGCGGCCGCCGCCGGCACGCCCGTGCGCGTCGGCACCCTGCTGTGCGGCATGCGCATGTTCGACCGGGTCCGGGAGGCCGCCGACCTGGCCGTCGCCTACCGCGACGCCGGTGTCGTCGGCTTCGACATCGCAGGCGCCGAGGACGGCTTCCCGCCCGCCGACCACCTGGACGCCTTCGAGCACCTGCGCCGCGAGAGCGTGCCCTTCACCATCCACGCCGGCGAGGCGCACGGTCTGCCCAGCATCCACCAGGCCCTTCAGGTGTGCGGCGCCCAGCGCATCGGCCACGGCGTGCGCCTCACCGAGGACATCGTCGACGGCAAGCTCGGCCGCCTGGCGAGCTGGGTCCGCGACCGCCGCATCGCCCTGGAGATGTGCCCGACCTCCAACCTCCAGACCGGCTGCGCCACCTCGATCGCCGAGCACCCCATCACCGCCCTGAAGGACCTGGGCTTCCGGGTCACCCTCAACACCGACAACCGTCTGGTCTCCGGTACGACGATGACCCGGGAGATGTCCCTGCTGGTCGAGGAGGCCGGCTGGACGGTCGAGGACCTGCGCACGGTCACGGTCAACGCCCTCAAGAGCGCGTTCATCCCGTTCGACGAGCGCAACGCCCTCATCGAGGACGTGGTCCTGCCGGGTTACGCGGCCGCGCTCTGAACGATCCCCCTGAGGTAGGCGGCCTGTCCGACGTGCTGAAGGTCGTCGGACAGGACGCTCACCAGGCGCACGCCCAGCGAGACCGGCGGATCCCAGCGCTCGTCCACGATCCGTTCCAGATCCTTGGCGGCGACTTCGCGCAGGGCGCCGAGGGTCTGCTCGTGCACGGCGTCGTAGTACCCGGCGAGCAGGTCGGCCGACTCGACCCGCACCTTCGCGACCTTCGCGGGGGTGTGCCCGTAGCCGGTGTCTTGGCGGGGCAGGTCGAGGCCGAAGCGCTTCTGCCAGTCCTGCGACAGCCACACCTGGTCGAGGTCGAAGGCGTCGGCGATGTGGTCGTCCTGCACCCGGGTGAGATGCCAGACGAGCCAGGCGATGGAGTTGGCGCCGGGGTCCGGACGACGGTGCAGTTCGTCCGGTCCGAGGCCGTCGAGGGCGGCATGGACTTCTTCCTGGATGCGGCTGTAGCCGTCGATGAGGATGTCCTTGGCATGCATGGGTCCACCATCGCGCATCCGCGTTCACGGTGCGTGCGGAAACCGCCGTCCGTCACGCACCCGCCCGTCACGCGTCCGGAATCCAGCTGCCGTGGAATCCCAGCGGCACCCGCCCCGGCAGATGCACGCGCGCGACCGGCTCGCCGGTGAAGTCCTGCGCGGCGAGGATCACCAGGTCCGCGGCCCCGCGGTCCGGGTCGTGCACGTAGGCGATCGCGTAGCCGTCGTCCTCGGCGGCCCGGCGGTCCGCGGGATCCCTGGGCACGAACACCGCCTCGCCCGCCGCGGCGTCGCGCGGCAGCCGGTGCACCTGGGTGCTGCCCCGAAGCAGGTCGTGCTTGATGAGCGCGTTGGAGAAGGCCCGGTCGGGCGGGTTGCCGTCGGGCGTCAGATACGCGAGCGTCAGATCGGCGGCCGCGGCCGAGTAGCCGTACCGGTGCCGGCGGGAGACCAGCCCCTCGTTCACGCGCGGGAATTCCTGCGGCCGGTCGTCCAGCACCCGTTGCCGCACCCGACCGTGCCGCAGGTCGACGGTCCAGCGTTCGAGCTTGGTGGTGCCCGCTCCGTACGGGCCGTCCGAGCCGCGCCCGGCGACGTAGAACGGCGCCGGGTAGCTCGTCAGGTCGACCACCACGGACGAGCCCTCGTCGTAGGCGTTCAGGGTGTGCGAGTAGTAGACGGGGTCGACGGGGAACCAGCGCACCGGGCCGCCGGTCCGCTTCATGACGCCCACCCGGGTGGGGTGTTCGCGGTTCCACGCGTACGGCACGGGGTCGCCGCGCTCGGCGGCCGCCGGGTCGAAGGTGACCGGCAGATCGAAGACGACGACGTGCCGCTCGGTGAGCGCGAAGTCGTGCATCATCGGCGCGTCCGCCACCGGGATCCGCGTCGTGCGGGACACCTTCCCGGCCGGGTCCACCACCAGGTGCCGGACGTGGTCCCAGGTCGGGTGGTACGCGATCGCGTGCAGCTCACCGGCGTGCGCGTCGAACTTGGTGTGCGCCGTGAAAGCGCCGTCCAGGGTGCCCCCGAAGTCGTATGTGCCCACGGTGTTGAGCTCGCCGTCGAGCTCGTACGGCAGCGGGCCGCTCTCCTGCAGGGCGAGGATCCGCCCCCGGTACGGGATCACATGCGTGTTGCAGGCGAAGTCCTCCTGGGGCACCGGGCCGGGGTAGGGCTCGCCGAGCTTCCGGGCCACCTGAGAGGAGCGCACCCACCGGTTGCGGTACCACTCGGCCCTGCCGTCGCGCAGCCGGACGCCGTGCACCATGCCCTCGCCGAGCATCCAGTGGTGGGCGCGGGGGTCCTCCAGGCCGAGGACGTTGGGACCGTTGCGCAGGAAGCGGCCGTTCAGCTCGCGGGGGATCCGGCCCGTGACCGGCAGGTCGAAGGCCGTCAATTCTTCCGTGACAGGGGCGAACGCGCCCTCCAGGAAGGGATAGTGACGGTCCGTCGCAAAGGGTTGGTAGTCCGTCCGCCCGCCGGCCCGGGCCCCGGCCGGGACGCCCGTCGTGCCGACGAGCGCGCCGGCCGCCGCGATTCCGGCCGCGCTCCGCAGCACGGTCCGCCGTGTGTGTTCCGCCATCGTCCCCGCTCCCGCACGTCGCTGATGTGGCTGACGGGCACGAGTCTGCGGCGGCGGGCGGCCGGAATCAGGAGGCCTGGGCCCCGTCCCGGGGTGGTGCCAGGCCCCCTGTTTCGAGGAGCGTGACCAGCGCGCGGGCGGCGGGGCTGGTGGCCCCCTCCGGCGGCAGCAGGGCGACGGTCTCGTACTCCGCCTCGCCCGTGCCCTTCAGCGGCAGTGCCGTGAGGGAGGGCCGCTTGTGCCGGAAGTGCCGGGGTACGACGGCGATCCCGAGGTTCTCGTCGACCAGGTCCAGCAGGCTGTGCACGTCGTTGACCTCCAGTGCGACCGTGCGCCGGATCCCGGCCGCGGCGAAGGCGGCGTCGGTGGTGCGTCGCGGCCCCCAGTCCGGATGGAAGTCCACGAACACCTCACCGGCCAGGTCGTCCGGCGTGAGCACGGCGCCGGCCGAGGCGAGCCGGTGGCTCGGATGGCACAGCACCGTCATGGGCTCGCTGGTCAGTGCCACCGAGCGCAGCTGGTCGGAGTCCTCCTGGGTGCGGTAGGCGAAGGCCAGGTCCAGCCGTCCGGCCGAGACCTCCTCGGCCAGCGCGCCCGAACCGGCCTGCCGCAGCCGGATCTCCACATCCGGGTGCCGGCCCCGGAAGGCCGCCAGCAGCCGCGCCACATGCACTCCGGCGATGCACTGCTCGGTGCCCAGGGCCAGCGTGCCGCGCAGTACGCCCTGCACCGCGGCCACCGCCTCGTGCGCCGAACGCACCTGCGCGAGGATCCGCTCGGCCTCCACCAGCAGGGCCCGCCCGGCCTCGGTCAGCGTCACCCGCCGGGTGGTGCGCACGAACAGCGGTGCCCGCAGCTCCCGCTCCAGCGCCCGGATGGACGCCGACAGGCCCGACTGGGACACCATCAGGCGTTCGGCGGCCCGGGTGAAATGCTGGTCCTCGGCGACCGCGACGAAGTGCTGGAGATGGCGCAGTTCCATGATTGAGAAGCCTAGCCGCACAATTCCATCGGATTCTTCTGTTGGACCGCTGCCCGCGGCTCAGGGAAGAGTGGCACCGGTAGTTCGTGTGCCAACCCCTCTGGAGTCGCGTTGTACACCGCACACCCCGACCGTTACGCCGACATGCCCTACCGGCGCACCGGACGCAGCGGCCTGAAGCTCCCCGCGCTGTCGCTCGGCCTGTGGCACAACTTCGGGCCCGACCGGCCCGTCGAGACCCAGCGCGCCATCCTGCGCCGCGCCTTCGATCTCGGCGTCACCCACTTCGACCTGGCCAACAACTACGGCCCGCCGCCCGGCGCCGCCGAGTCCGCGCTCGGCGAGGCGCTGAAGGCGGACTTCACGCCGTACCGCGACGAGCTGGTCATCTCCACCAAGGCCGGCTACCTGATGTGGCCGGGCCCGTACGGCGAATGGGGCTCGCGCAAGTACCTGCTGTCCTCGCTCGACCAGAGCCTCACCCGGATGGGCCTGGACCACGTGGACATCTTCTACTCGCACCGCCCCGACCCGGACACTCCGCTGGAGGAGACGATGGGCGCCCTGCACACGGCGGTCCAGCAGGGCAAGGCGCTCTACGTCGGCGTCTCCAACTACTCGGCGGAGCAGACCCGCGAGGCCGCCCGCATCCTCGCCGACCTCGGCACCCCGCTCCTCATCCACCAGCCGCGCTACTCCATGCTCGACCGGCGCCCCGAGGCCGAGGGCCTGCTGGACGCCCTGGACGAACTCCAGGTGGGCTCCATCGTCTACTCCCCGCTGGAGCAGGGCCTGCTCACCGGCCGCTACCTCGACGGCATCCCCGAGGACTCCCGGGCCGCGAGCGACAGCCCCTTCCTGAACTCGGACGCCGTCACCGAGGACCTGGTCGGCCGGCTGCGCGCCCTGGACGAGATCGCCACGTCCCGCGGCCAGACCCTGGCCCAGCTGGCCCTGGCCTGGGTGCTGCGGGGCGGCAGGGTCACCTCCGCGCTGGTCGGCGCGAGCAGCCCGCGGCAGATCGAGGACAGCGTCGGCGCGATCCGCAACCTGGACTTCGACGACGAGGAACTGGCGCGGATCGACGCGATCGTAAAGGGCTGAGCACGCGGGGCGGTGGCCGCGCTCGAACGGTCCTCCCTCACAGCCGCTCCTCCAGACGCACGGTCACCGTGTCGCCCTCGCCCTTGCCGATCGCCTTGCGCACCTCGGCCTTCATGGGCAGCTTGTGCGTGCCGTCGCCGAGGGCCATGAAAGAACTCCGGAACGGGTGGCCGTCGACCGTGCCGCGGACCTTGACCAGTCCGCGGGTGCCGAAGAATTCGACGGACCTCGGCCAGATCACATAGGTCCAGCCGCCTTGCTCCGGGCTTTTGCGCAGCACCGCGGTGAATTCCTCGTCCAATTTCCCCGCCGGGCCTTTCTTCGTGCTGCTGCTGTTCATGAGGGCCTCCGCTCGCGCTGATCTCTTCCTTTCCTGACAGACCGGCGCGAGCGGAGAAACTCATCGCGACGCCCGGCCTCAGGCCCCCGCCGGCACCCGGTCCAGAAAGCCCAGCACCTGCCGGATCCGGCCCTCCGCGTCCAGCGTGACCACGTCGAACCCGGCGACCGGGGCGGAGCCGTCGGCCTCGTTCACCAACTCCCAGGAGAACCGGGCGGTGTCGTGGTGGCCGTCCACCGCGCCGAGGAGACGGAACGCGAACCCCGGGAACTGCGCGTGGGCCGCCGTGATCACGGCCGTGATCTGCTCGTGCCCGCGGACGTCGGCGAGCGGGTCGGTGTAGCTGCCGTCGGCGGTCCAGGCCGCGGCGACCGCCTTCGCCAGGGCCTCGGGCTCGCGGGCGTTCCAGGCCTCGAGGTAGCGGGCGACGGCGCTCTCGTGACGGTCGGTGTTCACGGACATGGCGAATCAGCCTCCATGAGGTCGTATCTGCTGGTCAGGATCCGGATCCGGGTGCTTGCCGATCCGGTGTGACCACCATGCCGGAGAAACGCGGAGCGGGTCGATTACCTCCCGGGTAATCACTGCGCTCCGTACGACCGGTGCGGTTTCGGCCAGAAGGGCCGGTGAATATGCCAGGAGACTGGCCGGAAAGTCATGGTGACAGTGTTTCGGGAGTGGCGATACTCGAACATCAGGGGCACTTCACCGCACAGAGCCGCACGGAAAGCGAGGGCCGGGCCGGCACATCAGCGAGGCTACGGGGGAGTGATCGTGCACGACGAATTCCTGTGCCATGTCACCGCGTACGGAACGTGCGGAGGGCAGCGCATCGGCGTACCGCTCGGCACCTACCGCGCGCCGACCCTGGCGCTCGCCCTGTGGTGGCTGCGGGACCGGGCGTCGTGGATCGCCGAGCGGCTCGACCCGAGCCCGGAGGACGCCGCCTATCCCGTCGGCGCGCTGGTCCCGGTCGCGGACACGGTGGCCGACGTCCCGGCCCTGCTGCGCGCCTGGTGCGCGGACGACGCCCGGCAGGAGTTGGTCGCCGACGAGCTGGCGGGCGGGCGGCTGGTGCGGATCGCCGCCAGCGACGACACCACCGAGTACGAACTGCTCGCCGAGTCCGTCGACGCCCTGCGCATGCAGCGCACCCTGCCGGCGCTCGTCGTACCCGTCGCCTGACACGTGCCACGCCGTCGGCGCGGACCCGCGGCGGCCGGCCCCCTGCGCATCAACCCCGGCCCCGCGATCTCGATAATCGGTAGCATTTCGGGAGAAAAGGGGCGAGTTCCGGATCTGAGATCTGAGCAGAGGTGACCGATGGCGGACGAGAGCGTGCTGTATCCGAGCCTGATCGTCCCGGTCGGGCATGTCGAGCCCGTGCCGCGCCGCATCCGGGGGACGGCCGGCGGCCGTGTCGTCTTCGACACCCGGCGCGCCCTGTACGTGTGGGAACAGCCTGCCTATCCCCAGTTCAGCATCCCGGTCGAGGACATGGTCGAGGGGGTGCTCACCGACGACGACCACGCCGAACTGCTGGGCGCCGGACCCGCGCGGCGTCACTCCCTGCGCATCGGGCCCGAGATCCGCGAGGGTGCGGCGTGGGTGTGGGACGGCGGCGCCCCGGAGCAGCTGCACGGCACCGCGCGTTTCGAGTGGGGCGCTCTGGACTCGTGGTTCGAGGAGGACGAGCCGGTCTTCGTCCACCCGAGGAGCCCCTACTCCCGGGTGGACGCGCTGCGCTCCTCCAGCAGCGTCCGCGTGGAGCTGGACGGCGTCGTGCTGGCGGACGCACCGCACTGCGTGAAGCTGTTCGAGACCGGCCTGCCGACCCGCTACTACCTCGACCGCGCGCACGTCGACTGGTCCCGGCTGCGCCCCACCGACACGGTGACCCGCTGCCCGTACAAGGGGACGACGAGCGGCTACTGGTCCTTCGACAGCGACGGCACCACCCGTGAGGACATCGCCTGGGCGTACGACTTCCCGACCGTCCAAGCCCATCGCATCGCGGGCCTGGTCGCGTTCTACAACGAGCACGTCGACCTGTTCGTCGACGGCACGCCACTGCCTCGGCCCACCGACGGCTGACCTCAGGAAGGGCGTGGAGCCCGCGGGCCGGTCCTGGCACGCGGGCGCATATATGAACGAATCGGTAGAATTCTGGCCATGGCGGAGCGACCGCTCGCCCGGCCGGCGCCCGAGTGCAATCTGGAGACCGGCGCGGGCTCCACGATGCCGAGCCCGCCCCACGACCACCGCCTCGGACGCCTCCCGCCGAGTGACAGCGTGTTCGACGGCGCCCCGGGCCTGGGGCACCTCGCGGTGCCGGGCTGGGCGCCCGGCGTGACGCGGAAGGGGGCGACGCGATGAGGTCCCCCGCGTTCTGGCCCACGCACGTCGTCCCGCCGCACGGCATGCCCGCCTGGGAGGCACCGGACCCGGCCCGGCCCACGGTGCCGCTCGACCCGCTGCTGCCGGTCCAGCTGGAGGAGCGGTTCGGCGACTGGGGGCACATCCGGTGCGCCAACGGCTGGGCCGCCTGGGTCGACGGCCGTCAGCTCGTCGCCCTGCCCCAGGACCCGCCCGGCGCCGAAGGGGCGACCGGCGGCACCGAGGACCCGCGCCCCCTGCTGGCCCGCGCCGAGCAGGCCCTGGCCGACTACCGGTCGGCGGTGGAGGACCTGGCGGCCGGTGACCTGGACGGGGAGTCGTTCGGGGAACGCACCGGGGGTCTGCGGATCGGCATCGTCGTCGACGGCGAGTCCATGTGGGTGTACGACGCGGACGAGGGGCGCTGGCTGTACGGCGACGGGCGCCGGCTGTCCACCTACGCCACCGACCGGACGGCGGAGGGCGAGCACTCCGGACAGGCCCTCGACCGGACGGCGGAGGGCGAGCACTCCGGGCACGCCCCCACCCGCTACGTCGCCCCGAAGGGTGAGCTGTGATGGCGGGCGACACAAGGCTGTCGTCCGGCAGGCCCTCGGCGCTGATCGGGGCGCGGGTGGCGAACTACCGGATCGAGAGCGAGGTCGGCCGCGGCGGCATGGCCGTCGTCTACCGGGCCCGCGACCTGCGCCTGGACCGCACGGTCGCGCTCAAGCTGCTCGCCCCGGAACTCGCCCGCAACGACACCTTCCGCAAGCGCTTCACCCACGAGTCCCGGGTGGCCGCCGCGATCGACCACCCGCACATCGTGCCCGTCTTCGAGGCCGGCGAGACGGACGGCGTGCTCTACATCGCCATGCGGTTCGTCGCCGGCAGCGATCTGCGCCAGTTCATCGACCGGCACGGACCCCTGCCGTTCGCGGACGCGGTGCGCATCGCCGCCCAGGTGGCCTCCGCCCTCGACGCCGCCCACGAGCACGGCCTGGTCCACCGCGACGTGAAACCCGGCAACGTCCTGGTCGCCCGGGGCGCCGACCGGGAACACCCCGAGCACGTCTACCTCACCGACTTCGGCCTGACCAAGAAGTCGCTGTCCCTGACCGGGTTCACCAGCGTCGGCCAGTTCGTCGGCACGCTGGACTACGTGGCCCCGGAGCAGATCTCCGGCCGGCCCGTCGACGGCCGCTGCGACGTCTACGGCCTCGCCTGCGTCGTCTACGAGACCCTGACCGGCCGCCCGCCCTTCCAGCGCGAGGACGACATGGCGCTGCTGTGGGCACATCAGTACGACGACCCGCCCCCGCCGAGCGAGGCCCGGCCCGACCTCGGCCCGGCCGTCGACGCCGTCTTCGCCAGGGCCCTCGCCAAGAGCCCGGACGACCGCCACGACACCTGCCTGGACTTCGTCGCCGCCCTGCGCGCCGCGGGCATCGCCACCGACATCGCCGCCACCGTCGTTCCCGGTCCCGCGCGGCCAGGAAAGTCGGTGGCTGAGCAGGCGGCCGGTGCGGCACCGGCCGCCCCCGCGGACCCGCCCGCGTGGGCGGAGCCCGTCTTCGCCGGCGTGCCGGGGCCTCGTCCGGACCGGGTGCGGGCGTCGGGTGGCGGAAACCCCGGGTGAGCCGGAACAGCTGCCCGAACCCGCCGGCCGGGCCGGCCCGTGTCGGCCTGTGCCGGCTCGTTTCGGCTTGCGAGGCACACCGGTTCGGAGCACACAATGGGCTGATTGTGCAGCGCGTGCGCAGCAAGCGGGACTTTCTCTGACATCAGCCGCGCATTGCGACGGCAGAGGCCGCGCATCGCGACGGGAAGAGGCCTCGTGAGCTTCGAACCTCCGTCATCCGGCCCTCCGACCGGGCCGCCCTCCGGCCCCCTGTCGGGATCGTCCCAGCCTCCCGCCCAGCCACCCACCCCACCTCCGGGCGGCGGCTCCGGGGCAGGCGCCGGAGGGCCGCACCAGCCATGGTGGAGGTCCGCGCCCCGCATAGCCGGCGTCACCGCCGTCGTGGTCGCCGCCGCCGTCGTGGCGGTGCTCCTCACCCGTCCCGACCACGGTGGCACGGCCAAGGGCGGCGAGGTCTTCCTGCAGTCCGCGAACGCGACCGGCCCGGACCCCTTCACGGAGTCGACCGCCGAGGACGCATCCGCCCCGACGGCGACCGGTTCCCCGGCCACCAAGGCCCCGGGGAGGACCGTGCCAGGGGCCACTTCCCGGACGGCCACCTCCGAGGCGACCTCGACCCTGCCCAGCAACGTGGTGCGCAGCGTGCAGGGCGGGGCACCGGGCCTCTACAGCGGCGTCCAGAACCGCCCCAGCTGTGACGTCGAGAAGCAGATCAAGGCCCTCCAGGCGGACCAGGTCAAGAACCGCGCGTACGCCGCCGAAGCCGGCGTGGAGCCCTCCGCCGTCCCCGCCTACCTGCGCTCGCTCACACCCGTGAGCCTCCGCGCCGACACCCGGGTCACCAACCACGGCTACCGCTCCGGCGGCGCCACCAGCTACCAGGCCGTCCTCCAGGCGGGCACCGCCGTCCTGATCGACGGACACGGCGTGCCCCGGGCCCGGTGCGCCTGCGGCAACCCGCTGACCCCGCCGGTCGCCCAGCAGGGCACACCGCGGCCGGTCGGCGACCACTGGGCCGCGTACCAGCCCTCGAGCGTCGTCGTCGTGACACCCGCGCCGGTGATCATCAAGGTCTTCGTGATCTACGACCACCACCGCCACGACTGGTTCGTACGCGAGCGCGGCGACGACACCGGCCGGCACGACCGGCACACCAAGGCGCCGAAGCACACGCATCCCTGGAACCGCCCGCCCGTTCTCTGCGCGTCCTCGCCGGGCGCGAGCGGGAAGCCCGGCTCCACCACGAATCCCTGCCTGCCACCTTCGAGCAGCCCCGGCAAGCCGCCCTCGAAGTCGTCGTCCTCCTCGCCCGGTTCGTCGCCGTCCGGGCCGACGTCGCCCGGTTCGAGTCCGAAGTCGCCGTCCTCCGAGTCGCCGTCGAAGTCCCCGGGCTCCAAGTCCCCGGGCTCGGAGTCGCCCGGTTCGACGTCCCCGGGGTCAGAGTCGCCTGGTTCGAAGTCCCCGGGATCCGAGTCGCCCTCTCCCAAGTCCCCCGGCTCGGAGTCCCCGTCGCCCAAGTCCCCGCCCGCCGAATCGCCCTCCCCGCGGTCACCCGAGTCGCCGCCCCCGGCGTCCGAGGCGCCCTCGCCCCCGCCCTCCGGGGGCTCCCCGGCCCGGCCTCCGTCCGCGCAGCTGAGCCCGGAGACGCCCGGTTCGGTGGCCCCGGGGGAGTCGGGCGCGGTCTCCCCGAAGGCGTGAGCCGTGGCACACCGGTGCGCCGGAGGGGTGACGATGGTCACGGTGCGCGCTCGGCGAACGCACTCGGGGGACTGACGGTCCCGGCTCGGGGTACGAGGAGTGGTGCAAGAGTCGACCGACCGGACCGGGCTTCCGAGAGAGACACGCATGACCGAACATCTGGGCGGGACAGTGGTACCGACCGGCTTCGACGTACCCGTGGAGCCGCTGCGCCGCGCGGCGCACTACACCGGCGAACCCGGATGCATCGCGGAGGCCCGGACCTTCGCGGCCCAGTTCCTGGACCAGTTGAGGAACGAGTGGTGCGCATCGATCGACAGCCGGGCCGACGGTGAGCTGCTCCTCGTCGTCAGCGAGCTGGTCACCAACGCCGACCGGCACAGCAACGGCCCGTACATCCTGGAGCTGGAGGGCACGGACAGCGCGGTCCGCGTCTGCGTGTACGACAGCAGCGTCGCGCTGCCCCGCCGCTACCCGAGGGACCCCGAACGCGTCGGACGGCACGGCATGGAGATCGTGCACGCGCTCGCCGCCGAGATCACCGTGGAGCGCGTGCCCGTCGGCAAGCGGGTGTGCGCCCGGATCGAGCTGGCGCGCTGAGCGAGGGCGGCCTCACGCGCAGCCGAGTTCGCCCAGCATCCCCCGGCGCAGTCGCGTGATGATCCGCTTGATCAGCCGGGAGACATGCATCTGGGAACAGCCGAGCCGCTCCCCGATCTCCGCCTGGGTCGCCTCCTCCACGAACCGCATGTGGATGATCCGCCGGTCCCGGTCGCTGAGTTCGGCCATCAGCGGGGCGAGCGCGTGGACGTCCTCGACGAGCCGCAGCCCGTTCTCCTCCACGCCGATGAAGTCCGCGAGCACCGCCTCGCCGCCCTCGGGACCGTCCCCGGTGAGCGCGGCGTCCAAGGAGGCGGAGTTGTATCCGTTGGCGGCGATCTGCGCCTCGACGACCTCGTCCTCGGAGACGTTCATGAGCGTGGCGAGTTCGGCGACGGTCGGGTCCCGGTCCAGCCGGCCGGCCAGCTCGTCACGGGCCTTGGCCAGCTCCACGCGCAGCTCCTGCAGCCGGCGCGGAACATGGACCGCCCATGTGGTGTCCCGGAAGAACCGTTTGATCTCGCCCACGATGTACGGCAGCGCGAACGACGTGAACTCGACCTCGCGCGACAGCTCGAACCGGTCGATCGCCTTGATCAGGCCGATCATCCCGGTCTGGACGACGTCCTCCATGTCGTCGCCGCGGCCCCGGAACCGCCGGGCCGCGAACCGCACCAGGGACATGTTCATCTCGATGAGGGTGGTGCGCGCGTACTGGTGCGCGTGCGTCCCCTCCTCCAGCTCGCTCAGCCGGCGGAAGAACTGACGGGACAACTCCCGCGCGTCCCGCGGGGCGACCGTCGCCGGGTCCGCGATGCCCGGCAGCGATCCGTCTCCCGCACTGTGTGGTGCGGTCCGTTCGACGGCCTCTGCTTCCGGCCGGATCCCGGCGGCGGTGTTCATTGCCTCTCCCCTGCAAGTCGGGTTCGACGTCTGCCTCCGCGGCCGAGTCGTCCTGCTGCCCACCCGGACCGCGTGCTGCCCGGCTACCCGGAAGTCGGCGGCCCATGCGTGCCGGAATTCCCCTCAGGGCGCAACACGGCCCCCTTCCCGGACAGTCGACGCCTCCTACGCTGTGGGCGTGAGCAACCAGGTGAGCAAGGAACAGATGGGCGACGTAGAGCCCCTGTGGCGCGATCTCGTCGGTGAGGTGCTGCGCCGTCAGCGGCTGGCGCAGGAGCGGACGCTCAAGGAGGTGGCCGACGCGGCCCGGATCTCCCTGCCCTACCTGTCCGAGGTGGAGCGCGGCCGCAAGGAGGCCTCCTCGGAGGTCCTCGCGGCCGCCGCCCACGCCCTCGGCCTGGGCCTGGGCGATCTGCTGTCGCTGGCCCAGAGCGAGCTGATCCGGCGCGGCGGCGCGGTCCGGCGTACGGCTTCGCACCGGGCCGGGGGACAATACACCGGGATGTGCCTGGCGGCCTGACGCGCCGTCCGCCGGACGGTCAGCCGGCGTCCTTCTCCCGCACCTGCCGGAAGAACGCCCGGACGTCGGCGACCAGCAGATCCGGTTCCTCCATGGCCGCGAAGTGCCCGCCCCGGTCGAACTCCGTCCAGCGCACGAGGTTCTCCGTCCGCTCCGCCTTGTGCCGCAGCGGGACCTGGATCTCGGCGGGGAACACCGCCAGGGCGGTCGGCGTCGTGGACGGCTCGGCGGGCGCGGCCGCGCGACCGGTGGCGTGGGCGCGCTCGTAATAGATCCGCGCCGACGAACCGGCGGTTCCGGTCAGCCAGTACAGCATCACGTTGGTCAGCAGCCGGTCCCGGTCGACCGCTTCCTCGGGCAGCTCCCGCGAGTCCGTCCACTCCCTGAACTTCTCGATGATCCAGGCGAGTTGGCCGACAGGAGAGTCCGTGAGCGCGTACGCCAGGGTGTGCGGGCGGGTGGCGTGCAGCAGGGCGTACGCCGACGCGTCGCCCATCCAGGCCGACCAGCGGCGCCACGAGGCCAGCGCCCGCTCCCGCTCCTCGGGGCCGAGGGCCCCCAGTTCCTCCTCGGTGGGCTCGCTGGTCGCCTGCGCCCCCGGCAGCAGATTGAGGTGGACGCCGGTCACCCGGTCGGGGTGGGCCCGGCCCAGCTCGCGGGAGACCGCCGCGCCCCAGTCACCGCCCTGCGCGCCGAACCGGTCGTAGCCGAGCCGGCGCATCAGCTCCGCCCAGGCGTCGGCCACCCGGCCCGCCTCCCAGCCCGGCTCCGTGGTCGGCCCGGACAGGCCGAACCCCGGGAGGCTCGGCACGACGACGTGGAAGGCGTCGGCAGCCTCGCCGCCGTGCGCCACCGGGTCGGCGAGCGGGCCGGCCACGTCGAGGAACTCCACGATCGAGCCCGGCCAGCCGTGGGTGAGGATCAGCGGGGTCGCGTCCGGCTCGGGGGAGCGCAGATGCGCGAAGTGGATGTGGGCGCCGTCGATCGTCGTGGTGAACTGCGGCCACTCGTTCAGCCGGCCCTCGGCCGCACGCCAGTCGTACTCGTGCCGCCAGTAACGGGCCAGTTCGCGCAGGTAGCCGTCCGGTACGCCGTACTCCCAGCCGGCGCCGGGCAGCGCGGCCGGCCAGCGGGTACGGTCGAGCCGTTCGTGCAGGTCGTCCAGGTCGCTCTGCGGGATCGACAGGCGGAAGGGCCGGATGCTCTCGTCGGGCGAAGAGGTCATGCCCCGAAGGCTAGCCCGACGACCCGTACCCCAGCCGGATCAATGCGCCGCCCGACCGATGAGTTCGGCGGCCGGGAGCGGTCGACACTGGTGACCGCGTTCCCTTCGCAGGAGGTGTCCATGACCACCGACGGATTCACCACGTGTCTGTGGTTCGACGGGCAGGCCGAGGAGGCCGCCCACTACTACGTCTCCGTCTTCAAGAACTCCGGCATCGACCGGGTGGGCCGCTACAACGAGGCGGGTCCCGGCCCCGCCGGCTCCGTGCTCGCCGTGGAGTTCACGGCCAATGGCCAGAAGTTCGTCGCGCTCAACGGCGGGCCCCAGTTCACGTTCAGCGAGGCGATCTCGTTCCAGATCTTCTGCGCCGACCAGGAGGAGATCGACTACTACTGGAACAGGCTCACCGAGGACGGCGGCGAACCCGGGCCCTGCGGCTGGCTCAAGGACAAGTACGGCGTCTCCTGGCAGGTCATCCCGGACGGACTGATCGACATGATCGGCGACCCGGACCCCGAGAAGGCCGTCCGCACCACCAGCGCCATGCTGAGCATGGGCAAGCTCGACGTCGCCGAACTGAAGAAGGCGTACGCGGGCGCGTAGCGCGCACAGGGGCGGTGCCGGCCGGCACCGCCCCTGTGAGACCCCCGGGATCAGACCCGGTCGGCCACGATGAGCAGGTACTGGAAGCTGCCGTTGCGGTAGGCGGTCAGGAAGGTGTCCTCGATGCCGGTCACCAGGTGGTCCGCCTCCTTGCGCAGTTCCCAGTAGGGGATCGTCGCCTCGGTCAGGTCCTCGACGTGGACCGGCACCAGGCGGTTGCGGGCCATCGCCCGGAAGTACTCCGAGCGCGGGTGGATGTCGCAGATGTAGTGGGCGTTGATCAGGGACACCTCGCGGGAGGCCTGCCCGTAGGAGTTGTTGTAGCAGCCGGTGATCACCACGTACCGTCCGCCGCGGCGCAGCAGCCGGGCGTGCTCGGCGAAGAGCAGGTCCAGCTCGACGTACATGGTGGACTCGTTGTTCCACGACGCCGCGTACGCGCCCGTCGTGAAGCCCGTGTCGAGCATGTTGCGGTGGTGGTAGCGGACCTTGCCGTCGATGCCCCGCCGACGCGCCTGCTCATTGGCGAACTCGGCCTGCTTCGCGGAGATCGTGACGCCGTCGGCGTGACAGCCGTAGCGCAGGTGCGCCGTGACGCTGCCGCCGCCGCGGCCGCAGCCGGCGTCGAAGACCCGGTCGGCGGGGGAGAGCGGCCCGAGGTGCGAGGCGAGCAGCTCGGCCTGGGCGTGCTCCAGCCGGTGCAGTTCGGCGGTGATGAGCTCCCGGCGCAGATCCGCGTCGGGTTCGTCCAGCACCGAACGGTCGGCGGCTCCGATGCCGTAGTGGTGGTGATACAGGTCGTCGATCTTCCCGAGTTCGAGGTTGACCGGGTTCTCCTCGGCGTTCCAGTACTCCGCGACGCGGTTCTGGTACGTGGACTGGGCCGGCACCGGAGCCGGTGCGGTCCGGGCGACGGGGGCGGTCGTCAAGGGTGACTCCTCGTTGCGCATGTGACGGTGTTCCGTGGTGCGAGTGCGGGCGTGCGGGTACCTGTAGCGGCGGTCACCAGTAGTCGGGCAGGTGGTAGCGGTGGCTGTTGGTGGCGTGCCACTCGTGGTTGCCGGCCACCCAGGCGGCGAGCCCTTCGGCGTAACGCTCCACGAGGGGCGAGCCGGCGGACAGGAGCGCCGACTCCTCCTCGAAGGCCTCCATGATCCGGTTGTGGATCTCGACGGACTTGAGGTAGGCGGCCTTCAGCCCGCGGCGGTCGTTGGCCGCCACGACCTGGGGCAGGTTGAGATGGTCGGGGTCGCTGGCCAGCTCCTTGGTGAAGGAGTACAGGTCGTTGACGATCGTGGTGGCGTTGCAGGCCAGCGCCGTGATCCGCTGGATCTCGGGGCGGGCGTAGACCTGCTCGGGCAGTTCGTAGCCGTCCACCGCGTCGACGAGCGACAGACAGGGACGGAAGTTGTTGAACTGCCGCATCACCAGGTACTCCCAGACCCGTGGCGCGTACCGGGTCTCCATCCAGGCGGCCTCGGCCAGATAGCCGAGGTGCAGCCGGGCGATGTCGTGCACGAACCGGTCGACCTGGCTGGGGGTCGCGAACGTGGCGTAGTCGGCGAGGGCGAAGTGGTACGAGCGCAGCGGACCGTCGGCCCGTACGCCCTCGCGCCACTCCTCCTCCAGCTCCGGGATGCCGTGGTACGGGTCGAGCGCCGACTGGGCGATGATCAGCGGACCGCCCAGGCCACGCCGCGAGCCGCCCCGGCCCTCGTCCTCCTCGCAGTAGCAGGAGTCGACGACGTTCTCGGCGAGCAGCAGCTTCCCGGCGGCGGTGAGCCGGTCGAGGTCCAGGGCGCCCGGATGCTGCAGGACGACGGCCCGGCCGAACTGGAACCCGGAGAAGTCCCCCTTCCAGGCCTCCGGGAACAGGTCCAGACCGCGGGCCCAGGTCTCCAGCCGGCGGTCGATCTCGGCGGCCTTCACCGGATCGGCGGGCGCGGCCGGCCGGTGGTGCAGTCCGGGGATCGGGCCGGTACGCCGTTCCCGGCGCATGCTCCGGGCGATGTCCGGCGGACCGGGCAGCACGTAGGACGGGGTGGGTGTGCTCATGGCGTGCTCCAGGCCCTCACTCGGCCGTCCGGCCGATCTGGACGTTCTCCAGGATTCCCGCCGCGTCGGGGACCAGGATGGCCAGCGAGTAGTAGGCCGTGACGAGGTAGTTGATGATCGCGGCGGTGTCGATGCCCATGAAGCGGACGTTCAGACCCGGCTGGTACTCCTCGGGGATGCCCGTCTGGTAGAGGCCGATGACCCCTTGGTCGGCCTCGCCGGTGCGCAGCGCGATGATGCTGCTGGTGTGGTCGTCGGAGACCGGGATCTTGCCGCACGGGAAGATCGGCACCCCGCGCCAGGCCGGCACCTCGTGCCCGTCGATGTTCGCGGTGCCGGGCACCAGGCCGCGCCTGTTGCACTGCCGGAAGAAGGCCGCGATCGCCTTCGGATGGGCGAGGAACACCTTGGTCTTGCGCCGCATCGACAGCAGCTCGTCCATGTCGTCCGGTGTCGGCGGTCCCGTGAAGGTGCTGATCCGCTGCCCGTAGTCGACGTTGTGCAGGAGCCCGAACTCCCGGTTGTTGACCAGCTCCCACTCCTGCCGCTCGCGGATCTCCTCGACCGTGAGCCGCAACTGCTGCTGGGTCTGGTCCATCGGCTCGTTGTAGAGGTCGGCGACCCGGGAGTGCACCCGCAGTACGGTCTGGGTGAGCGACAACTCGTACTCGCGCGGGGCGAGTTCGTAGTCGACGAAGCCGCCCGGCAGGGTCGGCTCGCCCACGTGCCCGGCCTGGACGGGGACCTCCGCCTCGCCCTTGCGGTTCATGGGCCGGCCCTGGCGCTCGACATACGCGCGCAGATGGGCGGCGAGGGACGGCGCCCGCTCGGTCAGCTCCTCCACGGCCCCCCAGGGCAGCACCAGCACCACGCCCGAGGTCTCCGCCCGGACCGAGGCCAGCCACAGCGGATCGGACTGGCCGACCGCCTCGTCCCCCATCTGGTCGCCGTCGGTGACGACCCCGAGGACCTCCTCCTCCCCGTACTTGCCGGCCGTGTAGCGGGTGAAGCGGCCGTGCACCACCAGGTAGGCCTCGGTGACCGGCTGCCCGGCCTCGAACAGCACCTGGCCGGCCCGCACCTCCCGGGGCTGGAAGCGGGAGGCGATCTCCCGCAGTACGTCGAGGTCGGGGTAGCCGCGCAGGATCGGCAGCTCGGTGAGCGTCTGGGGGATGACCCGGATGTCGTCGGCGCCGTTCTGCTCGAAGTGCACCCGCCCGCGCCCGGTGCGCAGTTGCAGCCGCCGGTTGACCCGGTAGGTGCCGCCGCGCACGTCCACCCAGGGCAGCGTCTTCAGCAGCCATCGCGAGGTGATGGCCTGCATCTGCGGTTCGGACTTGGTCGTGGTGGTGAGCTGGCGTGCCGCCCGGGTGCTCAGGCTGGTGAGCTGCCCGTCGGCCGAGGCGGCGGGATCGGGTTCGTCGACGGTGGAAGCGGTGGCGATGTCCGGTGTGGACACTTTCCCTCCATCACAGAGGCGAACAAGGGTGACCGGATCGGTCGGTGGTGCGCGGGGTGCCGGTGCGCTGCGACCAGCCAAACAGGGCGCGTGATCCCGGGGTACAGCGTGAAAGGGGCGGTTTTGATCAACAGGTCGCGCAAACCCGGCGGTCGAGGCGTTCGGCGCGGGGGCGCGCAACACGCGCCGCGGCTCTGCCTCCGCACTCGGTGACAACCCTGCGTTTGGGCTCAGGAAAGATCGTTCACCAGCACGGCCGCGCCGTCGAAGCGGCCGGCCTTCAGGTCCTTCAGGGCCTGTGCGGCCGCCGACAGCGGATACGGGTGCGTCGTCGCACGCAGCCGGTGCAGCGCGGCCTTCTCCAGGAACTCGCGGCCGTCCGCCCGCGTGTTGGAGGTGACGCTGCGCAGTTCCTTCTCGTAGAACAGGTCGGTCTCGTAGTGCAGCGGCGGTACGTCGCTCAGGTGGATGCCCGCGATCGACAGCACCCCGCCGCGGTCGAGCGCCCGCAGCGCGACCGGGACCAGGTCGCCGACCGGGGCGAAGAGGATCGCGCTGTCCAGGGGCTCCGGCGGCAGGTCGTACGCGTCGCGCGCCGAGGCCGCGCCCAGCTCCAGGGCCAGCTGCCGGGCGGCCGCGCCGCGGGTCAGGACGTGCACTCTGGCGCCCTCGGCGAGCGCCACCTGCGCACACAGGTGAGCGCTGCCCCCGAACCCGTACAGCCCGAGCCGGCCGCCCGGCGGCAGCGAGGCCCGGCGCAGCGCGCGGTAGCCGATGATCCCGGCGCACAGCAGCGGCGCCAGCGCCACGTCGTCCAGCGCGCCCGGCAGCCGGTACGCGAAAGCCGCCGGCACGGTTGTGTACTCGCCGTAACCGCCGTCGGCGTCCCAGCCCGTGTACGTGGATCGCGGGCACAGGTTCTCGGCGCCCCGCAGGCAGTACGCGCACGCGCCGTCGGTGTGCCGCAGCCAGGCCACGCCCACCCGGTCGCCCATGGCGAAGCCCTCCACGCCCGCCCCGAACCCGGCGACCACGCCCACCACCTCGTGCCCGGGGGTCACCCCGGACCGGCGCACCGGAAGGTCGCCCTCGGCGACGTGCAGGTCGGTGCGGCACACACCGCAGGCGCGCACATGGACCAGCAGCTCGTCGTCCCCGGGCACGGGCACCGGCCGCTCGACGAACCGGAGGAGATCCTCCTCCACCGGCCCGGGCCGATGCACCGACCACGCCCGCATGGTCCCCGCCGTGGCCATCAACTCCGACATACCGCGCCCCGTTCCGCGAAGCCCGTCGTCTCCATCGTCCAGTGTCGGGCAGTTCCACCCGTTCGGCGCGCGGGCCGACCGGGGGATGGCTAGCGTGAGGACTCGGACGATCCGCCTCACCGGAGAGGGCCGTGACCATGGCCGTACCACCAGAAGGAACGCCCTGCTGGGCCGACGCGATGTTCAGTGACCTGGAGGGAGCCAAGACGTTCTACGGCGACGTCCTCGGCTGGACCTTCGGCGAGTCCTCGTCGGAGTACGGCAACTACACCCAGGCCTACGCGGACGGCAAGGCGGTCGCCGCCGTCGTGCCGCCCATGCCCGGACAGGAGGGCCAGTCGCAGTGGTGCCTGTACTTCGCCTCCCCTGACGCGGCCGCGACCGCGGCGAAGATCCGGGAGAACGGCGGCGAGGTGCTGATGGAACCGATGCAGGTCGGCGACTTCGGCACGATGTGCCTGGCCCGGGAGCCCAGCGGCGCGGTGTTCGGCGTGTGGCAGGGCGGCACCCACGAGGGCTTCGAGGCCACGGCGACGCCCGGCGCGTACTGCTGGGCCGAGGTCTTCACCCGCGAGCCGGAGAAGACGGACCCCTTCCTCGCCGCCGTCTTCCCGTACCGGATCAAGCAGATCGAGGACGACGCGGTCGACTTCCGGATGTTCGACATCGGCGAGGACACCGTCCTCGGCCGGATGCGGATGACCGACGACTTCCCGCCCGAGGTGCCCTCCTACGTCAACGTGTACTTCACGGTCGACGACTGCGACGCGGCCGTCGCGCGGGCCACCAAGCACGGCGCCGTGCTCCGCTTCGGCCCCATGGGCAGCCCCTTCGGCCGGTTCGCCGCGCTCACCGATCCGCAGGGCGCGAACTTCTCGGTGATCGACATCACGACCACCGAGGGCGAGATGCCCACGATCAAGGACGTCTGACCCGGCCCGGACCGGCCGCCCGCGCGGTCATGGCATGATCGTGCTCATGCGTGAACGTGTGGTGGCCGCGTGCGACGGGGCTTCGAAGGGAAACCCCGGACCGGCCGGATGGGCGTGGGTGGTCTCGGACGACGAGCGGACCCCGGCCCGCTGGGAGTCGGGCCCGCTCGGCCGGGCCACCAACAACGTCGCGGAACTGACCGCTCTGGAGCGGCTGCTGGCTGCCGTCGACCCTGACGTGCCGCTGGAGATCCGGATGGACTCCCAGTACGCGATGAAGGCCGTCACCACCTGGCTGCCCGGCTGGAAGCGCAACGGCTGGAAGACCTCGGCCGGCAAGCCGGTCGCCAACCAGGAGCTGGTCGTCCGCATCGACGCGCTCCTGGACGGCCGGTCCGTCGAGTTCCGCTACGTCCCCGCCCACCAGGTCGACGGCGACCCGCTGAACGACTTCGCCGACCGCGCCGCCAGCCAGGCCGCCTCGGTCCAGGAGGCGGCCGGCAGCGCGCTGGGCTCCCCGGAGCCGCCGGCGTCGCCCGACACCCCGGTGGCCACGGCGCCGCGGGGGAAGGCGCCCCGCCGCACCGGCGGCGGGACGTCCTCCCGCACCATCAAGGCGAAGTTCCCCGGCCGCTGCCTGTGCGGCCGCTCCTACGCCGCCGGCGAGTCCATCGCCAAGAACGCGCAGGGCTGGGGCCACCCGGAGTGCCGCACCGCCGAGGCCTGATCACGCGCCCGACGGCCGGATCAGGTGGCGGATGCCTGCCGGGCCACCGGCTGCCGGCCTGCTCGCGGCTCAGGAGTCGAACGTGTAGAACTTCGTGTGGTCCAGCAGGTCCGCCGGACGCACGTCGTTCCACGGCTTCATCGTGTCGTTCAGGTCGATCACGTCCGGCGTCCCGCCCGCCGGCACGTACGCCGCGTCGGGGTGCCGGCGCTGCCACTCGGCCCACAGCTTGTCGACGTAGGCGTGGTGCAGCCAGAACACCGGGTCGTTCGGGGAGACGCCGGTGGCCATCTGGCCGCCGACCCACACATGCACCCTGTTGTGCAGGTTGACCCCGCGCCAGCCCTCCAGATGGTTGCGGAAGCCGTCGGAGGAGCTGTTGTAGGGCGCCGTGTCGTACGTGGACAGCGCCAGCACCGACTCCACCTCCGACCGGGTCGGCAGCTCGCGCACACCGGAGCCGAGTGAGCGGCGCAGGAAGGTACGGGTGTCCACGCGGACGCTGATCGGCCAGTTGCCGGTGGCCGCGGCGAACGGGCCGTCCATCACCCTGCCGTCCGTGCTGCGCCCGGTGCCGCCGAGGAAGTCCGGCGCCCACAGCGAGGCACGCACCGTGCGGTCGGCGCTCCAGTCCCAGTAGGGCAGCGCGACCGAGGAGTCCACCGACTGCAGCGCCCGCTCGAAGTCGAGCAGGAATCTGCGGTGCCAGGGCAGGAAGGACGGGGACCGATGGCCGGTCCGCTCGCCGTTGTCGGTGTCGGACATGATGAAGGCGTTGTGGGTGCGGACGAACTCGTCGTAGCGTCCGCTGCGCTTGAGTTCGAGGACGGCGGCGACGAACCTGCGCTTCTCGTCGGCGGTCAGGGCGGCCTGGTTCTTGCGTACGGTCATGTGCGTGGTGCTCCGGAAGTCCGTGCGGCGGGCGGTCAGTTGGCGGGGAACGGCAGCAGCGGGGCGCCCTGCAGCTCGTCCACCGCGGCGCGGGCGGCGGCGCGCGGGGTGGGCACCGGGTCGTAGTGGCTGACGACGCTGATCCAGCTGCCGTCGGCGTTCCGCATCACGTGCAGTTCCACGCCGTCGACGAACACGGCGTATCCGGCGCCGTGTTCGTGGTGGTGACCGCCCGAGGCCGACGGACGGCCCTGTATCCGGCGGCCCTTGTAGACCTCGTCGAAGGAGTCGGGGGAGCCGTGCTGGTGTTCCGCGGCGGCCGCGGTCCGGGGCGTGGCGAGCGTGGCGGCGCCGGCCGCGGCGGCGAGCGCGGCCGCGGTGGACAGCGCGCGGCGGCGGGTGAGTTCGGGCATGCGGGTCCTCCTGTGGGGGAGTCGGTTGATCACACCGCATGCCTATCGGGCCGCCCGCGACCGGAAGAAATCACCCGGAACCGGTTGGCTCCGATCCGGACAATGACGCACATGTCGTACAAGCTTGAATCAGGATGATCTTGCTGCGGCGATGGCGTCATCGGTCGCGGAACGGGCAATTCTTTGCCGGGGCGGCCCGCATTCGGGCGGACTTTCGCGTGCGGGGCCCGCCCGAGTGGCGCGCCTCACCGCGCCAAAGTGACGCGATCCGGAAGTCGGCCCCTCGCTCCCGCTCCTGCTACCCTCCGAGGTCAATCGATCACGTCGAGTGACTCTCAGGGGTGTGCACGTGAAGGCCGTCTGCGTCGGAGGCGGGCCCGCCGGCCTGTATCTCGCCATCCTGCTCAAGCGGCAGAACCCGTCCCACGACATCACCGTCCACGAACGCGACCCCGAGGGCTCGACCTACGGCTGGGGCGTGACGTACTGGCGCGGGCTGCTCGACCAACTCCACGCCCACGACCCCGAGTCCGCGCGCGCGATCGAGGACGACTCGGTGCGCTGGAACCAGGCCGTGGCCCACGTCCACGACCAGGTGACCCGGCAGCCCGGCGACGAAGGCCACGGCATCGGCCGCCACCGCCTCCTCGCGATCCTCACCGAACGCGCCCGATCCCTCGGCGTACGGCTGGAGTTCGAGAGCGAGATCGCCGCCGCCGACCCGCCCCGGGCCGACCTGGTCGTGGCGGCCGACGGCATCCACAGCGCCCTGCGCACCCGTTACGCCGGCCACTTCGGCACACGGCTCGACGAGGGCCGTAACCACTACATCTGGCTCGGCACCACCAAGGTCTTCGACTCCTTCACCTTCGCCTTCGTCGAGACCGAGCACGGCTGGATCTGGTCCTACGGCTACCCCTACAGCGCCGAGCACAGCACCTGCGTCGTCGAGTGCTCCCCGGAGACCCTCACCGGGCTCGGCCTGGACCGGGCGGACGAGGGCGAGGCGCTCGCCCAGCTGGAGAAGCTCTTCGCCGGCGTTCTCGACGGCCACCCCCTCATCGGCCGTTCCCCGACCGGCGGCACGCCCCTCTGGCCGACCTTCCGCACCCTCACCAACCGCAGATGGCACCACGGCAACGTCGTCCTGCTCGGCGACGCCGCCCATACCACCCACTACTCCACCGGCGCGGGCACCACCCTCGCCCTGGAGGACGCCATGTGCCTGGCCACCGCCCTGCGCGACCACGGCACCCTGCCCGAGGCCCTCACCCTCTACGAACACCGGCGCCGCGGCGAACTGCTCTCCGCGCAGAGCGCGGCCCGCTACAGCGCCCAGTGGTACGAGAACCTGCCCCGCTACATCCACCTGCCGCCGCACCGCATGTTCGCCCTGCTCGGCCAGCGTCACTCCCCCCTGCTGCCGTACGTCCCCCCACCGCTCTACTACGGCATCGAAAAGGCGGCCGGACAGCTGGAGGTGCTGCGCAGGCTCAAGCGCTGGCTCGGCCCGCGCGCGGCCCGCGCCCTGCACGCCCGGCAGGCGGCCGACCGCCGCTGAGCGCTCCGCCCGGAAACACGGAGCATCGCCTGCGGCCCGTCCCTCTCACCGCTTTCCGGCGGTCCCCCCGCACCGAAGGAGCCCCTCGCCATGCCCGCCCCCGCCTCGTTCGACCACGCCTCCACTGGCTACAGCCTGGAGCGCGCCTACTGGCTGGCCCGCGCGGCCGACCTGGCCTACAAGGACCGGACCACCATCGAGCAGCAGGCCGCCCAGTGGGGGTTCGACCAGGTGCGGCATCACCAGACGACCTTCACGCCGCCCTTCCCGCTGCAGGACACCCAGGCGTACACCATGGCCGGCGACCGGATGATCGTCACGGCGTTCCGCGGCACCGAGCCCGCCCAGATCAAGGACTGGCTCTCCGACGCCACCACCCCGCCCTGGCCCGGACCCGGCGGCAACGGCTACGTCCACCACGGGTTCGCCGAGGCCCTGGCCTCCGTCCACCCGGCCGTCCACGACGCGCTCGCGGAGCTGCGCACCGACGGGCAGACCGTCTACTTCACCGGACACAGCCTGGGCGGAGCCCTCGCCATGCTGGCCGGCGCCCGCCTCTACCTGGAGGAGCCGCACCTGGCCGCGGACGGCGTCTACACCTACGGTCAGCCCCGCACCTGCGACCGGCAGCTGGCCGAGGCGTTCAACAAGGGCTTCGGCGGGCGCATGTACCGGTTCGTCAACAACAACGACATCGTTCCCGAACTCCCCCCAGAGCCCGTCTTCACCCACGTCAGGACGCTGCGCTACATCGACTCGCACGGCAAGGTGCACGAGACGATGCCGATGCTGTCGGCACTCGGCGACCGGGCCAGGGGACTGACCGCCGACTTCCTCGCCCCCGCCTCCGACGGCGTCCGCGACCACTTCATGCGCGGCTATCTGACCGCGCTGGAGAAGAACCTCGCCTGACGGGCGGCCGACGTCAGGCGTCTGGGCGTCCGGGGGGTCTGGGCGTCCAAGGCGTTTGAGGCGTTCCGAGGGCCGAGGGTTCGACTTGGGTGAATGGCCACTCGGCGCCGACCCGCTGCTGCGCATCGCCTTCGCGCCGCTGCACGGGGACCACGGCGACGTCCTGCGCGCCAACTTCCGCGCCCAGGTCACCGAACGCCTCGCCGCCCGGCTCACCGGAGCGGACGCGGGCCTGCGCGCCGAACTTGCCGTCGCCGCCCTCGTCGGCCTCGGCGTGATGTACGGCATCGCGCGGGGACCGCACCTGCGCGAGACCGACGTCGACACCATCGCCGACCGCCACGGGCCCCTCGTACAGGAGCAGTTGACGCCCGGCGACTGAGTCACCCCTCGGACCCGGGGCCGGTCAGCAGGGCTTCCGCGGATCTGCGGAACGCGGCGAGCAGTCGGCTGCCGTCGCCCGCGCGGGTGGCCAGCGCGACATGGCTCGGTTCGACGCCGTGCAGGGGGATCGCGGTCAGGTCGGGGCGCGTCGGCATGCCGGGGACGCCCGCCGCGATCGCCACCGCCTGCCCGGAGGCGACGAGTTCGAACTTGTCCTCGATGTCGTCGACGTACGGGCCGTCCGGCGCCGGGCTGCCGTCGGGCCGGGGGTCGATGCGCCAGAACGCGTCCCACAGCCGGTCCGGGACGCGGGGGAGGGGCTCGTCGGCGATGTCGTCCACGGTCACCGACTCCTTGCCGGCCAGCCGGTGGTCGCGCGGCACGACCAGGACGCGCGGTTCGTCGTAGAGGATCGTCACCCGCAGGCCCTCAGTGGCGAACGGCAGCCGGGCCACGAGCGCGTCCACGCGGTGGTCGAGCAGTGCCTCCCGCGCCTCGTGCCAGCGCAGGTGCGTGGTCCGCACGTCGGCGTCCGGGAACCGGCGCCGCAGGTCCCGTACGGCCGGGGTGACGAAGACGCCGGTGGTGTAGCCGATGGTGATCCGGCTCGGCCGGGCGGCGGCCCGGGCCGCGGCGGCGGCCTGCGCGGCGGAGCGCAGCAGCGACTTGGCGCGCGGCAGGAAGACCTCGCCCGCCTCGGTGAGCCGGGTGCCCTGCGGGGTGCGGTCCAGCAGCCGGGCACCCAACTCCTGCTCAAGACGCCGTACTTGACGGCTGAGGGACGGCTGGGTGATGTGCAGTGCGGCGGCGGCGCGGCCGAAGTGCCGGTGCTCGGCGACGACCGTGAAGTACCGCACCAGCCTCAGGTCGAGGTCGGCCGCGGAGGAGAAGTCGGTCATGCCTCGAGCGTACTGCCCCCCGATGGCCGTGAACCCGCTGATCATGCCTGCCATCTGTGGTGATGCCAGAAACGCATTGCCCGATACGAAACAGGCTTTGGACGGGGCCGCCCGCCCGGACGAAGGATGAGAGCACTCCCACCGACCAGCGACGTCAGCCTTCCTGGCTGTTCAAGGAGCACACCATCATGCGGGTATTCGTCACAGGAGCCACCGGATTCATCGGTTCCGCAGTGGTTCCGGAACTCATCGGCGCCGGGCACGAGGTCGTCGGCCTCGCCCGTTCGGACGCGGGGGCGGCCGCGCTGAAGGAGGCCGGGGCCGAGGTGCACCGGGGCAACCTGGACGACCCCGAAGGGCTGGCCCGTGCGGCGGCCGATGCCGACGGGGTCATTCACCTGGCGTTCATCCACGACTTCGTCGACCTCAATGCCGCGGGCGCCACCGACCTGGATGCCATCCGGGCCATCGGCGCCGCCCTCGCGGGCTCGGACCGGCCCTTCGTGGTCACCTCGGGCACGGGGATCGTCGCGTCCGGCCGACTCGCCACGGAGCAGGAGGGGCCCGCCGCGGGCACGCACCGGACCGCGTCCGAGGAGGAGACGACGGCGCTGGCCGAGCGCGGGGTGCGCAGCTCGCTGGTCCGGCTCGCCCCGACCGTGCACGGGCGCGGCGACCAGGCCTTCGTACCGCGCCTGATCCGGATCGCCCGGGACAAGGGCGTGTCGGCCTACGTCGGCGACGGGGCCAACCGGTGGCCGGGCGTCCACCGGCTCGACGCCGCCCGCCTCTTCCGGCTCGCCCTGGAGAAGGCCCCCGCCGGCGCACGGCTGCACGCGAACGACGAGGAGGGCGTGCCGTTCCGGGACATCGCCGAGGTCATCGGCCGCCACCTGGACGTGCCCGTCGTCGGCGTGTCCCCCGAGCAGGCCCTGGACCACTTCGGTTTCCTCGGCCGCTTCGCCGCGCTCGACAACCCCACGTCGAGCACGCTGACGCGCGAACTGCTCGGCTGGGAGCCGCGCGAGGCCGGACTCCTCGCGGACCTCGACGAAGGGCACTACTTCCGCCCGTAGTTCTCCCCCGGTCCGAGGCCCTTCAGGCGCGCCCCCCGGGCCCCCGTCCCGGTTCGGCCGTGGCGCGAAGCGCGTGGTCGATGAACCGCTGTGGGGCCGGGGGCAGGGTGCGGGCGGCCGGCCAGGCGATGCCGATGTCGCGGGCGCCGTGGACGTCGGTGACCTCCAGGTAGCGGATGGGGAGGTCCGGGTTGGTCTCCGCAGCCGTCGCGGCGCCCGGGGAGACCGGGATCAGGGACACGCCGAGACCGGCCGCGACCAGGCCGCGCAGGGTCTCCACCTCCTCGCCCTCGAAGCCGACGAGCGGGCTGAACCCGGCCTGGCGGCACAGTGTCTCGGTGCTGCCGCGCAGGCCGTAGCCGGGCTTGAGCACGATGAACCGCTCGTCGGCGACCTCGGCCAGGCGGACGCGCCGGCGCTGTGCGAGGCGGTGACGGGTGGGGACGGCGAGCCAGAGGGGTTCGACCAGGAGCCGTCGCCAGGCGATGAGCGGATGGCCGGGGTCCTTGCCCGTGATGATCAGGTCCGCGGTGGAGTCGAGGAGGCGCTGGGCGAGACTGTTCTCGTCCGCCTGGTGCAGTTCGAACCGGACGCCGGGGAAGTCCCGGCCGAAGCCGTCGACCAGCTTCGGCACCAGCCAGGTGCCCAGGGTGTGCAGAAAGGCCAGCGAGACCACGCCCGCGTCGGGGTCGACGACCTCGGCCACGGCCCGCAGGCCCCGGTCGTAACTGTCGAGCACGGCATCGACGTACTCCTTGAACACCCGTCCGGCCGGGGTGAGGCGCAGCACGCGGCCGACGCGCTGGAAGAGCTCCGCGCCGACCTCTCGCTCCAGCCGGTTCAGGGCCCGGGAGAGGGCGGGCTGGGTGACACGGGCGTCGGCCGCGGCCTCGGTCACCGTGCTTCCCTCGGCCACGGCCTGGAAGGACCGCAGTACCTGGAGATCCATGGCCCCATTCTCTCACCGCATCGGATTCCGCCCATTCAGGTCACCTGGGCATGACTGACGCCTGTACGGCCGGCCGCTGCGGGGACGTCAGACGGCCTTGACGGGCGGGTAGACCGGCTGCCACATGGCGGCCCGGACGCGGTCCTCGATGGAGTCGTCGACGGTCGCGCAGGCGACCCCGTCGGCGGCTGCGGCCCGGGCGACGGCGACGGCGACCGCGACCGACGTCTCCCGCAGCCGGCCGGTGAGCGGCAGAATCGGGGCGCCGGGGGCGGTGGCGTCGGTCTGCCCGGCGACGGCGTGCGCGGAGGCGGCCAGCATGCCGTCGGTGACGCGGTCGGCCCGGGCGACGATCGCGCCCAGCCCCAGGCCCGGGAAGATCAGCGCGTTGTTGGCCTGCCCGATCCGGTACCGGACACCGTCGTGCACGACCGCGGGGAAGGGGCTGCCGGTGGCGATCAGCGCACGGCCGTCGGTCCAGGTCAGCACGTCGGCGGGGACGGCCTCGGCCAGCCGGGTCGGGTTGGACATCGGCAGGATGATCGGGCGCTCGGCGTGGGCGGCCATCGTACGGACGATGTCCTCGGTGAAGGCGCCGCCCTGGCCGGAGGTGCCGATCAGCACGGTCGGGCGCACGCGCGCGACGACCTCGGCCAGCGGGATGCCGCCCACCTTCTCGTCCCGGCGCCAGTCGGCGACCTCGGTGGCCGGGCGGGTGTAGCGCGTCTGGACGTCGCGCAGGCCCTCCTGGCCCTCGGTGAGCAGGCCGTGGCGGTCGACGCCGTAGATGCGGGCGGTGGCCTGCTCGGGACTCAGCCCGTCGGCGACCATGGCGTCGCGCAGCTGGTCGGCGATGCCGATGCCGGCGGTGCCCGCACCGAAGATCACGACGCGGTGGTCGCGCAGCGGCACACCGCTGGCCTTGACGCCGGAGAGCACGGCCGCGAGGTTGACGGCGCCGGTGCCCTGGACGTCGTCGTTGAAGGTGAACTCGTCGTCGCGGTAACGGTCCAGGATGCGGCGGGCGTTGGCCGCGCCGAAGTCCTCCCAGTGCAGGAGGGCGTTCGGGAAGAGCCGGCGGGCGGTGGTGACGTAGGCGTCGATGAAGGCGTCGTACGTCTTCTCGTCCACGCGCGGGTGCCGGTTGCCCAGGTAGAGCGGGTCCTCCAGCAGTTCCTCGCGGTTGGTGCCGACGTCCAGCATGACCGCCAGCGTGCGGTTCGGGTCCACGCCGCCCGCGGCGGTGTACACGGCGAGCTTGCCGACCGCGATGTCGATGCCGCCCACCCCCCAGTCGCCGATGCCGAGGATCGCCTCGCCGTCCGTGGCGACGATCAGGTCCACGTCGTCCGCGCCCAGACCGGAGGCCTTCAGCGCGCCCTCGATCTCCTCAGGGGCGTCGACCGACAGATACACGCCGGCCGGGCGCCGGTACTCGTAGCTGTAGCGCTCGATCGCCCTGCCGACGGTCGGGGTGTAGACGATGGGCAGCATCTCGTCGAGGTGGTCACCGAGCAGTCGGTAGAAAAGCACCTGGTTACGGTCGTGCAGCGCCATGAGATTGACGTTCTTGGCCAGATCGGTCGGCTGTGCCGCGTACTGCTGGTACGCCCGCTCGGCCTGCTGTTCCAGGGTCAGCACGGCCGGCGGAACCAGACCCTGCAGGCCGAGTGCCTGCCGCTCCTCGTGGGTGAAGGCGGTGCCACGGTTCAGCCGGGGCTGGGAGAGCACGGCGCGTCCGCGCGCGGTCGTCTCGATGCGCCCTTCGGCGGCATTCCATCGGGTGGTCATGACCGGCTCCTTGTCGCTCCGGGGAATCCGTGATGTCAGCAAGGGTCGGTGGTCGGCTCGCATACGTCCAATGCCTGGAATCAAGGTAATCCATGAAGCCAAAGCATGTGCGGCACGCGCCACGCCACGCAGCACCACGATCACCGCCAGCGCCAGCCCGGGTCAGATGGGGTGCGGTGTCGACGAGCAGGACCGGCGTGTCCGCCGTCGTCCCCTCGGTGACCGTGAGTGGCGACCAGTCGTGCGAGCGGCCCCGCGCACGCACCCGCCATCCGCTGTGCCACGCCCAGTCGACGACGGCGAGCACCTGCTCCGGACCGGTCGACGCGCAGGCCCACAGCCCGTCGGCGGTGATCTCGCCCACCAGTTGCGGTACGCCGACCGGTAGAGCGTCACCTCCGTCGGAAAGCCGGGGAGTTCGGCCGCGGCGACGGCCGGGTCGGCCGCGAGCAGCACGGGTACGGCGGCCGGCGCAGCGGCGGCGCGCAGCGGGCCGCGGCGGCTGAACGGCACCGAACCACCACTGGCGGAGGGGGAGTTGTCCACCGGACGATCGATCACGGGTTCACGCTGGGCATCGCTTGACGATTCCTGGCGTTCCATCGACCCATATCACCCATGCGGGTGAAAAACGCTCGGGCTGTCCGCCGGAGTGACGCACTCCGCACCGGCCGGTGGCGGATGACACACTGGCGCCATGGACGAACGCGTGATGGGCAGGTCGGGACAGCGGGCATCGGTCGTCGGACTCGGCACGTGGCAGCTGGGCGCCGACTGGGGCGACGTGGACGACAAGGAGGCCCTGTCCGTCCTGGAGACGGCGGCCGAGTCGGGGGTCACCTTCTTCGACACGGCCGACGTGTACGGCGACGGGCGCAGCGAGGAGATCATCGGCACCTTCCTGAGCGGCCGGCCCGACCTGCACGTGCTCGTGGCCACCAAGATGGGCCGCCGGGTCGAGCAGATCCCCGGGAACTACGTCCTGGACAACTTCCGCGCCTGGAACGACCGCTCCCGCCGCAACCTCGGCGTCGACCGCCTCGACCTGGTCCAGCTGCACTGCCCGCCCACCCCGGTCTACTCCTCGGACGAGGTGTTCGACGCCCTCGACACCCTGGTGGCGGAGGAGCGGATCGCCGCGTACGGCGTGAGCGTGGAGACCTGCGCCGAGGCGCTGACCGCGATCGCCCGGCCGAACGTGGCGAGCGTGCAGATCATCCTCAACCCGTTCCGCATGAAGCCCCTGTACGAGGTGCTCCCGGCCGCCCGGGAGGCGGGCGTCGGCATCATCGCGCGCGTCCCGCTCGCCTCCGGTCTGCTGTCCGGCAAGTACACCAAGGACACGGTCTTCGCGGCCGACGACCACCGCACCTACAACCGGCACGGCGAGGCCTTCGACCAGGGCGAGACGTTCTCCGGCGTCGACTTCGCGCAGGGCGTCGAAGCGGCCGCCGAGTTCGCCGCGCTCGCCCCCGAGGGCTGGACCCCGGCCCAGCTGGCGCTGCGCTGGATCATCGAGCAGCCCGGCGTGACCACGGTCATCCCCGGCGCCCGCAACCCGGAGCAGGCCCGCGCCAACGCGGCCGCCGGAAAGCTGCCCCCGCTGCCCGAGGAGACGGTCACCGCGATCCGCGAGCTGTACGACCGCAGGATCAAGGACCAGGTCGAGCACCGCTGGTAGCGTCCGCCGGGCCCCCTGTTTCAACGAACGGCCGGACGGTTACACGCACCGCATGACCGAGGAGCCGAGGCGCAGGGGGCGCGACGAGACCGAGGAGGAGCGGGCCGACCGGATGTGGGGCGAACTCATCCAGGAGGTCCGGGTGGCCCAGACCGGTGTGCAGATCCTGTTCGGCTTCCTGCTGACCGTCGTCTTCCAGCCGAAGTACGACCGGCTCGCCCACGCGGACAAGGCCATCTACATCGTCACCGTCGTGCTGGGCGCGGCGGCCACCGGCGCCCTCGTGGGGCCGGTGTCGCTGCACCGCCTGGTCTCGGGGCTGCGGGTGAAGCCCCAGGCGGTGCGGCTGGCGTCCCGGCTGACCAAGGTCGGCCTGTTCCTGCTGCTCGCCACCATGACGGCCTCGCTGGTGCTCATCCTCCGGGTGGCCACGCACGGCGGCTTCGTGCCCTGGCTGGTCGCGGGGGTCGTCGCCTGGTACCTGCTGTGCTGGTACGCGCTTCCGCTGTGGTCACGGCGTCATTACAGGAGGCGCTGACTCCAGCGCCGCCAGCTGACGGTCGTGCACCCGGCTGAGCACCAGCAGCGAGACCACCGCCCCGATCAGGGCGCAGAACATGTCCCACTGGGTGTCCCACACATCGCCCTGGGTGGCGAGGAACGCGTCCGCGCCGTGCCCGCCGATCACGGCCGCGGCCCACTCCAGCAGTTCGAAGCAGGCGCTGAAGGCGAGGCAGGCGCACACGGTGAGCGGCGCCAGCCAGCGGCTGCCGCGCAGCGGCGAGGTACGGCTGAGCAGTTCGCGCACCAGGACGGCCGGCACGAAGCCCTGCATCAGATGGCCGAAGCGGTCGTACGGGTTGCGGGACAGGCCGAAGGTGTCCCGCAACCAGTCGCCCGCCGGTACCTGGGCGTACGTGTAGTGGCCGCCGACGGCGAGGACCAGCGCGTGCACGGCCAGCAGTCCGCACAGCAGCCCGGTCAGCGGGAAACGCCGCCACACCAGCACCACCAGGGGCAGCCCGAGCAGCGCCCAGAAGGTCTCCAGGAACCACGTCGTGCGGTCGCGCACGTCCCACGCCGACACGGCGAGGCCCACGGCCACCGCGGCCGCGAAGAGGGCGGGCGGCACGCGGCGCGGCGCGGTACGCGGGGCGGGATGCACTGCGGTCATGGCGGGCTCCTTGCCGGAGGGAGGAAGGAGCCCCATCGTGGCGGCCGCCGGCGCGCACGGGCATGAGTACGGCTACTCAGTCCGCACCGGGCGCCGGTGCTCCCGCCCGTGAGCCGTTCAGCCCCGCGGCCGGCCCTCGCGGGCTCCGCGCAGCGCGGCCAGGCAGCCGCCGATGGCCTGCTGGAGTTCCTCCAGGCGCTGGACCATGTCGTCCTCGTAGAAGTCCTGGGCGTCGTCGAAGGTCAGTTCCTCGAACGCCCGGGTCGCCTTCTGCAGGCTGCTGTAGAACTTCGTCCGCCGTTCCTGGACGCGCAGTTCGGGGTCGGCCTCGACCGTCTCGGCGACCAGGTTCCGCAGGGTGTCGTAGGCCTCGGTGGCCCACTCGCCGGTGTCCTCGGTGTCGTCCAGCTCGTCGATCAGCGACAGATGCCGCTCGGCCTCCTCGCGTAGTTCGGCGGGCGCGTCCACCGTCTGCCCGGCCGGGGTCCTGATCTGCCCGGACTCGGCGATCTGGCGGACATAGCCGATCCGGTCGGCGGCCCGGCTCTCGCTGGCGACGGCCTTCTTCAGGTCGTCGGTGCGTACGACGTCGCGGGCCAGCTCGGCCTGCAGGTCCGGGTCCTCCTTGAGCCGGTCCAGCAGGGCCGAACGGGCGGCCCGTGCGGTGGAGGGGTCGGCGAGGATCGCGGCGCGCAGCGCGGTCGGGTTCTCGGCGACCTCCAGGGCCTTGGTGGGGCGGATGCCCTCGGCCTCGGCGGCCTGGGCGATGGCGGTGCCGCGCTCGGACGTGCCGCTGTTGCGGGAGGTGTAGTAGCTCAGCCACACGTCGGCGTCCGGCAGTTCGACGTCCTGGCCGGGTTCGAGCGCCTCGAAGTGCGGGACGAGACCGTCGTCGGCCGCCCGGTCCCAGGCCTTGTAGTAGCGCATGACCCGCTCGGGCGAGCAGCCGGCCAGCTCCGCGAACTCCTTCGCCGAAACCTTCGGCGTCTCACCGGCCGCCTGCCCGCCGGGCCGCACGCTGCGCGCCACCATCAGCGCGAAGGCCCAGCCGCCGGTGCGCGCGTAGACGCCGAACTCGCGCGCGTCGCGCGCCACGAGGTCGGACAGGGGCGCCGGGGCGGGCGCGGACGTCTCGGACGGGTCGATGACCAGGGTCACGGATGACTCTCCTGCAGGCATGGCTCGATGGCTCGGTGGGACGGCACCCGGGTGTCCGGGCACAGGCAGGAAGCCTATATGGACTCATTGACGATGCTTTGCCAGGCCGAGCCAGGACAGGCCGAGCCGGGCTCGGCGGGGGTCGAGGGTGGCGGGGTCACTGCCTCGGTTCGCGGAAGGTCTCCAGGAAGGTCTTCAGGGCGAGCCGGTTGGCGGCGTCGTCCCAGTCCGCCGCCGGGGTGGTGAAGCGCAGCGAGCAGCCGCGGCCGGCGTCCAGCAGGAAGCCGCGCCCGAGGGTGTGGAGCCGTGCGTCGCCGGTCCCGGACAGCCATTCCAGGTCGGCGGCCTTGCGCCCCCGGTAGGTGGTGGCCTTCAGGGTGCCGACGCGGTGGTAGCCGCCGAGCCGCTCCAGGCCGGGCTCGACGTCGTCCCGCCACACGGCGACCGGATCCGGGCCCACGCGTTCGCTGTAGGTCACCGCGAGCGTCGGTGAGTCGCCGCCCGCGCCGAAGGTGACGCGGTAGGCACGGTCGGCACCACGCGCGGTGGCCAGCCGCTTCCAGCCCGAGGGCAGGGCCACCGTGAAGCCCTCGGGGGCGGCGTACGGGCGGTATCCGGCCGGCAGGGCGGAGGAGGCGCCGGAGCCGGGGGTGGATGTCGGGGTGGGGCCGGTCTCCGTGCGGCCGGCCGGCGGGGTGGCCGTGGCCGTCGGCCGGGACGGCGCCGCCGACGTGGAGGTGCCGGGCAGGAGGTGGACGGCGGCCAGCACGGCCGTGGCCACGGTGATGAGGGCCAGGGCGCTCCCGGCGGCCCACATGCGCCTGCCGCGTACCGGACCGGTGTGCCGTACGGCCGTGTAGGCGTCGCGGAGCCGGGGCACGGGGGCGAGGGACCGGTCGGCGTCGGCGTCCTCGTCCAGGGCACGGGTCAGGGCCTCGCGGACCACCGTACGGGTCAGCCGCTCGCGGGGGTTCTTGCGCAGCAGCCCCTGCACGGTCTGGGTGAGCGGGCCCGTGCGCAGCGGGCTGCGCAGCGGCAGTCGGTCCACGGCCTTCAAGGTGGCCTCGGGGCGGCCGCGGTCGCGGAAGGGCGGCCGGCCCTCGACCATCGTGTAGAGGATCGCGCCCAGTGCCCACAGGTCGGCGGCCGGTCCGATGCGCTCGTCGCGGGCCTGTTCCGGGGAGGCGTACGACGGTGCGGTGACCCTCGGGGCCAGGGTCGTGCCCGCGAGACCGAACCCGGCGACCACGACCTGTTCCCCGTCCCGCACGAAGATCTGGCCGGGGCTCAGCTCGCCGTGGGTGATGCCTTCGTCGTGCGCCGACTGGAGCACGTCGAGGATCTCGAGGCCGATCCGGGCCGCGCGGACCGGGTTGAACGGGCCCTCCGCACCGAGGAGTTCACCGAGGGGAGTGCCGTCGATCCACTCGACCGCCGTCCACAGGCTGCCCCCCTCCACGACGGCGTCGACGACGGTGGCGACCCGGCCGGGCCGCAGCAGCCGCATGGTCTCGGAGGTCCGGACGACCCGGGACGTGGCGCGTCGTACGGTGTCCCGGTCGGCGGTGTCCGGCAGGCCGGTCTGGGCCACCAGCCGGGGCCGGTTCACCGGCACGTCCTCCGCGTACCACCACTGGCGGTTCGTCTCGCGGGAGAAGACCTCCAGGAGCCGGTACCGTCCGGCGACCAACTCGTGTGCGGAGACGTGCGCCTTGACCATGGTCATCCCTCGCTGAAACCCCTGCCTCGTCTTGTGCAGAGGTACGCGGGGCGCGCGGGGGAGCGTTCAAAGCATCCGCAACTCCTGCTCCAGTTCTGCCTTTTGTTCAACCTGTCGAAAAGGTTTGCGAGTTTGGGAAGGTGGCGTGCGGCCGGGTATCGACCTGCGGGTAACCGACGGTAAACACCCGGACGCGGCGCAGGCCGCCACGGCCGTCGGAGGGCCGGGGTTCAGAGGTCTCGGCCCGCCAGGAAGTCCAGCAGCCGGAACAGCTCCCCGGCACCGGCGGTGGTCAGGGGCAGGCCCACCAGCAGGGTGCGCGCGGCGGCCGTGTGGGTGTCGGCCTCGGCCAGGGCGGCCGCCCGGCCGCCGGCCTCTTCGACGAGCGCGGCCGCCTCCTCGGTCCGTCCGGCGTCCAGCAGGGCGGGCAGCCGGCGGGCGGCGGGGGAGCCGAGGGCGGCCAGGACCGGGAAGGTCTTCTTGCGCTCGCGCAGATCGCCGCCCACGGGTTTGCCGGTCACGTCCGGGCGGCCCCAGATGCCCAGCACGTCGTCCACCAGCTGGAAGGCGACGCCAAGATGGCGCCCCGCCTGGTCAAGCGCGGCGACCGTCGGCCCGGGAGCGCCGCCCAGCGCGGCACCGAGCGCGATGGCACAGCCCAGCAGCGCGCCCGTCTTGTGCTCCGCCATCGCCCGGTACTCGCCCGGCGTCACCCGCTCCGGCCCGGCGAAGGGCCGTGCGGCGAACAGCAGGTCGTCGGCCTGCCCGCGCACCAGATCGGCCAGGGCCGTGGACAGCAGCCGTACGGCACCGGGTCCGCCCGGCGCGGCGGCGAGGGTCTCGACCGCGAGGGCGAACAGGGCGTCACCGGCGAGGACCGCCGGGCCCGTGCCGTACGCCTTCCAGACGGCGGGGCGGCCGCGCCGGGTCGCGTCGCCGTCCATGACGTCGTCGTGCAGCAGCGAGAAGGCGTGCACCAGCTCCACCGCGACCGCCGCGGGCACCCCGGCCCGCGCGTCGGCGCCCGCCGCCTCGGCGCCGAGCACCGCCAGCGCCTGCCGTACGCCCTTGCCGCCGGACGCGGCCGCGCCGGCACCGCCGACCTCGCACCAGCCGAAGGAGTACGCGGCCAACTCGGCCACCCACGGATGCAGCCGGCCCACCGCCTCCGTCAGCGCGGGGCGGACCAACTCCCGGCAGCGGGCCAGGACTTCGGGGGCGGACGGCGGTGCCTGCACCGCCGGGGGAAGCGGTGTCATCGTACGACCTCCGCGTCCAGGCCGAACTCCTGCTGCGTCCGGGCCACCATGGCCCGCGCGTGCCGCAGCCCGCTGCGTTCCAGCGTGCGGGCCAGATCGGCCAGTTCGGCCGCCGTCCGGGCCCGGTCGCGGCCCAGCCGGAACAGCGCCTTGGCCAGACCGAGCCGGGCCAGTGCCTCGCCGCGCGGCTCGCTCATCGCGCGGAACTCCGCCAGGGCCAGCTCGTACAGGTCCCGGGACTCGGCGTAACGCCCGGCGCGGTAGAGGACGTTGCCGCGCATCTTGTGGTTGTAGGCGAGCGCGCTGGACAGGTTCATCGCCCGGCAGGACGTCTCCGCCCGCGACAGCAGCGCCAGGGCCCCCTCGGTGTCGCCGTCGCGCACCGAGACGATGTCCGCGAGTCCGCGCAGCGCCCAGGCGTGGCCGCGCCGGTCCTCGGCCCGCTCGGCTATCTGCGCCGCCTCCTCGAACAGCGCGTACGCCCTGTCGTACTCCCCGGTGTTGCGGTGCATCTGCGCGATGCCCTCCAGCGCCCACACCGTGTGCCGGGCCTCCCCGCGCCGGCGGGCCTCGGCCAGCAGCTGCTCGTGCAGACGGCCGACCGCCGCGTAGTCACCCTGGATCCGGCCGGTCTCCGCGAGGCCGGCCAGCGAGTAGCCGCGGACAACGATGTCGCCGCCCTGCTCGCCGAGTTCGGCCGCCAGCCCGAGCAGCCGCCAGGCCAGCGGGAACGCCCCGCGCTGCCGGGCCAGGGTGCCGCCGCTCCACAGCGCCCACGCCATCGCCGCGGTGTCCCCGGCGCCCCGCGCGGCCCGGTAACTCGCCTTCCAGGCCCGGTCGGCCTCGCGCACCTGGCCGAGCCGCCGGTGTGCCTCGGCCACGGCGAGCCCGCAGCGCGCCGCCTCGTCGGGCCGCCCGGAGCGCTCGGCCTCGCGCAGCCGTTCGGTGCCCTCGGCCAGCACATCGACCAGCGAGGAGTTCACGGACAGGGTGGTCAGGGCGCCCTGGTACTCCGGGGCGGAAGCCTTGCCGTACATGCGTGCCCTTCTATACACAGAGTGTATACATGGTGTGTATAGCATCTCGGAAAAATGCCCCGGCCCCCCGGAGGGAGCCAGGGCGTGGTCTGTTGCCGGTCAAGACGCGGGTACGGCGACGGGGGTTGCCTGTGAGGCGCAGATCACCCCGTGCGGCGTCAGTGCTGCTGCACCTTCTGCGGCAGGGCCTCGCTCGGCCGCACCACGACGAACCCCTCGCCCTGGAGCATCAGCTGCACTGCCTCGCCCGAACCGCCGCGCAGCATCGAGCCGAAGGACTGCGAGCGGTGCAGCGCGGTCTGCAGATGCGCGGTCCAGCCGACCACCGCGTCCGTGTCGACGTAGACCGGGTACTGCGCCGAGACCGGTATGACCAGCGGGTTGCCCTCGCAGACCAGGCCGAGCCGGCCGTGCCCGCTGAACACGCTGTTGAACAGGCCGCCGCCGGCGATGCCGGAGCCCTTCACGGTCTTGATCTCGTACGACAGCGTGGCGTCGAAGCACAGGACGTTGCGGCCGTTGACGGTGAACTGGTCGCCGGGCTCCACCTCGACGATGAAGCAGTTCTGGGCCTCGTGCGCGAACCAGACCTCGCCCTGCCCGCGCACCGCCATCAGCGGCAGCCCCTCACCGGTGACCGCGCGCTTGAGCATGCCGCCCACGCCCTGGCCCTTGCGCTCGAACTGGAGGCTGCCGCGGTGGGCGATCATCGCGCCCTGCCGGGCGAACATCTCGCCGTTCACCGCGTACTTGATGCACTTGGCGTTCTCGACGCTCATCCCCGGCTCGACGGCCGGCCGCACCACATGACTGGAAAAGAGATCACCCTTCATGCGGGGCATGGTGTCCCGGACGGCCCGGTTCCGCCAAGATCACGGAATGTATCTGTTGTGCGACAGGACTACTCTTCCCCGTCCACCCGGTCCGCCCGGTCCACCCCGCGCACTCCGACCGTCGAGCCGCGCACTCCGACCGCCGAGCCGCGCGGTGCCTTCGTCCTCTTGCCGCAGAACGCCGACTCCAGGGTGCCCGCCAGGGTGTCGAGCACCTTGCCGTTGTTGGAGGTGTTGACCACGGCGGTCATGCTGCGCCCGCCGTCCTTGGTGGTGAACGCGTACGTGTAGTAGCCCTGGACGGCGCCCGTGTGGCCGTAGACCGAGATGCCGCAGGACAGGTCGCGGCGCCGCAGCCCGAGCCCGTACGCGGTGGTGCTGTTGACCTTCGTGAAGCGCTCCATCTCCGCGAGCCGCGCGGAGGACATCAGCCTGCCGCCGAGCAGCGCGGAGTAGAAGGTGTTCAGATCCTTCGCGCTGGAGATGATCGCGCCCGCGCTCTGCGCCCAGGACACCGTCTGGGAGGTGGCGTCGACCAGCGCGGGGCCGGCCTGGTCCGAGGTCAGATAGCCGCGGGCGTACCGGCCGGGGATCCGGGTGTCCGGGTGGACGTAGAAGGTGTCGCTCAGCTTCAGCGGCTTGAAGATGCGGTTCTCGTACGCGCTCTTCACGGAGTGCCCGGTGAGCTTCTCGATGAGCAGGCCGGCGACGACGAAGTTGGTGTTGGAGTAGGAGTAGGCGGCCCCCGGCGCGTTGGTGCGCGGCTTCTTCAGGGAGAGCTTGACTAGGTCGCGGTAGGTGAAGACCTTGTTCCGCACGGCCTCGAATCCGGCCACGCTCTTCGCGAACATGTCGTCGGTGTAGTCGTACAGCCCGCTGCGGTGGCTCAGTACGTGCCGGACCGTGATGCGGTCGTCCGGCAGCAGTTTCGGCACATAGCGGTTGACCGGCGCGTCCAGGTCCAGCTTGTGCTCGTCCGCGAGTTGCAGCAGCACCACGGCCGAGAAGGTCTTGGTGACGCTGCCGACGCGGAAGCGGTCGGCGGTGCTGATGGCCCGCTTCGTGTTCCGGTCCGCGAGTCCCCGGGACACCAGGTACGTCATGCCGGGGTCGTCGATCCGGGCCCATGCCCCCGGCGCCCCCTGGGCACGTGCCGTGTGCAGCACTCCGTCCACGCCCGTGATGTCCGGTGTCGGAAGCGCCGCCGACGGGGTGTTCGTCTCCCCGGTCGCGGCCCGCGCGGGGACCGCGACGAGCGACAGCACGACCGCTCCCAGGACCGCGCCCCTGCCCATCGTTGCTGAGACCATCCGGCACCCACTCCCATATGTCCGGTTCGTGATGCGACATCAATCACATTCCGGCCTGGAACCTAGGGGATTGAGGCAGCGTCTCCACAGCCGACACACAGCTGGTCATCTGTTGATCACCCTGTGGCGCTCATTTGCAAAGGATTGTCATAGAAAGCTGCGAAATGGATCATTCCGGCTTTACGTGCCCATGACTGATCCGAAAGGGTGAGACCCGGGGCCCGACCAGCCCCCGTGGCGCGTCAACTGCGCCATGCCTCAAGGCGGTTGGTGATCCCGGCCGTCTTCGAACGAAGGAACCCTGATCAGTGCGTAGACCGCACATACGCAGCGTGGCGATCGCCGTCGCGGTGACGACGGCTGCCACGGGCCTGGCCGGCACGGCCTTCGCCGGTACCTCCACGGGGGTGGAACGGTCCGCCGCGTCCTCCGTCTCCACGGCGACGGTGGTGGTGGAGGCGGCGCGCACCGCGGCCTTCGCCCACGCCACGGCGACCGGTGTCTCCCAGGGCGACGACCTGCACGCGCAGGACGTGATGATCGACCCCGAGGGCGCGCGCCACGTCCGCTTCGTCCGCACGCACAACGGCATGCCGGTCCTCGGCGGCGACCTCGTCGTCCACCTGAACCGGCAGCTGGCCTACACGGGTGTCACCCGTGCGGCCGGCGAGGCCGTCAAGCCCGCCACCACCAAGGCCAAGCTGACGGCCGGCCAGGCCGCCGCCAAGGCCGCCCAGGTCGCCAAGGGCGAGGCGGGCACGGCCGAGCTGGTGGTGGACGCCCGCGCGGGCTCCGCCGCCCTCGCCTACCAGGTGACCGTCACCGACAACGGCGCCTCCAGCACCGTCGTCATCGACGCCGTCACCGGCAAGGTGCGCAGCAACACGCCCGACGCCGACGAGTTCCTGTCGCCGAAGCTGATCGAGACCCTGCGCAAGCGGGGCGAGACCATCGACCCGGCCACCGGCACCGGTTCGGCCCCGGCCGGCCTGCTCGGCTCGGGTGTCTCCGGCGCCACGACCTACCCGTCGGCCGCCAAGGGCACCGGCAAGACCCTCTTCGTGGGCACCGTCGGCCTGACCACCACGCAGACCTCGCGTGGGCACTACCTGCTCAAGGACCCGAGCCGGTACGGCACCGAGACGCGCGACGCCAAGGGCAAGTACACCGAGAACTTCGGCGCGGGCGTGAAGTTCACCAACACCACCAACGTGTGGGGCAACGGCGCGACCACCAGCCGCGCCAGCGCCGCCGCGGATGCCCAGTACGGCGTCACCAAGACCCTGGACTTCTACAAGAAGACCTTCAACCGCAAGGGCATCGCCAACAACAGCAAGGCCGCCCGCGCGATGGTCCACTGGGGCAACAAGGTCGCCAACGCCTTCTGGGACCCGACCTGCAACTGCATGCTGTACGGCGACGGCGACGGCGAGATGTTCAAGAAGCCGCTCGTCGTCCTCGACGTCACCGGTCACGAGCTGACCCACGGCGTCGTGGAGGCCACCGCGAAGCTCGAGCCGACCTTCGTCGACTCGGACGGCAACCAGTACGGCGAGCCCGGCTCGCTGAACGAGTCGCTCGCGGACATCTTCGGCTCCAACGTGGAGTTCTACGCGAACAACACGAAGGACACCCCGGACTACCTGGTCGGCGAGAAGCTGGGCCTGGCCCAGAAGTTCCTGCGCCGCCTCGACCACCCGTCGCTCGACAAGCTCGAGGGCACGATCGACTACTGGTCGCCGGACACGTACTACACCGAGGTGCACGCCGGTTCCGGTGTCTCCTCGCACGCCTACTACCTCCTCGCGGAGGGAAGTGGCAAGAAGACGATCAACGGCGTCAACTACAACTCGCCGACCTTCAACGGCGCCACGGTGAAGGGCATCGGCCGCTCCAAGGCCACCGCCATCTTCTACCGTGCGCTCACCCGCTACATGGTCTCCACCACCGACTTCCACCAGGCGCGCATCGCGACGCTGAAGGCGGCCAAGGACCTGTACGGCACGAGCAGCACCGAGTACAAGACGGTGGACAAGGCGTGGGCCGCGGTCAACGTGACCGCCGCCAACACGCCGCGCGCCCACCACTGACGGACGGCACTACGCACCACCAGCACGACCGGATGCCCCGCCTCGCGCGGGGCATCCGCATGTCCGGGCCCCGCCGAGGTGCGGATCAGCGGTGTCGGCGGGACGATGACCTCCGTGGGATACGCAGGCACGTCCCCTACGGTCCGTCCGAAGCCCGGCGCGTCCGTCACGCCGAGGGATGTGGTCCGGTGACCGGCCGGTTCGGGCGCGTCTGCCGTGTGGTGGCCGTCCTCGTGGTCGCCGCCGCCGGGCAGTCCGTGCCCGCGCGGGCCGCCCCGGCCCTTCCCGGGGCCAGCACCCGAGCCTCCGGAGTCGTCACCTGGGCGGCGAGCGCCGACCGGGTCGGAACGGGCGTCGCCGACCGCGGCTACCGGCTCGTCGTGCGCACCAGCGTCGGCGGCAGCGACCTGCGCGTCCGCCTCTCCAACGCCTTCGGCGACCGCCCCCTCACCGTGGACGACGTCTACGCGGGCCTGCGCGGCCGGGGTGCCGCCCTGCGCACGGGCAGCAACCGGCGGCTCACGTTCGGCGGGTCCCGGACGGTCACCGTACCGGCGGGTGCCGCCGCGTGGAGCGATCCGCTGCCCGGCACGGTCCCCGCCGGGACGGGCCTGGTCATCAGCCTGCACACCCGGGACGCGGCGGGCCCGGCCACCGGCCACGGGCTGGCCATGCAGACGTCGTACATCAGCGAGGGCGACCACACCGCCGAGGAGGGCGGCGCCAACTGGACGCTGCCCACCGGCTCCTGGTGGTACCTCGACGCGGTCTCCGTACGCCCGACCCGCCCCGGCACCGGCGCCGTCGTCGCGCTCGGCGACTCCATCACCGACGGCTGGCAGTCCACGGTCGACCTCGACCGGCGCTGGCCCGACTACCTCTCCCGCCGCCTGCGCACGGCCCGCACGGCGGTGGAGGGCGTGGCCGACGAGGGGATCTCGGGGAACAAGCTCCTCACGGACGATGGCGGCGGGCAGAGCGCCCTGCACCGGCTGGACCGGGACGTGCTGTCCCAGCCCGGCGTGCGCACCGTGCTCCTCTTCGAGGGGGTCAACGACCTCAAGGCGCACACCGGCGTCTCGGCGGCCGATCTGATCGCCGGGTACCGGGAGCTCGTCCGGCGGGCGCACGCGGCCGGGAAGTGCGTGGTCGCCGCGACCCTCGGCCCGTTCGAGGGCTGGCCCGAGTGGGACCTGGCCGCCGAGGCCGTACGCCAGGCCGTCAACCGGTTCATCCGGAACGGCGGCGGCTTCGACGCGGTCGCCGACATCGACCGCGCCCTGCGCAGCCCCTACGACCCCGAGCGGCTCCTGCCCTCCTACGACGGCGGCGACCACCTGCACCCGGGTGACAAGGGGATGCGGGCGATCGCCGACGCCGTGGACGTGGACAGCCTGCACTGCGGACGCTGAACCGTCGCGCCTCCGGCCCGGGGAGCTTCAAGCCCGGCCCAGGAAGGCTCAGCCCGGCCCAGGGACTTTCAGCGCAGTGTCTGCGCCCAGTTCACCGGGACCCGCCCCGCCGGTCCCGGTGCCGGCTGGTCCGCCGGATGGCTGGTCGGGGACGCGAGCCGGGGACCGGAGTCGTACAGCTCGTCCGTGGCGAAGTCCCAGAACCAGTCCTCGCCCGGCTCGAAGCTCTGGATCACCGGATGCCCGGTCTCCCGGTAGTGCGCCGTGGCGTGCTTGGCGGGGGAGTCGTCGCAGCAGCCGATGTGTCCGCACTGCGCGCAGCGGCGCAGATGGAACCACCAGCCGCCCGCCTCGTCGCACTCGACGCAGCCGGTGCCGCTCGGCGGGACGCTCGGGTCGATCGCGGTCTCACCGCTCATGCTGCCTCCTCGGGAGTCGGGCCGGACGCCTCGTCCGGCATCTCGGCGGTCAGCGGAAGGAAGACCTGGAAGCGGGTGTCGCCCGGCACCGAGTCCACCCGCAGGCTGCCGTGGTGCTTGTTGACGACGATCCGCCAGGAGATGTCCAGGCCGAGACCGGTGCCCTCACCGACCGGCTTGGTGGTGAAGAACGGGTCGAAGATCCGGCCCTTGATGTCCGCCGGAACGCCGGCCCCGGTGTCCCGGAACTCCACCAGCACCCGCTCGTGGTCCAGCGCGGTCCGCACGGTCAACGTGCCGTCCCCGCCCGCGCTGTTGATCGCGGACACCGCGTTGTCGATCAGGTTCGTCCACACCTGGTTCAGCTCCGCCGGATAGGCGGGGACCGGCGGCAGCGTGCGGTCGTACTCCTTGACCACCTCGATGCGCCCGCCGATCTTGGCGGACAGCATCATCAGGGTGCTGTCGAGGAGTTCGTGCACGTCCACCACGCGGTACGGCGCCCGGTCCAGCTGCGAGTACTGCTTGGCCGCGTCCACGAGATGCGAGATACGGGTGGTGGAGTCCTCGATCTCGTTCATCAGCAGCTCGGTCTCGATGGTGTAGTTGAGCCAGCTCACCGCCCCGGGCAGGATCTCCTCGTCCACGGCGGCGGCGACCTGCTCCAGCCAGTCGGTGTCGAGCCCGGCCTGCACGAAGGTGGGCGCGAGCTGCCAGCCGTGGTCGATGCCGTGGTCCTCCATCCAGTCGGTGAGCTCGTCCTCCCGGTCGGAGGCCTCGAGCGGGCTGAGCGCCGGGGCTTTCGCGACCCGTTCGGCCGTACGCTCCTGGATCTCGACCAGACTCGCCAACTGGTCCCGGGAGAAGGGGCCTTCGGCGATCATGCCGAGCTTGTGCCGCATCTTCGCGACCCGCTCCCGCAACGTCGAGGTCGCCCGGACGGCGGCCGCGGCCGGGTTGTTCAGCTCGTGCGTGAGGCCGGCCGACAGCGAGCCGAGCGCCAGCAGCCGCTCCCGCTGCCCGACGGTGGCCTGGAGGTTCTTCGAACCGAAGAACAGGCCCTCCAGCAGGTGCACGGCCATCGGGAACCACTCGCTCATGATGTCCGCGAAGGTGTCCGCCGGAAGCACGAAGAACCGCGTCGGCTCCGTCACCCGCATCGAGTTGTTGTACACCTGCCGCACCCGGTCCCCGAGGTACGCCTGCATGGCGCCCGCGTACACCCCGGGCTGCGAGGTCCGGGTCACCTCGACGTCGTCGCCGCCGACCCGGCGGGAGAGCACGACCGTGCCCTCGATCATCACGAAGAAGCAGGTGGCCGGGTCACCCTCGGCGTACACCGGCCCGGGCTGGAACAGCTCCACCCGGCCCTCGCCGCACAGCCGCCCCAGCTGCTCGGGCTCCAGCTTCTCGAACAGGAACAGCGAGCCGATCTCCCTCGGGCTGCACGGCATCGACTGCCCGCTCATGACTGCTCCAGATACCGGTGGACGAGCATCACGGCCATGGCTCCCTCTCCGACGGCGGACGCGACCCTCTTCGCGGACTCGGCGCGCGCGTCGCCCGCCACGAACACGCCGGGGACGCTGGTCTCCAGGTGGTACGGCGGGCGGTCCAGCTCCCAGCCGGCCGGCGGCCGCCCGTCGGCGGTCAGATCGGGCCCGGCCAGGATGAAGCCGCGCTCGTCGCGCAGCACGGAGTCGCCCAGCCAGTCGGTCAGCGGAGCCGCGCCGATGAACACGAACATCCACTGGGCGTCGACCTGTTCGCTCTCACCGCTCGCCACATGACGCAGCGTCAGCCGCTCCAGACGCTCCGAGCCGTGTGCCGCGTCGACCACCGTGTGACTGCGCACCGCGATGTTCGGGGCCTCCTCGATCTGCTGGATCAGGTAGTGCGACATCGACGCCGACAGATCGGGGCCGCGCACCAGCAGCGTCACCGACTTGGCGAACCGGGACAGATACATCGCCGCCTGGCCCGCCGAGTTGGCGCCGCCGACGATGTACACGTCGTGCCCCTGGCAGGCGGCCGCCTCGGTGAGCGCGGAACCGTAGAACACCCCGCAGCCGGTGAGATCGGTGCAGCCCTGGGCCTCCAGCTGCCGGTACTGCACGCCGGTGGCCAGGATGATGCTGTGCGCCGCGATCGCCGAGCCGTCCGCGAACCGTACGACGCGGGCCGCCCCGTTGACCTCGAGCCCGGTCACCTCACGCGCGGTCAGGATCTCCGCGCCGAACTTGGCCGCCTGCCGCCGCGCCCGGTCGGTGAGCTGGGCGCCGGAGACGCCGTCGGGGAAGCCGAGGTAGTTCTCGATGCGGGAGCTCTGCCCGGCCTGCCCGCCGGTCGCCTCCCGCTCCACCAGGACCGTCCTGAGGCCCTCCGAGGCCCCGTACACGGCGGCGCCCAGCCCGGCCGGGCCGCCGCCGATGACCACGAGGTCGTAGAAGTCGGCCGTCGGTGTCGTCGCCAGACCCACCCGCGCGGCCAGCTCGGGCGCCTCGGGCTCGACCAGGGCGGTGCCGTCCGGGGTGATGACCAGCGGCAGCCGCTGCCCGTCCTGTCCGGCCGCGGCCAGCAGCCGCTGTCCCTCCGGCTCCTCGACCGAGTACCAGCGGTACGGCACCTGGTTGCGGGCGAGGAACTCCCGCACGTCCGAGGAACGCGCCGACCAGCGGTGACCGACGACCTTGGTGCTGGGCACCGGCCGGTAGTCGCTGTGGCGCCACGCCTCCAGGAGGTCGTCCAGCACCGGATAGAGCTTCTCCTCCGGCGGGTCCCACGGCTTGAGCAGATAGTGGTCCAGGTCGACGACGTTGATCGCGTCGATCGCCGCGTTGGTGTCCGCGTACGCGGTCAGCAGCACGCGCCGCGCCCCCGGGTACACGTCCAGGGCCTGTTCCAGGAACTCGATGCCGTTCATCTGCGGCATCCGGTAGTCGGCGAGGATCACCGCCACCAGATCGCCGCGCAGCTTCAGTTCACGCAACGCGTCCAGCGCGGACTCGCCGGACTCCGCGCGGACGATGCGGTACCCCTTGCCGTAGCGCCGTCTGAGGTCGCGCGCGACGGCGCGGGAGACCCCCGGGTCGTCGTCCACGGTCAGGATGACGGTCCTCGCTGCGTCGGCAGCCTGTGCCATGCCTCTCCCACCCCGAGCGGTCGGGTCCACGGGACGGCGTCGCTGGTCCGCCGCACCGGTTCCCGCCCATCGTATGTTCGATCGCCCGGGTTCGCCCCGGCATCCGCCAGGACCGTGATCATCCGCCCGGTACCGAAGACATGCGCGGACATGAGCGCGACGTGGTGAAGACTGATCGGGACCGATCCCCGCGAACGCGGCACGACGAGGAGGCCCACGCATGACACGCCCGATCACGGCAGGGGTGGACGGTACGGAGGAGAGCCTGGCCGCGCTGGACTGGGCGGCCAGGGAGGCCGTGCGCCGGGGCCTGCCCCTGCGCGTCGTGCACGCGTGGCGCTACGCCGAGTCGCTCGCCACGGCCGACCGGGACACCCAGCACGGCTGGGTGTCGGACGGGGTCGCGGAGGCCATGCGCACCGTCTCCGGGCGGCATCCGGGGCTCGAGGTCCGGATGGACGTGGTCGAGGGCGGGCCCGCGCAGGCGCTGGCCGACGCCGCGGCGGAGGCCGAGATGCTGGTCCTGGGCTCGCGCGGGCACGGACCGGTGATCGGGTTCCTGCTCGGCTCGGTCGGCCAGCAGGTGATCGCGGAGACGACCCGGCCCGTGGTCCTGGTGCGCGCCGGGGACCAGCCGGCGGCGGAGGCCGCGGGGCGGGACGTCGTGGTGGGCCAGCACGGAAGCGCCGAGGACAGCGCGGACGTGCTGCGTTTCGCGTTCGAGACGGCCGCCGCCCGCCGCGCCACCGTCCGTGCCGTCCGCGCCTGGACCCTGCCGCCGGTCTTCGCCTACAGCCCCGGTTCGCTCAAGCTCCTGGACGACGCCGGCGGCCTCGAACCGTACGAGAAGCAGGCCCTGGCCGACGCGCTGGCGCCCTGGCGGGAGCGCTTCCCGGACGTGCCCGTGGCCGAGCACGTGGAGATGGGCAGCGCGGGGCAGGTGCTGCTGTCGGTGGCCGGACGGGCCCAGCTGATGGTCGTGGGCCGGCGGGCCCGTCGTACGGCCGTCGGGGCCCGGATCGGCTCGGTCACGCACGGGGTGCTGCACCACGCCGGCTGCCCGGTGGCCGTGGTCCCGCACGAGCGGCCCGCGGACGCGTGACCTACTCGGCCGTCGTGGGCTCCAGGGTCGCACGGGCCTTCGGGAGCACGTTCTCGATGTAGTCCTTCACCGCCGTGTCGAGGCCGATGTCGTGCTGCGCCCGCTCGGACAGGTACCAGCGGTGTTCGAGCAGCTCGTGGTAGATCTCGGCCGGGTCCATCGTGCCGCGCAGGTCCGGCGGGACCGCGCGGACGGTCGGCCGGAACACGTCCCGCACCCAGCGGTGGGCCAGCACCTCCGGGCGGGCCGCGAGGGGATCGCCGGGCGCGTAGTCGTCCTGGGTGGCCATCCAGCTCTCCAGGTCGTTCAGCAGCCGCCGCGCCTGGTTCTCCTCGGTGTCGAGACCGGTCAGGCGCAGCAACTGGCGCTGGTGGTGGCCCGCGTCGACGACCTTGGGCACGAAGGTCACCGAGTCGCCGTTCGAGGAGTGCTCGATCTGCATCTCGGCCACGTCGAAGCCCAGGTCGTTCAGCCGGCGGATCCGGCGCTCGATGTAGTGGTACTTGCCCGCCGGGTACACCGAGGTGCGGGTCAGCTCCTGCCACAGGCCGCCGTACCGGGTGCAGATCTCGTGGCCGAACTCGACCGGGTCGACGGACGGGTGCAGCGCCCCCGACGCCTCCAGGTCCAGCAGCTCCCCGCTGATGTTGACCCGGGCCAGGTCGAGGTCGTACTCCCGCTGCCCGGGGCTGAGCCGGGGGTGCAGGTCGCCGGTCTCGGCGTCCACCAGGTACGCGGCGTAGGCGCCCGCGTCCCGGCGGAACAGCGTGTTGGACAGCGAGCAGTCGCCCCAGGCGAACCCGGCCAGGTGCAGCCGCACCAGCAGCACCGCTAGGGCGTCCATCAGGCGGTGCATGGTGGCCGGGCGCATGGTGGTCTCGAACATCGAGCGGTACGGCTGCGAGCCGCGCAGATGCCGGGTGACCAGCACCGGCTCCAGCGGGGCGCCCGCGCGGTCCCTGCGGCCGGTGACCACCGCGAGCGGGTCGACGGCGGGGATGCCCAGCCGGTCCAGGTCCCGCAGCAGTTCGTACTCGCGCAGCGCGGGCCGCTCGGCCAGCTCCTTGACGGCGATCACCTCGTCACCGGCGTGCGCGTACCGCACGACGTGCCGGGAGATGCCGCGGGGGAGCGGCACGAGGTACTCCTCGGGCCACTCCTCCAGGGGCACGTCCCAGGGCAGTTCGAGCAGGAGCGCGGGGTGCTCCGGGTTCGTGGCGCTGATCTGCAAGGCCATGGGCGAACCCTAAGTCCCCGTGCGGGGTCGCTAGGAGGCCCGGGACAGGGCCAGTTCGGCGGCGGCCCGGACCGGGCCCCGGTGGACCGGGCCGTGGCCGGGCAGCAGGGTGTCGCCGTCGAGCTTCCCGATCAGCTCCAGCGAGGCCACCGCCCCCGGGCGGTCGTGCTGGAAGAAGTCGAGCACCATCTGCGGGCCCTTGATCCGCGAGGTCGCGTGGCCGCTGACCAGGGCGTCGCCGGAGATCACGATGCCGGCGTAGGGCAGGTGGTAGACGCAGTGGCCGTCGGTGTGGCCGGGAGTGTGCACCGGGACGGGACGCCCCGGCAGGTCGAGGGCGCCCTCGGTGGGGAACGGCTCGGGGGCGGTGACGGGGTTGTGGCCGGCGCCGCCGACCTTGAGCACGTGCACCGCCCAGGGCAGGACACCGGGCCGCCAGGCGTTGCGCACCACGTCGCCGATGGTGGCCTGCTGGAGGAACTCCCGGCGCGCGTGCGGGACTTCCGCCGGGTGCAGGTAGACCGGGGTGCCGTGGGTGGCGCGCAGGTACTCGGCCGAGCCCACGTGGTCGTTGTGCGCGTGGGTGATCAGCACGGCGGCGACCGCCTCCGGTGAACTGCCCACTTCGGCCAGGGAGTCGAGGACGCCCTGCCGGTCCCCGGGGTAGCCGGTGTCCACGAGGGTGACGGCGTCGCCGTCCTTGAGGATGACCCAGTTGACGTGGTTGCCGTGCACCAGATAGGTGCCCTCGGCGACTTGGTGTACCTCTGCGCGCATGCTCTCCCCAGCCCTCACGGCGGAACGTCGGGGACAGCCAACCAGATGCGCGGGCGCTGTGCGCAAGAGGGCCGCCGAACGGGTCAGCGCACGCCGTGCGGGCGGAACTGGACGCTGATCCGGGGCCCTGTCGCCCGAGCGGTCTTGGGGACGCAGTGCTCCCAGGTGCGTTGGCAGGAGCCGCCCATGACGATCAGGTCGCCGTGCCCCAGCGGCCGCCGGACCGTCGCGCCGCCGCCTCCCGCCGGCCGCAGCAGCAGGTCCCGGGGCGCGCCGACGGAGAGGATCGCGACCATGGTGTCCTCGCGGTTGCCCCGCCCGATCCGGTCGCCGTGCCAGGCGACGCTGTCCCGGCCGTCGCGGTAGAAGCAGAGCCCGGCGGTGGTGAACGGCTCACCCAGCTCGTCCGCGTAGTGCGCGCTGAGGGCCGCGCGGGCGTCGTCGAGCACCGGGTGCGGCAGCGGGTCGCCCTCGCCGTAGTGGGCGAGCAGGCGCGGTACGGCCACCACGTTGTCGTACATCGTGCGGCGCTCCGCCCGCCAGGGCACCTCCGCCGCGAGCTGTTCGAACAGGGCGTCGGCGCCGCTCAGCCAGCCCGGCAGCACGTCGATCCAGGCGCCGGCGCCCAGCTCGGTCCGGCTCAGCCCGTCGAGGGGACCGAGCCGCAGCTCGTCGGTCTGGTCGAACAGGGAGCCCTGGAGGTGCGTGGCCATGGGACCCAGCCTACCTCTAATCGAAAATACGTTCCCATTGTTGAACCTCCTGCCAGGGCTCTTTCGATACACCGCTGTATCGGATACATTCCCGTATCCGATGGAGGTCGCGACGATGACGGCACAGGACACGGCCCGACGGGTCACCAAGCGGCGCGCCCGGACCCGGGCCAACCTGCTCGACGCCGCCTTCGCGGTCTTCGCCGCGAAGGGGTTCGGCCGCGTCTCCATCGAGGAGGTCTGCGAGGCCGCCGGCTACAGCCGGGGCGCCTTCTACTCGAACTTCGCCACCCTGGACGAGCTGTTCTTCGCCCTGTACCAGGTGCGTGCCGACCTCATCGCCGCCCAGGTGGCCGAGGCCCTCGCCCAGGACGGGCCCGACCTCGACGTGCCCACGTCCGTGGACCGGGTCACCGAGGTGCTGCTGCTCGACGTGGACTGGCTGCTGGTGAAGACCGACTTCCTGGTGCACGCGGCCCGCGACCCGGCCGTCGCCCAGGCCCTGCTCGACCACCGCGCCCGGCTCCGGGAGGCCGTCGCCGACCGGCTCTTCCGGGCCCGGGGCCACACCGAACTGCCCGCCGTGCTCGGCGGCGTCGACGGCGCCGCCCGCGCGGTCGTCGCGGCCTACGACGGCGTCACCACCCAGCTGCTGCTGGACAAGGACGTCGACGCGGCCCGCACCTGGCTGAAGCAACTGCTCAACGCCCTGCTGACCGACGGCAGCGGCACCCCCGAACGCGTCGCGGACGGAAACGGAAGCTGACGCAAGCAGACGGAAGGAACGGACGCCATGGACGCGGACGTCATCGTCGTCGGAGCGGGCCTCGCCGGCCTGGTCGCGGCGCACGAAATCACCAGCCGGGGCCGGCGCGTCGCCCTGGTCGACCAGGAGAACGCCGCCAACCTCGGCGGCCAGGCGTTCTGGTCCTTCGGCGGGCTCTTCCTCGTCGACTCGCCCGAGCAGCGCCGCCTCGGCATCAAGGACTCCTTCGACCTCGCCTGGAACGACTGGCGGGGCAGCGCGCAATTCGACCGCCTCGCGGACGAGGACTCCTGGGCGGTGCGCTGGGCCCGCGCCTATGTCGAGTTCGCGGCCGGCGAGAAGCGCTCCTGGATCAAGGGGCACGGCATCGAACTGCTGCCGACCGTCGGCTGGGCCGAGCGCGGCGACCTGCGGGCGAACGGCCACGGCAACTCCGTACCCCGCTTCCACATCACCTGGGGCACCGGCACCGGCGTGGTCGAGCCCTTCGTCGGCTACGCCCGGCAGGCCGCCCGGGACGGACTGCTCACCTTCTACCACCGCCACCAGGTCGACGAGCTGGTCATCGAGGACGGCGCGGCACGCGGGGTGCGCGGCACCGTCCTCGCCGACGACCACGCGGCGCGCGGCGTCGCCTCCAACCGCGACCGCCTCGGCGACTTCGAACTCACCGCCCAGGCCGTCGTCGTCACCACCGGCGGGATCGGCGCCAACCACGAGATCGTGCGCCGTTACTGGCCCGAGCGACTCGGCAAGGCCCCCGCCGAGATGGTCACCGGCGTCCCCGCCTACGTGGACGGCCGCATGCTCGACATCAGCGCCGAGGCGGGCGTACGCCTGGTCAACCGGGACCGCATGTGGCACTACACCGAGGGCCTGCAGAACTGGGATCCCATCTGGCCCGGCCACGGCATCCGCATCCTGCCCGGCCCGTCCTCCATCTGGCTCGACGCCCTCGGCCGCCGCCTGCCCGACCCCTGCCTGCCGGGCTACGACACCCTGAGCACCCTCGCGTACCTGCGCACCACCGAGGACATCGCCGGGTACGACCACTCGTGGTTCGTGCTCACCCGGAAGATCATCGAGAAGGAGTTCGCGCTCTCCGGCTCCGAGCAGAACCCCGACATCACCGCCAAGGACCGGGGGGCCGTGCTCCGCGACCGGCTGCTCGGCAAGGGTGCCCCCGCGCCCGTCCAGGCCTTCCTCGACAAGGGCGCGGACTTCGTCACCGCGGACACCCTGGAGCGGCTGGTCGAGAAGATGAACGGCCTGACCGACAAGCCGCTGCTGGACGCGGCCGAGGTGCGCCGCCAGATCGAGGCCCGCGACCTGCAGATGGCCAACCCCTACAGCAAGGACTCCCAGGTCCAGGGCATCCGCAACGCCCGCCGCTACATCGGCGACCGGCTCGGCCGGGTCGCCGTCCCGCACCGCATCCTCGACCCCGCCGCCGGGCCGCTGATCGGCGTCCGGATGCACGTCCTGACCCGCAAGACCCTCGGCGGCATCCAGACCGACCTGGACTCCCGCGCCCTCGGCCTCGACGGCAAGCCCGTCGACGGGCTGTACGCGGCCGGCGAGGTGGCCGGCTTCGGCGGCGGAGGCGTCCACGGCTACAACGCCCTGGAGGGCACCTTCCTCGGCGGCTGCCTCTTCTCGGGCCGCGCGGCGGGCCGGGCGGCGGCCCTGCAGACGGCCTGAACCGCTCACCGGGGACGGGACACGGGGCTGCTCAGTCCTCGAGCAGCTCCGCCAGCACCGCCGCATGACTCGTGTCCGGCTTCTTGGACGCCGTCAGCAGGGTCACCGGCCCCTTGCGGGCGGATTCCCTGAGGCCGTCGAGCAGTTCGGCGGCCTCGGGTTCCCGCAGCTCGGCCTCGTAGCGGTGCCGGAACTCGTCGTACGTGCCATGGTCGCTGTGGTACCAGTGGCGCAGCTCGGTGGACGGGGTGAGCCCCTTCGGCCACTCGTCGATCCGCACCGCGTCCTTGGCCAGCCCGCGCGGCCACAGTCGGTCCACCAGCACGCGCAGGCCGTCGTCGGGCTCGGGTGGGTCGTAGATCCGGCGCACGCGCACGCTCACGGTCGGGCCCCTCTCGGGTCGCGGACAGTGCCGTGAGCGTACTTCGGGAGCCCCCGGGCGCGGCGCGGCGACGCGGCCTGACGTGGCCGGAAAGTGGGGGACCCGCAGGGCCGCCGGCCCCTAGTCTGTGCAGTCTCTGCCGCACCGATCACGCCACCCCCGCCGAGGAGCACACGTGACGTCACCCCGCAGACCGGCCGCACGACGACGCACCGCGGTCCTCCGCCGCGAGGCGGTCCTCGCCACCGTGCCCGTCGCCGTGGCGGCGCTGCTGGGGGCCGCCGGCCCCACGGCGGCCGGCACACCCGGCGCGGCGGGCGCGGGCGACCCGTACTTCCCGCTCAGCGGTAACGGCGGCTACCACGTCCGCCACTACGACCTGACGCTGCGCTACGACACCGCCTCCCGCCACCTCGACGGCAGGGCCGTGCTCACCGCGCGCGCCACCCAGAGGCTCAGCCGCTTCGACCTCGACCTCAAGGGCCTGAAGGTCACCGGCGTCACCGTCGACCGGGCCGCCGCCGGCTTCACCCGCAACGGCCAGGAACTCGTCGTCACCCCGCGCCACGCCCTGCGCGAGGGCCAGGAGTTCCGCGTCGCCGTCACCTACAACGGCACCCCGAAGCCCGTCACCGACCCGGACGGCTCCGCCGACGGCTGGATCCGCACGGACGACGGGGCGTTCGTCGCGGGCGAACCCCAGGGCGCGATGACCTGGTTCCCGGCGAACGGCCACCCGAGCGACACGTCGTCGTACGACTTCACGATCACCGTGCCGAAGGGACGCACCGCCGTCGCCAACGGCGTCCTGGCCGGGCAGCACACCGCGCACGGCCGCACCACCTTCCGCTGGCACCAGGCCGAGCCCATGGCCGCCTACCTGGCCACCGCCACCGTCGGCACCTTCCGCGTCGAGCGCTACACCACCCCCGACGGCGTCCAGGTGGTCAACGCCGTCGACGCGCGGGAGGCCCGGGCGGCCGCGCCCGTGCTCAGGCAGCTGCCCTCCGTACTCGCCTGGGAGAGCAAGCTGTTCGGGCCGTACCCGTTCCGCGCCGCCGGTTCGATCGTCGACCACGCACCGGACGTCGGCTACGCCCTGGAGACCCAGAGCCGGCCGGTCTACGACTCGGCGCCCGACCTGAGCACCCTCGTCCACGAGAACGCCCACCAGTGGTTCGGCGACTCCGTCGCGCTCACCGCGTGGCGGGACATCTGGCTCAACGAGGGCTTCGCCACCTACGCCGAGTGGCTCTACAGCGAGCAGCACGGCGGCCGGAGCGCCCAGAAGACCTTCGACGCGCTCTACGACCGCCCCGCGAGCGACAACCTGTGGGCCTTCCCGCCCGGCGACCCGGGCAGCGGCCGGAACATCTTCGGCACGCCGGTCTACGACCGGGGCGCCATGACCCTGCACGAACTGCGCAGGACGGTCGGCGACCGGGCCTTCTTCCGGATCCTGCGCGCCTGGGCGACCGAGCACCGGGGCCGGCACGGTACGTCCGCCCAGTTCGTGCGCCTCGCCGAGCGCGAGTCCGGAAAGGACCTCGAGGGCCTCTTCCACACCTGGCTGTACGCACACGGCAAGCCGGACCGCGCCTGACGAGTTCCAAACAAGTGTCGGCCAGGGTCGACGCATGATCCATCGCAGAACCGCCGTGGGGTCCGCCGAGTGGCTCGCCCGCCGAGCCGCTTAGGATCCGAACTCGTGTGCGCACATGTACTGGTCGCCGAGGACGACGAGAAGCAGGCCGAACTGATCCGCCGCACCCTGCTGGCCGAGGGGCACACCGCCACCGTCGTGCACGACGGCGCGGCGGCACTGGACGCGGCCCGGCGCCTGAGACCCGACCTCGTCGTGCTCGACCTGATGCTCCCGGTGCTCGACGGCTTCGGGGTCTGCCGGGCACTGCGCGGCGGCGACGAGGACCCGGAGATCCCCGTCGTGATGCTCACCGCCCGCGCCGCCGAGGACGACGTGCTGCTCGGGCTGGAGCTGGGCGCCGACGACTACATGACCAAGCCGTACAGCCCGCGCGAGCTGATGGCCCGCATCCGCACCGTGCTGCGGCGCAGCGGCCGGGGTGCCGGGGGCCGGGGCGACGATCCCGTCGTCCGGGCGGCGGGGCTCAGCGTCGATCCCGTGCGGTACGAGGTGCGCTGCGACGGCATGCCCGTGGAGTGCACACCGGCCGAGTTCCAGATACTGCTGGCCATGGCGGGGGAGCCGGACCGGGTCTTCTCCCGGCGGCAGTTGCTGCGCTTCACCCGTGGCCTGGACCGCGCCTCCACCGAACGGGCCGTCGACGTCCACATCATGAACCTGCGCCGCAAGATCGAGGCCGACCCGCGGCGGCCGGTGCGGCTGGTGACCGTGTTCGGCGTCGGCTACAAGCTGAGCGGCGGCCGGCCGTGAAGCGCAGGATCCCGCTGCGCAAACGCCTGCTGGTGCGGCTGCTGTTCGTCTCCGCGCTCATCGCCGTGTGCTCGGTCGCCGCCACCGCCTGGCTCGCGGTGACGACCACCACCAGCGCCCTGAAGGAGGAACAGGGCCAGGACCTCGCCGCCGACAACCGCATCCTCGCCGAGCTGAGCGGATACGCCGCCACCCACCGGGACTGGGCGGGCGTCCAGCGCACCGTGCGCGACCTCGCCGCCGAGACCGGCAGGCGCGTCGCCGTCACCAGCGCCGACCGCACCCTCATCGCCGACTCCGCGCCGCGCGGCACCCCGCTGCCGCCCCGGCCCGCCGCCACCGTCGACCCGCTGCGCACCGACACCTACACCGAGTCCGGGGCCCAGCTCAGCGGCATCGACCCGCGAGCGGTGGGCCCGTACCGGGTCACGTCCGCCGAGCGGGACCGGCTGGACGCGCTGGCCGCCAAGCGCCGCCAGTGCTACGAGCGGTTCGGCATCGAGTCCACGATCGTGCGCACCCCGAGCGGACGCCCCGTGCTCAGCGGCCCGGACGGCACGACCTACGCCGACCAGCAGTGCGCGGACGGACTGCTGAACGCCCCCACCCCGACCGAGCAGAAGGCCCTGACCGAGCTGTCGGAGCTTGCCCGGCCCTGCCTGAAGCAGGCCGGGCTGGACCTGCGCGGACCGCTGTTCTTCAGCCCCGACCCGACCGGCAAGGACCCCTTCGGCGGCGGCTACCTGATCGCCAAGTTCGCCAAGGCGGGCGACCGTACGACCGGACAGGCCGTGCGGGCCTGCGTCACCGGCGCCCGCCGCACCCAGCTGGAACCCTATGTCGCCCCGGTCGCCGACCTGTTCCTCGGCATCGGCGACCAGAACCCCACCCGCTTCGACATGTCCCCGGCCAACAAGGCCAAGGTGGTCGGCGCGGCCGGCCTGGTCCTCGCCGTCACGGTCGCCGTGACCGCCGTCGTCGCCGTACGGCTCTCACGACCGCTGCGCGCGCTGACCGAGGCGGCGCAGGCCCCGCCCGAGCTGCATGTGCGGGTGCCGGTCACCACCCGGGACGAGACCGGCATCCTCGCCGAGGCGTTCAACGACCTGAGCGAGCGCCGCGAACGCCTGGAGGCCCAGCGCAAGGCGATGGTCAGCGACATCGCCCACGAACTGCGCAGCCCGCTCACCAACATCCGCGGCTGGCTGGAGGTCGTCCGCGACGGCGTCGTCGACCCCGACCCCGCGCTGCTGGACTCCCTGCACGAGGAGGCGCTCGTGCTCCAGCGCGTCATCGACGACCTGCAGGACCTCGCGGCCGCCGACGCGGGCACCCTGCGCCTGCACCGCGAACCGGTCCCCGCCGGCGACCTCCTCGACCAGGTCGCCGCCGCCCACCGCGTCGCCGCCGACGCCGCCGGGGTCGCCCTGCGCACCGAGGGCGACGCCGGCGCCTGGCTGGAGGCCGACCCGGTACGGATGCGGCAGGCCCTCGGGAACCTCGTCTCCAACGCCCTGCGGCACACACCCGACGGCGGCACGGTCACCCTGGCCGCCCGCCGGGACGGCGCCGACGTCCTGCTCAGCGTCACCGACACCGGCACGGGCATCGCACCGGAGGATCTCCCGCACGTCTTCGAGCGGTTCTGGCGCGCCGAGAAGTCCCGCAGCCGCCGCACCGGCGGCAGCGGCCTGGGCCTGCCGATCGTCCGCCATCTGGTCGCCGCGCACGGCGGCACCGCCGAGGCCGCGAGCGAGCCGGGCCGGGGCGCGCTGTTCACCCTCCGGCTGCCCGCGGCCGCGCCACCCGGCGACGAACCGTAGCGCCGGTCACGCACCGAGGGAGCCGGTGACGAGCCGAGGGAGCCCGTGCGAACCGCAGGGCAGAACGGCACCCCGCCCGGTCACTGCTCGCGCAGACCCCACGGGGAGCCGTACTCGGTCAGCAGGTCGAGGAACGGGCGGGCGGGGAAGGCCTCCGGGCCGAGGACGCCCGTGCCCGACCAGGCACCGGTGGCGAGGAGTTCGAGGGCGACGACCGGATTGACCGCCGTCTGCCACACCACGGCCTGACAGCCGTACTCCGTCATCGACCACTGGTTGTCGACCACGTGGTACAGGTACACCTCGCGCGGCGCCCCGTCCTTGGTGCCGCGCACCCAGGTGCCCGCGCACGTCTTCCCGTGCATCCGCTCGCCCAGCGTCGCCGGATCGGGCAGGCACGCGGCGACCACGTCCCGCGGCGAGACCTGGACCGGGCCGTCCGGGCCGGGCACGGTCACCGGCGCCGTGCGGTCGAGTCCCAGCCGGTGCAGGGTCTTCAGCGTCTCGATGAACTCCCGGCCCAGGCCGTACTTGAAGGTGACGCGCCGCGCGTCGACCCAGCGCGGCATCAGCAGCACCTCCTCGTGCTCCACGTTCACGCACTCCACCGGGCCGATCCCCTCGGGGAAGTCGAACACCTCGGGCTCGCTGAACGGGGCGGTCGTGAACCAGCCCCGCCCCGCCTCATGGACGACCGGCGGGTTCAGGCACTCCTCGATGGTGGTCCAGATGCTGAAGGACGGCGCGAAGTCATGGCCCTCGACGGTGAGGTCCGCGCCGTCACGGACGCCGATCTCCTCGATGGAGTCGAAGAGTTCGTCGGCCGCGTACCGGGCGAACACGTCCGACAGACCCGGCTCCACGCCCATCCCGACCAGCGCGAGCGCTCCCGCCTTCTCCCACTCGCCGGCGAGCGCGAACTGCGCGTCGCCCAGCTTGACCCCGCACTCCTCGTACGGCCGCTCGGGGTGTGGCCGGGACAGCGACATCGCCATGTCGACATAGGTGGCGTTCGCCGCGCGCGCCGCCCGGAACAGCGGCATGACGAAGCGCGGGTCGGTGGCGTTGAGCAGCACGTCGCAGCCGTGGTGGGCCAGCAGCTCGGCCACCGCGGCCTCGTCGCCGGCGTCTAGGCGCTCGGCGCGGAACCGGCCGCCCGCCTCACCGAGGGCCGCGACCGCCGCCTCGGCCCGGGCGGGGTCGTAGTCGGCGACCACCATGAGGTCGAGGAACGGACGGCGGGCCGCGATCCGGGTGACGGCGGTACCCACGCCGCCGGCTCCCACGAGCAGTACACGCATGACGAAACTCCCTGCCTGACACGAACGGGTGAAGGTGAACGGGCAGGCGCGCCTTGGCCGGAATCCAACGCCCGGGCGTGCAGTAAGGTCAATGGTGTTGGCATAAGCCATGAGCCATCAGGCCCGCAGCAGGGGTCCATGGCAGGGGAGGGGAGGATCCGCCGTGCCTAAGCCCGTCGTGCCCGAGGAGAAGCGCCGACGGCGCCGTCCGACCCGCGCCGGCACCGTGCTGTCCGAGCGGCTGATCGTGGAGACCGCGCTGCGCCTGCTGCGCGAGCACGGGGGCGCCGGGCTCAGCGCGCGCCGCCTCGGACTGGCGCTGGACTGTGACCCCAGCACGCTGTACCGCTACTTCCGGGGGATGGACGACCTGACGCTGGCCATCGGGGACGCGCTCATCGGGCAGGCGCTCACGGGCTGGGAGCGGACGGGGCGGTGGCGGGCGGACCTGCGGGCGATCGGGCTGCGCATCCACGCCGCGTACGTGGCGCATCCGCAGGCGGCGGTGCTGACCGCGAACCGGGTCACCGGGCGCGCCCACGAACTGGCCGCCGACGAGACGGTCCTGGACGTGCTGCGCACGGCCGGCTTCTCCCTGGAGGAGACGGTCCGCGTCTACCACGCCTTCATCGACCAGACGCTGGCCTTCGCCGCCCTCGACGCCGCCTCCCTGGCCCTGCCGAGCACCGCCCAGCGGGCCGACGAGGACATGTGGCACTCGACCTACGCCCGCCTGCCCCGCACCACCCACCCGCGCATCGCGGAAGCCGCCCCGCTGCTGGCCCGGCGCATGGTGAACAGCGCCTATCCGACGGCTCTGGAGATGCTGCTGGACAGCGCGGAGGGACGGCTGCGAGCGGGGGAGGGCCGGCACGGGAGCGGGAGCCGGGGCCGCGGCGGCCGCCGGGGTTGAGCCTCTCGCGGCAGCCGGAGGCTGAGCGGGCCGCTCGCCCGGTTCAGCGGCGCAGCGCCTCCGCCGCCGTGGCCGTGACCGCCTCGGCCAGGGCCGCCAGCGCGGGGGAGTCGAGCTTCCACTGCTGCCAGTACAGGGCGACGTCCATCGACGCGTCCGGCGCGAGACGGACGAGGCGGCCCTCGCGCAGCAGCGGGCGGGCCTGGGCCTCCGGGACCATGCCCCAGCCGAGGCCCGCGGCGACCGCGGCGACGAAGCCCTCCGAGGTGGGCACGTAGTGCCGCAGCGGGCCGGCGCCGGTGCCGCCCAGCCGGCGCACGAAGCCGTCCTGGAAGTCGTCCTTGCGGTCGAACGCCACGACGGGCGCCGCGGGCAGCACGTCGGGCAGCGGTCCGGTGAGATGACGGTCGGCGAATCCGGGCGCGGCCGCCGGGAGATAGCGCATCCGGCCGAGCGGACGGACCGAGCAGCCGGGCACCGGATCGGGCGAGGAGGTCACGGCGGCCATCACGAGCCCCTCGCGCAGCAGCGCCGCCGTGTGGTCCTCGTCCTCGCGGTGCAGCTCGAAGGAGAGCCCCGTCACCCGGGTGAGAGCGTCGAGGAACCAGGTCGCCAGCGAGTCCGCGTTCACCGCCACCGACACCCGGGTCGGCTCCCCGGCACCGCTCAGCCCCAGCTCACCGCGCGCGTCCCGTTCCAGCCGGGCGAGCTGCCGGGCGAACCGCACCAGCACCGCACCGGACTCGGTCGGCCGGACCGGCTTGGTCCGCTGGAGCAGCACCCGGCCGGTGCGCTGCTCCAGCGCCTTGACCCGCTGGCTGACCGCCGAGGGCGTCACGTGCAGCGCCGCAGCGGCCGCGTCGAAGGTGCCCTCGTCCACGACGGCCAGCAGCGTCAGCACCTGCTCCAGGGGAAGCTCCGTCATCACGAGCGCTAAGGGTACGTAAGAATCTTTAGCTGTACCTGCGGTGATCGTGAACCTAGCGTCGAGGGCATGAACCACGCCCTGACCGCCGCGGCCGCCGGATTCGGCACCGGCCTCTCCCTGATCGTCGCCATCGGAGCCCAGAACGCCTTCGTCCTGCGCCAGGGGGTGCGCCGCGACGCCGTCCTCGCCGTGGTCGGCATCTGCGCCCTGTCGGACGCGGTGCTCATCGCGCTCGGTGTCGGCGGGGTCGGCGCGGTGGTGGTCGCGTGGCCCGGGGCGGTGCGGGCCGTCGGACTGATCGGCGGGGCGTTCCTGCTCTGCTACGGCGCCCTCGCCGCCCGCCGCGTCCTCAGACCGGGCACCGGACTGCGCGCGGAGGGCGAGGCGGCGGGCTCGCGCCGGCGCGCCGTGCTCACCTGCCTGGCGATGACCTGGCTCAACCCGCATGTCTACCTGGACACGGTCTTCCTGCTCGGCTCCCTCGCCGCCGACCGCGGCCCGCTGCGCTGGACCTTCGGCCTGGGCGCCGCCCTGGCCAGCCTGTGCTGGTTCGCCGCCCTCGGCTTCGGCGCACGGCTGCTCGGCCGGTTCCTGGCCCGGCCCACCGCCTGGCGGGTCCTGGACGGCCTGGTCGCCGCCACCATGCTCGGCCTCGGGGCGATGCTCGTCGCCGGATCCTGAGTCCCGGGTCCTGAACCCCTGGTCTCGAACCCCGGGTCCTGAACAATTGGTTCGGCCGTCAGAGGAGTTGCTGCGATAGTGAGGCTCGAATCGAAAGATGTATCGAGCAACCAGGACATCCGTGGACACGAGCGAGAGCAGCAGCACCGAGCCCGACACCGCCTCCCCGGCCGCGCCGGCCCCGCCCCGGCGCGGCTGGCGCCGCTGGGCGATGGACACCCGCCCCCTGCGCGTTCCGGCCTACCGGCGTCTGTGGTCGTCGACCATCGTCACCGCGGTCGGCAGCCAGCTCACCGCCGTCGCCGTGCCCAAGCAGATCTACGACATGACCCACTCCTCGGCCTGGGTCGGATACGCCAGCCTCGCCGGTCTGGTGCCCATGGTCGTCTTCGCGCTGTGGGGCGGGGCGGTCGCCGACACGGTCGACCGGCGCAAGCTGCTGCTGGGCACGAACACCGGTATCGCCGTGACCTCGCTGCTGTTCTGGGCGCAGGCCGTCACCGGGCTGGGCTCCGTGGTCGTCCTCATGCTGCTGTTCGCCGTGCAGCAGGCGTTCTTCGGGCTCAACTCCCCGGTCCGCAGCGCCTCCGTCGCCCGACTGGTGCCGGCCGAGGAACTGCCCGCGGCCAACGCGCTCGGCGCGACCGTGATGCAGACGGGCCTGGTGGTGGGACCGCTGCTGGCCGGCGCGCTGATCCCGGTCGTCGGGCTGCCCGCGCTGTACCTGATCGACGCGCTCGCGCTGTGCGTCACCGTGTGGGCGGTCTTCCGCCTCCCCGCGCTGCCGCCGCTGGAGGAGCCGGCCACGCGCCGGGCCGGGCTGCGGGAGATCGCGGCCGGGTTCCGCTACATCGCCGGGCACCAGGTGCTGCTGTGGTCCTTCCTCGCCGACATCGTCGCCATGGTCTTCGGCATGCCCCGCGCCCTGTACCCGCAGCTGGCCTCGCAGACGTACGCCTCGTACGGCGAAGGGCTCGCGCTCGGTGTGCTGTTCGCCGGCATCGCGGTGGGCGCGGTGCTGGGCGGGCTGTTCTCGGGGGTGTTCTCCCGGGCGCGGCGGCACGGCTGGATGGTCATCGGGTCGGTGGTGGCCTGGGGCGTGGCCGTCACCGGGTTCGGGCTGAGCGGGAGCCTCTGGGTGGCGCTGGTGTTCCTCGCCGCCGCGGGCGTGGCCGACATGGTCTCCATGGTCTTCCGTCAGGCGATCCTGCTGTCCGCGGCGACCGACGAGATGCGCGGCCGGATGCAGGGCGTGTTCACGGTGGTCGTCGTCGGCGGCCCGCGCCTGGCCGACGTGCTGCACGGCACCGCCGGCTCGGCGTTCGGCCCCCGGGCCGCCGTGACCGGCGGCGGTGTGCTGGTCGTCGCCGTGATGCTGGCACTGGCCGCCGCGGTCCCGGCGCTGCGCCGCTACCGCGTCTGAGGGCCGGCACGGGGCGCCGGCGCGTCTGCCGGCCTACACCGGGCGCTGGCGGCGGATCGCGTACTGGTCCATGAGCTTGCCGCGGGTCGTCTCCAGGCGGTGGGCGAGGATCTCGGCGACCGTGCGCACCAGCGACAGGCCGAGCAGCGGGTCCTCCACGGACAGCGCCAGCACCGAGGGCCCGTCGAACTCGTAGGCGCGTACGTTGCTGAAGGCCACCGCGCCGAAGTCCCACTCGTACGGCGGGAACAGCCAGGACCAGCCGAGCATGTCGCCGGCGCCCAGCGTGGCCACGACGACCCGCTGCCGTGCGGTGACCTGCTGGTCGAGGTTGACCGCGCCGGACCGGATCACCCAGAACCGGTCGGCGGTGCCGCCCGCCTCGAAGATGCGGGTGTCCTCCGGGAAGGAGACGTCCTTGGCCAGCTCCATCAGGCGCTCGCGCTGTGCCTGGGGCAGGGCGGTCAGCAGTTTTATCGCTTTGGTCATGGCGCGGGGCTCCTCGCCGGCGACGGTTGGGGGTGATGTCCTCTCAGCCCATTTCAGCCGCTGCCGCCGTGCCGGGCACCTCGAAGAGCACGGCTTTCGGCCGGCGAGTCCTGTCGGAGACAGGAAAAAGCCCTGGCTGGACGGGGGAAACCAGCCAGGGCCGTAGGTGGTGATGCACGGAGGGCGCGCGGAGGACGGTCCGGCTCTCACTCCGTCACCACTTATGGATGAACAATAAACCATCTGGCGGCACTTCACCGAATCGAGTCCAGGTCAGGTGACCTGTTTCACTCCGGTGGGGCCCGCCCCGGCGTGCCGTCACGTCGTCGCCCGCCCGACGCGCAGGCCGAGTGGCCGGGCCAGGCCTGTCACCGCCTCGTCCAGGCGTTGCAGATGCCGCAGGACGCGGTCGGTCACCCGGCCGTAGCGGGGGGTGCCTAGGGTGCCCGGCTCCAGCATCGACGCGATGCTCGGGCCGGTCTCGATCTCGGCCGTGGAGCGCGGGTCCCTGACGTGCGCGGCCATCGCCTCGATGGTGTGCACGATCCGCGCGCCGACACCGCGCAGCCGGGGATCGGCCGCGATCGACGGGTGGGTCGGCAGCAGCTCCGCCGTCGCCGCGAGCGAACGTCCGTGGTAGGCGCAGGTCTCCAGCAGCGCCACGACGTACCGGGCGGTGTTCCGGCGGGCGCGCATCGGCGTCAGCCGCTGGGTCAACGGCTGTGTGGCGGCACGCAGATCCGCCAGCGCCTGGTCCAGATCGCGCGCCTTGTCCACCAGGTCGGCGTGCGGATTGCCGCTCAGCTGGCCCACCGCGGCCCGGGTGAGGTCCGCCAGCTTGTCGAGGGCGGTGACGAGCAGCTCGTTGGTCCGCCGGTCGGTGTTGACCGGCAGCACCACCGCCGCCGCGAACACCCCGCAGGCCGCGCCCAGCGCCGTCTCCTCCACGCGCAGCAGCAGCACCGCGAGGCTGTACGTGTTCAGCAGGGTGTACAGCAGCCCCAGAGCCGCCGTCACGAAGAAGGACATCAGCGTGTAGGACAGGGGAGCGGAGTAGAACATCGCGAAGACGAACACCAGCACCAGGGCGAACGCGGTCCACGTGTGGTGCCCGACCAGTCCGGCCAGCCCGATACCGGCCACCACGCCCAGGACCGTGCCCAGCAGCCGCCGGTACCCCTTCACCAGGATCTCCCCGGTGGACGCCGTGTTGACGAACACGATCCAGCAGGTCAGCACCGCCCAGTACCAGCGATGAGCGGACAGCAGCTCGCCCCCGGCGATGGCCAGGGCGGAGCCGACCGCCACCTGCACGGCGGCCCGGGTGGTCGGCCGCTGGAGCCCGGTCCGCCGCGCCGGCTCCGCCGCGACCTCCTCGCTGCCCTCGATGGCGGCGTCCTCGGCGTCCAGCTCCTCGCGGGAGCGGGCGGTCGCCGGGGAGTCGTCGGACTCGTCCTGCGGCCCCTCCTGCGCGATCCGCAGCCCGAGCACGGCACGCGCCGCCTCGCCGAGGCCCCGGAACACGTCCTGCACCGGCGGGGACGCCTTCGGCAGGTTCTCCTCCTCGCGGTATCCCAGCAGCCGGTTGCGCACCTGCGCCAGCGCCGTCCCCGAGGCCTCGCCGACCGGCCGCAGCACGAGCAGGCGCAGCGCCGACAGGTCCCGGCGCAGCATGGCGGTCGCCTCGTCCCGCACCGGCAGCTCGACACCCGACGGCACCGGTGCCCCCGGCAGGTGCAGGGTGAGCGTGTCGGTCCGCTCGGCGCTGCGCGCGGTGAGCAGCATCAGCCCCAGCCGCTCGGCCGCGATCTCGGCCTCGGCGACCCGGCGCTGCAGCAGCCGTGCCACCGCCTCGTCGGAGGTGCCGTCCTCCAGCCGGCCCTGGATCATCAGCGCCGTCTCGTGCAGCCGCGCGGTGTCGGTGCGCAGCTGCTCCAGCACCTTCTCCACGTCGTCGGGACCCGCGTCCAGCAGCTCGGTCTGCGTGGCGATCAGCCGGCCGAGCCGGGCGCGGAAGGCCCGTCGCAGCCGGTCGAGCGTGCCCGCCGGGGTGTGCGGCAGCAGCACGAACCGGGCCGCGGCACTGCACGCGAACGCGAGCGCGATGGCGCCGTACAGGGCGGGCAGCGCCCGGACGGTCGCCTGCACGAACAGGGACAGGAAGTAGACCTGGAAGCCGATCAGCCCGAGTGCCGTGCCGCGGTCGCCGAACCGGCGGCCGTAGACGGCGCAGAAGATGAGGGCGACGAAGAACAGGTCACCGACCACGACCCACCGGTTCAGCACCGCGCCCAGCGTCACCGAGGCCAGCGCCACGGGCAGGCCCAGGGCCAGGGTGACGGCCTGCGCGGGGCGCTGCTTCTCCCGGACGGCGAAGGTCGAGACCATCGCCGCGATGGCCCCCGCGACCAACTGGGGCACGGGGACCCGCAGCGGGGCGAGCACGGCGAGAGTGAGGGCGATGGCGGTCACCGTGCGCAGCCCCGCGGTGAGCCGGAGCAGCCCCGGATCGGACGCCGCGAGCCGGTCCCGCAGCCGCACCCCCGCCGCTCGTCCCACCGCCCTCACGCCGTCGCGCCCTCTCCCGTGTCAGTCCGTGATCACGAACCTCCGGCCGGGTCGGTCGAGCCGGCCGAGTCGCCCTCGACCTCGGCGCGGACCTGGTCCGGCGTCAGATAGGCGTCCGTGTACTCGAAGTCCTTCAGCCGCGCCGGCCTGCGGGCCTGGAAACCGGTACGGACGAAATCGTCGCCGGCGACCGCGTTCAGCAGCCAGTTGGTCATGACCCGGGTCTTGGCGACGTTGGTGCGCAGCGCCGACCAGTGGTAGCCGCGGGCCACCAGCTGGGCGAGGACCCCGCGCAGCTCGATGCCCAGCGGCTTGGAGACGGCGTCCTTGCCGCCGAGGTCGACGACGAGGCCCAGGTCCTTGTGGACGTACGGCTCCAGGGGCAGGCCGCGCAGTGTCGCGATGACGTTGTCCGCGACCTTCTTGCCCTGGCGCATGGCGTGCTGCGCCGTGGGCGGGCAGACCGCGCCCTCCTCGTCCTTGGCCAGGTCGGGCACGGCCGCCGCGTCGCCGAGGGCGAACACCCCGTCGTGGCCCGGCACGGTCATCTCGGGGGTGACCACCAGCCGGCCGCGGAGCGTCTCCGCGCCGAGCGCGCCGATCAGCGGGCTCGCGGCCACGCCGGCCGTCCAGATCAGGGTGTGCGTCGGCACCACCCGGCCGTCGGTGAAGGTGACCTCGTCCTCGCTCACCTTCTCCACGGACACGCCCAGCGAGATCTCGATGCCACGGCGGCGCAGGATCTCCTGCGCGCTGCGGCCGAGCTTGTCGCCCAGCTCCGGCATGAGCTTCGGCGCGATGTCGATCAGATGCCACTTGATCAGGCTCGGGTCGAGGCGCGGATAGCGCTGCAGGGCCGTGTGCGTGAGGCGCTGCAGACAGGCCGCGGTCTCGGTGCCCGCGTATCCGCCGCCGACCACCACGAACTGCAGTCGCGCGGCACGCTCGGCCGGGTCGTCGCTGGCGTCCGCCAGGTCCAGCTGCGAGATGACGTGGTCGCGGATGTAGGCGGCCTCGGCGAGGGTCTTCATCCCGAACGCGTGCTCGGTCAGACCCGGGATGTCGAAGGTGCGGGTCACGCTGCCCGGGGCCAGGACGAGGTAGTCGTAGGACTCGTTGACGACCTCGTCGGTGATGGTGCGGATGACGCACACCTTGTCCTTCAGGTCCACGCCGATCGCGCCGCCCGGGATGATCCGGGTGCGGTACTTCCTGCTGCGGCGCAGCGAGACGGCGATCGACTGCGGCGTGAGCACGCCGGAGGCGACCTGGGGCAGCAACGGGAGATAGAGCTGGTAGGAGAACGGCGTCACCAGGGTGACGTCGGCCTCGTCCGGTGCGAGCTTGCGCTCCAGTCGGCGGACGCAGCCGACTCCGGCGAAGCCCGCCCCCACCACCAGGATCCTGGGTCGTGTCACGGTGTTCATCCCTTTCTGCGGCTCCAGGCGGTCCGACTCGACGCCGTTCGCATGCCCCGGACCGCTGCCACCACACCGATCCCACCGTGCCCCCAACCGTTCCGCCAGCTGGCGTACGGCAGGCAGACGAACGCGTGGCCACCAGCATGCCCCCACAGGGGCGGGCGTATCCGGATCTCGAACAGATAGACGTCGGATAGACGTCGGACCGATGTGGGACGGTCACCAGGGCAGGAACACGTGGACGTCCTTGCCGTGGTCCTCCACGACCACGCTGACCTGGTCGCACAGCGTGTGCACCAGATGCCAGCCGATCCCGCCGCCGCCCGTCTCCGGCCGGAAGGGCCGTGGCGCGGGGCGGTCGGTGCTGGTGTCGTGCAGGGTCACGTGCACCCCGTCGAAGGTGCGCCGCAGCACCAGCTGGAACGGCCCGGGAGCGTACTGGACCGCGTTGGCGGCCAGCTCGGTGACGACCAGCAGGATGTCGTCCCAGGAGTCGGGCGCGCCGGGCGGCGTGTCCCGGGCGAGAGCGCCCAGGAACTCCTCCGCGGCGAGCCGCGCCCCCGTCACGTTGCGCAGCTCACCGGGGAAGGAGAAGGCACGCTCGTAACCCTCCTCAGAGGGCGGTGGTCCCTCCCACCGCGGTGGCTCCGTCACCATCGTTTCTCCGGCCCCGTCCGGCCGGGCCGGGTTCGGCCCTCGCGGACGGGGCGATCGTCGCTGCCGATCCCGCACCCGGCGGGTTCCCACAGCCGGGCCGAGTACGCGCCGCACGGCCGTCCGCCCCACCCCAGCGGCACCACCTGCGGCCGGAGGATCCGCCGGCACCGCCCGGCGCCACCTCGGGCCGGAGGATCCGCCGGCACCGCCTGCCGCCTACCGGAAGACGTCGTCCGGCTCGTCCCAGTCGGCCTGTGCCGGCGGTCCCGGCCGCTGCACCGCGCGGGAACGGGCCTCGTACATCGCGTCGATCTCCGACGCGTAGTGCCGCACTATGGCGTCCCGGCGCAGCTTCATGGACGGCGTGAGCAGACCGTTGTCCGGGGCGAACGGCTCCTGCAGGATCCGGTGGACCCGGATGGACTCCGCGCGGGACACCGTGCTGTTGGCCGCGGCGACGGCCCGCGCGATCTCCTCCCGCAGCGCGTTCTCCTCGCGCGCCTCCCGGCCCGCCGCGCCGCCCTGCAGCGCCAGCGTCGCCCGCCAGTGCGCGAGGAACTCCGGGTCCAGCGTGATCAGCGCCCCCACACAGGGCCGGTCGTCACCGACGACCAGCGCCTGATGGATCAGGGGATGCATGCGCAGCCGCTGCTCCAGCGGGGCCGGCGCCACGCTCTTGCCGCTGCTCGTGACGATCACCTCCTTCTTCCGGCCGGTGATCGTCAGATAGCCCTCCGCGTCCAGCCGCCCGATGTCGCCGGTGGCCAGCCAGCCGCCGCGCACCGCGGCCCGCGTTCTCGCCTCGTCGCCGATGTAGCCCTGGAACACCGACGGGCCGCGCACCAGGATCTCCCCGTCGTCGGCCACCTGGATCTCGGTGCCCGGCAGCGGCCGGCCCACGGTCCCCGACTTCTCCCGGCCCAGCGGCTGGTTGGTGATCCCGCCGCAGGTCTCCGTCAGCCCGTAGCCGTCGTTGATGTACACGCCGATGCCCTCGAAGAACAGGGACAGCTCCCGGCTGAGCGCGGAGCCGCCCGACGTGCCCCGCCAGGCGCGCCCGCCGAGCGCCGAGCGCAGCTTGCGGTACACCGTCCGCTCGTACAGGGCGTGCTGCAGCCGCAGATCGAGGCCGGGGCCCGCGCCGGTACCCAGCCGACGCCGCTCCTCCGCCTCGGCGAAGTCCCGCGCGGTCTGCGCCGCCCGCTCGAAGAGCGCGCCCCGCCCCGCCTGCTGGGCCGTCCGCAGGAACGTCTTGTACAGCTTCTCGAACATCGACGGCACGCCGTACAGGTACGTCGGCCGGAAGGTGCGCAGCGCCGAGGCGACCGTCTCCGCGGTCATCTCCGGCTCGTGCGCCATCAGGATGCCGCCCCGCAGGCAGATCAGCTGGATCATGATCCCGTACACGTGCGAGAACGGCAGGAACACCAGCACCGACGGCTGCTCACCCGGCGGGGCCGCGGTGTGGCCCCAGCCGGCCAGCAGGGTGTCGGCGGGGTAGGCCAGGCCCCGGTGGCTGAGCGCGCAGCCGAGCGGACGCCCCGAGGTGCCGGAGGTGTAGGCGATGACCGCCGTCGCGTCCGGCAGCACGATCCGGCGCAGCGAATCCACCGTGGTCAGCGGTACCGCCCTGCCCCGCTCGGCCAGTCCGGCCAGCGCGCCCGCGTCCAGCTGCCAGACGTGCCGCAGCCGGGACAGCCCCGCGCACACCGTGCCGACCGTCATCACGCTCTGCTCGTCATCGACGGCGATCGCCACGCAGCCGGCGTCCCGCAGGATCCACTCCACCTGCTCCCGCGACGACGCCGGATGGATCGGTACGACCTCCGCGCCCACGGTCCACAGGGCGTGCGCCAGCACCGTCCACTCGTAGCGGGTGCGGGCCATCAGGGCCACGCGGTGGCCCGGCGAGATCCCGTCGGCGACCAGGCCCTTGGCCAGGTCGACCACTTCGTCCCGCAGCTCCACCGCCGTGATCTCCTCCCACACGGCCGAGGCCGGTCCACCGCGCCGCGCGAGCACCGGCAGGGTGGGGTTGGTCTCGGCCGTCTCGAAGACGGTGTCGGCGAGCCCGCCCGTGGGCGGCGGCGGGACGACTGCTGGAGCGAGTGCGACGTCGCGCATGCGCTGCTCCTGGTGTACGGAGGGTGACTCCGCCGATCGGCTCTGTTGTCGGCGGTGCTCGAATGTAGCCCAGGCAAGCGGTTTCGGTGCCAGGAACTGGGAAGTCGTGATCGGCTGATGATCTCCGCGTGTCCGAACGGCCCCGAGAGGCCGCGCCCCGGACCCGGACCCGGCGTCCTGGCGTGGGCGTCCCGGCCTCGGCGGCTCAGTCCTGGGTGTGCCGCACGCACGCCCTGACGACCTTCCCCAGACTGCCCGTGCGTTCCAGGAGCAGCCGCTGCTCACGGGCGCCGTTGCCCCGGCGCAGCAGCTCGGCGACCGCCTCCTCGACCAGCGCCCCGTCACCGCTGTCGGCGAGCGCCTCCCCGGTGTGCTCCAGCAGCGCGCGCAGCACGTCCGCGGCGGGCCGGGGCCGCATGGTCACGGGGTCGAGCAGGTCATGGTCCAGGCCGGAGCGGGCGGCATGCCAGGCGGCCATCCTGAGCATGCTCACGCTGTGGTCGAGCGGGGCCCGGCCCGCCCGCCACTCGCGTGCGGCGGTCTCCACCAGGGCACGGGCCAGCGCGGCGACGAGCACGGTGGTCTCCGCCCGCAGGCACACGTCCGCCACCCGTATCTCCACCGTCGGATGGTGCACGGACAGGCGTGCGTCGAAGTAGATCATCGCCCGGTCGAGGATGACCCGGCTGGCCACCATGTCCGCCACCTGTCGGTGGTACCGCTCGGCCGAGCCGAACAGCTCGGTCGGCCCCGCCGACGGACAGCGTCCCCACAACCGGCTGCGGTAGCTGACGTAGCCGGTGTTCTGGCCCTGCCAGAACGGGGAGTTGGCACTGACCGCGCGCAGCACCGCGAGCCACGGCCGGAGCCGGTCGAGGACCGCGACGCCCTCCTCGTCGGACTCCACCGAGACGTGCACATGGCAGCCGCACACGAGCTGGTCGTGCGTGGCGGTCCCGAACTGCCCCGCCATCCACGCGTAGCGCTCGTGTCTGTTGAGCGCCGGGGTCACCGGCAGCGGGCAGGTGGCGAGCGCGGCGACCGCGCCCCCGATCCCCCCGGCGAGCAGGGCCGCCTCCTTGCGGAGGTGCACGATCTCGGCGCCGAGGTCCGCCATGTCCCACTGCGGACGCGTGGCGAACTCCAGCATCTGCCCGAACAGCTCCTGGTGGAACGCGTCCTGTCCGGGATCGTCCTGGGCGGCACGGGCGAGGAGAGCGGCCGACAGCGCCTTCGGCTCCCCGCTGTCCGGGTCGACCAGAAGAAGTTCCTCCTCCACTCCGACAGTGCGCACGCGGTGCCGCCCTTCTCTTCATGACACGAGGAGCAGTCAGGGTCTGTACGACCCTGACTGCCCCTCGCGGCGGCCCGCCGACACCTGCGGGTTCAGCGCAGGGGCGTCAACCAGACAGTGGCGAGCGGCGGCAGCGAGAGCCGGAGCGACCCGTCCTCGGGCTTGAGCGCACCCGGCGCGCCGGCGGCGACACCGCCGCCGCCGTACCGGGCGTCGTCGGTGTTCAGCGCCTCCTGCCAGGCCGGAACCTCCTCCGGGACCCACAGGCGGTAGTCGTGGCGGACCACCGGGGAGAAGTTCGACACCGCCACCAGAGGCGAGCCCTGGCGGTCGTAGCGGACGAAGGCGAATACATTGTCGTCCGCCGCGTCGCACAGAACCCACCGGAAACCGCCCGGATCGGTGTCCCGCTGCCACAGCGCCGGCGTGGCCCGGTACAGCGTGTTCAGGTCCCGCACCAGATCCTGCACGCCCCGGTGGTCGCCCGCCGAGTGGTAGTCCGCGTCCAACAGCCACCACTCCGGGCCCTGAGCCTCGGACCACTCGGCGCCCTGCGCGAACTCCTGCCCCATGAAGAGCAGTTGCTTGCCCGGATGCGCCCACATGAAGCCGAGGTAGGCCCGGTGGTTGGCGCGCCGCTGCCACCAGTCGCCCGGCATCTTCGACACCAGGGCCTGCTTGCCGTGCACGACCTCGTCGTGGGAGATGGGCAGGACGTAGTTCTCGCTGTACGCGTACACCATCGAGAACGTCATCTCGTTGTGGTGGTACTTGCGGTGCACCGGCTCGTGCTGGATGTACTCCAGCGAGTCGTGCATCCAGCCCATGTTCCACTTCAGCCCGAACCCGAGCCCGCCACTGTCCGTCGGCCGGGTCACCCCGTCCCAGGCGGTGGACTCCTCGGCGATGGTCACCACGCCCGGGCAGCGCCGGTAGACGGTCGCGTTCATCTCCTGCAGGAACGCGACCGCGTCCAGGTCCTCCCGCCCGCCGAAGACGTTCGGCTCCCACTGCCCGGAGTCGCGCGAGTAGTCGAGGTAGAGCATCGACGCGACCGCGTCCACGCGCAGCCCGTCGATGTGGAACTCCTGGCACCAGTACACGGCGTTGGCGACCAGGAAGTTGCGCACCTCGGTGCGGCCGAAGTCGAACTCGTACGTGCCCCAGTCCGGATGCTCGGCCCGCCGGGAGTCCCCGGGTTCGTACAGCGGGTCCCCGTCGAACCGGCCGAGCGCCCAGTCGTCCTTGGGGAAGTGCGCCGGCACCCAGTCCATGATCACGCCGATCCCGGCCCGGTGCAGCGCGTCGACGAGGTACTTGAAGTCGTCCGGCGAGCCGAGCCGGGGCGTCGGCGCGTAGTACGAGGTGACCTGGTAGCCCCAGGACCCGCTGAAGGGATGCCCGGCGACCGGCATCAGCTCCACATGCGTGAAGCCCATCTCCTTGACGTACGCGGGCAGTTCCTCCGCGAGCTGCCGATACGTCAGCCCCGGCCGCCAGGACGGCAGATGCACCTCGTACACGGAGAACGGGGCCTCGTGCACGGGGGTGTCGCCCCGGTGGGCCAGCCACTCCGCGTCGCCCCACTCGTACCGGGACACCGCGACCACCGAGGCCGTCGCGGGCGGCATCTCCGTGCGGCGGGCCATCGGGTCCGCCTTCAGGAACCGGCCGCCGTAGCGCGAGGTGATCTCGAACTTGTACCGGGCGCCCTCGCCGATGCCCGGCAGGAACAGCTCCCACACCCCGGACGCGCCCAGCGAGCGCATCGGGTACTGCGTGCCGTCCCAGTACGTGAAGTCCCCGGCGACCCGCACCCCTTGGGCGTTCGGCGCCCACACGGTGAAGCGGGTACCGGTCACGCCCTGGTGGGTCATCGGCTCGGCGCCCAGCGCCCGCCACAGCTCCTCGTGCCGGCCCTCGCGGATCAGATGCAGGTCGAGTTCGCCGAGCGCGGGCAGGAACCGGTACGGATCGTCCACCTCCTGCTCGGCGTCGTCGTACGCCACCAGCAGCCGGTACGACGGGATCTCCGCGTACGGCAGGACCGCGGCGAAGAGTCCGTCGCCCTCGGAGGCGAGGCCGGCGCGCTCCCCGTCGACCAGGACGCTCACCGCGCGGGCGTTCGGCCGCAGCACCCGGAACAGGATGCCGCCCGGCACCGGATGCGCGCCGAGCACGGCGTGCGGATCGTGATGCGCGCCGCCGAGCAGCCGGGCGCGGTCGCCCGGGTCGAGGGCCACGGGCACGGGCCGCACGGGGCCCGCGGACTCGGGCAGCGAGGAGTCGCGCAGTGCCATGTCGTCAGCCTCCCCACACGGCGAGCCGCTCGATCGCGGCCATCGGAACCGGCAGCCAGTCCGGCCGGTGTCTCGCCTCGTACAGCACCTCGTACACCGCCCTGTCCGTCTCGTGCGCGCGCAGCAGCGCGTGCTTCTTGCGTGGATCCCATCCGGCCCGCGCGGCATAGCCCGCGCAGAACGCCTCCCGGCAGCGACGGGCCCATTCCGGACGCCAGGGGCGGCGCTGCCGGGCCGCGTAGTCGAAGGAGCGCAGCATCCCGGCGATGTCCCGCACCGGGGAGTGCGCGGCCCGCCGCTCGGCGAGCGGACGGGAGGGCTCGCCCTCGAAGTCGATGACGAACCAGTCACGCCCGGCCTGCAGCACCTGCCCGAGATGCAGGTCGCCGTGGATGCGCTGGGCCGGCGGCCCGGCGTCGCAGGTCGCCAGAGCGCCGAACGCGGCCCGCAGTCCGGGGACGAAGGGCCGCAACCCCGGCACGGCGTGCGCGGCGGCGTCCAGCCGCGCGCACATCGCCTCCGCCGTACGGCCCGTCTCGCCCGGCCCGGCCGACGGGAACGCCTCGGCCAGCGCCAGGTGCACCTCGGCCATGGCCCGGCCCAGCTCGCGGGCCTCGGTGGTGAACTCGTCACCCGCGGCCAGGGCGCGCAGCGCCAGCGTCCAGCCGTCCGTCGCGTCGGGCAGGAACGGCTGCAGCACCCCCAGCGTCGCCGGGCGCGGAGCGGTCGTGGAGAACCAGGCCACCGGCGCCGGCACCCGCCGGCAGCCCTGCGCGGCCAGCGCTCCCGGCACCTCCAGATCGGGGTTGACGCCCGGCTGGATCCGGCGGAACACCTTCAGGATGTACGCGTCGCCGTACACGATCGACGAGTTCGACTGCTCCGCGTCCAGCAGCCGCGGCGGCAGACCGCCGGGCAGCCAGGTCTCCGGCCCCGCCTCGAAACGCAGCGGGCCCGCCGTGCCGGGCTGCCGCAGCCGCTCCAGGAGCAGATGGGCCGAGCGCGGGTCGTGCAGCGCGTCGTACACCGCGAGCCCGGCCAGCGGCCCCTGCTCGGCGCGCCCGATGTACGCCCGCTCCAGGCGCGGCGCGAGCTGCTCGCGCACGCCGAGCAGCAGTTGGTAGCAGTCGCCGGGCGGGGGAGTGCCGCCGGGTGTGGGCACCGGCGCGTGCGAGGCGTGCACCAGCAGATGCAGACAGCCCGGGAACAGCTCGGTCAGCGACAGCACCGACAGATCGGTGACCGGCCGGTCCTTTCCGGCGAACCAGCGTTGCTTCGGCAGCCACTCACGCAACAGCCCGCCCAGCGAGACCAGGGGCCGGTCGACGCCGGCGACGGTTCTGGGCCGGAGAGTGATGGTCTTCGGCATGGTGACGCGTCCTTTCCTCGGCGCCGGGCGCTCAGTGGCGGCGGCCGATGCGGGATGCGACTCGGGTGAGCCGGAACCAGTAGAAGCCGTGGCCCGCGAGGGTCAGCAGGTACGGCAGTTCGCCGATGGCCGGGAACCGCACCCCGCCGATCAGCTCGACGGGGTGTCGTCCGTCGTAGGCCCGCAGATCGAGCTCGGTGGGCTGCGCGAAGCGGGAGAAGTTGTGGACGCACAGCACCAGGTCGTCCTCGTACTCGCGCAGGAAGGCGAGGACGGCCGGGTTGGAGGACTGCAGTTCGGTGTAGGACCCCAGTCCGAAGGCAGGATTCTGCTTGCGGATCTCGATCATGCGGCGGGTCCAGTGCAGCAGTGACGACGGCGAGGACATGGAGGCCTCGACGTTGGTGACCTGGTAGCCGTAGACCGGGTCCATGATGGTCGGCAGGAAGAGCCGTCCGGGGTCGGACGAGGAGAAGCCGGCGTTGCGGTCGGGGGTCCACTGCATCGGCGTGCGCACGGCGTCGCGGTCGCCGAGCCAGATGTTGTCGCCCATGCCGATCTCGTCGCCGTAGTAGAGGATCGGCGAGCCCGGCAGGGAGAGCAGCAGGGCGGTGAACAGCTCGATCTGGTTGCGGTCGTTGTCGAGCAGGGGCGCGAGGCGGCGGCGGATGCCGATGTTGGCGCGCATACGCGGGTCCTTCGCGTATTCGGCCCACATGTAGTCGCGTTCCTCGTCGGTGACCATTTCGAGGGTCAGCTCGTCGTGGTTGCGCAGGAAGATGCCCCACTGGCAACTGGACGGAATGGCCGGGGTCTTCGCCAGGATTTCCGAGACGGGGTAGCGGGATTCCCGCCGTACGGCCATGAAGATGCGGGGCATGACCGGGAAGTGGAACGCCATGTGGCACTCGTCGCCGCCGGACTGGAAGTCGCCGAAGTAGTCGACCACGTCCTCCGGCCACTGGTTCGCCTCCGCCAGCAGCACGGTGTCCGGGTACGCCGCGTCGATCTCCTTGCGCACCCGCTTCAGGAACTCGTGGGTCGCCGGCAGGTTCTCGCAGTTGGTGCCCTCGGCCGCGTAGAGGTAGGGGACCGCGTCGAGCCGGTAGCCGTCGATGCCGAGGTCCAGCCAGAACTTCAGGGCGGCCAGGATCTCCTCCTGCACGGCCGGGTTCTCGTAGTTGAGGTCCGGCTGGTGGGAGAAGAACCGGTGGAAGTAGTACTGGCCGCGCACCGGGTCGAAGGTCCAGTTGGAGGCCTCCGTGTCGACGAAGATGATCCGCGCGTCCTCGTACTTCTTGTCGTCGTCGGCCCACATGTAATAGTCGCCGTAGGGGCCGTCGGGGTTCTTGCGGGACTCCTGGAACCACGGGTGCTGGTCGCTGGTGTGGTTCATGACGAAGTCGATGATGACCCGCATGCCGCGCTGGTGGGCGGCGTCCACGAACTCCACGAAGTCGGCGAGGTCACCGAACTCGGGAAGGACGGCGGTGTAGTCGGAGACGTCGTAACCGCCGTCACGCAGCGGCGACTTGAAGAACGGCGGGAGCCAGAGGCAGTCCACGCCGAGCCACTGCAGATAGTCGAGTTTGGCGGTCAGACCCTTCAGGTCGCCGATGCCGTCGCCGTCACTGTCCTGGAAGGAGCGGACCAGGACCTCGTAGAAGACGGCGCGCTTGAACCACTCCGGGTCCCGGTCCCTGGCGGGAGTGTCCTCGAAGGTGTCCAGGACGGGTTCGTTGACAGTCATGACGCTGCGGGCCCTCCGTTCTGGGGCGTCGATCGCCCGACGTGGAGCACGTGCGCCGGCGCCCGGCCGGGGGTGAGGCACACGTAGTTGGTCCTGCCCCAGTGGTAGGTCTCCCCCGTCAGTTCGTCGTGCGCGGACAGGGCAGCGTTCCAGTCCAGGCCGAGTTGCGGCATGTCCAACGAGACCGTGGCCTCCTGGGTGTGGTGCGGGTCGAGATTGACGACCACGACGACCGTGTCCGTACCCGTGCTCTTGCTGTAGGCGAGCACGGCATCGTTGTCGGTCTCGTGGAAGCGGAGATTCCGCAGGCGCTGTAGCGCGGGGTGCCGACGCCGGACGGCATTCAGGCGGGTGATGAGGGGGGCGATGGTGCGGCCCTCGCGTGCGGCCGCTTCCCAGTCGCGGTGTTTGAGCTGGTACTTCTCCGAGTCGAGGTATTCCTCGCCGCCTTCCCTGAGCGGGGTGTTCTCGCACAGTTCGTAGCCGCTGTAGATGCCCCAGGCGGGGGAGAGGGTCGCGGCCAGTACCGCGCGGACCTCGAACGCGGGCCTGCCGCCGTGCTGGAGGTAGGCGTGCAGGATGTCCGGGGTGTTGGCGAAGAAGTTCGGCCGCATGTAGGCGGCCGCCTCCCCGGTCAGCTCGCTCA
>NZ_JBEYUW010000015.1:0-222722 GCF_040643735.1 Streptomyces sp. NPDC047085
AACACCCCATGCCGCATCGCCTCCACCATCTTGATCACACCACCGACCCCCGCCGCCGCCATGGTGTGACCCACATTCGACTTCAACGACCCCAGGTACAACGGTCGCTCGTCGTACCGCTGTTGGCCGTACGTGGCCACCAACGCGTGCGCCTCGATCGGATCACCGAGCTGTGTTCCCGTGCCGTGCGCCTCGACCGCGTCGACCTCCGCGCCGGTGAGTCCCGCAGCCGCCAACGCCGTACGGATCACCTGCTGCTGGGACAGACCGTTCGGCGCGGTCAGTCCGTTGGACGCACCGTCCTGGTTCACCGCCGAACCCCGCACCACCGCCAGCACCCGATGCCCACGCGCCCGCGCATCCGACAGACGCTCCAGCACCACCAGCCCCGCACCCTCACCCCAGCCAGTGCCATCCGCCGACGCCGCGAACGCCTTGCACCGCCCGTCCACCGACAACCCACGCTGCCGCGAGAACTCCACCAGCATTCCCGGCGAAGACATCACCGTCACACCACCGGCCAGCGCCAGAGCACACTCACCACTCCGCACCGCCTGAACCGCCTGATGCAACGCCACCAACGACGACGAACACGCCGTGTCCACCGTCACCGCCGGCCCCTCCAGACCGAGGAAATACGCCAGCCGACCCGACGTGACACTCCCACTGGTACCGGTCAGTACGTATCCGTCGACCCCGCCGTGCGGGGTGTCGAGCCGGGGGCCGTAGTCGCCTGCCATGGCTCCGATGAACACACCTGTCCTGCTGCCGCGCAGCGAACCGGGCTCGATCCCGGCGTCCTCCAGCGTCTGCCACGCGGTCTCCAGCAGCAGCCGCTGCTGCGGGTCCATCGCCAGCGCCTCACGCGGCGAGATGCCGAAGAACCCGGCGTCGAAGCCGGCGATGTCATCGAGGAATCCGCCGTGCCGCGCGTAGGTCCGGCCGGACACCGAGGGGTCGGGGTCGAACAGGTTGTCCAGGTCCCAGCCACGATCGCGGGGCAGCTCGGAGACGGCGTCCCGGCCCGACCGCACCAACTCCCACAGCTCGTCCGGCGACGACGTGCCACCGGGATACCGGCACCCCATCCCGACAATGACGATCGGATCGTCGGCGCCGCCGTCGCCGGCCGGCCGGATGCTCACGGTGTCACCCGTGCCGCCCGCGTCGCCGTGCCCGGTGAGCTCGGCGTGCAGGTACGCAGCGAGCCGGTCCGGGGTGGGGTGGTCGAACACCAGAGACGCGGGCAGGACCAGACCCAGCTCGCTCGACAGCCCGGCGCACAGCTCGACCGCGGTGAGTGAGGTCAGCCCGAGGTCCTTGAACGACGCCGACGACGTCATGTCGGCCGCGTCGTAGCCCAGGACGGCCGCGAGGTGCGTGCGCACCGTGTCGAGCACGCCCTCGCGGTCGCGGACGGGTGCCGGCTCCGCGGTGGGCGCTGTCTCGCGCGCCTCACCGATCCAGTGCCGGCGACGCTGGAAGGCGTAGGTGGGCAGCGCGGTCCTGCGGCCGCCGTTCAGCAGCGGCGTCCAGTCCACTGCCGCCCCCGTGGCATGCAGGGTGCCGAGCGCCTTCAGCAGCGTATGGACTTCCGGTTGTCCGTCACGCAGCGTGGACACGGCCACCGGTGCCTGCTCGGCGAGCGTTTCGCGGGCCATGCCGGTGAGCACGGGGTCGGGACCGAGTTCGAGGTACCGGGACACGCCCGCGTCGTGCAGGGTTCGGATGCCGTCGGCGAAGCGGACGGTGCCACGAATCTGGCGTGCCCAGTAGGCCGGGTCGGTCAGCTCGTCCGTGGTGGCGGTGCGCCCGGTGAGATTGGAGACGACGGGGATCCGAGGGGCGTGGAAGGCCAGCCTGCGGATGGCGTCGGCGAACTCGTCGAGGATGGCGTCGAGGTGGTGGGAGTGGAAGGCGTGACTGACCTTGAGGTGCTTGGTCTTCACTCCCCTGGCGCGGAAGGATTCCGCCATCGCGAGCACCGGGTCGCGGTCACCGGAGATGACGACCGAGCCGGGCCCGTTGACGGCGGCGATACCCACTCCGGACCCGGGCAGCAGCGACCGTACGTCGTGCTCGTCGGCGTTGACGGCCACCATCGCCCCATCGGACGGGGCCGCCTGCATCAGCCGTCCGCGTGCCGCGACGAGTATGCAGGCGTCGGACAGTGACAGCACCCCCGCGACGTGCGCGGCGGTGACCTCACCGATCGAATGCCCGAGGACATGGTCCGGACGTACTCCGAACGACTCCACCAGCCGGTACAACGCCGTTTCCAGCGCGAACAGCGCTGCCTGCGTGTACCGGGTCCGGCCGAGCAGGTCCGCGTCGGCCCACACGGTCTGACGCAGACCTCGGCCCAAGTGCGGATCCAGTTCCGCGCACACGGCGTCGAAGGACTCGGCGAACACCGGGAACTTCGCGTACAGCTCCCGGCCCATGGCGACGCGTTGCGCTCCCTGTCCCGTGAACAGGAAGGCCGTGCCGCCCTCGCGGACCGCACCGGACACGACGTTCGGCGCCGGCCGGTTCACTGCCAGCGCGGCCAGCCCCTCGCTCAGCTCGGTCGCGTCGGCGCCGATCACGACGGCGCGGTGGGTGAGCGCGGCGCGGGTGGTCGCCAGCGAGAACCCGATGTCGAGGGGGTCCGGGCCGTCCTGTGCGGCGACGTGCCCGGCCAGCGACTCGGCCTGGGCGCGCAGGGCCCGCGCGGTGCCGCCGGACACCAGCCACGCAAGGGTGCCCGCGCTCGCGCCACGGTTCTCCTCGCCCGGGGACGGATCAGGAGCCTGCGCGACCACGAGATGGCAGTTCGTCCCGCCCATCCCGAACGACGACACGCCGGCCACCCGCGGCCCGTCGCCGGGCCACTCGCCCAGCTCGGCGGCGACCTCGATGCCCATCTCGGTGAGCGGGACGTCGTCCGCCGGAGCGGCGAAGTTCAGACTCGCCGGGACCCGACCACGCTGTACGGACAGCGCCGCCTTGATGAAGCCGACGATCCCCGCCGCGCCCTCCGCATGGCCCACGTTGGTCTTCGCCGAGCCCACCACCAGCGGGCGGTCCCGGTCGGCGAAGACCGCGGCCAGCGCCGCCGACTCCACGCGGTCCCCCACCGGTGTGCCGGTGCCGTGCAGCTCCACGTATCCGACCTCGGTGGGGTCCGTTCCCGCGGCGGCGAGGGCGGCCCGCAGCACGTCCTCCTGCCCCGCCCGGCTCGGGGTGGTGAGCTGCTCGCCGCCACCGTCGTTGTTCACCGCGCCGCCGCGGATCACGCACACCACGTCGAGCCCGTACGCGAGGGCGTCGGCCAGTGGCATGAGCACCACCAGGCCGGCGCCCTCGCCGCGCACGTAGCCGTTGGCGCGTGCGTCGAACGTGTAGCAACGGCCGTCCGGCGACAGCGCGCCGAACTCGCTCGCGGTCGCCGTCGAGTCCGGCGAGAGGATCAGGTTGACCCCACCCGCCAGCGCCCACGCGGACTCGCCCCGCCGCACGCTCTCGTACGCCTGGTGCACGGCGACCAGGGCGGAGGACTGCGCCGAGTCCACGACCACACTCGGGCCGGACAGCCCCAGGAAGAAGGAGATCCGATTGGCGAGGACACCGCGCTGGAGCGAGGACAGGGTGAAGCTGTCGATCGCTCCCGCGCCCTGGTCGCGCACCAGACCGGCGTAGTCGTCCCCCATCGCCCCGAGGAAGACTCCCGCCCGGCTGCCCCGCACCGCCGACGGGTCGACTCCCGAGTGTTCGAGCGCTTCCCAGGCCAGTTCCAGCATCAGTCGCTGCCGTGGGTCCATCGCTGCGGCTTCGCGTGGCGACACCCCGAAGAAGCCCGCGTCGAAGTCCGCGACGCCGTCGATCAGCCCGGCCCGGGCCACCCGTGCTCCGACGTGTACGGTGCGGTCGGCAGGAACCTCACCGACGGCCTCCCGGCCGGCCGCGAGCAGGTCCCAGTACGCCTCGGGGGAACTCGCGCCCGGAAGGCGGCACGACAGACCGACCACCGCGACGACGTCCTGACCACTCGCTTTCACCAAAGCCTCTGTCATGACAGCGGAATCTCACTCTGCTCTCGGAGGGTGGGCTCATCCGGTGCCGCCGCTCGCAAACCTCTCGTCCACGGCAATGCGACGAAGGTTGTAGAGGACACGATCCGACACGGTCACCGGGGTGGGACCTTCGCCCCGCAGCATTGCCTGCCGAGCAAAGCGATCGGCAGAGTCTGGTTCGAGGCCCGACCCGACGATCACCGTGTGGAGGCATTCATCCGTGTTGCGATTCCAGGTACTCGGCCGCCTGACCGTCACCAACGACCTGGGCGACTGCACGCCGACCGCGCCGATGGCACGGAGGGTGCTGGCGCAGCTGCTCCTGTGCGCGAACAACATCGTCATGCTCGACGCGATCATCGACGAACTGTGGGGTGACAAGCCGCCGAAGAGTGCCGTCCCCACCGCGCAGACGTACATCTACCAACTGCGGCGTCAGTTCGAACCGTGGGTGCCGGAGGGTACGGTCGAGCAGGTGCTCGCCACCTGCGGCACCGGCTACATGCTCCGGGTGGACCCGGACCAGCTCGACCTGGAAGCGTTTCTCCGGCTGGCCAAGCAGGGACGCACCGCGCTCGCCGCCGGCGATCCGGCCGCGGCGGCGCGGCTGCTGCGGCAGGCGCTCGACCTGTGGTCAGGACCGGCGCTCGCCGATGTGACGGCCGGCCCGTCGATCCAGGCGCACGTCGTCCATCTCACGGAGCAGCGGGCGCACACCGTCGAACTGCGTATCCAGGCCGACGCGATGCTGGGACGGCACCGGGAACTCGTGGGGGAGCTGAAGGCCATGCTGGTGGCCGACCCGCTCAACGAGTGGTACCACGCACAGTTGATCAAGGCGTTGGCCTCCAGCGGCAGGCGGAACGAATCGCTGGTCGCCTACCAGCACCTGCGCAGAACGCTGTCCGCCGATCTGGGCCTCGAACCCTCGGTGATGCTGCAGGAACTGCATCGGGAGGTGCTGGCCGGACGTGACTCCTGGTCGGACTGGGGGCTCTCGGAGGAGCCCCGCGCGGAGCGGGTCACGCGGTAGTCACCGCTCCGCGGAAGGGCCACGGTGACGGCTCGAGGATCGCTGCGAGGCCATCCTCGGTCGCACCGGTGCCGTGTCACCTGTTGTGGAGGAGCCTGCCGCCGTCGACGACGAGCGTGTGCCCGGTGATCCAGGACGCCTCGTCGGACAGCAGGAAGGCCACGGCCGCACCCACGTCGGCGGGTTCGCCGAGTCGCCTCAGCGGGATGGAGCCGATCACCTTGTCCTCCCTGCCCTCGACGTTCGCCCTGGTGAAGTCGGTGAGTACCGTGCCGGAGGCGACGCCGTTCACCCGGACCGTGGGCGCGAGTTCGTTCGCCATCTGCCGGGTGAAGTGGTTCAGCGCCGCCTTGGCCGTGCCGTAGGACGTGCCGTCGGGAACGGCGAGTTCGCCGGCGATCGAGGAGATGTTGACGATGGCGCCGCCGTGCTCGCCGAGCCAGCCGTGCCAGGCCGCCTGTACCCAGGTCAGCGCGGACATCAGGTTGATCTCTACCGTGCGCCGGTACGCCGCCACGTCGACGTCGACCAACCGACGGGCGGTCCGCTCCGTACCGCCGACATTGTTGACCAGCAGATCGAGCGATCCGAACCGGTCGACGGCGGTCGCCACCGCGTTCCGCTGATGCTCGGGGTCGGTGGCCTCACCGGCGACCGCGACGGCCCGTTGCTCGCCGAGTTCGGCGGCCGCCTTGCGCAGCTTGTCCTCATCGCGTGAAGTGATCACGACGTTCGCGCCCCGCTCGACCAGCGCGGTGGCGATGCCGAAGCCGATACCGGTCCGACCGCCGGTCACCAGCGCGGTCTTGCCGTTCAAGGTTGCCACAGTCTGCCTGCCTTCCCTTCGGGGTGATCTGCACGTGCGGTTCTCGCACCTCGGCGGCCGGCGGGCATTTCCCCAGAACGTTTCACCCACCGCGGGCGATGAGCCCGATGGAAACCGCCTTGTTGACCGCTTCCAGCCGAGAACGAGCGCCCAACTTCGAGAAAATGGCGCCCAGATGGCGCTTCACCGTGCCTTCGGCGATCGTCAACCGCCGCGAGATCTGCCGGTTGCTCATCGCCTTGCTCACCAGGGTCAGGATTTCCAGCTCGCGTCTGGTGAGCGTCTCCGGGTAGTTCGCCGTCGTGGCGATGTACGTCAGCGCCTCGACGGATACGTGGAGCACGATGCGGAAGTCGTCGGCGCACACCGCGCGAATGCTGGACACCAGATCGGTCCGGCTCGCCGACTTGTTCAGATAGCCCCGGACACCGCAGTCGAGCAATTGGCGTACCAGCGCCGGGTCGTCACGCATACCGACCACCAGGATTCTGGCGTTCGGTGATGCGGAGCGGATGGCCTGCACTGTTTCGGTCACCGACTCGTCAGGAATGTTCCCGTCGAGCAGGACGACGTCGGGTTGTTCGGTCTTGCAGCGCAGGATGCCGGTCGCACCGTTGGAGGCGTCGCCGACCACGACCATGTCCGGTTCCGCGTCGAGCGCCTCGCACACCACCTCGCGCACCAGCGCATGGTCGTCGATCAGCACTATCCGTAACGGGCCGGCGCGGTCAGGCCGCATGCCGCGCCCCCGAGCGGGGCCTTTGCCATTCCAGCGCCCGTCTCACACTATCGACCGCAAAATCCGCAAGTTGTTTTTTCGCTAAGGCCTTTGCCGCAACAGCTACCATAACTCCCCCAATATGTTCGCTGGCGCGCAACATACCGTAGCCCGGGCCTCCGCTTCCCAACAAGATCGTTCGAGCTGTTTTAACCTTTCTTGGTGAAGGAGATCGGGGCGGCAAGCCCGGGATACGTCCTACGGGTTGCCCCGCCGCATCGGTTCGCTGCTGCTCGACGGGCAGGGGCCACCGTGCGGTGCTCAGGGGGACCATGCAGTGCGGCTCCGGGGGGGGTGCGCGGGTAGCCTGTCCCGGTTTGACGTGCTGCGACGGTGGGAGCCGGTCCGTGCGGCGGGGGGAGTCGGGACGCGACCCTGGCGGCCGCGTCGCCGCGGCCGCCGTGACCGCCAGGGCCGGCCGACCCCGCCCGGGACTGTCGGGTGCCTGCCTTTCGACGCCGCCTATTCCCTATGACTCGCCTTTACTTCGGCACCCGGACGACGGTCGTGTACGTGTGATTTGTCACCATCTCGAATTCCGGGTCCAGGAGTTTTTCCCGGATTACCGAGAGGTCGTCGACGGTCAGATCGGTCTGGCTCAGCAGGAAGGGCTCCAGCATGCTGCTGTGCAGCCGGGCGAGCCGTGCGGTCGGCGCCCCGCCCTCCCCCGGCGCCCGGAAGTCGCGCACCGTGATGTCCCGATAGCCGGCGGCGGACAGCACATCCGGCGTACGCGACGCCCAGTCGAAATCCATACCGGTTTCTCCGGCGAGTTTATGCACGCCGTCGTGATATTGCTGGAAGATGCGCGCCGTGTATGCGTTGACCGGGGATTTGATGATGCCCTCGGTTGCACAACCGCAATACCAGTCGGTGAGCACCAGCGCACCGCCCGGCCGAAGGTGCGCCGCCAGCTTTGCCGCGACCGTCTCCTTTTCGGCCACATGCATCAGCACCAGCCGGGCGTGAATGAGGTCGAACTCCGGCTCGGGCCACGGGTCTTCGGTGAGGTCGTGGCGGATCGCCTCGATACGCGGATGGCTGGGTATGTGCTGTGGTTTGAGGTCGCTGGCCACCACATGTCCGGACGTTCCCACTCTGGCGGCCAGCCAGCGGGCGACGGAGCCGTCCCCGGCGCCCACGTCCCAGCAGCGCCAACCATGGCCGACACCCACCTCCTGGCCCAGGGTGCGGAACGTCTCCCGGTTGAGGATCTCGGAGAGCAGGCCGAGCTGCTCGGGCGCCTCCGGCGCACCGTTGTCGAAGCGTTGCTCGTGCTCTGTGCTGTACATGGTCTTCTCCTTGGTGAGCCGGGCACGCCACCGCGCCCGCGGCTAGATCGAGGCGGGCAGCAGCTCGTTGACCAGTTCGACGAACTGCTTCGGCGTCGCCTCCTTGCCCGTCCTGTCGTCCTCGGGCAGACCGATGCCGAGCTCTCGCTCGACCAGGAGCGTCACCTCCACCATCGCGACGGAGTCGTAGCCCATGTCGGCGAACGTCATGTCGGCGATATCGCCGTCCAGGTCGAGTCCTTCGTCCTCGCCGGCCGCCTCGCGTATGCACCGCACCAGGTCCGCCTGGGTGAAAGTCGCCATTGTTGCCCCTTCGTCTCGTGACGTCGAAACCAACATTGCCGGGATGCTTCGACACCCGATCGAGTTCCGATCGACGGAGGCCGCCGGTATTCGCTCTCGGGTCTGTCGGTATGCGTTCCCCGCGGCAACGCCTCGCCTGGGTCTCGAACGAACCTCCGCGGGACATGACGACCATGACCAGAGACGGGAAACCCGAGGCAATCCGATCCGTGGGAGGAAGACAATGAGCGACGGTCTCTACATAGCCGCCGCGAGTTCGTGGCTGCCCGAGCGCCTGACACTCGACGAGGCGGAACGAGCCGGGCTCGCCGACCGGGCGCGGGTCTGGAACACCGGCATCGAGTCGGTGTGCGTCTCGGCGGACAAGTCGGCGCCGGAGATGGCGGTGCTGGCGGCACGGGACGCGCTCGGGCGCGCCGAGGTCGGGCCGAAGGACCTGCACCTGCTGCTGCACGCCTGCGCGTACCACCAGGGTCACGACATGTGGCCGGCGGCGTCGTACGTCCAGCGCTTCTGCGGCGGTGGCTCCTGCCCGGCCGTCGAGGTCCGCCAGATGTCCAACGGCGGCATGGCCGCCCTGGAACTCGCGGCCGGCTACCTGCGGGCGCACGACCGGCCGACCGCCCTGGTCACCACAGCGGACCGGTTCTGCCTGCCCGGCTTCGACCGGTGGCGCAGCGACCCGAGCACCATCTGCGGCGACGGCGGCACCGCCGTGGTGGTGTCCACCCGCACCGGATTCGCCGAGCTGCGCGGACTGGCCACGGTGTCCGACTCCGGGCTGGAGCACGGCAGCCGGAGCGAGCGGTTCAGCGACGCTCCGCTGGCCGCACAAGCGCCGATCGACCTGAACAGCGACGCCCTGGTGCGAGAACTCGGCGTGGAGGCCCTGCTCAACCGCATCGAAGCGGGTCAACGGGAGGCGTTCGACCGGGCTTGCGCCCAGGCTGACGTCAAACTCAGCGACATCGACTGGTATGTGCTGCCGAACCTGGGCCGGACCCGGATGCGGGCGCAGTATTTCGACCCGTTCGGCATCGATCCGCAGCGCTCGACCTGGTCCTGGGGCCGGCGGGTCGGACATCTCGGCGCGGGCGACCAGTTCGCCGGGCTGGCCCATCTGATCTCCGAGGGCGCCCTGGAGCCGGGGCAGACGTGTCTGCTGGCCGGCGTCGGCGCCGGCTTCACCTGGACGGCCGGCGTCCTGGAGATCATCGCCAAGCCGTGAACCAGGCGGTGCCGAGCCAAGGCGTCCGCGTCACCACCGGGCGCCTCGACCGGGCCGACGCCGTGCGTGGCAACCGCCGACGCGATGCGGGGCAGCCGCCGACGCGATGCGGGGCAGCCGCCGACGCCGTACGTGGCAGCCGTCTTGGACGGCTGCCACCGGCGTCCCGTTACGCCGCCGTCAACACCATCGCGGAGTTGATGCCGTCGCTGCGGGCCAGCACCAGCGCGGTGGACACGGTCGCTTCCCTCGGCCGGCCGAGTACCAGGTCGAGCTGGTCGGACCGGACGGGATCGGTCACATTGATCGTGGGCGGGATGACGCCGTGCCGCATGCTCAACGACGCCGTGGCCACGTCGAGCGCCGGGCCACCGGAGTACAGCCGGCCGGTCATCGTCTTCGGCGCGGTCACCGGAACAGCCCGTGGACCGAACACGCCGGTGACGGCGGCGGCTTCGGCGCGGTCGAGTTCGCCGACCCCGGCCGCGTCCGCGAACACGACGTCGATCTCGGCCGGCGTCACACCGGCGTCCGTCAGCGCGGCCTCGATCGCCCGGCGCAGTCCGGGCTCCCGTGCCGAACCGGGCCGCGGGTCGAAGGTGGTGGCGTATCCGGCGATTTCGCCGTACACCTGAGCACCTCGCTCGCGCGCGTGTCCGGCCTCCTCGACGACGACCATGGCGCCGCCCTCTCCCGGCACGTAGCCGGACGCGGCGGTGTCGAACGGCAGGTAGGCCTGCGTCCGGTCGGTCACCGTGCTCATCCGGCCGGTGGTCAGCTCGATCGCCCACCCGAGCGGACACATCGCGCTTTCCACCGCACCGCACATCACCACCGGCAGGCCCTCGCCCACATACCGGCGGGCCTGCGCGATGGCGTCCAGGCCGCCGGTGTTCCCGGTCAGGACGCCGCCGGGTCCGTGCCACCCGTGCCGGATGGAGATCTGCCCCGTGTTCACCGCGTAGAACCAGGAGAACGAGAGGTAGGCACTCACATGGTCGCTGCCGCGGCTCCAGAGCTTCTCCAGCTCGCGCTGGCTGTACTCGAGCCCGCCGGCGGAGAGACCGGTGACGATGCCGACCTGCTCGTCGGGGAGTGCGGCCAGGTCGAGGGCGGAGTCCCGGACCGCGGCGTCCGTCGCGATCAGTACCAGCCGGGTGGTCTGGTCGGTCTGCGGCACCAGACGGCCGGGGATGTACGCCCGCACGTCGTAGTCGGGAACCTCACCCGCCAGTTCGGCCGGGTACTGCGCCGGATCGAACCGGGTGACCCGGTCTATGCCGCCACGCCCGTGCAGGACGGCATCCCAGTACTCGTCGGCGTCGAATCCGTTCGGCGCGACCACCCCGAGACCGGTGATCACCGCACGAGGGGGCGTCGGCGTCGTGCCGTTGTCACTCCCCGGGACTGTCCTACTCATCGGATCCCCCCTTGGTCAGCACCATGGCGCTCTGGAAACCACCGAACCCGCTGCCGACCTTGAGCACCGTCCGCAGATCCGCCGGCCGCGCTGTCAGTGGCACGTAGTCGAGGCCCAGCTCCGGGTCGGGCTCGTGCAGGTTGGCCGTCGGCGGAATCAGTCCGGCCTCGATGGCCAGCGCGCACGCCGCGATCTCGATCGAACCGATCGCGCCCAGCGAGTGGCCGATCATGGACTTGATCGAACTGACCGGCGTCCGGTAGGCGTGGTCGCCCAGACTGCGCTTGAACGCGTCGGTCTCGTGTCTGTCGTTCTGCTTCGTACCGGAGCCGTGCGCGTTCACATAGTCGACCTGTTCGGGCACGCGCCCGGCCATCCGCAGCGCCACCTCGATGGCCGTGGCCAGTTCGGGGCCCTCGGCCCGCAGCCCGGTCATGTGGTACGCGTTGGCACGCACGCCCCATCCGCCGATCTCGGCGTAGATGTGCGCACCGCGTTCCCTGGCGTGGTTCAGCTCCTCCAGCACCAGCATCGCACTGCCTTCGGCGAGCACGAAGCCGTTCCGGGTGCGGTCGAACGGACGGGAGGCGGTTACCGGTTCGTCGTTGCGGGGCGTCGTCGCCTTGATCGCGTCGAAGCAGGCGACGCAGATCGGCGAGATGGACGCGTCCGAGCCGCCGGACAGCATCACGTCGGCGGAGCCTTCGCGAATCAGCTGCGCCGCGTGGGACACCGACTCGATGCCCGCGGTGCATCCCGTGGACACCAGGGACACCGGGCCCTCCGCCCCGGCCGTCCAGGCCACGTCCGCGGCGATCGACGTCGGGACGAGATAGTTGTACATGTGGGGCACCGCGTACTCGTGGTCGAGGAGCCACTTGCGGCCACCGTCGGACAGTACGTTGTACTCCCGGTCCAGGCTCATCGTGCCGCCGATGGCGCTGCCGACGCTGACTCCGCAGCGATGCGGGTCGGCCTCGGCCAGGTCGAGGCCGGCGTCCGCGAGCGCTTCCCTGGTCGCGGCGACGGCGAGCAGCGCGCTTCGGTCCATGCGCCGGATCTCCTGCGCGGAGAAGCCCTCCGCGACCGGGTCGAAGTCGCACTCGCCCGCGATCCGGGAGCGGCACCCGGACGCGTCGAACAGCGAGATGGTGCGGATGGCCGAGGTGCCGGACGAGATCAGTTTCCAGAATTCCTTGGCGTTTCCACCGCCCGGGGCACGTACGCCGATCCCCGTGATGGCGATCCGGCGGTTCATCGTGCCCTCACCATTCGCGCGCTGACTGCAGCATTCGGCATGTGAGTCTCTTTCCTGATAACGGTCCATGGCGAGTGAACGGAATGTTCGATGCCGGGGTCAGGCATCGAAGGTGACCGGCAGCGCTTCGAGTCCGCGGATGGTGAGACTCCGCTGCCAGCGCAACTGCGCCTGCGGTACGGCCAGCGCGAGGCCGGGCAGCCGGCGCAGCAGCCCCTCGAACGCGATCCGGCCCTCCAGCCGGGCCAGCGGCGCGCCGAGGCAGAAGTGCGCACCACGTCCGAAGGCCACATGCGCGTTGTCCGCGCGAGCGACGTCGAAGTCGTCCGGTGCCGGGAACTTCGCCCCGTCCCGGTTGGCCGATGCCAGGGACAGCAGCACCGGGTGGCCCTTCTCGATGCGCGTACCCGCTATCTCGATGGGTTCGAGCGGGAACCGCCATGTCGCCGTCTCGAACGACCCGTCGTACCGCAGCATCTCCTCCAGCGCGGAGTCCAGCAGATCCGGTCGCTCGCGCAGCAGGGCGAGTTGGTCGGGGTGGCGCAGCAGGGCCAGGGTGCCGTTCCCGATCAGATTGACCGTCGTCTCGAAGCCCCCGATCAACAGCAGGGACAGCATGGACAGCAACTCGGTCTCGTCCAGCCGGTCGTCGTCGTCCCGGGCCGCGATCAACGCGTCGACCAGACCGTCGGCCGGCTCGCGCCGGCGCTTGGCGACCAGGTCGGTCAGGTACTCGAGGAGGTCGCGCAGTCCGACCGGCCGCGCGTCACCGCGGTCGGCCTGGGCGGAGTCGGTGTTCGTCCACCGCCGGAAGTCCTTCGTCCACTGGCGGAACACGTCCTGGTCCGCCTTGGGCACTCCGAGCAGCTCGCAGATCACCGTGATCGCCAGCGGGAACGCGAACTCGGTGATCAGGTCGGCCCGCCCCCGCGGCACGATCGTGTCGAGGAGCCCGTCCGTGATGTGCTGCACCTGGTCGCGCAGGCCCTCGACACGGCGGGCGGTGAAGGCGGTCGAGACCAGCCGGCGCAGCCGCGTGTGTTCGGGCGGGTCGGTGGTCAGCAGGTGCGTCCCGAGCCCGGTCCGGTCCTCCAGCGGCCGCCCCTTGCCCGCCTCCTGCCAGTCGAGCGGTGCGTTGCGCGGGTCCTTGCTCATCCTGGGATCGGTCAGCAACTTGCGCACGTCCTCGTACCGGGTCACCAGCAGTCCGTAGAGGCCCTTGCCCTCCATGACCTGCCGGACCGGTTCCTCCGCACGCAACCACGCGTACTCGGGATAGGGATCAGCGCCGAAATCCATCCTCCGCCTCCTCTGCCTCGGTGTTCGGTTCGTGACCGGCCTCGCGTCCCACTCGGACCTGATCCGTTCCGGCCCGGCCTTCACCGTCGCGCTGGGAACGTCCGCGAACAGGGCGCGGTTGACGCGCGTTTGCTCGAGGTCGGGGGTCAAGGGATCACTGTGCGCCGATGCTCGCGGCAGCGGTTCGAGGCGAGTTCGTGAGTGGTTCGACCCAGGAGGTGGAGCGAGCGGGGGCGGCCCGGTCACCGACCCACGCCAGAGCGGCATGCGGCCGACACCGACCGCGCCGGTGTCGACCGCATGCCACAGGTCCGGATCCGGGTCACGCCTCCTGTCGGCACAGGATCCGGTCGAGCACGTCCCGCAGGTGTTGTGTGCTCGCCGTCTCGGCGTACCGCGTGGTGGCCGTACGCCAGCCGACGAACCCGTCCGGGCGGACGAGTACGGCGCCGTCCTCCTTGATGCCGGCGGCCTCGGCCCACCCCTCGACCGCGTGCGCCGTGATGCCCAGGTTCCGTGCCGCGTCCAGCCAGTGGTCGGCCGCGGTCCCGGTGATCAGCGTGAAGCCGTCGACGAGGTCGACCGTGGACCGTCCGTCCGGGAGCCACCGGTGCGGCAGGCGGCTGCCCGGTGCGCCGTCCAGGACGAGGTTCTCCATGTCGGTGAGCGGTTCGGGGTCGATCACCGCGCGGGAGTCGTACCGGTAGCCGATCACCGGGATCATGATGCCGGCCATGCCGACGGCCGCCCGGTCGGCGGCCCGGCTCGGATCGTTGTCCCAGTGCAGGTCACGGTTGTGGGCGCGGAGCACGGTCTGTTCCATGGTGAACAGCGCGACCGGCCGGCGCTCGGCCTCGTAGGTGTCGAGCAGTGCGTCACCGCCGGCAGCCAGTTTCCACGCCAGGTTGTGGCCGTCGGCGATACCGCCGTTGAGTCCGAGACCGCCGACCGGCGGCACCACATGTGCCGCGTCACCGACGAGGAAGACGTTGCCCTGCCTGAAGCGGTCGGACACCCGCGCCGTCGACGACCAGGGCAACAGGCTGATGATCTCCGGCTCGATGCCGGTGACCCCGGTGGCGTCCCTGATGTGCTGCTGTATCCGCTCGATGGGGGTGTCCGGGTCGCCGTTCGGGATGTGGAAGACCCAGCGGCCGGTGTTGTCGACCTTCAGCAGGATGCCCGAGGCCCGTTCGTTGCGCAGGAACGTCATGGACAACGGCGGGGTGGGCAGTTCGGCGCGGAACAGCACGTTGAGCATGTGTGAGGTGCTCAGTGGTCCCGGGCCGCTCATGCCGATGCCGAGGAGCTCCCGGACCTTGCTGCGGTGTCCGTCGGCGGCGATCACATAGTCACCCGTGACGGTCCTGCCGTCCGCCGTGGTGACGCTGCCGTCCGCCACCGCGACCACCTCGCTGCCGAAGTCCACCTGGCCGCCGAGTTCCCGCAGCCGCGCCAGCGCGGCCCGGTCGACCCGGTCCTGCGGGCAGCTTCCCAGCTTGGCCGGGCCGATCTCCGGCGGTTCGAACTTGGCCGTGACGGTGGTCAGGTCGGCCAGGCTCGTTCCCGTCATCAGGCCCCTGGCGAGATGCTGGGTCTCGATGTGGATGCCGGCTTCCCGCAGGATCTCCGCCGACCGGTCGGTGATCCCGAAGGCCCGCGGATGGTCGTTGACCTGTTCCCGGCGCTCCAGTACATGGACCGAGACACCCTGACGGGCGAGGAAGACGGCGGTGCACAACCCGACGGTGCCGCCTCCGATGATCACTACGCGCATGCTTGTCCCTCCGTAAGCGCGAACAGCGGTTTCCTCGCGGGTACGTGGCACCCATCGAGGTTCTGACGGTGCTTTCCGGTTCTGAGGTGCTTCCGGTTTTGAAGGTGCTTCCGGTTCTGACCCGCCGCGCCCTCGGGCAGGAGAGTGCGCGTACGGATCTACAGTCCGGCGCGGGCGAAGCGGCGCGCCGACAGCGGCACGAAGATCAGCAACAGCAGGCCGGCCCACAGCAGACTCGCGGTCACCGGGTGGGTCAGCGGCCACGCGGCGTCCGGCCCGGGAGTACCCGGGTTGCCGAACAGCTTGCGCGCTGCCGTCGCCGTGGCGCTGAGCGGGTTCCACTCGCAGATCGCCCGGAGCCGGACCGGCATCCGGTCGGTGGGCACGAGGGCGTTGGACACCATGGCGAGTGGCAGTGTCAGGGGCGTCAGGCCGGCCGCGGTCCGTGCCGAACGCACCACCAGTCCCAGGTAGGTGCCGACCCATGCCAGCGTGTAGCGGAGCAGCAGGAGCAGGCCGACGCCGACGAGTGTCGGCAACACGCCGTGGTGCGGCCGCCAGCCGACGACGAGCCCGCACACCATCAGGACCGCCAGTCCGTAGGCCCCGAGGATCCCCTCCGCGCCGCTCTGGCCGAGCGGCACGGACACCCGATGGGTCGGCAGCGACCGCAGGCGTTCCATCACCCCGCGCGCTTGGTCCGTCGCCACCTCCACCATGGCCGTGGACAGGGCGGTCCCGGTCGTCATCACGAACAGGCCCGGCATCATGAACTCGCGGTAGTGGGAGGTGCCGGGTACGCGGATCGCGCTGCCGAACACGAATCCGAACAGCACCACGAACGCGGTCGGCATCATGAGCATGGTGAGCAAGGTGCCGGGCTGGTGGCGTAACCGGAACAGCCTTCGCTGGGTCAGCGTCCAGCCGTCGGCCAGGAGGTTCACCACACCGCCTCCGGCGTCTCGGCCGGTTCCGCCGGTTCGATGTTCTTGCCGGTCAGGGTCAGGAAGACGTCGTCCAGGCCGGGTTCACGGATGCCGACGTTGCGGATCACCGCGCCGGCCGCGTCCAGTTCGCTCACGATCAGCGGCAGGGTGGGCATCCGGTCCACCGCGGAGACGACGATGCGTGATCCGTCCGCCTCGGGGCACCGGCCGGTGAGCCTCTCCAGCCTCGCCATGGCGCTGGGCAGTTGGTCAGTCGACTCCACCACGACGTCGATATGGTTGCCGATCTGCGCCTTGAGCTGAGCCGGGCTGCCTTCGGCGATCAGCTGGCCGCGGTCGATCACGCCGACCGCCGAGGCAAGCCTGTCCACCTCCTCCAGGCACTGGGTGGTGAGCAGGACCGTGGTGCCGTCGGCCACCAGTCGGCGGACGCTTTCCCAGACCTCGACGCGGCTGTGGGCGTCGAGCCCCGTGGTCGGCTCGTCGAGCAAGAGCACGGCGGGAGCCCGCAACAGACTGGCGATCAGGTGGATCCGGCGGCGCATGCCCCCGGAGTAGGTGCCGACCAGCCGGTCACCGGCGTGGGCGAGACCGAACCGTTCCAGCAGCTCGTCGGCGCGCCGGCGGGCGCCGCGGGAGCCGAGCCGGGAGAGGCGGCCGAAGATCCGCAGGTTCTCACGGCCCGTCAGCTCCTCGTCGAGCGAGGCGTCCTGGCCGGCCAGGCCGATCACCTTCCGCACGTCCGCCGGGTTACGGGCCACATCGAAGCCGGCGACGACGGCCCGCCCGCTGCTGGGCCGGGTCAGGGTGGCCAGGATCCGCACGGTGGTGCTCTTGCCCGCGCCGTTCGGGCCGAGCAGGCCGTAGACGGTGTGCGACGGCACCACCAGGTCCAGGCCGTCCAGCGCGACGACGTCCCCGAACTGCTTCCTCACATTTTCGGTGTACATGATCGCGTCTTCCATGCATCAACCCCTGACCGAGTACGGCGTACGCGGTTTTAACCTATCCAACTGAGTACGCTGTACGCAAGATGTCGCCGGACGCGTAGGATGGCTGCTGTGTCGGACTCGAAACCAATCATCTGGATGCGACCGGAAAAGCCGGCGCGAGGCCCCGCACCGACGCACAGTCGTGCGCAGATCGCCGCGGTGGCGATCGACATCGCGGACTCCGAAGGCATCGAAGCCGCGTCGGTGCGCGCCATCGCCAAGAGACTCGGCACCGGTGCGATGACCCTCTACCGCTACCTGCCGACCAAGGAAGACCTGTACACGGTGATGATCGACGAGGCGACCGGCTTCGAGCCGCAGGAGCCGACCGGCGATCTCCGTGCGGACCTGACGACCCTGGCACACCGTCGCCGGCAGATCTTCCTGCGGCACCCCTGGCTCGCCCCGCTCCTCGCCACCCGCCCGATCATGGGCCCCAACTTCATGCGCGGCATGGAACGCGATCTCGCCGTTCTCACCGGCTGCGGCCTGAGCATGGACGAAACGGTCGACGTACTCAACCTGATCCACTCCTGGGTCAGCGGTGCCGTGCAGGCCGAGTTGACCGAGCGGGCGACCGCGGACCAGTCCGGCGTCGATCGTCATACCTGGCGGCTGCGGATGGAGCCGTACCTCAAGTCCCTGCTGGCGACGGGCGAGTTCCCGCATCTGAGCCGGATGGTCCAGGCGTCCGAGATCGGGGAGGCCGACGAGCGGTTCGAGAAGGGTCTGGCGATCATCCTGGACGGAATCGAAGCCCGCTTCTCGACGGCCGGCGAGAAGAACCGCTCGCGCCGGCCGGTCAGCGGCACCGGCGGTGCCCCGCGTCCGACGCGGCGCGCGACCGTTCAGCGGGGAGCGCGCAGTTCGACGACGGAGTAACGGCCGGCCGGGGTGACCGAGGTGATGTGCAGGCCGACCGCTCCGGCCAGGTCGGCCAGTTGGTCGAGGGTGTGCTGGCGGCCTCCGAAGTAGGCGAGCATCCGGAGGTCGCCCTCCGTCTGCACGGTCTGATCGTTGAAGTAGTCGACGACGAGCACACGTCCCGTCGTCTGCGCCGCGTCGGCACAGCGGCGCATGATGCGGGCGGCCGCCGCGTCGTCCCAGTTGTGCAGGATGCTCGACAGCAGGTAGCCGTCCGCTCCGGCTGGAAGAGCGTCAAAGAAGCTGCCTGTCACCGCGTCGGCCCGGTGGTCGAGACCGGCCGCGGCGATGGCTTTCCCGGCACGGCGCACGGGGCCGGGCAGGTCGACGACCGTTCCCCGCAGATCGGGATGGGACTGCAGAATGGCGATCAGCATGCTGCCGTCGCCACCGCCGACATCGACGACATGACGGAGCGTTCCCCACGGATACGCCTCGGCCACGGCGGGCGCGTGCGCCGCCAGCCTTGCGCCCATCAAAGCGTCGAAGGACTCGGCGCGCCCGTCGTCGGCCGACAGGTCGTCCCAGAACGCCACGCCGTACTGCTGCGGGAACGCGGCCTCCCCGGTACGGACCGTGTGCAGCAGGTGGACGAGGCTCAACTCGGCGTGCCCCAGGGCACCTTCGATGTCGAGTATCGCGCGCATTCCCTCGGGTTCGCCCTCGCACAGGTGGTGACCCATGGCCGTCAGCTCGTAGGCGGCGGGCCCGGTGCTCGACAGCACGCCCGCGGTCACCAAGTGGTCCAGCAGCCGCCCCAGCGCGTCCTGGTCGGCGTCCACGGCCTTGGCCAACGCCTCGGTCGTCCGGGTGCCCGCGGCGATGTGGTCGGCCAACCGCAACGTCGCCGCCACCCGGACCGCCATCGGGGTCAGCAGATCGGCGGCTGCCCACACTCCCCCGCCTCTGGCGGTCGTCTCCTTGGCCATTGCCCCTCCTGACTGGTCGGTTCTCTGTTCGTTGGACCCGGCCCGGACGGTGTCGGTGCCGGTACGGCAGCTCACGGTCCGGCCGGGCGGTTCATCACCCCTCGCGCCGTGGCGAGGTCGCGCGGAGGCTGGTGCGCGCCCGGTTCAGAAACCGGCGCGCTCCTCCGCGTACGTCTTGGCCAGGCGGAGGTTGCTCATACTGTTGCCGCTCAGCAGACGCCGCAGGTACCGGCGCGCCTCACCGACCGTCGTCGCGCCGCCCAGCTGCGACAGCGCCGAGCGCTTGATCGTGCTGGTGTGCCGGGCTTCGGCGATGACGCCCTCCGGCACCTCGGTGAACCGCCAGTGGCCGGTGTGCGCGTCCAGCATCGTCGGCAGCGAGATCTGCTTGTACACGATCAGCTTGGGCGGGAGGCAGATCCGCACCGAGCGGACGGTGTGCGTGCTGCCGTCCGGGCCCTTGGTGTCCATGTCGAAGAACTGGATGTTCGGCACGTCCTCGGTCATGGCGAGCCCCACCACGTGCGGAATGCGCTCGGGCCACAGGTCCGCCCGGTAGAGGTAGTCGTAGGCGTCTTCGACGGAACCGGCGATGAACAGTGGGTCGGTGAAGGACACGACGAGTTCGTCCAGGTCGGCGCGGCGCTCCGCCGTGTCGCGCAGCGTGGCGAGGCAGTCCTCGCTGTCCTCGTCGATGCCGTCCAGCAACGGGCCGAGATCGGCGTCGGCCGGCGCGCCGACGTGGTGAACCAGCTCGGCCCGGGTCCGGTTCGGCGCCAGTTCGGTGAAGACCCACTCGCCGCGCAGCTCGGTGGCGGGCCCTTCGGGCTCCATGTGCGCGAAGGTGATGCGGCGCCCAGGCCGGTCCGTGCGGCGCACGATCTGCCAGGTGCGGACGGCGGCGTCACCGGCCAGCGCCCAGTGCTTGACCAGTTCCCCCTTCTCGTTGACGTGGACTGTTTCCGCGTGCACGGCGGACCGGTGGAACTGCGGCCAACTCGCGATGTCCGCGACCGTGTCGAACACCGTCTCCACGTCGGCGTCGATGGTGATGCCGTGGTCAACTCGCCGCTGTGTACTCGACACAACAAGACACCTCACAAGCGTCGTAGCGTCCGGATCCGTCACGCCCGACCATGTCCGTCCTCGATCGATCTCGCTTCGAGGACCCTTCGAGTTCGCCGTCCGCGGTCGGCCCCGGCCGTTGATCGGGCGTCGATCCGGCGTCGAAGGCGCGAGCGCAAGCTGAGCGCGCTCGAAAGGCACCCCGCCCATCGTGAGGAGACGCTTATGCCGAGCATCATCACTGTCGGCTCGTTCGACAGTGGTAACGTCGCCGACGTCACCAAGATCCTTCGGGAGTTCGATGGCGAGGTCGCTTCTGAACTGCCGCAGTTGCGCCGCAGACAGGTCTTCAGCTACAGCGACCTTTACGTGCATATGCAGGACTGGGACGTCGCCGACCCGGACGAGGCGTACCGGATCATCACCACCGACCCCCGGTGCACTCGGCTGAACGAACACCTGTCGCCCTATTTCGGCGATCACGCCGCGACGGAGGACTGGGACGGCCCGGTCGACCGGCCGACGGCCGAGCGTTTCTACCTGTGGCCGGCTGAACAACTGGACGACCTGGAGCAGACGTACAGCGCGGTGATCGTCAACGTCCAGCGCCAGGAACACATCCCCGAGGTGTCGCGGCTGTTCGCGGAGTCGGATGCGACCGATATCCCGCAGAAGATGGGGACGCTGCGCCGCCAGATCTATCTGTGGCGCGGTATCTACCTGCACATCCAGGACTTCGCCGTAGCCAACAGCATGCAGGCGATCAGCGAGGTGTGGACGGAGGGCGACCCCCGCTTCCTCCAGCTCGTCGACGACCTCACGGAGCTCATTCCGCCGTACGACCCGCAAGGCAATTCGTTGGCCACCCGTTTCTACCACTGGGCTGCAGAGGTGCCGGCATGACCAAACTCCCGACCCACCCCATTCGTCGGCAGCTCCCCGGCGTGCTGCCGGCCGAGTACGAAACGCTGCGGGAACGCGGCATCGGCCAGGTGGCACTGCCCACGGGCAAACTGGTGTGGATGATCGTGAGGCCCGAGTACGCCCGCATCGCGCTCTCCGACCCACGATTCAGCTCGGACAAGACGGACGACCGCTTTCCGAAGCTGACTCCTGACTCGCTGAAGAAGCTGAAGTACTGCGCGCCGTTCATGATCAACCTGGACGGCCCGGAACACTTGGAGAAGAAGAAGTCGATCATTCAGGAGTTCTCCCCGGCAGGGCTGGCCCGACTGATGCCGCGTCTGCGCGTCGCCGTGGAGGAGAAGATCGACGCAATGCTGGGTCAGCAGACCAAACCGGTCGACCTGGTGGAGGAGCTGGCGTTCCCCATCGCCTGGCGGTTGCAGGAGATGTTCCTGGGTATCCCCGCGGCCGAGCTGCGGATCATGCGGGAGAACGTCTGGAAGCTGCTGCTGGGCACCTCCACCGAGGCGGAGGAGAGGGAAGCGGCCGACCGTCTGAACGGGCACGCGATAGAGGTCCTGAAGGAGAAGGCGAACCACCTCGGCGACGACATGATGAGTCGCCTGATCGTGCAGGAACGCGAGAAGCACGGCGAGATCGACTGGTACGAGATGGCGCCGCTGATGCTGTCGAACGCCCAGGGCATTCACAACTCGGTGTCCACGATGATCTCGCTGGGCGTGCTCACCCTGCTGAACCACCCGGAGGAGCGGCCGACACTGCTCGCCGATCCGGACCGGATGACGGTCGCGGTGGACGAGATGCTCCGGTACTTCTCGGTCAACGACGGAACCCCCATGCGGCTGGCCACGGAGGACGTGCTCATCGGCGACACGCTGATCAAGGCCGGTGACGGTGTGGCGGTGCCGACGTTGCCCGTCAACCGCGACCCGTCGGTGTGTCCGTATCCCCACCAGCTCAACCTCATGCGGGAGGAGCCCGCCCGGCACATGGCGTTCGGTCACGGACCGCACAAGTGCCCGGCGGACCGCCTGGTGCCGGGCCTGCTCGAGATCGTCTACACGACCCTCTTCGATCGGGTCCCGACGCTCGCGCTCGCCGTGCCCGAGGCGGAACTGACGTACAAGTACCACTCGATCCAGGCGTTCGGCCCGGCCGAGATGCCGGTCACCTGGTAGGAGTGACGGCCGCCACGCACCCGTCGGCAGCGGGCGTGGCCGCCGCGGAGCGCGGCGGCCACGCCGGTCCGGGACCGGCCGAGAGAGAAGTGACAACCTCGGGTTGACACCTCCGCTGCTGACAACCTAAGGTTGACACATGACGCAGATCACTCCGCCGGTCAAGCTCGATGAGCTGATCACGGCTATCACCGAGAACCACACCGACGCCCTCGACCAGCTCGCCGGCGCCGTCCTGCTGGCCGACCACATCGGCGAGGTCGCCGACCACCTCATCGGTCACTTCGTCGACCAGGCCCGTCGTTCCGGCGCGTCCTGGACCGACATCGGCCGCAGCATGGGCGTCACCCGGCAGGCGGCCCAGAAGCGGTTCGTCGGCAAGCCGGACGCCAAGCCGTCCAACGCCTTCGAGAAGTTCTCCCAGCCCGCCCGCAGCGCCATCATCGCCGGCATGAACGAGGCCAAGGTGGCCGGCAACGCTGAGATCGTCCCCGTGCACGTCTTCCTCGGCCTGCTCGGCACCGAGGGCTGCGCGGTCGGCGCCCTGCGGGCACAGGGCATCGACCTCGACCAGGCGCGGGACACGGCGCTGGCCGCCCTGCCGCCGCGCAGCGACGCCGATCCGGTGCTGATTCCGTACGACACCCGCGCGAAGAAGGCGCTGGAACTGGCGTCGCGGGTGGCCCTGCGCCTCGCCGACGACACCGTCAGCACCGGCCACGTCCTGCTGGGGCTGCTGGAGGAGGAGGACGGCGCCGGGTTCCTGTCCTCGCTGGGCGTCGACGCGGCGGCGGCCGAGCGTTTCGTGACGGAAGCGGCCGACGAATCGTCCGTCGCCTCGTAGCGGAACCGAACGGGTACGCAAACGGGACCTCCGGGCGAGGTGGAGCCTGTCGAAGGTGACACCGCGCCCGGAGGTCCTCGCGCCCCGCGCCGACCCCTTGACCGGACTCGGCTCGTCGCGCCTTGTCCGCTGTGAACCGCCTGCCCGGGTGCGAGGGCGGCCGGACCTCCCCCGGAGGATCGGATCCCGACCCGTCCCTTTCCCGACCCGTACCTGCGGAGTGGTGTGATGGCTTTCGACCGGACGCGGATCTTCGGCCTTCGGCGCACACGGAGGGCACGTCAACGCGAGACCATGGTGGGAGCCCTCGCACCGGCGGCCTCCCTGACCGCGCCGTGCCGCCCGGCCGGCACGCGTACGGGAGCGCAGGTCTGATGGCGGCGCCGGGTACCGACGGCCGCGTCGCTCTCGTCACCGGCGCTTCGGGAGCGCTCGGCGCCGCCGTGGCACGGGTCCTGGATCACCGTGGCTACCGGCTGGCCTTGCACTACACCAGTGGTGAGGACCGGGCCCGCAAGGTGGCGGCCGAGCTCAGCGGGCCGAGCGCGCTCGTGCAGGCGGACGTCGCCGACTGGGCCGCCACCCGGGACATGGTCGACCGGGTACGCGCCGAGCTGGGAAGCATCAGCGTCCTCGTCAACGCGGGGGCGATCCGCCGGGACGGTCTCATGGTCACCCAGTCCGTCGACGACTGGACCCGGACCATCGCCGTCAATCTGACAGGCACCTTCCATACCTGCCGGGCGGCGCTCCCGGACATGCTGCGGGGCCGCTGGGGACGCGTCATCAACGTCGTCTCGCCCGCCGGTCTCCTCGGCAGCCGGGGCCAGACGGCGTACTCGGCGGCCAAGGCCGGTGTGGTGGGGATGACCCGGAGCCTGGCCCTGGAGTGCGGGCGGTTCAATGTGACGGTCAACGCGCTGTCACCCGGCCTCATGGCCACCGCGCTCACCGAGGAGGTGCCCGCCGAGGTCAGCGCCACGCTCGTGGCCCGGACCGCGTTCGGCCGCATGGGCACGCCCGACGAGGTGGCCCGCGGCATCGAACTGCTGCTGGACGCCGACTACATGACCGGTCAGGTCCTGTCCATCGACGGAGGCATGTCGATCTCGTGACCGCCGTGCCGGACGGCCGCCCCGCGCACCCCGCTGGCGGAGTTCCGCGGAGCCTTCCGCGCGCGAAGTCACGTCATGACGGGCTCGACCAACGCCAGCCGCGCAGGGCGCAGCCCCACGCACCTCAGTCGCCTTCTTCCGACCTCCACCGGGACGGCGGACCCGCCCAACAGAGCCTGACCGGACTCCAGTTCAGCCACCCCTCGCGAGAACATCCCCTCCCGGCCCCCGGCCGCACCACGGAAACAGGTCGGCGCGACCCGCCGCAACCTGGGAAGTCAGGAAACCAGCAGGTCAGACGCCCTTTACTGCAGGCTCCAGAATCGCCACGCACTCCACAACCGGACGCTTCGGCAAGGACATCGCCCGCCGCGCACGAACCCGGGGCGGGCGATTCAAAGGGCGGTGAGGAAGTCATCGCTCAGGCACGGACACGGACCAAGGGCGTATCGACCAGGTGTTCGGCGAGGAACCACGCCTGGAGTTCGCCGGTCCGGACCACCTGGGAGACGAGCAGGTCGTTGGTGCCGTCGTCGCCCAGCTCGGCGGTGCGGGCAGCCGCATCATGGGCCTCCGTCAGGATGACCTCGTGGGCCTCCAGCAGTCGCGAGAGCATCGCGGGGACCTCCTCCACACCGTCCGGAGGGCGCGGGATCGACGTGATCTCGGCGACGTGCCGCGGATCGCCCACAGCGACACCGCCCAGGGTCTGGACCCGCTCGGCAAGGGCGTCGACGAGTTCCAGCTGTTCCGCCGCGTGCTTGTCCAGCACCAGGTGGAGCTGGTAGAAGGTCGCCCCGCGCATCAGCCAGTGGTGCTTCTTGTAGAGGCCGTGAAGGATCTGGGTGTCCGCGAGGACCTTGTTGAGGCGCTGGCAGGAGTACATGCGCGTCTCGTAGGACAGGCCGAGGGGGAACTGCTTCACGGTCCCGAACTCCTGGATGATCTCGCCCTTCTGGTGCAGCCACGGCTGGCTGCCGACGTGCTGGGATTCGATGGTCATGTTCCGCCTCCTGCTGAGTGGCCGTGGACACGAGTGACGCTAGGTGCCGGCACGGCGGGTGGGTTGCCCTGAAGCGCACATGCACGTGCTCGGGAGCGCACGGAACGATCCGTGCGTGCCCTTGTTCACTCGCGGGCAAGCCCCCGTGCGCCGGCGGGCACGGCTCAGCACCTCGTCCCGCCTAACGTCGCTGACGACGTGGGCCCGGAAAACGACGAGGAGAGGCATGATGCCGAGCGAGCAGCGGAGGGTGGATTGCGCTCCGGGAGCCCCGCGCTGAGCCTGCGGGGGCGGGACCCGAGGGAAGCGCACAGAACCGCCACGACGCTGGAGTGCTTTTTCGACCTGTGCTTCGTCATCGCGGTCGCGCAGGCGTCCGCGTGTCTGAACACGGCGGTGACGAGCGGGCACTGGCTCACCGGCGCCCTGCGCTTCGCGCTGGTCTTCTTCACGATCTGGTGGGCCTGGATGAACTTCACCTGGTTCGCATCCGCCTATGACCCTGACGACGTCCCCTACCGGTTGACGGTGCTGGTCCAGATCGCGGGCTCCCTCATCCTCGCCGCCGGTGTCCCCAGCGCGTGCGAGGAAAGCGATCTGCGCGTCGTCACGCTCGGATACGTCGTCCTGCGTACGACGCTGACCACGCTGTGGCTGCGTGTCGCACGATCGGATCCCCCTCGGCGGCGGACCGCGCTCCGCTTCGCCACGGGAGTGACGAGTTGTCAGGTCGGCTGGGTCGGGGTGCTTTTCCTCCCGGTCCCGGCGCGCCTGCCGGCCATCATCGCGTTGATCGTCGCCGAGGTCTGCGTTCCGGTGTGGGCGCAGTCCGCCGGAATGACCCCGTGGCATCCGCACCACATCGCCGAGCGGTACGGGCTGTTCGTCCTCATCGTGCTGGGTGAGTCCGTCGCGGCCGCCGCGGCGGCGGTCCGCGGTGCCCTGAACCGGGACCGTGACACCGCGGCGCTGTACCTGCTGGCGGCGGGCGGCCTGCTGCTCGTCTTTGCCCTGTGGTGGCTGTACTTCGCCCGGCCGGCCCACACCCTGCTCGCCACCTCGCACCAGGCCCATCGCAGGAGGTTCACCTGGGCGTACGGCCACTATCTGATCTTGGCCTCGGCAGCCGCCGAGGGAGCCGGTCTGGCGGCGTACGCCCAGCTGATCACCGGGCGCACCGGTGCCCCGCCGTTGTCGGCGGGTGGCGCGGTCACGGTGCCGGCGGCGGTCTTCCTCATCACCCTGTGGGCTGTGCATGTCCGGCCGCACCGGCGGAGCCGGGTCGAACAGCTTGCGTTTCCCGCGGTGGCGGTGGCAGTCCTGATGGCTGCCCGCTCGCCGGCGCCGGCCCTCCTCGCCGCTCTGGCGGCGGCGGCCCTGGTCGTCGTGGTCACGCTGGTCGACCGGGCCGAGCGGGTACGGCGAGAGGGGCCGTGAGACGGAATGGGGTGCCGCCCGGAGTCTTTCTCCGCGCAGCACCCCTTTCCCCTGGTCAGCTCGTGGCGCGCACCGCCTCGCGGATCAGCTCGGCGACCTGCTTCGGCTGGGAGACGGCGACCGCGTGCGAGGCGCCCTCGATCTCGACGACGGTCGCCCCCGCGCGCTTCGCGCCGAAGCGCTCCACCTCGGGGTTGATCGCGGTGTCGGCGCCCGCGACCAGCGCCCAGGACGGCTTGGTCTTCCAGGCAGCGGCGGAGGCCCTCTCCTCGAAGGCGGCGGCGGCCAGCGGGCGCTGCGCCACGGCCAGCACCTTCGTGACGTCTGCGGGCACGTCGGCGGCGAAGACCGCGGGGAAGGCGTCCGCGGCGATGGTGACCTCGACGGCCGGGTCGCCGTCCGCGACGGGGTACGTCCACTGCTTGAGGTTGCTCACCAGCGGGGAGAGCGGGAAGCGGCCCTGCAGCTCGCCGAGGCTCTCGCCCTCTTCGAGGACGTAGGCGGCCACGTAGACCAGCCCGACGACGTTCTCCGTGGTGCCGGCGACGGTGATCAGCGCACCGCCGTAGGAGTGGCCGACCAGCACGACGGGGCCGTCGATCTGGGCGGCCACGGAGGCGACGTACGCGGCGTCCGAGGCCAGGCCGCGCAGCGGGTTGGGCGGGGCGATGACCGGGATGTCGTGGCGCTGGAGCTCCTCGATGACGCCGGACCAGCTGGCCGCGTCGGCGAAGGCGCCGTGGACGAGGACGACGGTGGGAGTGGTGGTGCTCATGTCTGCTGGATCTCCTTGCGGTCAGGCGGTGTGCAGGGCGGCGCGCAGGGTGCCGGCGGCCATCGTGATGGCGGCCTCGGCGGCGTGGGTCCCGCGCAGGGCGTTGAGCATCACGAAGTCGTGGATGATGCCCTGGAAGCGCACGGCGGTGACGGGGACGCCGGCCTCGCGAAGCTTGTTGGCGTACGCCTCGCCCTCGTCGCGCAGGACGTCGGCCTCGCCGGTGATGACGAGGGCCGGGGGCAGGCCGGTGAGCTGCTCGGTGGTGGCGCGCAGCGGGGAGGCGGTGATCCGGGCGCGCTCGGCCTCGTCGGTCGTGTACTGGTCCCAGAACCACTGCATGCCGTCGCGACGCAGGAAGTAACCGGTGGCGAACTGGTGGTAGGACGGCGTGTCGAAGTTCGCGTCCGTCACCGGGTAGAACAGCACCTGCTGCACCAGGGAGACGTCGCCGCGCTCCTTGGCCATCAGGGTGAGGGCGGCGCTCATGTTGCCGCCGACGGAGTCCCCGGCCACGGCCAGCCGTGTGCCGTCCAGGCCCTTGACGGCGCCCTCCTGCACGACCCACCGCGCGACCGCGTAGTTCTGCTCGATGGCGACCGGGTATCGGTGCTCGGGCGAGAGGTCGTACTCGGGGAAGACCACCGCGGCCTTCGCGCCGACGGCGAGTTCGCGCACCAGGCGGTCGTGGGTGTGGGCGTTGCCGAACACCCAGCCGGCGCCGTGGATGTAGAGGATCACCGGCAGGGTGCCGGTGGCCCCGGCGGGCTTGACGATGCGGGCCCGGACACTGCCCGTGGGGCCGCCGGAGACGGTGATCCACTCCTCGTCGATCGCCGGCTTGTCGATCTCGCCGGACTGCACCTCGTCGACGGCCTTGCGTCCCTCCGCCGGGGGCAGGTCGAAGAGGTAGGGCGGGTTGGCGGTCGCCTCCGCGAAGGCGGCCGCCGCGGGTTCCAGTACCGGCTGAACCGGCTCGACGGTGTGGGACATGTGCCTCTCCCGTTGTTCCAAGGGACTGTTTCGTGTGGTGCGCCGGTCACGCTAGTGAGCGTCGCCAGGTCGGGGTTCTCCGTGAGCGCACCACCGCTGTTCCCCCAGCGCACTGCGGGCTTCCGGCCGTCTCGCGAGCGTGCGGAGTACTGAGCGACGCAGTGCACTGTGGGACCAAGTCCGGTGCACTGCGGAGACATTGCCGCAGGTCGGCCGTGCCTATCGTGAGGGCCCGAGCGAGACCGCGGCCCCTTGCCGCGTCTGCCCTCCATCCCACCGGCGCGGCGCGTATCCCGGACTTCGCCTTGGCGCGCCGCGAGTGGACGGAACCGAACTCCCCTGTCCCGGAAAGGACTTCAAGAGATGTCGACAATGCCGGTCGGCGGGCTCGTTCCGCATGCCTCCGACGATGCCGCAGACCTCGTCGTCCGCAACGCGAAGATCCACACAGCCGACCCGAGGCGCCCGCACGCCGAGGCCATCGCGGTCCGGGACGGCGTCATCACCGTCGTCGGCGACGACAACGACGTGGCCCCGCACATCGGTACGGCCACCAAGGTGGTCGACGCATGCGGCCGCCGGGTCGTCCCCGGCCTCAACGACGCCCACCTGCACGTGATCCGCGGGGGCCTGAACTACGTACTGGAGCTGCGCTGGGACGGGGTGCGCAGCCTGCGGCAGGGGCTGGCGATGCTGCGTGAGCAGGCCGCGCGTACCCCGAAGGGCCAGTGGGTGCGGGTGGTGGGCGGCTGGTCCGTCGAGCAGTTCGCCGAGCGCCGGCTGCCAACCGTCGCCGAACTGAACGCGGCCGCCCCGGACACCCCGGTGTTCGTGCTGCACCTGTACCACTCGGCCGTACTGAACCGTGCGGCGCTCAAGGCCGCCGGCTACACCAAGGACACGCCCGACCCCAAGGGCGGCCAGATCATGCGCGGCCGGGACGGGGAACCGACCGGCATGCTGCTGGCCGCGCCCAGCGCCCTCATCCTCTACTCGACCCTCGCCAAGGCGCCGGTCCTGGAGAGCGAGGAGGACAAGAAGACCTCCACCCGTCATTTCCTGCGCGAGCTGAACAGGTTCGGACTGACCTCGGCGATCGACGCCGCCGGCGGATTCCAGAACTTCCCCGACAACTACGCCACCGTCATCGAACTGGCCAAGGCCGGCCAGCTCTCGATGCGCATCGCCTATCATCTCTTCCCGCAGACTCCGGGCCAGGAGGTCGACGATCTCGCCCGCTGGATCGAGATGGCCCGCCCCGAGGACGGGGACGAATGGCTGCGCCTGAACGGCGCGGGCGAGAACCTCACCTGGGCCGCCGCGGACTTCGAGAACTTCGCCGAGCCGCGTCCAGAACTCACGTCGGACTACGAGGTCGAGTTCGAGAAGGCCGTCCGTCTCCTCATGGAGAACGGGTGGGGCTTCCGGCTGCACGCCACCTACGACGAGACCATCCGCCGGGACCTCGCGGTCTTCGAGAAACTCGCCGCGGACGGGCTGTTCCCGGCCGGGAACCGGTGGCTGTTCGACCACGCGGAAACCGTCTCCACGGACAGCCTCGACCGCATCGCCGCGCTCGGCGGCGCCATGTCCGTGCAGAATCGTTTGTCTTTCCAGGGTGAGGCGTTCCTGCGCCGCTACGGTCCCGGCGCCGCCGCGGACGCCCCGCCGATCCGGGCCATGCTGGACCGCGGGCTGACCGTGGCCGCCGGCACCGACGCCACCCGGGTGTCCTCCTACAACCCGTGGGTGGCCCTGCACTGGCTGGTCAGCGGCCGCACCGTCGGCGACCTGACGCTGCGGCCGCCGGCCAACCGCGTCGACCGGCAGTGCGCGCTGACGATGTTCACCCGCGCCGGCGCCGTACTGACCGGCGAGGACGAGGTCAAGGGCGTCCTGCGGCCGGGCTGCTACGCGGACCTGGCGATGCTGTCCGAGGACTACTTCACCGTGCCCGAGCCTGAGATCGGGCACATCGAGTCGCTGCTGACGGTGACCGGCGGGCGGATCGTCTACGCCGCCGGCACCTACGAGGGGCTCGACGAGGAACTGCCGCCCGTCAGCCCCGCCTGGAGCCCGGTGGCGCATTTCGGCGGCTACCAGGCGTCTCCCTCAGCGGCCGGCGCCCGCCAGGCGGAGTCCCTCGGCCAGGCCGTCGCCGAATCGGAGCAGCACCGCCACTGGCGCATCGCCCGTGGCCTCACCCCAGAGACCGCGAGCACGCCCTTCGATCCCTGCTTCGACCTCTAGTACACCCGGCAGGGGCCGGGCCGTTGAGCGCCCCTGCCGGGACACCCACCGACTCCGTCCGCACACGGACGGTTCTACCTGGATAGGAAAGGTTCATCCTCATGGTCAACATCTCCGACGTCACCGCCGCCCCCAGCCCCGACCTGCTCACCCCCGATAACTGCGCCGTGCTCTTCGTGGACCACCAGCCGCAGATGTTCTTCGCCGCCGCCAGCGGCGACCGCACCTCGATCATGAACGCCACCGTGGGCCTGGCGAAGGCCGCCAAGGTCTTCGACGTGCCGACCGTGCTCAGCACCGTGGCCGCCGAGTCCTTCTCCGGCCCGATCATGCCGCAACTGGCCGCGGTCTTCCCCGACCAGAAGATCATCGACCGCACCTCGATGAACGCCTGGGAGGACGTGCCCTTCGTCGAGGCCGTCAAGGCGACAGGCCGCAAGAAGCTGGTCATCGCCGGCCTGTGGACCGAGGTCTGTGTCGTCCTGCCGACGCTGTCGGCCCTCGCCCAGGGCTACGAGGTCTACGTCGTCACCGACGCGTCCGGCGGTGTCAGCCCGCAGGCCCACGAGCACGCCGTCCAGCGCATGATCCAGGCCGGCGCGATTCCGGTGACATGGGTGCAGGTGCTCCTGGAGCTCCAGCGGGACTGGGCGCGCACGGAGACATACGTCCCGGTCACCGAGGTCGTCAAGGAGCACGCCGGCGCCTACGGCCTCGGTGTGGTGTACGCGCAGTCCGTCATCGGCGCCCACGCCGCCGGCTGACCGCACCGATTCTGATCCAGGAACAGGCAGGAACACGATGGACGCTGGACTGTTGGTCCTGCGGCTGGTGGCGGGCTTGCTCATCGCCGGTCACGGGGTGCAGAAGGTGAGCTTCCGGCTCGGGGGCAACGGCTTGGCGGGCGGAACCGAGGAATTCCGCCGCGACGGATTCCGCGGCGGAGTGCTGACCGCACTCGTCGCGGGAGCCAGTCAGATCGGTGCCGGCCTGTTCCTGGCCCTCGGGCTGCTCACGCCCCTGGCCACGATGGCCGCCATGGGCGTGATGACGGTCGCGGGCACCGTCAAGTGGCACAAGGGCCTGTGGGTGCAGAACGACGGCTACGAGTACCCGATGGTCCTCGTCGTCGTCTCGGCCTCGCTGGCCCTCACCGGGCCCGGACGGTGGTCCGTGGACCACGCGCTGGGCACCACCCCCAGGCCGCTGTGGATCGCCGTCGCCGCGATCGTGCTCGGCCCGATGAGCGGACTGCTCGCCCGCGTGGTGCTGCACCGGACGGACTCCCAGGTGGAAGGGACGCGACATGCGCAAGCTGCTGAGTGACGCCGTCGGCACGCTGGTGCCCCGGGGCGAGGAACGCCACGGTCCGCTGCCCCCGCTGCTGCTGACCATGACGGTGGTCACCGGCCTGGTGGACTCGGTGAGCTATCTGGCCCTCGGACACGTCTTCGTCGCCAACATGACCGGCAACGTGGTCTTTCTGGGGTTCGCCCTGGGAGGCGCCGAGAGCCTGTCCGCGTTCGCGTCCGTCGTCTCGATGACCGTGTTCCTCCTGGGCGCGCTCGCGGGCGGCAGGCTCGGCACGCGGTTCGCCACGCACCGAGGGCACATGTTGAGAGCGGCGACGGCGGTGCAGACGGTGCTGGTCGCGGTCACCGTGGTGGTCGCCGCGGTGGCCGACGGCCGGGTCACCACCTCCGTCCAGTACACGCTGATCGTGTTCCTGGGGCTCGCCATGGGACTGCAGAACGCGGTCGCCCGGCGCCTCGGCGTGCCGGACCTCACCACCACCGTGCTGACCCTGACGCTGACGAGTCTGGCCGCCGACTCCACCCCGGCCGGCGGCGAGGCGCCGCGCCCCGGCCGCCGAATCCTGTCCGTGCTCGCCATGTTCCTCGGCGCCCTGATCGGAGCCGCGCTCCTGCTGCACGGCCACCTGGTCGTCGTCCTGAGCCTCACCCTGGTCCTGCTCGCGGTCACCTCCGTGACCACCCACCGCCTCTCCGCCGCCGACGCCCCCTGGCTGCGGCCACGGCCGTGAACGCGGTGGTGACCACCCCCCGGTCGGACGCCGGAGCCGGACCTTCGGCGCCTCCTCGGGACCCCTCGTCCCCGGGAGGTCCGGCACACCGCCGACCCGAACCCGTCGAAAGGAACCCGATGAGCCAGCCCTCCCCCACCTCGACCGTGGAACGAGCAGACGACAGACACCGTTACGAGATTCTGGTCGGCGGCCGGCTCGCCGGTCTGACCGCCTATCGCGACCATGGTGAGCAGCGGGTCTTCTACCACACGGAAGTCGACGACGCCTTCGCCGGACAGGGACTGGCCGCGCGCCTGGTCCAGGAGGCCCTCACCGACGTACGCCGCTCAGGCATGCGCATCGTGCCGGTCTGCCCCTATGTGGCCAAGTTCCTGAAGAAGCACGAGGAGTTCGCGGACATCACCGACCCGGTGACCCCGGAGATCCTGCGCCGGCTCAAGACCGAGCTGCGGACCCTCACCTGACCGCGCCGCTGGTGGCGTCGACGGTGATGAAGCGCTGGGCGACGACGAGCAGCACCGCGGCCGGCACCGACGCCAGGACCGCGGTGGCCATCACCGCGTTCCACTGGGTCGTGTGAGCACCGATGTACTCGTAGATGCCCAGGGTGACCGGCCGCACTGTCTCGGTGGTGGTCAGTGTGAGGCCGAAGAGGAAGTCGCTCCAGGTGAAGAGGAAGGTGAAGAGAGCGGCGGTGACCAGTGTGTTCCGGCTCAGCGGCAGCACCACGGCGCAGAAGGTGCGCAGCCTCCCGGCGCCGTCCACGCGCGCGGCTTCGATGATCTCCCTGGGAATGCCCCCCATGAACGAGTGCAGGATGATGACGGCGAACGGGACCCCGGCGGTGGAGTCCGCGAGGACGAGTCCCAGGCGGGAGTTCAGCAGTCCCAGGTCGTTGTAGGCGCCGTAGAGCGCGTTCGCCACGACGATGCCCGGCACCATCTGCGTGATCAGGACCCCGAAGAGTACGAGGCTGGTTCCCCGCAGGGAGAACCGGGCCAGGGCGTAGGCAGCCGGAGCGGCGAGCCCGAGGCTGAGCGCGACGCTGCCGAGGGCCACGACGAGGCTGGTGACCAGGTTGGGTCCCTGATCGCGCAGTGCCGTGGCGTAGCCGCTGAAGTCCGGGTGGGAAGGGAACCAGCCCGCCCGCAGTGTGGTGCCCGTCGGCTGCAGAGAGGCGTTCACCATCCAGTAGACGGGAAACAGCATCACCGCGAGCAGGACTGTCCCGACGACGGTGGAGAGCAGGCCACGGCGGCGTCCGCGCCGCACCGGCCCGCCCCTCATGCGTGCGCGGCGCGCCGGTCGGCGCGCAGGAAGACGAGGGCGAGGACGAGCGAGAGGATGATGAGTACGTTGCCCATGGCGGCGCCGCGCCCGAACTCGAACTGCTGGAAGGACAGTTCATAGGACTGGGTGGCGAGGGTCTGCGTGGCGTCGGCCGGTCCTCCGCCCGTCACGACGAGGATGATGTCCAGCACCTTGAGGGTGTAGACCACGCCCAGCACCAGCACGACGCTCACGGCGGGCCGCAGCAGCGGCCACGTGATGTGGCGGAACGACGCCACCGGACCGGCGCCGTCCAGGTCTGCCGCCTCGTACAGCTGGGCCGGGATGTTCCGCAGACCGCTGTACAGGATCGCGGTGTTGAAGGGGATTCCCACCCAGATGTTGACGAGGGTCACCGACACGAGTGCCTGTGAGGTGCCGGTGAGCCAGGGGATGCCGGACGACACGATGTGGAGGGCGCGCAGTGCGTTGTTGACGACTCCGTCGTCGGTGTCGAGCATCCACTTCCACGTCGTGGCCGAGACGACCAGCGGCAGCAGCCACGGCAGCAGCAGGAGCGAGCGCAACAGGCCGCCGAGCGGGAAGCTGCGGCGGAAGAACAGGGCCAGGGCGAGACCGAGCAGGAACTGCCCGGCGACCGAACCCGCGGTGAACAGGACCGTGGTCAGCAGTGCCTGGGAGAACAGGCCCGACGCCAGGATCTCCGCGTAGTTCCGCAGCCCGACGAACGGCGCGGCCCCGGTGTAGAAGGTGGCGGGCGTGTACTGCTGGAAGCTCATCACCACGTTCTCGACGATCGGGTAGCCGAAGAACAGCAGCAGGTAGACCACGGCGGGCACGACGAACCCCCACTGGGCGAGCAGTGCCCGCAAGCGGGTCCGGGTGGGGGCCGGCGGACAGGTCATGAAGCGGTCGCGAGCCGCTGCGCGCGGGCGAGTGCCTCCTCCGGCGTCTGCCGGCCCGTCAGCGCGGACTGGATCGCCGTGGATATCGCCGTCGCCGTTCCGGGCCACTTGACGCCGAGTTCGGCGGTACGGGAGCGGGCCCGCTCCACGCTGGTGACGAAGCCGGACATCGACGGGACCTGCTCGGCGTACCGGGCCGCCACCGCGGTGCGGGAGGGCACGGTGAGGTGATCCTTCGCCACGGCCAGCATGGTCGTGGGGTCGTTCAGGCAGGCCAGGACCCGGGCGGCCTTCTCCTGCCGGGACGGGGAAGAGTTCTGCGGTACCGTCCACACCTCGCCGCCGAGGGGCGTGACGAGCTTCTGCCCCTTCTGGCGGACGGGGAGGGGGGCCACTCCCCAGTGCAGGTCATGGTCCTTGTTCAGCGCGGGAATCCGCCAGGGTCCGTTGACCATCATGGCGGTCTTTCCAGCGGCGAACTGGTCGTGGAGGTCGGCCTGGGTCCAGTTCAGTGCCGACTTCGACATGGATCCGCTCTTCACCAGGTCGGTCCACAGCCGGAGGGCCTGAGCGGCCTGCGGGGTGTCCAGGTGCTTCTCGTCCCCGCCGTCGGACCACAGGAAGGGCAGGAACTGCCAGGTGCTTTCGGGGGTGGCGTTGGCGGAGACGGCGATGCCGTAGCGCCCCGGGCGGGTCAGGCGGGCGGCCGCCGTCTTCAGCTCGTTCCAGGTCCGTGGCACGGCGACACCGGCCTCGGCGAGCATGTCCTTGTTGTAGATGAGGGCGATCGTGTTGACGGCGGGCGCCAGCCCATACACCTTTCGGCGGTAGGTGCCCGCCGACAGGATGCCCTCGGCGAAGCCGGTGGTGTCGATGCCGTAGCGGTCCAGCGGCGTCAGTGCGCCGGTGCTCGCGATCTGCTGGAGGTCGGGGTTGTCGAGCATCAGCAGGTCGGGCAGGGTGCGTGACGACGCCTGTCGCAGGACCCGGGGGATGAGCGACGGCGCCGGGACACTGGTGTGCTCGACCCTGACGCCGGCGGTCCTACCGCAGTCGGTGAGCCGCTTGCTCCACTGGGCGTGCTCGGTCGCGTCGGTGTAGTAGTCGAGCGCGGTGATGGAGGTCACCTTATCCGAGGCCGATGCGGCGCCGGTTCCCCCGCCGCAGCCGGTGGCAGCCAGTGCGAGGGCGACGGTCCCGAGAAGGGTGGTGATCCGTCGCGCCGACGGTCTGGCCGGTGAGTTCAAGGTGGTGCCTTCCCGAGCAAGCCTGTGGTCGAGGCCAGGTGTCCGCGTGGCCGAGGAGAGGCTCTGACACCGGCGTTTTACCGATCGAACAGGGATGCTAGCCGATTGACCTGCGCATCAGCTGCGCGGGAGCCCGTAGCCGTCGCCACGGTCCGTGCCCTGTTCGGCGGCTTCCCGGATCATCGCCGCCACGGCGCCGGGCTGTGACAGGACGACGCCGTGCGAAGCGGCCACCGAGTACTCGGTGGCCGCCATGCGCTGGGCCATGAAACGCTGGGCCGTGGGGGCGAGCATCCGGTCGGCGGCCGCGATGGCGTACCACGACGGCTTGCAGGCCCAGGCCGGCGGCCCCGACGTACCGGTCAACGCGCGTCGCGCGATGGGGCGTTGGGTCACGGCCAGCGCATCGGTGACGTGCGGTGACAGGTCGGCGGCGAACGTCGGCCCGAACTGTTCCTCGATGAGGTACATCTCGCCCTCCGGGCCACCGGTGAACCGGGCGGGCAGCGCTGCCGTGATGGTGGTGTCGGTCACCGGTGCGGAGGCGAAACGGCTCAGGATGTCCAGGACGGACTCTCCGGCGTCCAGGCCGAACGCCGCGACGTAGCACAGGGCCACAATCTGGTCGCAGTCGCCGGCGGCATGGGTGATGACAGCGCCTCCGTAACCGTGTCCGACCAGGACGACCGGGGCGTCGATCTGGCGCACCACGCTCCTGATGTAGGCGGCGTCCTGCGCCAGTCCGCGCAGCGGGTTCGCCGGGGCGAGCACGGTCAGGCCGGCGGCCTGCAGGAGGGTGATGACCCCCGCCCAGGAGGAGGCGTCGGTGAACGCCCCGTGCACGAGCACGACGGTCGGCGGGTGGGGGGCGGGTCCGTTCACGTTCCGATGACCTCCGAATGAGTCCTGGCGTTCCAGCCAAGCGCATCCGGTTACCGCGGGCATCGCGTGAACGTACCAAGACGTGCCGGACGTACCGGCGGATCCGCTCAGTCCTCGGGCAAGGCCATGACCACATGGGCCAGCTGGACCCTCGAGTTGACCGACAGTTTGCGGAAGGCGGAGGTCAGGTGCGTGTTGACCGTGTGCGGGGAAACGACGAGCAGATCGGCGGCCGACCGGTTGGTGTGGCCGGCGGCGACCAGGCGCGCGATCTTCTTCTCCGAGGCCGTAAGGGCCTCCCAGCCCTGGACCGGGCGCGGCGTGGTCGCCCTGCGGCTGCCGGCCCCGGCACGGTCCAGATCGCGCTGCACGCGTGCCGCCGCGGCATGGGCACCCGACTCGACGAACAAGTCATGGGCGCGGGTCAGGGCGGCATTGGCCTCGGCTCCCCGGTCTGCCGTCAGCAGTGCCCGGCCGAGGTCGGCTTGGGCCCCGGCCCGGACCAATGGGCGCGGACTCTCCTCGAGGAGGGCCACCGCGCGTTCCAGCAGGGTGAGGTCGTTGCGCACCAGGCCCGCGGCCTGGGCGGCGATGCCCGTGGCGGTGGGCACGGCCGGGTTGCGAGCGCCGTGCGCCTCGGCCTGTGCGGCCAGATCCTCGGCCAGCGCCCGGTCCGCGCCGCTGAGGGCCATGCGTATCGCGGAGTCGACCCAGGTGCGCAGCAGCCGCCAGCGCATGAAGGGACCTTCCTGCTGCACCTGCCGGATCCTGTCGAGGGCGAGCGCGGTGTTCCCCTCGTCGTCGGCGATGAGCGCCTCCAGGAAGCGCACCGCCGCCGTGTTGCCAGGGTTCGGTTTGGTCGCGCGTCGTTCCCGCGCGGCGGTCAGCTGGTGCCGCGCCGCTTCCTGGTCGCCGCGCAGCAGGGCCATCCAGGAGCGGATCACCCGGGCGTTCACCTGCTGGACGCAGATGTGTACGTCGTTCTCCAGGCGCTCCATGGTGACCAGGTCGGACTCCGCGTCGTCGAGGTCGCCCAGCCCCAGATGCTGCGAGGCCTGTGCCCACAGCAGCATGGTCTGCGGCACCGAGCCGCCGTCGTCCGCCGCCCGCAGCAGCAGCCGCCGACCGGCCTCGAAGTCGTCCATGTGCTGGTGCGCGACGATCTCCTCGGGCAGGAAGGCGGGCTCGACGGCGCTGAGCGCGGTGAAGCGTTCCAGCGCGACGGCGTTCGCACCGGCGTTCAGAGCGCTCTCCCCCAGACCGAACAGGGCCAGCACGTGTGCCTCCCGGTCACCGGTCGCGATGGCCGCACGCAGGGCGTTCTCGCCAGCCTCCAGTGCCGCGCCGAGATCCTCGCCCCGGGAGAGGGCCAGCGCACGCAGGGCGGTGAGCCGCGCCTCGACCTCCGGGGCGGCACCGCCAAGCGCGAGGGCTGTCTCGGCGCGGCGGCGCAACTCCTCGGCGACGTCCAGGTTCCAGAGCGTCCCGCCGAGGGCGGCCTGGATCCGGCCGAACGTCTCCAGAGGCGGCCGGGCGGCCAGCAGCCGGTCGCCGGTCTCCAGCGCCTCGCGGTTCCGGCCGGCCCGGGTCAGACAAACGATCGCCTGCACACCGACGTCGTACCACAACGACCGTCCGGGAGGCACCAGTTCCAGGGCGCGCGTCATCAGGTCGGCCGCGAGGCCCGGCGTGACCGACAGGACGTCGTCGGCGGCCTGCCGCAGCAGCGTCACCGCTTCGTCGTCTCCGGCCTGGGCGCCCCGGAGAATGTGCGACACCGCGTCGATCGGCCGGTGCCCGGCCGCGACCAGGTGTCCCGCGGCCTCCCGGTGCAGAGCCTTGCGGGCCGACGGCGGGATGTCCACGTAGACGGCCTGGCGCAGCAGATCGTGCCGGAAGACCAGCTGTTCGCCGTCGTCGTCCAGGAGCCCGGCGCGCACCGCCTCCTCCAGCTCCGCGAGCAAACCGGCGGACGGTCGGCCGTAGAGCGCGGCGGCGTCGAGGAAGCCGAATCTGCGTCCCAGCACCGCTCCCATCTGCAGGAAGCGCAGGGTGCTGGGCTCAAGTGACCTGAGCCTGCCGCGCACGCCCACCACGAGCCCCTCGGGCACGGGCTCCCCCGACGGGCCGGTGGTCCCCAGTCCCGTGAGCATCTCGACCGCCAGGAACGGGTTCCCGCCGGCTCCGTCGAGCAGCTGCCGTACCCGGTCGTCGACGGCCGCGCCCAGGGTGTCGTCGGCCAGCTGGCCGATCGCCGTGCCGGAGAGCGGTCCCAGGGGCACGGTGACCGACGGGAGCCCGCCCTTGGCCACCGCGACGATCTCCTGCGCCGGGCCGGCGGGATCCTGTCGCCCGGTGAGCACCCACAGAACCGGCGATGTCCGCAGGCGTGTCGGGAGCTGTTTCAGGGCGAATCTGCTCAGTGGGTCGGCCCACTGCACGTCGTCCAGGGCGATCAGCACGGGCATCTCGGCGGCCCTGGCCTCGATCGCTTCCGCCACGCGCTCGACCAGCCAGATCCGCTGGTCGTGGTGGCGGGTGAGGTCGGCGAACGCGTCACTGGACAGCAGCGGCCGGTCACCGTACAGGAGGCAGGCCGCCAGCGAGGAGAGCGGGACGATGTGGTGCAATTCGTCGGCCTTGCCCAGACCGACCGAGAAGCCCGCCGCACCGGCCGTGGTGACGACCTCGCCGAGCAGCGCGGTCTTGCCGATGCCCGGCTCCCCCCGGAGCAGGACCAACGCGCCGCTTCCGGTGCGGACGACCGATGTGAGCACTGCGCGCAGCTGCTCGAGTTCGGCCTCTCGGCCACGCAGACCGCGCCGGGACAGCGACCCGTCCGACCGCTCCACCCACGCCCCTCTGTCCGCACTCGCCGACCGCCTCCGGTCCAGGCCATGCGGAGCGGCGCTGTCGCCCTTCGCCGTCCCCCGCCTGTCCGGGTGGGGGGGCGGCCGGGGCGCGGACGGCGCTCCGCGTGTCCACTATCGCAAGAACCGCAGCTCAGTGCATACCCCGGGGGTGCGTCCAGGGCCGTGCGGTGGCTCTAGGCGCCCGGTGGCGACGTGTGCGTACGACGCTCGAGTGCCGCGGAGTCCCGCCACTCGACGGGGGACATCCCGTACGCGGCCCGGAACGCCCGGCTGAAGTGGGCGGCGCTGACGAAGCCCCACCGTCGGCCCACCGCGGCGATGGTCCGGCTCGCCGCGTCCCGGCGGGCCAGCTCGCGTCGGCACTGCTCCAGCCGGCGGCCCTGGATCCACCGGCGGACGGTGGTGCCCTCGTTCTGGAAGAGGTTGTACAGGTAGCGCAGGGAGATCTGGTTGGCCCGGGCGATGGCCTCCGGGGTCAGGTCGGGGTCCGCCAGGTGACGGTCGATGTACGCCTGGACCCGCATCAGCAGCACGCGGGCGGCGCTCGGTGTGCCCGTGGTGTCACCGCCGCGTCGCTCGTCGGCCAGCACCGTGAGCAGGTCCAGGACGTTGCGGGTGATCAGGTCGCCGACGTGCTGCGGATACGCGCCCGCGGTGTCCACGAGCCGGGACAGGAAGGGGGACAGCAGGTCGCCGAGGGGCGTCGTGGAGTCGAGGGGAGACGCCGTGATCCGGCACAGGTCCGACTCCCTCAGACTCAGGAGGTGCCGGGGCAGGACGAGGGCCTTCGTCTGGAAGGTGTCGGGGAAGGTCAGCCGCATGGGACGCGCCCGGTCGTAGACGAAGAGCTGCCCGGGCTCGACATACGCGTCGCGCGCGTCCTGCTCGACCCGGGCGAGCCCGCTGCTCAGCAGCATCACGACCACGTGGTCGTCGCCTGTGGACCCCGCGATGAGGCGCGGTGTGCGCACGGTCTGCAGGGCTTCGCTGTCCACCGTGACGCCCCGTGTCCGGCCCGTCGGTGACGCATGGATCGTGCCGGAGAACACCTCCTCGGCGAGCTTGACGTCCACGGCTCCGAAGGTGTGGGCCACGGCGTCGCGCCAGTAGGTCCGTCTTCGCTCCCTGGGCACCCCGTCCGTGGTGTAGAAGATGCCCGCGGGCTGCTTCCCCGTCCCCTTCACCGATACGTCCGACATGATCTCCGCCCTTCAACCGGTGTGCGCTGCGGACACCGTGCCAGCGGGGCACGGGGTGGCGCATCGAGTGAACGCACTAGATCCGGGATACGGGGCGGAGATACGGGAGACCGCGGGGCCTCAGTCGAAGCGCAGGTCGGAGAGCTGCCGTTCGAGGGCGGTGACCTCGTCGTCGGGCGTCGTCTCCGACGCCGGGCGGGCCGCCATGGCGACGGCCAGTTCACCGGCCGCCCGCTGGATGCGGGCGGGCAGGCCCTCGGTGTAGTCGTCGCCACCGGACCCCCAGTCCTCAGACGCCGCGTACACCGCGGTGGGGACGACACCGGCGCGCAGGTAGGCGAAGAGCGGGCGCAGCGCGTGCTCCAGGACCAGGGAGTGGCGGGCCGTCCCTCCCGTCGCCGCGATCAGGACCGGCGTGCCGGTGAGGGCGTCCGGGTCGATGAGGTCGAAGAAGGACTTGAACAGCCCGCTGTAGGAGGCGGTGAACACGGGCGTCACGGCGATCAGGCCGTCCGCGCCCGTCACCGCGTCGATCGCGGACGCCAGCTGGGGCGGCGGGAAACCGGTCACGAGGTGGTTGGCGACGGCGACAGCCAGTTCGCGCAGCTCGATGACCTCGGTCTGTACCTCGTGGCCCGCGGCGGCCAGGTCGGCGCGGGCGGCCTCGGCGAGCCGGTCGGCGAGCAGGCGGGTGGACGACGGGGTGCTCAGCCCCGCCGAGACGACGACGAGCTTCACGCGGCGGCCACCTCCCGCGCGGTCCGCAGGGACTCGTGGGTGGGCGCGTCCGGCACGTCGGCCGGGCGGCGGATCGCGAACTCCTTGCGCAACACCGGTACGACCTCCTCGCCGAGGATGTCGAGCTGCTCCAGCACGGTCTTCAGCGGCAGGCCCGCGTGGTCCATCAGAAACAGCTGCCGCTGGTAGTCGCCGACGGTCTCACGGAAGGACAACGTCCGCTCGATGACCTGCTGCGGGGAGCCCACCGTCAGCGGGGTCTGCTCGGTGAACTCCTCCAGGGACGGCCCGTGGCCGTAGACCGGCGCGTTGTCGAAGTACGGGCGGAACTCCCGTACGGCGTCCTGGGAGTTCTTCCGCATGAACACCTGCCCGCCGAGGCCGACGATGGCCTCCTCGGGCCGGCCGTGACCGTGGTGAGCGTACCTGCGCCGGTACAGCTGGACCATCCGTCGCGTGTGGTCGGCGGGCCAGAAGATGTTGTTGTGGAAGAAGCCGTCGCCGTAGAAGGCGGCCTGTTCGGCGATCTCGGGCGAGCGGATCGAGCCGTGCCACACGAACGGCGGTACGCCGTCCAGCGGGCGGGGCGTGGACGTGAAGCCCTGCAGGGGCGTGCGGAACGTGCCCTCCCAGTCGACGACGTCCTCGCGCCACAGCCGGCGCAGCAGCGCGTAGTTCTCTTTGGCGAGGTTGATGCCCTGCCGGATGTCCTGACCGAACCACGGGTAGACCGGGCCGGTGTTGCCCCGCCCCATCATCAGGTCCACCCGGCCGTCGGCCAGGTGCTGGAGCATCGCGTAGTCCTCGGCGATCTTCACCGGGTCGTTGGTGGTGATCAGCGTCGTGGCCGTGGAGAGGATCAACTTCTCGGTGCGGGCCGCGATGTAGCCGAGCATCGTGGTCGGCGACGACGGCACGAACGGGGGGTTGTGGTGCTCACCGGTCGCGAAGACGTCCAGGCCGACCTCCTCCGCCTTGAGCGCGATGGCGACCATCGCCTTGATCCGCTCGTGCTCCGAGGGGGTACGGCCGTTGGTCGGGTCGGGGGTGACGTCCCCCACCGAGAAGATTCCGAACTGCATGGGCGCCTCTTCGTTCCGGCGAGCTGTGTGGATGCCGGAAATGTAGGCACGGCTCGGGCGATGCCCCTTGTCCGTGCGTGCAGCGGTGCTGGTCCCTCAGTGCCCTCCTGCGGCCCCCGGGGTGAGCTGCCGCCTTTCCGTCCGCGACTGTGCAGCGTGGGGCCACTGCACGGGCGCTGAGAGGCAATCGCCGTACCCGGTCGGCTGCCTAGCGTGGCAGTCCCCTCTGCTTCCCCGGAGTACCCATGGCTTCCGCAACCGTCGTCGAACTGTCCCGATGGCAGTTCGCGATCACCGCGATCTTCCATATGACCTTCCCCGCGCTCACCGTCGGCCTGTCCGTGCTCCTCGCGGTCGTGTACTCGGTCTACGTGCGCACGGGCAACCCCCTGTATCTGCAGATCTTCCGGTTCTGGAAGAAGATCTTCGCCGTCGGCTTCGGCCTGGGCGTCGTCGCCGGCACGGTGATGACGTTCGAGTTCGGCCTCAACTGGGGCGTCTACGCCCACGCTGTGGGTCCGGTCATCGGGGTCACGATCGGCATGGAGGTGATCACCGCCTTCTTCCTGGAGGCGGGGTTCATCGGCCTGATGCTGTACGGCGACGGACGGATCCGCCCCCGCACCATGGCCCTGGCCAGCTGGATGGTCGCCTTCGGCACGCTGCTGTCCACCACCTGGATCCTGTCGGCCAACAGCTGGATGCAGGACCCCGTCGGCTACGAGAAGGCCGACGGCCAGTTCCACGCCCGGGACTGGGCCGGCATCCTGCTCAATCCCGCCTTCGCCCACCGCTTCCCGCACATGCTGCTGGCCGTGCTGATCAGCGCCGCCTGGTTCGTCGGCGGGATCTCCGCCTGGTATCTGGTGAAGAACCGGGTGCACGCCCAGCCCATGGCCCGCCGCTGTCTGTCCATCGCGCTCGGTGTGCTGGGCGTGCTGATGCCGATTCAGCTGTACGTGGGAGACGGCACAGCGGTCTTCATGGGTCAGCACCAGTTGCCCAAGCTGGAGGCGTTCGAGGGCAACTGGAAGAGCGACAACAACGGCTACAACCTGTTCGTCGTCCCCGACACCGACAAGGGCGAGAACAGGCTGCACGTCGAGATCCCCTACCTCGGCTCGGCCATCGCCCAGGACCTCAGCGGCAAGACGAACACGCCCGGCCTGCTGCTGACCCCGCCCGGTGAACGCCCCAACATGTGGACCACCTTCTACGGCTTCCGCGCGATGTACTTCACCGCGCTGCTCATGTTCGGCACGGCCTTCGCGGGCGTGGTCCTGCGTATGCGGCGCCGCCTGTTCGACTCGCGGCGCTTCCTCAAGTGGCTGGTGTGGATGACCCCGGCCGGGATCATCGCCATCACCGGCGGCTGGATCGTCGCCGAGACGGGTCGCCAGCCCTGGGTTGTCTACGGCCAACTACGCACCGCCGACGCGGTCTCCCACCTCAGTGTCCTCGAAGTCACCGTCAGCCTGGCGGGCTTCGTCCTGCTCTATCTCACCCTGCTGGCCATCTGGGCCCGCTACATCGTCCGCACGGTCAAGGCCGGCCCCGAGGCCCTGCCCACGGGCCCCGCCGCGCCCGACGCATCGGAGGCCCTCGTTGCTTGAGTACGCCAGTTACGCGCTCGTCCTCTTCTCCCTCGCCATGTACGTCGTCCTGGACGGCTACGACCTCGGGGTGGGCATGCTCAGCCTGGCCGCGCGGCCGACGGGAGTACGGCGAGATCGTCGCCACCGCCTGGGACGCCAACGAGAGCTGGCTCATTCTGGCCGGGGTCGTCCTGTGGGCCGGACTGCCGGGTGTCTACGCCGTGGTCCTGCCCGCCGTCTACCTGCCGTTGACCGGCATGCTGATCGCCGTCATCCTGCGCGGCCTCGGCCTGGAGATGCACAGCGCGGCCGGCGGCTACCGGCGGGGCTGGGCGTTGCTGTTCGGTGGGGCGTCGCTCGCCGTGGCCGTGTGCCAGGGGCTCGTCCTCGGGACCGTGCTCACCGGCCCGCACCAGCGCGACGGCGTCTTCCAGGGCGGGGCGTTCGACTGGCTCAGCCGCTACGGCGTGCTGTGCGCACTGGGCCTGGTCGCCGTGTACCTGCTGGCCGGTGCCGCCTGGCTGCAGGACAAGACCGAGGGATGGTCGAGGCCGGAAGTCCGGCGCGCCGGGCGGGCGTTGCTCGTGGCCACGGCGCTGATGGCGGTCGTCCTCGGCCTGCTGCTGCCGGGCGCCGACCCGCAGCGGTTCGCTCTCGACCAACCCCTGCGGGCCGTACTGATCTGGCTCGCGGTCGGCGCCGCCGCCGTGGCCTGTGCGGTTGCGTGGTACGGCTTCGGGCAGCGCCCCGACTGGCGGCCGTTCGCCGCCGTGGCCACGATGACGGTCTGCGGGATGCTGGGCCTGCTGGCGCTCACCGCACCGGTCGTCGTACCGTCCGCGCTGACCGTCCACCAGGCCGCGAGCCCGCACTCCTCGCAGCTCTTCCTGGTCCTGGGCGTCGGGCTGTGCATGCCGTTCGTGCTGGCCTACAACCTCTACGCCTGGCGGAGTTTCCGCGGCAAGTACACAGATCCGGTGGAGCGTCCGCTCCCGCCGCTGCCCGTCCGCACCCGCCCCTTGACGGCCCCCACCGTGTCCGAAGGCGGCGGGCGGACGGTCGTACGACGGATCCCGCTGGTGGTGCTCGGCATCCTGGCCACCGCCCTGTCCCAGGACGTCTTCGGCGGTGTGGCGGACTGGATCGGTCCTGTCGGCATCACCGTCCTGGGCGGTACGGCAATGGCGGCGTGGATCGCGGGTGACCGCCGGGACCGGCGTGCCGGATACTTCGACGCGGACGCCGAGGCGGAGAGCGCCTCGTGACTGCCTCGGACGTGCTCCTGGACGAACTGGCCGGGGACGCGGTGCCTACCGCCCGGCTCAGGGGGTGGGCGGACGCCGGCCGAGCGGAGCTGCGCCGGGCGGGGCTGCTGCGCGGCGCGGCCCAGCTCGGGACGGTTCTGTGGGCGGGCGGGCTGTCCTGGGGCGCCGAGCGCGGCCTGTCCGCCCTGCATAGCGGCCCCGCGTCCGCCGTGCTGCCGCCCGCGCTGCTGATCGCGGGTGGCGTCGCCCTACGCGCCGTCCTGCTGGCCGCGGGCGACGCTGCGGCCGCGCACGGCGCGCGTACCGTACGGGAGACCCTGCGCGGGCGGCTCGTCGAGACGGCGCTGCCCGCGCACGGCCCGGCCTCTGCCGAGGCCGACGACGCGGCCGTGATCCAGGCCGTCGACGGGGAGGTGGACGAGCTGACCGACTGGCTCACCGACTACCTGCCCGCGCGGACCAGCATGCTGCTCGGCAGCGGCCTCGTCCTGGCGGCGATCGCCGCCCGCAGCTGGTTCGTCGCCCTGCTCGTGCTGGCCGCCACTCCTCTGCTGCCCGCCAACCTCAAGGTCATCGGCCTCGGCACCCAGACCGCCGTACGCGCCCAGCTGACCGCGATCCGCGGCCACCGGGCCCGGCTCCTCGACCACCTGCGCGGCCTGCCCACCCTGGTCGGGCTCGGGGCGCACGACCGAGCGGCCGACGAGCTGGCCCGGAACGACCGGGAGGTCGCCGGACGCACTGAGAAGGTGCTGCGCATCGCCTTCCTGTCGACCGCGTGGGTCGAACTGCTCATCACCGGCACCCTCGCCGTGGTGGCGACCTACTGCGGACTGGTACTGCTCGACTATCTGTCCCTGCCCGTCGTACCGGCCCACATGAGCCTGTCCGCCGCCCTGTTCGTGCTGGTCCTGGTGCCCGCCTACTTCGCGCCGGCCCGGGAACTGGCCGCCGGGTACCACGCCCGCGCGCGGGCGAGTGCCGCGGCGGGCCTGCTGGGCCAAGTGCTGGACGCGGGGCGTGAGGTCACCGCGGTGCCACCGGCTCCACAATGTGCCACCGCGCCGCCCGGACTGCGCCTGGACATGGTGACGGTTCGTCATCCAGGCCGGAGGGTACCGGCGCTGAAGGGCGTCGAGCTGCGTCTTGCGCCGGGGCGGTGCCTCGCCGTGACCGGTCCCAGCGGGGCCGGGAAGTCCACGCTGCTCGCCGTCGCGGCCGGGCTGTACGCGCCGCGCGGCGGGCGCGCGTTCCATGTGCTGGACGGCCGGCCCGTCCCCGCCGACCCCGGCCGGGTCGCCTGGGTGGGCCAGCCCGCGCACCTGCTGCCGGGTACCCTGCGCGAGAACCTGTTACTGGCGAGGCCCGCCGCGAACGACGACGACCTGCTGGACGCCATCGCCTCCCTCGGCTTCGAGGACCTCCTCGCCGCGCTGCCGCGGGGACTGGACACCCCGCTCGGCGAACGCGGCTCCGGCCTGTCCTCCGGCCAGTCCCAACGGCTCGCCCTGGTACGGGCGTTGCTGCAAGACGCGCCGCTGCTGTGCCTGGACGAACCCACCGCGCACCTGGAGCCGGAGGCGGAGCGGCGCGTCCTGTCCGCGCTGCGCACGCTGGCCCGCGACCGTACGGTCCTGCTCGCCACCCACAGCCCCGCGCTGCTGACGCTTGCGGACCAGGTCGTCAGGCTGGACCACGGGAGGACCCGATGAAGCCGGTGAACGGGATCAGCGCATGGCGGCTGCTGCGTACGGCGACTTCCCGCCGCGCCCTGCTGACCGGCGTGCTGTGCGCCGCCGCGGCGGAGGTCAGCGGGGCCGCGCTGCTCGGGGTGTCCGGCTGGTTCCTGACGACGTGTGCTGTGGTCACCCTCCAGGCCAACACCACGTGGTCCTGGATGTATCCCTCGGGTGCGGTCCGGGCCCTGGCCCTCACCCGCACCGGTCTGCGCTACCTGGAACGCCTGGTCAACCACCGGACCCTGCTGGACACCCAGGTGGCCCTGCGGGCCCTGCTGGCACGCGGCGCCGCCGGTCTGACGCCCCGTCAGTTGCGCGCCGAGCGCGACGGAACGCTGCTCACCCGGCTCACAGCCGATGTGGAGACCGTCGCGGGCCTGCCGGCGAACGCCCTCGCCCCGCTGACGGCCGCGCTCGCGACCGCGGGCCTGGTCGATGTCCTGCTGCTGTGGGCGATGCCGATCCTGGGCCTGACCGAACTGGCCGTCTGGGCGGTCGGCCTCGCCTGCGTCCGCCGCTTTCACTTCCGCGCGCGCACCCACCTCGCCGACGCCGCCGCAGCCAGGGCCGCGCTGCGTACCGTGTTGCTGGGCAGCCGGACGGCCTTCAACGAGCTGCGGTGCCTGGACGCGGTGCCGTTGGCACGGCGAACGGCCACGAGCGCCATGGCGGCGGTCGAGTCCGCCGAGTGGGCCGCGGCCCGGGCCGAGCGGCAGGGCCGCCTGGCACTGCGTCTCCTCGCCGCGCTCGGCCAGGCGGCGGTCCTGGTCATCGCCCTGCGCGCAGCCCCGGCCCAGCCGATCGCGGTGGCAGTCGGCGAGGTGTTGCTCATAGCCGCCGGATGGGAGCTGCTGGAACGGTTTCCGCGACTGGCCCAGCACCTGACTCAGGCCAAGGACGCGGCCGGGCGGCTGGCCCCCCTCGCCACCGAGGCGCACCCGGCGGGCCGGCAGCAGGCGACCGAGGGCATCCTCGACGTGGTCGGCCTTCCGCTCGTCGGCTCCCTCACGGCACTCACCCTGACCGCCGCGGGTCCCGCCCTCGTCCTGATCACCGGCCCCAATGGCAGCGGGAAGTCGACCCTGCTCGGCCAACTCGCCGGGCGCGAACCGGCGCCCGCCGGCACCGTCCTCCTCGACGGCACTCCCTTGCACGACCTGTCCGCCGAGGCCGCCGCCGAGACGCTCACCCTCGTCGAGGCAGACGACTGGCTGGCCGACGACACGATCGCGGCCAACCTCCGCCAGGCGGCACCGTCGGCCGACACCGCCGCACTGCGGGCCGCTTTGGAAGTGGTCGGCCTGTCGGCGCTTCCGTTGCAGACGCCGGTGGGTCCTGGCGGCCGTCTGCTGTCCCAAGGGCAGCGAAGGCGCCTCGCCACGGCCCGCGCCGTACTGAGGCGTCCTCGGATCCTGCTGCTCGACGAGCCGGTGGCGGGCCTGGACCGCGCCACCGCCGAGGCGCTCCTGGCCGCGCTGCCCCGGGCGTTGCCGCAGACCGCGCTGGTGATCGCCCTCCAGGAACAGGACCTCGGCCTGCTGGAGGGCGCTGCGGATGCCGTCGTACGACTCGGACGGGCCGTGGAGCGGGCGTGCGCGTAGTCCCCGTACGGGGCTGTACCGGCGGCGCACGGAAGGGGCCAAGGCCGTGTTCGGCCCTGGCCCCTTACTGTCGTTGCGTCAGTCGGTCTCGGAGTCCGGGATCAGATGCATCGCCACCTCCTCGGGCGATACCCCGGCGCCGTCCGTCCCCCGTCGAAGGCGAACCGGTCGGATTCGAGGCTCACCCCTCGCCACCGCTCCGACGCGTGACGCCGGTGGTTCCCCCACCCAGGGCTCTTCACCCCGCGTTGGTGATCCCCCGCCGTAGGAGTAGCCGACGAGGACCACTGGACCGGAGATGGTCGCCAGGAAGTCGGACAGCGTCTCGGCGTCCTGGGCGACACCGCGCAGCGGGTTCGGCGGGGCGTAGACGTTGTCACCGGCGTGAAGCGGAAAGGGCGAGGGGCGAGCGGAATCCGTGCACTCCGGGAACACGCGTGCCGCACAAGTGCCTTTTCGGACAACCCCCGGTGCACTTGTCGGCAAGGCAACGGAGCAGCCGCGGCTTACGGTCGTCCACAACCGTACGAACAGTCAGATACAGGGGGCGGAGTGATAATCCCTCTTTCCGATTCCGCGGATGCGTGCTCGATCGTCTTTCCCACGGAAGTCCATATCAGCGTGGCCGGCGAAGCGTGGGTACCGCTCCCCGCCGCACTCCGTTACGACGTGGCCGACCCGTATGCCGTGCGCCTGTCCATGGGCGCCCCTGCGGCCCCTTCCGTCGACTGGGTCTTCGCCCGGTCGCTGCTCGCGGACGGACTCCACCGGCCCACGGGAATCGGAGACGTGGTGGTTATCCCGCGGCACCGCCGCCGTCCGGAGTCGGTCCGCATCCTCTTCAGGACCCGCACCGGGGCGGCGCTTCTCGCGGTCCACGCCCTCGTGGTCACGGACTTCCTGCGCCGGTCCGCGGCGCTGGTGCCGCCGGGCACCGAGCACCACCACATCGATGTGGACCGCGTCATCGACCGGCTCACGGCCGGCCACGAGTGAGACGCCGCCCGGCGCGATCCGGGTGACGGCCTACAGGCGCAGCCGGGGTCAGGCCGCGTGCAGGACGATGTACAAGGTGTCCGTCACCTGCACCCGGGCCACCTGGGAGGCGTGCGAGCCGCGGAGCAGGTCGAACAGCACGAATCCGTGGATCGTCCCGTGGTAGCGCATCGACACGACCGGGACCTCGGCTTCCCGCAGACGCGCCGCGTACGCCTCGCCCTCATCGCGGAGCACGTCGGCCTCGGCGATGAGGACGAGGGCCGGCGGCAGGCCGCGCAGCCGGCGGGACGGTGCGCGCAGCGGGGAGACGATGCCGTGCGTCCGGGTTTCCGGGTCCGGCGCGTACTGCTGCCAGTACTCGGACATGGCGGCCCGGGTCAGGAAGTACCCGTCCGCGAAGTCCCGGCAGGAAGGGGTGTCCATGGCCGCGTCGGTCACCGGGCAGACCAGCACCTGGTGGCGGAAGCTCGGCCCGCCGCGCTCCAGCGCCACGATCGTCAGCGCGGCGGCCTGATGAGCGCCCGCGCTGGCGCCGACGACCGCCATCCTGCTCCCGTCCAGCCGGCACTGCTCGCCGTGGCGGGCGATCCACCGGGCGACGGTGTGCGCCCGCTCGACGGCACTCGGATGCCACGCGTCCTCCGGTACGTCGTACTCGGGGACGACCACGGCGGCGTCCGCTCCCAGCACCAGGTCCCCGACCATGTGCCGGTGCGCGTACGCGTCGGTCAGCATCCAGCCCAGCCCATGCACAGTTCGAGGTGCCGTTCATGCCCTGCACCCCGGTATCTCCAGCCCGCCGAACAGGCGCTGAGCCCTGCGCAGGATGGGAGTGCCGCTGAGCACCGAGCCCTCGAACTCGAAGCTGGCACCGTGTTCGGCGGCCAGTTGCCCGGGCTGCCGGCCGACCAGAGCGATCGGTCCCTTGCTGGTGGTGCACACGTGCTTGCCGGACTCCGCCCATCGCACGTGGGAGAGGGCGGGCTCACCGTCGTCGAGATCGGTGTACGTGGCCTCGACGACGATGTCGGCCGGGACCTCGCGGATCACCCACTCGTTACGAGGGTCCGCGCTGCCACCGGGCAGGCCGGCCAAGGCCAGCTCGCCAGGTTCGGCCGCCGGCGGCGAAGCCAGGTCGATGCCGTCGGTGTCGACTCGGGAACCGGCTCGCAGTCTGAGCCGACATGGAGCAACTGCCACCCGGAGTCCCTCGTCCGGCGCGACAGCGCTGACAGACAGTCAGAACGAGCGTCGACTCAGCGTCAAGACGACCTGGCGCCGAGCGAGCCCCGGCCCGGGAGGTAGATCCGTCGCCCCGGCATGGCTCGCAAAACAGCAGGCCAACGACGTTCATGGGCACCTGACGTGGTTCACGTCGTGCACTTTGGGAAACAGGTCGAGCACAACCGGCCAAGCCATGGGGAACCCAATAAAACCGCAGGTCAGAGACCCTTTGCGGCAGGCTCCAGAATCGCCACGCACTCCACATGATGCGTCATCGGGAACAGATCGAACGCCCGCAGCGTCCGCACCCGGTACCCGCCGTCCCGGAAGTAGGCCAGGTCACGGGCCAGTGCGGCGGGGTCGCAGGCGACGTAGGCGATGCGGCGGGCGCCCAGGGAGGAGAGGTGTTCGACCGTCTTGCGGCCGGCGCCCGCGCGCGGGGGGTCGAGGACGATGAGGTCGACCTCGGTGATGCCGGTGCGCGGGAGGACCGACTCGACCTTGCCCTGCTCGATGCGGACCCGGGGGAAGTCGGCCAGGTTGTGGCGCGCGTCCTCGACCGCCCGCTTGCCCGACTCGATGCCGAGGACCGCGCCCTTCTCGCCGAGCCGGTCGGCGAGGGCACCGGCGAACAGGCCGACGCCGCAGTAGAGGTCGAGGGCCATCTCGCCCTTGCGGGGCAGCAGGCCCTGCATGACCGCCGTCACCAGGGTGTCCGCGGCCTTCGGGTGGACCTGCCAGAAGCCGCCGTTGCCGACCCGGTAGGTGCGGCCGTCCGCGCGCTCGCGGACGAAGGGGCGGCCGTGGACCCGGTGCACGCCGCCGGACTTCTCGTCGACCCGGAGGACCGAGACCGGCCTGTCCAGCTCGACCAGCGGAAGGCGGGCGCCCGGGCGCGGGGTCAGGACGACCTGGCGGTCCTGCGAGCCCGTCGCCGCGATGGCCTCCACCGACTCCATGCCGGTCCAGTCGCGCTTCTCGATGCCCAGCTCGGTCACGCCCTCGGCGGCGATCATGCAGTGGTCGATCGGCTCGACCTCGTGCGAGCGGTGCCGGCGCAGGCCCGCCTTGCCCGTCGAGGCGTCCACCGCGTACTGGACGCGCGTGCGCCACTGCGGCACCTGTCCCGCCGGCAGCTTGTCGCCCTCGGCCGGCATCACCGTGCCGTCCCAGCCGGCCTCCTCGGGCGTGAGGCCCGCGAGCCGCTGGAGCTGCTCGGCGATCACCTCGCCCTTCAGACGGCGCTGGGCGCCCGGCTTGGCGTGCTGCCAGTCGCAGCCGCCGCAGCGGCCGGGGCCGGCGAAGGGGCAGGGGGCCTCGACGCGGTCCTTGGAGGCCTCCAGGATCTCGACGGCGTCCGCGCGCAGGAAGCGGGCGCCCTCAGCGCCCTCGGTCACCCGGGCCACCACCCGCTCGCCGGGCAGCGCGTGCCGGACGAACAGCACCTGGCCCTCGGAGGTACGGGCGATGCAGTGGCCGCCGTGGGCGACGGGGCCGATCTCGACCTCGTACTCCGCGCCCACCAGAGACGTGGTCGGTTCTGCCTGCATGGTGGGGTGACTCCTGATCGGGAGAGGACAGCGGACACGGATGACAGACGGCAGCCAGTAACAGATGGCAGCCGGCGACAGCGGCAGCGACGGCGGAAAAGGAAGCGGCCGCAGCCGGTGGGCCTGACAACAGCCCACCAGTCTACGGCCTTCCCTTGGCACTCCGGACTTCGGCGCCCTGGGCCCCTCAGTCGCCTGCGACCGGCTCCTTCGGACGCTCCGTCGCCGGGCCGCGGCGGACCGCGCCGGGGGCGTTCCACTCCTGCCGCTTGCGGGCGCGCAGCTTGGCCGCCTCGGAGGAGGCGAGCTGGTAGGGGACGGAGGTCACCATCACGCCGGGCGTGAACAGCAGGCGGCCCTTCAGGCGCAGGGCGCTCTGGTTGTGCAGCAGGTGCTCGTACCAGCGGCCGACCACGTACTCGGGGATGATCACGGAGACCGCGTCGCGCGGGGACTCCTTGCGCAGGCTCTTGACGTACTCGATGATCGGCCGCGTGATCTCGCGGTACGGCGAGTCGAGCACCTTCAGCGGTACGTCGATCCCGCGCCGCTCCCACTCCTCCTGCAGCGCCTTGGTCTCCGCCGGGTCGACGTTGACGGTGAGCGCCTCCAGGGTGTCCGAGCGCATCAGCTTGGCGTAGGCCAGGGCGCGCAGGGTGGGGCGGTGGATCTTGGAGATGAGGACGACCGAGTGCACCCGGGAGGGGCGGACGCTGTCGTCGCTCGGGCCCTCGGGGGCCGCGATCTCCTCGGCGACACGGTCGTAGTGCTTACGGATCGCCGTCATCGTCGCGTAGAAGATGACCATGCCCAGCAGGGCGACCCAGGCGCCGTGCGTGAACTTGGTGACCAGGACGACGACCAGCACCAGGCCGGTGAAGAAGGCGCCGAACGCGTTGATCGCGCGGGAGCGGATCATGTGGCGGCGCTTGGCCTGGTCCCGTTCCGTCGCCAGGTGCCGGTTCCAGTGCCTGACCATGCCGGTCTGGCTGAGCGTGAAGGACACGAACACGCCGACGATGTACAGCTGGATCAGGCGGGTCGAGTCGGCGCCGTAGATGACGGTCAGCAGGGCCGCCGCGCCGGCCAGCAGCACGATGCCGTTGGAGAACGCGAGGCGGTCGCCGCGGGTGTGCAGCTGGCGCGGGAGGTACCGGTCCTGGGCGAGGATCGAGCCGAGCAGCGGGAAGCCGTTGTACGCCGTGTTGGCCGCGAGGAACAGCACCAGGGCGGTGGCGGCCGCCAGCAGGACGAACAGGAAGCTGCCCTTGCCGAACACCGCCTCGGCGACCTGGGAGATCACCGGGTTCTGGACGTAGCCGGAGCCGACCGGGCTGCCGTTGTGGATCAGGTCGGTGGCCGGGTGCTCGGCCATGCGGACCTTCGTCGTCATCGCGAGGGCGATGATGCCGCAGAACATGGTGACGGCGAGCAGGCCCATCATCGCGAGCGTGGTGGCCGCGTTCTTCGACTTGGGCTTGCGGAAGGCGGGCACGCCGTTGGAGATGGCCTCCACGCCGGTGAGCGCGGCACAGCCGGAGGAGAAGGCGCGCAGCAGCAGGAAGACGAGCGCGAAGCCCGCGAGGCCCTGGTGCTCGGCCTTGATGTGGTAGTCCGCCGTGGGGGCCCGCATGGTGTCGCCGAGGGCCAGGCCCCGGACCGCGCCCCAGGCGATCATGATGAAGACGCCGCCGACGAACACGTACGTCGGGATCGCGAAGAGCTTGCCGGACTCCTTCACGCCGCGCAGGTTCATCAGCGTGAGCAGGACGATCACGGCCGTCGCGCACAGCACCTTGTGCTCGACCACGAAGGGGACCGCGGAGCCGAGGTTCTCGATGCCGGAGGCGATGGAGACGGCGACGGTGAGCACGTAGTCGACGAGCAGGGCGCTGGCGACCGTGAGGCCGGCCTTGGCGCCGAGGTTGGTCGTCGCCACCTCGTAGTCGCCGCCGCCGCTCGGGTACGCGTGCACGTTCTGCCGGTAGGAGGCGACCACGGTGAACATCAGCACGACGACCGCGACCGCGATCCAGGGGCTGAAGTGGTACGCCGACACGCCAGCGACGGACAGGACCAGCAGGACCTCTCCGGGCGCGTAGGCGACGGAGGACAGCGGGTCGGAAGCGAAGACGGGGAGGGCGATGCGCTTCGGCAGGAGCGTTTCGCCCAGCCGGTCACTGCGCAGTGCGCGCCCGATCAGGATCCGTTTGGGCACGTCGGTCAGTTTGGACACGACAGAGGATCGTAAGCCTTCGAACAGCCGGCCGCCCACCCTCCCCCGCCCTCGACTTCGATCGAGTGGGGCGAAAGCCCCCCGATCTGCCTCACGAGTGAAATCGCGGGCGTATAGAACTACGGATTCCGCGGTCCGCGCGCTCTGCGTGCCTAGATGGCAAACCCCGCCTGTTCATCGGACTTCGGAGGTTCCATGCCCGCGACCGCAGAGCTGATCGGGGCCACGGTCGCCCTCATCTGCCTCGGAATCCTGACCGCGTGCAGCGTGCGCAGTATCACGCGGCGACGGGTGCCACCGGTGAGCGTGCCGGCACCGGCCGGGGACGAGTGACGCCGACGGGCGCGGAGACGAGTGGCGTCACCGCGCGTGGGGGATGATCGCCGACAGTGATCGTCGCAACTCTGGCACAAGGGTGCCCGCGCCGCAGCGCCCTTGTGTAGCTTTGGGCGTCGGTCTGAGACCCTGATGCTGAGCAGCAACTTTTGGACACCGGAAGGACGGTCGTGCACATCGTCATCATGGGCTGCGGAAGAGTGGGCTCCGCTCTTGCCCAGACCCTGGAGCAACAGGGCCACACGGTCGCAGTGATCGACCAGGACCCCACCGCCTTCCGCCGGCTCGGCCCGGGATTCGGCGGCCGCCGGGTCACCGGAGTCGGCTACGACCAGGACACCCTGCGCGAGGCGGGCGTCGAGGAGGCCGGCGCCTTCGCCGCCGTCTCCAGCGGTGACAACTCGAACATCATCTCCGCGCGCGTGGCCCGCGAGATGTTCGGCGTGGAGAACGTGGCGGCCCGCATCTACGACCCCCGCCGCGCCGAGGTCTACCAGCGCCTGGGCATCCCCACCGTGGCCACGGTCCGCTGGACCGCCGACCAGATGCTGCGCCGCCTGCTGCCCGCGGGCGCCGAGCCGCTGTGGCGCGACCCCAGCGGAGGCGTCCAGCTCGCCGAGGTGCACGCCTCCGCCAAGTGGGTCGGCCACAAGATCAGCAAGCTGCAGGAGGAGACGGGCGTCCGGGTGGCGTTCCTGACCCGACTCGGCGAGGCCGTCCTGCCCACCTCGCAGACGGTGTTGCAGGAGGGTGACCTGGTGCACGTGATGATGCGCACCGACGACGTCGAGAAGGTCGAGGCGGCGTTCGCCGGGGGCCCGGAAGAGGAGGGCGGTCACTGATGAGGGTCGCCATTGCCGGAGCCGGCGCCGTCGGCCGCTCGATCGCGGGCGAGCTGCTGGAGAACGGCCACGAGGTCCTGCTGATCGACAAGGCCCCGACCGCCATCTCGGTGGAGCGGGTGCCCCAGGCGGAGTGGCTGCTGGCCGACGCCTGCGAGATCACGTCCCTGGACGAGGCGGCGCTCCAGCGCTGCAACGTCGTCATCGCCGCGACCGGCGACGACAAGGTCAACCTGGTCGTCTCGCTGCTCGCCAAGACGGAGTACGGCGTCCCGCGCGTCGTCGCCCGCGTCAACAACCCGAAGAACGAGTGGCTGTTCAACGAGGCCTGGGGCGTGGACGTGGCCGTCTCCACCCCGCGTCTGATGTCCGCCCTGGTCGAGGAGGCGGTGAGCGTCGGCGACCTGGTCCGGCTGCTCCGCTTCAGCCACGGCGACGCCAACCTCGTCGAGCTGACCCTGCCCGAGGAGTCGGCGCTGGCCGGCACCCAGGTCGGCGACGTGGAGTGGCCCGAGGACACCTCCCTGGTCACGATCATCCGCGGCACGCGTGTCCTGACCCCGTCCAAGGAGGACTCCCTGGAGCCGGGCGACGAACTCCTCTTCGTGGCCGCCCAGGCCCGCGAGGAGCAGCTGGAGGACCTGCTGTCGGTGCGGCGCGAGGAAGGCTGAGCCGCAGCAGCCGCCAGGACAGCGAAAGGGCGCCCTCGATGCCAAGGGCGCCCTTCTCGTCGTACGACGGCTGTCCTACGCCCCCCGGCGGTGCCGTCCGCCCGTCGGCTCCCCGCCCTCGGCGGCCAGCGCGGCCTTGCGCTCCTCCTCCGCCTTCTCTTCGGCCTCCATCTCCGCGAAGACGTCGATCGGCGCGGGCGCCTTCGCCAGGAAGACCCAGGTGAGCCAGACCGCCAGCAGGAACGGCGGGATCTTCAGGGCGACCAGGATCCAGCCGAGCTTGGTGGTGTCGGACCACCAGTAGAGCGGGAAGAGGATGGCGCACTTGGCGAGCAGGATCAGACCCCAGGCCCAACTGGCCTTCGCGTAGGCCCTCTTGCGGCCGGGGTTGCGGGTGCGCCAGGAGAGGTTCTCCTTGAAGACCGGGCCGAGGATGAGGCCGATCAGGGGGACACCGGCGAGGGTCGTGATGATGTAGGCGAGCGCCAGGCCCAGCGTGTAGAGCATGCCGGGGAGGTAGAAGTCCTTGGCGTTGCCGGTGAACATCGCGAACACGACGCCGAACGCCACGCCGAAGACACCGCTGAAGGCGTGCTTGACGGTGTCCTTGCGCACCAGCCGGACCACGACCAGCACCAGGGACACGGCCAGCGCGGCGATCGCCGAGACGTGCAGGTTCTTGTCGACGGTGAAGATCGCGACGAAGAGGAGGCCGGGCAGGACCGTCTCGACCATGCCGCGGACACCGCCGAACGCCTCGAACAGCGCGGCCTCGGTCACCGCCCGGGCGTCGTCGGTCGGCGCCTCAGCGGCGTCTTGGGTCGGCTTGTCGAGGGACGTCACCGGCTACTCCCGTCCGAGGGGTCGCAGTTCGTATTTCGGGTTGAACAGCACCCGGCGGCCCCGGCTCATCGAGATCCGGCCCGATGCGATCAGCTTGCGCCCCGGTTCTATGCCCACGATGGAGCGCCTGCCGAGCCACACCACGTCCAGCGCGGCGGAGCCGTCGAACAGTTCGGCCTCCAGGGCCGGGACCCCGGCGCGCGGCCGCAGGGTGACCGTGCGCAAGGTACCAGTTACGGTGACGATCTGGCGGTCCTGACAGTCACCGATCCGGGTACACCCGGCCGTCTCGGCGTCCTCCCGCAGTTCCTCGGACTCCAGGTCCTCCTGCGAGGAGGAGAGCCGGTCGAGCATGCGCCGGAACCGGCCGGCCGACTTTTCGGAACGAGGAACAGCAGTCATATCTGAAGCGTACCGGGGTGCACCGACAGCGCCGTAGCCCAGCTCACTTCCCGGGAGCCCCCGCTCACTTCTCGAAGCGGTACCCCATGCCCGGCTCGGTGATGAAGTGCTTCGGATGCGACGGGTCCGCCTCCAGCTTCCGCCGCAGCTGGGCCATGTACACCCGCAGGTAGTTGGTCTCCGTCCCGTACGACGGCCCCCACACCTCCTGCAGCAGCTGCTTCTGGCTGACCAGGCGTCCGGTGTTGCGGACCAGCACCTCCAGCAGGTGCCACTCGGTCGGGGTGAGCCGGACGTCCTTGCCGGCCCGGTTGACCTTCTTCGCGGTCAGGTCGACGGCGAAGCCCTCGGTCTCCACGGTGGTCACGTCGTCGTCGCCGGCCCCGACCGGCTCGGCCCGGCGCACGGCGGCCCGCAGCCGGGCGAGCAGCTCGTCCATGCCGAAGGGCTTGGTGACGTAGTCGTCGGCGCCCGCGTCCAGCGCCTCGACCTTCTCGTCGGAGGAGTGGCGGGCGGACAGCACCAGGATGGGCACGCGGGTCCAGCCGCGCAGGCCCTTGATCACCTCGACGCCGTCCATGTCCGGCAGGCCCAGGTCGAGGACGACCACGTCGGGATGGCGGGAGGCGGCGAGCTCGAGGGCGGTCCTGCCGTCGGGAGCGGCGTCGACCTCGTACTTGCGTGCCTTGAGGTTGATCACGAGGGCGCGCACGATCTGCGGCTCGTCGTCGACCACGAGCACCCTCGTGGGGGTCTGGGGGGTGCCCCCGGTCGGGCTCAGCATTGGGCCTGCCTTTCTGGTTCTGCGATGTCCCGCCCCGTGGTGAAGGCCTCGGGACGCGGTCCTGCCGCCCGGAGGCTGAGCACCATGGTGAGCCCGCCGCCCGGCGTGTCCTCGGCGTTCAGGGTCCCTCCCATGGCCTCGGCGAAGCCACGGGCGACCGCGAGGCCGAGGCCGACCCCGGCGCCGCGCGGGGCGTCGCCGTAGCGCTGGAAGGGCTCGAAGATGCGGTCCTTGGCCTCGTCGGGGACGCCGGGCCCGCGGTCGACCACCCGCACCTCGACCCGGTCCCCCATCGCGCTGGCGGACACCAGGACGCGGCATCCGGGCGGGCTGTACTTGACGGCGTTCTCCACCAGGTTGGCCACGGACCGCTCCAGCAGTCCGGGGTCGACGCCGACCATGGGCAGCGTCTCGGGGACGTCCAGGTCGACGCTGTCCTCGGGGACGCCCCCGAGCGCCATGGGCACGACCTCGTCCACGTCGATCTCGCGGATGAGCGGGGTGACGGTGCCGGTCTGGAGACGGGACATGTCGAGCAGGTTGCCCACGAGGTGGTCGAGCCGGTCGGCGCCGTCCTCGATGCCCTTCAGCAGCTCCGCCTGGTCCTCCTCGGACCAGGCCACGTCGTCGGAGCGCAGCGAGGAGACGGCGGCCTTGATGCCGGCCAGCGGGGTGCGCAGGTCGTGGCTGACGGCGGCCAGCAGGGCGGTGCGGATGCGGTTGCCCTCGGCGAGCGCCCGGGCCTGGTCGGCCTCGTGCCGCAGCCGCTGGCGGTCCAGGACGACGGCGGCCTGCGCGGCGAACGCGGCCAGCACCCGGCGGTCCTCGGCGGGCAGCACCCGGCCGGTCAGCGCGAGGGCCATGTGGTCGCCTATCGGCATGTCGACGTCAGCGTCCTCGGGCCGCTCCAGCTCCGGACCGAGTCCGGCGCGGCCCGCGCAGGTCCAGGGGTCGACGTCGCTCGCCCGCTCCAGCAGGGCGGCCGACTCCATGGCGAAGGTCTCCCGGACCCGTTCCAGCAGCTCCTCCAGGCTTGTCTCGCCCCGCAGGACATTGCCCGCGAGGAAGGACAGGATCTCGGCCTCGGCGCGCAGCCGGGCCGCCTGGTGGGTGCGCCGGGCGGCGAGGTCCACCACCGACGCCACGGACACGGCGACCCCGAAGAAGATCGCGATGGCCACGATGTTCTTCGGGTCGGCGATCGTCAGCCGGTGCAGGGGCGGGGTGTAGAAGTAGTTCAGCAGCAGCGAGCCGAAGGCGGCCGAGGCCAGGGCGGGCAGCAGGCCGCCGAGCAGGGCCGCCGCGACCGTGACGGCCAGGAACAGCAGCATGTCGTTGGCGAGGCCGAGGTCGACCGTGTTCAGCAGCAGGGCGAACACGGCCGGGCCGACCAGGCCGACCAGCCAGCCCGAGACGATGCGGGTCCTGCCGAGCCGGGCGCCCCGGGCGACGGGCAGTCCGCGACCCTTGGCGACCTCCTCGTGGGTGACGATGTGGACGTCGAGGTCGGGGCCGGACTCGCGGGCCACCGTGGCGCCGACGCCGGGCCCGAAGACGTACTGCCAGGCCTTGCGGCGCGAGGAGCCCAGCACGATCTGGGTGGCGTTGACGCCCCGGGCGAAGTCCAGCAGGGCGGCGGGTATGTCGTCGCCGACGACGTGGTGGAAGGTGCCGCCCAGGTCCTCCACCAGGGTGCGCTGGACGGCCAGCTCCTTCGGGGAGGCGGCGGTCAGGCCGTCGCTACGGGCGATGTAGACCGCGAGCACCTCGCCGCCGGCCCCCTTCTCCGCCAGACGCGCGGCACGCCGTATCAGCGTCCTGCCCTCCGGGCCGCCGGTCAGGCCGACCACGATCCGCTCGCGCGAGCCCCAGATCTTCGAGACCTGGTGCTCGCTGCGGTACGCGTTCAGGTACTCGTCGACCCGGTCGGCCACCCACAGCAGGGCCAGCTCACGCAGAGCTGTCAGGTTGCCGGGACGGAAGTAGTTGGAGAGCGCCGCGTCGACCTTGTCCGGCTTGTAGATGTTGCCGTGCGCCATGCGACGGCGCAGGGCCTCCGGGGACATGTCGACCAGCTCGATCTGGTCGGCCCGCCGTACGACCTCGTCGGGGACGGTCTCCCGCTGCCGCACCCCGGTGATCGACTCCACGACGTCGCCGAGGGACTCCAGATGCTGGATGTTGACCGTGGAGACCACGTCGATGCCGGCCGCGAGGAGTTCCTCGACGTCCTGCCAGCGCTTGGCGTTGCGCGAGCCGGGGATGTTGGTGTGCGCCAGCTCGTCGACCAGGGCGACGGCGGGGGCGCGGCGCAGCACCGCGTCGACGTCCATCTCGGTGAACGTGCTGTCCCGGTACCCGAGCTCCCGGCGCGGGACCTGTTCCAGGCCGTGCAGCATCACCTCGGTGCGCGGCCGGTCGTAGTGCTCGACGTACGCGACGACGCAGTCGGTGCCCCGCTCGATGCGGCGGTGCGCCTCGGAGAGCATCGCGTAGGTCTTGCCCACGCCCGGTGCCGCGCCGAGGTAGATCCGAAGCTTGCCGCGTCCCATGGCTCCATTGTCTTCCGGTGGCTGCTGCGTACGCAGCGTCGACCTTACGACCAACGATGTGGACAAACGGGACGATGAGCCGTTCAACAGGGGTCTTTGACACAACTCTGACGGGCGCGCACACCGTCGACTTCGGTGCCCGCATGCGAGAGAGCCGCACCCCATGGGGGTACGGCCCTCAGCCGTCCGGTGTCAGCAGACCCGATCTCAGCGGACTTCGGTCTCAGCGGACTTCGGTGATCTCCGGTCCGCGCTGCAGCTGGCCCATGCCGCCGGAGAAGCGCGAGCCCTCCTCCTGCTGGACGCCCTCGGGGACCATCTGGGCGTCGTTCGGCAGCTTGAGGACGATCGGGTCGCGGGGCGCCATCGGGCCCTCGCCGCGCACCACGACCGTGTCCCGGAAGATCTGCTCCAGCACGCCGGCCGCCTGCGGCTGCACCGCGCCCTGCCCGGAGATCACACCGCGCAGGAACCAGCGCGGGCCGTCCACGCCGACGAACCGTACGACCTGGAAGCCGCCGGTGCCGTCCGGCAGCTGCACCGGCACCTGGGCACGCAGCTCCCAGCCCAGCGGCCCCTCGACCTCGTCGACGATGCCACCCTGCTGGGTGATGCCGCCCGCGATCTCCTCGCGGACCTCGCCCCAGATGCCCTCGCGCTTGGGCGCGGCGAAGGCCTGGAGCTGGATGGCGCTGTCGCGCAGCACGACGGTCGCCGCGACGATCGCGTCACCGGCGACCTCCACCCGCAGCTCCATGCCGTCGACGCCCGGCACGAAAAGACCGCCGAGGTCCACCCGGCCCTCGGCCGGGTCGCGCACCTCGGAGTCGTCCCACGGCCCCTCGGGCCGGGGTCCCGGCTCCAGCCGGACGCGCTCGCGCTCGGCCTCGACCTCGTCCGCCTCGGTGTCGACGCTGTCGACGACCTGCTCGGCCTCGCCGGCCGCGTCCTCGGCGGCACCCTTCTTCTTGCGACGTCCGAACACGTCACTGTCCTTCCCGGTCGGATACGACCGAAGCGTATCGATTCCCACCCGTCGGACCGCCCATGGCGGCCTGACCGCTTGTGCCGCTTCCGCCGCCCACCGCGGCGTGACCACCGGTGGACCCGAAGCCCCCCGCGGCCCGCGCCGAATCGGGAAGCTCCGCGACCTCCTGGAAGCGGACCCTCTCGACCTGCTGGACGACCAGTTGGGCAATCCGGTCGAAGCGCTCGAACCGCACGGACTCGCGCGGGTCGAGGTTCACCACGATCACCTTGATCTCCCCACGGTACCCGGCATCAACCGTCCCCGGGGCATTCACGAGGGCGACACCGCAGCGGGCGGCGAGACCGGATCGCGGGTGCACGAAGGCCGCGTACCCCTCCGGGAGGGCGATCGACACACCCGTGGGCAGCACGGCCCGCTCACCGGGCGCCAGCTCGCAGGCCTCGGTGGTGCGCAGATCGGCTCCGGCGTCCCCGGGGTGCTCGTACGCCGGAAGCGGTACGTCCGGGTCCAGGCGGCGGATCTGCACGTTCAGGGGATCGCGGCGCGCCGGGCCGGTGAGGTGCTGCTCGGGGTTCACGGGTTCACCTCGAAGGCGCGGGCACGCCGGGTCTGGTCCGGGTCGCTCATGGCGGCCTGGATCTCCTCCGTGCGGCCGTGGTCGATGAAGTGGTCGACCTTCACCTCGACGAAGAGGGCGTCGGCGCGGACGGCGACGGGGCCGTCGGGGCCGCCGATGCGTCCGGTGGCGGTCGAGTAGATCTTCCGCCCGGCGACGGCGGTGACCTCGGCCTCCAGGTGCAGCGTGGTGCCTACCGGGACCGGGCGCACGAAGTCTGTCTCCAGCCGGCCGGTGACGGCGATCGTCCGCAGCAGCCAGTTCAACGAGCCGAGGGTCTCGTCGAGGGCGGTGGCCAGCACACCTCCGTGCGCGAGGCCCGGGGCGCCCTGGTGGGCGGGCTGGACGGTGAACTCGGCGGTCAGCGAGACACCCTCGCCGGCGCGCGCCTCCAGGAGCAGCCCGTGCGGCTGCCCGGGGCCACAACCGAAACAGTGTTCGTAGTGGGCGCCGAGAAGCTCCCCGGGCGCGGGAGCGTCGGGGTGCCGTACCGGTGGTACGGCGTCGGCGGGAGGCTGAAGAGCTGCGGAACTACCACTCACAGGCGCAGACCTTACCCGCGCGTCCGCCGTTCCCGGACACCGTGCCAAGCTTGGCTTCATGCAGCTCTCCGCCACCCCCTACGAAGAACGCCTCACCGCCCCCCGCTCGTGGTGGTTGATCAGCTTCCTCGTGGGCGTCTCGTTCGCCCTGATCCTGCTCCCCTTCGGCACCCTGCCGCTGCTCGGCGGCCTGGTCGGCGGTACGGCCGCGGCGGCGGTGGTGGCCAGCGCGTACGGCTCCCCGCGCATCCGTGTCGTGGGCGACTCCCTGATCGCGGGCGAGGCGAAGATCCCGGTGGCGGCGCTCGGCACGTCGCACGTGCTGGACCCGGAGGAGGCCCGCGCCTGGCGCACCTACAAGGCCGACACCCGCGCCTTCCTGCTGCTGCGCGCCTACATCCCGACCGCGCTGCGCGTCGAGGTCACGGACCCGGAGGACCCGACGCCGTACCTGTACCTGTCGACGCGGGAGCCGGAGCGCCTGGCGGCGGCGATCGAGGCGGCGCGGAAGTAGCGCCCGCCCCCGAGCGGCGTCTTCGCCGTCACTTCCCGAGCTCTTTGGGGATCTCCCCGAGCCGGAGCGGATCCGCCGGCTTCTCCAGCGGCGGCAGCTCCGTCAGCTCCTCCCACGGCACCTGGATCTTCCGCAGATCCTCACGCACCCGCGCGGCGAGCTTCTTGGTGTCGCGGCGGTTCATCGCCGCCCCCACCGCCGCGCCGATCATGAACGGCATGAGGCTGGGCAGGTCCCGCACCATCCGCTTCATGACCTGCTGACGCAGTTCGCGTTTCATCCGGCCCCCGAGGGCCGAGTCGATCGTCGACGGCTTCATCACGTCGATCCCGCGCTCCCCCGCCCAGGAGGACAGGTACGCGGTGCTGCGGGTCTTGAGGTTCCCCGGCGGCCGTACGCCGTACACCTCGTGCAGCTCGGCGATGAGCTTCAGCTCGATCGCGGCGACCGCGGTGATCTCCGCGGCCAGCTCGGTCGGCATGGCGGGCGGCACCGGCAGCATCGCCGCCGCTCCGATGCCCGCGCCGACCGTCGAGGTGCCGGTCGCGGCGCCCGCCACGAGCTTGTCGGCGAGCTGCTCGGGCCCGGCGTCCGGGAACTGCCTGCGCAGCGTCGCGAGGTCGCGTACGGGGATGCGCGGGGCGATGTCGATGATCCGGTCCGCGACGTAGGCCAGGCCCGCCCTGGCGTGGTCGACGCCCCTGCGGGCGCCTTCCGTGGCCAGATGCCGGGCCTTCTCCCGGATCGCCGCGGCCCGGCCCCTGGCAGCGTGCTCCTGCGCCGGCGCAGGCAGGTCGTGCCCGTCGGCCGACGGCTCGAGCGAGGCTCCCGGCTCGGATGAGCCCCGCTCGTCGTCACGCGCGCCGTGCGGGCCGTCGGACGGCCCTGGGTCCGCTCCCCCGAAGGGGAAGCGGTGCTTCCGCGGAGGGGTCGAGCCAGTCACGGCCGACCCGTCCTCAGTCGCAGTCGCGGCAGATCGGCTGGCCGTTCTTCTCCCGGGCCAGCTGGCTGCGGTGGTGCACCAGGAAGCAGCTCATGCAGGTGAACTCGTCCTGCTGCTTCGGCAGCACGCGGACGGCCAGCTCCTCGTTCGAGAGGTCGGCGCCCGGCAGCTCGAGGCCTTCGGCGGCCTCGAACTCGTCGACGTCCACCGCGGAGGTGGACTTGTCGTTCCGGCGAGCCTTCAGCTCTTCAAGGCTGTCCGAGTCGACGTCGTCGTCGGTCTTGCGTGGAGTGTCGTAATCGGTTGCCATGTCGCTCTCCCCCTCTGGGTGTCTGCGGTGTCTCCAGCGCACGTAACGCGTGAGAGGCCGGACTTGTGCCCGACCTGAGGCGGAGATTTTGCCTCACATCAAGGTCTGTTACTCAATCGACACCCAATCCGACCCCTCAAGAGTGATCGGCTTGGATGGCGGTGAGGACCGTACACGGTTCCAACGTCGCACCTCAAAGGCGCCTCACCGTGTACTTCCCGTGATCAAGAGCCCTGAAAACCCGGATTTTCCCGGCTTTCCACCGACTGTCATGATCACGGAGAGTACATGGCCGAAAATCCGCCCGTGTGATCGATCACACAAGAGAAACCTCACCAGGTGGTCGGAAAATTCCGCGCAAAGCGAACTTCCTCCGCGTGTGTCGGATCCTCGTCACAGCGGCAGGGTGACGCGCATCACCAGACCGCCGCCCTCACGGGGCTGCGCCGTGATGTGACCGCCGTGGGCACGCGCCACGGACCGCACGATGGACAGTCCGAGACCCACACCCTTGTCGCTGCCCGTGCGCTCCGTACGGAGGCGTCTGAACGGCTCGAAGATGTTGTCGATCTCGTACGCCGGCACGACCGGCCCGGTGTTCGACACGGTGAGCACGGCCTGACCGTGCTCGACCTCGGTGGTGACCTCCACCCAGCCTTCCTCGGGCACGTTGTAGCGCACCGCGTTCTGGACGAGGTTCAGCGCGATCCGCTCCAGCAGCACGCCGTTGCCCTGCACCACGGCGGGACTCCGCTCGCCGCGGATCTCGACGCCCTTGGCCTCCGCCTCGCCGTGCACCTGGTCGATGGCCTGGGTGGCGACCTCGGCCAGGTCGACGGGTTTGCGCTCGACGATCTGGTTGTCGCTGCGGGCGAGCAGCAGCAGGCCCTCCACCAGCTGCTCGCTGCGCTCGTTGGTGGCCAGCAGCGTCTTGCCGAGCTGCTGCAGCTCCACCGGCGCGTTCGGGTCCGACAGGTGCACCTCCAGGAGCGTGCGGTTGATCGCCAGGGGCGTGCGCAGCTCGTGGGAGGCGTTGCCGACGAAGCGCTGCTGGGCCGTGAAGGCGCGCTCCAGCCGCTCCAGCATGTCGTCGAAGGTGTCCGCCAGCTCCTTCAGCTCGTCGTCCGGACCGTCCAGCTCGATCCGGCGGGACAGATCGGATCCGGCCACCTGACGGGCGGTGCGGGTGATCCGGCCGAGCGGGGACAGGACGCGGCCTGCCATCGCGTAGCCGAACGCGAAGGCGATCACCGCGAGCCCCAGCAGGGCCAAGAGCGAGCGGCTGAGCAGGTCGTCCAGGGCCGTCTGACGCTGCTGGTCCACACAGTGGGCGATCGCGTCGTTGAAGTCCGACAGCGACAGGCGAGTGGTGTTGATCGCGGGGCAGCTGGAGCTGGAGACCTGCAGGTTGTCGAAGCTGACGATCTTGAACAGCGGCTGGTTGCCGGTGTTGATCGCCTGCGCGGCCAGCAGATAGATGATCGACAGCAGCAGGATGCCGGCGATCAGGAACATGCCTCCGTACAGCAGCGTGAGGCGTATCCGGATGGTGGGGCGCAGCCAGGGGAAGGGGGGCTGCGGCTTCCTGGGATCCCAGGTGGGCTTCGGGGGCGCCTGGGGCGGCGCGGGCGTCGCGGCCACGGCGATCAGATCCGGTAGCCGGAGCCGGGCACGGTGACGATGACCGGCGGCTCGCCGAGCTTGCGGCGCAGCGTCATGACCGTCACGCGCACCACGTTCGTGAACGGGTCGGTGTTCTCGTCCCAGGCCTTCTCCAGCAGCTGCTCGGCGGAGACGACCGCGCCCTCGCTGCGCATCAGGACCTCCAGGACCGCGAACTCCTTGGGCGCGAGCTGGACCTCCTTGCCCTCGCGGAAGACCTCGCGGCGGTTGGGGTCGAGCTTGATCCCGGCGCGCTCCAGGACCGGGGGCAGGGGCATGCTCGTACGCCGTCCGAGGGCGCGCACGCGCGCGATCAGCTCACTGAACGCGAACGGCTTGGGGAGGTAGTCGTCGGCGCCGATCTCCAGGCCCTCGACGCGGTCGCTGACGTCGCCGGAGGCGGTGAGCATGAGCACGCGCGTGGGCATGCCCAGCTCCACGACCTTGCGGCACACGTCGTCGCCGTGCACCAGCGGGAGGTCGCGGTCGAGGACGATCACGTCGTAGTCGTTGACGCCGATGCGCTCCAGGGCGGCCGCACCGTCGTACACGACGTCGACGGCCATGGCCTCCCGGCGCAGTCCGGTGGCCACCGCATCGGCGAGCAGCTGCTCGTCCTCGACGACGAGTACGCGCACGTCGCTTGTCCTTCCTCTGTCCGCCCGCGGGGCGCGCCGGAGCGCGCGCGGGCAGGGATGTCCGTGGGAGTGTGACTCCCATCCTGCCCTTTTCGGCCATAAGTCGGCTGTAAGACGGGGGCCGGGGCCGCAGAGACGGGGGCGGCGGGGCGGGAATACGAGATTTTCTCCTCCAGTTGAGGTTTCCGCGGAAGGGAGCGGGGGGAGGACGGCTGGTACACCCCGCGATCACGCTCTGCGTGTGCCGCAACACCATGTGGTACTTGGCGGTCCCGCTTCGGCAGAGCGGGCGTGGGTGTCCGGCACCGTCGCCGCCCAGCTGGGCGTCGCTGGGCACCCGCGAGAGCCGTGATCGCCCCTTCCCGACCGGCACACCCCCGTGCCACCGACCCACGACCCAGGACGAGGGGGCGCACATGGACGCATTCACCGCAGGACTTCTGCAGCGCATAAGGGCGACCGAGTCCGACCTGTCGCGGGCTCGTGACGAGGGCGACGACTTCCTCGTCGAAGTGGAGCAGGGAGAGCTCGACGACCTGCGACGCCTCGCCGCCGAACACGGTGTGGAGGTCGGCGCGTCACGCGTCTGATCGACCCGAAACGCACACGACGGAACCCCCGGCGAATCCAGCGCCGGGGGTTCCGTCGTTCCTCGCGTCCCGCACCGGTCCCGTCACCCGCGCGGGTGCGCCCGCCGCGCTCAGTCGTGCCACGCTCCGAAGTCCTCCAGCAGCCGCTGGAGGGGCTCGAAGACCCCCGGTGTACCCGCGACGGTCAGATCCCTTGAGGGCCGCTCTCCGGGCCGTCCACCGGTCAGGGCGCCCGCCTCGCGGGCGATCAGGTCACCCGCGGCGAAGTCCCACGCGTTGAGTCCCCGCTCGTAGTACCCGTCGAGCCGGCCGCAGGCCACGTCGCACAGGTCGACCGCCGCCGACCCGCCGCGCCGGATGTCCCGCAGCAGCGGGACGATCCGGGCGGCCACCTCGGCCTGGTGGGCGCGGACCTCGGCGACGTAGTTGAACCCGGTGGAGACGAGCGCCTGGTCCAGCGGGGGCGCGGGGCGGCAGGAGAGGGCGCGCTTGCCCTCCCACGCGCCGGAGACCCACGCCCCGCCGCCGCGCACCGCCTGGTACGTCTCACCGCGCATCGGGGCCGCGACGACCCCGACGACGGTCTCGCCGTCCTGCTCGGCGGCGATGGACACGGCCCAGGTCGGCAGCCCGTACAGGTAGTTGACCGTGCCGTCGAGCGGATCGATCACCCAGCGGATGCCGGTGGTGCCCTCGGTGGCGGCGCCCTCCTCGCCGAGGAAGCCGTCGCCGGGACGCCGGGCGGAGATCAGATCGGTGATCAGCTTCTCCGCCGCGATGTCCATCTCGGTGACGACGTCGATCGGGCTGGACTTCGTCCTCGCCACCGAGAGGTCGGCCGGGCGGCCGTCCCGCAGCAGCTCGCCGGCGCGGCGGGCGGCCTCCTGGGCGAGTTCCAGCAGTTCCGAGTGCAGGGCGTCGGTCACGGGTCTCCTCACGCGTAGGGGCTGTCGGCGCCCGCGGCGGCCGGGCGGGGGGTGCGGGACGGGCAGCAGCCGACCGGGCAGACGTCGTGGCTCGCGCCGAGCGCGCCGAGGGCGCACGGCGTGACCCGCTGCCCGCGCTCCACGCCGGCCCGCTCCAGGATCAGCTCGCGGACGGCGGCGGCGAACCGCGGGTCGGCGCCCACGGTGGCCGAGCGGCGCACCGGCAGGCCCAGTTCCTCAGCCTTGGCGGTCGCCTCGGTGTCGAGGTCGTAGAGGACCTCCATGTGGTCGGAGACGAAGCCGATGGGCGCCATGACGACGGCCGGGGCGCCGGCGGCGTGCCGCTCCTCGAGGTGGTCGCAGATGTCCGGCTCCAGCCAGGGGATGTGCGGGGCGCCGGAGCGGGACTGGTAGACGAGCCGCCAGGGGTGGTCGACGCCGGTGCGCTCGCGGACGGCGTCGGCGATCAGCTGGGCCACGTCCAGGTGCTGCTCGACGTACGCGCCGCCCTCGCCGTGGGCCTCGACGGGGCCGGAGGTGTCGGCGGCGGCGGTCGGGATGGAGTGGGTGGTGAAGGCGATGTGGGCGCCGTCGCGGACGTCCTCGGGGAGGTCGGCGAGGGAGCGCAGGACGCCGTCGACCATGGGCTCGACGAAGCCCGGGTGGTTGAAGTAGTGCCGCAGCTTGTCGATCCGCGGCAGTTCCAGGCCCTCGTCCTGGAGCGTGGCCAGCGCGTCGGCGAGGTTCTCGCGGTACTGGCGGCAGCCCGAGTAGGAGGCGTAGGCGCTGGTGGCGAGGACCAGGATGCGGCGGCGGCCGTCGGCGACCATCTCGCGCAGGGTGTCCGTCAGGTGCGGCGCCCAGTTGCGGTTGCCCCAGTAGACGGGCAGGTCCAGGCCGTGCTCGGCGAAGTCCTTGCGCAGGGCGTCGAGCAGGGCGCGGTTCTGGCCGTTGATCGGGCTGACCCCGCCGAACAGGAAGTAGTGCTGCCCGACCTCCTTGAGGCGTTCCGTGGGGATGCCGCGCCCGCGCGTGACGTTCTCGAGGAACGGGACCACGTCGTCGGGCCCTTCGGGGCCGCCGAAGGAGAGCAGGAGCAGGGCGTCGTAGGGGGTGGCATCGAGCGCGTCTGGCATGTCTTGATCCTGCCACCCGGCACTGACAGGCGGGCAACAGCGGGGTGAAGAGTCGACTTCCATCCGGTTTAGTCCGGTATATCCCGCCGCGTCGCCGGTCCGCCCCGCCCGACTCGATCACTTGTTCTGCTCGGCCATGAATTCCCGCGCGGTTAGGGTCGCCTAATCCGTAAGCTGTATCGACTGCATTCGCGCCTTACGAGCCGCCCCCGGAGACCACGTGCCCAGCCCCTACCGCGCCCTGTTCGCCGAACCCGGCACCAAGGCCTTCTCCGCCGCGGGTTTCCTCGGGCGGATGCCGCTGTCGATGATGGGCATCGGCGTGGTCACGATGGTCTCCCAGCTCACCGGGCGCTACGGCCTCGCCGGCGCGCTCTCGGCCACGATCGCGCTCTCCGCCGCCGCCATCGGGCCGCAGATCTCCCGGCTCGTCGACCGGCACGGGCAGCGCCGGGTGCTGCGCCCCGCGACGCTGGCGGCGCTCGTCGCGGCCGCCGGGCTGCTGCTCGCGGCGCATCTGCGGTGGCCGGACTGGACGTTGTTCGTGTGCGCCGCGGGCATCGGCTCGGTGCCGAGCCTGGGCGCGATGATCCGGTCCCGCTGGGCCGCCCTGTACGCGGGGACCCCGAAGCTGCACACCGCCTACTCGTTCGAGTCGGTCGTGGACGAGGTGTGCTTCATCTTCGGGCCGATCATCTCCATCGGCCTGTGCACGGCCTGGTTCCCGGAGGCGGGCCCCCTGCTGGCCGCCTGCTTCCTGGCCGTCGGCGTCCTCTGGCTGACCGCCCAGCGCGCCACCGAGCCCGCGCCGCACCCGCGCGCGCGACGCGACGGCGGCAGCGGCAGCGCGCTGCGCTCGGCCGGGCTCCAGGTGCTGGTGGCGACCTTCGTGGCCACGGGCGCGATCTTCGGCGCGGTCGACGTGGTCACCGTCGCGTTCGCCGACGAGCGGGGCCACAAGGCCGGCGCGAGCGTGGTGCTCGCCCTGTACGCCGCCGGATCCTGTGTGGCCGGCATGGTCTTCGGGCTGCTGCGCCCGGGCGGGGCGCCCGAACGCCGCTGGCTGCTGGGCGTGGTGGCGATGGCCATGAGTATGATCCCCCTCCTACTGGTCGGAAACCTGCCGCTTCTGGCCGTGGCGCTGTTCGTTTCGGGGCTGTCCGTCGCACCGACGATGATCACGACGATGTCCCTCATCGAAGAGCACGTACCTCGCGCGAACCTCACCGAGGGCATGACCTGGGTGAGCACCGGCCTCGCGGTCGGGGTCGCGCTCGGCTCCTCCGCGGCCGGCTGGGTGATCGACGCAGCCGGTGCGCACGCCGGGTACGGGGTTCCGGTCGCGTCCGGGGCCGTCGCGGTCGCGGTCGGTTTCCTCGGGTACCGCCGGCTCCGCAGGCCGGCCGCGGGTCGGGGAGGCACCGTTGAGCACCACAGCGAGCGGGAAGAACGGCACCTGGCGTAACTGGGGCGGCATTGTCTCCGCCCGGCCCGCCCGGCAGGTCACACCGGCCTCGGTGGAGGAACTGGCGGCCGCGGTGCGCAAGGCCGCCGAGGACGGCCTGAAGGTGAAGGCGGTCGGCACCGGCCACTCCTTCACGTCCATCGCCGCCACCGACGGTGTGTTGATCCGTCCTCAACTGTTGACCGGCATCCGCAACATCGACCGCGATGCCATGACGGTCACGGTCGAGGCGGGCACCCCGCTCAAGAGGCTCAACGTGGCCCTGGCGCGCGAGGGACTCTCGCTCACCAACATGGGCGACATCATGGAGCAGACCGTCTCCGGCGCCACCAGCACCGGCACCCACGGCACCGGCCGCGAGTCGGCCTCCATCGCCGCCCAGATCAAGGGCCTCGAACTGGTCACGGCGGACGGCTCGGTGCTCACCTGTTCCGAGAAGGAGAATCCGGACGTCTTCGCCGCCGCCCGGATAGGCCTCGGCGCGCTCGGCGTCGTCACCGCGATCACCTTCGCCGTCGAGCCGCTGTTCCTGCTCACCGCCCGCGAGGAGCCGATGCCCCTCGACCGGGTTCTCTCCGAGTTCGATCAACTGTGGGCCGAGAACGAGCACTTCGAGTTCTACTGGTTCCCGCACACGGGCAGCACCAACACCAAGCGCAACAACCGCAGCGCGGGCCCGGAGCAGCCGGTGGGGCAGCTGGCCGGCTGGTTCGAGGACGAGTTCCTCTCCAACGGCGTCTTCCAGGTGGCCCAGTGGGTCGGCCGCGCCGCACCCGCCACCGTCCCGGCGATCGCGCAGGTCTCCAGCAAGGCGCTGTCCGCGCGGACGTACACCGACATCCCTTACAAGGTCTTCACCTCGCCGCGCCGGGTGCGCTTCGTGGAGATGGAGTACGCCGTCCCGCGCGCGGCCCTCGTCGAGACGGTGCGCGAGCTGAAGGCCATGGTCGACCGCTCCGGTCTGCGCGTCAGCTTCCCGGTCGAGGTGCGCACCGCCCCGGCCGACGACATCACCCTGTCCACCGCCTCCGGCCGGGACAGCGCGTACATCGCCGTCCACATGTTCCGGGGCACGCCGTACCAGGCCTACTTCACCGCCGCCGAGCGCATCTTCACCGCGCACGAGGGCCGGCCCCACTGGGGCAAGGTGCACACCCGGGACGCGGAGTACTTCGCCGGGGTGTACCCGCGCTTCGGCGAGTTCACGGCGTTGCGGGACCGTCTTGACCCGGAACGGCTGTTCCAGAACGACTATGTGCGGAGGGTTCTGGGGGCGTAGGCGTAGGCGTGGGCGTGGCCGTGGGCGCGCCGGGCGTGGGAGTCGGGGTGGCCGGGGCGTCGCCGCCCGGCTCCCGGCTCGGGGAGTCGCTCGGGGTGGGCGTCGCCGGCCGCGTCGTACCGCTGTCACCGGAGGGAGCGTCGCCGCGGGGCGGGTCCGAGGGGGACCAGGAGGGCTCGGTGGGGCCGGAGTTTCCGCCGGAGTCCGGGCCGGACCTGGACGAGGACGGGCCCTTGCCGCCGACGGCGTCGCTGACCGTGGTGCCCGTGCCGCCGCTGAAGCTGTTGCCGGACACGAGTTCGTACGCCGTGATGCCGCCCATGGTGACCCCGAAGACGACGGCGGCCGCGAGGACCGGACGTCTCCAGCTCTTCACACGCGCGCGGTAGACGGTCCCCTCGGTGAACTCGCCCGGAGCGACGGTCACTTGATCGTTCCGCGTCCCTTCCTTCGGGCGGCCGGTGACGGAGACCTCACGGATCTGCTCCCCGGTCCGCTTGAAGAAGTGCTGGAAGACCGAGCCGCCGCAGGTGGCGACGACACTGACGACTCCGGCGCCGAGGATCGTGCCGTACACCCCGAAGTACGAGGCCAGTTTGGCCGCCACGACCGCCGCCAGCGCGCTGCCCGCGACCTGGGGGACGTTCAGGTCGAACCGCTTGCGGCCCTCATCGGGCGCTTCACCCATACCCGGAACTGCCTCGCTTTCCCGTACTTGATCGACTTCACGGCCTTGATCGACCTCTCGAACTTGATCGACATTGACCGATCAGCCGCACGAGAAAGGGACGTACGGACGAAACCAATAGTTCCGTTTCTGGGGATTGCGTGAAGTTCGCCACGTTCGTGATCGGTAAAACCGGCTTGCGTCCGGCCAAGTCGCATCCCTTGCCAGAAGTTGGGCGGCGCGCCAATCCACGTCCGTGGTCCAAATGGAGTACTGTTGCGAGCCCTGGGTCCGGTCTCCCACCAGGGTGTCCGCGGCCTTGAAGGACCGCCGGGAGGGGGCTAGTTGCACAGGGTGACGGATTTCGTCACTTAGCGTTGCGAATAGGTAACCGTGCCATAACGGCGATCCAGGGCCCGTGCCCGACACGCCGGGCAACTCGGCAAGGTTGTGGCAGGCTGCACCCGGGCAGGCCACACTCGACTAGCGGAAGCAGCGACGCACGTGACGTCGGCAGGCACCACCCGGGAGGTCCCCATGCCCGAACTGCGTGTCGTGGCCGTCTCGAATGACGGCACACGGCTGGTGCTCAAGGCTGCCGACGCAACGGAATACACGCTTCCGATCGACGAACGGCTGCGCGCCGCCGTGCGCGGCGACCGGCCCCGTCTCGGCCAGATCGAGATCGAGGTGGAGAGCCATCTCCGCCCCCGTGACATCCAGGCCCGTATACGCGCCGGTGCCACCGCGGAAGAGGTCGCCCAGCTCGCCGGCATCCCCGTCGACCGGGTCCGCCGTTTCGAGGGACCGGTGCTGGCCGAGCGCGCCTTCATGGCCGAGCGGGCCCGCAAGACCCCGGTCCGCCGCCCCGGCGAGAACTCCGGTCCGCTGCTCGGCGAGGCCGTCCAGGAACGGCTCTTGCTGCGCGGTGCCGAGAAGGACACCGTGCAGTGGGACTCCTGGCGACGGGACGACGGCACCTGGGAGGTCCTGCTCGTCTACCGGGTCGCGGGCGAACCGCACTCGGCGAGCTGGACGTACGACCCGCCCCGGCGGCTCGTCCAGGCCGTCGACGACGAGGCCCGCTCGCTGATCGGCGAGTCCGACGACCTCGCCGTACCGGAGCCGAGTTTCCCGTTCGTGCCGCGCATCGCCCGGCTGCCGCGCGACCGCTCGATGGACCGCGCCCTCGACCGGGGCGACCGCGAGCGGCCGAGCCTGCCCGCGCAGGCGTCGGAGCCGGCCGAGGAGAGCACGAGCGAACGCGACTCGCTGACCAGCCTCTTGGAGGCGGTGCCGAGCTTCCGCGGCGACCTGGTCGTCCCGGAACGGCCGTCGGAGACCCCGGAGGAGCCCCCCGAGGAGCCCGCGGCGGAGGAGCCCCCGGCGCCCGCGGCGTCGGCCGGTTCCGCCTACGCGGACGTCCTCATGCCCCGCTCCGTGGGCAGCCACCGCGACCGGCTCATCGGCGCCACCGACCGCCAGGCCGAGGCCGACGGCGTCCGCCCCGGCCGCAGGGCCGCCGTACCGAGCTGGGACGAGATCGTGTTCGGTACGCGGCGCAAGAAGCAGGAGTAAACGGGCCGTACAGCCGTTTGAAGTGGGGGCACGCGCGCGTGCCCCCACTTTTCTGCTGCCTACCGCGGGTCCGGCCTCACCCTTCGGCTGCCTACTGCGGGTCCGGCCCCACCACGACCGGACGGGACGGGTCGGAGGACCACTCCGACCAGGAACCGACATACAGGGCCGCCCGCATGCCCGCGACCGCGAGGGCCAGCGCCTCGTGCGCGGCCGAGACACCCGAGCCGCAGTACACGCCCACCGGCGCCTCCTCGGACACGCCGAGGGCCTTGAAGCGGTCCCTCAGGTCCGCCGCGGGCAGGAAACGGCCGTCCGGGCCCACGTTCTCCGTCGTCGGCGCCGACACCGCGCCCGGGATGTGCCCGCCGACCCGGTCGATCGGCTCCACCTCGCCGCGGTACCGCTCCCCCGCGCGCGCGTCCAGCAGCACGCCCGAGCGGGCCAGGGCGGCGGCCCCGTCCGCGTCGAGCAACCCAGCCGCGCCCGGGGCCGGTTCGAAGTCGCCCTCGGCAGGGGTCGGCACGTCCGTCGACAGCGGGCCCTCCCACGCCGGCAATCCGCCGTCGAGCACCCGCACGTCCGGGTGACCCGTCCAGCGCAGCAGCCACCACGCGCGCGCGGCGCCCCAGCCCAGTCCGCCGTCGTACACGACGACCGGCCGGCCGGCCGACACGCCCGCGCGGCGCATCGCGGCTCCGAACGCGGCGACGTCCGGCAGCGGATGCCGGCCGTGCGCGCCGGGAGGCGAGGCGAGTTCCTCGTCCAGGTCGACGTAGACCGCGCCGGGGATGTGCCCGGCCGCGTACTCGGCCCGGCCGTCGAAGGGCGGTGCGCCCGCGGCCTTCGCCAGGGTCAACTGCCAGCGGACGTCCAGCAGGACGGGCGGGCGCTCTCCGCTCAGTTCATGGGCCAGTTCGGACGCGGTGATGATGGCTCTCATGACGTCCATCCATACGCCAGGGGTGGCCCCGGCGTCCAGGTCCGGCTACTCTGCTCGGCCGGACAGGCTCGATCACGAGGTGTACGGGATCGGGCACGCGCTGTACAGCTGACCGACACCCGCCGGCCGCCTTCGGGAAGCGGCGAGAGGCGGCGGACCGGACATCCTCCGGGGAGGTACCGAGCGGCGGCTCAGCGCGGCGTGTGACACGGCGCAGGATGTGGGTACCGGCACGGACGTGCGCGCCTCAGCGGCACACCCGTTCCGGGAAGCGGATGCGACACGGCCACCATGAGGGGCCGGGGAGAGAGTGATCGATGACCGAGGCACGGGAGTCGGCAGGCCCGCACGCGCGACGCGCGCCCGGAACGCCCTGCTGGGCGACCCTGATGGTGCACGGCCTTGCCGACACCAAGGACTTCTACCAGGAGCTGTTCGGCTGGGAGTTCGGGCCCGGCCCGCAGGAGCTCGGCCCCTATGTCCGGGCCCTGCTGGACGGGCGCGAGGTGGCGGGCATCGGCCAGCTGCCGCCGGACCTCCGGCTGCCGGTCGCCTGGACGCCCTACCTCGCCTCGGACGACGTGGACCAGACGGCCGATCAGGTGCGGCTGTGCGGCGGCACGGTGGCCGTAGGGCCGCTGGACGAGCCCGACGCCGGGCGGATGGCCATCGCCTCCGACCCCTCCGGGGCGGTGTTCGGCATCTGGCAGGGGGCGGCACACCCCGGCGCGGCCCTCAGCGGCGTCCCCGGCACCCCCGCCTGGAACGAACTGCTCACCTACGAGACCGTCAGCGTCGCCAAGTTCTACGAGGCGGTGTTCGGGTACGAGGAGGAGCCGGAGGTCTCCGCCGACTTCGACTACGTCACCCTGCGCGTCGAAGGACGCCCGGTGGCCGGCCTGCACGGTGTGGGCCACGCGCTGCCCCGGGACCGGGGCTCGCACTGGCTGACGTACTTCCAGGTCGCGGACGCCGACGACACGGTGCGGCAGGTCGTCGAACTGGGCGGCCGGACCCTGAAGCCGGCCCGCGACACCGCGCACGGCCGGATCGCACTGGTCTCCGACCTGGAGGGGGCACCCTTCTCTGTGGTCGAGAACCCGCGCTGAGCACCGGCTGTACCTAGGGGACATCCGCCAGTTCGGGCTCGACGGTGACGGAGCTCAGCGGGATCGGGGTGAACATCGCCGGCTCGTCCTCGGGGAAGAGCGCGGTCGGGCCGTAGAGCCAGTCGACGAAGGAATAGTCGTAGGTGTCGCGCGCCCGCAACAGCACGTTGCGTTGCTCGCGTGCGATGCCGTCGAGGTGCCACAACTCGCCCCAGGCGCGGGAGGTCGTGGTCACGCGGCGGGTGTGCTGGGTGCGGACGGCCTCGTACGCCGCGAGCGCCGCCGTCCAGTCGATCAGGCCGTCCTCGCCCCGGTTGCGGGCGACGTGCTCGCCGAGGACCCAGCCGTCCTCGATCGCCATGATCGCGCCCTGGGCGATGTACTGCAGCGGCGGGTGCGCCGAGTCGCCGAGCAGGGCGATCCGGCCGGCGACCCACGTGGGGATCGGGTCGCGGTCGTACATCCGCCACCACTTGTCGCGCCACATGTACGGCAGGCCCTCGCGGACGAAGTCGCAGGTCTGCGCGAAGGCCTCGTCGAGCTCGTCGGGGGTGCCCCAGTCCTCCTCGCCCGCGAGCGCCTTGGGTGACTCGAAGACCGCGACCTGGTTGAGCAGCTTCCCGCCGCGCAGGCCGTAGTGGACGAAGTGGCACCGGGGGCCGACGTGCACCACGACCTCGGAGAGGTCGACCGCACCGGCGCGCGACTCGGCCCCGGGCACCGTGCCACGGTAGGCGACGTACGCCGAGCTCACCGGCCGGTCGTCGGAGAGCAGCCGCCGCGCCACCGAGTGCAGACCGTCGGCGGCGATGACGACCGGGGCCTGCTCGGTGTGGCCGTCGGCGAAGCTCACCCGGGCGCCGTCGGCGGTGTTCTCGTAGCCGACCGCCTTCTGGGAGGTGACGAGGTCGACGCCGGCGCGCCGGCAGGCACGCAGGAAGAGGCCGTGCAGGTCGCTGCGGTGGATGACGAGGTAGGGGAAGCCGTAGCGCCGCTCCAGGTCGCGCAGGTCGAGCCGGGTGAGCTCGGTGCCGTCCACGGCGTCGCGCATGACCATCGAGTCGGGCACGACACCGAGGCCCTTGGCTTCGTCGAGAAGGCCGAAGTCGCCAAGGATGCGGCTGCAGTTGGGGGCGAGCTGGATGCCGGCCCCGACCTCGCCGAAGGCGGGCGCCTGTTCGAGGACGCGCACGGCCAGACCCTGCCGGGTCAGCGACAGCGCCGCCGCGAGGCCGCCGATGCCGCCGCCGACGACGAGGACGTCAGGGGTCTGCTGATTCATCGGGTGTTCCTTCCGTTCCTTCCGTGTGATGCCTACAGCCACGGGCCGAGGTCCGGGGCGGCGCTCAGGGGGTGGGGGCGGCCGGCGAGCCAGGCGGCGACGTCGGCGAGCGGCGCACCGGCGACCTCCGCCGGGAGCTCCGCGAGGCCGCGCTTGGCGCGGATGTCGTCGCGGAGCGCGGCGAGGAAGTCGTCCGGCAGGTCGGCGAAGTGGACCCCGGTGCCGAGGTCGACGGCGTGCACGCAGGCCTCGCGGGCGCGCAGCCACGGGATCTCCGTGGCCGGCACGGTGCGGCCCTGGGCGGTGACGACCTCGCGCTCCCACTGCTCGGGGGTGAGAGCCGCGGTCGCCTCCTCGAGGCGGGTGGCCGAGTCGCGCAGCCGGCCGAGCAGTTCGGCGGCCGGCAGGGCGGCGCCGCGCTCGATGCCGGCGGCGCGCTCCTCGGGCGAGGCGTACATGGGGGTCTCCTCGCCGGTGGCCGCCCAGCGCACGAGGTTGCCGAGCGCGTCGGCGTTGGCCGCCACGTGGGCCACCAGATGGCGCCGGGTCCAGCCCGGCAGACCGGTCGGCTCGTCGAGGGCGGTCGCGTCGAGGCCGGCCGCCGCGCCGAGGAGCAGGTCGGTGCCCTGCCGCATCCAGCGCCGGGTGTCCCGCGCCGTACGGCTCACGCCTTCACCACCTTGTTCGTGCAGGCGCCGAGCCCCTCGATCTCGGTCACGACGGTCTCGCCGCCGAGCAGGTAGACCTTCGGGTCGCGGGCGTGGCCGACCCCGGCGGGGGTGCCGGTGGCGATCAGGTCACCGGGGTTGAGCCGGACGACCGTGGAGATGTACCGCACCAGGTGCACGGGGTCGAAGAGCAGCGTGCCGGTGTTGTCCTCCTGCATGACCTGCCCGTCGACGACGGTGCGCACCGACAGCGCCGGGCGGACCCCGCCGGGCAGCTCGTCGGGGGTGACGACGTACGGCCCGACCGGGGTGGAGGAGTCCCAGATCTTGCCCTGGGTCCACTCGATGGTCCGGAACTGCCAGTCGCGCACCGACACGTCGTTCATCACCGTGAAGCCGGCGATGGCGTCGGCCGCCTCCTGCTCGGTGGCGCGCCGCACCGGCTTGCCGATGACGACGACCAGCTCGACCTCCCAGTCCAGGGCGTCGGTCTCGGCGGGCTTGACGATGTCGTCGTGCGGGCCGCAGAGGGTGTCGGCGAACTTCGGGAAGAGGGTCGGGTACGCCGGCAGCTCGCGCCCCATCTCCTTGATGTGGTTGGTGTAGTTGTGGCCGACGCAGACGACCTTCGACGGCCGCGGCACGACGGGGGCGAGGTCGGCGCCGTCGACGGCGTACGTCGGGCCGGTCGCCGAGGCGGCGATCGACTGCCAGTCGGCCTGGGCGAAGAGCTCCCCGAGGTCGGTGTGTCCGAGGTCGACGAGGGTGTCTCCCTCGAGACGGACGGCGCGGGTACCGGCGTCGGTGCGGAGGGTGGCGAGCTTCATCGGGTGGACTCCTGACGGTCGAGGTGGAGCGCCTCGAAGACGGGCGCGTCGGAGAAGCGGAAGAGGTCGAGGGCGCCGGAGTCGGAGTCGGACGACCCGGCCTCGGAGCGGGCGGAGAAGTGCGCCCAGGACGGCACCACGAAGAGGTCGCCGCGGGTGACCGACCAGGTGCGGTCGCCGACGGTGACCGTGCCGGCGCCGTCGAAGACCTGGTAGACGCTGGAGCCGGTCTCGCGCACCGGCGCCGTGCCGGCACCGCGGGCGATCCGGTGGAACTCCGCGCGGACGGTCGGCAGCACGTCGCCGCCGGTGTGCGGGTTGCTGTAGCGGACGGCCGCGTGGCCGGGCTCCACCGTCCCGGCGTAGCCCTCCTTCTCCAGCGCGAGCTGGTCGGCGAGGGCGCGGTCGGTGAACTCCCACTTGTACGCCAGCAGCGGGCTGCCCGGGGTGGGGGCCGGGGCGCCGAGCGGGCGGAGGCCGGGGTGGCCCCACAGTCGCTCGGAGCGGGACCGCTCGGGGGTGGTGCGCTCGGCGTCGCCGATCTCGTCGCGGCCGAACTCGAAGAACTGCGCCTCGGTGGCGTACTGGAACGGGATGTCGAGCCCGTCGATCCAGGCCAACGGTCGGTCGGTCGCGTTGTGATGGGCGTGCCAGTTCCAGCCGGCCTGGGGCAGGAAGTCGCCGCGGTTCATCGGGACCGGGTCGCCGCCGACGACGGTCCAGACGCCCGAGCCCTCGACGACGAAGCGGAACGCGTGCTGGGTGTGGCGGTGCTCGGGGGCGTCCTCGCCGGGCATGAGGTACTGGATCGCGGCCCACAGCGTCGGGGTGGCGAAGGGGCGGCCGCCTAGGCCCGGGTTGGCCAGCGCGATCGCGCGGCGCTCGCCGCCGCGGCCGACCGGGACCAGGTCTCCGGCCTGCTCGGCCAGGCGGCGCAGGCTTCCCCAGCGCCACAGGTGCGGCACGGCGCGGGAGCGCGGGTGGGCCGGCATGAGGTCGCCGATCTCGGTCCACAGCGGGACCAGGAGCTCCTGCTCGAAGCCGCGGTAGAGCTCCTCGAGGGCCGGGGTCACGTCGGGCTGGTCGGGGGCCGCCTCCGCACGGAGACGGACGGGCGAGGTGGTCATCTCGGGGTCCTGATCGGGTCGGGGGTCGTTTCAGTTGGGGGGTCGTTCGGGGTCATGGGGTGTTTCGGGGGTCAGTGGACGAGGTCGCCGAGGGGCTCGGCCGTGCGGACGGGACGGGTGAGGAGGTACGTCCCGACGAGCAGCAGGGCGGACAGTGCGGAGGCGCCGGCGAAGAGCAGGAAGTTGGAGCTCGCGCCGTAGCCGCCGTCGAGCAGCCGGCCAGCCAGGGTCGGGGCGATCACGGCGCCGATCCGGCCGGCGCCGAGCGCGAACCCGAGGGCCGTACCGCGCAGGATCGGCGGATAGTGACCGGCGATGGCGGAGATGATGAGGCACTGGGTGCCGTGGCTGCCGACGCCGGCGAGGATCAGCGCGCCGTACACGACGAGGATCGACGAGGGGTAGGTCACCAGCGAGGCCAGCCCGACGGCGGCGCAGGCGGCGCCGATGATCGCGCTGCGCAGCGGGCCGATCCGGGTGGCGGCCCAGGCGGTGACCGCGGAGCCCGCGACCGCGCCCAGGTTGAGGGCGAGCAGGTAGGTGAGGGGGTCGCTGCCGAGGTCGAAGCGCGGCTCACTGGCGGTCAGCTTCGGCAGCCAGGTGCCCAGTCCGTACCACGCGAAGAGGGTCGCGACCGTGGCGAGGCCGAAGAGCAGCGTGGCCGGCAGGAACGGCGGGCGCAGGACGCTGCTCAGCGTCGGGCGGAATTCCGGGGCGGCGTCGCGGGCGTCCTCGGGCGCGCTGAGACCGTAGCGCGCCTCGACGGTCCGGGCCTCGTCGGCGCGGTCCTTGCTGCGCAGCCAGGCCGCCGACTCCGGCAGCCACAGGGCGAGGGCCGCGACGAGCACGAAGCCCGCGAAGGCGAAGAGGTAGAGCGCCTCCCAGCCGAGCGCCGGCAGGACGGGGATGCCGACGAGCGCGGCGAGCGCGCCGCCGATGGGGACGCCGGACATCATCACGGTGGCCCCGACCGAGCGGAAGCGGGCCGGGACGAACTCCGCGGCGAGCGCGTTCGCGGAGGGCACCAGGCCGCCGAGGCCGATGCCCGCGACGAAGCGCAGGAGGCCGAAGACGTCCGCGTTCGGCGCGACGCCGCACAGGCCGGTGAAGAGCGTGAACCAGGTGACGCAGGCGAGGATCGTGCGCCGTCGGCCCAGCCGGTCGGCGAGGTTGCCCGCGGACAGGGCACCGACGAGCATGCCGGCGAACGCGAGGCCTCCGATGTCGCCGGCCTGGGCCGGGGTGAGGTGCCAGCCCGGCTCCTTGAGCAGGGCGGGGATCGTCGTGCCGTAGACGATGAGGTCGTAGCCGTCGAAGACGACGATCAACCAGCACAGCCCGATGACAAGGGCGGCGGGCCGCCCGTGCACGGCCACTGCGGTGGGGCCGCTCGTTGGTGTGGTCATGTTCGCAACGTGCCTGTTAGCATCGCTGGCGGAACAGTAGATTCCGCAGAGCAGAATCGAGGAGCTTCATGGCGCGCGAGCTCAAGCAGCCTCCGGCGTACGCCATCGCGTCCGTCGACCACGCCCTGCGCCTGGCCACCCTGCTGCAGCTCGAGGGCTCGATCACCGTCGCCGAGGCGGCCGACCGGCTGGACGTCGCACGCTCGACCGCGCACCGGCTGCTGCAGATGCTCGTCTACCGCGACTTCGCGGTGCAGGACGCGAGCCGCGGCTATCACGCCGGGCCGGTGCTCGAGCTCGCCGCGCACTCGCGGTCGGGCACCTCGCACCTGCGGGCGGTCGCGCTGCCTCACCTGCGCCGGCTGGTCGACGTGGTCGACGAGTCGGCGAACCTCGCCATCCGCACCGGTGACACCACTCGTTTCATCGCCTCGGTCGAGTGCGGCCAGGCGCTGCGCGTCGGGTCGCGCGAGGGCATGGTCTTCCCGGCCCACCGCACCACCGCCGGGCTGCTGCTCCTGTCCGAACTGTCGGCCGCCGAACTGGACGAGGTGTACGCCGCGGAGCGCTACGACGAGAGCCCCGACGACCGCCCCGACCTCGCCAAGTTGCGGGCCGAGCTCACCCGGATCCGGCGCAACGGCTTCGCGCTCAACCAGGGTCGCTCCGAGCGGGGCATCGTCGCAGTCGGCGTGCCGGTGCGCGGCGCCGAACACGCCGTGCTCGCCGGCATCTCGCTCTCGATTCCCAGCGTCCGCTACGACCGGCATCGGCTGCCGACGCTGGTGGCGATGCTGCACAAGGCCGCCGGCGCGGTGGAGGCGGAGCTCGGCAAGCAGGCCGGATGAAGAGCCGCGGACCCGGCCTCACTCGATCCGCGGACCCGGCGTCCGCCGTGGGTCAGCCCGAGGTGACCGGCAGTACGTCAGGGGACAGTGCCGCCGCTCGCGCCGTCGCGCTCGTCATCCGCTTGCGGTGATGACGACGGCACAGCACTTCGTAGCCGACCTCGCCCGCTGACTGGTTGACGTCGCCGACGACCACCTGGGCGCCCTCGACGACCATCTCGCCGTCTATCGTGCGGGCGTTGTGCGTGGCGCGGGCGCCGCACCAGCACAGGGCCTCGACCTGGAGCACCTCGATGCGGTCGGCCAGCTCGACCAGCCGCTGGGAGCCGGGGAAGAGCTTGGAGCGGAAGTCGGTGGTGATGCCGAAGGCGAAGACGTCCATGCCGAGGTCGTCGACCACGCGCGCGAGCTGGTCGATCTGGTCCGGCGCGAGGAACTGCGCCTCGTCCGCGATCACGTAGTCCGCGCGGCCGCCCTGCGAGAGGTGGTCGACGAGATAGGCGTACAGGTCCTGGCCGTCCTCGACCTCCACCGCGTCGGTGACCAGGCCGAGCCGGGAGGACAGCTTGCCCTCGCCCGCCCGGTCGTCGCGGGTGAAGATCATGCCGACGAGGCCGCGCGCGGAGCGGTTGTGCTCGATCTGCAGAGCCAGCGTCGACTTCCCGCAGTCCATCGTTCCGGAGAAGAACACCAGCTCGGGCATGAGGAGTTGAGCACCTTTCGGTGAGGGGGCGGACGAGGGTCGGGGGGCGGGGTGGTTCAGGGCACCGGGAGTCAGGTGCGTACTTCGAGCAGCGGGACCAGCTGCTCGGCCGGGGTCATCGAACCGTGGTTGCCGACCAGCGCCGACTCCTTGGGCTCCCGCTCGGTCGCGATGATGAGCACGTCGTCGTGCGCGGCCGCGACCACGTCCCCGATCCGCGGGTACACGCGCTCGTCGATGTGCGGCCCGAACCAGCCCGCCGCGATGGCCTCGTCGCGCGAGGCCACCCAGAACTGCTCGCCGAGCACCTCGCGCCAGACGGTCAGTACGTCGTTCTCGGCGCCCGGCACCGCGTACACGTGCCGCGCGCGCCCCTCCCCGCCGAGCAGGGCGACGCCGGCGCGCAGCTCCCAATCCTCGTCGAAGTCGAAGCGGTGCCGCTCGTCGAACGGGACGTCGACCATGCCGTGGTCGGCGGTGACGTACAGCGCGCTGCGCGGGGGCAGCTGCTCGGCGAGCCGCTGGGCGAGCCGGTCGACGTACATGAGCTGGCCGCGCCAGGTGTCGGAGGCGACGCCGTAGCGGTGTCCGGCGCTGTCCAGCTCGGCGTAGTACGTGTACACCAGCGAGCGGTCGCCGGCGGCGAGCCGCTCGGCCGCGAGGTCCATGCGGTCCTCGCCGCTCAGGCGTCCGAGGAACGTGCCGCCGCTGAGCGCGATCTTGGTGAGCGGGGTGTTCGCGAAGGCGGGCGAGGACACCTGGGCGGCGTGCACGCCTGCCTCCTCGGCCAGCTGGAACACGGTGGGGTACGGCTGCCACAGGCGCGGCGAGGTCCACGGGTGCCAGCGCAGCTGGTTCATCAGCTCGCCGGTGTCCGGGTTGCGGGCCGTGTAGCCAGGCAGGCCGTGGGCGCCCGGGGGCAGGCCGGTGCCGACGGAGGCGAGGGAGGTCGCGGTGGTCGCCGGGTAGCCGGCGGTGAGCGGGCGTCCGGTGCCGCCGCGCGAGCTGCCGAGCAGCGAGTTCAGGAAGGGAGCCTCGTCCGGGTGTGCCCGCAGCTGCTCCCAGCCGAGCCCGTCGACCAGGAAGACACAGACCCGGTCGGCCGCGGTCAGTTCCTCGATCGTGGCGGTCATGCCGGGGACGCCGAGACCGGCGGCCAGGGTGGGCAGGAGGTCGGCGAGGGAGCCGCTGCCGTACTCGGGCAGCGGTGCGGTGTCCAGGGCGAGCGGTTCCGGGTGGTCCCAGGCGGAGAGCTGGGACATCAGTGCGTGAGGTCCGCGGTCGCCTCGGAGATGGCCTGCGCGAAGGCGAGCGCCTGGCGCACCGTCTCCGGGCCGTCCCCGGCCTCGCTGACCCGCAGGCTGAGGTCGTCCGCGGTGGAGCTGCCCGTGTAGCCGTGGTCGGCCTCGCAGTTGGGGTCGCCGCAGGCGGCGGGCTCCAGGTCGATGCGGCTGACGGCGCCCCAGCCGATGGTCAGCACGACCTCGCGGGGCAGCGTGCCCGGCGTGTACTGCTCCGGGTTCGCGACCACACGGCTGACCACGACCGACGAGATCCGGTCGAGCTTCACGGACTCCGTGGAAGTCGTGGCGTACGGCGTCGGGGAGGTGCTGTCGGCGGCCTGCTCGTCGGTGTGGCTGACGATGAAGCGGTTGCCGGTGAGGACCAGGACGGTCACGTGCCGGCGGACCTCGTTCTGGTCGAACGTCGTCTCCTGGTGGACCAGGTACGACCGGATGGGCTCGCCGCCCACAGCGGCCTCCACCGCCTCGGCCACGAGGGCCGGGTAGTAGCCGCTGCGCTCGATCGCCGCGCGCAGCCCCTGGGTCGTCGTACTGGTCTTGGCCATGGCGTCCATCCTAATCCGTGGGCAAGGGCGGTCCGGGCCAGTCGGCGACACCCGAGGCGGCCTGAGGACCGCTCGCGGGGTGTCGCTGGACGAGCCCCGGCAGGATGTCCAGCCGCTCGGCGGCGACCAGGCAGGAGACGGGTCCCCGGCCACCGGCGTCCGCTTCGAAGGCGACCACGAGGGGCGGGGTTTCGCCCGGCTGCCGCGCGAGGCGCGCCGTCTCCTCGGCCGTGGGGGCACGGAAGACGGGGTCCTGGAAGTCCGGCGGGCAGGACACGAAGGCGGGCGCGACGAAGACCAGCTCCAGGCCGTGGTGGTGGGTGAGGTCGTACCCGGCGGCCAGACGCAGCTGCCCGCCGTCCCAGACGATCACTTCCCAGTCCCACCAGCTGCCCTCGGGCAGCCGCTGCCCGGCGATCTCCATGCGATGTCCCCTCCCCTGCTCTGTGGACCGGCGGCCGCTCAGTAGGCCGGCAGCGTGCGCGGGCCGAGGTCGTCGCGGGCGGGCGGCGGGGCGAGCCGCACGGTGGCGCCGAGGACGCTCACGCCGTGCTGGGCGACGACGACCGGTTCGAGCGTCACGGCGACGACCTCGGGGTGGTCGTCGACCAGCCGGGACACCCGCAGCAGCAGTTCCTCCAGCGCGGGCGTGTCGACCGGCGTGGAGCCGCGCCAGCCGAACAGCAGCGGTGCCGTCCGGATGGACCGCACCAGCGAAGTCGCCTCCCGGTCGGTGACCGGGACCAGCCGGTGCGCCATGTCCCCGAGCAGCTGCGAGGCGGCCCCGGCGAGGCCGAAGGACAGCACGGCCCCGGCCGCCGGATCGATCACCGCCCGTACGACGGTGTCGACGCCCCGGGGTGCCATGCCCTGCACCACCGGCCGCAGCCCCTCCGGCTCCCCGAACAGTCCAGTCAACTCGGCGTAGGACCGACGCAGTTGCTCCTCGTCCGCGAGGTCCAGCCGTACCCCGCCCAGGTCGGCGCGGTGCCGCAGGTGGGGGGCGGTGGCCTTGAGGGCGACCGGGTACCCGAGAGTGCGGGCGGCCTCGACGGCGGCGTCCGGGGTGAGCGCCGGCAGCGCGCGGCGCACCCGTATGCCGTACTTCCCGAGCAGCTCACAGGTCTCCGCCTCCCCGATGGTCAGGCCCTCCCCCCGCTGGAGCAGGCCCTCGATCAGCTCGGCGGCCCCCTTCTCGTCGATGTCCTCGTACTCCGGCACCTTCCCCGGATCGGCCGCCTCCCGCCGCCACTGCGCGTACTTCACGGCTTCCGCGAGGGCGCGTACGGCTCGTTCGGCGGCGGGGTAGGCGGGGATGAGGCGGGGCTCGGCGCCTTCGGGAGCGGCTGTCTCCGCGGTGGGCGGGCGTTCCGCAGGGGAGCGGGGTTCTTCGAGTGGGGGAAGGTGCGCACCGCCCTCGGCGCCGTGCGCCTTCGCGGCGGCCTGGGGTGCCGTGCTCGTCGCGGCCGACAGCGCCTCCGCGAGCCCGCCCAGCTCCACGTGAACCACCAGCACCGGCTTGCCCGGGACCAGAGCGGCCGCCGAGCTCAACGCCTCCGCCAGTTCCGCGTCCCCCGGCGATCCTTCCCCGATCGCCGGAATCGCCGTGACGACCACCGCGTCGCACGTCTCGTCCGCCAGCGCCCGCGACAGCGCCCGATGGAAGTCCTCCGCCGTCGCCCCGGTCGTCAGGTCCACCGGCGGCGCCGGCCGCAGGCCCTCCGCGAGACACCGGTCGTACGTGAGCACCCCCAGCGACTCGGAGTTGCCGAGGATCGCCACCCGCGGCCCGGCAGGCAGCGGCTGGCGGGCGAGCAGCAGGCCCGCGTCCACCAGCTCCGTGATCGTGTCGACCCGGATCACGCCGGCCTGCCGCAGCAGCGCGGAGACGGTCGCGTGCGGCAGCCGCGTCGCCCGTACCGCGTGCCCCTGGGGCGCGGACCCGGCGCCCTGCACCACGACCAGCGGCTTGGCCGCAGCCGTGCGCCGGGCGAGGCGGGTGAACTTGCGGGGGTTGCCGAGGGACTCCAGGTACATGAGGACGACGTCGGTCTCGGGATCGTCGTACCAGTACTGGATGACGTCGTTGCCGGAGACGTCCGCCCGGTTGCCGGAGGAGACGAAGGTGGACACGCCCGTGACCCCGGTCACCCCTCCTCCGCGCCGGTGCAGCCGGGACAGCAGGGCGATGCCGATGGCGCCGGACTGGGCGAACAGTCCGATGCGGCCGGGACGGGGCATCTCCGGGGCGAGGGAGGCGTTGAGCCGGACGTCCGGGGCGGTGTTGATGACGCCGAAGGCGTTCGGGCCGATGATCCGCATGCCGTACGCGCGCGCGAGCTGCACGAGGGCCCGCTGCCGCTCGCGTCCCTCGGGGCCGCTCTCGGCGTATCCGGCGGAGAGCACGACGAGGCCCTGCACGCCGTGTTCGCCGCACTCGGCGACGACCGCGGGCACGTGCTCGGCCGGTACGGCGACGACCGCGAGGTCCACGGGCCCCTCGATGTCCCGCACCGAGCGGTACGCGGGCACTCCGTCGACCTCCTTGAGGTGGTCGGGGAAGGCCTTGTTCACGGCGTGCAACGGGCCGGTGTAGCCGGCGTCCCGGATGTTGCCGAGGACGCCCCGGCCCACCCCGCCGGGTGCGCGGCCGACGCCGACGACCGCGACCGAGCCGGGTGCCAGCAGCCGTCGTACCGAGCGGGCCTCGGCGCGCTGCTCCCGCGCGCGCTGCACGGCGACGGAGCGGTCGGTGGGTTCGAGGTCGAACTCCAGGCGTACGACGCCGTCCTCGAAGCTGCGCTTCTGGGTGTACCCGGCGTCCGTGAACACCTTGATCATCTTGGTGTTGGCGGGCAGCACCTCGGCGGCGAAGCGGCGGATGCCGCGCTCGCGCGCGACGGCGGCGATGTGCTCCAGGAGGGCGGAGGCGACGCCGCGGCCCTGGTGGGCGTCCTGCACTAGGAAGGCGACCTCGGCCTCGTCGGCGGGGGCTGAGGCGGGCATGCCGTCGGGGCCGATGCGGTCGTAGCGTACGGTGGCGATGAACTCACCGCCGATGGTGGCCGCGAGTCCCACCCGGTCCACGAAGTCGTGGTGCGTGAAGCGGTGGACGTCCTTGGCGGAGAGTCGGGGGTACGGCGCGAAGAAGCGGTAGTACTTCGACTCGTCCGAGACCTGCTCGTAGAAGCTGACCAGGCGGTCGGCGTCATCGACGGTGATGGGCCTGACGCGCGCGGTGCCCCCGTCGCGCAGCACTACGTCCGCCTCCCAGTGGGCGGGGTACTCGTGCCGGTCCTGCCGGTCCGCCGGGGTCTGCATGGGCCCCAGAGTACGGCTCGCCAACGACAACGGCGCGAGGCAGTCTGTGGGGAACGGAAGTCGGGCCGAGGCCGCGGTCCGACGACACACCGGGGCACGACGAGGGTCCGCTCCGGGCACGCTTCACCGTATGGGAAACTGGTCTAGACAACCCTGAGACTCTGAAGGGCAGCAACACATGGCTGAGCGCCGCGTCAACGTCGGCTGGGCCGAGGGCCTCCACGCCCGCCCCGCCTCCATCTTCGTCCGAGCCGCCACGGCCGCAGGCGTCCCGGTGACGATCGCCAAGGCTGACGGCACCCCCGTCAACGCGGCCTCCATGCTGGCTGTCCTGGGCCTGGGCGCCCAGGGTGGCGAGGAGATCGTCCTCGCCTCCGACGCCGAGGGCGCGGACGCCGCCCTGGACCGTCTGGCCAAGCTGGTCTCCGAGGGCCTCGAGGAACTGCCCGAGACCGTCTGAGCTTCGGCACGACCGACACGGAAGCCGTGTCGCCCTTCACGGGCGGCGCGGCTTCCGCGCTTCCATGCCTCCGCGCTTCCATGCCTCCGCGCTTCCATGCCTCCGCGCTTTCCGGCTTCCGGCTTCCGGCTTCCGGCTTCCAGGAAAATCGCGGGCACGTCGGAAATGCGGGCAGCAGAAATACGCCCCACCGAATTGCTCTTCTTTGTATACGGCGCCGGTGTTAATGCCGCGGGCTCGACATGTTTACGGCATGTTGCGAAGTCCTCACGCGCTCCGCGCGATCCGCGCCGCCGGAAAAACGCAGCCGGTGCACGGCCGTCGCGCGCTCGGTGTGCAATGCCGTGATCGCCCGCGCGCGCTCGCCGTCGCCGCGCGCCACCGCGTCCACGATCGCTCCGTGCTCCGCCCAGGACTCCACCGGGCTCGGCGGCGCGTCCACCGCGTACATCCAGGCGATCTTGTGCCGCAGCTGGGTGAGCGTCGAGGACAGCGACTGGCTGCCGGAGGCCTGGGCGAGCGTCTCGTGGAACCAGCCGCCGAGCGAGCGCAGATCCTCGCTGTTGCCCCGCCTGGCCCGCTCCTGGCCCAGCCGGACCAGGCCGCGCAGCACCTTCAGATGGGCCTCCGTGCGCCGCTGGGCGGCCCGGAAGGCGCCGAGCGGCTCCAGCAGCATCCGCATCTCCAGCAGGTCGGCCGCCTCCAGCTCGGTCGGCTCGGCCACGCACGCGCCCGCGTGCCGCCGGGTCACCACGAACCCCTCGGCCTCCAGGGTGCGCAGGGCCTCGCGGACGGGAACGCGCGAGACGCCGTAGCGGCGGGCCAGGACTTCCTCGGTGAGGCGGCCGCCGCGCTCGTAGACACCCGCGACGATGTCGTCCCGGATCGCCGTGCACACCGAGTGCGCCGGAATACGCATGCCCGACCTCCGTCTTAATCCCCGTGAAACGTCGACGATGGACGTGTGTTCCGTGACTCTATTGCAATGAGCCGGAATTTCCGACGGCGGGCCGGAATCCATGGATATTTTTTGGACAACGGGTACGGCGGGCTCACAGAAAAACGGCGAAAGCCCCGGCGCGTGAGCCGGGGCTTTCGGATGCTTCGGATGCTTCGGATGCTTCGGATGCTTCGGATGCCGTGCGCGCGGGCGTCAGACGTTCACGCCGTGCTTGCGGAGGTAGGCGACGGGGTCGACGTCCGAGCCGTACTCGGGGGTCGTACGCGCTTCGAAGTGCAGGTGCGGGCCGGTGACGTTGCCGGTCGCGCCGGACAGGCCGATCTGCTGGCCCGGGGTGACCTGCTGGCCCACGGTGACGCCGATGGACGACAGGTGGCCGTACTGGGTGTACATGCCGTCGGCCATCCGGATCACGATCTGGTTGCCGTACGCCCCGCCCCAGCCGGTGGACACGACGGTGCCGGAGCCGGCCGCGTGGACGGGCGTCCCACTGGCCGCGTGGAAGTCGATGCCGGTGTGGGAACCGGAGGACCACAGGGAGCTGCTCGCCATGTAGCCGGTGGAGACGTACGAGTGCGCGATCGGGGCGACGAAGGCGTTCAGGCGCTCGCGCTCCGCCGCACGGGCGGCGCGGGCCTTTGCCTCACGCTCCTCCTTCACGCGCTCGGCGGCGGCCTTGGCCGCGGCCTCCTCGGCCTCCTTGCGCTCGGCGGTGGCCTTCTGGGCGGCCGCCTGCGCGTCGATCTCCTCGGCCAGCGTGTCGCTGACGGTGATGACGGGAGTGAGACCGGTCTGCTCGACGGAGTTCTCCGCGGCGACCGCAGGCGATGCCGCGAGGGTGCCGACGACGCCTGAGGTGGTGAGGGCCGCGATGCCGGCCGCCTGAGCGGTGGTGCGCTTGACCCGGCCGGGCTTGCGGTGCTTCCCGGTGGCGCACATGAACGCCATGAAGTGGCTGGTCCTTTCCTTCCCTCTCGCCTACCGGGTTAGCTGACGGGTTCGGAGCAGGAAGGTCTCCTACGGACCCCCTCGCTCGCGCGCGGGCGTCCGATTCACCCCAGGGACTGCGGTTGGGTCCCCGGCTCCCCTGGCTCGCGCCGTACGGGGACTCGGCGATGACTGTCCGGTGCCGCGGGCGCGGCGCACTGCCTGACGGACAGCCCGAAAGACGCTACGGGCGGCGGCTCGCGATCCCCAAACGGATCCGGGCTTTTGTAGCGCATCCCACAGGGCAGACAGGCAACCTCCGCCTCAATCCGGACATCTGGGGACCGGGGCTTCGGCATGGCCGGGAACGGCAAGGGCCCTGACGACCCGTCGGTCGCCAGGGCCCCACGCGCGCGTACGGCTGCCGCCTCGCGCTTCGGTCCCTAATCGGCAGTCCCTGATCGGAAGTCCCTGACCGGCAGTTCCTAATCGGCTGCCACGACGGTGACTTCACCGATGCCGAGCGCCTCGACCGGCGCCTTGATCTGGGCGGCGTCACCGACGAGGACGGTCACCATGCGGTCCACCGGGAAGGCGTTGACGACCGCCGCGGTGGCCTCCACGGTGCCGGTGGCGGCGAGCCGCTGGTACAGATGCGCCTGGAAGTCGTCGGGCAGGTGCTGCTCGACCTGGTCGGCCAGCGTGCTCGCGACGGCCGCCGCGGTCTCGTACTTCAGCGGCGCCACCCCGACGAGGTTCTGCACGGCGACGTCCCGCTCGGCGTCGGTCAGGCCCTCCGCGGCGAGTGTGCGCAGCACCGTCCACAGGTCCTGGAGCGCGGGGCCGGTGTTCGGGGTGTCCACGGAGCCGCTGATGGCGAGCATCGCGGCGCCGGTGCCGTCCGGTGCGGAGCGCAGGACCTGCCCGAAGGCGCGCACGCCGTAGGTGTAGCCCTTCTCCTCGCGCAGGACGCGGTCCAGGCGGGAGGTGAGGGTGCCGCCGAGGCAGTAGGTGCCGAGCACCTGGGCGGGCCACACCTGGTCGTGCCGGTCGGGTCCGATCCGGCCGATGAGCAGCTGCGTCTGGACGGCGCCGGGCCGGTCGACGATGACGACGCGGCCGGTGTCGTCGGCGGACACGGGAGGCACCGGACGCGGCTGCCCGGGGGTGCCGGTCCAGGCGCCCAGGGTGTCGCCGAGCAGCGCGTCCAGGTCGGTGCCGGTGAGGTCGCCGACGACGACCACGGTGGCCGTGGCGGGGCGCACATGGCGGTCGTAGAAGGCGCGTACGGCGGCCGCGTCGATCTTCTCGACCGTGTCCTCGGTGCCCTGACGCGGGCGGGACATGCGCGAGGTGGCCGGGAACAGCTCCTTGGAGAGTTCCTTCGCGGCCCGGCGGCCGGGGTTGGCCAGCTCGTGCGGGATCTCGTCCAGGCGGTTGCGGACCAGCCGCTCGACCTCGCTCTCGGCGAAGGCGGGCGCGCGCAGGGCGTCGGAGAGCAGGCCGAGACCCTTGGCCAGCCGGGAGGCCGGGACCTCCAGACTGAGCCGGACGCCGGGGTGGTCGGCGTGCGCGTCGAGCGTGGCGCCGGCCCGCTCCAGCTCGGCGGCGAACTCCTCGGCGGAGTGCTTGTCGGTGCCCTCGGAGAAGGCCCGCGCCATGATCGTGGCGACGCCGTCCAGGCCGCCCGGCTCGGCGTCCAGGGGCGCGCCCAGCAGCACCTCGACGGCGACGACCTGCTGGCCGGGGCGGTGGCAGCGCAGGACGGTCAGGCCGTTGTCCAGCGCGCCGCGCTCGGGGGCGGGGAAGGCCCAGGGCTTGGCCTCGCCGGGCTGCGGCTGGGGGTGGAAGTCCATCGTGGCGAGCTCGGTCACCGGTCCGTCTCCTCGTTGTCGTTCTGGTCGGCCGGGGCGACGCCCGCTTCCACGGTGGCTTCCGACTCCGGGTCCTCGCCGCGCCCCGCCTCCTCGGTGTGCTCGGCGGACTCGGCGGACAGCGGCTCGTAGACGAGGACCGCGCGGTTGTCGGGGCGCAGGCGGGCCTTGGCGACCTCCTGCACCTCCTCGGCGGTCACGGCCAGGATGCGCTGGACGGCCGTGAGGGCGAGCTGCGGGTCGCCGAACAGGACGGCGTACCGGCACAGTTCGTCGGCGCGGCCGGCGACCGTGCCGAGCCGGTCCAGCCATTCGCGCTCCAGCTGGGCCTGGGCGCGCTCCATCTCCTCGGGCGTGGGGCCCTCCTCGGCGAACCGGGCGAGCTCCTCGTCGATGGCGGCCTCGATCACGGGCACCTCGACGTCACCGGAGGTCTTCACGTCCAGCCAGCCCAGCGAGGGCGCGCCGGCCAGCCGCAGCAGGCCGAAGCCGGCCGCCACGGCCGTGCGGTCGCGGCGCACGAGCCGGTTGTACAGGCGGGAGGACTCGCCGCCGCCGAGGACGGTGAGCGCCAGGTCGGCCGCGTCGCACGCGCGCGTGCCGTCGTGCGGGAGCCGGTAGGCGGCCATCAGGGCGCGGGCCGGGACCTCCTCCACGACGACCTCGCGCAGCTGCTCGCCGATGACCTCGGGCAGGGAGCCTTCGCGGGGCTGGGGCTTGCCGTCGTGCGCCGGGATGGACCCGAAGTACTTCTCGATCCAGGCGAGGGTCTGCTGGGGGTCGATGTCGCCGACCACGGAGAGCACCGCGTTGTTCGGCGCGTAGTAGGTGCGGAAGAACTGGCGGGCGTCCTCCAGGGTGGCCGCGTCCAGGTCCGCCATGGAGCCGATCGGCGTGTGGTGGTACGGGTGGCCCTCGGGATAGGCGAGGGCGGTCAGCCGCTCGAAGGCGGTGCCGTAGGGCACGTTGTCGTAGCGCTGGCGGCGTTCGTTCTTGACGACGTCCCGCTGGTTCTCCATGGACTCGTCGTCCAGGGCGGCGAGCAGGGAGCCCATGCGGTCGGCCTCCAGCCAGAGGGCGAGCTCCAGCTGGTGGGCGGGCATGGTCTCGAAGTAGTTGGTGCGCTCGAAGCTGGTGGTGCCGTTGAGCGAGCCGCCGGCGCCCTGGACCAGCTCGAAGTGGCCGTTGCCCTTCACCTGGCCCGAGCCCTGGAACATCAGGTGCTCGAAAAGGTGAGCCAGGCCGGTACGTCCCTTGACTTCGTGGCGGGAACCGACGTCGTACCAGAGGCAGACCGCCGCCACCGGGGTCAGGTGGTCCTCGGAGAGCACCACGCGCAGACCGTTGGCCAGGCGGTGCTCGGTCGCTGCCAGGCCCCCGGAGCCTGCCTCGGCTGTGGTCGTGTGACCCATGGGCATGTACGTCCCTTCGCGAGCGGAAGCGGTTGATAGAAACCGCGGTTTTCCTGCCGTTCCTGCCACTGTATGCAAAGCGTGCGAGGCCTCGGCGGAGTTCCCGCGGGACGTACGCCCACAGCGGATCGCGTAGCCTGCGTCAGGCGTGCCGTCGGACGGTTCCCGGGCACCGGGGGGACGGCTCCCGGCGCCGGTCGCGCCTGCGGGGGACCGGGTCGCGGCTCGGGTTGTCAGTGCCGCGGTCCACAATGGTCCGCGTCAGATCCGTCAAGCGCGAGCAGAAATCAGGAGGAGCCGGCGATGGCCCGCCGCAGCACGAAGACCCCGCCGCCCGACGATTCGTACGAGGAGAAGATCCTCGACATCGACGTCGTGGACGAGATGCGTGGCTCCTACCTCGAGTACGCGTACTCGGTCATCTACTCGCGCGCCCTGCCGGACGCCCGTGACGGCCTCAAGCCGGTGCACCGCCGCATCGTGTACCAGATGAACGAGATGGGCGTGCGCCCGGACCGCGCGTACGTGAAGTGCGCCCGTGTCGTCGGCGAGGTCATGGGCAAGCTCCACCCGCACGGCGACGCGTCGATCTACGACGCGCTGGTGCGCATGGCGCAGCCCTTCTCGATGCGGCTCCCGCTGGTCGACGGCCACGGCAACTTCGGCTCGCTGGGCAACGACGACCCGCCGGCCGCCATGCGGTACACCGAGTGCCGGATGGCCGAGGCGACGGGCCTGATGACCGAGTCGATCGACGAGGACACGGTCGACTTCACGCCGAACTACGACGGCCAGGAGCAGGAGCCGGTCGCACTGCCCGCCGCTTTCCCGAACCTGCTGGTCAACGGCTCCTCGGGCATCGCGGTCGGCATGGCGACGAACATGCCGCCGCACAACCTGCGGGAGGTCATCGCGGCCGCCCGCCACCTGATCAAGCACCCGAACGCGGACCTGGACGCGCTGATGCGGCACGTCCCGGGCCCGGACCTGCCCACCGGCGGCCGGATCGTCGGCCTGGACGGCATCCGGGACGCGTACGCGTCGGGCCGCGGCACCTTCAGGATGCGCGCGACGGTCTCGATCGAGACGGTGACCGCCCGCCGCAAGGGCCTGGTCGTCACCGAACTGCCCTTCACGGTCGGCCCGGAGAAGGTGATCGCGAAGATCAAGGACCTGGTCAACGCGAAGAAGGTCCAGGGCATCGCCGACATCAAGGACCTCACCGACCGCGAGCACGGCCTGCGCCTGGTCATCGAGATCAAGAACGGCTTCGTGCCGGAGGCGATCCTGGAGCAGCTGTACAAGCTGACCCCGATGGAGGAGTCCTTCGGCATCAACAACGTGGCCCTGGTCGACGGCCAGCCGCTCACCCTGGGCCTCAAGGAGCTGCTGGAGGTCTACCTCGATCACCGCTTCGACGTCGTCCGGCGGCGCAGCGAGTTCCGCCGCACCAAGCGCCGGGACCGGCTGCACCTGGTCGAGGGTCTGCTGACCGCCCTGGTCGACATCGACGAGGTCATCCGGCTGATCCGGTCCAGCGAGAACTCCGCGCAGGCCAAGGAGCGCCTGATGGAGCGCTTCTCGCTGAGCGAGGTCCAGACCCAGTACATCCTCGACACGCCGCTGCGCCGGCTCACTAAGTACGACCGCATCGAGCTGGAGGCGGAGAAGGACAAGCTCACCGCGGAGATCGAGGAGCTGACCCGGATCCTGGAGTCGGACGCGGAGCTGCGCAAGCTGGTCTCGGCCGAACTGGCCGCCGTGGCCAAGAAGTTCGGCACCGACCGGCGCACGGTCCTGCTGGAGTCCGCGGGCGCCCCGGTGGCCGCCGTGCCGCTGCAGGTCGCCGACGACCCGTGCCGGGTGCTGCTGTCCTCGACCGGCTTGCTCGCCCGTACGGCGGGCGACGCGCCGTTCCCGGAGGACAAGGGCGCCCGGCGCGCCAAGCACGACGTGATCGTCTCGGCGGTCCCGGCGACCGCGCGCGGGGAGATCGGCGCGGTGACCTCGGCGGGCCGTCTGCTGCGGATCAACGTGGTGGACCTGCCCCAGCTGCCCGAGACGGCGACGGCCCCGAACCTCTCCGGAGGAGCGCCGCTGGCGGAGTTCGTCTCCCTGGAGGACGACGAGACGGTGATCTGCCTGACCACGCTGGACGAGTCCTCCCCCGGTCTGGCGCTCGGCACCGAGCAGGGTGTCGTCAAGCGCGTGGTGCCCGACTACCCGTCCAACAAGGACGAGTTGGAGGTCATCACCCTCAAGGAGGGCGACCGGATCGTCGGCGCGGCGGAGCTGCGCACCGGCGAGGAGGACCTGGTGTTCATCACGGACGACGCGCAGCTGCTGCGCTACCAGGCCTCTCAGGTCCGTCCGCAGGGCCGCCCGGCGGGCGGTGTGGCCGGCATCAAGCTCTCCGAGGGCGCCAAGGTCATCTCCTTCACGGCGGTCGACCCGGCCGCCGACGCGGTGGTCTTCACGGTGGCGGGCTCGCGCGGCACGCTGGACGACTCCGTGCAGACGACGGCCAAGCTGACCCCGTTCGACCAGTACCCGCGCAAGGGCCGGGCCACCGGCGGCGTGCGCTGCCAGCGGTTCCTGAAGGGCGAGGACTGCCTGGCGCTGGCCTGGGCGGGCGCGACCCCGGCCCGGGCGGCGCAGAAGAACGGCACCCCGGCGGACCTGCCGGAGCTGGACCCGCGCCGTGACGGCTCGGGCACCTCGCTGCCGAAGACGGTGGCGGTGGTGGCGGGGCCGGTGTTCTAGAGGGCCGGCTCTTCCAGGTCCGCCTCGTCCGGGCCCTGTACGTAGCGCAGGACGCCCCACATGCCGTGCTCGTCGGCGTGTGGGGCGTCGTTCTTGCACCCCTCGAGTTCCTTGCGGAGCGTGTCCGCGCCGATCCCGGAGCCGATCAGCACGAGCTGGGTGCGGCGGGCGTCGGCCGGGCCCCACGGCTCCGGGTAGAACCGCAGGAACCGGCCGACGGCGTGTACGGCGTACCGGTTGCGGGTGTCGTACGGCCCGAAGTCGACGTACCCCTTGATCCGGTACAGCCCCTCGGGCCGGCTGTCCAGGAACCCCATGAGCCGCCGGGGGTCCATGGGCACGTCGGAGTCGAAGGACAGGCTGTCGTACCCGGTGTGCAGATGACCGGCGTGATCGTGCTCGTCCTCGCCGTGCTCGTGGAGGTCGTCGAAGGACAGTTGCCCGAGGCGCTCCTCGCCCGGCCTGCAGTCGAAGAGGAACTCGGGGTCGACGCGGCCGTAGGTGGCGGGGACGACGGCGGCGCGGTCGGCGAGCGAGCGGACCAGGCCGAGGACGCGGTCGGCATCCGGCGCCCGGTCGAGCTTGTTGACCACGACGAGGTCGGCGAGGGCGAGGTGCCGGTCGATCTCGGGGTGCCGGCCGCGGGTGTCGTCGAACTCGGCGGCGTCGACGACCTCGACGAGGCCGCCGTAGACGATGCCGGGATGCTCGCTGGCGAGCACCATCCGCACGAGTTCCTGCGGCTCCGCGAGGCCGCTGGCCTCGATGACGATGACGTCGATGCGGGCGGCGGGCGCGGCGAGCCGGTCGAGATAGACGTCCAGTTCGCTCGCGTCCACGGAACAGCACAGGCAGCCGTTGCCGAGCGAGACGGTCGAGTCGCCGAGGGCGCCCGCGACGGCCATGGCGTCGATCTCGATGGCGCCGAAGTCGTTGACGATCGCCCCGATGCGGCTGCCCCCGCCGCGGTGCAGCAGATGGTTGAGGAGCGTGGTCTTCCCGGAGCCCAGGAATCCGGCGAGCACGACGACGGGGATCTGCTGCGGACTGCGGTTGTTGCCCAACGGGCGGCACCTCGACTCGGCGATTGAGGAATTGCTGAGCGACCAGGATACGAGCGGGAGGAAACTCGGCGAAGTGAACGATTGTTAGCACGTCTTGCGGGGCAGACGTTGGACATGGCGCCGAGGTGTGCGACCCTCGCTTCCCTCTGTGCGCCTCCTCTCCGCCTCCCCGCCGATCAGAGCCGCTCGGCAGTCTGGGAGGCGGCCCGGGGGTGTCTTCCGGAGCACGCCGGCCGGAAGCAACGGAGCTGTGCCTGCTCGTAAAGCCCTGAGGAACACGCCCAGCGCCGCCCTTATCTCGCCGGTCCCCTCCGTCGACCCGCGCCCGACGACAGGCGGACGGCCGCCCGAATCGGGGGTTGACATGGTCACACAGAAGTCGGGGAAGCGTGGGCTGAACGCCGTCACGGCGGCCCTCATGCTGTCGGTCGGCACCGCCGCCGGCTACCTGGCCCATCGCCGCACCCTGGACGCCCTCCTGCGCGCCAACGCCGAACTGCTGCGGCGCCTGGAAACCCTGGAGGAGGAGCGGCGCCGGGCCACCCGTCGCGCGGACCGGATCGAGTACCAGCGCGATCACCGCAACCTGCTGCTGGCCGGCATGCGCGACCCGGATCTGCTGCCCGTCCTGGACGCCTACGACGCGGCCGTGTCCCCACAGGTCCAGAAGCAGTACCTGTTCGCCAACGCCCTGTACGTCCACGCCGTGCACGGCTACCGGACCGGCCTGCTCAGCCGCGCCGAACTGCGCGGCTACGTCCGAGGCCTGTTCCAGAGCCCGGCCATGCGCGCCTACTGGGACGCCACCAGCCATCACCGGGCGAGCCTTCCCGACGGCTCGGAGGAGGCCGAGGTCGGCCGGATGACCGACGAGCTGCTGGCGGAGCTGGACGACGCGGAGACGGAGGAGTGGTGGGTGGTGGGGAACCCGGCGGACGAGACTCCCCACTGATGTCCCGGCAACAGGTACGCGTCGTCGCGCCCCTGACCTTCTTCCGAATCACTCGCTCAGACCTCCCGGGTCCCGCCCCACGAACGATCTCCGCAGGCTAGGTTGTCCCCGCCTGCCCCGCGCGCACACCAACGCCGCCCCGGCGGGCACCACCGTCGTTGCCACCCCGGACCCACCCCCGTTCCTGGCGGCCGGCACGAGGACAGCCACTGACCGACCAAGCAAGGACCGGGATCGACGTGAAGATCGTGCGCCGTATCGGTGCGTCACCTCGTGAAAGAGGGAGCGTGACCGGACAGACCTGCCCGGACATCTTTGAACTGCAGAGCGGAGACTTCGCGGTGATCGGCACCGACCGCACCGCGGAACTCGATGCCGTGCTGCCCGCCGACGCGGCCCGCGCCGACTACGAACGCATCGTGGTCATCAGCCGCGAGACGCTGGTGCGCGCCAAGGCGGATATTCCGGACGCGTAGCGCGTAGCGCGGAGGCGGAGGCCGGGGCCGCGGGTTCGCCCGGGGTGGCGGATTCGTCCGGGGCGGGGCTTCGCCCGGGTGGCGCCGGCGTCGGTGCCGGCATCAGCAGCAGTACCGGCATGGGCATCGGCGGGCCCGCATCAGTGGGGCGTGGCGGGGAGGGGCGGTCGCTGACGCGGGCGTGTGCCGTGCGCCTCGCGTACGCCGTGCCGTCGTTCCCGCCGGGTGCACGCGCCCCTGCGCCGCGCGTGCGCCGTGGAACCCCCGGCGCGCATCCGTGCGCCGGGGCCGCCGGACAGGGCCGGGACAGGGCCGGGACGGCGGCGGGCCCGCTCCCGGCTCAGGCCTGTGCGGGCACCGCGACCGGCGGTTCCGGGCCCACATAGCGGGCCACCGGGCGGATGATCTTCGGGTCGGCCGCCTGCTCCAGGATGTTGGCGCTCCAGCCCACCACGCGTGCCGCCGCGAAGGTGGGGGTGAACATCTCGCGGGGAAGGCCGCACAGTTCCATGACCACGCCGGCGTAGAACTCGACGTTGGTGTGGAGTTCACGGCCGGGCTTGAGTTCGGCGAGGATCGCCTCGACGCGGCGCTCGACCTCGACGGCGAAGTCGACCCGCGCGCTCCCGAAGCCGAGGGCGATCTCGCGCAGCATCCGCGAACGGGGGTCCTCGGTGCGGTAGACGGCGTGCCCGAAGCCCATGATCCGGTCACCCGCGAGCACCCGCTCCCGGATCCAGGGATCGATCCGGTCCGGCGTGCCGATCGCGTCCAGCGTGTCCAGCGCACGGCTCGGCGCCCCGCCGTGCAGCGGTCCGGAAAGCGCGCCCACGGCCCCCACCAGGCAGGCCGCGACATCGGCGCCCGTGGACGCGATGACCCGCGCGGTGAAGGTGGACGCATTGAATCCGTGATCAATGGTTGAGATCAGGTATTGCTCGACCGCACGCGCCTTGCAGGGATCCGGTTCCTCTCCGGTGAGCATGTAGAGGTAGTTGGCCGCGTACGGCAGGTCCTCGCGCGGCTCCACCGGGTCCAGGCCCTGCCCGAGCCGGTACAGCGCGGTGAGCAGCGTGGGCACGGCCGCACAGGCGGCGATGGTGTCGGCGCGCCGCCGGCCCTCGTCGATGTCGTAGACCGGGCGGAACCCCTGGGCCGCGCCGAGCAGCGACAGCGCCGAACGCAGCCCGGCCAGCGGACCGGAGATCCGGCTCGCCGCGGCGACGGCGGGCAGCGCCGCGCGTACCTCCTCGGGCAGCCGGCGCAGCGCCGCGGTCTCGGCGACGAAGGCGGCACGCCGCTCCGCGTCCGGGAGCGCGCCGTGGACGAGCAGGTGCCAGACGTCCTCGAAGCCGCGGGTCCGCGCGAGTTCGACGGCCGAGTACTGACGGTAGTGGTAGAAGCCCTCGCGCCCTCGGACGTCTCCGATCCGGGTGTCGGTGACGACGACGCCCGCGAGACCACGCGGTACGTCGACGAGGGGCGCGGTCCTGTTGATGGACATGATGTTCCTCCCTGGACTTGATCCGACTGTCCATGCTTGACTCATTTCCTGTCAATATTGATTCGATCAATATGAAACAATCAACATGTGCAGAGGCGACTACGGTGACCCCATGCGCGATCACGAACCCGCTCCCGGCCGCCCCGGGCGAAGGCTCACGACCAAGGAGACGGCCGAACTGCTCGGCGTGAAGCCCGAGACGGTCTACGCCTACGTGAGCCGCGGCCTGCTCAGCAGCAGACGCGAGCCCGGTGGCCGTGCCAGCACCTTCGACACCAAGGAGGTGGAGGCCCTCGCCCGGCGCAACAGGCGTGAGGCTGCGGGTACTTCGGGATCCGGCGCCGACCTGTCCGTACGGACCCGCATCACGCTCATCGAGAAGGACCGCTACTACTTCCGTGGCGTCGACGCCACGGAGCTGGCCACCCGCCACTCCTACGAGGAGGTCGCGGAGTGGCTGTGGACGGGCCGCCCGGCCCCCGGTGCCACCTTCACCGCGCCCGAGGCCACCGTCGAGGTCGCCCGTCGCGCCGTGAACGCCCTGTCCGAACACACCTCCCCCACCGACCGGCTCCGCGTGGCCGCGATCGCCGCGGCGGCCGAGGACCCGCTGCGCTTCGACCTGTCCGAGGAGGCCGTGCTCGGCACGGGACGCGTCCTGATCCCCACGCTCGTCGCCGCACTGCCGCCGGCCCGGTACGACCACAAGGACGGCGGTCCGCTGGCCGAACGCCTGTGGGCCCGGCTGACCGGCCGCGCGCCCGACGAGGCCTCCCTGCGCGTCCTGGACACCGCCCTCGCCCTGCTCGCCGACCACGACCTGGCCGCCTCCACGCTGGCCGTCCGGGTCGCCGCCTCGGCCCGCGCGCACGCCTACGCGGCCGTCTCGGCCGGTCTCGGCGTCCTGGAGGGCCCGCTGCACGGCGCCGCCAGCGGCCTGGCCCACCGGATGCTGCTCGACGTGCTCGACCAGGGCACCGCGGTCCCCGTGATCGCCGACGAACTCCGAGCGGGCCGCCGTGTCCCCGGCCTCGGTCACCGGCTCTATTCCGGCGAGGACCCGCGCGCGCGGGTGCTGTTCGGGCTCCTGGAACAGGTCCCGCGCGCGGAGCCCGCCCTGCTCGCGGCCCGCGACGTCGTCGCCACGACCGCCCGCCACGCCCCGTTGCACGCCAACGTGGACCTGGCCCTGGCCGTGTTCACCGCCTCCTCCGGCATGCCCGCCACGGCCGGCGAGACGATCTTCGCCGTCGCCCGCACGGCGGGCTGGCTCGCGCACGCCCTGGAGGAGTACGGCGAGCGCCCGTTGCGCATGCGCCCCGTCGGTCACTACGTCGGTCCGCGGCCCCCGCAACCCGTGCCGAAGTAGGACACGATCACGGCCGGAAGTCGCCCTGAGCAGAGTCAGGTTAGGCTCACCTCTGTGAGTAGGTGCGCAACCGTGTCCCGGAGCCTCGACGAGCCCGTTTCCGGTACGGCGGCCACGGCGACGACGTGGCTGCTGCTGGAGCAGCCCGGTCCTTGGGGTGCCAAGGCGCTCACTTCGAGCCACCTGGACCCCGCGCTGGGCCGCGCCCTGGAGGCCGCCGCGGACGGAACGGGCGTACGCGTCGCCCTCATCCGGCGCCCCGGCCGCCACGCCGACCCCGGCACGCCCCCGATCCGGCAGGTGTACGCGGCCCACACCGTGCCCGGGAAGGTCTGGCTCCACAGCGCCACCACCCGCGATCCGAGCCGGCTGCTCGGCCTGGACTTCGCCGCGCTCGGCGCGGGCGACCACCGTTCCTTCGGCGCGGCGCTCGGCGGACGGCCGCACACCGGCGACCCGCTCGCCCTGGTGTGCACCAACGGCAAGCGCGACCGCTGCTGCGCCCTGCTCGGCCGGCCCCTCGCCGCCGAACTGGCCGCGTCCGGTGTCCAGGGCGTCTGGGAGGTCACCCATCTGGGTGGACATCGCTTCGCGCCGACGGTTCTCGTCCTGCCGTACGGCTACGCGTACGGCCGCGCCGAGGCGCACATCGTCAAGGAGGCCCTGCACCGCGCCCAGGAGGGGCGCGTGGTGGTCGAGGAGTGCCGCGGGCGCAGCGCCTGGGAACGTCCCGGCCAGGCCGCCGAGCTGGCCGTGCGCGCCGCGGCGGGCGAGTACGCGGCGGACGCGCTCAGCGTCGTACGGACCCAGGGCGCGGCGCCCCGCTGGGAGGTCACCGTCGCCCACACGGACGGCCGTGGGTGGCGCGTCACGGTGGCCCAGTCCGCCGGGCTGCCGCCGCGCCCGGAAAGCTGCGGCGCGGCGGTGCTGGGCACGCCGGCGCGGATGGACGTCGTATCGGTGCGCGAGCTCAGGACGACGGCACTGGCGAGCTGAGCACGCACCGAGGAACCGATTCCTCACCGAAGCCGCCGGAGCAGCGGGCTTCCGTCAAGAACTGGTCAAGAGATCCACGCCACACCCCCTGGGGGCACGCCGGTCCCGCCACGTACCGTCGTGCGTATGAGCCCCACTCCCCCCGCACGCCGCCTGCGCCTCGGTCTGCCACGGCGGGTCTTCTCGCAGGTCCTGCTGATGCAGGTGGCGATCGCCGCGGGAGTCGCGGTGCTCGCGACCGGGCTCTTCCTCGCGCCGCTGAGCAAGCAGCTGGACCAGGAGGCGATGCGCCGCGCGCTGGCCATCGCACAGACCACCGCGCAGGACCCGCAGATCGCCGAGGGCGTCCTCACCACCCCGCCGACCAGGAACGGCCCGGTGCAGAAGGAGGCCGAGCGGATCCGGTACGCCACCCACGCCGAGTACATCGTGGTGCTGGACCGGAACTGGGTGCGCTGGTCGCACCCCACCCCGAGCGAGATCGGCCACCCTGTCTCCACCGACCCCAGCGACGCCCTGGCCGGCAAGAACGTCATGGAGATCGACAACGGCACCCTGGGACGCTCCGCGCGCGGGAAGGTGCCCTTGTACGACGCCGATCACCGGATCGTCGGCGCGGTGTCGGTCGGCATCGCCTACGACAGCGTGCGCGCCCGGCTGATCAGCGCCATCCCGGGGCTGTTCGCGTACGCCGGCGGCGCCCTCGCGGTGGGCGCGCTGGCCGCCTGGCTGATCTCCCGCAGGGTCCAGCGGCAGACCCGTGACCTGGCCTTCTCCGACATCTCCGCGCTGCTCGCGGAGCGCGAGGCGATGCTGCACGGCATCCGGGAGGGCGTGGTCGCCCTGGACCGGGGCGGCCGGATACGCCTGCTCAACGACGAGGCGCGACGACTGCTGGGCATCGGCGACGAGTCCGTCGGACTGTCCCCCGACGAGGCGCTCGGCGCCGGGCGTACCACGGACGTCCTGGCCGGGCGGGTGACCGGCACCGATCTGCTCACCGTGCGCGGGCAGCGCGTCCTGGTGGCCAACCGTATGCCCACCGACGACGGCGGCGCCGTGGCCACCCTGCGCGACCGCACCGAGCTGGAGCAGCTGGGCCGCGAACTCGACTCCACGCGCGGTCTGATCGACGCCCTGCGCGCGCAGGACCACGAACACGCGAACCGCATGCACACCCTGCTCGGCCTGCTGGAACTGGAGATGTACGACGACGCCGTGGAGTTCGTCGGCGAGGTCGTCGGCGACCACCGGGTCACCGCCGAGCAGGTCACGGAGAAGATCCAGGACCCGCTGCTCGCGGCGCTGCTGGTCGGCAAGGCCACCGTCGCGGCCGAGCGCGGAGTGGCCCTGTGGGTGTCGGAGCGCACCCTGCTCCCGGACCGGCTGATCGACCCCCGTGGGCTGGTCACGGTCGTGGGCAACCTGGTGGACAACGCGCTCGACGCGGTCGCGGGCACCCTGCACGCGCGCGTGGAGGTCGAGTTGCGCACCGAGGGACGTACGGTCGTCCTGCGCGTGCACGACACCGGGCCCGGCATCCCGGAGGACCAACGGGAGTTGGTCTTCACCGAGGGGTGGTCCACGAAGAAGCCGCCCGCGCACGGCAAGCGCGGCATAGGTCTCTCGCTGGTGCGCCGGCTCGCCGAACGGCAGGGCGGGAGCGCGACGGTGGGCGCGGCGGACGGCGGGGGCGCGGAGTTCACCGTCGTCCTGCCCGAGGCCCTGTCCGAGCCGGAACTGACGCCCGCGCTCACCGGATACGGGGAGTCCGGGGCGCTCCTGCCGAACGCCAGGTCGTCCGGGGAGGCCGGTGCCGTTCCCGTCGACGGTCCGGCCGGTGCCGAGGAGGAGGCGCGATGATCGAGGTCCTGGTCGTGGACGACGACGCCCGGGTCGCCCGGGTCAACGCCGCCTACGTCGAGAAGGTGCCCGGCTTCCATGTCGCCGGCGAGGCGCACAACGCGGCCGAGGCGCTGCACCGGCTGGAGACCCTGCCCCGGCTCGACCTGGTCCTGATGGACCACTACCTGCCCGACGACACGGGGCTCGCGGTCGTCCAGGAGATGCGCAGGCGGGGCCATCAGACCGACGTGATCATGGTGACGGCCGCACGGGACGTGTCGACCGTCCAGGCGGCCATGCGGCACGGCGCCCTGCAGTACCTGGTGAAGCCGTTCGGCTTCACGGGGCTGCGGGCCAAGCTGGAGGCGTACGCCACGCTGCGCCGCACCCTGGACGGCGGCGGCGAGGCCGAACAGGCCGAGGTGGACCGCATCTTCCGCGCCCTGTCCGCACCGTCGGAACCGGAGCTGCCCAAGGGGCACTCCCCCACCACCGCCGAACTGGTGCGCCAGTCCCTGATGAGCGCCGAGGGGCCGCTGTCCGCCCAGGAGATCGCCGAGCGGACCGGGGTGAGCCGGCAGACCGCCCAGCGCTATCTCAAACTCCTGGAGCGCACCGGACGGGCCCGGCTGACCCTGAAATACGGCGACGCGGGCCGCCCGGAACACCGTTACGTGTGGGCGACCCGCGCCTGACAGGACGTCAGCGGGAGTGTCGGTGACTGTGTCAGCGAGCGGTCACTTGGCGGCCTTCTCGACGAACTCGGTCGTGTACGTCTTGCCGAGGTCCACCTTGGCGTTCTTGATGTTGGGGTTGAACGCCTTGAGGACCTTCTCGACGGTCTCGGGGCCGTTGGCGGGCATCACGCCGTCCTTGGTGAACATCGGCAGCGTGCTCTTGATCGCGTCGGCGTAGAGCGTCTTGTCACCCTGGGAGTAGTCGGCGGGCATCTTGGCCGCGATCTCGTCGGCGCTGTGGGTGGACATCCACGTGAGCGTCTTGACGAATGCATTGACCAGCTTCTGGACGGTGTCCTTGTGTGCATTAACCCAGTCCGTCTGCATGTACAGACTTGACGACGGGTACGGCCCGCCCAGCGCCTCCTGCGACCCCTCGGGGGTTCGCATGTCGATGAGCACCTTGCCGGCCTTCTTCGACAGGATCGTCGCCACGGTCGGGTCGGTCGTCATGCCCGCGTCGATGGCGCCCTTCTGAAGAGCCGCGATGAACGTCGGGCCGGCTCCCACCGCGACCGGCGTGAACTCGTTGACCTGCACACCGTTCTTGACCGCCAGGTACTTGGTGAGGAAGTCCGTCGAGGCGCCGAGGCCGGTGACGCCGAGCTTCTTGCCCTTGAAGTCCTTGGGCGAGGTGACGTCGCCCGCCGCCTTGGTGGACACGATCTCGACCTCGCCGGGCGCGTGGGAGAACTGCACGACGGACTCCACGGCCTTGCCCTTCACCTGCAGGTCGAGGGTGTGGTCGTAGAAGCCGACCGCTCCCTGGACCTGGCCGGAGACGAGCGCGGTCTCGGCCTGGACGCCGGCGGGCTCGCTGAGCAGTTCCACGTCGAGGCCCTCGGCGTCGAAGTAGCCGAGCCGCTGGGTGAGCATCGCGGGCAGGTAGATGACCTTGTCCAGGCCACCGACCATGATCTTGACCTTCTCGCCCTTGCCGTCGCCCTTGCTGCCGGAGCCGCTGGAGGCGGTGCCGGCCGCGTCGTTGGCGCAGGCGGTGAGGGAGGTCAGAGCGAGCAGGCCGGCGGCGGCCAGCGACGCGTATCTGGCGGTCTTGCGCATGGTGGTTCACGTCCTTGTGAGAGGGCGGTGCGGGGATGGGAACGGAGTCTGTGGGGGGTGTCTGGCGGGGCTCGGTCAGCTGTCCGAGCCGGCCGGCTTCCACCGGAAGATGCGGGACTCGGCGAAGGTCAGCAGGCCCTCGGCGACGAGTGCGACGGCCGCGAGGATGACCATGGCGGCGTACACGCCGGCCGCGTTGAAGGTGCCCTGGGACTGGGCGACGAGCAGGCCGATGCCCTTGGTGGCGCCGATGTACTCGCCGACGATGGCGCCGATGAGCGCGAAGCCGAAGCTGACGTGGAGGCTGGTGAAGATCCACGAGGTGGCCGACGGGATGACGACCTGGAGCGTCACCCTTCGGTCGCTGGCGCCCAGGATGCGGGCGTTCGCGACCAGGTTGCGGTCGACCTCGCGGGCGCCCTGGAAGGCGTTGAAGAACACCGGGAAGAAGACGAGCACCACGGCCGAGGCGACCTTGGAGGCGGGGCCGAGCCCGAACCAGATCACGAAGATCGGGGCGAGGACGATCCTGGGGATCGAGTTGAGCACCTTGATGTATGGACCAAGGACATCGGCGAGGAAGGCGATCCGCCCGAGCGCGATACCGAACACGACGCCGGCGACCACACCGAGCCCCCAGCCGAGCAGCGCCTCGTGGAGCGTGTACCAGATCTGCTCGCCGAGGGAGCCCTGGGCGGTCCCGTGCATCACCCAGGTCCAGATCTGGTCCCAGATCTTCGAGGGCATCGAGAAGTTGAACGGGTCGATGACCCCGGCCCGGGACAGCCACTCCCACAGACCGAGCACGGCCACCAGGAGGAGCACCCGTGCGCCGGCCACGAGTGCCTTGCGTCTACGGGCGGCCTGGGCCCGCGACTGCGCGCGGTCCGGGGTCTTGGCCGTGTCGACGACCGGTGTGCTGAGGACGTCAGGCGACATGAGCGGCACCCCTCTCGCGGGTGATGCGGACCTCTTCGCCGAGGGACTCCCAGATCTCGCGGTAGATCTCGATGAACCGCGGCTCCAGGCGCACCGACTCGACCTTGCGCGGCCGGGGCAGGTCGATGTCGAAGACCTGCTTCACGGTCGCGGGCCCGGCGGTCATCACGACGACCTTGTCGGCCAGCGCGATCGACTCCTCCAGGTCGTGGGTGACGAAGACGACGGAGGCGCCGGTGCCCTCCCACAGCTCCAGCAGTTCGTCCGACATCAGGGCCCGGGTCTGCACGTCGAGCGCGGAGAACGGCTCGTCCATGAGCAGGATCTCGGGGTCGTTGACGAAGGTGGCGGCGAGGGCGACGCGCTTGCGCTGCCCGCCGGAGAGCTGGTGCGGGTAGCGGTCCTCGAACGCGGCGAGGCCCACGCGAGCCAGCCACTCACGAGCCCTCTCCCTGGCCTCCGCCTTCGGCACGCCCCGGAAGCGGGGACCCGCCATGACGTTGGACAGCACGGTCCGCCAGGGGAAGGTGGCGTCCTGCTGGAAGACGAAACCGACCTTGTCGCCGACGCCGTCGACCGGCGCCCCGGCCACCAGCACCTCGCCCTCGGTGGGCTCCTCCAGGCCGCTGACCAGGGTCAGCGTGGTGGACTTGCCGCAGCCGGTCGGCCCGACGACGGCCACGAACTCACCGCGCCGCACGGTGAGGTCCAGTCCGCGCACGGCCGTGTGCAGACCCCCCGACGGGGTCCGGAAGGTTTTGCTCGCGCCCCGTAGCTCGATGGCGGGGCTGGTGTCTGTGCTCATGGCCGGGACGGTAGGTGTGGCCCCGGCCACAGCAGCAGTCTTGTGAGCACAAGCCGTTCTTTTGCTCGCAAGAACCTGTTGTGCTCATTTTGCTCGCGCTACAACTGCGGAGCACGAAACACGGGCTTAACGCTCGCCGGCCTTGAAGGAGAGGCCTGATGATTGACGTCCTGGTCGTGGACGACGACTTCCGCGTCGCAGAGATAAACGCGAAGTACGTGGGAAAGGTTCCCGGCTTCCGGGTGACCGCCCGCGCGCACAGCGCCGCCCAGGCCCTGACCGCCGTCGAGCGCGGCGCCATCGACCTGGTACTGCTGGACCACTACCTGCCGGACCAGACCGGCCTCGAACTCGTCCACCGCATGCGGGAACAGGGCCACGGCACCGACGTCATCATGATCACGGCGGCCAGCGATGTGACGACCGTCCAGAAGGCGATGCGGCTCGGCGCCCTGCACTACCTGGTCAAACCCTTCACCTTCACCGCCCTCCGCAGCCGCCTGGACTCCTACGCCGCCCTGCGCCGCACCGTCGACCGGGTGGGCGGCCGGGGACTGACGGGCCAGGAACAGGTCGACCGGATCTTCGGCGCCCTGCGCACCGCCCCGGCGCCGTCCGCGCCCGGCCTGCCCAGCGGCCACTCGGAACCCACGACGGACCTCATCTGCGGAGTCCTGCACAGCGCGGACCAACCGCTGTCGGCCCACGAGGTCGCGACCAGGACGGGTCTGAGCCGCTCCACGGCCCAGCGCTACCTCCGCCACCTGGAACAGGCGGGCCGCCTGCGGCTCTCCCTCAAGTACGGCGACACCGGCCGCCCGGAGCACCGGTACGCCTGGCTGGCGCCGTAGCGGAACCGAAGCCGTGGACGGTTACGGCGATGTCGGCGCCGCTGGTCAGACGGCTCCGGCACCCGTCAGTGACCGCACCTCTGTCTCCGCGTACTTGGCCTCGTCGGCGACCTCGTCGGAGGTGATCGTGCCCAGCCAGCCGGCGACGAAGCCGAGCGGGATGGAGACGATGCCCGGGTTCTGCAAGGGGAAGTACTGGAAGTCGACGTCCGGGAAGAGCGCTCCCGGGCTGCCGGACACCACCGGCGACAGCAGCACCAGCCCCAGCGCGGGGATCAGCCCTCCGTATACGGCCCACACCGCGCCGCGCGTGGTGAAGCCGCGCCAGAACAGCGAGTACAGCAGCACCGGCAGGTTCGCCGACGCGGCCACGGCGAAGGCGAGGCCCACCAGGAAGGCGACGTTGAGGTCGCGGGCCAGCAGCCCGAGCGCGATCGCGACGACGCCGATCCCGACCGCGGCGATCCGCGCCACCGCCACCTCGCTGCGCGCCTTGGCCCGCGAGCGCCTGAGCGAGGCGTACAGGTCGTGGGCCACGGATGCCGAGGAGGCGAGCGTGATCCCGGCGACCACGGCGAGGATCGTGGCGAAGGCGACGGCGGCGACGACCGCGAACAAAACCGTTCCACCAGTGGACGACGCACCGCCGCCCAGGTCGAGCGCCAGCAGCGGAACGGCCGTGTTCCCGGCCGCGTTCGACCCGCGCACGGCCTCAGGGCCCACGATCGCGGCCGCCCCGAACCCCAGCACGATCGTCATCAGGTAGAAGCCACCGATCAGGCCGATCGACCACACCGCCGAGCGCCGGGCGGCCCGCGCGGTCGGCACGGTGTAGAAGCGGGACAGGATGTGCGGCAGGCCCGCCGTACCCAGCACCAGCGCGAGCCCCAGGCTGATGAAGTCCAGGCGGGCGGTCCAGTCCCCGCCGTACTTCAGCCCCGGCGCCAGGAACGCCTCCCCGTGCCCGCTGCGCTCGGCGGCCGTGACCAGCAACCGGTCGAAGTCGCCGTGGAACCGCACCAGGACGAGCACGGTCAGCACGATCGTCCCGCCGAGCAGCAGGACCGCCTTCACGATCTGGATCCAGGTGGTGGCCCGCATCCCTCCCAACGACACATAGATCACCATGAGTGCGCCGACCCCGATGACCGCCCACACCTGGGCCGCCCCACTCGTCCGCCCCAGCAGCAGCGCCACCAGGCTGCCCGCGCCCACCATTTGCGCCACCAGATACAGAACGGACACGGTGACCGAGGAGGTTCCCGCGGCGATCCGCACCGGCCGCTCGCTCATCCGCGCGGCCACCACGTCGGCCAGGGTGAACCGCCCGCAGTTGCGCACCAGTTCCGCCACCAGGAACAGCACGACCAGCCAGGCCACGAGGAACCCCACCACGTACAGCATCCCGTCGTAGCCGAACAGCGCGATGAGCCCCGTGACCCCGAGGAAGGAAGCCGCCGACATGTAGTCACCTGCGATGGCAAAACCATTCTCCATCGGGGAGAAGAGCCGCCCGCCGGCGTAGAACTCCTCCGCCGACCCGTGCCGCCTGCGGCTCACCCACGTGGTGATCCCCAGCGTGACGGCCACGAACCCGCTGAACAGCACCAGCGCCAGCGTCTGGTGATCACCGGTCACGAGGCACCTCCCTGAGCGCCACGGGTCAGTTCCTGGGTGTCCCAGCGCAGTTCCAGCGCGGCCCGGTCCCGGCGCAGCCGGGCGTGCCTGGCGTAGGCCCAGGTGAGCAGGAACGTGCTGAGGAACTGCCCGAGCCCCGCGAGCATCCCCACGTTCACCGCCCCCACCACGGGCCGGGCCATGAAGCCGGGCGCAGCCGTCGCGGCGACCACGTACCCCACGTACCAGACCAGGAAGGCGGCGACCCCCGGCACCACGAACCTCCGGTACCGGCTGCGCACCTCCTGGAATGCCTCGCTGCGCTGCACCTCGGCATACACGTCGCGGGCGCGAACAGCCGCTCCGTCCCGCTCCCCGCGGGCGGACGGTACGACGGGTGCCGGCCTGCCCGTGCCGTCCAACTCGCCCCAGCCCGAGGCCAGCGCGTCGTACCAAGGGTCCTCGTACCGCACGCCGCGGGAGGCCACGCCGTCTTCGTCCTGGTTCTCGGCCGAACTCTCGGGACCGTCCCCGGTCCCGTGGGGACGACCGTTGCTTGACTGCATGCCCAAGGATGGACAGATCGGGAAGATCCCTGACTCTTCTTCCCCCAGCTCTTCACCCCATCAGGTGATTCACTTCGTCGGCGGCCGCACCAGCCCCTTTCCGTACGCGTAACGCACCGCCTGCGCCCGGTCCTTGAGGCCCGTCTTGGCGAAGAGGTTGTTGATATGTGTCTTCACTGTCGCGGTGGAGACATGAAGTGCCCGGGCGATCTCCTGGTTGGTCAGACCCTCGGCGATCAGTACGAGCACCTCGGTCTCCCGCGCCGTCAGCCCGTCGGGCGCCTCCGGTGGCGCCGCCGGCTCGGCCTCGGGCTCCGACAGCCTCTCCAGCAACCGGCGTTGGACACTCGGCGACAGTCCCGCGTCCCCCGACAGGACGCTCTCCACCGCACGCACGATCTCGTCACCGCCCGCGTCCTTGGTGAGGTAGCCCCGCGCTCCCGCGCGCAGCGCTGGGAACAGCGACTCGTCGTCCGCGAACGTGGTCAGCACCACGACCTGGGTCCCCGGATACTCCGCCCGGATCCGCCGCGTGGCCTCCACGCCGTCGCAGCGGGGCATCCGGAGATCCATCAGCACCACATCCGGCGCGAGGTCCCCGACCAGCCGCACCGCATCCTCACCGTCCCCCGCCGAACCCACGACCTCCACTCCGGGCAGCAGCCCGAGCAGCATCACGATGCCCTCCCGGACCACGGTCTGGTCGTCGGCGACCACCACCCGCGCGGGCTTCCTCGCTCCCTCCGTCTCCGTCATACGGGCACCTTCAGCGTCACCACGAACCCCTCCTCGTCCGGACCCGCGTCCAGCGAGCCGCCCAGCAGCTCGGCGCGCTCCCGCATACCCAGCAGACCGTACCCGCCGCCGGATCCCGAGAACTCTCCCGGCCGACCTCCCCAGTCCCGGACGTTCAACGTCACTTCCCGCTCGGTGTAGTCGAGCCGCACCCGTACCTTGGAGCCGTGGGCGTGCTTGCGGACGTTCGTCATCGCCTCCTGCGCCACCCGCCGCACGGCCTGGGACGCCTCGGCCGAGAGAAGCCTGCGCTCACCCGTGACGGTGACCTCGGCGCCGTCGGTCGCACTGACGAGTTCCGTCAGGAAGTCCTCCAGCGGGCTGAGGTCGCCGCGCAGAGCCGACAGGGCCTGCCGCGTCTCGGCGAGGCCGTCGCGGGCCATCCCCCGAGCGGCCACCACCCGCTCCAGGATCTGCTCCCGGTCGGCGTCGCGCTCGATCAGCAACCGAGCCGCCTCCAGGTGCACCAGCTGCGCCGAGAGGCTGTGCGCCAGCACGTCGTGGATCTCCCGCGCGATCCTCGCCCGCTCGGCCAGCGCCGCCGACTCCGCCTCGGCGGCCCGCGCGGCCCGCTCCTGGGCGAGCAGCCGCTGCGCTTGGCCCCGGGCCTCCGCGTCCAGCCGCAGGACGTAGCCGGCCAGGGCCATTCCCGCCGCGGTGGCAGCCGTGGTCAGCCACACGTCCTTGTTGAACGCCGAGTACGAAGCCAGCGCCAACGAGGTCACGGGCAGGGCGGCCGCAAGGGGCAGCCGCTCCAAAGCAGCGACTCCACAGCCGCACCAGATCACCAGTGCGGGTTCCCTGAAGCCCGTGGCCTGAGCGAGGAGCGCCAAGCCCAACAGCACGCTCAGGAGCGCCAGGGACGGGATCAGGCGGTGCTCGTAGGTGGTGCGGAAGAAAGCCCAGGAGACGACGCCCGCCAGCGCCACTCCGGCGGCTCCGGCGAGTGCGCCCGCGATGCCGACGTGCTTCTGGTGGAAGGCCCCCCACAGGAGCAATCCGAGCACGAGCAGCCGGACAGCCCAGGCGATCAGGCGTCGGGGCCTGCTGGTTCCCGCACGGCCCAGCGCCTCGCGCGACGGCCAGTGGGTCCAGGCGTTCTCCGTCACACAAGCTCCTTCCGGGCCGACCGAACCTCGTCACCGTACGTCGGTGCCGAACCGCTCGCGGAGCCCAGGGACTGGGCCCGCCAGGTCACGATCCCCGCTCGGACCAGCAGGGTGACGGCGAGGCCGAGCATGAGGGCGGAAGTGTCCTGGTGTATGCCGAGCCCTCGGCCGAGGGCGAAGACGCCGACCCTCAGGGCTATGCCAACGCCCCATACGACGATGCTCGCCTTTGTGCTCTTGCTCCAGACGACACCGTCCGGCGCCGCCCACACCCGGCTGGTCCAGGCCCAGCCGGCGCCGGTGGCCAGGCCTATGAGCAGCTCCACGGCGAGCAGAGCGGCGGATCCGGTGCGGTGGTGGACGTCGAGCACGCCGCCCCCGTGCACCGCCATGACCGCGAGGATCACGGGCAGCAGCCACCAGCGCCGGTCGGTGTCGATCGCGCGGGCGCGGAACTGCCGCACGATCACAATGGCCACGACGGCCACGATCACCAACGCGTTGACGAGCCCGGACATCGCAGCCTCCGTGAGCGAGAAGGTGGTGTCGGGAGCGAGCGCTGCCGACGCCTTCGAAGTTACGGAAATTCGCAGGTCGGGAGATCGGAGCCGGGGTGGATCACGGGTGGAACCCCACGAGCCGCCGACCTCCACCCACGGGTGGAGACATCTGCGGCGAGGAGGCCGTAGCGACGGCTCGACGGATCGAGGGTGCGACTTGCCCGCTCGGCCTGGGTTCGGTCGGGGCACGGGGCGGGAGGCGCCGGCACGGGGAGGGCCGTAGAGAAACAACAGTCCGCGGAGACAGAGCGAGAGGCGGCAGGCGGCAGGCGGCAGGCGGCAGGCGGCAGGCGGCAGGCGGCAGGCGGCAGGCGGGGCATCGGATCTGACCGCGGGAAGTCGGCGACAGATCAAACGGCAGCCCGGCTCATCGGCCGGTGCGGCGGCGAACCACCGCTCCGGCGCCTGGGCCCCGGCCCGCCACCACGGCGAGCCGCCACCGCACCGGCCGAAGCTCCGGCCACCGCCACCACACCAGTCGAAGCCCCGGCCACCGCCACCACACGGGCCGACCGCAGCCGCACCAGGCGACCGACGCACCAGCCGACCGCGGCGCCGACAAGCACCACGGTCGGCCGAAGCCCAGCGCAGCGGTTACGCGTCGATGCGCGAGCGGTCCAAGGTCGCCGCCGAGCTGGAGATGAACTCCTTGCGCGGGGCCACATCGTTGCCCATCAGCAGGTCGAAGACCTGTTCGGCGGCCTCGAGGTCGGAGAGATTGATCCGGCGCAGGGTGCGATGACGCGGGTCCATCGTGGTCTCGGCCAGCTGGTCGGCGTCCATCTCGCCCAGACCCTTGTAGCGCTGGATGGAGTCCTTGAACCGGATGCCCTTGCTCTTGAACTCCATCAGCTTGTCGCGCAGCTCGCGGTCCGAGTACGTGTAGACGTACTTGTCCTGGCCCTTCTTCGGCTGGATCAGCTCGATGCGGTGCAGCGGCGGCACCGCGGCGAAGACCCGGCCCGCCTCGACCATGGGCCGCATGTAGCGCTGGAAGAGGGTCAGCAGCAGGCAGCGGATGTGGGAGCCGTCCACATCGGCGTCGGTCATCATGATGATCTTGCCGTAGCGGGCCGCGTCGATGTCGAAGGTGCGGCCGGAGCCCGCTCCTATGACCTGGATGATCGCGCCGCACTCGGCGTTCTTGAGCATGTCGGTCACGGACGACCGCTGCACGTTGAGGATCTTGCCCCGGATCGGCAGCAGCGCCTGGAACTCGGAGTTCCGTGCGAGCTTCGCCGTACCGAGTGCGGAGTCGCCCTCGACGATGAACAGCTCGCTGCGGTCGACGTCGTCGCTGCGGCAGTCGGCGAGCTTGGCCGGCAGGGACGAGGACTCCAGGGCGGTCTTCCGCCGCTGGGCGTCCTTGTGCTGGCGAGCGGCCACGCGCGTGCGTGCGGCGGCGACCACCTTCTCCATGACGACCCGGGCCTGGGCGGCCGCGTCCCGCTTGGTGGAGGTCAGGAACGCCTTCAGCTCCGAGGTGACCACGTTGTTCACGATGCGGCGGGCCGCCGAGGTGCCGAGGACCTCCTTGGTCTGGCCCTCGAACTGCGGCTCGGCCAGGCGCACGGTGACGACGGCGGTGAGGCCCTCCAGGGCGTCGTCCTTGACGATGTTGTCCTCGGCCACGCGCAGCATCTTCTTGGCGCGCAGCACGTCGTTCATCGTCTGGGTGATGGCCTGCTCGAAGCCGGCGACGTGGGTGCCGCCCTTGGGAGTGGCGATGATGTTCACGAACGACCGCAGGGTCGTGTCGTAACCGGTCCCCCAGCGCAGCGCGATGTCCACGCCGAGTTCGCGGGTGACGTCGGTGGGCGTCATCTGGCCGTGCTCGTCCAGGACCGGGACGGTCTCCTTGAAGGTGCCCTTGCCCGAGAAGCGGAGGATGTCGCACACCGGCTTGTCGTTTGCCAGGTACTCGCAGAACTCGCTGATGCCGCCGTCGAAGCGGAAGGACTCCTCGCCCTTGCTGCCGCCCTCGCCGAGGCCGAACTCGTCGCGGACGACGATGGTCAGGCCGGGCACCAGGAACGCGGTCTGGCGAGCGCGCTGGTGCAGGGTCTCCAGGGTGAGCTTGGCGTCCTTGAGGAAGATCTGCCGGTCGGCCCAGTACCGCACGCGCGTGCCGGTGCGGGTCTTGGGGATCCTCTTGGCCTTGGCGAGGCCGTTCTTGGCCTCGAACTTGGCGTCCGGACCGTTGCCCGCGAAGGCACCCGGGACGCCGCGCCGGAAGCTGATGGCGTGGGTGTGACCGCTGCGGTCCACCTCGACGTCTAGGCGCGCGGAGAGCGCGTTGACCACGGAGGCGCCGACGCCGTGCAGACCGCCGGAGGCCGCGTAGGAGCCGCCGCCGAACTTGCCGCCGGCGTGCAGCTTGGTCATGACGACCTCGACGCCGGACAGGCCGGTCTTGGGCTCCACGTCCACGGGGATGCCGCGGCCGTTGTCCCGGACCTCGACGGAGCCGTCGTCGTGGAGGATCACGTCGATGTGGTCGCAGTAGCCGCCGAGGGCCTCGTCCACGGAGTTGTCGATGATCTCCCACAGGCAGTGCATCAGACCGCGGCTGTCGGTCGAGCCGATGTACATGCCCGGGCGCTTGCGCACGGCCTCGAGACCCTCGAGTACGAGCAGGTGCCGCGCGGTGTAGTTGGAACCGTCCCGGTCTGCTCCTGCCAGCAGCGCTGTGGACGGCACGGACGTGTCGGCGGTCACGCGGTTCGCTCCTCGCTGAATTTCAGGTGGGCCCCGTTTGGGTGCGGGGCGGCTTCGGTCGCCGCTCAGAGGGTACCGAGGCCTGGTAGAGCCGGTGTAACGCCACCCTCATCGGGAAACTCAGACTAGTCCACACTCGCATGAGTGTTCGATCCCTCGATGGAGTGAAGCACACATCACGTTCCATTGGAGGCATGAACCATTTAGGCTCCGGGCACGTCCTCATGAACAACCGGCAACCCGGCCGGGAGGACCGAGACCGAGCGCGAAACCGTAAAGCACACAAGACACGCACTACGGCACATTCGCCGCCAACCGGCAGCAGACAGCCGCCCCGGAAAGATTCTTTCGAGAAAAAGCCCCGAGCGGGAACGTTTTCGGACTGGTTGGATGTTGACCCTGGTACGACAGCTCGTCGAGCTAGAGAAGAGGCGACGTGACTACTGTTCTGACCCCCGCGAGCCCACTGACGGCCGCCGATCGCTGCGACCGCTGCGGCGCCCAGGCATACCTGCGCGTCGTGCTGCTCAGCGGCGGAGAACTGCTCTTCTGCGCCCACCACGGTCGCAAGTTCGAGCCGGAACTCAAGAAGATCGCCGCTGAGATACAGGACGAGACGGAGCGGCTGACGGCCGCCCCCGGCACCGCTTCCGAAGAAGAGCGCTGAATCTCGCAACCACGACGAGCCAGCCCCGGCACAGGCCGGTGAACGGGCGGCCGCTCCTCCACAGGAGCGGCCGCCCGCGCTCATACCCCGAGAGCGCCCTCAGGAGGGCGCCTTGGCCCCTTGTGGGTCTCCGGCCCCCGTTCCCAGCAGGCGTACGACGTCGGACACGCGCGTGTAGACACCGGGGTTCCCCGGCCGCCCGCAGCCGCTCCCCCAGGACACCAGCCCGATCAGCCGTCCCCCGGCCACCAGCGGGCCACCGCTGTCTCCCTGGCAGGCGTCCGGGCCCCCTGCGGCCTCTCCGCCGCAGAGCATGGAGTCGGCCCGGTAGGCGCCGTCCGGGCCACCCGGATAGGCCTTGGCACAGAGATCGTCGGCGAGCACGTGCACGCGCGCCCCATGGAGGCTGTGTGCATAGGAGCCGACTCCGCTCGTGTCGCCCCATCCGGAGACCAACGCCTCCGTACCCGGCGTGTACGCCGGGTCTCCGGCGGCCGCCATGGTCACGACCGCGCTCTGCGGCAGGGGCTGGGCAAGCGTGAGTACGGCGAAGTCGCCGGCGTTGGTGACGGCGTCGTAGCCGGGATTGACCCGGGCGTCCTGGACGGCGACCTCCTCGCCGTCGCCCGACAGCAGGTCGGTGCGGCCCGCGATGACCTTGAGGTCGCGCACCTGGTTCGGTGGCGCCCCCAGGACGTCGTCCGCCAGGCAGTGGGCCGCGGTGAGCACGGTGGTCGGCGCGACCGCCACGCCGCCGCAGAACTGCCCCGCCCGCGTACCCCCGAACAGGTCACGGCTGGACAGCGCCACCGTCCACGGGGCCTGGGAGACGTCTATCGGAAATCCCCCGACCACAACGCTGCCGGCAACCGACGGGGCAGCTCCGACCAGGGGTATGGCGCTCATGGCGGCCGCCAGGACCAGCGGCCGGATCAGTGTCCGGACAACGGAACGGCGCATGCTGACTCCTCACTCAGGGTGGTACTGGAACACCCAGAGTCATCCACCGCGCCGAAGCCCGCAGCACGAAGGCCCGGCTCCCGCGGTGGGGAACCGGGCCTTCGCCGTCGTACGCGTACGACCTGGGCGTGAGTGACGACCTAGTCGAGGTAGTCGCGCAGCACCTGCGAACGCGAGGGGTGGCGCAGCTTCGACATGGTCTTGGACTCGATCTGGCGGATGCGCTCACGCGTCACGCCGTACACCTTGCCGATCTCGTCGAGGGTCTTCGGCTGACCGTCGGTGAGACCGAAGCGCATCGAGACGACGCCGGCCTCGCGCTCGGACAGGGTGTCCAGGACGGAGTGCAGCTGCTCCTGCAGGAGCGTGAAGCTGACGGCGTCGGCGGGGACGACGGCCTCGGAGTCCTCGATGAGGTCACCGAACTCACTGTCGCCGTCCTCACCCAGCGGGGTGTGCAGCGAGATGGGCTCGCGGCCGTACTTCTGGACCTCGATGACCTTCTCCGGGGTCATGTCGAGTTCCTTGGCCAGCTCCTCCGGGGTGGGCTCGCGGCCCAGGTCCTGGAGCATCTGGCGCTGCACGCGCGCGAGCTTGTTGATGACCTCGACCATGTGCACCGGGATACGGATGGTGCGGGCCTGGTCGGCCATGGCGCGGGTGATCGCCTGACGGATCCACCAGGTGGCGTACGTGGAGAACTTGTAGCCCTTGGTGTAGTCGAACTTCTCCACCGCGCGGATCAGACCGAGGTTGCCCTCCTGGATGAGGTCCAGGAAGAGCATGCCGCGGCCGGTGTAGCGCTTGGCCAGGGAGACCACCAGACGGAGGTTGGCCTCCAGGAGGTGGTTCTTGGCGCGCCGGCCGTCCTCGGCGATGATCTCGAGCTCGCGCTTGAGCTTCGGGGCGAGCTTGTCGGAGTTCGCCAGCTTGTCCTCGGCGAACAGGCCCGCCTCGATGCGCTTGGCCAGCTCGACCTCCTGCTCGGCGTTGAGCAGGGGGACCTTACCGATCTGCTTGAGGTAGTCCTTGACCGGGTCGGCGGTGGCACCGGCCGCGGCGACCTGCTGGGCAGGCGCGTCGTCCTCGTCCTCGTCGGAGAGCACGAAGCCCGCGCTCTCGGCGCCCTCGGGCTCGTCGGCGACCTTGGTGTCCTCGAGGACCTCTTCCTCGAGAAGCTCGGCGTCGTCCTTCTTGGCCGTGGTCTTCTTCGCGGCCGTCTTCTTGGCGACGGTCTTCTTCGCGGCCGCCTTCTTGGCGGTCGTCTTCTTGGCTGCGGCCTTCTTGGCGGGTGCGGCTTCCTCGGCGGGATCGTCGGCGACCGGAGCGGTGGGCGCGGCCGGGGCTGCAGCTGTGCTGGCGGTGGCCTTCCTGGTGGTCACCGTCTTCGCCGCGACCGTCTTGGTGGCGGTGCGCTTCGCCGGGCTCTTCGCTGCGACGCTCTTTCGGGTGCGCTTGGGCTCTGCGGCACTGACCATCAGCGTCACACCCTCTTCCTCAAGAATCTGGTTGAGGCTGCGCAGTACGTTCTTCCACTGAGTGGCCGGAATCTGGTCAGCTTCGAAGGCCCGACGCACATCGTCGCCGGCGATCTGCCCCTCAGCCTTTCCCCGCTCAATGAGCGCCATGACAGAGACGGACTCGGCGATCTCCGGCGGGAGCGTACGGGATGTGCTGGCCGACACGAACAACCTCTCGGAACGTTGGAAAGCGGCTTCCGGCCCCATCCACAGTGGACAGGAGCCGACCACCGGCCTGGGGATGGGCCGACGGCGCGGGCGTGGGCCGGGAAGAATCACAGCGCCTGTGATGGCGTCCGTATTCCCTCCGCGGCTGTCACCTATTAGGTCATCGCGTTGCTTCCGCGAGCGTTACGCCCAATCTGCGTGGCCCGAGTCACACCCCGTAAGCGGTCAAAAACGGTCAGATATGAGCGAAATGGTTCTCCTCCATCCGACCGAGACCATCCCGCAGGAACCACCCCGCGGGCCCGGGCGGCCCGTCGCACCGCCGGGCCCCACCGGAATTCGCGGAATCCGGCGGGGTCCGGCGACGGCCGGGACCCGGGCCCGGCGCGGCATCAGAACCACGAGAACGCAGAACCACGAGAACGCGGCACACCGATGACCGCACCGCCTTCGGCGCGGTTCAGTGCTCGCGCGGGGCCGGCACCACGCGCTCCACCTCGGGGTGGACGGTGAGCAGCTGGCGCATGGCGGCCTCGGCCGCCGACCCGTCGCCGGTGCCCAGCGCGTCCACGATCCGCGCGTGCTGCGCGAGCGAGGCCTCGTTCGGCCGGTCACATCCGGTGACCGGCCCGCCGGAGACCTGGAGCGCGGCCGAGACGATCCCGGAGAGGTGCTCCAGCATGCGGTTGCCCGCGATCTGGATGAGCAGCGTGTGGAACTCGGTGTCGGCGCGCGAGAAGGTCAGCGCGTCGCCCTGCGCTAGGGCATGGCTCATGATCTCGACCATGTCCGAGAGGCGCTGCTGCACCTCCTCACGGCCGTGCCCGGCGGCGAGGCGGGCGGCGAGCGGCTCGATCGTCCAGCGCAGTTCGCTGAGCTCGCGGCGCTGGTCGTCGCGCTGCGGGCCGAAGGCCCGCCATTCGATGATGTCCGGATCCAGGAGGTTCCAGTCGCTGACGGGGCGCACGCGCGTGCCGACGTTCGGACGGGCGCTGACGAGGCCCTTGGCCTCCAGGACGCGGAGCGACTCTCGGACGACGGTGCGGGAGACCTCGAAGCGCTGGCCGATCTCCTCGGGCACCAGCGGGCGGTCCGCGCCCAGGTCGCCGGAGACGATCATCTGCCCCAGCTGCTGGACGAGTTGGCCGTGCAGCCCGCGGCCGCGGCTGCCTGCGGCGCGCCGGCTCACGCGGCCCAGCTCGGGGTCCGCTCCCTCCCAGGAGGGTGCTCCGACGCGGTCGGTCGCCGGGGCCTCGGCGTAGGGGTAGCGGTCGAGTTCGCCCGGGCCGACCAGACCTGAGTCGGTGGAGCGGGCGGCGGTCATCATGGTGTGCGCAAGGGTACTCACGGATCCTTTGTCGGCCTCGCCTCCAACTCCCTTGAGGGCTTTGGTGAAAAGCACACGAAAGGGTGATCGCTCACCCCGTCGCAATTGACGCCTTATCGGAAAGAAATGGGCTTTCTCCGGGGAGTTGTGCGCACAGCAGGACGGGAACCATACGGAACTCCGTCACCGGGCCCTGACGCGCAGCGTCGTGAACACATACGCGCAGAGCAGCGCGGTGAGCGACAACGTCAGCGCGCCACCCACAGGTTGGGCGATCACCCGGGCCGCGGCGAGCAGATAGCGCTCACCCCCGAAGGGCCACTGCAGCAGGAAGACCTCCCGCATCCGCACCGGAAGACCGGCGGCGGCCCGCACGGCCGGGCCGCCGAGCACCTTGTGCACGAGCGGTACGACGACGACCGGTACCGCGAGGACCGCGGCGAGGCCCGCCGTGGTGGAGCGGAAGACACCGGCCGCGAGCACACCGGCCCAGGCGCAGCCGATCACCAGCCCGAACCAACTCGCGCTCAGCGAAAGCCAGTCCGCGGGAACTTGTGTCAGCTCCCGACCGTAGACGAGATAGAGCGCTTCGGCGTCACAGCCCAGACCGAGGAAGGCCAGCAGCACGGCGGTGGCTCCGGAGACGAGGAGTTTCGCGGTGAGCAGCCCCAGCCGACGGGGCACGGTGCCGCGGTCCGCCGCCAGCGCGGGGTGGCGGAACTCGTCTCCGAAGGCCAGCGCGCCGAGCAGCCCGGCCGCGAGTGCCACGGGCGGCAACGGCAGCTCCCGCGGCCACGCGGCGAACAGCCGCGCCTGCGGAGTATGGCCGAGCCGGGCCAGGACTACGGCGGTGAGGGCGGACACCACCAGCACGGCGCCGCAGGTGAGGAAACCGGTACCGGTACCGGTGGCACGCCGCAGTTCGTAGCGCAGGGGGCGGAGGGGGCTCGAGGCGGGACGGACGGAGATGGGAGGCGGAAGGACGGACAGCGCGTCCAGCTCACGGTCTTCAGCGGAGCGCGGAGGGCGGCCGGCCTCGCTTCGGCGGGCGCCGGGGGTCCTGGCACCGGGGAGCGAGGTGCTGGTTGCGGGAGCGTCGCCGACGGGAACGGTCGCGGCAACGGGATGCGGGGTGTCGGCCTGCGCCTCGGGGGCGGCAGAGGTCGCCGGGAGGCCCGTCTCCCGCGTGCCTTCGGCGGAGCGGAGGCGCTCGGCGCTCGCGAGGGCGGCGACGGGCAGGGGGCGGGCGCCTTCGTCCGTCGCGCCTACGGCACCTGAGGCGGCGGCGTCGACGGCTGTGCCATCGGATCCTGAGCCGGCTGCACTGGCCGTACTGGCCTTACTGACCGAGGCCTTCTCGGCTCTGGAGGTGTCGGCGGCTGTCGACGCGTCTTCGGGCGAGGTACTGACGGTCGAGGCACTGATGGTGCTGTCGTTACTCTCGGTGCGATTGGGCATCGAGTCGTGCCAGCGGGGGTGCCCGACCGACGGCCACCTACCGCCGCCGTCCTGCTTCTGCTCCACCAAGGAGATGCTGGGTACGGCCCGCTTCTTGTCCTGCGCCGAGATGCCGGCCCCGGCCTGGGGGCGCCCGGCACTCTGCTCCCCTCGCACGCCATCGGCGCCCGAACCGAAGCCGGCGCTGGAGCCGGCCAGCGCCACTCTATCCGGGGAGGATTCCGGAGCGACCTGCTCCAGTGCGCCCGGCACCGCATCGCTGTCCGAATCCGCCTCAGCCTCCGGCCCTGTCCCGCCGCCTGGCCCCATGTCTCCGACCTCGTCGGCGAGTTGGTGGACGAGGATGCCGTGCCGGAAGGCCATCTCGCCGATGGCGGCGGTCGTACTGCCGTACACCGAGAGGCGGTTGCCGCCCTCGCGCACGACCTCGACAGAGCGGTGCGCGGTGCGGGCCTCTTTGGTGAGCAGGGCGGCCAGGCGCGCGGCGTAGGGGCTGCGGACGGCCACTCGCGGGCGCAGCCGCGTGCGGGCGAACTCCTTGGCCTCCTGATCGGCGACGAGCCTCCCGCCGTCGAGGGTCACGACGCGGTCGGCCGTGCGCGCGGCTTCCTTGGGGTCGGCCGTCGTGACGAGCACCGTGCCGCCCTGGGTGGCGTGTGCCCGCAGCATGCTGTGCAGCCAGCGCGCCTCACGGGCGGAGAGACCGTCGGTGGGCTCGTCCAGGACGAGCGTGTGGGGGTCGGGCAGCAGGGCGCAGGCGAGGCCGAGCCTGCGGTCCATGCCGCGCGACAGGGTGCCGAGCCGTTCCTCGCGGAGGCTGACGAGCCCGACCACTTCGAGGACCTCGTCGGCGCGTCGGGCCGGGACTCCGGCTGCCGCGCAGAGCATGCGCAGATGGCCGCGCACGGAGCGGGCCGGATGCCCGGGTACATCGCCGAGGAGCACGCCGACTTCCCGGGACGGGTGGGCGATCCGGTGCAGGGGGTGCCCCCTGAAGTAGGTGATGCCGCGCCCCTGCTGGAGTTCGAGCATCAGCCTGAGCACCGTGGTCTTGCCCGCGCCCGTCGCGCCGAGAAGCGCGGTGACGCGGCCGGCGCGCGCTTCGAAGGAGACGTCGTCGACGGCGGGCGGGTGCGCCTTGCGGGGGTTGCTGGTCAGTCCGAAGGCCTGGATCACCCAAAGCAAGATAGCGCGAGATGTCCGTTTTTTCGGGTATCGCCAGATCTGCTCTCAGGTGGCGTGACGGGCGATGCAACCCGGGTGAGCCGTTCGAGGGATCAGGGGGTTGGGAGCGGGGCGAGCCACGCCGCTCCCAACGCCGTACAGGCAGTCGAGCGCCGGCGCGTCACACCTCGGGCCGGAGCATCGGGGGGTTGAGCAGGGTGGCGCCGCCGGCCCTGAAGAGCTGGGCCGGCCTCCCGCCCTGCCGGGTGGTCGTGCCGCCCGTCGGGACGAGGAACCCGGGCGTTCCGGTGACCTTGCGGTGGAAGTTGCGCGGGTCGAGGGCCACGCCCCAGACCGCCTCGTAGACGCGGCGCAGCTCCCCGACGGTGAACTCGGGCGGGCAGAAGGCGGTGGCCAGCGACGAGTACTCGATCTTGGAGCGGGCCCGTTCCACCCCGTCGGCGAGGATCTGGGCATGATCGAAGGCGAGCGGCGCCACGGGCTCGCCGTCACGGCCGTATCCGCCTTGCTGGAGGAGCTCCTCGACCGGTGCCCAACGCGCGTTGCTCGCGTCGCCGCCTGCCCGGGGTGCGGGCAGGTCGGGGGCGAGGGCGAGGTGCGCCACGCTGACCACACGCATCCGCGGGTCGCGCTTCGGGTCCCCGTAGGTGGCGAGCTGTTCCAGATGGGCGCCGTTGTCCTGAGCCGGGGCTGCTGGATCATGGGCGCACAGCCCGGTCTCCTCGGCCAGCTCACGCGCCGCCGCCTGGGACAGGTCCTCGTCGGCCCGTACAAAGCCGCCGGGCAGCGCCCAGCGCCCCTGGAACGGCGGCTCGCCCCTGCGTACCGCCAGCGCGCACAGGGCATGGCGGCGCACGGTCAGCACGACCAGGTCCACGGTGACGGCAAAGGGCGGGAACGCTGACGGGTCGTAGGGCATGCCGCGATCATAGTCGTCTTCCTGACGATAAACACTCCCTTCGTCGGTCGCATCGAGGGTGGATCCGCTTCGTTGCGGTATGGGGCGCAGCATCGCCTCCTGCTGGTCCTGTCGTTCGCGTCGTACGAGGTCACGCTCCCAATCGCAGGGCGTCTGCCACCTCCTCGACCATGGCGAGTCCCAGTCGGCCGACCCGCACCGCGAAGGGAGCTCCGGCGACCCGCAACCCGGTGAGGCCGATCTCGCCGGGGGCTCCGCACGGGTCGCAGCGTGACGGTGCGGGCGGGCGCGTCGGGACGGACGTCGGCGAGAGCGGCGAGGACCAGTAGCGCGGGGCGGCGGCCGTGGCCGCAGGGCGACAGGCGCGGGGTGCGGCGCGGAAGCCCTCCCGGCGGAACGCTGCTCCCCCGCGAACATGTCGGGCAACCGGTGACCGAAGTGCGCCGCGGCTTCGAGCAGCCCTCGCATGAAGTCGCCCGCCTTCTCGTAGCCGGCCGCTGCCAGTCCCGAGACGGCGAGCGCGGTCTCCTGGACCCGCACCGCTCCGGTCCTGTGACCGAACGGGTGGTATCCCGCCTCCTTGGCGCCGAGGCCGCGCAGCCCCCAGCCCGTGTCCATCGCGGGGCCACCGAGCAACCGGGCGAGGTGCTCGGTCTGCGCCAAGCGGGCCCGGGGAGGCCGGCGGAAGGTCGAGCACGCCGTAGGAACCACGCTGGGCTCGGCACAGCAGCAGGACAGGTGGTACAGCCCGACCACACGAGCGACGCCGGCGGGCCGGCCGGGTCGGCTCCGAGCGGGCAGGGCCCCGGCGACCTGCAGGATTTGAGCAGTCCGCGCTGCTGAGAGCGGACCGCTCCTGACTTCGGTCACCACTCCCCTGACCGGCTCTCACCCATCCCCCTCGGTCTCACGGCGCCCCCTGCCCGCCTGGGTTCCACTGCCGGTGCCGTCGCCGGTACGCGTGCGCGTGGCGCTCGGCCTCGTGCGGCCCGGATGCGAGGGTGCGGTGGCGGATTGCTGGGGGCGGGAGCCGGTCGGGCGCCGCCGTCCGCCCTCTGCTCGTGCCGGGCCGGTACCGGTGGCGCCGGCCTCCGTGGACCGCGTTCGCCGCCGGCGGCGAGACGTGACCCCCGAGGTCTGCTCGGCACCGCCGTCGCCTCGGCCCTCTGCTCCGGGCGCTTCGGTGAGAGTGCCCGAAGACCGGTCCGGAGCCGTCTCCGACGTGGCATCGGTGTCGCCCATGACGCCCTCGCGTGCCCGTCCGGCCCGTTCCGCGCGCAGGCAGCGGCGGATCGCCTCGGGGTCGAGCCCCTCGTTGCAGGCCTGGTGCAGCAGGCGGGCGAAGAGATAGTCGGGATCCGCGCCCAGGGCCATCGCCAGGGCCTCGCGGGCCTCCAACTCGTCGCCGGTCGACCAGGCGACCCAGCCTGCCAGGGTCAGCGGGGCCGCGGCGTGCTCGCCGTACGGCCCGACGCATCGACGGGCGAGTGCGCGCCAGAGTCGCAGGGCCGGGCCGGCCTCGTCGCCCTCCATCCAGGCGGCGGCCTGGTCGCGGGTCGTACGGTCCTGGAGCCCGAGGATCAGGGTCGCCGCTTCGTCGTGCGCGAGCAGGGCGTCGTCACGCAGGTCCGCCGGGTGGGCGCCGGAGACCGGTGGTGCCGCCGCGAAACGGCGGATGATCACCTCGGCGAGGTCGAGGGTCTCCTGCGCCACAGCCGCGCGGTGCGCGTCGTCCAGGATGCGGGGCACCAGGGACATGCCGGCCGCGTCCAGGGCGATCTCCTGCTCCAAAGCTGCGGAGGTCTCCCAGGGCAGCATCCTGGCGCGCAACTCCCTCAGCGTGCCGCGTACCTGGATCCCGGCGTAGGTGGCCGCCGCGGCCAGCACCGAGGTGCCGGGCAGGCCCATCGGCGTGCCCTCCTCCGGGCAGCATCCCACGATCGGGCAGACGTACGACCAGAAGCGGCCGTCCGAAATGCACAGTGCCTCGACCACGGGCACGTCGAGGTTGCCGCAGGCGGTCCGCAGACTGTGCACGAGCGGGCCGAGCCGGACCTTGACGTCGCGGCCCGATTCGCCGGGACGTGGCTCCTGGCAGACGTAGGCGACCATCTGCTCGGGCCGGGCGCCCCGTCGCTCGCCGCCGGTCACCAGCCCCTTGGCCAGCTGCCGTGCGGCCGCCTCCCAGTCCTCCTCGCTCGCCGGGATGCCGAGCCGGGCACGGCCGCCGAAGCGTCCTCCGCCGTCCCGGTCGTGGAGAGCGACCAGGACGATGCTGTCCTCGGGGCGGTAGCCGAGCAGGTAGGGCAGGGCGTCGGCCAGCTCGGCCGGGGTGCGCAGAGTGACCTGACTGTCGTGCGCGGACGGTCCGTCGAGCGGTGTTCCTCCCGTGATGTCGCCGTTTTCGAAGGGTCCTGTGGTTTCGCCGTGATTCGTCATGCGCCGACGATCTCGCGGATCTTGAGATTCCGCTTGGGCCTGTGGATAACTCGAATCAGGGACACGACAAGATCGGTCGGGCCGGCACCGGCCGCGCCGGATTGTCAGTCCCGTCCTGTTGGATGGGACGCATGGAGCACACGAGCAACGCGGACCTCCGGGCACAGGCCGACGCCGTCCTCGCCCGGCTCGTCGGGGACGCCACGGGCGCGGCACGGCTGCGCGAGGACCAGTGGCGGGCGATCGAGGCGCTGGTCGCCGACCGGCGCCGGGCCCTGGTCGTGCAGCGCACGGGATGGGGCAAGTCCGCGGTGTATTTCGTGGCAACCGCACTGCTGCGGGCCAGAGGCGGCGGGCCCACGGTGATCGTGTCGCCATTGCTCGCGCTCATGCGCAACCAGGTGGAGGCCGCGGCCCGGGCGGGCATCCACGCCCGCACCATCAACTCCTCCAACACGGAGGAGTGGGAGGAGGTCCAGGCCGAGATCGCGGCGGGCGAGGTCGACGTGCTGCTCGTCAGCCCGGAGCGGCTGAACAATCCCGACTTCCGTGACCAGGTGCTGCCCAAGCTGTCCGCGGCGACCGGACTGCTGGTCGTGGACGAGGCGCACTGCATCTCGGACTGGGGTCACGACTTCCGCCCCGACTACCGGCGGCTGCGCACCATGCTCGCCGACCTCCCGCCCGGCGTCCCCGTGCTGGCCACCACCGCGACGGCCAACGCACGCGTGACCGCCGACGTCGCCGACCAGCTCGGCACCGGCGGCACTTCGGACGCTCTGGTGCTGCGCGGGCCGCTGGACCGGGAGAGCCTGAGCCTCGGCGTGCTGCGGCTGCCGGACGCCGCGCACCGGATGGCCTGGCTCGCCGACCACCTCGACGACCTGCCGGGATCCGGCATCATCTACACGCTCACCGTGGCAGCCGCCGAGGAGGTGGCCGCCTTCCTGCGGCAGCGCGGTCACACCGTCGCCTCGTACACGGGCAAGACGGAGAACGCGGACCGGCAGCAGGCCGAGGACGATCTGCTCGCCAACCGGGTCAAGGCCCTGGTCGCCACGTCCGCGCTCGGCATGGGCTTCGACAAGCCGGACCTCGGGTTCGTCGTGCACCTCGGCTCGCCGTCCTCCCCGATCGCCTATTACCAGCAGGTCGGCCGCGCCGGCCGCGGAGTGGAGCACGCCGAGGTGCTCCTGCTGCCCGGCAAGGAGGACGAGGCGATCTGGTCGTACTTCGCGTCGCTGGCCTTCCCGTCCGAAGACCTCGTGCGCCGGACCCTGGACGTGCTGGCCCGGTCGGAGAGGCCGCTGTCGCTGCCGGCGCTGGAGCCACTGGTGGAGCTGCGCCGCTCCCGGCTGGAGACGATGCTGAAGGTCCTCGACGTGGACGGAGCCGTGAAGCGCGTCAAGGGCGGCTGGATCGCGACCGGGCAGCCGTGGTCGTACGACGGCGACCGGTACGCGTGGGTGGCCCGGCAGCGTGAGGCCGAGCAGCAGGCCATGCGCGCGTACGCGTCCACCACGGACTGCCGGATGGAGTTCCTCCAGCGGCAGCTGGACGACGAGGGCGCCAAAGCCTGTGGCCGCTGCGACAACTGTGCGGGGCCGCGCTTCACCGCCGACACGTCCACGACGGCGGTGGACGCCGCGCGCGTCGACCTGGGCCGCGCCGGGGTCGAGGTGGAACCCCGTCGCATGTGGCCAACCGGCCTTGCAACGATCGGCGTCGACCTCAAGGGCCGTATTCCGGCCGGGGAACAGGCCTCACCGGGGCGGGCCTTGGGGCGGCTCTCGGACATCGGCTGGGGAAACCGGCTCCGCCCCCTCCTCACGCCTCAGGCTGCGGACGCGCCGGTGGCGGACGACGTGGCGCGAGCCGTGGTGGACGTGCTGGCCGACTGGGCGAAGAGCCCGGGAGGCTGGGCTCCGGGCGTGGCGGACGCCCAGCCCCGGCCGGTGGGTGTGGTCACCCTCCCCTCACGCACCAGGCCGCGGCTGATCCACTCGCTGGGCACCCGCATCGCCGAGATCGGCCGACTGCCTCTGCTCGGCTCCGTCGAGTACGCCGACGACGCGCCGAGGTTGCCGCGCAGCAACAGCGCCCAGCGGCTGAAGGCACTCGACGGCGCGTTGGCAGTGCCGGCCGCCCTCGCCTCCGCGCTGGCCGAGGCTCCTGGCCCGGTGCTGCTGGTGGACGACTTCACGGAGACCGGCTGGACTCTCGCGGTCGCGGCACGCCTGCTCAGGAAGGCGGGGGCACGCGGGGTGTTGCCCCTGGTGCTGGCCGTCCAGGGCTGACGTGCTTCGCGTCGACGCGCGTCGGCCCTGGTTGCCGCGTCCCGGCGCGCCGTCATCGAACGCTCCAGGGGTCATGAGGGGTCCCTGTGGGTAGGGATATAAGCCACGCACCTCCAGATAACAGTCGGTGGCCCCAATTGCTCGTTGCCGCATTCCAGTTCGACAGGAAGAATTGAGGTCCGCTCCCCGCACGGCTCGTCCGTGATCCGGTTGGGCTCTACTGCGGTGCGCGCTCCCCCGAATCCGACCTCGCCCGCAGTGTGGGCGCGTAGCCGAAGGGAGGAACGTGACCTTCGGATTCGCCTCGTCCTCGGCGGCCTCGTTGTCGACGTCCGCGTCCGCCGCTTCCGCCACTCGTCTGCTCGAGCCCGCGGAGTGGGCCGACGCCGGGATCCCCCTGCTGCGCAACCCCCGTGAGGTCGTCAGCGGGTTGCACGCCCGCCATCGCCCCAGGGCGTCCACGGCGATCGTGGCCGTCCTCGATCCGGAGGAGCGGCTGCTCGCCAGCGCCTCGTTCACTCGTCGTGCCACCGCGGCCGACGGCTGGATGTTCCGCAACGCGCTGCTCGACCAGCTGCGCCGGGTCATCCCGCACGACCTGCGCCGCCGCACCCCGGTTCGTACCGCGGTGCTGCTCTACTGCCGTGAGGGCGACGCGCGCTGGACCGAGGAGGACGGCGCCTGGATGTGGGGGCTGCGTGACGCCTGCACGCTCCACGGGCTGCGCTGCGGCGCGTACATCACGCTGACGCAGGAAGGCTGGCAGGTGCTCGGCGAGGGACGCGGTGGACGCCGTCCGAACTCCCACTCGACGCCGGAACCGTTCGCCTTGGCGGAGGGCCCGCCGGTGATGCCCCGCACCGGAGGCCCGGTCTCCGAGGTCCTCCGCCGCGCGGCGGCCCGCTGAGGAGCGGGAAGCGGCGGTGGCCCAGGGCAACTCCCGCGCCGACCGCGCCTGGCCCGCACGCGGCACCCCTGTCCCGGCGGCCGGAGATACAGCAACAGAACCGCCTCCGGGCACGAGGCCAGGACTGCGGCTTCTCCGAGCACGTGCACCTGGTGCCAGTACGGCCCGCAGTTCAGCTTGCGCCCCGCCCAGTGGTCGCACGACACCCTGGCTCTTCGGCACTCGGCTGTGCGCCGCGCGCGGGGCCCGCACCGAGCACAGGGCGCTGCCGGGGAACCGTTGTCCGCCCTCGCGGTGGCACCCCGGCCCTCAGCACCGGTGACCGTCCGGTGGCGGCGGAGCGAGGGAGCCCGCCACCTCCGTCATCCGGGCATGGCAAAGGCAGCACCGTGCCGATGCCGCCGGAGGCGGCTCCCTCTTCGCTCCGGTAACCCCTGGGCAGGGAAACGGCTCAGACGCCGGCGCCCAGCACCGAGTTGATCTGCTGCGGGTCGCCGCAGACGATCAGCAGGGCTCCGGCCCGGGAGTGGGCCAGCGGGAGGGCGGTGGCGGCAGCGGAGGCGGAGCCGCCGTTGACGGCCACAACGACCACGGGGCGGGACGCGGCACGGGAGGCCGCGGCGGCGTCCGCGTAGAAGACGTCGTCACCGGCGTCGTGCTGCGCCCAGTAGGAGGCCTCGCCGAAGGACAACTCGTGCTCGGCCCACGGGTGCTGGGCACCGGTGGTGAGCACCAGGACGTCGCTGGGGGCGCGGCCCGAGTCGAGGAGCAGGTCCACCGCCTCCTCGGCTGCGTCGAGCGCGCCCTCGACCGAGGCCGGGATCAGCTGGATCTGCGGAGTCGCCGCGGTGGCGGCGGGAGCGGCCGGGCCCGACGGGCCAGGCTTGGCCGGAGCCACGTCACGCGGCGTGCGCTGCACCGGAGCCGTGGGCCTCACAGGGCCGGGACGACCGGGGCGGGGCGGCGCCGCGGGGCGGGGGCCGGGTACGGGGCGGGGGGTCGGCGCGGTACGGCCGCTGGCCGGCGTGGCGCGGGGACCCTGGGCACTCTCGTGAATCTGAGGCTCCTCGGGAATGAGAGGCATGAGCTGATATTTATCAAACGTTGGTGCGCCGCGGATGAGCGGGTGGCACATCAGTGCGAGCGGAACCGTCAGAAATCGAAGCCGAGCTGGCCCTCGATCTCCGGAACGCCTCCGTCCGCCCAGCTGCGGACCTTCTTGAGGTGCCGCCACTGGGGCAGCGCATCAAGATACGCCCACGACAAGCGGTGGTACGGGGTGGGCCCCCGCTCCTCCAGTGCGGCCTTGTGCACGGGCGACGGATACCCGGCGTTGTCCGCAAACCCGAAGTCTGCATGGTCGATACCCAGTTCGGCCATCATTTTGTCGCGCTGAACCTTGGCGATCACCGACGCCGCCGCGACGGCCACGCACGACTGGTCACCCTTGATGACCGTGCGCACCTTCCACGGGGCACCGAGATAGTCGTGCTTCCCGTCGAGGATCACGGCGTCGGGGCGGACCGGCAGGGAGTCCAGAGCACGGACCGCGGCAAGCCGCAGCGCGGCGGTCATCCCCAGGTCGTCGATCTCCTCCGGGGAAGCATGCCCCAGGGCGTAGGCCGTCACCCACAACCGCAGTATCTCGGCCAGTTCCGTACGCCGCATGCGCGTCAGGAGCTTGGAGTCGGTGAGACCTTGCGGTGGCCGGCGGAGTCCGGTGATCGCCGCGCAGACGGTGACGGGGCCGGCCCAGGCGCCCCGCCCCACCTCGTCGACACCGGCGATGACCTTCGCTCCGGTGGTGGCGCGCAGGGAGCGCTCGACAGTGTGAGTGGGTGGTTCGTAGGCCATGGCGCCCTTAGCGTACGCCGCCGTGATCCCCGCGCGACACCCCGGCCCCCGCGCCGGGGCGGGACGACCGCCGCCGGACGTCAGGCTCCGTGCGGCCGCAGCAGCGGAACCATCAGCTGGTCGATCATCTCCTCGAGATCCCGGTCGTTCCATTCACTGGTGCACATCTTCGATCGGTACATCATCATCGCCGGAACGACATCGAAGACGTAACCGTTGGCCGCGTCGCGGCGGACCTCTCCTCGCTCTATCCCACGGGTGATGACCTCGCGCAGCAGCTTGATCGTCGGCTCCACCACACCCTCGAAGATCACACCATGAAATCGCTCGGCCTGCGTGGGATCGCATTCGTGAATCACTGCGCGAAGGGCGAATCCAGGTCGCGAATACATGGCGTCCCGCGCCAGGCGGCACAGAGCCAACAGGTCCTCGCGAACACTTCCGAGGTCGGGCACTTCCTCCACGCGAGGCAGTCCGGCCTCGAGTGCGTCGGCGACCAGATCCTCCTTGGAGGGCCAGCGGCGATAGACCGCGGCTTTGCCGGTCTGAGCTCCGGCCGCGACACCCTCCATCGTCAGGCCCTTCCAGCCCACCGTACTGAGCTGCTCCAGAGCGGCGTCCAGGATCGCGCGCTCCAGCACCGCACCGCGCCGACGAGGAGAGGCCGCCTGAGCGGGAGCGGCCGTCCAGCGCGAGGTATCCATCTGTGTTTCTCCAGCAGACAAAGGGAAGCGGGGGTTTCGGGGTGGATCTCGCCGCGTCGCAACAGAGGGGGACACGACATGCGGCGAGGATTTAAGTGAACGCTTGCGTTCACTGTTGGGGACTCACTACCGTTGACGCGACAGTGAACGCGAGCGTTCACTAACTCCTTTGTGGGGGACCCATAGTGACAACCTCTCAACTGCTCAAGGACGACAAGCCGGGCGCGGCCCGCCGGGAGGGACACCCCGGCATCGCGCTCACCGTCATCGCGGCGTGCCAACTCATGGTGGTACTCGACGCGACGATTGTGAACATCGCACTCCCGCACATTCAAGACGCGCTCAAGTTCAGCACGACGGACCTCACTTGGGTGGTCAGCGCCTACACGCTCACCTTCGGCGGTCTGCTGCTCCTCGGCGCCCGCGCCGGTGACATCCTCGGCCGCCGCCGGGTGTTCATCGTCGGCATCCTGCTGTTCTCCATCGCCTCGCTGCTCGGCGGTCTCGCCCAGGAGCCCTGGCAGCTGCTGGCGGCACGCGCCCTGCAGGGCGTAGGCGGCGCGATCGCATCGCCCACCTCGCTGGCACTGATCACCACCACCTTCCCCGAAGGGCCGGAGCGCAACCGGGCGTTCGGTGTGTTCGCGGCCGTCTCCGCAGGCGGTGGTGCCATCGGCCTGCTCGCGGGCGGCATGCTGACCGACTGGCTCAACTGGCGGTGGGTGCTCTTCGTCAACGTGCCCATCGGACTGCTGATCGCCGCGCTCACTCCGCTCTACATCAGCGAATCCGAACGCCACCCGGGCCGGTTCGACCTCGTGGGCGCGCTGACGTCCACAGCCGGCATGGCCTCGCTGGTGTACGGCTTCATCCGCGCCTCGGAGGACGGCTGGCGCGACGAGCTCACCCTCGGCTCGTTCGGCGCGGCGGTGGTCCTGCTGCTGGCCTTCGTCCTCACCGAGATGCGGGCGAAGGAACCGATCACTCCGCTCAAGATGTTCGCCGACCGCAACCGCTCGGGCACGTACGTGGTCATGCTGAGCCTGGCCGCGGCGATGTTCGGCATGTTCTTCTACATCGTGCTGTTCGTCCAGAACGTGCTCGGCTACAGCCCCATCAAGGCTGGTGTCGCCTTCCTGCCCGTGACGGTCGCGATCGCGGTCGGCGCCGGTCTTTCGCAGCGGTTCCTGCCCTCGCTCGGACCCAAGCCGTTCATGATGGCCGGTTCGACGCTCGTGGTCATCGGACTGATCTGGCAGACCTTCATCACCCCGGACAGTTCCTACGTCAGCGGGATACTCGGTCCGATGCTGGTGTTCGGCTTCGGCATGGGTCTGATCTTCGTGACGGTGACCGTCACGGCGGTCTCCGGTGTCGCCTCGCACGAGGCCGGCGCGGCCTCCGGGCTGCTCAACGCCACGCAGCAGGTGGGTGGTTCGCTCGGCCTGTCCATCCTGACGACCGTCTTCGGCTCTGCCAGCAAGGACGAGGCGAAGAAGCAGCTGCCGAAGTTCCTCGCGGGCGGTTCGCCGGAGCAGAAGGCGGAGTTCGCCAAGACCAAGCAGCTGCCCGCACCCTGGGGCCACGAGGTGCTCGCCCACGGGATATCCATGGCCTTCGTGCCCGCCGCGGCGATGGCCGTTCTCGCCGTCCTCACCGCCTGGCTGGTGATCAAAGTCCGGAAGAGCGACCTCGACGCCCTCGCCGGCACCGCGGGACCGGGCATCGGCTGACCCGTCGGGCGCCGCGCGGAGCCGCGGCCGGCCGGACCGCCGCCGGGGGACAGACGACACGGGCGGCGGACCGGCCGGCCGCACCACAGCCGGCGGAAGACGAACCGGCACGAGCCCCGACAACCGCATCAGCGCGAGCGGCACGAACGCCCCGAGCAGCACAACCAGCACACCCACCGCGACCGACGACAACACCCACACCCCCTCGAACCTTCACCCCGCCTCCCGAGCGAAACCGAGCCGACTCGGAGCCGACCCAAACTCGGCCCGACTGGATGGCCCACAGCCGACGGCTGATGGCGGATACGAGGAAAACGGGCGACGGTCACGCAGAGTTCCCGGCATACACGGAGAGTTTTCAACCGGGGGCGGGAAGGAAGCCCGCGCCAGCGCACTGGCCAAACCGATCCCAGCACCGCGGCTGTCAGGACCCCGCAGGCACCCAGTCCGGCAGCGCCTCGGTCCGCTCCACCCACTCGGCCGGCGGCGTCCCCGTCTTGCAGGACGCGAGTACGCCGCCCACGATCGCGCAGGTGGTGTCCACATCGCCGCCCACCTGCGCGGTCGTCCAGAACGCCGTCTCGAAGTCGCCGAGGGCCCGCGCGGCGGACCAGAGGGCGAAGGGCACGGTGTCATGGGCGCTCGTACGACGACCGCACCCCAGGACAGCCGCCACCGTGGCAGCGTCTCCGTAGTCGAGCATGTCCCGCGCTCGCCTCAGCCCCGCGCCGACGGCGCTCTTCGGCACGAGCGCGACGACGCCGTCGAGGAGCGCCTCGGGGCTGGGCGGGCCGTCCGGAGAGGCGGCGAGTGCGGCCGCCGCTGCGACGGCCATGGCGCCGACGACGGCTTCCCGGTGCTGGTGCGTGGGGTATGCGGAGATCTCGGCCTGGTGGGTCGCCTGCTCGGGGTCGTCCGCGTACCAGGCGCCGAGGGGCGCGATGCGCATCGCGGCGCCGTTGCCCCAGGAACCCTGTCCGTTGAAGAGCGCGGAGGCCAGCTCCCGCCAGTCCTCGCCCTCCCGGACGAGGCGGAGCAGCCGGTTGACCGCGGGGCCGTATCCCCGGTCGAAGTCGTGGTGGTGGGCGAAGGAGTGGGCCAGCGCGTCCTGGTCGATGCGCTGGTGGGCGGCCAGGACGGCCACGACGGAGCAAGCCATCTCCGTGTCGTCCGTCCACTGCCAGGGACCCGCGGGCAGCTCGCGCCGCTTGAGCAGGGGATAGTTCACGGGAACGAAGAACTGTGAGCCGAGCGCGTCGCCCACCGCCAGTCCGCGGAGGCTGGCCAGGGCGCGTCCCAGGCGCCCGAAGGAAGAGGAGTCAGCGGTCATCGCCCTGCCACTCTATCCGGTGACCGGCTCTATCCACTGATCCAGTACGGCACCGGGTCCCGCCAGCGCTCGAAAGGCCGGTCAAGGGTGTACTTGCCGTCCTCCCCGAGAACGAGCACCCGCATCTCGGCGTTCCCGGGGTTCGACAGCGACTCGAACTCCGCCACCGACCAGTGGAACCAGCGCATGCAGAACAGCCGCATCGCGAGCCCGTGCGTCACCAGAAGCACGTTCGGCGGGTGGTCGGGGGCCTCGAAGCTGCGGAACAGGCTCTCCAGGAAGCCTCCGACACGGTCGTACACATCGGCGCCGGACTCGCCCTGCGGAAACCGGAAGAAGAAGTGGCCGTACGCGTCCCGGTACGCCTTCTGCAGGCGCACGTCGTCGCGTTCCTGCCAGTTGCCCCAGTCCTGCTCGCGCAGTCTGGGCTCCTCCCGTACCCGTATGAGGTCGGGGTCGAGGTGGAAGGCGCGCAGGGTCTCGTGCGTACGACGGTACGGGGAGACGTACACGCTCACGCGTTCCTGTCCGAAGAGTTCCCGGAGTCTCTTGCCGGTCTCCTCGGCCTGCCGCCAGCCGCGCTCGGTCAGCGCGAGAGCGTGGTCGGGCTCCCGCTCGTACACGGAGTCATCAACATTGCCCGTTGACTCGCCGTGCCGGACAAGGACGATGCGCCGTGGTCGTGCCATGCCAAAACCCTAGATCGAACGAGGGACGATCGAGCACTCGTAACGGCCCTCTACGGCGTAGGTCACACGAATCGTGCGCCTCAGACCGTCCAGGAGGGCTCCAGTTCCACGATGTCACCCGAGAGCGCCGCGATGTCGGCTTCCGTCTGGGCCCGCAGGGCCAGGCGCTCCACGCGTTCGGTCCGGTACTTTCCGTGCTCGGCCGCCGACCGCCACATGGACAGGATCAGGAACTCCTGCTCGGGAGCCTCGGCGAACATTCCCCGGATCATGCCCGGCGATCCGGCCATCGCGGGGTTCCAGACCTTCTCCTGCATGAGGGTGAAGTGGTCGACGCGCTCCTCGTGCACGCGGCAGAGGGCCACACGGATCAGGTCGGTGTCGGTGAACCGGGGCTCGAAGCCGGTCTTCACGTCGAAGCGGTATTCGAACAGCTTGACCCGGGCGTCCTTGAACGTGCCGGACTGGGAAGCGGCCAGGCGGTCGTGGGAGCGGGCCATGAAGGAGTCGTAGAAGGCGCGGCTCTCCCAGAAGGCGAAGATGTGCGCCACCCCGGGCCGCTGCCGGCTCCAGCCTCCGCCCTGTCCCCGAAACCCCGGCTCCCCCAGAAGCCCCGCCCATTTCCGCTGCCCCCGCTCGAAGCCGCGGCGGTCCACCACGGTGCAGCGAATCCACTTGACCAGCACCGCGCCATCGTAAGGCCAGGGGGCGTGGCGTCGGTCACGCTCCGGCGGAGATCACCCGCACATACGCTCCCGCGCGCGTGGCACGATGGACAAGGAGTCCTGACTTCACGGGAGTTGGGGAAGAGGGAGCCTCAAGGGGGAAGGGGAAGCCCGGTGACCGGCTTCAGCAAGGGAAACCGCAAGATCGAGGTCGCACTGAAGTGGGACCCCAGTCCGGCGGGTCAGGCGCCCACCGATCTCGACATCGTCGCCGCGACGTTCGTGTCGGGAGACGCCTATGGGGCACCGGCTTATCTGGTGCACTTCGACAGCCGCTCGCCGGACGGCACGATCTTCCTGAACCGGGACAGCACCGACGGCAAGGGCTTCGGCTGGGACGAGATCATGACGCTCGAACTCGACCGGCTCGACGGCCGGTACGCGCGCGTGGTGGTCGGGGTCGTCATCCAGCAGGGGGGCGGGCACAGGGCGTTCGCTCAGGTGCTGAACCCCGCCCTGCGCATTCGCGAGGGCTACACCGTCCTCGCCGAGGACGATTTCGGCTCGGTCCGGGAGGCCACGTCCGCCACGATCGCCGAGTTCGTACGGGACGAGTCCGGCGCGTGGATCTTCCACGCCGGTGTCCATGGCTTCGACGAGGATCCGGCGGCCTTCACCCGCGTCATGGGCAGGGCTCACCGGCCCTGAGTGCCGTGCGCCGTCCGGACAGGCGTCGCGGTCAAGCCCTCACTACGGGCGCAGCGCAAAGTAAGGGGCGCCGGCAATTGCCGGCGCCCCTTACTTCAGGAACCGCGTGTCATCAGCTGCAGCCGCTGGTCGAGCCGCAGCCCTCGCAGATGTAGCAGGAGCCGGCCCGCTGCATCTTGGTGCCGCAGGAGAAGCACAGCGGGGCGTCGGCCTGGATGCCCAGCTGCATCTCCACCAGCTCGGCGCTGGTGTGTGCCTGCTTCGGGGCGGGCTTGGCCGCCTCGGACTCGGCCTTCGGGGCGGCGACGGCCTTCAGGTCGGTCTGGCGCGGGGCGGACTGGGCCAGACCCTCGACGTCGACCTCGTCCTCGGCCGGCTCGTAGGAGCCGGTCTCCAGGTGCCGCTGACGCTCCTCGGCGGAGTGGATGCCGAGGGCGGAGCGGGTCTCGAAGGGCAGGAAGTCCAGCGCCAGGCGGCGGAAGATGTAGTCGACGATCGACTGCGCCATCCGCACGTCCGGGTCGTCCGTCATGCCGGCCGGTTCGAAGCGCATGTTGGTGAACTTCGAGACGTACGTCTCCAGGGGGACGCCGTACTGGAGGCCGACGGAGACGGCGATGGAGAAGGCGTCCATCATGCCCGCGAGGGTCGAACCCTGCTTCGACATCTTCAGGAAGACCTCGCCGAGACCGTCGTCCGGGTAGGAGTTGGCGGTCATGTAGCCCTCGGCGCCGCCGACCGTGAAGGACGTGGTGATACCCGGGCGGCCCTTGGGGAGGCGCTTGCGGACCGGGCGGTACTCGACCACCTTCTCGACCGCGGCACGGATCGTGTCCTCGGCCTTCTCGGTGATCTCGGCCTTCTCGTCCTCCTTCTTCTTGGCGGAGAGCGGCTGGCCGACCTTGCAGTTGTCGCGGTAGATCGCGAGCGCCTTGACGCCGAGCTTCCACGCCTCGTAGTAGATCTCCTCGACCTCCTCGACGGTCGCCGTCTCCGGCATGTTGACCGTCTTGGAGATGGCGCCCGAGATCCACGGCTGGATCGCGGCCATCATGCGGACGTGGCCCATCGGGGAGATGGCGCGCTCGCCCATGGCGCAGTCGAACACCTCGTAGTGCTCGTGCTTGAGGCTCGGGGCGTCGATGACGTTGCCGTGCTCGGCGATGTGGGCGACGATCGCCTCGATCTGCTCCTCCTGGTAGCCCAGGCGGCGCAGGGCCTGCGGGACGGTGCCGTTGACGATCTGCATCGAGCCGCCGCCGACCAGCTTCTTGAACTTCACCAGCGCGAGGTCGGGCTCGACACCGGTGGTGTCGCAGGACATCGCCAGACCGATGGTGCCGGTCGGGGCGAGTACGGACGCCTGGGAGTTACGGAAACCGTTCTGCTCACCGAGGCGCAGCACGTCCTGCCAGGCCTCCGTGGCGGCGGCCCACACCGGGGTGTCCAGGTCGTCCATGCGGACGGCGGTGCCGTTGGCGTCGGCGTGCTGCTTCATGACGCGCTTGTGGGCGTCGGCGTTGCGGGCGTAGCCGTCGTACGAGCCGACGACCGCGGCCAGCTCGGCGGAACGGCGGTAGGCCGTACCCGTCATCAGGGACGTGATGGCGCCGGCCAGGGCGCGGCCGCCGTCGGAGTCGTAGGCGTGGCCGGTGGCCATCAGCAGGGCGCCCAGGTTGGCGTAGCCGATGCCGAGCTGGCGGAACGCGCGCGTGTTCTCGCCGATCTTCTGGGTCGGGAAGTCCGCGAAGCAGATCGAGATGTCCATCGCGGTGATGACCAGCTCGACGACCTTCTGGAAGCGCTCGGTCTCGAAGGACTGGGTGCCCTTGCCGTCGTCCTTGAGGAACTTCATCAGGTTCAGCGAGGCCAGGTTGCAGGACGTGTTGTCCAGGTGCATGTACTCGCTGCACGGGTTCGACGCGGTGATCCGGCCGGACTCGGGGCAGGTGTGCCAGTTGTTGATGGTGTCGTCGTACTGGATGCCGGGGTCGGCGCAGGCCCAGGCGGCCTCGGCGATCTTGCGGAAGAGCGCCTTGGCGTCGACCTCCTCGATGACCTCGCCGGTCATACGGGCACGCAGGCCGAAGTTGCCGCCCTTCTCGACCGCCGTCATGAACTCGTCGTTCACACGGACCGAGTTGTTGGCGTTCTGGTACTGGACGGAGGTGATGTCGTCGCCGCCCAGGTCCATGTCGAAGCCCGCGTCGCGCAGGACGCGGATCTTCTCCTCTTCCTTGACCTTGGTCTCGATGAAGTCCTCGATGTCGGGGTGGTCGACGTCGAGAACGACCATCTTGGCGGCGCGACGGGTGGCACCACCGGACTTGATGGTGCCGGCGGAGGCGTCGGCGCCACGCATGAAGGAGACGGGGCCGGAGGCGTTGCCGCCGGAGGAGAGCAGCTCCTTGGAGGAGCGGATGCGGGAGAGGTTCAGGCCGGCGCCGGAGCCGCCCTTGAAGATCATGCCCTCTTCCTTGTACCAGTCGAGGATCGACTCCATGGAGTCGTCGACGGACAGGATGAAGCAGGCGGAGACCTGCTGGGGCTGCGGGGTCCCGACGTTGAACCAGACGGGGCTGTTGAAGCTGAAGATCTGGTGCAGGAGGGCGTAGGCCAGCTCGTGCTCGAAGATCTCGGCGTCGGCGGGCGAGGCGAAGTACTTGTAGTCCTCGCCGGCCTTCCGGTACGTCTTCACGATGCGGTCGATCAGCTGCTTGAGGCTGACCTCGCGCTGCGGGGTGCCGACGGCACCACGGAAGTACTTGCTGGTGACGATGTTGACCGCGTTCACCGACCAGAAGTCGGGGAACTCGACGCCACGCTGCTCGAAGTTGACCGAGCCGTCGCGCCAGTTGGTCATGACGACGTCACGATGCGCCCACTCCACCTCGTCGTACGGGTGCACGCCGGGAGTCGTGTGAATGCGCTCGATACGCAGGCCCTTGCTGGCCTTGGCGCCCTTGGCTCGGGAACCTCGTGCCGGACCGCTCGCCGTCTCTGTCATGCCGCCTCCCTGTACGGGCAAAAACGCCCTGAAGTGCCCCGTTTGTTCCCGTGGCACGGTGTTCTGTCTTGTGTTGCGGGCACCCTCAACTGCCCCCGCAACAGGTCTTTGGTTGCCGCCTTCCGGCCGGAATCCGGTTCTCCTCCCGGATTCGGGCCCGCCGTTCAGTCGGCGGCGTGGGCGGGCACCGGGACCTCAGTGGTCCGGGCGGGCCCGCGTTCGTCTTCCTGGCTCCCCGCCCCCGCGTCTTCGTCGTCCGCGGCGGGGCCCCTGGTCGCTTCCCTCAGCTCCGCGATGGCGGCCTCGAAGTCCTCGAGCGAGTCGAACGCCCGGTAGACGGAGGCGAATCGCAGATAGGCGACGAGGTCGAGTTCCTGCAACGGGCCGAGTATGGCCAGCCCCACGTCATGGGTGGTCAGCTCGGCGCTCCCGGTGGCCCGCACCGCCTCTTCGACCCGCTGGCCGAGCTGGGCGAGCGCGTCCTCGGTGACGGGCCGCCCCTGGCACGCCTTGCGCACGCCGTTGATGATCTTGGTGCGACTGAAGGGCTCGGTGACTCCGGACCGCTTGACCACCATGAGCGAGCACGTCTCCACGGTCGTGAAACGACGGGAGCAGTCAGGGCACTGGCGGCGCCTGCGGATCGACGTGCCGTCGTCGGTCGTACGACTGTCGACCACGCGGCTGTCGGGGTGCCTGCAGAAGGGGCAGTGCATGATCTCCAACCCTCCTCACAGCAGACTCAATAGCCTCGCTGGGCCTCACAGGCCCCTCGAAGCAGCCACAAGCATAGGCGATCGTGGAGACCCCGAAGACCCGGGGGTCGACGGAAAACACAACTTGTGGGCTGCAGTAGCCATCCAACCACTAGATGTGGGGATTGGCTCATACACCGAGGCAGATTCGCGTGTCGCTACGGAGAGGCACGCACCCGACACACAGCGGCACGCGGCGGACACCCGAGGCGAACACGCGGACACACATCCGTACCGCTCGGGCACTTACGGAGATACGGTGGGCGCCACACGGAGGACGCGTGGGACTCCGGCGCAGAAGGGGCCCGGATCCCGGACGGCAAGGTTCCGGATGGCACACTGGGGTGCGACTCACGAGGTCGACGACCTCAGCGGTGAAGAGTACAACAATGGGCGCTTTTGCCCGCCAGAGGTCGCGTAAGCCATACACCCGGACACATGATCACGTCAGGTGAATCGCACTTTTTCACTCGAACGTGTGTTTGGCGCAACCTTTCGAAAGCAACTACCGTTGTCCAGCAGGGAGACCATCGAGAGGGGCCGACGTGACCACCACCGCAGACAGTGCCACCATCACTGCCCAGGACCGCTCCCAGGGCCGAGTCGAGCCGGTACACGCGTTGAGCGAAGCCGCGCAGCCTGAGGGGCACAAGCGCTCCCTGCCGGGCCGACCTCCAGGCATCCGGGCGGACAGTTCCGGACTCACCGACCGCCAGCGCCGGGTGATCGAGGTCATCAGGGACTCCGTGCAGCGGCGTGGCTATCCGCCGTCGATGCGGGAGATCGGCCAGGCCGTCGGCCTTTCCAGCACGTCCTCGGTGGCGCACCAGCTGATGGCGCTGGAACGCAAGGGCTTCCTGCGTCGCGACCCGCACCGCCCGCGCGCGTACGAGGTGCGCGGTTCCGACCAGGCCATGACCGTGCAGCCCACGGACACGGCCGGCAAGCCCGCCGCGTCGTACGTCCCGCTGGTCGGCCGCATCGCCGCCGGTGGCCCGATCCTCGCCGAGGAGTCGGTCGAGGACGTCTTTCCCCTCCCCCGGCAGCTCGTCGGTGACGGCGAACTGTTCGTCCTCAAGGTCGTCGGCGACTCCATGATCGAGGCCGCGATCTGTGACGGCGACTGGGTCACGGTCCGCCGTCAGCCGGTCGCCGAGAACGGCGACATCGTGGCGGCCATGCTCGACGGCGAAGCCACGGTCAAGCGCTTCAAGCGCGAGGACGGCCATGTCTGGCTTCTCCCGCACAACTCGGCCTACGAACCCATCCCTGGCGACGACGCGACCATCCTGGGCAAGGTCGTCGCAGTGCTGCGGCGCGTCTGACCGCCGCGGCGGGCCTGCCGGCTCGTCCCCCTGACCGGGCCCCGGAACCCCTGCGCCGGTTCCGGGGCCCTGTGCGTGCGGCTCCGCCCGGAGCCGCCGTAAGCCGCCGTCCAACCCCCGGCTCGGCCATCCGGCTGCCGGGACGGGAAGGGCCTATTCCTCGGCCTGCTTGGCCGCCGCGTCGATCGCCGCGAGCGACCTGCGCACCTGGTTCCGGTCCGTGGTGAACCAGAAGTCGGGAAGCGACGCCTTCAGATACCCGCCGTACCGCGCGGTAGCGAGTCGCTGGTCCAGTACGGCGACCACACCGCGGTCCCCCGTGGCCCGTACGAGGCGGCCGGCGCCTTGCGCCATGAGCAGGGCCGCGTGGGTCGCGGCGACCGCCATGAAGCCGTTGCCCCCCGCGTCCTCCACCGCCTTCTGGCGGGCGCTCATCAGAGGGTCGTCGGGGCGCGGGAACGGGATCTTGTCCATGACCACCAGCTGACAGCTGGGGCCCGGGACATCGACGCCCTGCCACAGCGAGAGCGTGCCGAACAGGCAGGTCCGGGGCTCGGCCGCGAAGTTCTTGATCAGCTCGCCGAGTGTCTCCTCGCCCTGGAGGAGGATCGGGAACTCGGGGATCCGGGAGCGCAGCTCCTCCGCGGCGAGCTGGGCGGCCCTCATGGACGAGAACAGCCCGAGGGTACGGCCGCCGGCGGCCTGGATCAGCTCCGTCAGCTCGTCGAGCATGTCGGCGCGCTCGCCGTCCCGCGCGGGGCGTGCGAGGTGCTTGGCGACATAGAGGATGCCCTGCTTCCGGTAGTCGAAGGGCGAGCCGACGTCGACCCCCTTCCACTGCGGCAGGTCCTCGCCCTCGGTGCCCTCGGGACCCAGCCCCAGGGAGGCGCCGACGCCGTTGAAGTCACCGCCCAGCTTGAGCGTGGCCGAGGTGAGGACCACGCTTCGGTCGGCGAAGAGCTTCTCCCGCAGCAGCCCGGAGACCGACATGGGGGCGACGCGCAGGGAGGCGCCGAAGCGGTCGTGCCGCTCGTACCAGACGACGTCCCATTCCGAGCCGTTGAGCACGCGCTCCGCCACGTCGTGGACCGTCTCCACCGAGGCCAGGGCCTGCTTGCGGACCGCGTCCTCGTCCTGGACCGACTTGTCACGGGTCGCGCCGATCGCGGAGATCACCGTACGGGCCGCGTCCCGCAACGCCATCAACGCATAGTTGAGGTCTTCCGGGATCTCTTCCAGACGGCCCGGAAGGGCCAGTTCCATCAGCCGCTCGAACCCCTCGGCGGCGGTCTGCAGTTGGTCGGCGGCCTTCTCGTTGACGAGCTTCGCGGCCCGGCGCACGGCACGGTTGACCTGGCCGGGAGTGAGTTCGCCAGTGGCGACGCCGGTCACGCGGGAGACGAGTTCGTGCGCCTCGTCCACGATCAGCACCTCGTGCTGGGGCAGCACCGGGGCGCCCTCGATGGCGTCGATCGCCAGCAGGGCGTGATTCGTGACGACGACCTCGGCGAGCTTGGCCCGCTCCCGGGCCATCTCCGCGAAGCACTCGGCGCCGTAGGCGCACTTCGACGCGCCCAGGCATTCCCGCGACGACACCGACACCTGCGCCCAGGCCCGGTCGGAGACGCCCGGAGTGAGGTCGTCACGGTCGCCGGTCTCGGTCTCGTCGGACCAGTCGCGCAGGCGCAGCAGGTCCTGGCCGAGCTTGCTGGTGGGCGCGGCCGCCTCGAACTGGTCGAAGAGGCCGTCCTCCTCGTCCTGCGGGACACCCTCGTGCAGGCGGTGCAGACACAGATAGTTCGACCTGCCCTTGAGCATCGCGAACTCGGGCCGGCGCCGCAGCAGCGGATGCAGGGCGTCGACCGTGCGCGGCAGGTCGCGCTCGACGAGCTGGCGCTGCAGCGCGAGCGTGGCCGTGGCGACGACCACGCGCTCCCCGTGCGCGAGCGCGGGCACCAGATAACCGAGCGATTTTCCGGTGCCGGTGCCGGCCTGGACCAGCAGGTGGGATCCGCCGTCGATCGCTTCGGCGACCGCTTCGGCCATCGTCACCTGGCCAGGGCGCTCCGTACCGCCGACGGCTGCGACGGCGGCATGCAGGAGTTCGGGGAGTGAGGGCTTCGTCATAGCCCGACCACCCTACGGCCCGGCACTGACAAACGGGCGATCACGGCGAGGGTGGAGGGTGGGATCACTACCGGGGCTCCTGGGTGGGGATGGGGACGGGCGACTCGGTCGGGGCGGCGGTGGGGCGGGAACGGCGAACCCGATCGGGGTGGCGCCGGGTCCTCGGCACCGCTCCCGAATTTTTTCTGAGTGGGCGAATGGAGCGGGAACTGAATCAGTTCGCCGTTCGTACAGCATGTGAGCGCTCAATCACGCAGTGCTACAGCACATCGCGCAGGACTCGGTCCCGGATCATGAGGGCGGCCCGCTTGCCGGGCAGGTCGACCTCCGCCCCGAATCGGAATCCTGCGCTCAGGAAAGCGGCAACAGAGGGGGTGTTGCGCAGGTCGGGCTCCGCTACTACTCGCGCGCAGGCGGAGCGCCGGTCAAGGATCATGTCGGCTACGGCTCTGATCAGGGTCGAGCCCAGTCCCCGTCCTCGGTCGGCTGCCTCACCGAGGAGGAGGTGAACCCCGGTGTCGTGTGGCTGCGCCGGGTAGTGGCGGGCCAGCGGGTCGAGGTCCGCCCGGTAGATCTCCCAGTAGCTCATGGGAGTGCCGTCCAGCACGCCGAGGCACGGCACGCTGCGACCGTCGCCGTCGAGTTGGGCGCGCAGGTGGTTCTCCGTCGCGCTCTGGGACCCGGCCAGGTCCCAGAAATCGGCGACGGTGGGGTCGCTCATCCACCGGTGGACGAGCGACAGGTCCCGCTCGACGCGGACCGGCTCCAGTCGGAACCGGCCCGCGGGGGTGTCGGTCGGCACCCAGGTGTGGACGTGGTCGAGGAGGTCGTCGGGCCGTGCCGGCTCATGCCCCGTCCGGTCGGCGAAGAGCGCGACGAACTCGTCGGGCAGGCGCAGGTTCAGCGTGGTCTCACTGTCCTCGCGGGCCCCGAGGACAGTGGCGCCAGCCGGGCCCGCGCCCGCTCGGGTGCCGGTGCGGCCCGGATGGACGGAGGCGGGGCTGGAGCCGGCGTTCGCGTCGGTGGGAGGCACAGTGCGCTCCTCTCGGGAGGCGAGGTGGGTCGAACACCTCAGGGGACGAAGTGGATCGGGATTTCTTTCAGGAGGCGAGGTGAATCGGGGCTTCTTCGAAGGGGTGGGGGTTCCTCGAATGGGCCGGGCTGTTCGAAGGGGTCGGGTTCTGCGCAGGCGATGGAAACGGTGGTGCGAGAGGTGCTGTTCGTTCAGGAGCGAAGGGGGTTGGCGATGGTGACGTAGACCGACTGGGTTTCGACCGGCCCGACGAGTTCGTCCAGTCCGTGCAGCCGGGTCAGCAGGTTGGCCTTGCACCGCAGGACGGGTGAGTCGAGCAGGTGGGCGGGCAGGGAGGTGTGGAGCGGGGCGGGTCCCGTGGCGACGTCGGTGAGGAATCGGCGGAACGCGGCGAGAAGCAGTTGTTCGTCGGCGAGACGCTGGGAACCGAACGCGCCGATCAGACCGAACACATTGTTGATGGCGAGGTAGTACGCGAAGCGTTCGTCGGTGACCTCGTCGGAGACGAAGGTGTCGCTGCGCTCGCCGATCCCGGGCAGCCGGGCGTCGAGGTCGGCTCGTCGGGACTCGCGGAAGTAGTAGCCCTGGTTGTCGCGGTAGCGGCCGCCGGCAGGCCAGCCGTCGCGGTCGAGCAGGATCAGCGTGTTCTGCTGATGGGCTTCGAGAGCGATTCCGGCCTCGCCGTCGAGCCACAGCACGGGACGCACGACCTGCTCGAGATAGCGCAGGAACCACTCCGTGGCCACGGCTCCGACGGACCGGCCGGTGCGTGCGGCGAGCTGGTCGACGAGCTGGGCCAGCCGGGACCGGATGTGCCAAGAGGTTTCCACCGATGGGGAGTCGATACCCGGTGCGGCGAGTGGACGGGGCGAGACGAGTCCGGCGACACAGCTGACATCGTCGGCGGGGGCGAACGGGTTGTGCCTGATCACCACGTCCAGCCCGGGCACGGGCAGGCCGTCCGGGTCGTCGACGGCGAGCCACGCCGGGTCGCGGACGATGTCGAAGCAGGGGTGTACGGCCTGCCACTGCTTGGCCAACCTGGCGCGCAGCAGGCGGTGCACCTCGACCCCGCGGTGGAGTTCCTTGCGCAGGTTCTCACGGCGGGAGTTGGTGATGCGCAGGCCGAGCGACAGCTTGAGCATGGCAGGCGCGCCGGTTCGGTGGACGGTTCGTACGGAGGAGGTGGGGTGCCAGGGCGAGCCCAGGGGTCCCAGGTCGCGGAGCAGGCCGGAGTCGAGCAGTCCGGCGACCGCCGGGCGGTGCCGCAGCTCACGCGCCTGCCAGGGGTGCAGGGGTAGGACAGCGTGATCGTCGGGCAAGGGCAGGACGGTTCCGGCGAGTCGGCGGGTGAGGTGGTCCGCGGTGACGGGACGGCCGCGTTCGGTCCAGGCGGAGTCGGTCGAGAGAAGGGAGGGGGCGACAGCCAACCAGTGCAGGGGGAAGGAGCCACGCAACTCCGGTGAATACAGCCGGGCTTCGGCCTCGGTCAGCCCCTCGCGGCTCTTCGGGGTCGGGTGCAGGGGGTGTCCGAGGAGCAGGGCCTGCTCGGCGCTGAGGAACAGGTCGGGGCCGTCGGCGAGGTGCGCACGTCGGTCGTGGAGGAAGGTCGCGGTGCGGCGCTGCGAGTCGGCGACCCTGGCGACGAGATCCGCTCCGTCCTCGCCGGCGGACGGCGGGAACGTGGCGTCGGCGGCAGCGGGGCCGGGTGTCTCCCTGGTGAGGAGTGCGGCGAGAGTGACCGCGTCGACCGGTGCGGTCTTCGCGGGGGCGTCGGCGAGACGTGGTGGTCCGAAGCGGTGCCAGCCCGTCGGGGACCAGTAGCGGACGGGGGAGAGCAGTGCGGTGCCGGTGGCCGGGAGTGGGATGCGGAGGGTGCTGGTGGCTGGGGCGGCGAGGTCGTTCTCGCGGACCCAGCAGCGCAGGAGGTTCTCCACGGCAGCGGCCTGTGCGGCGACGTACGGGTCCGAGTCCGGGTCCTCCAGCGGGTCGGCGCCGGGCTCTGCTCGTCGCGTGGTGTCCGGCTGCCGCCTCTTCTGCGGGGGAACCGACTCGGTGCGCGGCGCGGGAGTGGGCGGGTTGCTGGGGTCCCCCGTTTCGTCGGGGGTGCCCGAACGGCCGTCGGGTGCGGGGGTGGCGTTCAAGGCGGCTCCTCGGGGCTGTGCTGGGGTGTTGCGGGGGCGCCGTCGGTTCGCTGTGCCGATGGGGAGAGAGACGGAGGCGGAGCGAGACGGAGGTGGAGCGAACGGGCGCTTCCCGGACGGTGGTCGGGTTGTGGAGGGATGTCGGCGTCCGTATGGGCGCCCTGGAAGGAGGTGCGGAAGAGATGAGGCGTGAGGGCGGCCGGGGAGGCGTACTCTGCGGCGGCCGGCGAGATCGTCGTCCGGTTCGCCTCAGTGGCTGGGCGCCCTGGATGCGACTGTCAGCCCGCTCGTTCCGCTGGGCCGCCGTGGCGTCGGTGTTGTCGGCCGTGGCCCTGGTGGTCGCGGGTCTGGCGGTCGCGGGTCTGGGGATCACGGGGCTGGTGATCGCGGGCCGCCGCTGCCACCGCTTCGGTCAGACGGTCCAGCACGGCTGCCGCCTGCTCGTCGGTGATGGTGAGGGGTGGCAGGAGCCGTACGACGCTGTGGTGGCGGCCGCCGAGTTCGACGATGAGGCCGCGGCGGAGGCACTCCCGTTGGACGGCCGCGGCGAGTTCGGGGGCTGCGGGATGCGGGGTCCGGGCATCGTCCGAGCCGGGCGACTCGGCTCGTTGGGCGCCGACGGAGGGGACCTCGGCCTCGCCCGGCGCGTCCCCCTCGCTCTCCGGGTTCACCAGCTCGACCCCGATCATCAGTCCGCGCCCGCGGACGTCGCCCACACACGCGAACTCCGACTCAAGTTCGCGCAGTTGGGACAGCATGCGGGCGCCGAGGTCGGCCGCACGCTCGGCGAGGCCGTTCTCGCGGACGTGGGCCAGGGTGGCGGTGCCCGCGGCCATGGCGAGCTGGTTGCCACGGAAGGTGCCCGCGTGGGCGCCGGGGCGCCAGACGTCGAGGTCCTCGTGGTAGACGACCACGGCCAGCGGGAGGCTGCCGCCGATGGCCTTGGAGAGGACCATGACGTCGGGGGTGACCCCGCTGTGCTCGACGGCCCAGAAGGCGCCGGTCCGGCCGACGCCGGTCTGGATTTCGTCGGCGATCAGCGGGATGGACCGGTCGGCCGTGAGCTGTCGCATGCGGCGCAGCCAGTCGTCCGGTGCCGGAATCACCCCGCCCTCGCCCTGGACGGGTTCGAGGATCATCCCGGCGGCCAGGGGCACGCCCGACTTCGGGTCGTCGAGGAGGGACTCGGTCCAGTGGGCGGACAGCTCGGCGCCACGGGTGCCGCCGACGCCGAAGGGGCAGCGGTAGTCGTGCGGGTAGGGCAGCCGGGCGAACCGTACGTCGGCGGCGCCGCCGGAGGCGGCGAGGGCATCGGCGGTCATGCCGTGGTAGGCGCCGGTGAAGGCGAGGATGCCCGTACGCCCGGTCGCGGCCCGGACCAGTTTGAAGGCGGCCTCGACCGCGTCGGTGCCGGCCGGTCCGCAGAACTGGATGCGGGCACGGTCGGCGAGACCGGGCGGCAGGGTGCGGAACAGCTCGGTGATGAAGGCGTCCTTGACCGGGGTCGCCAGGTCGAGCACGGAGAGCGGGGCACCGGAGTCGAGGACCTTGCGGATGGCCTCCAGCACCACGGGGTGGTTGTGGCCGAGGGCGAGGGTGCCGGCGCCGGACAGACAGTCCAGGTAGCGGCGGCCGTCGGCGCCCTCGATGGTCAGGCCGCGCGCCCGCACGGGCACGATGGGCAGGGCCCGCGCATAGGTCCGCGCCGCGGATTCGCGCGCCGACTGGCGTCTGAGGATCCCCTCGTGCACGGCGCGCGCTCCCCCGTACGCGCCTTCAGCCACCGACTCGGTCACGGCCACGGCTCGCTGTCCTCCCCGCTGTTCAGAGGCGAGTTGATCAAGGGGGACCGGACGCAGGCAGCGGGCCCCCCACCCCCTACAACCCCGCATGGGCCTGCGGGTTACGGGTTGCCTCAAGATCCTTGCTGTGACGGAACCGTTGCCGTTCCATCGGAAGTCCCCCACAGCGAGCGCATAGTGTGAGACACCGTTCCACCCGGCCGTGCGATCGGCGTGAACTCCCCATGGGTTCCGTGCCGATGCCGGTCCGCAGCGCCAAGTACCTTCACAGCAGGGGGAGTCAAGACCATGCGATCCATACGGCCGTCGTTCACCGTTCGCCGAGGGAGGGGTGCGACCCGCAGAACCTCCCCCGTGCTGGCGACGGTCGCCCTCGTCTCGGCGCTGGCGCTGACCGCCACCGCCTGCAACGGCGACAGTGACGACAACGCAGACGGCAAGCCGTCCGCCACCGCGACCGCAGGCGGCGACGGAAAGATCCAGATCCCGGACGACCTGAGGCAGAGGCTCAAGGAACACGGGATCGACATCGACAAGTGGAAGAACGGCGCCTGGAAGAACTGGAACAAGGACGACTGGCTGCGCGAGGCCAACGACTTCATCAACCCGATCATCAAGGGCCTGTGGGACCCGGACCGGATGCGGGGCGCCGACGACCCGGACAAGGGCAAGGGCGTCGACGACAACGACATCTCCGGTGACCAGGGGGTGACGGACCCGACGCCGGCGCCCGTGAAGGCGCAGACGGTCAAGGCGCCGTACCACACCAACGCGGCCACGTCGGGCAAGGTGTTCTTCGACTCCCCCGAGGGCACGATGGTCTGCTCGGCGACGGTCGTCGAGGACCCGGCGCACCCGGGCAAGTCCAACCTCATCTGGACGGCGGGCCACTGTGTGCACGCCGGCAAGAAGGGCGGCTGGTACCGCAACATCGCCTTCGTGCCGTCGTACAACAACCAGGCCATGTCGACCGACCAGTTGCAGAAGGCCACCCGGGACGAGATCGCCCCGTACGGCGTCTGGTGGGCCGACGCGGCCAAGACCTCGCAGCAGTGGATCGACCAGGGTGGCGAAACCGGCGGCAACGGTGCGTCGTACGACTTCGCCGTGATCCATGTGACGCCGGAGCAGGGCAACGCCGGCAAGTCGCTCGAGGAGACGGTCGGCGGCGCACTCCCGGTGAACTTCAACGCCCCGGCCGTGCCGAAGGTGCAGAACATCACGGCGAGCGGCTACCCGGGCGCGCCGCCGTACGACGGTCAGCTGCTGTACCAGTGCCAGGACAAGCCGGGCCGGCTGTCGATCAACAAGGCGGACCCGACGATGTACCGCATCGGCTGCTCGATGACCGGTGGTTCCTCCGGTGGCGGCTGGGTGGAGACGGGCTCGGACGGCAAGCCCGCACTGGTGTCCAACACCTCGATCGGCCCGGTGTCCTCGGGCTGGCTGGCCGGTCCGCGACTGGGTCCGGTGGCCAAGGGTGTGTACGACTCGGTCAGCAAGAAGTTCGCGGGTCAGTAAGGGTCCGCGCGCACAGCGAGGTGATGGGCGGCGGCCGGGTGTCTGACATGAACATTCACCACCTCGCCGCCGTCCGTCCCCAACTCCGCGGGCATAGTGGGGTGTCACCATCACTTCAACGGGGGTAATCGCACCATGCGTTCCACACGTGTGCCGTCAACACGCCGTGGCGGGCGGCGCCGTACCGTCCTCGCGGCGACCGGTCTGGTCGCCGCGCTGGCGCTGACCGCCACCGCCTGCAACGGCTCCGACGACGACAAGGCGGGCGGCCAGGCAGGCGCCGGCGCCTCGCAGGCCGCCGACGGCGGCGGCGACGGCGGCGGCAAGGTCCAGGTCCCGGCCGACATCGCCGACAAGCTCAAGAAGCACGGCATCGATGTCGACAAGTGGCAGAACGGTGGCTGGAAGAACTGGGACAAGGACAAGTGGCTCAGTGAGGCCAAGGACTTCGTCAACCCGGTGATCGAGGGTCTGTGGAAGCCGGAGCGGATGAAGTCCGCGAAGGAGGCCAACAAGACCGTCTCCACCAAGGACGCCGCCGCCGACACCGGCGTCAGCGATCCCGAGCCACAGCCGGTCAAGGCTCAGGCGGAGAAGACGCCGTACCACGACAACGCGGCCCCCGTGGGCAAGGTGTTCTTCGACTCCCCGGAGGGCTCGATGGTCTGCTCCGGCACGGTGGTCAAGGACGTCAACCACCCGGGCAAGTCCAACCTGGTGTGGACCGCCGGCCACTGCGTGCACGCGGGCAAGGGCGGCGGCTGGTACCGCAACATCGCGTTCGTGCCGGCGTACAACGACCTCGGCAAGTCGGAGTCGGAGCTGTCGAACGCGTCGGCCTCCGAGATCGCTCCGTACGGCGCCTGGTGGGCGGACTGGGCCTCGACCTCGAACGAGTGGATCCAGGGCGGCTCGGAATCGGGCGGTGACGGCGCGCCATACGACTACGCGGTGCTGCACGTGAAGCCCGAGTCCGGGTCGAAGTCGCTGGAGGAGACGGTCGGCGCGGCGCTCGATGTCGACTTCTCGGCGCCGTCCGCGACCGAGGTGAACACGATGGGCGCCTGGGGCTACCCGGCGGCGCCCCCGTTCAACGGGTTGAAGATGTTCAAGTGCCTCGACCGGCCCGGCCGGCTGTCGCTCACCCCGTCGCTGCCGACGATGTACCGGATCGGCTGCACGATGACCGGTGGCTCCTCCGGAGGCGGCTGGTTCCGGGTGGTGAACGGCAAGACCGAGCTGGTGTCGAACACCTCGATCGGCCCGGTCACCAACACCTGGCTCGCCGGCCCGCAGCTCGGCAAGGAGGCCGAAGGGCTCTACCAGAACATGAGCAAGACCTACGGCGGCCAGTGACAGCGGGGACAGCGCCGCTGCCGGCATGACGGAGGCCCGCCGCCCGGGAAAGGGTGGCGGGCCTTCGTCATGGGTGATCGGTCCTGTCGGGGCCGTCCTGTCCGTACGGGGCCGGACCGCGGGTGGGTCAGCCTGCGAGGACCGGCGCCACGGAACGCCGGACCCACGGAACGTCGGACCGGCGAACCCGTGGACGGTCAGACCGCGGACGCGGGTGCGTACGGCGCCAGGTCCGCCGCCAGTTCCTCGTGCACCCGGACCTTGAGCAGGGTGCCCTCCGCGGTGTGCTCCTCGGAGATCACCTCGCCCTCGGTGTGGGCGCGGGCGACGAGCTTGCCCTGCGTGTACGGCACCAGCGCCTCGATCTCGACCGAGGGCCTGGGCAGCTCGTTGTCGATGAGTACGAGCAGCTCTTCGATGCCTCGTCCGGTGCGGGCCGAGACCGCGATGGAGCGCTTCTCCACCCGCAGCAGCCGCTGGAGGACCAGCGGGTCGGCCGCGTCCGCCTTGTTGATCACGACGATCTCGGGCACGTCGGTGGCGCCGACATCCCGGATCACCTCGCGCACGGCGGCCAGCTGCTCCTCCGGAGCCGGGTGCGAGCCGTCCACCACGTGCAGGATCAGGTCGGAGTCGCCGACCTCCTCCATGGTGGAGCGGAACGCCTCGACCAGGTGGTGCGGCAGGTGCCGGACGAAGCCGACGGTGTCGGCCAGCGTGTACAAGCGGCCGCTCGGGGTCTCCGCGCGGCGGACGGTCGGGTCCAGGGTCGCGAACAGCGCGTTCTCGACCAGGACACCGGCGCCGGTGAGGCGGTTGAGCAGCGAGGACTTGCCGGCGTTGGTGTAGCCCGCGATGGCGACGGACGGCACCTTGTTGCGCCGGCGCTCCTGGCGCTTGATCTCGCGGCCGGTCTTCATGTCCGCGATCTCCCGGCGCATCTTCGCCATCTTCTCGCGGATCCGGCGCCGGTCTGTCTCGATCTTGGTCTCACCGGGACCACGGGTGGCGAGGCCGCCGCGACCGCCACCCATCTGGCGGGACAGCGACTGACCCCAGCCTCGCAGCCTCGGCAGCATGTACTGCATCTGCGCGAGCGCGACCTGTGCCTTGCCCTCTCGGGACTTGGCGTGTTGGGCGAAGATGTCCAGGATCAGGGCCGTACGGTCGATGACCTTGACCTTGACGACGTCCTCCAACTGGATCAGCTGGCCGGGGCTCAGCTCACCGTCGCAGATGACAGTGTCCGCGCCCGTTTCGAGGACGATGTCGCGCAGCTCCTGGGCCTTGCCGGAGCCGATGTAGGTGGCCGCGTCGGGCTTGTCGCGGCGCTGGATGACACCGTCGAGCACCAGCGCGCCCGCCGTCTCGGCGAGGGCGGCCAGCTCGGCGAGGGAGTTGTCCGCGTCCTGCGCGGTGCCCGTGGTCCACACGCCGACGAGCACGACCCGCTCCAGGCGGAGCTGGCGGTACTCGACCTCGGTGACGTCCTCCAGCTCGGTGGAGAGACCGGCGACGCGGCGCAGGGCCGCGCGCTCGGAGCGGTCGAACTGGTCGCCGTCCCGCTCTCCGTCGATCTCGTGGCTCCAGGCGACGTCCTCTTCCATCAGGGCATCGGCCCGAAGACCCTCGGAGTAGGCGTACGCGAGGCGCTTGGTGTCCTGGGAAGGGGAAGAAGAGGAGGTCATTGGATCCTTACGTCGATGGGAGTGCCTGTGCGGCATTCGAGAGATCAGCTGTCATCAGGGGCAACGCTCGAGCACCCCGGGAGATTCCCGGGTCCCGTGCCGCGCCGACCCGAAGATGGTCGCACGGCACGGCTCGTCTCGTCACCGTCTTATTTCCCGTCTCGTCGCCGTCTTATTGCTGGGCAGAGCCACTGATCGGCTTGTTTCAGGGCAGGTCCCCTGATCGGCCCGGTCATTCCGGCGCCGGCCCTGCGGCCGGTGGCGCCGACTTGGCCGACTTGGCCTGCTTGGCCTGCTTGGCCTGCTTGGCCGACTTGGCTGGCGTCGTCGACTTGTCCGGCTTGACCGTCTCGACCGGCTTCGTCGACTTGGTCGGCTCCGTGGTCTTCCAGTCGGGGTGGCCGGGCATCGGCGGGGTCTTCTCGCCGTAGAGCCAGTCCTGGAAGAAACCGCTCAGATCGCGGCCTCCGATGGCCGAGGCGAGCCGGACGAAATCGGCGGTGGTGGCCGTGGAGTCCCGATGCCCCTGGACCCACACCTCCTCCAGGCGCTCGAAGGCCGGGCGGCCGATCTCCTGACGCAGGGCGTACAGCACGAGGGCCGCGCCGTCGTAGATGTTGGGGCGGAAGATGCTGATCTTCTGGCCGGGCGCGGGCGCATTGGGCCGGGCGGGCGGGCCGCCGGAGGCGCGCCAGCGGTCGGAGGCACTGTAGGCGGCCTTCATCCGGTCCTCGAGGGGCTTGTGTGCCTTCTCTTCCGCGTAGAGGGCCTCGTACCAGGTGGCGTGCCCCTCGTTCAGCCAGACGTCGGACCAGGTGCGGGGGCTGACGCTGTCGCCGAACCACTGGTGGGACAGCTCGTGCACCATGATCGACTCGATGTACCACTGGGGGTAGGCGGGCTCGGTGAACAGGCCCTTCTCGAAGAGGGAGAGGGTCTGCGTCTCCAGCTCGAACCCGGTGGAGGCCTGGGCCAGGAGCACGCCGTAGGTCTCGAACGGGAAGGGACCGACCTTGCTCTCCATCCAGGCGATCTGGTCGGGCGTCTTCGCGAGCCAGGGTTCGAGCGCCTTGCGGTCGGCGCTGGGGACGACGTCCCGGACCGGCAGTCCGTGCGGGCCCTGGCGGTGCACTACGTCGGAGCGGCCGATGGACACCTGGGCGAGTTCGGTGGCCATGGGGTGCTGGGAGCGGTACGTCCAGGTGGTGGCGCCGCCGGCCCGGTCCACGCCGGTCGGCAGGCCGTTGGCCACGGCGGTGTAGCCGTCCGGGGCCGTGATCCGGATGGTGAACATCGCCTTGTCGGACGGGTGGTCGTTGCACGGAAAGACCAGGTGGGCGGCGTCGGCCTGGTTCGCCATGGCGAGCCCGTCGGAGGTGCGCACCCAGCCCCCGTCCTGGTCCTCGGCGCCGACGGGGTTGCTCGTGTGCCGCACGGTGATCCGGGTCCAGGTGCCCAGGTGGAGCGGCTTGTCCGGCGTGACGACCAGGTCGTCGCCGGCGCTGGTGAAGTCCGCCGGGTGGCCGTCGACCTCGACGGACTCGACCGTGCCGTGCGCGAAATCGAGGTTGACGCGGTTCAGCTCGGTGGTCGTCCGGGCCTCGATGGTGGTGACGGCCTGCAGCGGCTTGTCGTTGGCGCCGGGGTAGGTGAAGGACAGGTCGTACGACGCCACGTCGTAGCCCGGGTTGCCCAGGTACGGGAAGAGCCGGTCGCCGACGCCCAGGGGTTCGGCGGGGGCACTGGCGGCGAGGAGGCAGACGCTGACGGCGGAGGCGAGCAGGGCCGCCTTCCTGGGCCGGAAGGACTCTCGGAGGGGCCGACGGAAGGGCCGAGGGTTGGGGCGCGCCGGAGAGGTCGCGCGCGGGCGGAGGGTGAGCAGCATGCACCACCGCTACCAGCGCGCCTCACGGGTACGGAGGCGACGCGCGCCCGGCCCACCCGAACGGGTTGGCCCCGGGGGCCTTTTTCAGGAAGGTCCGGCGGAGCCCCCTGCGTCAGGAAGGTCCGGTGGTGCCTGCGTGCAGGAGGGCCGGTGGTGTCTCCTGCAGGAGGGTCCCGTGAAGCCTCCTTCAGGAGGGTCCAATCGCGGCCACCTCCCGGCCCCGGCGCTCACGACGCCGTCGGGGCCTGGGCCCGGCTCACGTCGTACACCCCCGGAACGTCGCGCATCGCGCGCATGAGGGCCGGGAGGTGGGCCGCGTCGGGCAGCTGGAGGGTGTACGTGTGACGCACCCGCTGCTGGCTGGGAGGTTCCACCGTCGCGGAGACGATCTCAGCGCCCTCGGAGGCGATCGCCTCGGTGAGGTCGGCGAGCAGGTGGGGGCGGCCGAACGATTCAGCGACGAGGGTGACCCGGCACTCGGTGGTGTCTCCCCAGCGCACGTCGATCTCCGCGCGCCCCCTGTCCTTCATGTGCGCCGCCGCGGCACACCCCACGCGGTGCACGGTCACCACTCCCCCGCGTACGGCGAAGCCGGTGATCTCGTCGGGGGGTACGGGCGTACAGCACCCGGCGAGCCGTACGACGGCGCCGGGCGGGTCCACGACGACATCGGCACCGCGGGGGCGGGCGACGGGGGCACCGCTCGTCGACCGCCCGGGAAACGCGCTGTCCGCGTTCTCCACAGGGTGGCCCGCAGTGTCCGTGGGTTCTTCGCCGTCCGCGTCCGTCACCGGTGCTCCGGCGGCGCCGTCGCCGGGATGGGTGGCAAGCCACCGTTGGATGGCGATGCGCGCGGCGGGCGTGTGGGCGTGCTCCAGCCACTCGCGGGACGGCTCGGAGGCCGGGTCCTGGCCCATGAGGAGCTGAACGGTGTCGCCATCCCTCAGAACGGTGCTGAGGGTCGCGAGGCGGCCGTTGACGCGGGCGCCGATGCAGGCGTGGGCGTCCTCGCCGTACTGCGCGTACGCGGCGTCCACGCAGGTGGCGCCCTCGGGCAGGCCCAGGGTGCCGCCGTCGGGCCGGAAGACGGTGATCTCGCGGTCCTGGGCGAGGTCCTCGCGCAGGGTGGACCAGAAGGTGTCGGGGTCGGGGGCCGCCTGCTGCCAGTCGAGGAGGCGGGAGAGCCAGCCGGGGCGGGTGGGGTCGGCGCGCTCGCCGTCGGCGGCCTGGGACTGGTCCTCCGCGGACGGCGCGTAGGGGTTGCCGAGCGCGATCACGCCGGCCTCGGCGACCTTGTGCATCTGGTGGGTACGGATGAGCACTTCGGCGACCTGGCCGTCCGCGCGGGCGACGGCCGTGTGCAGGGACTGGTACAGGTTGAACTTCGGTACGGCGATGAAGTCCTTGAACTCCGAGACGACCGGCGTCATGCACGTGTGGAGCTCGCCGAGGACGGCGTAACAGTCCGCGTCCTCGTTCACGAGCACCAGCAGGCGGCCGAAGTCGGCGCCGCGCAGCTGTCCGCGCTTGCGGGCGACGCGGTGCACGGAGACGAAGTGGCGGGGACGGATGAGGACTTCGGCGGGGATGTCGGCCTCGCGCAGCACTCCACGGACCTCGTCGGCGATCTCGGCGAGGGTGTTGTCGGGGCGGGCCGTGTTGGCGGCGATGAGTTCCCTGGTGTGTTCGTACTCCTCGGGGTGCAGGATGGCGAAGACGAGGTCCTCCAGCTCGGTCTTCAGGGCCTGCACGCCGAGGCGTTCGGCGAGCGGGATGAGGACGTCGCGGGTGACCTTGGCGATCCGCGCCTGTTTCTCGGGGCGCATCACGCCGAGGGTGCGCATGTTGTGGAGGCGGTCGGCGAGTTTGATCGACATCACGCGCACGTCGTTGCCGGTGGCGACGAGCATCTTGCGGAAGGTCTCGGGTTCGGCGGCGGCCCCGTAGTCGACCTTCTCCAGTTTCGTGACACCGTCGACGAGATAACGAACCTCCTCGCCGAACTGTTCCCGCACCTGATCCAGCGTCACGTCGGTGTCCTCGACCGTGTCGTGGAGCAGAGAGGCCGTCAAGGTGGTGGTCTCGGCGCCCAGTTCGGCGAGGATGAGGGTCACGGCCAGCGGGTGCGTGATGTACGGCTCGCCGCTCTTGCGCATCTGGCCGCGGTGCGAGGACTCCGCCAGGACGTAGGCGCGGCGCAGGGGTTCGAGGTCCGCGTCGGGGTGGTGGGCGCGGTGCGCCTCCACGACGTGGCTGATGGCGTCGGGCAGCTTCCCGCGGGTGGCGGGGCCCAGCAGCGCGGCCCGGCCGAGCCGGCGCAGATCGATGCGCGGCCGGGACTTCCTGCGGGCCGCCGTGGGCGCGGTCGGCGTCGTGGACGCTGTGGGCGCTACCGGGCCAGGCGTCGCAGGGTTCGTGGCCTCCGCACTCATGGGCACCTCCGGCTCGTGGACCGGCGGACGGGGCCCCAGGGCATGCGCGGCTCAGGGAAGGCGACGTTCCCCCGTCCGTGCCGGTGCTTGATGCTACCGAGCCCACCACGCGCGACTGACCGCCTCTCGCCGAGCGTGAAACGGATCACCCATTCGAGCGACGAAAAGGAGGTTCAGGGTTTGCGCCACCTGCCTTGCTCTCAGCGGTGGTTCGCCCGTGGTTTCGAACGGCCCCGGTCACCGGGACGCGCTGGTCCACCGGGTCCGGAGCCGTCTTCGCCTCGGTTCGTTCAGATCAGCGGAGTGCGCTTTCCAGCCACTCGCCGTCGATCTCGCCTTCGGCGACGATCACGGCCGGACCCGTCATCTCGATCTCCCCGTCGGGCCGTTCGGTGATGACGAGGCGTCCGCCGGGCACGTCCACGGTGTACGTCGCCGGGGTGCCGGTGACGGCCGGGTCGGCGCCGTCGCGCCGGGCGGTGGCCACGGCGACGGCGCACGCGCCCGTGCCGCAGGAGCGGGTCTCGCCGGAACCGCGCTCGTGCACGCGCATCGCGACGTGGCGGGGTCCGCGGTCGACGACGAACTCCACGTTCACCCCGTCCGGGTAGGCGGAGGCCGGGCTGAAGGGCGGCGGGGAGTACAGGTCACCGGCGTGGGCGAGGTCGTCCACGAAGGCGACGGCGTGCGGATTGCCCATGTTCACGTTGCGCGCGGGCCAGCTGCGCTCGCCGACGCTCACCGTGACGTCCCCTTCGGGGAGGCGGGCGCGGCCCATGCCGACGGTGACGTCACCCTCCTTGGCGATGTGCACGGTCTTCACGCCCCCGCGCGTGGCGATCACGAGGTCCCCCTCGGCCACATGTCCCGCGTGCTGGAGGTAGCGCGCGAACACACGCACTCCGTTGCCGCACATCTCGGCGATCGAGCCGTCGGCGTTGCGGTAGTCCATGAACCACTCCGCCTCGGCGGCCATCTCCCTGGCCTCCGGGTGCGCGGCGGACCGCACGACGTGCAGCACCCCGTCGGCGCCGATGCCCGCACGGCGGTCGCACAGGGCGGCGACGGCGGCGGGTGTCAGGTCGAGGGCGTTCTCGGGGTCCGGGACGATCACGAAGTCGTTCTCGGTGCCGTGACCCTTGAGGAAGGCGATCCGCGTGCTCATTCCTCGATCGTACGGGCTGGGTACGACAGCCGGTGCTCGAGCCGCCGCCGGCGCTAGCGGAGCCGGGCCACGCGCCACACGGCGAGAACAGCGATCAAGGCCACCAGCAGGACGTAGCCGAGCACGACCCGCCAGTCGGGCCGGCGTCCCGAGCCGCGCGCCGGCAGCCCCGGCCAGGTGTAGCCCACGCGGCGGGCGGCCATCATGCCCCAGCCGGCGGCACAGGAGCAGATCAACAGGCCCAGCATGGCGATGACCGCGCCGCTGTCGCCGAAGTCGAAGGCGAGCGGGAAGGCGAACATCAGGGAGCCGACCGCGGCCAGGCCCACGATGGGGGCGAGCTGCCAGATGCGCAGCCGCCGCTGCGGGCGCAGCTCGACCTCGACCTCCGGTCCGCTCGCGTACATCTCCTCGGGCGTGGGTCCGTCGGCGGTCACCCCGCCCGGAATCTCGTCGGGCCCGTCGTCGGTCAGACGATCCTCGATGAGACGGTCCCCGGCCAACCGGTCGTCGACCAACCCATCGTCGTCGACCAACCCATCGTCGTCGACCAACCCATCGTCGTCGATCAGCCGATCCTCGTCGATCAACGGGTCCTCGACCAGTCGCTCCTCGACGAAACGGTCCTCGTCCGGACGGGCCTCGCCCGGGTCCGGGCCGTCACCGTCGGTGGTGACATGCTCGGCGCTCTGTGCAGTGTCGCGAGGGCCGGCCTCCATCGCCACGCGCCCTCCCAACTAGGACTCCACTGGTCGATCGAAGCTCGATGATGGCACGGCGCCAGAGGCCTCGTTGACCCGCGGCGCATCCCGATGCCATGACGTGATCAGGCTGTAACCGGTCGTTCGACCAACGCCAGAGCCTGGTGTGGAAGTTCCGCGCGGTCCTCCAGAGCCCCGCTCAGCCAGTGCACCCGGGGGTCGCGCCTGAACCATGAATCCTGGCGGCGCGCGAAGCGCTTGGTGGCGCGTACGGTCTCGGCGCGCGCCTCCTCTTCCGTGCACTCCCCGGCGAGCGCCGCGAGCACCTGCTGGTAACCGAGCGCACGCGATGCCGTGCGCCCCTCGCGCAGCCCCTGCGCCTCCAGGACGCGTACCTCGTCCACGAGCCCCGCCTCCCACATCCGATCGACACGGTGCGCGATGCGCTCGTCGAGTTCGGGGCGGGCGACGTCGACGCCGATCTGGACGGTGTCGTAGACGGAGTCGTGGCCGGGGAGGTTGGCGGTGAAGGGCTGGCCGGTGATCTCGATCACCTCCAGGGCCCGGACGATACGGCGGCCGTTGCTGGGCAGGATCGCGCGGGCGGCCTCGGGGTCGGCGGCGGCCAGGCGTGCGTGCAGGGCGCCGGAGCCGCGCAGGGCCAGCTCCTCCTCCAGGCGGGCCCTGACCTCGGGGTCGGTGCCGGGGAACTCCAGGTTGTCGACGGCTCCGCGGACGTACAGTCCGGAGCCGCCGACGAGGATCGGCCAGCGGTCCTCGGCGAGCAGGGCGTCGATCCGGGCGCGGGCCAGCTTCTGGTACTCGGCGACGGAGGCGGTGACCGTCACGTCCCAGATGTCCAGCAGGTGGTGCGGGATGCCACCGCGTTCCTCGGGCGTCAGCTTGGCTGTCCCGATGTCCATCCCTCGGTAGAGCTGCATGGAGTCGGCGTTGACGACCTCACCGCCGAGCTGCTGGGCCAGGAACACGCCGAGATCGGACTTTCCGGCCGCGGTGGGTCCGACGACGGCGATGACGCGGGGGGCGGGGGCTGCGCTGCTCACCGCACCAGTTTCGCAAACCTCACGACCGCTCCTCGAACGAGTTACGTGACGGCGCGTATCCCGGGTCGTTGCCCGTGGCGGGGTGCGACCGCCGCCGCCCGGAGGCGGTGACCCGGGTGGCGCAACCGGACGCACCGTGTGACGCGGGATTTCGCCCGCACGAGTACCGTATGGAGTGGATATGGGCGTTTTTGCACGGCTCCTCGGCAGGTCGAAGGCGACACGGGAGGCGTCGGCCGCCGAAGCGCGGGCCGGTGCCGAGCCGGGAGGGGCCGAGGCGGGAGGAGCCGAGGCGGTGGAGGCGGCTGAGGCCGCGGAGGCGAAGGGTTCGGCCGAGGACGGGCGCGAGGGCGTGGCGGCGGAGTCGGAGACCGCCGAGCCGGGCGCGGCCGAGGGCGCGATCCCCAAGCAGAAGTCCGCGGACGACGTCGCCGACAGCGAGTCCGGCGAGGGCGCCCGCACATAACTGTCCCGCGAGGGAAGGTGGACCATGGGTCTGTTGGACAACATGAAGGCCAAGCTCGGCCCGGCCAGGGACAAGGTGTCGGACCTGGCGCGCCAGCACGGCGACAAGGTGCAGCACGGCCTCGACAAGGCCGCCCACGCTGTCGACGAGCGCACCAAGGGCAAGTACAGCGAGAAGATCCACGCCGGAACGGACAAGGCGAAGGGTGCGGTGGACCGCCTGGCACACAAGGAGGGTCCGCACGCCGGCGAAGCCACCGGCCCCACCCAGCCGGACCAGCCGGAGGGCCCGCCCCCGGCTTCCTGAACGGCACGCGGAATCACTTCCCGAGGGGTGCGCGGGATCGCTTCCCGAGGGTGCACGGATCGGCGGGCGGCCGCGGAGCGCTACGGCTCCCGGCCGTCCGCCGTCGTTTCATGTGCGGTGCGGTTGCGGTCGCGTCCGGGCACCGGGGACACGTCCAAACGCCACCAGGCGGGGCCTAGGACCAGGTGGCGACCAGGTATCCCACGCCGTAGGGCGCGTCGTCGTACAGCAGCGCACCACCGAGGTTCGCGCCCTCGGCCGCTCCGGCGAGCACCTGCCAGGGCGCGCGGCCGGCGGCCTTCAGTTCGTACGCCAGCTCGGCGTCGAGTGCCGCGACGGCCGCCACGTCCGCCGCCTCCAGCGCTCGCGCGACCTGCGCGTCGAAGGGTTCCGCCCGCTCGTCGAGGTATCCCGGTGCCTTGAGCGTGCGGCAGGCGCTGGCGTCCCCCATCACCAGCATCGCCACCCGACCGGCCCGGGCGGCGATCTCCCGGCCGACCTCGACGCACCGCTCGGGCGCCAGCGGTTCCCCGACGCCGAGCCCCTCGATCGGGGCGTCCGCCCAGCCGGTGCGCTGCAGCAGCCAGGCCCCTACGGCCAGCGAGGTCGGCAGCTCGCGGTCGGGGACGGCGCCGGTGGGCGTTCCGAGCCGTACGTCCACGTCGACGCCGAAGCCGCGGAAGGACCCCGGGGTCCCCTGCGGGTGCCACCCGCGCCCGCTCGGCTCGGCGGGGCCGACGACCACGAGCTGGTCCGGGCGGGCCGCGGCAAGCACACCGAGCGCGTCGGTACACGCCGCGCGCGCGGCATCCAGCTCGGGCGCGGCACCCGCGGCGAGCTCGGGCACGAGCAGCGGCGGGCAGGGGCAGACTGCGGCGGCGACAAGCATGATCGGCAGAGTAACGCCGTACGGCGGCAGAGTGGCAGTCCGCCGTGACCCCGTACGGCTGCCGAGCGCCGGTCCACGGTGACGCCGTACGGCTGCCGGGCGCGGGTCCACCGTGATGCCGTACAGCGGGCGAGCGTCAGTACGCGCGGAGCACGTCGGCCGGACGATCACGGCCGACGTGCTCCACCCAGTGGGTCTTCCGAACCTCAGTCGCAGCCGCAGGCGCTCGACGCGGCCGGAAGCGGCGCCGGTACGCCGATCTTCGGCAGGCCGAGCATGACGCCCGCCGGCTTGGCGGCCTCGGCGGCGTTGCGCTTCTCCCAGGCGTCACCCGCGCGCGTGCGGCGCACGGCGAGGACCGGGCCCTCGGCGAGGAGGTGGTGCGGGGCGGCGTACGTGATCTCGACGGTGACGACGTCGCCCGGGCGCACGTCCTGGTCCGGCTTGGTGAAGTGGACCAGGCGGTTGTCGGGGGCGCGGCCGGAGAGGCGGTGCGTGGCGCCGTCCTTGCGGCCCTCGCCCTCGGCGACCATCAGCTCCAGGGTGCGGCCGACCTGCTTCTTGTTCTCCTCCCAGGAGATCTCCTCCTGGAGGGCGACGAGACGCTCGTAGCGCGCCTGGACGACCTCCTTGGGGATCTGGTTCTCCATGGTCGCGGCGGGGGTGCCGGGGCGCTTGGAGTACTGGAAGGTGAACGCCTGCGCGAAGCGGGCCTCGCGGACGACGTGCAGGGTCTGCTCGAAGTCCTCCTCGGTCTCGCCCGGGAAGCCGACGATGATGTCCGTCGTGATCGCCGCGTGCGGGATGGCGGCGCGGACCTTCTCGATGATCCCGAGGTAACGCTCCTGCCGGTACGACCGGCGCATCGCCTTCAGGACGGTGTCCGAGCCGGACTGGAGCGGCATGTGCAGCTGCGGCATCACGTTCGGCGTCTCGGCCATGGCGGCGATGACGTCGTCGGTGAAGTCGCGCGGGTGCGGGGAGGTGAAGCGGACGCGCTCCAGGCCCTCGATCTTCCCGCAGGCGCGCAGCAGCTTGCTGAAGGCCTCGCGGTCGCCGATGTCGGAGCCGTACGCGTTGACGTTCTGGCCGAGCAGCGTGATCTCGGAGACGCCCTCGGCGACGAGCGCCTCGACCTCGGCCAGGATGTCGCCGGGGCGGCGGTCCTTCTCCTTGCCGCGCAGGGCCGGGACGATGCAGAACGTGCAGGTGTTGTTGCAGCCGACGGAGATCGACACCCAGGCCGCGTACGCGCTCTCGCGCCGCGTCGGCAGCGTGGAGGGGAACGCCTCCAGCGACTCGGCGATCTCGACCTGAGCCTCCTCCTGGACGCGGGCGCGCTCCAGCAGGACGGGCAGCTTGCCGATGTTGTGCGTACCGAAGACGACGTCCACCCAGGGCGCCTTCTTCACGATGGTGTCCCGGTCCTTCTGCGCGAGGCAGCCACCGACCGCGATCTGCATACCGGGGCGGCTCGCCTTCTTGGGCGCGAGTCGGCCGAGGTTGCCGTAGAGCCGGTTGTCGGCGTTCTCGCGCACGGCGCACGTGTTGAAGACCACGACGTCCGCGTCCCCGTCCGACCCCTCGGGGGCCCGCACGTACCCGGCGTCTTCGAGCAGCCCGGCCAATCGCTCGGAATCGTGGACGTTCATCTGGCACCCGTAGGTACGGACTTCGTAGGTCTTGGGTGCTGCTACGTCCACTGCGGGGCTCCGGTCGCTGCTGATGGTCATGGCTCAAGGGTAGGCGGTCCGCGGAGTGCCCCGTGGTCCAGTCTTCCGCCCCACCAGTAGGCGCGATGCGCCGCGTGAGCGGGCTGGTCGGTCTCCCGGCGTCTCCACCGCTGCGGCGCTTCGCGTGCCGGTTCTTCCCGGGCGCACACTGGAAGCAGTAGGCCATGCGTCATGAGCTGCACGTGGAGGTAGTCATGAGCACCCTCGAACTACACGTCGACGTCGGCGTTCCGATAGACAGAGCATGGGAGACCCTGCACCAGCTGGAGCACTATCCGCGCTTCGTGGAAGGAGTGCGCGGCGCGCGTACGGAGGCGGGGGGCCGAGCACATCTGGAGGTCGAGACCGGTGGCCGGGCCCAGGAGCTCGATGCCGAGGTTTCCGACCGCGGTGACCGCGTGATGGAGTGGCTCACCACGAGCGCCCCGGAGCTGACGGGCTCCTTCTCGGTCGCGCCGATCGACAAGAACCACACCCGGATCCAGGCACGGCTAGAGTACGACCCCGACACGATCCGGGACTCCTTCGGTGGCCCGAAGGGATTCGCCCAGACGAACGCCATCGAGCGCCTCGTCCGCAGCGATCTGGAGCACTTCAAGGAGTTCGTCGAACAACGGTGACCCCTGAAGGCGCGGTGAGCTGCGGAAACACTGTGAGCTGCGGAATCAGGCGAGCGCGGCGACGCCGGGCAGTCGGCACTCCGGTCAGGTCTCGATCACGGCATTGCAGTCCGTGCACACCAGAGACGCGTATTCCGCGGGATACCAGGGCTCTCCAGGGTGGTCGGAGGGCTTCCAGTGGGACGTCTCCATCGCGAAGGTGTCCTTGCCGCACAGGGTCCGCGGTCCTACTGCGGTATGCGAACCCGGGGCCGCGGGTGCGGCGTGCACCCTGCGGACGCGCCGTTCCACCTCATCCGGCGTTCCCGAGGCGGATCTCGTTGCCGCAGGCTTGACGAGTTCGTAGACGACGATCTCGGTCATGTCTCCACCGTAGTGTCCCGGCGGTCCTGGATGCGCCGACGCGCCTGCGAGGATCGTTTCGCCCCGGCGACCCCGCACCTCAGCCGCCCTAGCCTGGTGGTGAGGTGACTCGCCCGTGAACGCCGTAGCCAGGGCGCCCGAGGACCTCGTACGAGCCCTCACAGCCGCCGGGATCGGGGACGAGCGGCTGCTGGAGGCCGTGCGCACGACGCCCCGGGCCGAATTCGTCCCGACCGGTCAGGTGGCCGACGCCTACCGGGACGTCCCCGTTCCGATCGGGCAAGGACAGGTCACCACGCAGCCTTCGCTGTCCGCCATGATGATCGAGGGGCTTGCCCTGTGCGGGTGCGAGCACGTCCTGGAGGTAGGGACGGGGCTCGGCTTCCAGACGGCCCTGCTCGCCCGCCTGGCCGCCGACGTGGTCAGCATCGAGACGCGGCCGGAGATAGCCCGGCAGGCGCGTGCGAACCTCTCGCGTCAGGGCGTGGGAAACGTGGAGCTGCGGGTCGGGGACGGCAGCGGTGGCGTGCCGGATCTCGCTCCGTACGACGCGATCCTCGTGTCCGCCGCGTTCACGGAGGTGCCCGCGCCGCTGGTCGCACAGGTGCGGCAGGGTGGCCGCTTGGTCCAGCCGATCGGGCCGGGCGGCCATGAGGAGGTGGTGTGCTTCGAGCGCACGGCGTCCGGGCTGGCGCGGCTGCGCGTGCTGACCTTGGCCTATTTCGTCCGGCTGCAGGGGCGGTATGGCTTTCCGATGGACGACGCGGATCTTCACGGATGATCCGCGAGACCAAGCACGAGCCGAACCTATGCGTCCGCGATGCGTACGAGCGCCAGCGTGATGTTGTCGGGGCCGCCCGCCGCGATGGCGGCCTTCCACAGCTCGAACGCCGCCCGGCCGTCGTTGGGCTCCCGCATCACCTCGTTGATCTCTTCATTCGGCAGAGGGTCGGTGAGTCCGTCGGTGCAGATGAGGTAGCGGGCACCGGGAGACAGGGGCTCGGCCGTCACGTGGGGCTGGATGGCACGGTACGTGCGGGTGCCGCCCAGGCACTGGGTGACGAGGGACGTGGTGCGCCGCCCTGGTTCGAGTGGGGGGCTGTCGTCGACGCTGACCTGGCGCAGCCCGTCGTCGCAGGACGCGAGGACCCGGCTGTCGCCCACGTTGAACACCAGCAGCGAACCGGGCTTCACGACGGCGCCGGCGACCGTCGTCCCCATGGCCGCCAGTTCGCCTCCCGCGTCGCCGCCGGCGGCCTCGTACACGGCGCGGTTGCAGGCGTTCAAGGCGTCGCGGACGGCGTCCTCACTGCTCAGGGCGGGGCCCATCGACGCGATCCGGCGCACGACCAGCGCGCTGGCCACATCGCCGCCGGGATGCCCGCCGAGCCCGTCGGCGACGGCGACGACCAGGGGCGTACCGGTCGGAAAGACCAGGGTCTGCGGATTCTCGGTGACCGTGGCGCACAGGGTCCACGGCCCGATCACGAGGCTGTCCTCGTTCCGTTCGCGGAGGAGCCCGGGGTGACTGAGCGCGCTCACCGACACGTACCGCATGGAACGTCACCGCCTTCCCGCACGGGACGCACCGCCGGACACCTCAAGCCTAGGCCGTCCCGCGAGGCCGCTCCCCTTGGCAGGCCGCTCCCCGGTATCCGGGCCGGGCGTACCTTCGTACGGGATCAGTCACCCGCGCCCAGCCCCCTCTCGGCCGAACCACAAGGAGCAACCGCGTGACCAGCCGTGTCACCCTCATCTCACCCGCGATCACGCCGTCGCTGCGGCGGGCCCGCTTCGACGACGGTGACTCGATCGAGGACAGCGCGGCTGTGCGGGCCGGATCGGCGGCGGTGCCCCTGGCGGCCTCCGGCCGTGTCTACGTCTCGCCCAGCGTGCGGTGCCGGGAGACGGCCTCGGCACTCGGACTCGACGCCTCGGAGCAGCCGGAACTGTCGGGCCTGGACGTCGGCCGCTGGCGCGGGCGGGCGCTGGAGGAGGTCGGCGCCGACGAGCCCGACGCGGTGGCCCGCTGGCTGGCGGACCCGGGCGCCGCACCGCACGGCGGGGAGTCGGTGCGGGAGCTGTGCGCGCGGGTCGTGCGGTGGTGGGAGACGACAGGGGCGGCCGACGGCAGGACGGTCGCCGTGGTGGAGCCGGAGGTGGTGCGGGCCGTGGTGGGGCACGTACTGGGCGCGCCCGAGGCCGCGTTCTGGCGCGTCGACGTCCCCCCGCTCACGGCAACGGAGTTCACCGGCCGGGCCGGGCGCTGGAACCTACGGGTCGGGCACGTACTGTCCTCGCCCCAGGACGACACGGGCCGCTGACACGGGCCTTGACCGTTTTCCCGAGAACGCGAGAGGGCCCCGGAAGGTTCCCAAGGGCCCTCTCATGTCCTGCATGTCCTGCAGGGTTCAGTGCGCGGACGGCACCGCCCGCCCCGACGCGGAGGTCGCCGGCTTCGGATTCAGGAGCCGTTCGGCCAACTCGCCGAAGAGCAGCCCGAATCCGCCCCACAGAACGGCCTGGATGGCCAGAGCCGACAGTCGGAACCGCCACAGCAGGGTGGCCGGGAAGTCCTTCGGCACCTCGTTGACGACCGGCAGGAAGGCGTACGCCAGACCGATCACGAGGACGAATCCGGCCACCGCGACGACGGTGGCGTACCAGGTGCCCAGCCGGGGTGCGAGCCGTTTGCCCAGGATGGTGGCGGCGATCGCGAGGAGCACGCTGAGCAGCATCATCAGGAAGTACAGGCCGGTCCGCTTGCCGATGGTGTCGGGGTCGCCGACCGACGGCGGGTTGGCCGGGTACTTCAGGAACGGCACGACGTACACGGTGAGCAGTGCGCAGCCCGACAGCAGCAGTGCGGTCGCCCGCGGGGAGAAGCGGCCCACGCGGCCGAGCGCGACGCAGTAGGCGAGCGCGGCGACGCCGCCGAAGGCGACCCCGTAGACCAGGACGCCGGTGGCGAGACCGGCGGTGGACTGCAGGGAGCGGGAGACGACTTCCATCTCGTGCTCGTGGGAGTGGGCGTCCTCGAAGCCGATCGCGCTGTCGACGTTCGGCTCACCGAGGAAGTACGCGACGACGAGGGCGAGCACGCCGGCACCGAGGCCGGCGAGCATGCCCCGCACCAGCAGATTTCTTACTGTCGCGGAATTCATGAGCGTGCGGCGCCCTCGCCTCAGTGGCAGGGGAAGCCGAGCAGGTGACGGGCGTCGTGGACCCACTCGTGGACGTCCGTGCCGTTGAACACGGAGGTGGCGCCCTGCTCGGCGCCGACGAAGTAGAGCAGGACGAGCATCAGGACACCGAAGAAGACCGCCCAAGGAGCGATCGCCTTCAGCGGCAGCTTGGCGGGAACGACGGTGGTGGTGGCTGTCGGCTGAACGACGGTCTGCGCCATGGCAGGACCTCCTCTGGGAGTTCGCGTCCCAACTCGGTGGTGCACAGGACGACGGCCACGGGTCTGACTCACGAACCGCCCAGGGCGCTCGCATACAGTGGCGCGACCGTGCCGGACTCTCACCGGCTTCCGTCGTACCGTCGTCGATATCGGACAGACCGTACCGCGTGACGGGTGCATGGCCAAGACCGCACCACCTGACGTGATCTTGCTCTCGCGTCAGGTGACCGATCCTGTGGCCCACGGGTCAACGGTGGCGTTGGTCGGGCGGAATTGCGATCGGTGCTGTTCGGGCGGAGTTCCGATCAGGGATCAACTCGGCGCCGCCCTGTGGAAGCCGCCCGGCGGCGCGGGGGCGTGATGGTGTAGAGGTCGAGGATGTCCGGCAGAGGTGCGACGCCGGGGCCGCCGGCGCGCACCCAGTCGACGATGTCCTCTGCAGCGCCCGGGTCGTTGACGAGACCCAGCCAGACCGGCCTTGCCCCGGCGGCCCGGCCGGCGGCGGAGGGCTGTACGACGATGACGTTGGCCTGCTCGCACACGTCGAGGCAGGCCGAGATGCGCACGGGCACCTCGGCACGCAGACGTGCCGTCTGCGCCGCGTGGTCGACACCGGTCACCTTGGGGCTGCCACAGCAACAGTCCCTGCAGACGACGACCCGGCTCGGCACCGGGCCGGTCCCCTTCGGGACCGCCTCTGTGGCCGCCTCGCCGTCAAACGTCTCTTCCGTCGGTTTCCCGGGCACGCCGCTCACCCCTCTCCGGGGAGAACCGCCCCGGGGTCCGTCGAGGAGGCGACCGCGTGAGTCTCCTGGCTCTCGGGTCGTCGCTCGTCCCGGCCTTCCCACCCGTCAGGGGGCGGTGGCCCGGCGGGAGTTCGCTCACCGATCACAGTGGCGGGACCGCGCCGGATTCACACCGGCTTCCTCGGACCGCCGTCGCCCTGTCACCGATCATCATTCCATCCACCGGAAATCCGATGGAGCCGCAGTGCCCGCTCCGCCTAAGGTCGCGCAATGACCACTCGGACCTTCCGCATCACCATCCGCGGCGCCTTCGACAGCCTCAGCGACGCACAGCGGGCCGAACTGCTGGCCGATGCCGCCGAGCACGACGTGCTGCGCTCCGCCTACACGCCCGAGGGGCACCTCAGCTACGACATCGCCGCCCGGCCGGCCTTCGTCTTCCGTTTCTCGGACACCGGGGAGGAAGAGGAGGACATCCTGGAGGCGACCGAGCGGGCCGAGGAGGCGGCGAAGGCGTGGCTGACCGAGCGCGGCTACGGCTTCAAGAACTTCCGCTCCAGCGCCGAGGACCTCTCGCAGGCCCCCTTGGGGAAGCGGCAGCGACGCAACGCCCGCATGATCGGCTCATAAACTTGACTACTCAAGGAGTCTGCAAAGGAATGTGCGATGAGTGAGGCACTGGACGCGTCGTTGCGGCTGATGCGGGCGCAGGCCGCGCTCGTACGGCGCTTCGACGCGCGGCTGGGCGGGCTGCATGGGGTGAGCCTGGCCGACTTCACGCTGCTGCTGCGGCTGGGACAGGCACCCGGCGGCCGGATGCGCCGGGTCGATCTGGCCGAGGCGCTGGGGCTGACCGCCTCCGGAGTGACCCGCGGACTGGCGCCCCTGGAGCGGATCGGGCTGGTGACCCGCGAACGGGACGCCCGTGACGCGCGCGTGGCCTACGCCTCACTGACCGACACCGGCCGGCGACTCCTGGCGGAGATGCGGGCCACGGCCGAGGAGACCGCCGCCGAGTTCTTCGCCGCACCGCCCTGGAGCAAGGAGGACATCGGCCTGCTCTCCACCCTGCTGACCCGTCTCGGCGGCACCGGGCTGCCCGGCCACCGCGAGATGCCTCGCTGACCCCTGTCCCATCCGGAATCCGGCCATCTATGAGGTGACCTGAACTCGCCGTGTTTCAGGTCACCTTGGGATGTGACCGGATTGTGAGGGGCGCCTGCGCCAGGCATGGCATGCTCATGCCTCACCACAGAGTTACCAGGCGGTAGCCGGTTCCACCTCTCGGCGGCCGGCCCTGTGGTGTTTCTTCGGTACCCCCCACTCCACACAGGATCGACTTTGCGCACACGCATGAGGCGCAGGCGTGCCCTGCTGCCCGCCTTCGCCGTGACCACCCTCTTCCTCGCGGCCGGCTGCTCCTCGCCCGCACCGCACGCCGAGCGGCCCTCGGCCGAGCACGGCCAGGAGATCCGGGCCACCGACGGTCACGCCGCCGGCCAGGACCATTCGCTCACCGTCGCGGCGGCCCCCGACGCGACCGCGACCGCCACCGCGAGCCCGGCCGGCTCGGGCACGCGGGCCCACAAGACCAGACTGACCGTCAGCTCGTACGACAGTCGGAGCCATCGAGCCGTCATCTCCAACGGTGGTGCGATGAAACCGACTTCGCCCTCCTCCCCCTCCCCCTCCCCCTCCTCGCCCCCCGCCTCCCCCACCTCCCCCACCTCCGCCCCCTCCTCCACCTCACCCGCCGCCCCCGGCAGGGCCGCCGTGGGCGATGTCATCGCCAGCGCACCGGCGCCCGGCGCGCCGCACGGGCTGCTGGCCCGGGTCACCAAGGTGATCGGCGAGACGGACCGGGGCACAGAGGTGCAGACCGAACCGGCCGCGCTCAACTCCGTGTTGGGCGACGACACGGCCAAGGGCACCGTGCCGGTGGACCCGTCCGCCTTCACCGTCGACAAGCTGCTCCCCGACGTGAAGGTCTCCTGGTCGAAGGCGGGTGACGTCCACGTCGGTCCCAAGGGCGCCACCGTGCCGCTCGGCAGCCTCCGGATCGACGTCGGCGCCACGGTGCCGACGGCCGAGGGCGCCCCTGTCTCGGCGAGCGCCTCGGTGTCCGGATTCGTGCAGGTGGCCCCGCAGGTCGACTTCACCTACGGCGGCACGGGCACCGGTGCCGCGCCGGGCTCGGCGTACCTGGGCGTGTCCGGCGACTGGTCCTCCGGCTGGGCGGTGAAGGGCCGGGCCGCGGCCACCACCTCCACTCCGCTGCGGATCCCGTTCGCCAAGCTGCACGCCGACCCGGTGCTCCAGGTCGGCCCGGTTCCGGTGGTCGTCAACCTCGACCTGACCTGCTACGTCCAGATCAGCGGCGACGGGCACGTCACCGTCGACGTGGAGCAGAGCGTCAAGGGCGGTTTCAAGGCCGGCGGCACCTTCGGCCCGGCCAAGGGGTGGACGCCGGTCAGCTCCGCCGACATGACGAGTACGCCGGTCCGGGCCTCCCTGACCACCGCCGGGAGCGTGAAGACGGCCCTCGGCGCCGAGGCCTCGGTCGGTCTCTACGGCACCGTCGGCGTCACCGCCGACCTCGCGCCGTACCTGCGCGGCGAGGCCTCCGGGACGGTCACCACATCCTCTGACGGCACCCCGAAGGCGAAGGGCGCCTGGGAGCTGTACGGCGGTGTCGATCTGTCGGGCACGCTGCGCCTCCAGCTGTCGATCTTCGGTACTCCGGTGCTGCAGCGGAGCATCCCGCTGGGCTCCCTGCACCGCGAGTGGAAGCTGGCGGGCGGCTCCCTGGAGTCGTAGGCGTAGCCGTCAGGCGCCGTCGGGTATCCACCCCTGGCGGCGCAGGACGGCCGACACGTCCGGCGCGCGGTAGTGCTCGCCCTTGAGGACCTTGCCGTCCGGGCGGCGGGCGACCTGGCCGTCGGGGCCGAGCTTGCTCATGTTGGCGCGGTGGATCTCGGCGATCACCTCGTCGAGATCGATGCCGTGGACGAGGGCCGTGCCATAGGCCACGTAGACCACGTCCGCCAGTTCGTGCGCGAGCCGGTCCAGTGGGCCTTCGACCGCCACCTCGGCGACCTCCGCGGCCTCCTCGGCGAGCAGCTCCCCGCGGTGTGCGGCCAGCTCGGGGGGCACCTCGGCCGGCCTGGTGCGGGCGTCGAGGCCGAAGGCGAGGTGGAACTCACGGACGAGATGGGCGGGCGAAGTGCTCATACGGCGACTCTAGCCGCCACCGCTGACAGCGCCTCAGAGTCATCCACAGGCCGGCCGCCGCCCGTGTCCGGCCTGCGGAGTGATCTCGGCCCTGGTCAGCCCCGTGCCCGGCCTGGCAGGATCGCCCGCATGCCCAAGGTGTTCCCCTCTCTCAGCAGGCGCCACGCGCTGCGCGGCGCGGCCGTCGGTGTCGTCGCCCTCGGCCTCCTGCTGTGGTGGTTGCTGCCCTTGGGCGAGAAGCCGCCGACCGGGACCATCGTCTTCAGCACGGGCACACCCCGAGGGGTCTACCAGGAGTACGGCGAGCGGCTGCGCACCGAGCTGGGCAAGGACATGCCCGGCCTGACGGTGAAGCTGCTCAACAGTGCCGGTTCGCAGGAGAACGTCCAGCGGTTGGCGGACGGGGAGACCGACTTCACCATCGCCGCGGCGGACGCGGTGGAGACGTACGAGCTGCGGCACCCGGACAGCGCGGGCCGACTGCGCGGTGTGGCCCGGCTCTACGACGACTATGTGCAGCTCATCGTGCCGAGCGGCTCCAGCGTCTCCAGCGTGGCGGATCTGCGGCACAAGCGGGTGGCCACCGGGTTGCCGAACTCCGGGGTGCGGCTGATCGCGAACCGGGTGCTGAGGGCGGCGGGCATCGACCCTCAGAAGGACATCACCCCGGTGTCCGAGGGCATCGACACGGGGCCGGGCCGGCTGCGGCAGGGCCGGATCGACGCCTTCTTCTGGTCGGGGGGGCTGCCCACGAAGGGCCTGGTCGGCCTGGCCGGGAAGTCCGGCTTCAAGTTCGTACCGATAGACGAGGACCTCGTCGCCCGGCTGCACGCCGCCGGGGAGGCGGCGCGCTACTACCGGGCCACCACCATCCCCGAGTCGGCGTACCCGTCCGTGCAGCACGGCTCCGCGATCCCGACCATCGCGGTCTCCAACCTGCTGATGACCCGTAAGGACATGGATCCGCGGCTCACCGAGTGGGTGACCCGCACGGTGATCAAGAGCCGCGACGACATCGGTGCGCACGTCCACTCCGCGCAGTTGGTCGACCTGCGCACGGCGATCTACACCGACCCGCTGACGCTGCACGAGGGCGCCCGGCGCTACTACCGCTCGGTGAAGCCCTAGGACTGCACTGCTCGGGAAGCGCAAGGGCTGGCTGCACCGGTCGGTGAAGCGCAAGGGCTGTACCGGTCGGTGGAGCGCTACGGCTGCGTGTCCCTCGGGACGGTCACGGTCACCCGTAGCCCCTGAGGGTCGTGGTGGGCGTAGTCGATCGAGCCGCCGCCGGCCGCGAGCAGGGCGCGGGTGATGGACAGGCCGAGCCCCGAGCCCTTGACGTTCTGGTGGCGGCCGCTGCGCCAGAAACGGTCGCCCACGCGCGCGAGTTCCTCGTCGGTCAGGCCGGGGCCGGTGTCGGTGACCACGACCGTCGAGCTGTCGCCGTTGGAGGAGACGGTGACCTCCACCGTGCCGTCCTCGGGGGTGAACTTCACGGCGTTGTCGATCACCGCGTCCAGGGCGCTGGACAGGGTGATCGGGTCGGCCCAGGCGGTGGTGGGCGGGCAGTCGCCGGTCAGCCGGACGCCCTTGGCGTGGGCGGCCGGTGCCCAGGCGGCCACCCGCTCCCCGGCCAGCGCGCCGATGTCGGTCAGCCCGAGGTCGGCCTCGGCGTGCTCGGCCAGCGCCAGGTCGAGCAGGTCGTCCAGGACCTGGGCGAGGCGCTTGCCCTCGGTGCGGACCGAGGCGATCTCCTCGTTGCCCTCCGGGAGTTCGAGGGCGAGCAGTTCGATGCGCAGCAGCAGCGCCGAGAGCGGGTTGCGCAGCTGGTGCGAGGCGTCGGCGACGAAGGCGCGCTGCTGCTCCAGCACGTCCTCGACGTTGTCCGCCATCTCGTTGAACGACCGGGCCAGGCGTCTGAGTTCCGGCGGCCCGCCGGCGGCCGCGACACGGGACTTGAGGCGACCGGTGGCGATGTCGTGGGTGGTGGCGTCCAGGATCCGTACAGGCTTGAGCACCCAGCCGGTGAGCCGCAGCGCGGCACCGACGGCGAGCAGCATCGCGGCGATCTCGCCGGCCCCGATGAACAGCCAGCCGCGCAGGGTCCCCGAGCGCATCTGCCCGGTGGGCGAGTCGGTGACGACGACCGCCACGACGTCCCCGTCCCGGATGACCGGCGAGGCGACGACCAGCCGGGTGCGCTGCCAGGGCCACACCTGCCGGGGGTCGTGGCTGCGACGGCTGAGCAGTGCCTCGTCGAAGGCCTCCCGCAGCTCCCCCGTCGGCGGTACGAGCCAGTCGCCGGGGGCGTTGGCCATCGCCGAGCCGTTGCGGTAGAAGACGCCCGCGCGGATGCCGTAGACGCCGTAGTAGCTGACCAGTTCGCGGCGGAGCGTCTCCCGGCGCTCGTCCGGGGCGGTGGGGCGTGATCCGCCGGGTGCGTCGGTGACGAACTGGGCGAGCGCGGCGAAGCGCGCGGTGTCGTCGATCCGGTCGACGACGACCTTCTGCTGCTGGGCGGCGGCCACGCTGACGGCGAGCGGGACGCCGAGCGCCAGGAGGACGGCCGCCATCAGAATGATGAGCAGCGGCAGGAGCCGTGTGCGCACCCGTCCCCGCTACCCGGCCGGGGCGACGAGCCGGTAGCCGACGCCGCGTACGGTCTCGATCAGCGCGGGCATGCGCAGTTTGGCGCGCAGGGAGGCGACGTGCACCTCCAGGGTGCGTCCGGTGCCCTCCCAACTGGTGCGCCACACCTCGCTGATGATCTGCTCCCGCCGGAAGACCACCCCCGGCCGCTGGGCGAGCAGCGCGAGCAGATCGAACTCCTTGCGGGTCAGTTGGACAACCGAACCGTCCACGCTGACCTGCCGGGTGGGCAGCTCGATGCGGACCGGGCCGAGCAGCAGGGAGCTGTCGCCTCCGGTGGCGGGGTCCTCGTGGGCGGTGCGCCGGCTGACGGCGTGGATCCGGGCGAGCAGTTCCCCGGTGTCGTACGGCTTCACCACGTAGTCGTCGGCGCCCAGGTTGAGCCCGTGGATGCGGGAGCGGACGTCGGAGCGGGCGGTGACCATGATCACCGGGGTGCTGGTGCGCTTGCGGATCTTGCCGCAGACCTCGTAGCCGTCCTGGTCGGGCAGGCCCAGGTCGAGCAGGACCACGCCGAATCCGTTGCCCTCGGGGACGAGCGCCTGGAGGGCTTCCTCGCCGCTGCGCGCGTGGGTGACGTGGAAGCCGTGCCGCGCGAGGACCGCGGACAGAGCCGCTGCGACGTGGTTGTCGTCCTCGACGAGCAGCAGCCTCATCCCAGCCCCCTCCGGTTCAGCGGTCGTACGGTCACGGTTCTCGTTCGGCTTGTATCTCGCACGCACGCGCGTGTGCACCATGGCAGTGACGCCGATGGATAAGGACGGCGTCAAGAGGGTTCCGGTTGCCCGCGGCTTCCGTTATCCGGCCGATACGCACGCAGGTGACGAGTGCTACGACACGTGTCCGACTGCTACCGGATCGTGATGCTCAGATTCACCTCAGATGTGATGACGCTGGTCACCGGGCCTCACTACTGTCCACCGAAACCGAGGAGGACGGAGCCGAGAGCGATGACCAAAGTATCGGTGGCCAAGGAAGACGTGGCCACGTCCGACGACCTGGTCGTCCTGAAGAGCGTCAACAAGCACTTCGGCGCGTTGCATGTGCTCCAGGACATCGACCTGACGATCGCGCGCGGCGAGGTCGTCGTGGTCATCGGGCCCTCCGGGTCCGGAAAGTCGACCCTGTGCCGCACCATCAACCGCCTGGAGACGATCGACTCGGGCACCATCACGATCGACGGCAGGCCGCTGCCCGACGAGGGCAGGGAGCTGGCCCGGCTGCGCGCCGACGTCGGGATGGTCTTCCAGTCCTTCAACCTCTTCGCGCACAAGACCGTGCTCGAGAACGTGATGCTGGGCCAGATCAAGGTCCGCAAGGCGGAGAAGAAGCAGGCCGAGGAGAAGGCGCGCGCCCTGCTCGACCGGGTCGGTGTGGGCACCCAGGCCGACAAGTACCCCGCGCAGCTGTCCGGCGGTCAGCAGCAGCGTGTCGCCATCGCCAGGGCGCTGGCGATGGGCCCGAAGGTCATGCTCTTCGACGAGCCGACCTCGGCTCTCGACCCCGAGATGATCAACGAGGTCCTCGAGGTCATGCAGCAGCTGGCCCGCGAGGGCATGACGATGGTCGTCGTCACCCACGAGATGGGCTTCGCGCGTTCGGCCGCGAACCGGGTGGTCTTCATGGCGGACGGCCGGATCGTCGAACAGGCCGCGCCCGAGCAGTTCTTCAGCAATCCGCGCAGCGACCGGGCCAAGGACTTCCTGTCGAAGATCCTGCACCACTGACGGCACCGAGCCCCGGCTCCCCGGACCATCCGGGGTCACCCGTACCTCAAGGACCTCGTTCCTTCACCACTCAAAGGATGTTCACCATGAAGCTCCGCAAGGTCACCGCCGCCTCGGCCGTCGTTCTCGCCCTCACCGTGTCCGCCACCGCGTGCGGCGGCGACAAGAAGGACGACAACAGCTCCTCCGGTGGCGGCAAGAAGATCACCATCGGCATCAAGTTCGACCAGCCGGGCATCGGCCAGAAGACCCCGCAGGGCTACTCGGGCTTCGATGTCGACGTGGCCACCTATGTCGCCGGGAAGCTCGGCTACAAGCCGGACCAGATCGAGTGGAGGGAGTCGAAGAGCGCCGACCGCGAGACGATGCTGCAGCGCGGTGACGTCCAGTTCATCGCCGCGTCCTACTCGATCACCCCGGAGCGCCAGCAGAAGGTCGACTTCGCCGGCCCGTACCTGCTGGCCCACCAGGACGTGCTGATCCGCGCGGACGACAGCACGATCAAGTCGCCGTCGGACCTGAACAGCAAGAAGCTGTGTTCGGTGACCGGCTCGACGTCGGCGCAGAACGTCAAGGACAAGCTGGCCCCCAAGGCTCAGCTCCAGCAGTACCCGGCGTACTCGGCCTGCCTGACCGGTCTGCAGAGCAAGGCGATCGACGCCCTGACCACGGACGACTCGATCCTCGCCGGCTACGCCTCGCAGAGCCAGTTCAAGGGCAAGTTCAAGCTCGGCGGCTTCAAGATGACCAACGAGAACTACGGCATCGGCGTCAAGAAGGGCAGCGACCTCAAGGCCAAGATCAACAAGGCCCTGGAGGAGATGGTCTCCGACGGCTCCTGGCAGAAGGCCGTGGACAAGAACTTCGGCCCGGCCGGCTACAAGAACGAGCCCGCCCCGAAGATCGGCGACATCAAGAGCTGAGGCAACGCCCCACCGGCGCGCCGCCGTTCCTGACGGCGGCGGCGCGCCTGGGCATCCCTACACGCGGAAGCGCGGGAGATCGTGTTCGACTTTCTTGACAAGTACGACGTGCTGGGCGCCTTCTGGACGACCGTGCAGCTCACGCTGCTGTCGGCCGCGGGCTCCCTGGTCTGGGGCACGCTGCTGGCCGCCATGCGGGTGGGCCCGGTACCGCTGATGCGCGGTTTCGGCACCGCCTACGTGAACATCGTGCGGAACATCCCGCTCACGGTGATCATCCTGTTCTCGTCGCTCGGCCTGAAGGACACGCTGGGTGTCAGCCTGGGGTCGGATCAGGTCGACACGACCAGCTTCCGGCTGGCCGTACTCGGTCTGAGCGTCTACACGTCGGCATTCGTCTGCGAGGCGATCCGCGCCGGCATCAACACGGTTCCGGTCGGCCAGGCGGAGGCCGCCCGAGCCATCGGCCTCAGCTTCACTCAGGTCCTGGGCCTGATCGTGCTGCCGCAGGCCTTCCGCGCGGCCGTCGGCCCGCTGACCAACGTGCTGATCGCGTTGACGAAGAACACGACCGTGGCGGCCGCGATCGGCGTGGCGGAAGCGGCGCTCCTGATGAAGGAGATGGTGGAGAACGAGGCACAGCTGCTGTTGATCTCCGCGATCATCGCCTTCGGGTTCTGCTGTCTGACTCTGCCGACCGGTCTGATCCTCGGCTGGGTGGGCAAGAAGGTGGCGGTGAAGCGATGAGTTCGGTCCTGTACGACGCCCAGGGCCCCCGGGCCAAGCGGCGCAACATCCTGTACACGACGGGCTTCCTCGTCGTCCTCGCGGCCGTCCTGTGGTGGGTGTACAAGGCTCTGGACGACAAGGGCCAGCTGGAGTGGCTGCTCTGGAAGCCGTTCTTCAGCGGCACCGAGGCCTACTCGACGTACATCTGGCCCGGTCTGCAGAACACCCTGAAGGCCGCGGCCCTGTCCATGGTCATCGCGCTCCCGCTGGGCGCCACGCTCGGCATCGCCCGCCTCTCGGACCACGCGTGGATACGTATCCCGGTCGCGGTGGTCGTGGAGTTCTTCCGCGCGATCCCGGTGCTGGTCCTGATGATCTTCGGGCTCGCCCTGTTCGCCGAGTACACCGACGTCAGTTCGGACGACCGTCCTCTGTACGCAGTCGTCACCGGCCTGGTGCTGTACAACGCGTCCGTGCTCGCGGAGATCGTCCGCGCGGGCATCCTCGCCCTGCCGAAGGGACAGTCCGAGGCCGCCCTGGCGATCGGTCTGCGCAAGAACCAGGTGATGCGGCTCATCCTGCTGCCCCAGTCGGTCACCGCGATGCTCCCGGCGATCGTCAGCCAGCTCGTCGTGATCGTGAAGGACACCGCACTCGGCGGTGCGGTCCTGACCTTCCCCGAACTGCTCGCGTCCGCCAACCCGATGAGCGGTTACTACGGCGCCAACACCATCGCCTCCTTCACCGTCATCGCCGTGATCTACGTGATCATCAACTTCTCGCTGACCTCCCTCGCGAGCTGGCTGGAGGGAAGGCTGCGACGGCGCAAGAAGTCGACCGGTGCGGTTCTCACAGCCCAGGACGTGGCGGACATCGCGGGCACCGCCTCGACCGGAACGGCGGCCTGACACCCGTTCAGACCCGAATGCACCACCCGGAGGCAGTGGCATGATCGCCACTGCCTCCGTTCGCTTGACGCAAACTCTGCCAATGGGTTGCATACGTTCTGTGATCGTGCACCCCGCTCCACCTTCCTGTTCACTTGTGACCGTCAGGGCATCGTCACGGGCAGGGGGCACCGCGTCATGGACCCGGTGATCATCGTCGGAGCGGGGCCCGTCGGGCTCACGCTCGCGCTGGCGCTGGCCCGCCAGGAGGTGCCGTCCGTCGTCCTCGACGAGGGCCCCGGCAAGGACGAGCCCCGCCCGGCGCGCACGGTCGTGCTACGCGAGGACACGGCCGCCCTCCTGGAGCGGCTGACCGGAGCCGCCCTCGGCGACCACGGCACACGCTGGACCGGCTGGCGGTCACTGCGCCGCCGGCAGGTGATGAGCGAGATCGACTTCACGGCGGACGAACCCGCCCCGCTGCACCTCGCCCAGCACGTCCTCACGCGCGCCCTGCGCGCGGCCGTCGCGGACCAGCCGCTGGTCGAGCTTGCCGTGGACAGCCGGCTCGACTCGATGGAGCAGGAGCGTTCCGGCGTCACCGCGCACACCCGTGGCCCCAAGGGCACATGGTGGCGCGGAAGTTACCTGGTCGGCTGCGACGGCCCCCGCTCGACCGTGCGCAAACTGCAGGACATCCGCTTCCCCGGCCGTACGGCGGTGGAGCGGCACGCGGTCGCCGCCCTGCGCGCGGAACTTCCTTGGGAGGGTCAGGCGTTGCTTCATCGGATGCCGCCGTGGCGGCCGTCCGGGCCCTCGGCCGGGGAGGTGACCGCCCGCCCCCTCCCGGACGGCGTCTGGCGCCTGGACTGGCTGCTGCCGCCGGGCAAGGACCTGGTCACACCCGAGATGCTGGTGGCCCGGATCCGCGAGACCCTCGCGGGCTGGAGCGACGGCCCCACACCGGCGTACGACCTCCTCGACACCGGTGTCCACACGGTGCACCACCGGCTGGCCCGCCGGTGGCGCGCGGGCCGGGTCTTCCTCGCCGGGGACGCGGCCCACCTGCTCGGCGCACTCGGCACCCAGGGGCTCGACGAGGGGCTGCGCGACGCCGACAACCTCGCCTGGAAGCTCGCCCCGGCCTGGCACCACGGCCCGCACGACGCACTGCTGGACAGCTACCAGGCCGAGCGGCGCGCGGTGGTCGCCGCCCGGCTGCGCGCCGCCGACCAGCTGCTGCCGGTGCTGCGCGGTGGTGGCGGGCTGCGCCACTACGTCCCCGGCGTGGCCCGGGGCCACGACGCGCTGCTCACCGACGGTCATCTGGGGCGCGGGACTCTCGGTGCGCCGGGGGCGTACGCCGGCTCGCCGCTCGCGCCCCGGCATCTGGAGGCCGAGATCGCGGTCGACACGCCGCCCGGCGCACCGGTCACCGATGTGCGGGTCACGGCGGAGGACGGCTCCTTCGTCCGGCTACGGGACCGGCTCGGCCGGGGCGCGCTGCTCGTGGTGCTGATCGCGCCGGGCACGGGCGTGTGGGACCGCAAGCACTGGGTGTCCGCCGGGGTGATGCCCCGCCTCGCGGCCGCGGTGACCGCGCTGCCGCACCCGGCCGAGCTGCTGGTCGCCGAGGAGTATCCGGGTGCGCCGGCGCACAGCGTGCTGCTCGTACGCCCCGACGGCCACCTGGTCACCGCGCTGAGCGGAGTTCGCCCGGCCGATCTGTACGCGGCGGCGGAGGCCACGCTGGGCGGTGCCGCGAAGGAGAACGAGGCGACGGCGGAGGCCGGCTCGGCCATGCGGTGACCGTGAGTCAGGTCACGCCGTGTCCACATGGTGTCGGTGAATTGACCGGAGTACGGCGGCATGCTGTACTCCGGATCGTGACCGACACCTGTGTGCGCCTGTGGCGGAGGGTCCATATGGACCTCGTCCGCTACGCGGGCTGCGTGTGTCGCCCGTCCTGCTGAATTCGCATCCCCATTTTTCTCCGGGCGCCGTGCCGTCGTGCGCCCGTTCGGCGAACCCTCTTCAGGACGGTGCACGTGTCTGCCTCTTCCTCCGCGTCTGCCTCTTCCTCCACCTCTGCCTTCCCCACCGCCTCCGCCTCCTCATCCGCGTCCCCTGCCGCAGCGCCCCGTGTCTCCGGGGCGGCGCCCACCCAGGCGGACCTCCTCGACTTCGCGCGGCGCACGGCCGCCGACACCGAGCTGATCGCTTCCCTCCCGCTCGACCCCGAGGGCCGCACCTGGGTGCGGCTTGAGGGTCCGGGCGGCAGCGAGGCCTGGCTGATCGGCTGGCCGCCCGGTACCGGTACCGGCTGGCACGACCACGCGGACTCGGTCGGCGCCTTCGTCACCGCCTCGGGCGAACTCAAGGAGAACGCGCTGGCCACCCGGCCGCCCACCGACGGCTGGAAGACCCTTGAGCTCGCCGACGGCGTGGACCGTGAACGCCGGCTGCCCGCCGGCCAGGGCCGCGCCTTCGGCCACCACCATGTGCACGAGGTGCTCAACGAGTCCCCCGACCGTCACGCGATCTCCGTCCACGCCTACTACCCGCCACTCCCCCGCATCCGTCGCTACAGCCGCACGGGCCAGGTGCTGCGCCTGGAGCAGGTCGAGCGGCCGGAGGACTGGCAGTGAGCGGCTCGGGTGTGACAGTGGGTGGCGGGGCGACAGTGACCGAGGGACCGGCAGCGAGCGGTGGGCCGGCGATGGCCGAAAGTCCGGGGGCGAGCGGCGGAACGGCACCGGGTGGTGGAGTGACACCAGGTGGTGGACCGGCACCGGGCAGCGGTACGGGTGTGCGGCCGGTCGGGATCGACGAGTTGCTGGAGCGGGTGCGCGGTGGGTACCGGCGCATCGAGGTACGGGAGGCGCACGAGGCGGCGCGGACGGGTGAGGCCGTGCTCGTCGACATCCGGTACGCGGCCCTGCGCGAGCGGGACGGTCTGATTCCGGGCGCCCTCGTGATCGAGCGCAACGAACTGGAGTGGCGTCTCGACCCCCAGGGCAGCCACCGCGTTCCCCAGGCCACCGGACACGACCTGCGCGTCGTGCTCATCTGCAACGAGGGCTACGCCTCCAGCCTGGCCGCCGCCTCCCTCCACCAGCTGGGCCTGCACCGAGCGACGGACCTGGTGGGCGGCTTCCAGGCATGGCGGAGGGCGGGGCTGCCGGTGGAGGCTGTGGAGGCGGCGGAGGCCTGAACCGGACACGGCTCTCCAGGCTGGCTGGAGAGCCGGTCGGCGCGTCCCTGACGCCCTACTCCTTCGCGGTGGCCACCGTCACCGCCCGCACGCGGAGCGCCGCGCGGCCGGGCACGGCACTGGCCACCAGGGCGAGGAGGGCGGCGACCGCGACCACGGTGACATAGAGCAGAGGGGTGACCGTGGGGGCCGCGCGGCCCGTCATGCCGACGCTGAACGCGGTGAGCACGGCGAGGGAGATGCCGCTGCCGAGCGCGGTGCCGATCAGCAGTACGGACAGCGCCTCGGTACGCAGCATGCGCAGCACCTGCCGGCGGGTCGCACCGGCGAGGCGGAGCAGGGCGAACTCCCGGACACGTTCCGCGACCGACATGGCGAGCGTGTTGACGACGGCGATGGCGGTGAAGGCCAGGACGAGCCCCATGGCGAGGTAGTTGACCTCGGCGTTCGTCTGCTGCCGGTCGGCCTGGAGGTGGTCGGCCGCGGCCGGAGAAAGAATTCGCAGCGCCGGGAACTCACGGAGGGTAGTCGCGAGTTGTGTCTGTGTACGGGTCGTGCTGACGAGGACGGAGGAGGCGAGCGGGTTGTCGACGTGGCGGGCCACGAGGTCGTGGGCGAAGGTGAGATCGCCGAAGCCGAGACCCCGGGCGTAGACGGCGGCGACGGTGAGCGTGGCGGGCGTGCCGTCGCCGAGCGTGAGTTTCAGGGTGCTGCCGGGCTTCAAGTGGTGCTGGTCCGCGGCCAGTTCACTGACGGCCACGGTGCCGGGGGCGAGGTCGCCGAGGGAGCCCGCGGTGACCTTCGGGTCCCAGGTGCGGGTCAGCCCTTCCGGAGTGACGCCCTGGGCGGGGTACTTGTCGAGTCCGACACGGACGGTCGTGCGGACCACCTCGGTGACGGTGTCGTGCTGGGCGCGCAGGCGCCGTGCGGCATCGGCCGGGACGCCGGGCCCCTGGGCGGCGACGACCCAGTCGGCCGTGACACCCTCGCGTGCCTGGGTCCGGGCGGCGTCACCGAGGGTCGACTGGACGAACAGCACGGTGCAGGTCATACCGATGAGCAGGGTGAGGGGGGTGACGACGGAGGCCATCCGGGCGGCGTTGCCGCGCAGGTTGGCGGTGGCGAGCCGGCCGCCGTGCCCGGTGAGCCGCAGCGGACCGGCGAGCAGCAGTGCGGCCGCCTTGACCAGGAGGGGGCCGAGCAGGGCGACGGAGGTGGACAGCACTACGACGGCGAGGAAGGTCACGGGAGTCGAGGCGGGCTCGGTGCGCAGGGAGGTGAGGACGACGACCAGGACGACTCCGCCGGCGAGAAGCAGCAGGCCGGCGACGATACGCCCCCAGACGGGACGGGTGCCCTCGGTCCTGGCCTCGGCCAGGGCTTCCGCGGGGCGGATCCGGGCGACCCTGCGGGAGGCGATCCGGGCGGAGGCCCAGGCACCGAGCAGGGTGGCGGCGAGAGCGGCCAGCGGCGGAAAGACGCTGACGGTGTGCTGGAGCGTGTCGGGTACGGCGCCCAGGGCGACGAACCGGGAGTGCAGCCAGCCGCCGAGCGGCAGCCCGAGCAGCGCGCCGACGGTGCCGGCCGCCGCGCCGACGATCAGGGCTTCCCGGCCCAGCAGCTTGCGGATCTGACCGGGCGTGGCGGCGATGGCGCGGAGCAGGGCGAGTTCGCGGTGCCGCTGCTGGACGGTGAGCGCGAAGGTCCCGACGACCACGAGCACGGCCACCAGCAGCGAGGTGCCGCCCATGGCGCCGCCCATGCTGACCAGTCGGGTGCGGGCGGTGGCCGCGTCCAGGAACTCGACGGGGCCGCGGGCATCGCCGGTGCTGACCTGGGCGGTGGTGCCGTGCAGCACCCGCGTCACGGCCTGCCGCACCTTCTCGGGATCGGCACCCTTGGCCGGCAGCACGCCGAACGTGGTGACCTGGCCGGGGTGCGCGGCGAGCCGGCGAGCCTCCGTGGTGGAGAAGAACAGGGCCGTCTGGTGGCGCACCGGGGAGGCCGGGGCGGCGATACCGGTGATGCGGTAGGCGCGCGGGGACTGCGTCGACTGCACGGTGAGACGGTCGCCGGGCCGGAGGTGGGCGCGTGCGGCGAGGTCGCGGTCGATGACGAGGTCACCGGCGGCCTTGGGCGCGCTGCCCTCGGTGAGCCGGTACGGCGTCAGCGCGGCGGAGTCCCAGGCGTGCCCGTAGGCGGTACGGCCACCCATGCCGGCTGGCGTCAACGGCTGTGCGAGGAAGGTCAGTTCGGGGACCACACGGGCCACGCCGGGAGTGCGGGCCAGGGCGTCCTCCAAGTGGGCCGGAAGCCAGGCGCGTTCGGCGATCGGCTTCGCCTTGTGCTTGACCTTGGTCTTGCCGTGCTTGTGCTTGACGGTGGTGCGGTGGACGTACTGGTCGGCGGAGACCACGACGGGGGTGGCGGCATAGCGCTCGGTGCGGATCGTGCCGCGCAGGCCGGTGTCGAGGAGGGTGCCGCAGGCGGTGATCAGAGCGGCCGCGCACATCAGGGCGAGGAAGGCGCCGAGGAAGCCCGCTTTGCGGGCGCGGACGGTCTGGAGGGCGTAACGCAGCATCATCGGGGCGGGCTCTCTTCTGTTGTGCGTCTCGGTTATGGGGCTCGGTTGTCCGTGCGCCTGCCGGGACCGGCATGGGCCGTGATCCGGAGCGTGGATACACCTTCGCCCGCGCACGGGTCCGGGGGCATTGCGGCGACCCGGCGTCTTGGGCGGGGGTTAACCCCACCGGGGCGAGGCCGCCCCTTCATTGGCCTGCACATGACAATTCAGAGGGCCGGCGTCCTCGTGCGCGGAGATACGCGGAGAAGTGCGAGCCCCTCAGAGCGCCCTCGTCAGAACCCCTCGCCCTCGAGGAACTCCGTGTCCTCGCCCTCTTCCTCCAGGGCCTGGCGGACGACGCGGAGGGCCATGCCCTCGGGGTAGCCCTTGCGGGCGAGCATGCCGGCGAGGCGCCGGATGCGCTTGTCGCGGTCGAGGCCGCGGGTGGCCCGTAGCTTGCGGGCGACCAGGTCGCGGGCGGTCGTCTCCTCCTGCTCGGAGTCGAGCTGGGCGACGGCCTCGTCGATCAGCGCCGAGTCCACGCCCTTGGTGCGCAGTTCCTGGGCGAGTGCGCGGCGGGCGAGCCCCCGGCCGTGGTGCCGGGATTCCACCCAGGCGTCCGCGAAGGCACTGTCGTTGATCAGCCCGACCTCCTCGAACCGCGAGAGCACCTCCTCGGCCACGTCCTCGGGGATCTCCCGCTTGCGCAGGGCGTCCGCGAGTTGCTTGCGGGTGCGCGGGGTCCCGGTGAGCAGGCGCAGGCAGATGGCCCGCGCCCGCTCAGCCGGGTCCCCTGAAGACTCCCCCCGCTCGGCCCTCGACGAGGAAGGGGCGCCTTCGTCCTCACCGGCCGGCTCCCCGAAGCCGCGCCGTCGGCGGCCGCGCCCTCGGCCGCCGCCAGGTCCGGCCGTGCTCCGGGAGCCGCGGCCCGACGAGCCGCCCCCGTGGGGCTCGTCGTCCGGGTGGGTGCCGCGGTCCCCGGGGCCGCCGTACGCCGGGTCCCCGTATCCGTCGTCACCGGCCGGGGCAGAGGTAGTGTCGCCCCCGGTGCCCCTCCCCCGTGGGGCACCGGGGGTGGCGTACTCGTACTCGGCCCAGTCGGTTCGTCGTGTCACGGGTCAGCTCTTGGCTGCGGCGGCCTTGGGCTTGGTGGCCTTGGCGGCGGGGGCGGGCGCCGTCTTGGCGTCGTCGGCGGCCGCGGTGGTGACCGCGGCGTCCGCGCCGGGCTCGGCGGCGGGCTCCTCCGGCCGGACACCCACGCCCAGCTTCTCCTTGATCTTCTTCTCGATCTCGTTGGCCAGGTCGGGGTTGTCCTTGAGGAAGTTGCGCGCGTTCTCCTTGCCCTGGCCGAGCTGGTCGCCCTCGTACGTGTACCAGGCGCCGGCCTTGCGGACGAAGCCGTGCTCCACGCCCATGTCGATCAGGCCGCCCTCGCGGGAGATGCCCTGGCCGTAGAGGATGTCGAACTCGGCCTGCTTGAAGGGCGGGGCGACCTTGTTCTTCACAACCTTGCAGCGGGTGCGGTTGCCGACCGCCTCCGTGCCGTCCTTCAGGGTCTCGATGCGGCGGATGTCGATGCGCACCGAGGCGTAGAACTTCAGCGCGCGACCACCGGTCGTGGTCTCCGGCGAGCCGAACATCACGCCGATCTTCTCGCGCAGCTGGTTGATGAAGATCGCGGTGGTCTTGGACTGGTTGAGCGCGCTGGTGATCTTCCGCAGGGCCTGGCTCATCAGACGGGCCTGGAGACCGACGTGGCTGTCACCCATCTCGCCCTCGATCTCCGCGCGCGGCACGAGTGCGGCGACGGAGTCGATGACGATGAGGTCGAGGGCGCCGGAGCGGACCAGCATGTCGACGATCTCGAGCGCCTGCTCACCGTTGTCCGGCTGCGACAGGATCAGGTTGTCGATGTCGACGCCGAGCTTCTTCGCGTACTCGGGGTCGAGGGCGTGCTCGGCGTCCACGAAGGCCACCTGGCCGCCCGCCTTCTGGGCATTGGCGACGGCGTGCAGGGTCAGGGTCGTCTTACCGGAGGACTCCGGGCCGTAGATCTCCACTACACGGCCGCGCGGCAGGCCGCCGACGCCCAGCGCCACGTCGAGCGCGGTCGAGCCGGTCGAGATGACCTCGATGGGCTCCCTGGACCGCTCACCCATGCGCATGACCGCGCCCTTGCCGAATTGTCGTTCAATCTGTGCGAGCGCGGCGTCGAGCGCCTTCTCGCGGTCGGTTCCTGCCATGGGTTCCACCCGGTTTGCTTGAGTCGATCGCTTCACGTCAAAGACGCTAACGCCTACCACTGACAATGCGCCCCGACGTCGGCCCGGCCTGTGGATAACGGGGGGACATCTCTACCAAAACCACGCCGAAATCCCCGTCGAGAGCCTCGCCTGAGCCTTCATGAGAATGGATGTTCGATTTTCGTGTCAAGGGCACCACCGGTGCTGAGCGGCTCTGGCCCGCTTGGGAGGATCGGGCCATGACGGACTCACCCATGAAGATCAATGCCCTCATCGTCGATGCCACGGACCCCGAGCGGCTCGCTCTGTTCTGGTCCGAACTGCTCGGCAGGCCCGTCGTGGGCCGCATGGGCCCGTACGTCTGGCTGCGGCGGGAAGACGGCCTGGGGCTGGGCTTCCAGCGCACGGCCGAACCCAAGTCGGGCAAGAACCGGATGCACTTCGACATCACCTCTCCCGACCCCGCCGCCGAGCAGCAACGGGTCGAGAAGCTCGGCGGAAGCAGGCTGGAGCAGTACTCCGGCGGCGGGTTCCTGGTCATGGCGGACCCCGAAGGCAATGAGTTCTGCATCATCCCCGAGGGCCCCTTCGAGCTCGACGACGAGGGGCGCGCGAACTACCTCGGCTGAGCGAGTCGATCGCCCGGTGGCGGGTTCCCCCTCCCCCGCGCCGGGTACCGCTACTCCCGGTGGCGTACGACGGCTGTCTTCGGCGGGACGACGACGGGGCCGGGGCGCCCCCGGGAGCCTTGGCGCATGAAGAACGCGCGCTCCGTCGAACGGCTCTGCCACGCCACCGGTCTGCTCCTGGTGCTCTCCGGTCTCGTCCACCTCGTGGTGTTCGCGGTCGACGGCGGCCCCTGGTACGGGCCCGTCTCCTGGCGCAAGCCCGTCACCTTCGGGCTGTCCTTCGGGGTGACGCTGATCGCGCTCGCCTGGGTCACGTCATACCTGCGCGTCGGAGAGCGGCTGCGTACGGTGCTGCTCGTCGTCTTCGCCGCGGACTGCGTGGTGGAGGTCGGCGGCATCACTCTTCAGGCGTGGCGCCGGGTGCCCTCCCACCTGAACATGGAGACGCCCTTCGACACGACGGTGTCCATGACGCTCGCGGTGGGCGGAGGCGTCCTGGTGGCGCTGCTCACCGTGTTCGCCGTCGCGTCCTTCCGGCACCGGCCCACGGGCCCCGCCGGCATGCCGCTCGCGGTGCGCTCCGGGTTCGCCTTCCTGCTCGTGGCCCTGGCGTCGGGCGCGGCGATGATCGCGCGCGGGGTCGTCCTCACCCGGACCGGCCACCAGGAGGCCGCCTACCACTCGACGGCCCCGCTCAAGCCGCTGCACGGGGTGAGCCTGCACGCCGTACTGGTCCTGCCGCTGCTGGCCTGGCTGCTGTCCCGCACCACGTGGAGCGAGCGGACGCGGTGGCGGCTCGTGGCGACGGCGGCCAGCTGTTACGGGGCCACTGTCGCCGGGGCGGGGGTGTGGGCGGTGCTGACGTACTGAAGGCATTCCCTCCTGAAAGGGTCCCTACGTCCCTATGAGGGCTCCTCCGCTTCGGCCCGGCTCTCCCGCGGCCGCCGTATCCGGGTGAGCATCCCTGGCCCGCTCGGCCCGCGGGAGCGGTACCCGTGCACGCGGGGGTCGTCCGTGACGTCGTACCGCTTCACGTAGGCCCCGAGGAACGCCTGGAGCGTGGCGACGGCCGGGATGGCGATCAGCGCGCCGACCGCGCCGAGCAGGGCGGTGCCGGCGATCACCGAGCCGAAGGCGACGGCCGGGTGGATGTCGACGGTCTTGGAGGTCAGCTTGGGCTGCAGCATGTAGTTCTCGAACTGCTGATAGACCACGACGAAGATCAGCACCCACACCGCGTACCAGGGATCAACGGTGAACGCGATCAACATCGGCAGCGCGCCCGCGAGGTAGGTGCCGATGGTCGGGATGAACTGCGAGACGAGCCCCACCCAGACACCGAGCACGGGCGCGTACGGCACTCCGAGCGCCTGCAGCAGGATGTAGTGCGCGATTCCGGAGATGAGCGCCATGAGGCCGCGCGAGTAGAGGTAGCCGCCGGTCTTGTCGACGGCGAGCTCCCAGGCGCGCAGCACCTCGGCCTGGCGCGCGGGCGGCAGGACGGAGCACAGGGCGCGGCGCAGCCGGGGGCCGTCGGCGGCGAAGTAGAACGAGAACAGCGCGACGGTGAGCAGCTGGAAGAGGCCGCCGAGCACCTGGGTGGACACATCGAGAACGCCGGCCGCGCTGGTCTGCGCGTACTTGCGCAGCCAGTCGGAATGCAGCAGGCCTTCCTGGACGTCCACCCGCCTGAGGTCCGTGTGGAACTTCTGGTTGACCCAGTTGATGAGCGCGTCCAGATAGTCCGGGAAGCCCTCGATCATCTTGATGATCTGGCCGGCCAGCATCGAGCCGAGCAAGGTGATGAAGCCCGCGACGAAGATCGCCAGGCCGAGGAAGACCAGGAAGGTGGCGAGCCCCCTGCGCATCCCGCGAGCGGCCATCCAGCTCACCGCGGGCTCGATCGCCAGGGCCAGGAAGAACGCGATCAATATGTTGATCAGGAGCCCGGTCAGCTGGTGGAAGGCCCAGCTCCCCAACTGGAACGTGGCGATCAGGGCGAGCGCGAGCACCATGGCGCGCGGCAGCCAGCGCGGCATACGGCCGCTCGGAGCGGCGGCGGCGCCGTCGGCAGGGGGCCGGGCGGACGGCGTCGTACCGGTCGGGGATGCTGCGTGCCGGTCTACCGGCTCGGTGTCGTCAATGGGAGCCACGGGCCAAGTCTCACCCATACCGACGAGTGCCCCGTGCGCCCGTGTGATCCACGGAGCCCGTCACCGCTTGCCGCTCAGCGCCTCTCCGCGGGCACGTTCATGACCGAGCAGACCACACGCCACACGTCCTTGGCCGCCCAGCCGGCGTCCAGGGCCTCGTTCACCGTGCGCCCGCCCAGCTCGGACATGACGTGATCGCGCGCGAAGTTCTCGGCGTACCCCGGACCGAAGTGTTCCGCCATCCGCTGCCAGAAGACCGTCAACCGCATGACTCCAGTATCCCGCCCCTGAGAGTGGGCCCCGCACGGGACCGCTTGCCGAGACCGCTTTCCGTCCTACGGTCTGACGCATGGCCGAAACAGGAGCTTCCCCACTCCCCCCAACGCCCCAGGCGCGCTCCCCGCTCTTCCGCGCCGAACAGTTCGTCTGGCTCACCGCGCGCGTGCTGGAGCAGCGGCTCTTCGCGTACCACTTCCTGAACGGCGCCGCCGATCCGGTGGAGGTGGCCCTGGACGCCTACCGCAACGAGGACGGCGGGTACGGCCACGCGCTGGAACCCGACCTGCGCGGCCCCGTGAGCCAGCCCCTGCACACCGGGCACGCGCTGCGCGTGCTGGACGCCGTCGGGCGCTGCGGCGGGCAGCGGGTGGAGCGCGTGTGCCGGTATCTGACGTCCGTGTCCACCGCGGACGGCGCGCTGCCGGCGATCTGTCCCAGCCAGCGCGGCTATCCGGTGGCGCCGTTCGTGCCGGTCGTGGACGACCCTCCGGCGGAGTTGCTGGCGACCGGGCCGGTGGTGGGCCTGCTGCACCGCAACGAGGTGTGGCACGCGTGGCTGTTCCGCGCGACGGACTTCTGCTGGCAAGCGGTGGAGTCCCTGGCGAAGTCCCATCCCTACGAGGTGGAGGCCGCCGTCGCCTTCCTGGACTCCGCTCCCGACCGCCCGCGCGCGCAGGCGGCGGCCGACCGGCTCGGTCGCCTGGTGCGTGAGCAGCGGCTCGCCGCGCTGGATCCGGACCGCCTGGACGCGTATCCGGTCGCCCCCGGGTACGCCCCGGGCGAGCACCACTTCCCGCACGACTTCGCCAAGAGCCCTCAGTCGCTCGCGCGCGCGTGGTTCACGGACGAGGAGATGGCACGCTCCCTGGACTTCCTCGCCGCCGAGCAGCAGAAGGACGGCGGCTGGCCGGTCCGCTGGCGCCAGTGGGCGCCGGTTCCCGCGCTGGAGGCACGCCCCATGGTGACGATCGAGTCCCTGCGCATCCTCCGGGCGTACGGCCGCTTCGTCGGCTGACCGGGCCCACCGATCCGTGCGCTGACCCGGTCACACCGCTACGGGGCCGACCTGGCTCCCCGCTTCACTGGCTGACCAGGCACGTTGTTCGGCCGACGGCCCGCCGCGTTCTCCGACGGGCCCCTCATCCGCCGAGGGCGCGCATCCCCGCCGTCACCACCACGGCGGCCGCCACGACCAGCAGGAACGGCGCGCGCAGCACCAGTGCCACGGCGGCCGCGCCGAGCCCCGCTGCCCGGGCGTCCAGCACCAGCGCGTGCCCGTCGGCGAACGTCTGCTGGGCCGTGAGCGCGGCGAGGAGAGCGACGGGGAGCAGGGCGGCGAGCCGCCGGACGAGCGGCCGCTCCACGGCGCCCGCCGGCACGAGCAGTCCGGCGAGCTTGACGGCGTAGCAGCCGACAGCGGTGATACCGATGGCGATCCAGGTGTTCAACGATCCTCCTCCGATGCGCTCTCTACGGCAGCCGAGTCCGGTGCGTCGCCGTCGGCACGGCCGGGGCGGAGGCGGCCCTCTGCGAACAGGGCGATCGGCGCCGCCAGCGCCGCGACCAGGACCGGTACTCCGGCCGGCAGGACCGGCAGCAGACCGAGGCCCAGGAGGACCGCGAGCCCGGCGACCACGCGCTCGGTGGGCGTCTTCAGCATGGGGGCGAGCAGGGCCAGGAAGACGGCGGGCCCGGCCGCGTCCAGGCCCCAGGCGTCCGTGTCCCCGATGGCCTTGGCGCCCAGGGCACCGAGCAGGGTGGTCAGGTTCCACAGCAGGTACAGGCTGAGCCCGGTGACGGTGAAGCCGATCCGCGCGGCCCGCCGGCCCGGCTGGGCCAGGGTCACCGCGGTGGTCTCGTCGATCACCCACTGGGCGGCGAGCGGCCGCACCGCGCGCGGGAGGGCCAGCAGCTGTGACAGGCGCAGCCCGTAGAAGGCGTTGCGCACGCCCAGGAAGAAGGCGCCCGCGGCGGCCGTGAACGGATTGCCCCCGGCGGCGAGCGCGCCGACCAGGGCGAACTGGGAGGCTCCGGTGAAGACCAGGAGGCTGAGCGCGCAGGTCTGGAGCAGTCCGAGCCCGCTGCCCGCCGAGGTGACCCCGAAGGCGAACCCGGACAGTCCTACGGCGACGCCGACGCCCAAGGCGTCCCGTACGACGGCTCGGTCCGGCTTTCCCACGTCCTCGGCGGTCCTGTCGGCGAGTGCTGTCTGTCGTTGTGCCACGCCTCGGACGGTACGGCCGCTCTTCAGTCCGGGTCTTGTACGTTCTTGCGCTCGCGCTGGTAGGCGCCCGGGGGTACGCCGACGATCCGGGTGAAGTGCCGGTTGAGGTGGGGCTGGTCGGTGAAGCCGACGGCGACCGCCGCCTCGGCCGGGGCGGTCCCCGCGTCCAGCAGGAGCCGCGCGCGGCGCACCCGGGCGTCGGTCAGCCAGGTGTGCGGGGGCATGCCGTAGGCGTCGCGGAACGCCCGCAGCAGGGCGAAGGGGCTGGTCCCGAGGTCGGTGGCCAGGCGCTCCAGGGTCGGCGGCTCGGCCATCCGCTCCTCGAGGACGGCACGCGCGCGTGCGGCGACCACGGCACCGGCCGTCCGCGTCCGGCGCTGCGGCAGGGGCCCGCCGTTCAGCCGCAGCAGCCTGGTCACGGCCACGCTCAGCAGGGTGTCGGCGGCCAGTGCGTTGCCCTCCTCGGCGGCGCGGAGCACCTGGTGGACGAGGCGAACGGTGTACGGATCGTCGAGGACCGGACTGACGAAGCCGGGCGTGCCCCGGATCGTGGTGGTCTCGGCCGCGATGCGGGCCACCACCTCGGGCGACGGGTAGACCGCGCCGTACCGCCAGCCCTCGGGCACGCCGGCCCGGCCGGTGTGCGGGGTGTCCGGATTGACCAGGGCGAGTGCTCCCGCCCCGGCGGACACGTCGGAGCCGCGGTGCTGGAAGACCTCGACCCCGTCGGCGATGGCCGCGATCACGAAGTTCTCGTGGGTGTGCCGGACGAAGGTCTTGCGGATGTACCGGGCCCGCAGCAGGTCGACGCCGGGCAGCTCCTCGTACCGCCAGTGCCGCGCCCGCTCCCCTGAACCCGCCATACGCCCATTCTCCGCCACGCCCTCCGGACCCCCTCCGCCCCGTTTAGTGGGCAACCTCCGCCACACCGCCTACCGCCCTCCACCCCCACACCCACACCCACACCCAGCACCCCTCCCCCGAGCCCGGCGGGCCAGCCTCCGCCACGCCCGGCGCCCCTCCGTCATGCCCGGCGGGCCACGCCGTGCCACGCCCGCCGGCCCACCACACCCACAAGCCCCCCCGCAGACCACCCGCCCCCTCCTCCGCGCCCGACGAGCCATCCCCTCTTCCCCACACCGGGCAGCCCCTCCGCCACGCCCGACGGCCCACCACGGCCACCACCCCCCCACCCGTCCCGTTTGCCCAGGTCAGAGCGATTGTCAGTGGCGGGGTGCAGGATGGACGCATGGTCAGCTCCGCACACCGAGCCCTCGACGGCTTCTCCCCCGCGACCTGCGGCTGGTTCACGGGGGCGTTCTCCGCGCCCACCGCGGCCCAGGCGGGCGCGTGGCAGGCCATCCAGCAGGGCTCGGACGTGCTGGTGGTCGCCCCGACCGGCTCGGGCAAGACGTTGGCCGCGTTCCTCGCCGCCCTGGACCAGCTGGCCTCGACCCCTCCTCCGGCCGACCCGAGGAAGCGCTGCCGGGTGCTGTACGTGTCCCCGCTGAAGGCCCTCGCGGTCGACGTGGAGCGGAACCTGCGCAGCCCGCTGACCGGTATCCGCCAGGAGTCCGTGCGTCTGGGCCTGCCCGAGCCCGAGGTCAAGGTCGGCATCCGGTCCGGCGACACCCCGGCCGCCGAGCGGCGCGCCCTGTCCACGCGACCGCCGGACATCCTGATCACCACCCCGGAGTCGCTCTTTCTGATGCTGACGTCGTCCACGCGCGACGCGCTGACGGGCGTGGAGACGGTGATCCTGGACGAGGTGCACGCGGTCGCGGGCACCAAGCGCGGCGCGCACCTCGCGCTCTCGCTGGAGCGGCTGGACGAGCTGCTGCCGAAGCCGGCCCGCCGGATCGGTCTGTCGGCGACCGTCCGCCCGGTGGACGAGGTGGCCCGGTATCTGTCGCCGCGCCGCAAGGTGGAGATCGTCCAGCCGGAGTCCGGCAAGGAGTTCGACCTGTCGGTGGTGGTCCCGGTCGAGGACATGGGCGAGCTGGGCGGCTCCCCGGCCGCCGACGGCAATGAAGGGGCGGAGCGGCCGTCGATCTGGCCCCACGTGGAGGAGCGGATCGCCGACCTGGTCCAGGCCCACCGTTCGACGATCGTGTTCGCCAACTCGCGGCGCCTGGCGGAGCGGCTGTGCAACCGGCTCAACGAGATCGCCTACGAGCGGGCGACCGGCGAGACGCTGGACGAGCACCACGCCCCGGCCGAGCTGATGGGCGGCTCGGGCGCGGCCCAGGGCGCGCCCCCGGTGATCGCCCGCGCGCACCACGGCTCGGTCTCCAAGGAGCAGCGCGCCCTCGTGGAGGAGGACCTGAAGGCGGGCCGGCTGCCCGCCGTGGTCGCCACGTCCAGCCTGGAGCTGGGCATCGACATGGGCGCCGTCGACCTCGTCGTGCAGGTCGAGTCCCCGCCCTCGGTGGCCTCCGGGCTGCAGCGGGTGGGCCGCGCGGGGCACCAGGTGGGCGCGGTGTCCACCGGTGTGGTCTTCCCCAAGTACCGGGGCGACCTGGTGCAGTCGGCGGTGGTCACCGAGCGGATGCGTTCGGGCCGGATCGAGTCCCTGAGGGTGCCGGCGAACCCGCTGGACGTGCTCGCCCAGCAGCTCGTCGCCATGACGGCGCTGGACACCTGGCAGTACGACGACCTGCTCGCCACGGTCCGCCGCGCGGCACCCTTCGCCTCGCTCCCCGAGTCGGCGTTCACGGCCACCCTCGACATGCTCGCGGGCCGCTACCCGTCCGACGCGTTCGCCGAGCTGCGCCCGCGCGTGGTGTGGGACCGCGTGGCCGGCACGATCACCGGCCGCCCGGGCGCCCAGCGCCTGGCCGTCACCTCCGGCGGCACCATCCCGGACCGGGGCCTCTTCGGCGTCTTCCTCGCCGGTTCCGACCCCAAGAAGGGCGGCGGCCGGGTCGGCGAGCTGGACGAGGAGATGGTGTACGAGTCCCGGGTGGGCGACGTCTTCACGCTGGGCACGAGTTCCTGGCGCATCGAGGACATCACACGCGACCGGGTGCTGGTCTCCCCCGCGCCGGGCGTGCCGGGCCGGCTGCCGTTCTGGAAGGGCGACCAGCTGGGCCGCCCGCTCGAACTGGGCCGCGCGGTGGGCGCGTTCCTGCGCGAGGTCGGCTCCCAGACCAAGGAGGACGCCCGGCCGCGCCTGCTCGCCGCGGGCCTGGACGCGTGGGCCGTGGACAACGTCCTGTCGTACCTGGACGAGCAGCGCGAGGCCTGCGGTCATGTCCCGGACGACCGCACGATCGTGGTCGAGCGCTTCCGCGACGAGTTGGGCGACTGGCGGGTCGTCATCCACTCCCCCTTCGGCGCCCAGGTCCACGCCCCCTGGGCCCTCGCGCTCGGCGCCCGCCTCTCCGAGCGCTACGGCATGGACGCGCAGGTCATGCACGCCGACGACGGCATCGTGCTGCGCCTGCCCGACGCCGACCTGATGGGCCTGGACCTGCTCGACCAGGAGCCCATGAAGGCCGGCACCGAGTACGACAGCGAGCAGGCCCCGGTCGGCGCGGCGGACGTCGCCTTCGACAAGGGCGAGGTCGACCAGATCGTCACCGACCAGGTCGGCAGCTCCGCCCTGTTCGCCTCCCGGTTCCGCGAGTGCGCCGCCCGCGCGCTGCTGCTGCCGCGCCGCAACCCCGGCAAGCGCACCCCGCTGTGGCAGCAGCGTCAGCGTGCGGCCCAGTTGCTCCAGGTGGCGAGCGAGTTCGGCTCGTTCCCGGTCATCCTGGAGGCGGTCCGCGAGTGCCTCCAGGACGTCTTCGACGTTCCCGGCCTGGTCGAGCTGATGGGCGACATCGAGTCCCGCAAGGTCCGCCTGGTCGAGGTCACCACCCCGGAGCCGTCCCCCTTCGCCCGCTCCCTGCTCTTCGGATACGTCGCCCAGTTCCTGTACGAGGGCGACTCCCCGCTCGCCGAGCGCCGCGCCGCCGCGCTCTCCCTGGACTCCCGACTGCTGGCCGAGCTGCTCGGCCAGGCGGAGCTGCGCGAGCTGCTCGACGCGGAGGTGCTGACCGAGCTCGAGCGCGAGCTCCAGTGGCTGACCGAGGACCGCCGGGTCAAGGACGTCGAGGGCGTCGCCGACGTGCTCCGTCTGCTCGGCCCGCTGACCGACGCCGAGCTGGTCGAGCGCGGCGCCGAGCCGCAGTGGGCACCGGAACTGGCCGCGGCGCGGCGGGCCATCAAGGTCCGCATCGCCGGCGCGGACCACTGGGCAACCGTCGAGGACGCGGGCCGCCTGCGCGACGCGCTCGGCACGGCACTGCCGGTCGGCGTCCCCGAGGCCTTCACCGAGCCGGTCAAGGACCCCCTCGGCGACCTCCTCGCGCGCTACGCCCGCACCCACGGCCCCTTCACATCGGCCACCGCCGCGGCCCGCTTCGGCCTGGGCGTGGCGGTCACCGAGGGCGCTCTGCAACGGCTCGCCGCGAGCGGCCGAGTCGTACAGGGCGAGTTCCACCCCGCGGGCATCGGCCAGGAGTGGTGCGACGCGGCCGTGCTGCGCCGCCTGCGCCGTCGTTCCCTGGCCGCGCTGCGGCACGAACTGGAGCCGGTGCCGCCCGCCGCGCTGGCGCAGTTCCTGCCGCAGTGGCAGCACATCGGCAGGGGCCACGGCCTGCGCGGTCTGGACGGACTGGTGCGTGCCATCGAGCAGTTGCAGGGCGCGTCCGTGCCCGCGTCCGCGCTGGAGAAGCTGATCCTGCCGTCCCGGGTGGCGAACTACACGCCGTCGATGCTCGACGAACTCACCGCCGCGGGCGAGGTGGTGTGGGCCGGAGCAGGCGCGCTGCCCGGCAAGGACGGCTGGGTCTCCCTCTATCTGGCGGACGCGGCCCCGCTGCTGCTGCCGCCACCGCACCCCCTGGAGCTGACCGCGCTCCACCAGTCCGTCCTGGACGCCCTCTCCGGCGGCTACGGCCTGTTCTTCCGACAGATCGCCGACCAGGTCCGCGCCACCACCCACCCCGACACCACCGATCCCCAACTGGCCGACGCCCTGTGGGACCTGGCCTGGTCCGGGCGGCTCACCAACGACACCCTCGCCCCGATGCGCTCCCTCCTGGGCTCCGGCCGTACGGCGGGCTCGACGGCGCACCGCGCCAAGCGCACCGTCCCGCGCGGGCGCTACGGCTCCCTGACCGCCGCGGCGCGGACCGCCTCCCGTACCGGCCCGCCGACCGTCGCGGGCCGCTGGTCCCTGCTCCCCGGCCCCGAACCGGACGCCACCGTGCGCGCCCACGCACGGGCCCGCACGCTCCTCGACCGGCACGGGGTGGTGACCCGGGGAGCGGTCGCCGCGGAGGGCGTCGAGGGCGGCTTCTCGGCGGTGTACCGCGTGCTGTCCGCCTTCGAGGAGAGCGGCCAGGCGAGGCGCGGTTACGTGGTCGAGGGGCTGGGCGCCGCTCAGTTCGCGATGGACGGCGCGGTCGACCGGCTCCGCGCGGTGTCCAACGCGCGCGAACGCGGCGAGGCCCTGCCCGCCCCGGGCCCGGCGAACGGCTTGGGCGGCGGTGACGGAAACCCGTTCCTCCTCGGCGGCGGCCACACCGCCCCGAGCCCGTTCGACCAGGGCGACGGCGGGCTGGCCCACCCGGGCCTCGACGGCGGCTTCACCTGGCCCCCTGGGGACCGCCCCGCCACTCCCAGTGGCTTCACGTGGCCCCCGGAGGACGATCCCGTCACTCCCGGCGGCCCCACCTGGCCACCGGCGACCCCCGCCGCCCCCGGCGACTTCGGCCGGCCCCCGAGGCAACATCCAACCGCTCCGGGCGACTACGTGTCCCCCCGCGACCTCGCCCCCGCCGACCCCTTCGCCTCCCCCGGCTACGGCGGCCCCCGAGGAGGCGGCTCCGCCTCCCCGTACGGGTCGCAGCCGAACGGCCGCTTCGGCGACCGCCGCACCCGCGCCTCGGCCCCCGACCCGCGTGCGGTGGTCCTGGCCGCGGCCGACCCCGCCAACGCCTACGGCGCGGCCCTGTCCTGGCCCGAGCCGCCGACCGGGGCCGGACACAAGCCGGGCCGCAAGGCGGGCTCGCTCGTCGTCCTGGTCGAGGGCGAACTGACGCTGTACATGGAGCGCGGCGGCAAGACCCTGCTGGCCTGGACCGCCGCACCGGACACCGCAGCCGAGGACGATCCGCGCCTGCGCATGGCCGCGCAAGCCCTGGCCGCGGCCGCCCGTGCGGGCTCCCTCGGCACGGTCACGGTCGAGCGGATCAACGGCGCTCAGGCCCTGACCTCCCCCATGGGCGCCCTCCTGGAAGGAGCCGGCTTCATAGCGACCCCGCGCGGCCTGCGCCTGCGGGCCTGAGCGCACCTCGGCAGCCCACCGCCCGCCACCGGGGGCCCGCCGGACCCGGTCCCGCCATGGCACCCTGGACCCATGCCCGAAGGTGACACGGTCTGGCAGGCCGCGAAGCGGCTGCACGAGGCCCTCGCGGGCAAGGCGCTGACCCGCAGCGACTTCCGGGTGCCGAAGTACGCCACGGTCGACCTCACCGGCCGTACGGTTCTGAACACCGCACCGCGCGGCAAACACCTGCTGACCCGCTTCGAGGGCGGCCTGACCCTCCACACGCATCTGCGCATGGAGGGCGCCTGGAAGGTGTACGGCACGGGCGAGCGCTGGCGGGGCGGCCCGGCCCACCAGATCCGCGTGGTCCTCGGCACCGTCGACCGCACGGCCGTCGGTTACCGCCTCCAGGTGCTGGAGTTGTTGCGCACCGGCGAGGAGGAGCGCGTCGTCGGCCACCTCGGCCCGGACCTGCTCGGCCCGGACTGGGACCCCGAGCGCGCCCTCGCCAACCTCCTCGCGGACCCCGCCCGGCCTCTCGGTGAGGCCCTGCTCGACCAGCGCAATCTCGCCGGCATCGGCAACATCTACAAGAGCGAGCTGTGCTTCCTGCTCGGCGTGACCCCATGGCTGCCGGTCGGCGCGCTGCCCGCGGACCGCGCCGCCCAGCTGCCCGCCGTCGCCAAGAAGCTCCTGGAGGTCAACCGCGACCGCCCGGTCCGCCAGACCACGGGCCTGCACCGGCACGACCTGTTCGTCTACGGCCGAGCGCCCCGCCCCTGCCTGCGCTGCCACACCTCGGTCCGCGTGGCCGACCAGGGCGACGGGTCCCAGGAACGCCCCACCTACTGGTGCCCCACCTGCCAGGTCGGCCCCGCCCCGGCACCGGGAGCGGCACAGCAATGGCGCGAGCGCCACCCGCGCCGCCCCTCTTCGTTCCGCTGACCCACGCCATCCCCGCCCCGTTCCGCTGACCCACGCCGGCGCTCCCCATCCCACCGACCCACGCCGGCGCTCCAGCCGCCCCCACCCGACCAATTGACGATCCGTCAGATTCACTCGTACCGTCCCCCTATGCCCCTCATGGCGTACGACCTCACCGGACGCACCGCGTTCGTCACCGGAGCCGCCGGCGGCATCGGCCGGGCCTCCGCCGTTCTGCTGGCCGAGGCCGGAGCCACGGTGCACTGCGCCGACCGGGACGCGGACGGGCTGCGCGGCACCGCCGAACTGATCGAGGACGGCGGCGGCAGCGCCCGTACACACGTCCTCGACGTCACCGACCGGGCCGCTCTCGGTGCGGCCGTCCGTTCCTGCCACCGCCTGGACGCGATGGCGGCGATCGCCGGGATCATGCACAGCAGCCCCGTCCTGGAGACCCGGGACGAGGATCTCGACCGGGTGCTCGACGTCAACTTCAAGGGCGTGCTGTACGCCTGCCAGGAGGCAGCCCGGCTGATGATCGAGCACGGCACCCGGGGCAGCATCGTCACCATGGCCTCCGGCGCCGTCGACACCGGGGGCCCCGGGCTGCTGTGCTACGGCGCGGCGAAGGCGGCCGTGGTCCAGTTGACGAAGACGCTGGCCACGGAGGTCGGCCGGCACGGCATCCGGGTCAACGCGGTCGCACCGGGATGGATCCGCACCCCCATGACGGACCGTCACGACGGCGCGGCGCAGGCGCACTCCGAGTCGCTGATGGCGCGCATGTCACCGCTGGGCAGGGTCGGTGAGCCGGACGACGTCGCGCACACGGTGCTGCATCTGGCGTCGGACGCGTCGGCGTTCACGACGGGTCAGATTCTTCGCCCGAACGGGGGTGTGGCGATGCCGTGGTAGCGCCCTGCGTCCGCCAGGCCCTCGTCCACCGCCCCGTTGCCACGGCCCCTGCCGCCCGCCCCTTGGGCACGCAGTGGACCGGCAGCAGGCTCAGCCCCCAGCCTCCGACCGCCACGGCCCCTTCGAGAACGCCCGCGTCCTGCCCCAGGGTGATCCGCAGCACGGCCCACCACCAGGCCGCGCCCAAGCAGAGACCGGCCCCCCAGCGCACTGCCCGCTCCACCATGGCCGCCACCTCCAGCCGGACGCTAGGCCTGTCTTCCGGATCTTGCCGGGGTCGCGGGCCAGGAGGCTCGGTCGGCCGGAGCCGGCCTGATCCGGAAGACAGACCCTAGACCGCCGCACGACCCGCGAGAAAGGCGCACCAAGGGCTCACCGATGCAACGCCGGGCACCTCTGCCCCGGCCGGTTCCGCTACGCGTTCTCCGCCTGGAACATCCAGTGATGCTTCTCGAGGTCCGCCGTGATCCCGATGAAGATGTCCTGGGAGACGGGGTCCGGCTCGGCGGTCGCGGTCACCCGTTCACGCATACGGGTGATGACCGCGCCGAGTGCCTTCACCATCGCGCCGACCGCGTCCGCGTCCTTGATCCAGCCACCCGGGGTCGCCCCGATGCCGCTGCCGGAGGCCACGGTCGCCGCCCGTCCGTCCGGCGAGACCCCCAGCGCGGACGCCCGCTCGGCCACCGTGTCGGAGTGAGTACGGGCGGAGGCGACCACCTCGTCCAGCTGGAGGTGGATGGACCGAAATCGGGGTCCGACCACGTTCCAGTGGATCTGCTTGGCCACCAGTGAGAGGTCCACCAGGTCGACGAGCGCGCCCTGGAGCGCCTCGGACACGATCTTCAGATCGTCGTCGGGCAACGGGCTCTTCACCACGTACATGCGCTTCCTCCGGCACATCGGCGGCCATCACGTCCCTCCACCATGACCGTCCCGCCGAACACCGGCAAACGGAGCAAAAGCCGCCACCACAGACGCACTGGGACCCGCCACACCAGGCCCGCGCGCACCTGGAGCCCTGTGAAGCGCACCGGGGCACGCGAAAGCCCCGACCGCGCTCCCCCGGGAGTTCCCGGAGAAGCCCGGACGGGGCTTCACATCTGTCGGATCGCTAGACCGCGGACGCGTACGTCACGCGGCGACCACGTCCACCGCACCGGCGGGCGCCTTGATGGTCACCCGTTCCGGTGGCACACCGGTCACCGACACGGAACCCAGCACCGGACGGACCGGCGTGGGCACGGGCTCGGTGGCCGCGGCGGACTGGGCCAGTTCGGCGAGCGCCAGCTCGTCGCTCACTTCTCGCATGAGTTCCGACATCCGTACGTCCAGCGCGTCGCAGATGGCGGAGAGCAGCTCGGAGGAAGCCTCCTTCTGCCCCCGCTCCACCTCGGAGAGATAGCCGAGTGAGACTCGGGCGGACGAGGAGACTTCGCGCAGAGTACGGCCCTGGCGTTGGCGCTGCCGACGCAGCACGTCACCCAGCAGGCGACGGAGCAGAATCATCGGTGGCTCCCTCCTCGGACCGCGTAGCCGCATCCTTCTCGCCCCACCGTACCGCCTCGCGCTGCGGCCGTGCGGGGAGCGATGTCGTGTTCACTCAGGGCTGCAAACATCAAAACCCCCCGTTCCGTTCCGTATCCTGTGCCCGCTCATTCCCGGTCTGTTCGCCCGCAAGCTCCTTCAGGAGCCGTGCGAGTACGCTCCGTACACTCTCCATACGAATGTCCGCACGGTCGCCGTTCAACCGCAGGGCCTCCACTTTTCCGCCACCGGCAGAACCGGAGCCGCCCGTGAGCGGCCCGTCGACGGCCACGAACACCGTCCCGACGGGCTTTCCGTCCTGCGGGTCCGGACCGGCGACGCCGGTCGTCGCGATGCCCCAGTCGGCGCCGAGCGCCTTACGCACCCCGGCGGCCATCTGGGCGGCGACCTGCGGGTCCACCGCTCCGTGCTCGGCCAGCACAGTGGCGTCGACGCCCAGCAGCTGCTGCTTCAGCTCGGTCGCGTAGGCCGTGACCGAGCCCCGGAACACCTTGGAGGCGCCGGGCACCGCCGTGATCTCCGCGGCGACCAGGCCACCGGTGAGCGACTCGGCGGCAGCGAGCGTCTCGCCTCTCACCGTCAGTAGTCGCACCAGCTCGGTGGCCGTGGAACTCACGATTCGTTCTCCTCCAACGCCGCCGCGCGCTCGGCGATTCCCCGGCGGCGCAGCACAATGGCTTGTCTCACATAGTCGAGGCCGGTGACGACGGTGAGGACGACCGCCACGGCCATCACCCAGAACCTCAGGGTGGCCAGCCACCCCGTCAGTGGCAGGACGTACATCCCGACTGCCACGCCCTGGGTGAGCGTCTTCAGCTTGCCGCCACGGCTGGCGGGGATCACGCCGTAGCGAATGACCAGAAAACGCAGCAGCGTGATGCCGAGTTCCCGGCCGAGGATCACGGCCGTCACCCACCACGGCAGATCGCCGAGGGCGGAGAGACAGATGAGCGCCGCCCCCATGATCGCCTTGTCGGCGATGGGGTCGGCGATCTTCCCGAAGTCGGTGACCAGGTTGTAGGTGCGCGCCAGATGACCGTCGAACAGATCGGTGATCATGGCGATGGCGAAGGCCGCCCAGGCGAGGGAGCGCCAGGCCGGGTCGTAGCCGCCGTTCGCCAGCATCAGTGCCACGAAGCCGGGCACGAGGACCAGCCGGAGCATCGTCAGCAGGTTGGCGACGTTCCACACGCTGGCCTGGTTGACGGCAGCGGCCGCCAGCTTCCCGCCGCGCACGGGCTTCGTGTCACCCGCCGGGCCGGAGCCGGGAGCGGAGCCGGAGGCCTTGGGAGCAGAGCCGGCGGCCTTGGGAGCGGCGCCGTCGGCGGCGGCATGGCCCCGGGCGCCGTGCGCGCCGGAGGAGCCGCCCGCGGCGGATGCCGGTACTCCGGTCATCTGCCCGCCTCCTCACTACACGCGAGCGAGCCGGCCAGCGGCTCGGCCACCAGGTCGACACCTTCCGTACCGACCACCTTCGCCTCGACCATACGTCCGACGGTCAGGCCTTCGCCGCTCGTGAGCAGAACCTGGCCGTCCGTCTCCGGCGCCTGGTGCGCGCCACGGCCGTACACGCCCTCCTCCTCGTCCACGGATTCCACGAGGACGTGCACGGTCTCGCCGACGCGCTCCTCGGCGCGCTGCGATACGAGCTCCTCGGCGAGCCGGGAGATGTGGGCGAGGCGCTCGGCGACGACGTCCTCGTCGAGCTTGCCGTCGTAGGTCGCCGCCTCCGTGCCCTCCTCGTCGGAGTAGCCGAAGACACCGATGGCGTCCAGGCGGGCGCCGTTCAGGAAGCGCTCCAGTTCGGCCAGGTCGGACTCGCTCTCGCCGGGGAAGCCGACGATGAAGTTGGAGCGCACGCCGGCCTGGGGGGCCTTGGTGCGGATGGTGTCCAGCAGCTCCAGGAAGCGGTCGGTGTCGCCGAAGCGGCGCATGGCGCGCAGCACGTCGGGCGCGGAGTGCTGGAAGGACAGGTCGAAGTACGGGGCGATCTTCGGGGTGGAGGTCAGCACGTCGATCAGGCCCGGGCGCATCTCGGCCGGCTGGAGGTAGCTGACGCGCACCCGCTCGATGCCGTCGACCTCGGCCAGCTCGGGCAGCAGGGACTCCAGCAGGCGGATGTCGCCGAGGTCCTTGCCGTAGGAGGTGTTGTTCTCGGAGACCAGCATGATCTCCTTCACGCCCTGTTCGGCCAGCCAGCGCGTCTCGTTCAGCACGTCGCTGGGGCGGCGGGAGATGAAGGAGCCGCGGAACGACGGGATGACGCAGAAGGAGCAGCGCCGGTCGCAGCCGGACGCGAGCTTGACCGAGGCGACCGGGGCGCCGTCCAGGCGGCGGCGCAGGGGTGCGCGCGGGCCGGAGGCGGGCGCGACGCCGTCGGGGAGGTCGGCCGGGGCGTGGCCGGGCAGCGCGACGGAGGCGGCGGACTCCTGGCGCTCGGCCGGACTGATCGGCAGCAGCTTGCGCCGGTCACGGGGGGTGTGGGCGGCGTGGATGCCGCCGGACAGGATGGTCTGCAGGCGGTCGGAGATGTTCGCGTAGTCGTCGAAGCCGAGCACGCCGTCGGCCTCGGGCAGCGCCTCGGCCAGCTCCTTGCCGTACCGCTCGGCCATGCAGCCCACCGCCACGACGGCCTGGGTTCTGCCATGGTCCTTGAGGTCGTTGGCCTCCAGGAGGGCGTCGACGGAGTCCTTCTTGGCGGCTTCGACGAAACCACAGGTGTTGACCACGGCGACATCGGCGTCCGCGGCGTCCTCGACGAGCTGCCAGCCGTCCGCCTCCAAACGGCCTGCGAGCTCCTCCGAGTCCACCTCGTTACGGGCGCAGCCGAGAGTGACGAGTGCGACGGTACGGCGTTCAGGCATGGGCTCAAGACTACTTTGTCTGTCTGACACCCCACGTCGACGGGGTTGGCCGATCTTGGCCAACCCCGTCACATCCGCTCGTCGAAGGCCCCTTTACCCGACCTCGGGGTCACCCTTCGTGTACGTGAGGCGCTCGACGGCGCCCGGCCGGAAGTCGTCCTCGATCTTCTTGCCGTTGACGTAGAGCTGGATCGCACCGGCGTCGCCCAGGATCAGGTTGATCTTGGAGCTGTCCTGGAAGGTCTTGGACTCGCCCTTCTTCAGCAGCCCGTCGAAGAGCATCCGGCCGTTGTGGTCCTTGGCGGAGATCCAGCTGCGCCCGTTGGCCGCGCTCACCTGGACGGTCACCTTGTCCTGCGGCGCGGCCGCGATGGCGCTGTCGGACGGGTCGGAGGACTTCGGCGGGGCGGGCTTGTCCTTCTTGGGCGTGGGCGAGGCGGACTTGCTGGCGGCGGGTGTGGCGCCGCCACCGGCGACCTGCGACTTGCCGTCGCTCCCGCTGTCGCCGCCCTTGACCGCGGTGAACCCGACGAAGCCGATCACCGCGACGATCGCGGCGACCATCGCCGCGGTCCAGTTGGGCCCGCGCCGCTCGGGACGGATCCGCTCGGCCTCGAACAGAGGTGCCGCGGGGGTGGGAGCGGGGCGCCCGCCGTGCGCGGCGTCGTACTGCGCGATCAGCGGTTCGGGATCGAGATGGACGGCCCTGGCCAGCGTGCGGAGGTGCCCGCGGGCGTACACGTCGCCGCCACAGGGGGCGAAGTCGTCCGCCTCGATGGCGTGCACGATGGCGATACGGACGCGAGTGGCACTGCTGACGTCGTCGACGGTGAGCCCGGCCGCGATGCGCGCCTGCTGCAGTGCGCGGCCCACGGAGGGACGGACTTCGTCGGACTCGTCTTGGAACGGACGCTCGTCTTCAGGGGAGTTGCCGATGGACACGGGGGCGCCTTTCGAGCGTTTAAGCCACCTGTGCTGGAGGTTCAGTCTAGGGGGGGTACGAAAGGGTGGGGCAACCGGGCAGTGGGATTTGTACGCCATCGGATCGGCCGGTCAGCCCGACGGCGGAACGGGCACGAAGCCCAGCTTGGGCTCCGTGTCTGTCCTCTCGCTCAACTTGACGTACGTCAAAGGGAAACGGTTGCTCGCCGGCTTCTAACGGGTGGATCACGAGTTCGGACGGGCAGGTCACGACGATGCGGCCACCCGGCGTAATCCGACACGCCGGGCGGCCCGTCGCCCTATCCCTCAGACTCCCCGCGAATCAGCGCGAGCACGCCGTCCAGCTCGTCAGGCTTCACAAGAACATCACGAGCCTTCGAACCCTCGCTCGGTCCGACGATGTTCCGGGACTCCATGAGGTCCATGAGCCGCCCGGCCTTGGCGAACCCGACGCGCAGTTTGCGCTGGAGCATGGACGTGGACCCGAACTGGGTGGAGACCACCAGCTCCGCGGCCTGGCACAGCAGGTCGAGGTCGTCGCCGATGTCCTCGTCGATCTCCTTCTTCTGCTTGGTGCCCACGACGACGTCGTCCCGGAAGACCGGCGCCATCTGGTCCTTGCAGTGCTGCACGACGGCCGCGACCTCGGCCTCGGTGACGAACGCGCCCTGCATACGGGTCGGTTTGTTCGCGCCCATCGGCAGGAACAGGCCGTCGCCCTTGCCGATGAGCTTCTCGGCGCCGGGCTGGTCGAGGATGACCCGGGAGTCGGCGAGCGAGGAGGTGGCGAAGGCCAGCCGGGAGGGCACGTTGGCCTTGATGAGGCCGGTGACCACGTCGACCGACGGCCGTTGCGTGGCCAGCACCAGATGGATGCCGGCCGCGCGCGCGAGCTGCGTGATGCGCACGATCGCGTCCTCGACGTCGCGCGGGGCGACCATCATCAGGTCGGCCAGCTCGTCCACGATCACCAGCAGGTACGGGTACGGGTGCAGCTCGCGCTCGCTGCCCTCGGGCAGCTTCACCTTGCCGTCGCGGATGGCCTGGTTGAAGTCGTCGATGTGCCGGAAGCCGAACGCGGCCAGGTCGTCGTAGCGCAGGTCCATCTCGCGCACGACCCACTGCAGCGCCTCGGCGGCCCGCTTGGGGTTGGTGATGATCGGCGTGATGAGGTGCGGGATGCCCTCGTAGGCGGTCAGCTCGACGCGCTTGGGGTCGACCAGGATCATCCGGACGTCCTCCGGGGTCGCCCGCATCATCACCGAGGTGATCAGGCAGTTGATGCAGGACGACTTGCCGGAGCCGGTCGCGCCGGCGACCAGCATGTGCGGCATCTTCGCCAGCGAGTGCATCACGTACCCGCCCTCGACGTCCTTGCCGAAGGCGACCAGCATCGGGTCGTCGTCCTCGGCGGACTCCGCGAGGCGCAGCACGTCGCCGAGGTTGACCATCTCCCGGTCGGTGTTGGGGATCTCGATGCCGACCGCCGACTTGCCGGGGATCGGGCTGATGATGCGCACGTCCGGGCTGGCGACGGCGTACGCGATGTTCTTGGTGAGCGCGGTGATCCGCTCGACCTTCACGGCGGGGCCGAGCTGGACCTCGTAGCGGGTGACGGTCGGGCCGCGGGTGAAGCCCGTGACGTCGGCGTCCACCTTGAACTCGGAGAAGACGGTGCGCAGGGAGTCGACGATCGCGTCGTTCGCCGCGCTGCGCGCCTTTCCGGGGCCTCCGCGCGTGAGGAGGTCCAGCGTCGGCAGGGAGTAGGTGATGTCCCCGGAGAGCTGGAGCTGTTCCGCGCGCGCGGGCAGGTCGCGGGGCGCGTCGGGGGCGGCCTTCGTGAGGTCGGGGACGCTGAGCTTCTCTTGCTTGGGGCGGGAGGTGGGGGCGGGCACCGGCGAGGGCGTGGGTACGGGGGTGGTCTCCTCGCGCTCGCCCACGCTCACGCCCTGGGTGAGGTCGGCGACGAGCGGGGACGGCGGCATGCCGTGCAGGACGGCACCGTCGAGCGCGGCCGCGGCTGCCGCGGCGACGTCCACGGCGTCCATCCGCCGCTGCGGATCGGGCTGCGGCACCGCGGAGCGCCTGGGGCGGCCGCGGCGCTGCGAGAGGGCCTCTTCCTCGGCGCCGTCGGGGTCGTACGCCCGGGGGGCGCTCCGGCGCCCGCGGGGGCGCGCGGGCAGCGCCTCGCGCCACTGCTCGTCGTACCGCTCGTCGTCCTCGGAGAACTCGTCCTCCACGGGGTCGTGCAGCACGCCCAGGCGCACGCCGAGCCCGCGCAGGCGCTGCGGGATGGCGTTGACCGGGGTGGCGGTCACCACGAGCAGGCCGAAGATCGTCAGCAGCACCAGCAGCGGTACGGCGAGCACCTCGGTCATCGTGGACGACAGCGGGGTCGCCGCCGCCCAGCCGATGAGGCCCCCGGCGTCCCTTATGGCCTGCATGCCGTCGCTGCGGGCGGGCGAGCCGCAGGCGATGTGCACCTGGCCGAGCACGCCGATCACGAGCGCGGACAGACCGATCACGATCCGGCCGTTGGCGTCCGGCTTCTCCGGGTGCCGGATGAACCGTACGGCGATCACGGCCAGCAGGATCGGCACCAGCAGGTCGAGCCGGCCGAAGGCGCCGGTGACCAGGATCTCCACCAGGTCGCCGACGGGACCACGCAGATCGGCCCAGGTGCCGGCGGCGACGATCAGCGCGATGCCGAACAGCAGCAGCGCCACACCGTCCTTGCGGTGGGCCGGGTCGAGGTTCTTCGCGCCCTGCCCTATGCCTCGGAAGACGGCGCCGACCGCGTGCGCGACGCCCAGCCAGAGGGCGCGCACGAGCCGGTACACGCCCCCGGTGGGGTTCGGGGCCGGCTTGGGCGGCGCGGCCTTCTTCGCCGGAGCCTTCTTGGCGGGCGCCTTCTTGGCCGGGGCCTTCTTCGCGGCGGCCTTCTTCGCCGCAGCCTTCGCGGGAGCGGCCGCCTTCTTGGCGGGCGGCTTCTTGGCTGCGGAGGGACGTGAGGCCATGGGTGTGAGGTTACCGGGGGAGACGACAGCGGACACGTGTGCCCAGTGCTTCACCCGTTCGTGTCGCCCTTGCCGTGACGCGGAACTGACGCCCGCTCATGGGCAACCTCGCTGCCCCGATACGTCAGTTCTGCGTCGGCACCGTGGGTCCGCTGCCGTTCGTCCCCGGCTCCAGGGCGTCGAGCGCGCGGCGCAACCCGGTGAGCTTGCGCTCGAGATGGGCGGCCGTGGCCACCGCGGCCGCGTCCGCGGACTCGTCGTCCAGCTGCTTGGACAGCGCCTCGGCCTGCTCCTCGACGGCCGCGAGCCGCGCGGAGAGTTCGGCGAGCAGTCCGGCGGACTCCTTGCCGGCGACCGCGCCCTTGCCGCCGCCCTCCAACTGGAGCCGCAGCAGCGCCGCCTGCTCGCGCAGCTGGCAGTTCTTCATGTACAGCTCGACGAACACCGAGACCTTCGCGCGCAGCACCCACGGGTCGAACGGCTTGGAGATGTAGTCGACCGCGCCCGCCGCGTAGCCCCGGAAGGTGTGGTGGGGGCCGTGGTTGATCGCGGTGAGGAAGATGATCGGGATGTCCCGGGTCCGCTCCCGCCGCTTGATGTGCGCGGCGGTCTCGAAACCGTCCATGCCCGGCATCTGGACATCCAGCAGAATGACCGCGAAATCGTCCGTGAGCAGTGCTTTGAGCGCTTCCTCCCCGGACGATGCCCGCACCAGTGTCTGATCGAGCGCAGAGAGGATGGCCTCCAGCGCCAGCAGATTCTCCGGCCGGTCATCGACCAGGAGGATCTTGGCCTTCTGCACCATGGCCCGCCCTCCTCGCCCCGGCGGTACACCGGGCGCCGCCCCAGGGGACGACTCCCTTTCGCCGCCCGTCCTTGTGCCGGTCATCGTAGCCGCACCCCGCCCGTCGCCACACCCTGTCACCGCGATGTCACTGTGCACATAGCAAAAACGGGCAGGGAGCCCGGAACGTTCCCGGAATCCCAGATTCCATCATGCCGTCGGCGCCGCCGCGCCGACGGTTCCGTATGCACACCCGACGTACCCGCAACGTTCACCGACAGTCGGATGGTTCCCTCACTCGGCACCCATCCACTGCCGCATCACCGCCAGCAGATGGTCGGGGTCGACCGGCTTCGTGACGTAGTCGGAGGCACCCGACTCGATCGCCTTCTCCCGGTCGCCCTTCATGGCCTTCGCGGTCAGCGCGATGATCGGCAGCCCGGCGAACTGCGGCATCCTGCGGATCGCCGTGGTCGTCGCGTACCCATCCATCTCCGGCATCATGATGTCCATCAGGACGACCGCGACATCGTCGTGCTGCTCCAGAACCTCGATGCCCTCGCGCCCGTTCTCGGCGTACAGCACCGACAGTCCGTGCTGCTCCAGGACGCTGGTGAGCGCGAACACATTGCGGATGTCGTCGTCGACGATCAGCACCTTCTCGCCGCCGAACCGCACCGCGCGGGCCTGCTCCGCCGCGCTCTCCTGGTGCTCGTCGGCGGCCGCCCACTGCTCGGGCCGCTGCTCGGCCGGCGGCAGGCTCCGGCGGCGGCGCCGGAACAGCGCGGCGGCCCCGTTCTGCGTCTCCCGGTACGACTTCACCTCGGCCGGCATCTCGATCTCCACGGCGGACAGCTCCGAGGACAGCCGCGCCTCGGAGGCGACCAGCTCGCCGGCCTCCAGCGGGGCCACGGACTGCTGGTAGCCCTGCGGCGGGAGTTCGCTCGGGTGCAGCGGCAGGTACAGCGTGAACGTCGAGCCGCGGCCCGGCTCGCTCTGCGCGTGGATCTCACCGCCGAGCAGCTGCGCGATCTCCCGGGAGATGGACAGACCCAGGCCGGTGCCGCCGTACTTGCGGCTGGTCGTGCCGTCCGCCTGCTTGAACGCCTCGAAGATGACCCGCATCTTGCTGGCGGCGATGCCGATGCCCGTGTCGGTCACCGAGAACGCGATCAGCTCGGCGTCCGGATCGGTCAGCGAACCGGCCTCCAGCAGCTGCTCCCTGATCTTCTGCGGCACGCCCTGACCGGCGGGCCGGATCACCAGCTCCACCGACCCGGAGTCGGTGAACTTCACCGCGTTGGACAGCAGGTTGCGCAGCACCTGCAACAGCCGCTGTTCGTCGGTGTGCAGGGTCGCGGGCAGCTCCGGGGAGACCCGTACGGACAGGTCCAGGCCCTTCTCGGCGGTCAGCGGCCGGAAGGTGGCCTCCACGTAGTCCACGAGCTGGACGAGCGCGATGCGCGTCGGGGAGACGTCCATCTTGCCCGCCTCGACCTTCGACAGGTCGAGGATGTCGTTGATCAGCTGCAGCAGGTCGGAGCCGGCGCCGTGGATGGTCTCGGCGAACTCGACCTGCTTCGGGGACAGGTTGCCCTCGGCGTTGTCGGCGAGCAACTTGGCGAGAATCAGCAGGGAGTTGAGCGGCGTCCGCAGCTCGTGCGACATGTTGGCGAGAAACTCGCTCTTGTAGCGCATCGACACCGCGAGCTGCTCGGCGCGCTCCTCCAGGACCTGCCGGGCCTCCTCGATCTCGGTGTTCTTCACCTCGATGTCCCGGTTCTGCCGGGCCAGCAGCTCGGCCTTCTCCTCCAGTTCGGCGTTGGACGACTGCAGCGCCTTCTGCCGGTTCTCCAACTCGGCCGACCGCTCCCGCAGTTGCTCGGTCAGCTCCTGCGACTGCTTCAGCAGCTGCTCGGTCTTGGTGTTGACCGAGATGGTGTTGACGCTCGTCGCGATCATCTCGGCGATCTGGTTGAGGAAGTCCTTCTGGATCTGCGTGAACGGCGTGAACGACGCCAGCTCGATCACGCCGAGCACCTTGCCCTCGAACAGCACCGGCAGCACGATCACCTGCGCGGGCGGCGCCTCGCCGAGCCCGGAGGAGATCTTCAGATAGCCGCTGGGCGCTTTCTCCACCAGGATCGTGCGCTTCTCCTGGGCGGCCGTGCCGATCAGCCCCTCACCGGGCCGGAACGACGTCGGCATGGAGCCCATCGAGTAGCCGTACGCGCCGAGCATCCGCAGCTCGTAGCGGTCCTCGGCGTCACCGGCGAGGTCCTGGCCGTCCATGAGCGGCATCGTCACGAAGAACGCGCCGTGCTGCGCGGAGACCACCGGGGTCAGCTCGCTCATGATGAGCGAGGCCACGTCCTCCAGGTCCCGGCGGCCCTGCATCAGCGCGGAGATGCGGGCGAGGTTGCCCTTGAGCCAGTCCTGCTCCTTGTTGGCGATCGTGGTGTCGCGCAGGTTGGCGATCATCTTGTTGATGTAGTCCTGCAGTTCCTGGATCTCGCCGGACGCGTCCACGTCGATCTTCAGGTTCAGGTCACCGCGGGTCACCGCGGTCGCCACGCGCGCGATGGCGCGCACCTGCCGGGTCAGGTTCCCGGCCATCTCGTTCACGGACTCGGTGAGGTCCCGCCAGGTGCCGTCGACGTCACGCACGCGTGCCTGGCCGCCGAGTTGCCCCTCGGTGCCCACCTCGCGGGCGACTCGGGTGACCTCCTCGGCGAAGCTGGACAGCTGATCAACCATCGTGTTGATCGTCGTCTTCAGCTCAAGAATCTCACCGCGGGCGTCAATGTCGATCTTCTTCGTCAAGTCACCCTTGGCGATCGCCGTGGTGACCATGGCGATGTTGCGAACCTGGCCGGTCAGGTTGGACGCCATCTGGTTCACGGACTCGGTGAGGTCCTTCCAGGTGCCGGCCACACCCGGTACGTGCGCCTGGCCGCCCAGGATGCCGTCCGTGCCCACCTCACGGGCCACCTTGGTGACCTGGTCGGCGAACGAACTCAGCGTCTTGACCATCGTGTTGATGGTGTCGGCGAGCTGCGCCACCTCGCCGCGCGCCTCGATGGTGACCTGCCGCGTCAGGTCACCGTTGGCGACGGCCGCGGACACCTGGGAGATGTTCCGCACCTGCATGGTCAGGTTGTTGGCCATCAGGTTGACGTTGTTGCTCAGGTCCTTCCAGATGCCCGTGACACCCGGCACGTGCGCCTGGCCGCCCAGGATGCCCTCGGTGCCCACCTCACGGGCCACCCGGGTCACCTGCTCGGCGAAGCTGGACAGCTGATCAACCATCGTGTTGACCGTCGTGACGAGCTCAAGGATCTCGCCCTTCGCGTCAACAGTGATCTTCTTCGACAGGTCGCCCTTGGCGACCGCGGTCGTGACCTCGGCGATGTTGCGCACCTGGATCGTCAGGTTGTTCGCCATGAAGTTCACGGACTGCGTGAGGTCCTTCCAGGTGCCGGAGACACCCTGCACCTCGGCCTGACCGCCGAGGATGCCCTCCGTACCCACCTCACGGGCCACACGCGTGACCTCCTGGGCGAACGACGACAGCTGGTCGACCATCGTGTTCAGCGTGTTCTTCAGCTCCAGGATCTCCCCGCGCGCGTCCACGGTGATCTTCTGGGAGAGGTCACCACGGGCCACGGCGGTGGCGACCTGAGCGATGTTGCGCACCTGGGCGGTGAGGTTGCCCGCCATGCCGTTCACGGAGTCGGTGAGGTCCCGCCACACACCGGCGACGCCCGGCACCTGGGCCTGACCGCCGAGCCGGCCCTCCGTACCCACGTCCCGGGCGACCCGGGTCACCTGGTCGGCGAAGGCGGACAGCTGATCAACCATCGTGTTGATCGTGTTCTTCAGCTCGAGAATCTCGCCCCGCGCGTCGACGTCGATCTTCTGCGACAGGTCACCGCGCGCCACGGCCGTCGTCACCTGGGCGATCTGCCGCACCTGGGAGGTGAGGTTGCCGGCCATGAAGTTGACGGAGTCCGTCAACTCCTTCCACGTGCCCGACACGCCGTCCACCCGGGCCTGACCGCCCAGCCGGCCCTCCGTACCCACGTCCCGGGCCATCCGCGTGACCTGGTCGGCGAAGCTCGACAGCTGGTCCACCATGGTGTTCACGGTGTTCTTCAGCTGGAGCATCTCACCGGACACGTCCACGGTGACCTTCTGCGACAGGTCACCGTTGGCCACCGCGGTCGTCACCTGGGCGATGTTGCGCACCTGCCCGGTGAGGTTGCGGAATGCAGTGTTGACGGAGTCCGTCAAGTCCTTCCATGTACCGGCCGCTCCCGGCACCTGTGCCTGACCGCCCAGCTCACCCTCGACACCGATCTCCCGCGCGACCCGGGTCACCTCGGCACCGAACGCCGACAGCTGGTCCACCATGCCGTTGACGGTGTTCTTCAGCTCCAGCATCTCGCCGGCCACGTCCACGGTGACCTTCTGCGACAGGTCACCACTCGCAACGGCGGTCGTCACCGCGGCGATGTCCCGCACCTGCGTCGTCAGGTTCCGGAACACCGTGTTGACGGAGTCCGTGAGGTCCTTCCACGTCCCGGCGACGCCCGGCACGGTCGCCTGACCGCCCAGCCGGCCCTCGGCACCGACCTCGTTGGCCACGCGCGTGACCTCGTCGGCGAAGATCCGCAGCGTCTCGGTCATCTGGTTGATCGTGTCCGCGAGCTGCGCGACCTCACCCCGCGCCGGAACGGTCACCTTCTGCGACAGGTCACCGTTGGCCACCGCGGTGGTGACCTGGGCGATGCCCCGCACCTGGGCCGTCAGGTTGCCGGCCATCAGGTTCACCGAGTCGGTGAGTTCCTTCCAGGTGCCGTCGACACCCGGAACGTGTGCCTGGCCGCCGAGGATGCCGTCGGTGCCGACCTCGCGCGCGACCCGCGTCACCTCGGAGGAGAACGCGGAGAGCTGGTCGACCATCGTGTTGACGGTGTTCTTCAGCTCCAGCATCTCGCCGGCGACATGGACGGTGACCTTCCGTGACAGGTCACCCTTGGCGACCGCGGTGGTCACCAGTGCGATGTCCCGCACCTGGGCGGTCAGCCGGGACGCCATCGTGTTGACGGAGTCCGTGAGGTCCTTCCACGAGCCGGACAGGCCGCGCACCCGGGCCTGACCGCCGAGCTTGCCCTCGGTGCCGACCTCGCTGGCCACCCGGGTGACCTCGTCGGTGAACGTCGACAACTGGTCGACCAGGTTGTTGACGGTACGGCCGACCTTCAGGAACTCGCCCCGCAGCGGATGTCCGGTCCCGTCCGGTGCCTGCGTGCGCAGGTCCATGCGCGGCGAGAGATCACCCTCGGCCACCGCCGACAGGACCCGGCCGACCTCCGAGACGGGCCACACGAGGTCGTCGACGAGCGCGTTGGAGTGCTCGACAGCGGTCGCCCAGGAACCCTCGCAGGCGCCCGTCTCCAGCCGCTCCGTGAGCTTTCCCTCACGCCCCACCATGCGGCGCACCCGGGACAGCTCGCCTGTCAGGTGCATGTTCCGGTCGGCCACCTCGTTGAAGACCGCCGCGATCTCCGACATGACACCGTCGCCGGACACCGTGAGCCGCCTGCGGAAGTTCCCGTCGCGCATCGCCACGAGAGCCGCCAGCAGCCGGTTCAGGGCAGCCGTGTCCACGGTGGTGGTGCCACCGTTCCTGCCCAGGGACGGTCCGCCATTCGCGCGCGTCTTCGTGCCCCGCGTCGCTCCGCCAGACTCCACTGTGTCCCTCCCGAAGGGGTAGACCGTTACTGCCGTGCTCAGCCGCGTCGGCCCAGCGTGCCGGTTCCGTTCCGACATACCGGTTACTTCCGCGTACTCATTACTGCTCGGTATTTGTGCCAGACGAGATCCGGCCACACCAGGGGCTGCTTCCCGCCGTTCACGAAACACACGCGGCCAGGCCGGACCTTCACCAGAAGCTTGCCCAGTGTTTCACCCCCGCCGAACCAGGCCATAACAGTTCGGCAGCTTCGCACATCGTCCGCACACCCTGGGGGGTAAACACCGGCGACCGGGACCCGCTCGGACGGTGAAGGTAAGTAACCTTGCATGCGGCTGTCCAGCCGCACCGGTCCGACCGGCCCGGGCGGTGGCACCAGAACGAGCGGGCATCGGAGGGGCGGCCGCAGACCATGACCACCGGACTGATCCCGGGGGGACATCCCCCGGAGCCACGGCCGACGGGCGAACGCATGCCGCAGCAGCGGCACGAGCCGGTCGGCCGGTCAGCCCTGCACGTCGACGACAGGCCGAGGAGTTCTGTGATCACCGCGCGCGCGGCCGCCAGCTTCGAGCCCGTGGGGCGATCGGTCGCGACCGCCCGCTCCTTCGTCCGCGACACGCTCCAGGGCTGGGGCTTCGCCGACGTCGTCGACGACGCCGTGGTGCTCACCAGCGAACTGGTGACCAACGCCGTCGTGCACGCGGGCACGCACGCGGAGGTGCTGTGCCTGCGCGCCGACGACGGCGTGCGCATCGAGGTGTCGGACCGCTACCCGGAGCGGGAGGTACCCCTCCAGAGCGCCCACGCCGCCATGGGCAACCTCGACCGCGAGGGCGGCCGCGGCCTCCAGCTCTGCGCGGCCCTGGCCGCCCGGTGGGGCGTCGACTACACGCCCACCCACAAGAACGTCTGGTTCCAGCTGCACCTGCCCGAACGCGCGCTCGGCACCCGCGCCGCCGGCCCCGCCCTGCCCCCCGACCTCCTGCCGCTGGCCGACGGCCGGGTCCGCGTCGCGGTCCTCCAGATCGACCGGAAGGGCTCCATCGCCGCCTGGAACGACGACGCGGAGGAACTGTTCGGCTACGCGCCGAGCGACGTCATCGGCAAGCCGCTCACCGACCTCGCGGCCTGGCCGCACACCCCCGGCACCGCCACCGGCATCGCCGAGGCCCTGCAGCTCTCCCGCTGGGAGGGCAGCTACGGCATCCGCGGGGCCGACGGCCGGGTCGCCCAGGTGTACGCCTCCCACCTCAGGGTCCGCGACACCGGCGGCGAACCCTCCACCGTCTGCCTCCTGGTACGCGACCACGAACGCGCCGTCCTGCAGACACCCCAGCGCGTCCCCGCCGGCGACCAGAGCACCGGATCCGACGGCCAGAACGCCGACCCCTTCGAGGTGTTCATCGGCTCCCCCGCGCCGGACGACCTCGACGGCCTCCTGCAGCGCACCGTGGAGCGCGCCCGCGACATGCTCGACGGCGACTCCGCTTTCCTGCTGCTGGCCACCGACGACGAGACCGAACTGGAGGTCCGCGCCTCCACCGGCCTGCCCTCCGCCCGCCAGCGCTTCGCCCGCGTCCCCGTCGAGGCCGGCCCCGGCCGCTACGGCTCCGCGCGCATGCCGGCCGTCCACGACGACCTCACCGCCGTACCCGGCGCCGTACCGCTCCTCGCGGGCACCGGCATGCGCTCGGTCGTCACGGTCCCGCTCAAGGTCGAGGGCCGCCTCACCGGCTCCCTCGGCGTCGCGGCGGAGGCGCCCGGCCGGTACTCCAACGAGGAGGCGCTGCGCCTGCAGTTCGCCGCCGACCGCATCGCCCTGGCCGTCGAGTCGGCCCGCCTCGGCGAGCTGGAGCGGCTGCGCCGCGGCTCCCTCAGCTTCCTGGTCGAGGCCTCCGACCTGCTGGCCGGCACCCTGGACCGCGACCAGACCCTCGCCCTGATGGCCCAGATGACGGTCCCGACTCTGGCCACCTGGTGCGCGGTCTACACGATCGCCGACCAGGCCTCGGAACCGTATCTGTCGTACGTCCTGCACGAGGACGAGGAACTCATCGACGGCATCAAGTCATTGCTGTCGAAGGTCCCCCCGCCCGACCCGGTGCCGACGCCTGGCGCCCGCGTCTGGACCGCCCCCGGCGAGCTCGCCCACCAGGCCGCCCTGCGCTCCTCGATGCGCAGCCTCGGCCTGTCCGGCGGCCCCACGCACCAGGTCGCCCCGGGTATCGGCCCGACCCTGGCGACGGCCTCCGCCGTCGGCGGCGAGACGGTCGTGCTGCCGCTGGTCGCACGCAACCGCGTCATCGGCATGCTGACCCTCGGCAAGCCCACGGACGAACACTTCCGCCAGGAGATCCTGGAACTGGCCGAGGACCTGTCCCGCCGGGCCGCCCTCGCCCTGGACAACGCCCGCCTGTACTCGGAGCGCACGGCCATCAGCCAGTCCCTCCAGCGCAGCCTGCTCCCACCGGGCCTGCCGCAGATCGACGGCGTCGAGGTGGAGGTCATCTACCGCGCGGCCGGCGAGGGCAACGAGGTCGGCGGCGACTTCTACGACGTCTTCCCCATCGGCGACGGCGCGTACGGCTTCGCCATCGGCGACGTCTGCGGCACCGGCCCCAACGCGGCGGCGGTCACCGGCCTGGCCCGGCACGCCCTGCGCCTGCTGGCCCGGGAGGGCCTGAGCGCCCCGGCGGTCCTGGAGCGCCTGAACTCGGCGATCCTCGACGAGGGCGACCGCAGCCGCTTCCTGACGCTGCTCTACGGCGAGTTGCGGCCCCAGGAGGACGGCAGCGCCGAATTGAAGCTGGTCTGCGCCGGCCACCCGCTCCCGCTGCGTCTGCGCCAGGACGGCACGGTGGCCGCGTCGGCCGAGCCGCAACCCCTGCTGGGCGTGATCGAGGACCTGGAGCTGTACGAGGAGACGGTCACGCTCGACCCCGGCGACGTGTTGCTCTGCGTCACGGACGGCGTCACCGAACGCCGCGAGGGCACGCGCATGTTGGGCGACGACGGCCTCGCCGACGTCCTCACGACCTGCACGGGCCTCACCGCGGGCGCGGTCGCGGCCCGCATCATGCGCGCGGTGGAACGCTTCGCGTCCGACGCACCGTCGGACGACATGGCCATTCTGGCCATGCGGGTCCCGGGTCTTCAGCAGGACTGAGGCCCGGGCCCCGCCCCGGACTCCGGGTGCGCCCGGACCCACCCGGGCATGCGAAAAGGCCCCGCCCTATGGGCGAGGCCTTTTCCTTGAGCCCCCAAACGGAATCGAACCGTTGACCTTCTCCTTACCATGGAGACGCTCTGCCGACTGAGCTATAGGGGCTTGTCACTTTCGAGGTTTCCCTCGCGGCAACAAGAAGATCGTACCCTGAACAGGCCCGACTTCCCAAATCCGTTCGGCCTCGTTCAGAAGGCGGGCTGGAGCAGTCCCCCGAGAGCATTGCAGGCGGAGACGATGCGCTGCATCTCCCGCTTGGTCAGCGAAGCGTCCACGGGCAGCGCCAGCGTCTCGTCGGCGGCCAGCTCGGTCTCCGGCAGCGCCACACAGCGCCGGAACTCCGGCAGCCGGTGCACGGGCGTCTTCACCGGCACTCGGCAGTCAACTCCCCTGGACCGCAGAGCCCGAGCGAAGGCGTCGCGGTCCGGCCGCCCGTTGCCCGGCACCCGCACCACGTACTGCTGGTAGGTGTGCCCGTCACCGCCGTCCGGCGTCCGCACACCCTTGAGCTTGGCGTCCAGATACGCCGCCCGCTCCCTGCGCTGCGCTATCTCGTCGTACGGCGCCTCGGACTCACCCTGCTCCAGCACGAGCAGCCCGTGCCGCTGACCGACCTCGTGCAACCGCCCGACGCCGGCCCGCCGCCCGAAGCGGTGTACGACAACGACCGCCGCGGTACGGGGGGTTATGGCCGCCTCCACGGCTGCCGTGTCCAGGCAGTACGTGAGCGGATCTATGTCCGCGAACACCGGGAGCGCACCCGCCAGGGTCACGGCCTCGGAGACTTCGACGTTCCCGAAGGCCGGCACGACGACCTCGTCACCGACTCCTACGCCGGCGGCCCTGAGCATTGCAGCAGTACCCATGTGATGGATGCTGAGTGCGCAACGTGAACGTGAAGTTACGCATACCAAAAAAGGGTTGGACCCTGAACCGAAGTTCGGGATCCAACCCTTTCAAAATTTGTTCGGCGGCGTCCTACTCTCCCACAGGGTCCCCCCTGCAGTACCATCGGCGCTGTGAGGCTTAGCTTCCGGGTTCGGAATGTAACCGGGCGT